>NZ_CP014143.1:0-1200000 GCF_001750105.1 Microbulbifer aggregans
CCGGCCACCCGAGGAGAAGCCCTATGCGCACCTGGCTACCACTGGCCATCGTCGTCGCCCTGATCAGCGTGGGACTCTGGTTTTCCGAGAGCCCACCCGAGCAGCTTCTCGGCAAGCGCCCAACGCCCAAGGAGTACAATCGGGCGGCTGATCTGATTATCCGGGGAGCCAAGACCCGCCACTTCAACACCGATGGCAAACTCGCGTACCGGGTGGATGCCGACAGCATTACCTATTTCCAGTTTGCCCGGCGGGATCGCGCGAACCTCAATGAACCGCGCATCGTCTTCTACCAGGGAGACGCGCCGCGCTGGCGCACCGAATCGCGCAAAGGGGTGGCCCACAACAACGGTCAGCAAGTGGTTCTCCGCGGTGACGTCAATATCTGGGAGCTGCCCGAAGCCGGCGGTATCCACCTGCAGACGCCGGCGATTACCATCAAGCCGCGACAGGAATACGCCGAGACGGACAAAATTGTTAAGATTGCGGCCGGCGCCAACCGCACCGAGGGCCGCGGCCTGCGCGCCTTCCTGAAAGAAGACCGGGTGGAAATCCTCTCCGAGGTACAGAGCATCTATGAAACTCAATAACCAGTTGCGGTCTCTTGCCGCCATCGCCTTCCTGTTTTTGAGCGCCCAGGCCCTCGCACTTCCGGAAGACCGCAACCAGCCAATCAAGGTCAAGTCCGACCATTTCGATGGCAACCGCGGTAAGAACCTGTTCGTCTATAGCGGCAATGTACAGATTTCCCAGGGCACGCTGCAGATCCGCGCTGAGCGGGTCGAGGTGCACGGCACCGCGGAAGGCGAAATTCAGAAAGTGATCGCTATTGGCAAGCCGGCCCACTTCCAGCAGCAGGTACAAGAGAGCCAGAATCCGGTTAAAGCCAAGGCCCGACGCATCGAGTTTCGCGTCAATGCGGACGAGCTCCAGCTGTCGGGAGACGCCCATGTCGATCGTGACGGCAACACCCTGTCGGCAGAAAAGATTGATTACGACCTGAACAGCGAACAGATCCAGGCCAAAGGACAATCCGGCAATGGTCGGGTGGAGATGATCTGGAAACCGGAGAAAAAGACCCCGGAACAGAGCACTCCCGAAGAAGGCCAGGAATCCCCCTGATTTGAGGCCACTGCCGGCACAATGGGTACCCATGGGCACTGCCCACAACGACTGCGGAATGAACTATGCCAAGGCTGAGAGCACTACACCTCGCCAAACAATACAAGAAAAGAAAGGTGGTCCAGGACGTCTCCGTGGAGGTTAGCAGCGGCCAGGTAGTTGGACTGCTCGGACCCAACGGCGCAGGCAAGACCACCTGTTTCTATATGATTGCCGGACTCGTGCAGGCCGATGCCGGACAGGTACTCATCGACGAACAGGACATTACCCGCCTTTCCATGCACGGACGGGCCCGCAAGGGCATCGGCTACCTACCCCAGGAGGCCTCTGTGTTTCGCCGCCTGTCTGTGCGCGACAACATCCTGGCAATCCTGCAGACCCGCAAGAACCTCTCCCGTGCGCAAAGGGAGGACGCGGTCCAGGAGCTGCTACAGGAGTTCAACATCACCCACATTGAGAGCAGCCTCGGAATGGCGCTCTCCGGCGGCGAGCGCCGCCGGGTGGAGATCGCCCGGGCACTCGCCACTGACCCGGATTTCGTATTGCTGGACGAACCCTTCGCCGGCGTCGACCCCATCTCGGTCAACGATATCAAGCAGATCATCCGCCACCTGCGGGACCGCGGGATCGGTGTACTGATCACCGACCACAATGTGCGCGAAACCCTGGATATCTGCGAGAAAGCCTACATCGTCAGCGAGGGGCATATCATCGCTGCCGGCACTCCCGCCGAGGTCCTGGCCAATCAGCAGGTCCGGGAAGTCTATTTGGGACACGAGTTCACTATCTGAGCCGCCTCTGCGCCCTCATCACCCGCAACGGCAAGAGGGCGCAACAGCAATCCTATCCCCGCCACCAGACCGGAAAAGTGTCCGCGTAGTAGGCACAGTTATTGCTTGTAATCCACTCAGGCGAGGGGTAGTCTGCTGCATCGTTCAAGTCGATTCATCCGCCGAACGCGTGTAAACCCCACCGTATGAAGCAGTCCCTGCAGTTAAAACTCGGCACCCAGCTGACCATGACACCCCAGCTCCAGCAGGCGATCAGACTGCTGCAGCTGTCGACGCTGGATCTGCAGCAGGAGGTTCAGTCCGCCCTGGACAGCAACCCCATGCTCGAGATAGACGCCGAGGATTTTGACGACAGGGGAGCCGACTCCAGCCCCGATGCAACTGCGAACCAGAGTGACACAGGCGAAGCCTCCGCTTCCGCAACAGAAACAGAAGCGGACTGGAGTGCGGATATCCCCACCGACTTGCCGGTAGACACCCAGTGGGATGATATCTATGGCTCCGGTAGCTACAGCGGGAGCCATGAGGGTGATGACAACGGCCTCGAGCAGCGTAATGCCGCCGGCATTGGCCTTGCCGACCACCTGCTATGGCAGTTGAATCTCACCGGACTATCCGCTGATGACAAGCTGATCGCGGAAAACCTGATCGACGACCTCTCCCCCGCCGGCTTTTTGCAGACTCCGATCGCCGAACTGGCCACGGCACTGAATGCCGGTGAGGACGAGGTACTCGCGGTACTCAAGAGCATCCAGCAATTTGAACCCGCCGGCTGCGGAGCCCGCGACTTGCGGGAGTGCCTGATGCTGCAATTGCGACAACTACCCGTCAATACGCCCTGGCTGGCCGAGGCGACCCTGCTGGTCGACAAGCATCTGGACCTGCTCGGCAAACGGGACTTCCGCCAGCTCAGCCGGCGCACCCGACTCACAGAGGCCCAGCTGGGTGATGCGATCCGCCTTATCCAGACACTGACTCCTCACCCCGGCGAGACGCTTGCCGCCGAGGAGACTCACTATGTGGTGCCAGACATTATGGTCAGCCGACGCGAGCAGCGCTGGCTGGTCGAGCTGAACCCCGAAACCACGCCGCGCCTTCGTATCAATGACAGCTATGCGGCACTGATCAAGCGCGCCGACAATTCCAGCGACAACAATTACCTGAAGGACAACCTCCAGGAAGCGCGCTGGTTTCTCAAGAGCCTGCAGAGCCGCAATGAAACACTGCTCAAAGTGGCCTCCAGCATTGTGGAAAAGCAGCAGGGCTTTTTCGAACAGGGCCCTGAGGCCATGAAACCGATGGTACTGGCGGATATCGCCGAGAGCATCGGCATGCACGAGTCCACTATCTCCCGCGTGACCACCCAGAAGTACATGCTGACCCCAAGGGGCGTCTTTGAGCTCAAGTATTTCTTCTCCAGCCACGTCAGCACCGACTCCGGCGAGGATGCCTCCTCCACAGCCATCCGCGCCCTGATCCGCAAGCTCATCGACGCGGAGCCGCCGCGCAAGCCGCTTTCGGACAACAAAATCACCCAGGAGCTGGACAATCAGGGCATCAAGGTGGCCCGGCGCACGGTCGCAAAATACCGGGAATCCATGGGCATCCCCTCCTCCAGCGAGCGCAAGCGGCTGGTCTGATCCCTACTCTCCCCCTCCTTTTTCTGACCGCATTTCTGCGCCCGGTCAGAACCGTCTGGCGCGCCTTCAGACGGGTGTGACAACCGAAAGCGGAAGTTTGAGTGTATCCTTCCAATCTGGCGAACTTCCTAGTAGGGTTGCCGCCCTGAAGAGGGGGTACCGCCGGAAAGCGATCCACCTTTTGAGGAGATTTCCATGCAGATCAACATCAGTGGCCGACACCTGGATGTAAGCCCAGCCCTTCGCGATTACTGTCTCGAAAAACTGGATAAACTTGCCAACCACAATGATTTGATCACCAACGCGCAGGTGACCCTGTCCATCGAGCGGGAGATCCAGCGCGCGGAAGCCCTGATGCACGTCAACGGGACCGAGGTCTTCGCCAATTCCGAGGCGGATGACATGTATGCGGCGATTGATGGTCTGACCGACAAGCTCGATCGCCAGCTGTTGAAACATAAAGAGAAGTTGCGCAAGCACCGCTAGCTTATGACATTGGAAGCTTTACTCTCTCCCCGCCTGAGCCTCTGCAATCTGGCGGGGAGCAGCAAAAAGAAATTGCTGCTGAATATCGCCCAGGCCATTGCAGAACAATATCCACAACTCGATTCCGACACCGTCTTCAACCAGCTAATCGCCCGAGAGCGCCTGGGCTCAACGGGCATTGGTGAAGGTGTCGCCATCCCCCACTGCCGGCTCCCCGGCTGCGAGCACCCCATTGGAGTGCTTTGCACTACCGAGCCCGCAGTGGATTTTGACGCCGCAGACCGCCAGCCGGTAGACCTGCTGTTCGCACTGCTGGTCCCCGAAGACAGCGAACAGGAACACCTGGATACCCTGGCACAGATCGCCGGCCTCTTCAGCGATAGCCGTGTGCGGGAAAAGCTGCGCGCAGCCGAGAGCGGCGACGAACTCTACGGACTGGCCATCGACAGCGCTGCCGCTGCATAATCACCGCTCGTAACGCAATTGCTTTAGTGGCAGCCCGGCGCCTATCCGGGGCTGCGCTTCATACCGCGCTCGTTGACTGAAGGACCTGCATCCATGCGCCTGGTGATCATCAGTGGCCGTTCCGGCTCGGGAAAAAGCTCTGCATTGCAGCTGCTGGAGGACGTCGGCTTTAACTGCATCGACAACCTGCCCGCGAGCCTGCTGCCGGAACTGGTGCGGCGTGTCAGTGACCAACCACCGGTGGACAATACCCGCCTGGCCCTGGGCATTGATGCCCGCAATCTATGGCAGGATGTGCAGCAGGCCCCGCGCGTTATCGATGAATTGCGCCAGAGCGGCATCCTCTGCGACGTGATCTATCTGGACGCCCGCTCGCCGGTTCTGGTGCAGCGCTTCAGCGAGACCCGCCGCAAGCACCCGCTCAGCGACAACCGCACCCATCTGCTCGAAGCCCTGAACCGCGAGAAGGAACTCCTCGCTCCTCTGGCCGCCATGGCCGATCTGGTGATCGATACCAGCAGCCTGAGCCTGCACCAATTGCGCGACCTGGTGAAAACCCGTGTGGTCGGCGAGGAATCCCCGGGCATGGCGATCCTGTTCCAGTCTTTCGGCTTCAAACACGGCGTACCGGTCGATGCCGACCTGGTCTTCGACTTGCGCTGCCTGCCAAACCCCTATTGGGTCGCCGAGCTTCGCCACAAGACCGGCCTGGATCCCGAGGTGGTGGAGTTCCTGCGCTCCCATCCCGAGACCAGCGACATGGAAAGTGATATCGCCCGGTTCCTGGAGCGCTGGCTGCCCTCTTATCAGAAGAGTAACCGCAGTTACACCTGTGTAGCAGTAGGCTGCACCGGCGGCAGGCACCGCTCTGTCTATATGGTGGAGCGCCTGGCTGAGCGTTTCTCAGGGCAGTTCGACAATATCCAGATCCGCCATCGCGAGCAGCAGAAATAGCAGGCCCGGAGCAGCGCAATGCAGAAATGCAGACTCGAAATCATCAATAAACTGGGACTCCACGCACGCGCCGCGAGTAAGTTCGCGCAGACTTCCGCCCGCTATTCCGCCGACATCCGTGTGAACTGTCAGGGGAAATGTGTCGACGGCAAGAGTGTAATGGCGCTGATGCTGCTTGCAGCCGGCAAGGGCTGCGAACTGGAACTCGAAGTGAGCGGCAGCGACGAGGAGGCCGCCCTCGAGGCCATCACGGCATTGATTGCCGATCGCTTCGGCGAGGCTGAATAACCAGCCGGCAACACCCTGCAGCCGCTGGCGGGTGACTGCCGATCCGCATAAAATTCCCGCTCGCCGCAGCAACCAATCCCCGCAGTCGAGGAGTCGCCGTGTCCAACCCACCTTCCGCCGAAATCAACTTCCGCGCCCAGAACCAGCTGAGTGAGCTCTTTACCGCGCTGGACAGCGGTACCGGACGGGAAGTGCGGCGGATGCTCAGCACTCTCAGCCCGCAGAGCATCGCACAACTGCTGGAGAGTTCTCCCCCGCGTATCCGCCATGTGCTCTGGAACCTGATTGATAAAGAAATCGAGGGTGAGGTCCTGCAGGAACTCTCCTACGACGTACAGAGCCAAATCCTCGCCACCATGGACACAGAGGAGATGGTGGCCGTCATGGAGGGACTGGACGCCGACGATGTGGCGGACATCCTCCAGCAACTGCCCGAAAGGCTGATGGCCGAGGTTCTCTCCTCCATGAGCGAGACGGACCGCGAACGGGTCGAAAGCGTACTGGCATACGACGAGGAGACCGCCGGCGGCCTGATGGACACGGACACCATTTCCGTGCGCCCGAACCTGACCCTCGACGTTGTGCTGCGCTATCTGCGCCGGCACGAGCAGCTACCGGAATCCACCGACAGCCTCTTCGTCGTCAACCGGCAGGGCCAGTACATTGGGCTGCTACCGCTCTCCCGACTGCTGACCACAGACCCCTCGGTAACCGTACGCGAGATCATGAGTACCGACCTGGAGCCGATACCCGCAGATATGCCGGACACCGAGGTTGCGCGCCTGTTTGCCAAATACGACTGGATTACCGCACCGGTGATCGATGAGCAGAATCGGCTGGTCGGGCGTATCACCATTGACGATGTGGTAGACGTGATCCGCGAGGATGCCGACCACTCACTGATGAGCCTCGCCGGCCTCGACGAGGAAGAAGATACCTTTGCTACCGTCAGACGAACGGCTCCGCGGCGAGCGGTGTGGCTAGGCATCAACCTGCTCACTGCCCTGCTCGCCTCCTGGGTGATCAACCTGTTCCAGGACACTATCGACAAGGTTGTGGCACTCGCTGTACTGATGCCCATCGTCGCCAGCATGGGCGGCGTGGCCGGCAGCCAGACTCTGACCGTGGTGATCCGCGGCATGGCGCTTGGCCAGATCGGGCGCAGCAACCTGAACTGGCTGCTGTCCCGCGAGCTCGGCTCGGCGGTCCTCAACGCCATGCTATGGGCAGTGGTGATCGGCGTGATCGCCGGCCTCTGGTTCGATGACACCCGTATCGCAGTGATCATCCTGGTCGCAATGGTCATCAACCTCATCACCGCTGCGCTCGCGGGCGCTATCCTGCCGGTAGCGCTGCGCGCGATGCGCATTGACCCCGCCCTGGCCGGAGGCGTGGCCCTGACCACCGTTACCGACGTGGTGGGCTTTATGTCATTCCTGGGCCTTGCCACCCTGTACTACGGTTGAAGCCGATTAGCTGAAGATGGAACAAGATGCACGATTACGAAGAATTTGACGACGAGCTGCCAAAAAGCAAAACCCAGGTTAAGCAGGAGATGCACGAACTGCAGGAACTGGGACGCCAGCTGACAGAGCTCGGCCCGGCGCAACTGGCAGAAGTGCCCCTTGATGACGACCTGCGGGAAGCCATCAATACCCTGCACCGAATCAAGTCCAATGAGGCGCGCCGGCGGCAGATGCAGTACATCGGCAAGTTAATGCGCTCTGCCGATGGCGAGGCCATTGAGACGGTCCTGCACAGGTTCAAGGAACGGGACCAGCTGCACGTACGGTTTGATCACATGGCAGAGGACTGGCGGCGGCGACTGCTGGAGGAGGGAAAAGCAGCCCAAAGCGACTTCTTCGAGCGCTACCCGCAAGCGGACCACCAGCACCTGCGACAGCTGGTGAGAGATTCCGCCCGGGAAATCAAAAACCAGAAGGCACCCACCAACCAGCGCAAGCTGTTCCGTTTTCTACGCGATCTATTTATGGAGAGCGAATAGCAGATTCCGCCCACTACCAGCCAACAGCACCTGAAAACAAAAAACGGCCCCGCCAGTATCACTGACGGGGCCGCTTTTTTTCATGGTGGAGGAAGTTTATTCCTCGGCGCTGGTCTCAGCCTGCCACTCGAACAGGTTCAATTCGATAAAGAAGAATGCCACCAGCCACAGGAAGGCATCCCAGAAATCCAGGAAGCTGCCATTGATGCCCCAGTAAATCGCGCAGAGGAGCAGGGTGGAGTACAGCAGCGCCTTGATAACCTGGGAGTAACGCATCACTGCGTCAGACAACTGGTGGCGCAACTGCAGCCAGACATCAAACGCGAGGATCGCCACCACCAGCAACCAGGCACCCGCATTGATTACATCGGTCCATGCCAACCACTTGATTGCGCTCCAGGTCTCGACGGTACCGAGCACCTGGGCATCGGCCAGGCGCAACACCTGGGCATCCGCCAGGGCCGCGCAACTTTCCGCGGTCAGCGGTGCGTAGTCATCCTGGCCCAGCACCAGCAACCAGTCACCGCCTCCCGCCAGCGCACAGGCGGACTGGGTCACAGGCAGGAGATTGGTCAGGGACGCCATCTCGGCGACATAACCGTAAAACGAGTAGACGATAAAGAGATAACAGAAAGCCGAGGTAGCATTGAGAGCCCACTTGACCCAGCCGCGGATTTTCTCATCCGGCAGCACGAAGGTTTCCAGCTCAAACACCAACAGCAGCAATACCCAGGCAAGGGTATCGATGGAGTCGTTGTAGGCCTCGATCACTCTGCCGAGATGGATACCATCGGCGAAAATTGCACCGGCAGCGGCGTGATTCTCAAGAAAGAACGCATAAACGTTATAGGCGAGTAACAGGTAGACGGTGTACTTGAATACCCGGAACAGGGCATAGCGGTTAACGCGCGAACCTGCCAATGTGGCCACCTCGGACATCTGCTCGGACCTCGATTATTGATTATTCTTCGGAAGCGCGGGCTAGTGCACCTGATCGCGCTCAGTTCAATCAGAACACACCCGCGAGCTGGCGATGCCGGCCAGCAGTCAGCCGGCCGGTCGCAGCCCACAATATCGAACAATTATTCGGTTTTTGCAACTGCCGGTACAAAATCCAGAGCCAGGGAGTTCAGGCAATAGCGAAGCCCTGTCGGCGCCGGACCATCCTTGAATACATGACCAAGGTGCTCACCACAGGCGGACAAGACTTCGGTGCGTTTCATTCCCCAACTGTAATCCGGCTTGAGCACCACGTTCTCCGGGTGTGCGATATCCCAGAAACTCGGCCAGCCGGTGCCGGACTCGAACTTGTGCTCTGAACTGAAGACCGGCAGTCGGCAGCCAGCGCTCACGTAAGTCCCTTGGGCCTCGTTTTTCAGCCACTTGCCGGTAAATGCCCGCTCCGTATCCTTTTCCCACAGCACCTCATACTGGTCTGCAGGAAGAATTTGCTTCCAGACGGATTTGGGAATCGCAGACAGGTTGGTCCCCGCATCGATGTGCTGACGGGCCTCTGCCACTGTCATCGACTCGTCCCGGGGCTCCTCATCCGCTTCACTGCAGGCGGGAAGCGTCAGGGCTGTCGCCAGCAAAGGCAGTATCATCAGGGCTCTTAACATACTGCACCCCTCTCCTCTTTTTCCCATCTCACTGTATTTGGAGTGCCGGCCCGAAAGTGGGTTCCTTTCATGTGGCCGGATGACTGGTACTGGTCACTCCACGCTCAGCTGGCTGTTTCACATTATCAACACGATCGGCCGGCATCTCCGGCTCCCGTATCAGGCGCCCCTGCTGCTCCGCTTCACTGCCCTGCCGGGTCGCGCCGTCGCCATCAAAGAGCTTATCGAAACGCACGTCCGGCTCTTCCCAGTCACCGCTAATGCGGTAGCTGACACTGGCCACGTTGTTCACCTGTTTCTTGAACGCTTTACTGATCAGGTAGACACCGGCAGCTGCGGGCAAGCCGCCGGCCAGGGCGGCAATCAGGGCCAGGTTGTTGCCAACTGGCAACGTCGCCACCAGGGTCAGATCGAGATTCTCTTGCTTCAGGTTGACGCGTCCGGCCATCTGCAGCTCACTGGTCGGCCCCTCCACCTGAATCGGCACGGCGATCAGTAACCGCCCATCCCCCTCGAAGAACACCTCGCCGCGCACCTGATCGAAAGCCATACCGCTCTGATACAGGTCGGAGAAATCCAGGCGCAGACGGCGAGCCCAGGTATCGAAATTGAACAGCGACAGCAACCGCAATAGTGCAGAACCGGCATTGTCGCTAGCGCGCAGGAAACGCCCATCGCGGATATCGACCTTCAGGTCTCCGGTGAGCTTCTGGGGATTCAGCTGTGCGGGCGAACCATCCCAGCGCAGGGCGGTATCGAAAGTCGCAGACCGACTCTCGATCAGTGGTTCCTGGCCGGACGCACGCTGGACGTCTGCCAGATCCTCTGCACTCAGACGGCCGATGAACTGGGATGACTCCCGGCCATCGCTGTCGCGCATCCACATCAGCTGCGCACCGAGTCGGTTGGGGCCCTCACCGCGTCCCTCGACGCGCACACCCCGGGCAGCACCGATAATGTCGCTCACTACCAGCCGCTCTGCAGAGGGGCGCACCCGGAACGACCAGAGCCCGTAGTCTTCCTCCCCGACCCACAGACTGTCGGTGCTGAAGTCCATGTGCGGAAGTTGGGTAAAGTCGAAGCCTGCGAGGGGATCCTCTGCCACGGGCGACTGCGCCTCCCCGCTGCCGCCCTGATCCGCAGCAGAAGTGACGGCCGCGCCCTGAGCCGATTGCTGTTCGTCCTCGCCTGGAGCGGGCAATCTCAGGTGCCGAAGCTCCACCTGCATCGGCGTCTCCGCACCCAGCACACCACTCAGGTGGCCCGCCGCCATTTCGCTGTCAAAATTCAGCTGCCAATCGGCACCAAGCCCCCGCCCCTGCACGTGAATGTGTTCCACGGAAGCGGCACCCAGCACCAGCCGATCCGTACTCAGGTCCAGGCGGATCGGCATGGGGTTTTGCTCCGCTGCTGTATCGTCCCCGTTCTCAGCGGGCATATCCGAGCCATAGACCTGCAGCAGTTCACGCCAGCGGGGAAAATCGATATTGGAGAGATCACCGGTAACCGCGAGTTCCCTGTCGGCGGGCAGTTGTGCCTGGGCATTGAGCGCAATGGAACCGCGATCCAGCTTGCCATCCACCTGCCAGAACTGCCCCTGCAGATGTTCTCCGTAGCTCAGGTGATAGAGATTCCCCTCCGCACCAATCGGAACCCGCAGTACAAAGTCGGAACGACGCGCCGAGGGTTTACCCAGCGGCGCGGGCAAATTGACTTCGACACCGGCCAGGTCCGAAGTCAACTGAAAGACTGCCGAGTAGGGAAGCGCCCGCTCTGCCGCGGGGATGGTGACCAGCGCACGGTAATCGAGTTCGCCCTGCATCCAGCCGAGTTCGGGCCTACCGCTCCATTCGCGGACAGTGTCAGTGGTCGCATTGCCGAGAATGACCACCTGGGTATCCCGCAGACCGCCCTCTTCCGGGTGGGTGATTTCCGCTGTCAGCCCCCGCCCCCAAAGCTGCCCCTGAAACTGGCTGCCCGCGAGCCCGCTATCGCTGTCGTAACGGACTTGACCGTCGAGGTTATGCACGCGCAGATCGAGATGTTCCATCAGCAGATCGGCCTGCTGCAAATCGACCTGCACAGTCTGATGCGGCGCCAGCTCGGCGCCTCCGAGCGGCTGCTGCAGGGTCAGCGTGCCATTGATCGTGCCATCAAGGCGCCAGTGGTCGAAGGCCTCGCCCACGCGCTCCCGCAACGGCGATTCCCGCAGCAATCTCAGCCCGTCGGAAGCCGGTCCACTCGCTCGCGCACGCACACCAAGTATCGCGCCGTCACCCGCTGCGTCGGGAGTAATACCAACCTCGATATTGCGGGCATTCAACCCCCACAGACGTGCGCTTGGCGCGTTCACCAACGTATTTCGGTCATCAATTTTCAGGTGAGCTTCAATAGCTTGCGCGCGCGGCCAGCCCTCAGCAAACAGCAGATCCGCTTCACGAATGTCTGCCGCCAGCTGCACCGTCTGCCGCTCCGGGTGCTCGCCCAGGGCGAGCAGAGTGGCGTTATCCCCGTCCTTATAGGCATAACCCCGATAGACAAAGCCGGCTCTGGCGATTTGTCCGGGATTGTCAGGACCGACCGCACCGCGTAACCATTCCCGCAACTGGTCGCTGGTCGTAAACGGCACCAGTAATCGCTGCGCGGTGACTGGTGCCTCCCGCAACCCCAAAGCCAGTGTCAGGGCAGCGGCACGGGTGTGTGGTTTGAATGGCAACTCGAGCAGGAACTGCCCGTCGATCTCACCGATGGCGCCCCGCAGGGAAAGGGGCCCGGAGTACACCTGCACGGAATTACTTTCGCGGTTCACCCTCCAGGCAAGGGTGCCGCGGGCGCTGTCCAGCGAAAATGGCCGCTCGTAAAGTTTCGGAAAGTGAAGCTTAAATCCTTCTGAAGCGTCCAGCACCACGGCGCCACGCCCACCCTGCATATGCAGGAATCCATCCAGATGCTGTACGGCGGGAGCGCCCTTGTGGGCGGCAGCAACGATATCCTGCAGCCCCGCCGTCAGGGCAATCTGGCCGTCTTCGGCGCGGGAGAAGCGTACGTCGTGCAGGCGCCCGGACGGCTCCAGTGCCCGCAACCATTCATCTGCCGGGCCGCGCAGCAGTTCCATTCGGGTCAGAATGCCGCTCCAGGCAGCAAGGTCGATCGTGTCGATGGCCAGACTGAAGCCCGCTTCAACGCTGCCATCTGCCTGGAGATTGAAAGTGGGGACCTCCAGTTCACGCCAGCCAATCTGGACGTCCTGAAGTGCAACCCGCCAGCTCTGGCCCGGCCGCCAGTCCCCTGAGAGATCACCGGAGATTGATGAAAGCGGCGCTAATGCAATACCGGTTGCAGGGTCTTTTTCATCAGCGCTTGCAGGTGTCTGGGAAGGTTGTTGGGCCGGCTCCGCGGCAGCCTGATTCACTCCGGACTGCGCCAGGCCCAGGTGCCCCCGCAGTTGGTAGGCACTGTTACTGCCATCCAGCCAGAGACTGCCGCGCGCCAGTTTCGGGCCGCGCCAGTGGTAATGTTCCGGTAGAGGGGTGAGCTGCTGTAACAGGTCGACGATGTCTGCATCAACCAGCAACTCATTCAGCTGCAGGTAACCACGCAGGCGGAAGTTCTCGCTATCCCGGGCATCGCCCCGACCCTCAAGGATAAGCCGCAGCGTTTCCTGCTCGGCGACAGACTGCTTCTCCTCGGAAGCGGATTCAGTGCCAGCGCGACTGATAAAAGCCTTGCCGATCAGGCGGTGAAAATCGCCACTGTTCTCCAACAGCACCTGTGGCAGGTGGAGCTGAGCCAGCTGGCCGTCATCAAGCCGCACCGACAGGCTGACATCACGAATATCAATCTTGGGGCCGAGACGGAACAGGCGCGCGGGGTCGCCCACTTGCCGGGAAACGGCGCCTTCGCCACTGGGTATCGCCGCAGCCGGGAAGCCGTCAAGCTGCCAGCGGCCAGCTCCATCCCGGTGTACACCGGCCCGGAATTCATGCACCCGGAGGTTCTTCCACACCAAATCACGGTTCCAGAGGCTCGCCAACAGGTCGAGATGGAACAGGCCGTAGCCCATCTGCATCTCACCGTCTTCACCCAACCGCAGTCCGTCCAGCTGCAGCGCCACTTCAAGCGCCTGCCAGCGCAGCGACAGACGCTCCACCTGGACAGGCACCCCCAGGCGCTCGGAGAACCAGGCACTGATCTGCGGGCGAAATTCCTGCACGTGCGGCGATAGCATGCGCCCCGTCTGCACCAGGATAGCCAGGCAGATCACCAGAGTGACCACCAGCAGCCAGAACTTGCGCGCCAGCCAGCGCACCATGAGTAGCAGCCTGGCCATCAACCGCTCACCTTCCGGTCACAGACAGGCAGAGCCCCGCACTTGTGCGCGGTACCGATGCTGCCATCGCCGGTGTGAACATCAGACCAGAACAATGTCGTACTGCTCCTGATTGTAAATAGGCTCCACCTGGAACTGGATGGGGCGGCCGATGAACTCTTCCAGATCCGCGACGTTCGCGGACTCTTCGTCCAGTAACAGGTCGATGACCACCTGGCTGGCCAGTACCATGATCTTCTCGCTGTCGTAAGCCCGTGCCTCCCGGATGATCTCACGGAAGATCTCGTAACAGACAGTCTCGGCACTCTTCAGCGTACCGCGCCCACTGCAGACCGGACAGGGCTCACACAGAATCTGCCCCAGGGACTCGCGGGTCCGCTTGCGGGTCATCTCCACCAGACCGAGTTCCGACACACCAGTAATACTGGTCTTGGCGTGATCCCGCTCCAGTGTCTTCTCCAGCGTGCGCAGCACCTGGCGACGGTGTTCGGGATCCTTCATATCGATAAAGTCGATAATGATGATGCCGCCCAGGTTGCGCAGCCGCAGCTGGCGGGCAATGGCCGTGGCCGCCTCGAGGTTGGTCTTGAAGATGGTCTCCTCGAGATTGCGGTGGCCAACGAACGCACCAGTGTTCACATCAATGGTGCTCATGGCCTCGGTCTGCTCGACAATCAGGTAACCGCCGGACTTCAGGGTGACCTTGTTGTGCAACGCCTTGCGGATTTCCTCTTCCACCCCGTAGAGGTCGAACAGGGGACGCTCACCGGGGTAATGCTCCAGCCGACTGGCGATCTCCGGAGCGTACTTGCCCGCGAACTCCGCCGCACGGCCATGAGCTTCACGGGAATCGATACGGATTTTTTCTGTATATGGGCGGGCCAGGTCGCGCAGGGCACGCATAAACAGCGGCAGGTCCTCGTAAATGACCGACGGCTGGGGCCGGCTGCGTATACGCTGCTCCAGCTCGTGCCAGAGCTTGTACAGGAACGGAATATCGCGCAGCAGTTCGTCTTCGCTGACACCCTCCGCCACCGTACGCAGGATAAAGCCACCGTCGCCCTTCTGGCCCTCCTCCGCCAGCTTGGCGCTGGCCTGGTCCACCAGCTCCCGCAGCCGCTCGCGCTCGCTCTCATCCTCGATACGGTTGGAGATACCGATATGGCGCGTCTGCGGCATGTAGACGAGATAACGGGCCGATACGGAAAGGTGCGTGGTCAACCGTGCGCCCTTGCTGCTGATCGGGTCTTTGACTACCTGTACGACCAGCGACTGCCCCTCCCGGACCAGGGCGCGGATATCCGCCACTTCCGACTCCCGGGATTCCATACCCTCCTCATCCAGGGGAGCAATGTCCGAGGCATGGATAAAACCGGCACGCTCGAGGCCGATGTCCACAAAGGCCGCCTGCATCCCCGGCAGCACACGGACCACCTTGCCTTTATAGATGTTGCCAACAATCCCGCGGCGCGCACTGCGCTCCAGGTAGACCTCCTGCAGCACACCGTTTTCAACCAGTGCCACCCGCGTTTCCGTGGGTGCCACATTGATCAGCAGCTCTTCGCTCACAGGTCTCCCTCCCACTGCCAGTACGGGATACCGGCTTCCTCAAGCATTGGTACCAGCACCTCCAGGGGCAGGCCCACCACATTTGTATAACTACCGCTGACCGAAGCCACCAGCGCGGCACCGAGGCCCTGGATACCATATCCGCCGGCTTTGTCCCGCGGCTCGCCGGTCTGCCAGTAGGTCTCAATCTGTTTCGCCTCCAGGTTGCGGAAACGCACCCGTGTCTCCACTGTTTCGCACAGGGTGCGCTCGCGACTGCTGAGGCAGACTGCGGTCAGAACGACGTGCTCTCGACCAGACAGCGCAGACATCATGGAGGAAAAATCATCGAAGTTGCAGGGCTTTTCCAGCACGCGATCCCCGGCCACTACAAGGGTATCGGAGCCCAGTGACCAAGCGGGCACCGGACCAGGCAGATCTGCAGCGAGCGCCAATCCGGCCGCAGCCTTTTCCCGGGCAAGGCGCTCAACGTAGGCGAAAGCCGATTCGCCGGCTTCCCGCTCTTCGGGCAGTGACGCGGCGCGCTGAATGAAGCGCACGCCGATCTGCGCCAGCAGCTGAGCGCGGCGCGGAGAGCCGGAGGCGAGCAGAAGTGTTTTGTCGGCGGCGGTATTCGGCACTGCAATCTTTATTGTTGGTGGATCAGCGTCGGATTATAGCGGTATCGATCGAAAAATGAGCATTTCTTTACCAGCCTTGGCCATAAATATGACACTGGCGCGGGTTGACTCAGCCGTCACACCTGTCGGTCAGCGCACCAGCAGGCGGCCAGCCATCCGGTCAAGCCACGGGGTGATCAGCGGCCACAGCAATGCCGTGGTAAGCGCCGGCCAGAGAAACATCAGTCCCGGCACCGGCTTGCCGGCCAGATTGTGGACCCAGTTACCCACCACCTGCTGGATACCCACCAGCACGAACACCCACAACAGCTGCTGCGCGGGATTGAAGGCCCGCGTCCGCTGGTAAGTAAGGAGGCTGAAATAGGCCAGCACCGCGAGGGCCAGCGCATGGGTACCCAGAGCTGCACCCGTCACCAGGTCTTCCGCCAGGCCGACCAGCCAGGCAAATCCCACCCCCACGCTCTGGGGCATACGGTTGATCCAGAAAATGACCAGCAAGGCGGTGAAGGAGGGACGGAACCAGAGCCAAGCCTGCGGCAGCGGCATAACAGCCAGCAGTAGCGCAATTACCACAGTGGCGACAATGAACCAGCGATTATTCGCTCCCAAGGGACTCCTCCTCCCCGGAGAGGACCGCAAGTACGAAGCGGCTTCGGTTCATGCGCCCGCGGGGCTGTACCTCCGCCTCGGCGAACGGCCGGCCCGGGTCGCGGATGACCGAGACCACTTCCCCAACGGGGTAGCCCGCCGGGAAGCGGCCGCCGAGACCGGAACTCAAAAGCAGATCACCCTCGCGGATGTCACTGGTGTTGGCCAAGTGGCGCAGCTTCAGGCGATAGAGATCACCGGTGCCTTCTGCCACGGCCCGAACGCTGTTGCGCAGCACCTGAACCGGTAGCGCGTGACTGGCATCGGTGATCAACAACACGCGGCTGCTCGAGCTCCCGGCTTCGATCACCTGCCCCAGCAGACCGGCCGCATCCATGATCGGCGTGCCGGGCACGACCCCATCATCGCGCCCCTTGTCGATCATCAGCACGTGCTCCAGGGGATCGGGGGAAACACCGATCACCTGAGATACCAACACTCGCTCGTCCAGCATCTCGGCAGAATTCATCAGCTCCTTGAGCTGGGTATTCTCCGCTTTCACGGCCGCCAGCAACTGACTGCGCTGTTCCAGCAGCAGCACCTGGCGCTTCAGGCGGCTGTTTTCCTCGAGCAATTCTTCGCGGGTACGCAACTGATCTCCCGCCCAGTCGGTCACACGGCCCGGTGCGTCGGTCAGCCAATAGAAAGGCGTCACCAGGGCAGCCGCACGCTCACGCAGTGGCTGCAGCCAGTCGGTGTACAGATTGATCACGATGAGCGCGGCCGCCGCAAGCCCCAGCAACAGGATACGGGACTCGGGCGAGGGACCACGGGTAAACAGCGGCTTAATGGGAAACCCCCATTAATAAATCAGTTTTTATTATCAGTTGGACACCAGGTACAGGCGGCTCTTGTCCATCATATCGAGCGCCTTGCCGCCACCGCGGGCAACGCAGGTCAGCGGGTCGTCGGCGACGATGACCGGCAGGCCGGACTCTTCCATCAGCAGGCGATCCAGGTCGCGCAGCAGGGCGCCGCCACCGGTCAGGACCATACCGCGCTCGGCGATATCGGAGGCCAGCTCGGGCGGAGACTGCTCCAGGGCGCTCTTCACGGCCTGCACGATACCGGTCAGCGGCTCCTGCAGGGCCTCGAGAATCTCATCGGAGTTCAGGGTAAAGCTGCGCGGCACGCCTTCCGCCAGGTTGCGGCCGCGGACGTCGATCTCACGCACCTCGCTACCGGCGTAGGCACAACCGATCTCTTCCTTGATACGTTCGGCGGTGGCATCGCCAATCACGCTGCCATAGTTGCGGCGCACGTAGTTGACGATTGCTTCATCGAAACGGTCGCCGCCGATACGAACGGAATCGGAGTAGACAACCCCATTCAGGGAGATAATGGCGATCTCGGTGGTGCCACCACCGATATCCACCACCATGGAGCCGCTGGCTTCCTCGACTTTCAGGCCGGCACCGATGGCCGCCGCCATGGGCTCCTCGATCAGCCAGACCTCGCGGGCACCAGCGCCCAGGGCTGATTCGCGGATCGCGCGGCGCTCCACTTCAGTGGACTGACAGGGAACACACACCAGTACCCGCGGACTGGGACGCATCCAGCTGTTCTCATGCACTTTCTTGATGAAGTGCTGCAACATTTTCTCGGTCACCTGGAAATCGGCAATCACACCATCCTTGAGCGGACGAATGGCGGTGATGTTGCCCGGCGTGCGGCCCAGCATGCGCTTGGCCTCGACACCGACGGCCTCAACGATCTTTTGCCCGTTGTAATGACGGATGGCAACGACGGAGGGCTCGTCGAGAACCACCCCGCGGTCACGAACGTAGATCAGCGTGTTGGCAGTTCCCAAGTCGATGGAGAGATCACTGGAGAACATGCCCCGCAAACGTTTAAACATGGAATTCGATTACCTTGTACAAAATTACAGCACCTAAAAGGAGGTGCAGTAGACGCGGACTCGTGCGCCGTAAAGCCTAGTTAGTCCGCGGGAATTATTCTGAGTTCCGGGCCCCAATCCCGAGCCCCTTGCCCGATCCGGAACGCACCGTGGGCAGAATCGGCAAACTCTAACAATGGCGGGGGTTCAGGGCAAGGCTGAATCCCCGGTAAATCCGGGATTTGCCAATCCCTGCCTCAATGGCACAACCCGGCCACGCCGCGATGAGAATCGGCGGCGACTGTGCTAAATTTGCGACCCTTCTGCCCGACATCCCCTGCCGGCGCAGCAACAGGACCATCAGAACGTTCAAGAATAAACGCAAGCTGGAGCCCCCCATGGCCGTGGACGCGCAAACCGTACATCGACTGGCCGAGCTGGCCCGCATCGCCATCTCCGATGAGACACTGGAGGAAGTGAGCGGCCGACTCGGAGACGTACTCAAGCTGGTGGACCAGCTGCAGACCGTCAATACCGAGGGCGTAGCCCCGATGGCACACCCCCTGGACGCGACTCAACAACTGCGCCCCGATCAGGTCACCGAGGCCAATTGCCGAGAGGACATGCTGGCCCTCGCCCCCCAGACCGAAGAGGGGCTCTACCTGGTCCCCAAGGTCATCGACTGAGCCCTGCAGCAATCCCCACTGCCCACCCAGAGACAGGAACAACCCGGGAAGTTCATGCACCAGTTAACCATTGCCGAGATCATCAAGGGGCTGCGCGAAAGGCAGTTTTCCAGTGTCGAGATCACCCGCCACCTGCTGGAGCGCATCCAGCAGCAGGACGCGGACTACAACAGCTTTATCACCGTGACCGCAGAACGAGCACTGGCGCAGGCCGCGGCAGCGGACGAGCGCCTCGCCAACGGCGATGCCCCTGCCCTGTGCGGTGTACCCATCGCCCATAAGGACATCTTCTGCACCCGGGGCGTCCGCACCAGTTGCGGCTCCCGTATGCTGGACAATTTCGTGCCGCCCTATGATGCCGCCGTCGTCGAGGGCTTCGAGCGCGCTGGCGCGATCAGCCTCGGCAAGACCAATATGGACGAGTTCGCCATGGGCTCCTCCAACGAAAGCAGCTTTTATGGCCCGGTCAAGAACCCCTGGGATAACAGCCGTGTTCCAGGCGGCTCATCCGGCGGCTCGGCCGCGGCCGTCGCGGCCCAGCTCTGCCCTGGCGCTACCGCCACCGACACCGGCGGCTCCATTCGCCAGCCGGCGTCCCTGACCAATACCACCGGGGTCAAACCCACCTACGGGCGCGTCTCACGGTGGGGCATGATCGCGTTTGCCTCGAGCCTGGACCAGGGTGGCCCCATTGCCCGCACTGCGGAAGACGCCGCATTGATGCTCTCGGTGATGGCTGACCGCGACCCGCGCGATTCCACCAACCTGCAGCGCGAGGCCGAGGACTTCACCCGTGACCTCGGCCAATCTCTGCACGGATTGCGCATCGGCGTTCCCAGAGAATACTTCGGCGAGGGGCTGAATAGCGGCACCGGGGAACGGGTACAGGAGGCATTGCGGGAATACGAAAAACTGGGGGCACAGCTGGTGGAAATCAGCCTGCCCCACACCCACCTGGCAGTGCCCGCCTACTACGTCATCGCACCCGCTGAGGCCTCAGCCAACCTGTCCCGCTTCGACGGCGTACGCTATGGCTACCGTTGTGAAAACCCCGCGGACCTGCGCGACCTCTATATGCGCTCCCGCGGTGAGGGTTTTGGTGAGGAAGTACAGCGGCGCATTCTCGTCGGCACCTATGCCCTGTCCGCAGGCTATTACGATGCCTACTACAACAAGGCGCAACAGGTACGCCGGCTGATCAAACAGGATTTCGTCAAAGCCTTCGAACAGGTGGACGTGATCATGGGCCCGACCGCGCCCTCGCCCGCCTTCGAACTGGGTGCCAAGCAGGCGGATCCGGTGAGCATGTACCTGGAGGACATCTACACCATCGCCATCAACCTGGCCGGACTCCCGGCCATGTCGCTGCCCTGCGGCACCGTTGATGGCCTGCCGGTGGGCCTGCAGATCATCGGCAATTATCTCGACGAGGCGCGCATGCTGAATGTCGCCCACCAGTACCAACTGGCCACCGAGTGGCACAAAGCCAGCGCAGTGTAAGAGGCGATCACATGGAATGGGAAATCGTTATCGGGCTGGAAGTGCACGTACAGCTCTCCACCCAGTCAAAGCTATTCTCCGGTGCCAGCACCCGCTTCGGCGCAGCCCCCAACACCCAGGCCTGCGCCATCGACCTGGCCATGCCAGGCACCCTTCCGGTGCCGAACGAGGAGGCGTTCCGTTACGCCGTCATGTTCGGCCTGGCCATGAACGCGGAGATCGGCAAGCGCTCGGTCTTCGAGCGCAAGAATTATTTCTACCCGGATCTGCCCAAAGGCTACCAGACCACCCAGCTGGCAGAGCCCATTGTCGGCTCCGGGGAAATCGAAATTCATCTCGAGGATGGCAGCAGCAAGAAAGTGCGTCTGCACCACGCTCACCTCGAAGAGGACGCCGGCAAGTCGCTACACGAAGACTTTCACGGCATGTCCGGCATCGACCTGAACCGGGCCGGTACGCCGCTGATCGAGATCGTCTCCGAGCCAGACATGCGCAGTGCCGCCGAAGCAGTGGCCTACCTGAGGAAAGTTCACAGCATCGTCACCTACCTGGGCATTTCCGATGGCGACATGTCCCAGGGATCCATGCGCTGCGATGCCAACGTATCGGTGCGACTGAAAGGTGAAGAGGAACTCGGCACCCGCACCGAACTGAAGAACATCAATTCATTCCGCTTCGTCGAACGAGCCATCAAGATAGAGGCACAACGTCAGATCGACCTGATCGAGGACGGTGGCCAGGTGGTCCAGGAGACCCGCCTGTACGATGCCGACAAGAACGAGACACGCTCGATGCGCAGCAAGGAAGTGGCCAATGATTACCGCTACTTCCCCTGCCCCGACCTGCTGCCAGTGGAGCTCGACGACGACTATATCGAGGCCATCCGCAAGCAACTGCCAGAACTACCGGACGCAAAGAGCGCGCGCTTTGCCAGCGAATATGGTCTGTCCGCCTACGATGCCGACCTGTTGACCCAGGAACGCGCCAGCGCAGAATTCTTCGAAGCCGCAGCAGGACAGTGCGGCCAGCCGAAGCTGGTGGCTAACTGGATGATGGGCGAGCTCGCGGCTCTGCTGAATCGCGAGGAAATTGGCATCGAGCAGTCGCCGGTCAGTGCTGCACAACTGGCGGGCCTCATCGAGCGCATCGTCGACAACACCATTTCCAGTAAGATCGCCAAGCAGGTTTTCGAAGCCATCGCCAATGGCGAGGGGGACGCCGATACGGTGATCGAAAAGCGGGGACTGAAACAGGTATCGGACACTGGCGCCATCGAACAGATGGTGGACGAGGTGATCGCCAATAGTGCGGCCCAAGTGGAAAATTACCGCAATGCAGACGAAGCCAAGCGACCAAAGATGATGGGGTATTTCGTTGGCCAGATCATGAAGGCATCGAAGGGCCAGGCCAACCCGCAGGTCATCAACAAAATTCTCAAGGAAAAACTGGACGCGCTGCTCTGATCGCAGTGCCCGGGAAGACGCACCGCAAGGAGTCAGTTTTGAGTCTCAAAAAAGACAAGCAGAAAGTCCTCGGAGAAACCTTCGACAAGGATCGCATCGCCGGCTTCCTGGTCGGGGAGGCTCCCGAGGGACTGGATCGTGATTTCTACCTGCTGGAGCGCGCCTACCGGGGTATGAAAGCCGAGGATTTCGCCACCTTCGTGCAGCTATTCCTGGTTCAGGGAGGGGATCTCAATGCAAGCAACAGCGAGGGCCAAACCCTGCTGGCCCGGATCAGTGAACACCGGCAGAGCAGCGACTATGCCGATATTCTGCGCGCCGCTGGCGCCGAGACCTGAATAGCCAGCAGCCCAGCAACTGCAGAGGATATGTCCATGACATCCAACCCGACCCACGGTCTCGATGCACTGGTTAGCGGCGCCCGTCTGCTAACCCGCAAGGAGCTGCGTCCGTTTATCATCGTACCGCTGCTGATCAACCTGGTGCTCTTTATCGGGCTGACGGCGTTGATGCTGTCCCAGATCAGCGGGCTGGCTGACTATCTCAGCAGTCTGCTCTCCCATACCCCGGTCAACACCGAAAACATGTCCTGGTGGCGGGCCATCATGGCCAAGGGCGCTGCCTGGGCTGCCGACGCCTTCCAGTGGCTGGCCTGGCTGATAGCGATCGCGGTTGTGCTGCTTTTCCTGTTTGTTTACGGCTACGCGTTCGGCATCATCACCAATATCATTGCCGCACCGTTCAATGGTTTCCTGGCCGAGAAGGTCGAGGAGCTCCTCACAGGACATGCGCCCCCTTCCGAGCCAATACACTCCATGATATGGCGTACGGTCGGCCGGGAGCTGCGCAAGCTGATGTATTTCCTTGGCTGGGGAATCGTCATCTTGGTCATCGCCATGCTGACCAGCTGGACCGTATTCATTCCAGCTGTGCTTGGCGGACTCTGGGGCGCATGGTGCATGGCCATCCAGTATGTGGACTACCCGCTCGACAATCACCAGCGCCCATTTTCAGAATTGAAGAACGTACTGCGCCGACGCAAATTCACCTCGCTGGGCTTTGGCGGGGCAGTCATGCTGGCGAAGATGGTCCCTGTACTGAATATCTTCGTAATGCCGGCAGCCGTAGCGGGCGGTACGGTACTTTGGGTAGAGCGCCTGCGTAAAGAAGGCGACCCCGGCGCAGGGCTGCCTTCCAGGCAAGAACTACAGTGATGAGGAACGCGGGCCCTGCCCGCGTTTTTTTATGGCGAGGGCCTACATCGATCCCTTTACCGATACTCGCTGATCCAGGGCTGTCAGCCGGACGGCAACCGGTCGAGAAGAACCGGCACCAGCTGTTCCGACCCGAAAGTACTCAGGTGATCATCGTCCCGGTAAAGCGGGGTGCCATCCGCCTGAATCTGGCAGCGGGGACGACAGAGGTCCGGCACCAGGCTCTCGCGCTGAGCCTGAAACTCCTCCACCAACACATCAAAAATGGCGTTAGTCCGCTGGTTGCGGGCCTCCACTTCCTCCCGCGTTGGGGCAGCCTGTAGTTGCGCACCCGCAAACTCGGCGCTGACAATGGCCATTGGCACCGAGAAAGCGAGCTCGGGAGTACTTTCCACGATCAAAACCTCACGCCCCGTTGCGCGTATCCGCGACACGGTTTCGGCGAGGCCCTTTGCCACCAGCTCTGCGTTGCCTCGATCCTGATCCATGGCAGCGTTTGCACTGACACTTGCCGCATCGCCAGCCAGTCCCATGACGGCAGGCGGACCACTTTCACCGGGCGAACGGCTGCCTTCCACCACCAGAGCCCAGCGGGCTACCAGAATCACCGTGCCGATATCCTCGCGGCTTTCGAGCATCTCGATCACCTGCGCGTTGAAGCTATCGCAATCCTGCGCTGGCCCCATTTCCACCCGCACCACTCCCAAAAGCGGTGCACAGGCAGACTTCACAGCGGCCACACCCCGGTGCCCCCGATCCTGCAGCCAGAGCTGGTATCCCGGCAGGAACGCACCGGCATGGGAATCCCCCCACAGCAGGTAATCCGGACTGTTGTTTTCACCACTGGCAGTGCCGAATTCGCACAGCCCGTCCGCAGGCAGCCGCCCCATGCAACGGCGCTCTTCAGGAGCGCGCTCGATGGCATCGCGGTAAGAGGCGAAGAGATCATCCGGCAAACGGCTCGGCACCCCCTTGTTCACATTGATCGCCAGCGAAACTGCGACTATCAGCGTAGCCATTGCGCCGCACGTCCGCACAAGGTTGCGACGTGACATACCAACAGGAAACGGCAGCCTGAAAGGTGCCTCTACAAAACGCCAACTGAGCCAGGCGAGCAAGAGAGAAAGGACAATGGCCTGCACGGCAAGCAAGAGCGGAAGCTCGGCAGTACCGTGCAACAGGCGGAACAGCACCAGTACCGGCCAGTGCCACAGGTACAGTGAGTAAGAAATCAGTCCGACAAAGACGAATGGCGACCAGGCGATCATTCGGCCGGTCAAGGTCGCCCCCTGCCCCCCGGCCCAGATCAATGCTGCAGCACCGACGCAGGGCAACAGCGCGGCCAGCCCCGGAAAGGGGGTGGCAGAATCATAGAGCAATACCGCGGCGAGGATCATCAGCAACCCGGAGGCGGCCGCCAATTCCGCCTGCCAGCGCTGACGGGCTGCAGGCAGGGCGCCCAGTGCGATCAGTGCTCCCACCCCCAACTCCCATACCCGGGTCGGGCTAAAAAAGTAGTTGGCCAAAGGCTGGGCCTTCGTAGCCCATATCGAGAACAACAGGGAAAGGAAGGACAGGCATCCAACACCGAATAGCAGGGAACGCCGGCCGCGGGCCGCCAACAGACAGAGCAGCAACGGAAAGCCGAGGTAAAACTGTTCTTCAACTGACAGCGACCAGGTATGCAGTAGTGGTTGCCACTCGGCGTCTGCCCCGAAATAGTCGCCGGTGCTCTGCCAGAACCAGAAGTTGGAGACAAAGAGCATGGCCGCCAGCACCGACTGCGCCAGCTCCTTGAAGGGCTCGGGGGGCAATACAAACCAACCCGTACCAATGCAGGCGATAACGACCGCAAACAGTGCGGGCAGGATGCGCCGCGCCCGGCGCTCATAAAAGCTTGCCAGGGAAAAGCGGCTCTCGCCGATTTCCCGCATCAGGATGCCGGTGATCAGAAATCCTGAGATAACAAAAAAAACATCCACACCGACGAACCCGCCGGAGAATCCCGGCAAACCCGCATGTGCAAAGAGAACCGGCAAAACCGCAAAAGCACGTAATCCATCGATATCGCGACGGTAAGTAAGACTACTCAAAGGAGATAACCAGAGACTAACTGTTTACTTTAAATCAGATTTTTAACAGACCAATCCCTGGCGCGCCGGCCTATACGAAACTTCGCAACCACTATCACTGCGCATTTCCGACTCGATCCCCGAACCGGACATTCCTTCGAAAGGTAGACCGAACTAGCGTCCGTGGCGTTTGCGCTGTCGCAGCCGTGCCCACCAGTTTTTGCCTTCAGGGGTCACTGCGGCAGTCTCACCGAGGCATTGCCTCAATGACAGAATCTGCTGTCCCTCAACCGATTCCGGCCCGACAGCTTCACTGAGCCGGTCTAGAGGCTCGATCAACAGGGCATCTCTCAGCGCATATGGCTCACGCAAGCCGGCCCGGAAAAAATCAGCTGACCACTCCGCGATGTCTGCGAACTCCAGTTGATCATTACCGACTTCCGGGTAACTGCTGAAGTCATCGCTAAAGGCCTGGCCCGAGGGGTGGGGCAGAAACAGACGGTTCAGCTCACGATTGCTAACGCTAAATTGCTGAAAAAATTCCACCGCTGTGTTCCGGGCGGGTACCAGCCGGGTCTCACCCTTCTGCATCAACGGCTTGAGCTTATTGAGCTGTCGCGGATCGAGGCCCAGCCCAATAAGCCGGTGACTGAGCAGAAACTCCTTGCGGGAAACACACTCGTTGATTCGGCAGGGTTCCAGCTCGGCCTTTAATCCCAGCAGGGATGTGAAATCCGAGACGATGTCTCCCCCCTTCAGGTCTGCCGCGTTGAAGCGACGAACCCGCAATGCCTCTTCACCGAAGCTTTCTGACCAGAGCTGCAGCTTGGCGCAGTAGTCGTAATAGGTTCTGACGCTGTCCGTCAGCGAGGGGAAGGCCCCGGGTGCATGGCCGAGCAACTTGCTGGAGGAGCTACGGTCCCGTTCACAGCCTCTGGCCGCCTGCTGCTTGAAAGAAATGGCCTGGCGATCCTGGCGGCGCAGGTAAACAATCACAACGGTGTGATCGAAGTACTGCCGGCAGATCCGCCGGACCGCCTCAACCTGCCCGGCCTCATGTAGAAAAGACAGGTGTTCGGCAGAGACGATAACCCGATCCGAGCGGCTGGAACCCAGCAATTCTGTAAATCGGTCATTCAACGCGTAGGAAACCCGACCATCGGACTTCCGAACGTCGATCGCTCCAGAGGAATTGCCCTTCTTGCCAAGGGAAGCGAATTCGAAGCCCTCAGCCAGCAACTGGTCCCCGGCACGACTCAATGCCAACTGCAGGGAGGTCGATCCGGTCTTGTGAAAGCCGATGTGGAGGAAAAGCGTACGCATGGAATCGAGAACAGGTTGTTATCCGGGGCAGGCCATCGTTCCATGATACCCGGCCAAACAAAAAAAACGCGGGCACAGCCCGCGTTTTCCGTCAGCGGCGAGGCCGGCGACCACCGCCACCTCCACCGCCACCACGACGACCTCCCCGGCCGTCATCACTGCGCTTGACCTTGACCTTGGGCGGTTCCGCCAGCAGGTCTTCCGGGGGCTGCTCGCACTTGAGTTTCTGACCCAGCAGCGCCTCGATTGGTTCCAGTCGCATGGCATCGTCTTCACAGGCAAAGCTGATCGAGGTTCCGGTCTTGCCAGCGCGGCCAGTACGGCCGATACGATGCACGTAATCCTCCGGCTCCTCCGGCAGGGTGAAGTTCACCACGTGGCTGATGCCGTCGATATGGATACCGCGGCCCGCAACATCGGTAGCCACCAGTACCTTCGACTTGCCGGTCTTGAAATCCTCGAGGGTGCGTACACGCTTGTTCTGCGCAATCTCACCGGAGAGGAGGCCGGCGGAGATACCGTGGGCCAGCAGGTGCTCGTGCAACCGGCGGCACTGGTCACGGCGGTTGGCAAACACGATCAGGCTGTCCACCTCGTCGCGCTGGAGAATGTTGTAAAGCAGCGTGTATTTCTCATCGCTCGCCGCCAGGTAAACGTGCTGCTCAACGGAGTCAGTGGCCACACGCTCGGGCTCAATCTCCACGATCACCGGCTCGTCGGTCCACTGCTCTACCAGGGAATCCACCTCCGGCGTGAAAGTGGCAGAGAAGAACATGGTCTGGCGGTGGCTCTTGCGCGGGGTCTGGCGCACGATGCGGCGAACCTGGGGGATAAAGCCCATGTCCAGCATCCGGTCAGCCTCGTCGATGACCAGGATCTCCACTTGATCCAGATAGCAGTCCCGATTGCCGGCAAAGTCCAGCAGGCGACCCGGTGTGGCCACCAGGATATCCACGAACCGCTCATTCAGATTGCGCTGCTGCTTGGCGTAGTCCATACCACCAACCAGGGTGTGGATCTCCAGGTCCGTATATTTGCACAGCGCCTTGGCGTCGTCGGCAATCTGCATCACCAGTTCACGGGTCGGGGCGATGACCAGCGCGCGGGCCTCTCCCGCATATCGCTCACCCTCGATCGGGTGTTTCAGCAGGTCGTCGATGATGGTGACCAGGAATGCCGCCGTCTTGCCAGTACCGGTCTGGGCCTTGCCCACCAGGTCGTGACCATTGAGGGTATGAGGCAGGGACTGGCCCTGAATGGGGGAGGCATACTGGAACCCCAGGTCCTGGATCGCGTGCATCAGCTCATCCGGCAGGCCGAGGTCGTGGAAACGTACCTTGCCTTCCTGTTCCGGCACGGGGAAATCTGCCAGCGACCAGGGCTTGCTGTCACCACCGCCCTTGCGGCCACCGCGGCGCTCGCGGGATTTCTCGCCAGACTTGCGGGACTTTTCAGATTTCTGCTGCTTGCCTGCATTTGGCGCCTTGTCCCCGCCGCGTGGGCCCTTGCCCGAGCGCTTCTTCTCCTCGCCGGCCCGACCGCCCGCGGCCCGAGCACGCTGCTCGTCACGGCCCTCGTTTTTTGCTGCGGACTCGGTAGTCTTGCGCTCTTCTGGCGCCGAGGATGAACGGCGAAACAACTTTCCTATCAAGAGTAATACTCGCTTAGATGGTCAAATAATCGGCGAGTATATCATCTATATGCCTTGACTACTGCAATTGCCGCTAGCGCGCCTGGCCGCCCGGCACAACCAGTGATCCAGGCTCACCCAGCGCCCACCCCCCGAGCACAGCAATGCCAGTAACATGACAAAATACGTGGCGGTAAACTCGACACCGTTTTTCAGCACCGTGAAACTGCCCGCCTCGGTCAACCATTCGTAGTTGCCGTGAGCCTGCAACAGCTCTCGGGCCTTGTCTCTGCGCACCACAGCTTCCTCGATGAGGTCTTCGCGCCACTCCCAGGGCATGGTCAGGGTCTGCTCTGGGAGTGCATGCCAGCCGTATTCCCAATGCGCAGTCACTGCAGCCACCGCCATCACAAACATCAGGGGGACGGCAACCAGTCGCACCCCCAGGCCAACCAGCAGGGCTACACCACCGAGCAGCTCCGTCAGTCCCGCCAGCCAGGCCATCAGGTAGGGAGCCGGGAGCCCCAACCCCCAGTCCGGGCTGCCAAACCAGGTGGCCACTTCTTCGATGCTGCCCAGCTTGTTCATGCCGGCGAGGATCAGAATGGGCGCGAGGAAGAGGCGCAGAGCCAGGGGACCCAACCAGTCGAAGCGCCCCACTAGCCGCAGGAATACCCGATAAAACGCATTGATGCCGCGCAATGCCTTATTCATAATTCAGCCTCTTTTTCAGCTTACCGTGCGCCAAGTGGTGCATTAGTCGGTTCAGCGACCGGCCTCTTTCACCAGCCCCATTCACGGAACCATAGCCCCGGCGCAGCACCATGTTCAGGATCTACCCTCGCGCTTCCACCACCGAACTGCGACATCTGGCACACCTGGGCGGCCCCCTCGTGGTCAGTAACCTGGCGGTGGTCAGCATGGGCGTCACGGATACGCTGGTAGCGGGGCGCGCGGGGGAGGTGGACCTGGCCGGACTGGCGCTCGGATCCAGCATCTGGGCGGTCTGCGCCGTGACCTTGATTGGGTTGCTGGCTGCGGTCTCGCCACTGGTCGCCCACCTACGCGGTGCCCGGGATGAAGCCGGCTGTGCACGGCAACTCCAGCAGGCCCAATGGATTGCACTGATCGGCGGCCTGATAGTCGTCGCGCTGCTGCTGGCCGCGCCCTGGTGGGGGCAGTGGATCGATACCGAGGAACCGGTGCGCCAGGTGATGCAGCAGTACCTGCTGGCACTGGCCACGGGCACACTGCCGTTCGCACTGGGAACAGCCCTGCGGGGCTATTGCGAGGGCATGGGCCAGGTACGGCCGGTGATGCGGATCTATCTGGCGGCCGCGGTCCTCAACATTCCACTGGATATCATCATGGTCTTCGGCGCCGGACCGATTCCCGCCATGGGTGGTGCCGGCTGCGGTTGGGCCACCAGCCTGGTCAGCTGGTGTATTGCCATTGCCCTCTTCTGGCATGCAGGCCGCGATCCAGCCTACAGGAAACTCAAGCTGCAGCTGCTACCGCCCAGACCACACTGGCCGACCCAGCGCCACCTGCTGGCCGTGGGCCTGCCCATCTGCATCGGTGCGGCCAGCGAGGTGACCTTTTTTGCCAGCCTGACAATTCTGCTGGCCCCCTATGGGGCCACCATCGTCGCCGCTCACCAGATCGGCATGAATGTGGGCACCATCTTTTACCTGGTGGCACTGGCACTGGCCCAGGCACTGAGCATCCGCACGGCGCAACTGTTGGGCCAGCAGCGCCCCAGACGAGCGCGCTTCGCCAGCATCGTGGGTGTCGGCAGCGGCCTGCTCTATGCGGCTGCCACCGGCGTATTGCTGATCGCGCTGCGCTACCTATTCGTCATGGCTTACACCAGTAACACAGACATCATTGCCATCGCCACCAATCTGCTGCTGCTGTGCGCGGCCTTCCAGATCGTGGACGTGGCCCAGGCCATGGCCTGGGGCGCGCTGCGGGGATACAAGGACACCCGGGTGCCGATGTACATGCAGATTTTTTCCTACTGGCTGGTGGGGCTCACCAGCGCCTACTGGCTGGGGGAACACCTGTGGGGAGTGTACGGCTACTGGACCGGGATCTGTATTGGCCTTGGCGTCGCCTGCATCCTGCTGGGGCTGCGCCTGCGACGCACCAGCGCTATCGCGATTGGCGCTGTGGGAACAACAAAATGACTGAGTGCTGCCCCACAGTTTCACTAGTCTGTCACCGGACTGGGGAACGCTTTCGCTATACTCGCGCTCCAACCGTCAGCCGGTGTGCAAAATAGCGCCCGTACACCAACCGCGGCTTTGCCGACCGAGCAACAACGAACTGGAGTTATTCAATGCAATTGCGCTCGCGCATGAGCCCCAGAAATCTCGCCCAACTGATCGCAGCACTGCTGGTGCTGGCGGCTTACCCCGCCTGGAGCACCGAGGACGCTGACGATCCCGAGGGTACTGACATGCAGACCGAACTGCCGGAGCCTCAGGAACTCGACCAGCAGTTGGAGAAGGCGGAGAGTATTCCGCTGGACCAACCGGTCGAATCCCCTGCCGAGGAACCCGCAGCCGCCGAGCAGGCGGAAACCACCGAGGAAGAGATTCCGCCAGCAGAAGCTGCCGGCGCCAAGCCGCTGCGCCTGTTGGGCGCCGAAGTCCCCCCAGCCACCTCGACCCGCCTCGCCTGGTCTCCCAGCCAGCACTTCGAGGGCGTCTACAGTTCCACGGCGGTACTGGTGGTGAATGGTGCCGAACCGGGACCGACACTGTGCCTGACCGCCGCCGTTCACGGTGATGAACTGAACGGCATAGAAACAGTCCGCCGAGTGCTGTACAACCTGGATCCGGAAACGCTGAAAGGCGCCGTAATCGGCGTGCCGATTGTGAACCTGCAGGGTTTTCACCGCGGCTCCCGCTACCTGACGGATCGGCGGGACCTGAACCGGCATTTCCCCGGCGATCCGAACGGATCCTCTGCCTCGCGGATCGCCCACTCTTTCTTCCACGAGATCATCGTCCACTGCAACGCCGTCGTGGACCTGCACACGGGCTCTTTCTACCGCACCAACCTGCCCCAGCTGCGGGGTGACCTGACCAACCCCAAGGTGGTCAAGCTCACCAAGGGCTTCGGCTCCACCGTCGTGCTGCACAGCGATGGCGCCAAGGGCACCCTGCGGCGGGCCGCGGTCAATGCGGGTATTCCCACCGTGACCCTGGAGGCCGGGGCGCCGATGGTCCTCGACGAGACATCAGTCAGCCATAGCGTGAAGGGCATTCGCACCCTGCTGCACCAGCTGGATATGGTGGCCAAGTTCCGCCTCTGGGGTGACCCGGAGCCGGTCTATTACAACTCCACCTGGCAGCGTGCCACGACCGGCGGCATGATTTTCAGCAAGGTGAAACTGGGGCAGTTCGTGCGCAAAGGTGACCTGCTGGGCACGGTCACCAATCCGATCACCAATGTGCGCACCGAAATCCGCTCAGAACACAACGGACGCGTCCTCGGCATGGCACTGAACCAGGTGGTGCAGCCAGGCTTTGCCGCCTACCACATCGGCATTCAGGCTCCGCAAGAGCAGATCAGCGCCCCCGAGGAGGTTACTGCGGAAGTGACCTCGGAAGAGGAAACCGATCAGGGCAATGGCGATGCCGGCGAGCCTAAGCCCGCAGATGTGGTGACTGAAGACGGTGAGCCGACAGGAGAGGAACCGGCTTTGCCGGAGTCCGAAGCCATTCCCGCCGATGCAGGCGATGAACCGGAAGCGGCCGATCCGGACAGCGACGATGAGTAACAGTCAACGGGAGAAGAAACCGCGAAGTCCGCGCTCAAACGAGTCTCACAGATCAGACACGCGGTCGACAATCTCCACATTGCCCCCCTGCAGCGGCTCCGGCTGCAGGGTGATATGGTCGATATCAAAGCGCTGAATCAGCGTCTGCCGTAATCGATCCAGCACCCCGGGCCAGGCCTGCAGGTCATCAACAACGATGTGTGCGGACAGGGAGATGGTGCTGCTGTCCAAACGCCAGATATGCAGGTCGTGGACGGAGCGCACACCGTCGACGGCCGCCAGGGTCTGCCCCACCACCGGCAGGCTCAGCTCCCGCGGCACCCGTTCCATCAACACATCGATAGAGTCCCGCAGCAGGCGCAGGCTGGAAAACAGAATCAGGCCGCAGATCAGCAGCGACAGGATCGGGTCGATGGGAGTCCAGCCCGTAAAGTAGATCACCGCGCCGGCCATCAGCGCCGCCACCGATCCCAGCAGGTCCCCCATCACATGCAGGAGGGCACCGCGGATATTGAGCGTCTGCTCGCCGCGGTGCAGCACCCAGGCCACCGCCAGGTTCACCACCAGGCCGATGGCGGCGATCACCATCACGGTGCCACCCTGAACCGGCTGCGGTGTGCGCAGACGGTCGATCGCTGCCACACCGATGGCGATAATGATCAGCAGCATGAACAGGGCGTTCACCACCGCCGCCAACACCTCTGCCCGCCCCCAACCAAAAGACAGCTCCCGGTCCGCGGGCTTCTGCGCCAACAGCGCCGCCACTGCCCCCAGGGCCAGGGCCAGGGCATCTGTGGCCATATGGCCCGCATCCCCCATCAGCGCCAGCGATCCCGACAGCCAGCCGCCGACGGCCTCCACAAGGGCAAATGCAAAGGTGATTACGAGTCCCCAGACCAGGGGGCGGAGATGGCCACTGCCGTGGCGATGGTGGACGTGTTCGTGCATGCTCCCTGCCTGCTTTGCTATGGCTCTGTTAGCCCTATGGCGACTTCAGTGCTGACGCCAATTTAACACTGGCGGCGCCCCAGGGTCAGCCGCTCGCGGTCACCGTAATCCTTGCGGCTTTCGATCGACACCAGCCCCGCATCCTCAAAGATCACGCGCACAGCCGGGGCCTGCTGCCAGCCGTGCTCGACGATCAGCCAGCCGCCAGGAGCGAGATAGTCGATTGCCGCGGCTGCAATCACTTCGATATCCGCCAGCCCCTCGCGCCCGGCCACCAGCGCCGAGCGCGGTTCGAAACGGACGTCACCCTCGTCCAGGTGGGGGTCTGCGGCATCGATATAGGGGGGGTTGCTGACAATCAAGTCAAAGGTTTGCGGGGGGATCTGTGCAAACCAGTCACTTTCGACGATCCGCACATTGTCGAGACCGAGATTACTGCGGTTGCGCTCCGCCAGCGCCAGCGCGCGCGGCGATTTCTCCGCCGCCAGCAACTGCCACGCAGGGCGCTCGGAGGCCAGGGCCAGGGCAATGGCACCGGTGCCGGTACCCAGATCCAGGACACGCTGCGGTGTCGCGGGACACAGCGCCAGTGCCGTCTCCACCAACAGCTCAGTATCCGGGCGCGGAATCAGGGTCGAGGCGTCCACCTGCAGCGACAGCGACCAGAATTCCCGCTCACCGGTGAGGTGTGCCACCGGCTCACCGGCAGCACGCCGGATCAGCAGGTCGTCGAATTGACGCTGCTCATTTTCCGACAGTTCGTACTCAGGCCATGTGTAGAGCCAGGTGCGGGAGCGCCCCAGCAGATGGGCCAACAGCACCTCCAGGTCGAGGCGGGCCGAATCGCTGCCCGGCAACTCCCCACCGCGGCTGAGGTTCTGTTTGACCGTCGTCACAGGGGATCTCCTGCCAGGGAAACAATGGCGGGCACGGCCGACTCAGCTCTGCCCAAGGGCAGCGAGCTGATCCGCCTGATGCTCGGTGCGCAGAGGGTCGATCACCTCGTGGAGGGCGCCCTGCATGATCTCATCGAGCTTGTAGAGGGTCAGACCGATGCGGTGGTCCGTGACGCGGCCCTGGGGGTAGTTGTAAGTACGGATACGCTCGGAGCGGTCGCCACTGCCCACCAGGTTGCGGCGTGCATCGGAGATTTCCTTTGCCGCGGCGGCCTCCTGTTCGCTGGAAAGCTTTGCCTGCAGGAGTGCCATGGCCTTGGCCCGGTTCTTGTGCTGGGATCGCTCATCCTGGCACTCCACAACGATGCCCGTTGGCAGGTGGGTAAGGCGCACTGCAGAGTCGGTCTTGTTCACGTGCTGGCCGCCAGCACCGGAGGCCCGGTAGGTGTCGACGCGCAAGTCCGCTTTGTTGATATCCACGGCCTCACGCTCGTCCGGCTCCGGCATTACCGCCACAGTACAGGCGGAGGTGTGGATGCGGCCCTGGGACTCGGTCTCCGGTACCCGCTGCACCCGGTGGGCGCCGGATTCGAATTTCAGCTTCGCATAGACATCCTCGCCGGCGACCCGGGAAATGACTTCTTTGTATCCACCATGCTCGCCGGGGTTCTCACTGATGATCTCCACCCGCCAGCCCTGCCGCTCCGCATAGCGGGAATACATGCGGAACAGGTCGCCGGAGAAAATCGCCGCCTCGTCACCACCGGTGCCGGCGCGAATCTCCAGGAATACATTCTTGCGGTCGTTGGGATCCCGCGGCAGCAGCAGTGTTTGCAGATCGCGCTCCAGCGGCTCCAGCTGCTCCTCGGCCTCTGAGAGCTCCTCCCTGGCCATTTCGCGCATTTCCGGATCACTCTCTTCGAGCATCTCCCGGGCGGCGGCCATATCGTCTTGCAGCTGGCGATAGCGGTTGTAGCATTTCACCACTTCCTCCAACTCGGCATATTCCCGGGACAGGTCGCGGAATTGGTCCTGGTCGCTGATGATTTCGGCATCCCCCAGCAGGGCGGATACCTCCTCATGGCGATCCACGAGATTTTCCAGTTTATTGCGTACCGACTCTTTCATTCGTTCTGTTTTCTCAATAATGACCCGGACATTCCGGGCACCGCGCCTATCAGTCCCGGGAATCCGGGTCGACGCTCTCGGACTCGAGGCCAACAATTTCCCGGGCCAGCTGCAAGCGCTCGGCATCGCCCTCGGCGGTCACCCGCTTGAGGCTCACGGTCGGGGCGTGAATCAATTTATTGGTCAGCGAGCGGGCAAGCTGCTCCAGCAGTCGCCTTGGATCGCCGCCCTTGTCGAGCTGCAACAAGGCCCGTGCCAGTTCCGCGTCGCCGATGGCCTGGGCGCGCTGGCGGAAGCTGCGGATGGTATCCACGGCCTCCAGCGCGCGATGCTGGCGCATAAACTCCGCCGCCGCCTGATCGACGATGTCATGAGCCGCCTCAGCGGCCTTTTCCCGCGAGCGGCGCCCCTCGTCGATGACGCCGCGCAGATCGTCCACCGTATAGAGGTAGACATCATCCAGCTGGTTCACCTGGGGCTCGATATCCCGCGGCACGGCGATGTCCACCATAAACATCGGCCTGTGCCGGCGCGCCTTGAGCGCCGTCTCCACGGCGCCCTTGCCAAGTATTGGCAGCTGACTGGCCGTGGAACTGATGACGATATCCGCTCGCGCCAGGTGCTCGGGGATATCCGCCAACAGAATGGGTTCGGCACCGAAGTCCTTCGCCAGCTGCTCGGCGCGGTTCAGGGTGCGGTTGGCCACAATCAGCTTGGTGACGCCCTGCTCCCGCAGGTGCCGCGCAACCAGTTCAATGGTTTCGCCGGCCCCAATCAGCAGCGCGGTCTGCCGGCCAAGATCCGTGAAGATCCGTGAAGCCAGGGACACCGCTGCGTAAGCCACGGAGACCGGATTTTCGCCGATTGCCGTCTCTGTGCGCACGCGCTTGGCAACGGCAAATACCTGTTGAAACACGCTGTGCAGCAGGCTGCCCACAGCGCCCGACTCACGCGCCACCGCGTAGGCAGATTTGATCTGGCCGAGAATCTGCGGCTCCCCCAGAACCAGGGAATCCAGCCCACAGGCCACACGCATCATGTGCCGGACCGCTTCCTCACCGCTGTGGCTGTAGGTGCAGCTGCTGAGCTGCTCCAGCGGCAGCCGGTGGTAATCGGAAAGCCAGCGCAAAAGACGCTCGCGCGTCACTTCACCGTAGATCTCGGTGCGGTTGCAGGTGGAGAGGATCGCCAGCTCCGGGCACTGCAGGGCCTGGCGCGCATCACCGAGGGCGCCGGACATGCTTTCCGGGGCAAATGCCACCCGCTCGCGCACCTCGATCGGTGCGCTGTCGTGGTTGATACCCAGGGCGAGGATTGGCATAGGCTCCCGTCGATGTTGCTGGCAGTCTTGAAATCTGGCCGGGAGGCACGCGAATGCGGGGCTCCGGGGGGCGCATTTTCCCGGCGGACCGCCCGGCTTGCAAGCGCGCGCCGCGGAGATGCGGGATTTTGCCCAGTGGCGAGCTGACACCTGCGACCTCACCGGCGGGGCCGCACCTGCAAAATCGCGTCTAGAATTATAGGGCGGTACCAGACGGGCAAAGGGCAAGCGCCAGACGCCAGCCCCCACAGCCATAAGCTTGCCCGCGGGCCGAGTCACCATATCGCACCGGGAAAGGTGCGGCCATAACGTACGGACACCCCTATGCGACCTGCTCTACCAGCCCTCCGCTCTCGAGTCCGGCCTCTCAAAACCACGGCCATTCTGCTGCTAGGCGGCCTGCTGGCCTCCTCCTGCGTCCAGCAGCAACCAGAGATCGAGACGGGAGAAGCCGCCCCCATTGCCCTGCCCAGTGAATCACCCAGCGGTATAAAGGCCGTGGAGACCGCACCGACCACCGCACAAATAGTGCCTGAGCCGGTCGAAGAACCCACTCCGGCACGCGCTTTCCCAGTCGAGACGCTCTACACCCTGCTGGTGGCCGAGGTGGCCGGCAACCGCGAACAGTTCGAAGTCGCCCTGGCCAATTACTATCACCAGGCCCAGAGCACACGGGACGCGGGTGTTGCTGCTCGCGCCACCCGCATCGCCCGCTTCCTCAACGCCCGCCGCGCCGCATTGCGCTCCGCACAGCTGTGGGCGGAGCTGGAACCGGATGAGGCGGAAGCCCAGCTGACAGCCACTGCGGAGCTAACACTGGCCGGCGAACTCGACCAGGCGCTGGTACACGCGGAAAAGGCTCTGGCGCTGGGCGGCGATGCACCGCTGCAGTCCCTGGCCGCCACCGCCGTCTCCAACCCGGATCTGGTCAAGCGCATCACGCCCGAATTCCGCCGGCTAGCAGAGAAACACCGCGACAATGGCGAAGCCGCACTGGCCCTGGCGATGATGCTGCGCGCAGCAGAGGACTACGCGGGCGCCCTGGCTATCGTACGCCGGGTCGAGGAACAGCACCCGACAATACTGGATGCGCCCCTGCTGAGGTCTCACCTGCTGGTCGATATGGAGCGAGAGGACGAGGCCGTCGCACTGCTTGAAAGGCTGGTGGGCAGCTATCCGCGCGAGACCCGCATCCGGCTGCAGTACGCCCGCCTGCTGGTCAACAGAGACCTGGAGCAGGCTCAAGAACAGTTCACCACGCTGGTGGAACAGCGCCCGGCCGATGGCAACCTGATTCTGTCACTGGCCCTGATCCGCATGGAGAGCGAGGATTTTGTCGCCGCAGAACCGCTTCTGCAGCGACTACTGGAACTGGAGCAGCACGAGTCCGCCGCGCATTTCTACCTCGGAACCATCGCCCAGCAGGCCCGAGACCCGCTCCGCGCCGCCGCACACTACCGCAAGGTAGCGCCCGGCAGTGATTATATGGAGGCCATCACCCGTGGTACGGAGTTGCTGACAGCAGTGGGCAAAACCGGGGAGAGTGAACAGTGGTTTTCCGAGCTGCGGCAGCGCCACCCCGATCAGTCCGAGCAGTTTTTCGTAATCGAAGCGAACCTGCTGCGGAAATACGACCACCCCGGCGAAGCACTCAAGTTGCTGGACCTGGCACTGATTAAACATCCCGGTAGTGGCAGGCTGATTTACGTGCAATCCCTGATTCACGAGCAACTGGGTAACAGCGCCGCATTCGAACAGGGCGTGCGCCAGCTGCTGGCCCGCGATCCCGACAATGCCACCCTGCTCAACGCCCTGGGTTACAAACTCCTCGACGATGACAGCCGGCTCCAGGAAGCACTGGAACTCATCACCCGGGCTCTGGAACTAAAGCCTGATGACCCGGCGATCATCGACAGCATGGGCTGGGTGCAGTACCGTCTCGGTAACCACGCCGAGGCCGTCCGCTACCTGGAGCAGGCACTGGAAAAACTGCCGGATCACGAGATTGCCGCACACCTGGGAGAGGTGCTGTGGATGCAGGGCAATCGCGAGCGTGCCATGCAGGTGTGGCAGCAGGGGCTGGAGACCACCCCCGACAGCGCCATCATCCCGGCGGCCATGGAAAGACTGAAAGACAAGAAACCCCTGGAGCAGCATGTATCCGATCACTGAGTACCTCCCGCGCGCCACCCTTTATCAGGTGCAACCAGGCCGCTCTGCACTCAGGCTGCTCGGACTATTGATGCTGGCACTGCTCACCGCCTGTGCCAGCCAGACCCAGCAAAAACCACCTGTTGCGCCCGAGCTGCCGGTGATGCAGCTGCAGCAATGGACAATCAAGGGCAAGCTGGGCGTGCGCTCTCCCAATGACAACGGCAGCGCAAACCTCACCTGGCTGCAGCAGTCGCAGCCCAACTACCGCATACACCTGAGTGGCCCCCTGGGTGCCGGTGCAACCGTAATCAACGGCACACCGGCCGGCGTCAGTTTGAAGCGGGGCGACGAGCCGACCACCCACGCCGCCAACCCATCGCAGCTGACAGCCCTGGCGCTCGGCTGGCCTCTGCCGGTGGACGAAATGTTTTACTGGGTAAGGGGCTTGCCAGCACCGGGCAACGCAGCCGGCGAGCGGAGGGATGCCCAGGGCCTGCTGCAGTCCCTCCAGCAGGCAGGCTGGCAGCTGAATTTCAGCGGCTACCAGAATGTCGGCGCCTATGTGCTGCCAACCCGCATCAAGGCTGAGACCCGCCAGGCCGCAGGACCGGTCAAAGTGACCCTGGTCATCAAGGAGTGGCTGCTCTAATTTGCCCGAGCGCATCCACCTTTCCCGATGCAAATCAGGGCGAAGTGCGCATAACGACCCGGGCCGCTATCATGGCGGCCCGATTATCTGGCCGCACAATCGTTGAAGCATGCACCTGCAACTGCCCGCCCCCGCCAAACTGAACCTGTTCCTCCGCATTCTCGGGCGCCGTCCCGATGGCTACCACGAGCTGCAGACCCTGTTCCAGTTGCTGGACTATGGTGACACGCTGCATTTTGAATCCCGCAGTGACGGCGCTCTGTCAGTGGAGGCCCCGGGTCTCGATGTCCCCGAGCGGGACAATCTGATCTACCGCGCCGCCCAACTGCTTCGCACTGCATGCGGTACAGCAAAGGGCGCTCTTATTCGCCTTGAGAAAATTTTGCCGGCGGGCGGCGGCATCGGCGGTGGCAGCAGCGATGCGGCCACAGCACTGCTCGGCTTAAACCACCTCTGGCAGTGCGGCCTTTCCATCAATGAGCTCGCGACATTGGGCCGGCAGCTGGGTGCCGATGTGCCGGTGTTCGTCCACGGACGCACCGCTCTGGCAGAGGGCATCGGCGAGCACCTGGTACCAGTGAAAACTGCACCACAGCATTTTCTTGTGCTGATTCCGCACTGCCATATCAGTACGGCAGAGATATTCGGCCACGCGCGTTTGACAAGAGATTCCGGCGCAATTACATTAGCGCACCTTCGCGACAGGGTGCTGGACAGCGACTGGCTGCTGAACCACGCCGGCAACGACTGCCAGGCGCTAGTAGAGGAACTCTACCCCGAGACAAAATCAGCTCGGGAGTGGTTACAGCAGTTTGCCAGTGCGCAACTGACCGGCACCGGAGCCTGTGTCTTCGCCGCTTTCCCGACTGAGTCGGAGGCGCGAAAGGTCTTCGAAAAGAGACCGGATGGATGGCAAGGTTTCATCGCCACCGGCGTCGACACCTCGCCGGCACACACAGCGCTCGCGAGACATATTTCCGCCAGTAGGAAATGAAAGAATTTACTGGGGTGTAGCCAAGCGGTAAGGCAGCGGGTTTTGATCCCGTCATGCGTAGGTTCGAATCCTACCACCCCAGCCATATACACCGACCTGCACTTGAGCAGATCGGATCTCCGTAACTCGACAGGTTCGAGCCGACAAATTTGCGAAGCAAGTTTGGGCGCCGGAGTAGAAGTAGACGGACGGCGGGGCGCAGCCCCGAGCGCGAAGTGCGAGTCCACCGGCCGGGGCCGCCGGAGACGAGCGAGCCGCTAGGCGACGCTCATCCTACCACCCCAGCCATTTCAAGCTCCTTGAACTCACCCTTCGGGTTCAGGAGACCAGCTCAACAGATCGAGCTGGATGCGGTACCCCAGGCGCCGCAGTGGGTTACGAAACGAGTTAAGACCCGACCCCCTTCGCGGCCGCCTGTGCCGCCACAGCATAAAGGTGACGCAATCGCGCGCTACAAGCTTTCACACAGACAGGCATCTACACTTTTCACGTCCCAAAGAACTCAACAGAACCAAAGGTATTCGCAGTGGCTGACTTAATGGTCTTTACCGGCAACGCTAACCCGGAACTGGCGCAGAAGATTGTCGACCATATGGCAATTCCGCTCGGCGAGGCGGTGGTCAAGCGCTTCTCCGACGGCGAGATTGCCGTGGAAATCACCGACAACGTGCGCGGACGCGACGTCTTCGTGGTGCAATCCACCTGTCAGCCCACCAACCGCAACCTGATGGAACTAATCCTGCTGGTTGATGGCCTGCGCCGCGCCTCGGCCGGCCGCATCACTGCGGTGGTCCCCTATTTTGGCTATGCCCGCCAGGATCGCCGGGTGCGCTCCCAGCGCGTGCCCATTTCTGCCAAGGTGGTCGCCGACATGATGGTGAGCGTGGGTATCGACCGCGTATTGACCGTGGACCTGCACGCAGAACAGATTCAGGGCTTCTTCGATGTACCGGTGGATAACGTCTACGGTTCCTCCGTACTGCTGGACGACATCGAGCGCCAGAACTACGAAAACATGGTCGTCGTTTCCCCGGATATCGGCGGCGTTGTCCGCGCACGCGCCGTGGCCAAGAGCCTGGACTGCGACCTGGCCATCATCGACAAGCGTCGCCCGGCCGCCAACGTGGCGGAGGTGATGAACATCATCGGTGAAGTGAACGGCCGCACCTGCCTACTGGTGGACGACATGGTCGATACCGCCGGCACCCTGTGTAATGCTGCCAACGCCCTCAAGGAGCATGGCGCCAAGAAGGTCGTGGCCTACTGTACCCACCCGGTACTGTCCGGCAATGCCATCGACAACCTGAACAACTCTGTTCTCGATGAACTGGTAGTCACCGACTCCATCCCGCTGGGCAACAAGATGGAGCTGGCCCCCAAGATCCGCCAGCTGACCCTTTCTGCCATGCTGGCCGAGTCCGTGCGCCGGATCAGCAACGAGGAATCCCTGTCAGCGATGTTCCGCTGATTCAGTGGCGACCAGGCTCTCGCCGGTCGCCCGCAGATTTTGTAGCGCTTTCCCCGCGATTCCCTTAGAATACGCGCCCGCCCGGCACTGCCGGGCGTTTACTATTGGGTGATCGGAACTCCATTACCCGATTTACAGCAATGCCAGAGTGGTCCGGTCGCAGGTCGCTCTGGGCAGACAACCCGAGGTTTACCCCATGTCTGATTTCAAACTGAATGCCAACGTCCGCAGCGACGAAGGGAAAGGTGCGAGCCGCCGCCTGCGTCGCGAGGAAGGCCGTGTACCCGCCATCGTTTACGGCGGCAAAGCCAAGCCTGCCTCCATCTCCCTGCTGAGCAAAGAGATGTTCAAGGCTCTGGAAGATGAAACCTTCTTCTCCTCTGTCCTGACCCTCGATATCGAAGGCAAAGAAGAGAAAGTGATCCTGCGTGACCTGCAGCGTCACCCGGCCAAGCAGCAGCTGCTGCACGCCGACTTCCAGCGCGTTTCCGCCAACACCAAGGTACACCTGAAGGTACCGGTGCACTTCCTGAACGAAGACAAGTGCAAAGGCGTGAAAGCTGGCGGTATCGTCTCTCACACCCTGACCGAGCTGGAAATCAGCGCACCGGCCTCCAAGCTGCCCGAGTTCATCGAAGTAGACCTGGCAGACCTGGAGCTGGACGGCACCGTTCACATCTCCGACATCAAGCTGCCGGCCGGTGTTGAGTCTGTGGATCTGGCCCACGGCGCAGACCACGACCTGGTTGTAGCCTCCGTTCACAAGCCCCGCGGTGCTGTCGAAGCCGAAGCGGAAGGTGAAGAAGGCGAAGCTGCTGAAGGCGGCGAAGAGTAAGGGTCAATATTTTGACCAAGGCACCGGATACACCGATCCAGCTGATTGTGGGACTGGGCAACCCCGGCCCCGAATACGACCGGACTCGCCACAATGCCGGTGCCGACTTTGTCACCGAGCTGGCGCGCCGCCACGGCGCCCAGCTCGCGTCAGACAGCAAGTACCGCGGCCTTACCGGCCGGGTACGGATCGGCGGGCAGGATGTTCGCCTGCTGATCCCCACCACCTTTATGAATCGCAGTGGACAGGCAGTTGCCCCGCTGGCGAACTTTTTCAAGATTCCCGCCGAAGCCATTCTCGTGGCCCACGACGAGCTCGACCTGCCCCCGGGCACCGCACGGCTGAAGGCCAGTGGCGGTCACGGTGGTCACAACGGGTTGCGGGACATCATTTCCGCGCTCGGCAACAACCGCGACTTCATGCGGCTGCGACTCGGTATCGGGCATCCCGGCAGCGCCCGCGAAGTGGTCAACTTCGTGTTGCAGCGCGCCCCCCGCACCGAGCAGGAGCAACTGGCTGAAGCCATCGACCGCGCCGTCGATGTCATGCCTACCGCCGCAGAAGGCGATTGGGGCGCAGCTATGAAAACACTGCACACGGCGGCAACCGCGGCAAAATAATCTCCGCGGTGACCAGTCGGTGCACCCCGAATCAACCGGCGCCAGAGCGCCACTCGCAACGGAAAGAACACCATGGGTTTTACTTGCGGAATCGTCGGCCTGCCCAATGTTGGCAAATCCACCCTTTTCAATGCCCTGACCAAGGCGGGCATCGATGCGGAAAACTTCCCGTTCTGCACCATTGAGCCCAACGCCGGCGTGGTACCGGTACCGGATCCCCGCCTGGACAAACTGGCTGAGATCGTCAAGCCACAGAAGGTGATTCCCACCACCATGGAATTCACCGACATTGCCGGCCTGGTCGCTGGCGCCTCCAAGGGTGAAGGCCTGGGCAACAAGTTCCTGGCCAACATCCGTGAGACCGATGCCATCGCCCACGTAGTGCGCTGCTTCGAGGACGACAATGTCATCCACGTGGCCAACCAGGTGCACCCGGTGTCGGACATCGAGGTGATCAATACCGAACTGGCCCTGGCCGACCTGGACACCGTGGAGAAAGCCCTGCAGCGCTTTACCCGCGCCGCCAAGGGCCAGGACAAGCACGCAATCAAGATGAAGGCGCTGCTGGAAAAGATTCAGCCGCACCTGGACGAAGCGAAGCCACTGCGCTCTTTCGGCCTGAGTGATGACGAGCTGGCAGATCTGCGCGAACTGAGCCTGCTGACCATCAAGCCGACCATGTATATCGCCAACGTCGATGAGGACGGTTTCGAGAACAACCCGCACCTGGATGCGGTCGCCGCCATCGCCGCCGAGGAAAACGCGGTACTGGTGCCCATCTGCAACAAGCTCGAGGCGGAAATCGCCGAGCTGGAAGATGAAGAGAAGCTGGAGTTTCTGGAAGAGCTGGGTATGGAGGAGCCGGGCCTGAACCGGGTAATCCGCGCCGGCTACCAGCTACTCGGCCTACACACCTACTTCACCGCCGGGGTCAAGGAAGTACGCGCCTGGACCATCCCCCTCGGCGCCACGGCACCCCAGGCGGCAGGCAAGATCCACACCGACTTTGAAAAAGGCTTCATCCGCGCGGAAGTGGTCAGCTATGCGGACTTCGTTGGCTGCAACGGTGAAGCCGGTGCCAAGGAAGCCGGCAAATGGCGCCTGGAAGGCAAGGAATATGTGGTAGCGGATGGCGATGTGGTTCACTTCCGCTTCAATGTCTGATCGCCTGAGCTAAACACCTGCGCCCCTCGGTTCCCGGGGGGCTACCCCCGCCCCAACCCCGACAGATCGTCACCATGCACCCATCCAACTGGAAAGTCGGCCTGCCTCTGGCCCTGATCACCGCGTTCATGTGGGCTTTGCTGCCGATTGCACTCAAGGGCCTGCTGGACTCCATGAGCGCCACCACAGCCACCTGGTATCGCTTTGTGGGCGCCGCAGTGCTGGCCGGCACTTACTACGGCTGGACCCGCCAGCTCAACCTGCGCCAGCTTTTCGAGCGGGGCATGCTGCCGCTGACCATCATCGCGGTCGTGGGCCTGCTGACCAATTACCTGACCTACGCCTCCGGATTGCACTTCATCACCGCAGGCGCCGCCCAGATCGTCATTCAGCTGGCTCCCCTGCTACTGCTGACCTCCAGCGTTATCTGGCTGGGTGAGCACTTTTCGCCCCGACAGTGGCTGGGTGTCGCCATGGTCGTCGGCGGCCTGCCGCTGTTTTTCAACCAACGCCTGCCGGAGCTGGCAAGCGGTGCCAACCACGATTACCTGCTGGGCCTCGGTCTCATCGTCGTGGCGGCTATCGGCTGGGCAGTCTATGGCTTTTTCCAGAAGAAGATCCTGAGCCGCGCCAAGCCCCAGGACCTGCTGGTGCTGATCTATATCGCCGGCACACTGTGTTTCCTGCCCATGGCGGATCCCATGTCTGCACTGAAGCTGGACTGGCTGGGCTGGGCGCTGCTGATTTTCCTCACCGCCAACACCCTGATCGCTTACGGCGCCTTCACCAAAGCCCTCGCGCACTGGGAGGCATCACGGGTCAGCGCCACCCTGGCCCTGGTGCCGCTGCTGACTCTGGCCATCGGAGCGCTTATCGGCGCCGTGTGGCCAGACTATATTGAAGTGGAGCCCATGAACTGGATCAGCTGGTTGGGCGCCGCTGCCGTGGCCAGTGGCTCCCTGTTTGCGGCCATCGGCAGAGGTCGCTAGCAGCGTGGAATGGCGCGTGCGGACAATTACGCTAACTCACTGAAAATTCAGCAAAAAAGGGGGTTGACAGCCCCACCCCAGAGTCCCATAATTCGCGCCCTCGGTTAGCCGAGATCGTCAGTGGCAAGGTAGCTCAGCTGGTTAGAGCGCAGCACTCATAATGCTGAGGTCGGGAGTTCAAGTCTCCCCCTTGCTACCATTTTCCTCCTGCGAGAGGCTTCTCGCAGCGCCTTTACTGGGGTGTAGCCAAGCGGTAAGGCAGCGGGTTTTGATCCCGTCATGCGTAGGTTCGAATCCTACCACCCCAGCCATTTTTCTTACTGAATCCCTCATGCCCAGAGCAGTGAGTCGGCTTGAAACAGCGGACGGGATCAGTGTGTCCGCAAGGCGTGCCCACCTCTGCCAAGCAAATCTTTTAAGGTCCTTCCCGCCCGGCACGATGCACCTGCGTTAAGTACGTATCGCAACGATTACGCTCGGGGTCACGTGAACGCTGAAAAGGTCCACATAGGGATTAGAGACGGAAGGAATGGACTGAGCCGCACACCTCAGCTTGCCTGAGGCTGTGCATTACCCAGGGATAGACCTTTGGACGCCTCGGGGCGGGGCCGCCGCCGACCAATGGCTCGAAGCCACTCGAAACCGAGGAGCCCGAACAGGACCGTTACAGCGACGAGCACGGCCCCCAAAGCCCCTATCGCCTGCCATTCCACATAACAGGTCCAGAGCAGCTGTATGACGCAAAGGCAAGCCACCACCAACAATGTGGGCTTGCGACCAATCAAGCCGACCACAAAAACCCCCAGAGGCGCTCCCAGGGCAACTACCGGGGCCGCTGCCATCCAATTGCCAAACACCTCCGGGTGCCAATCACCGGACAGGCTTTTCACCACCACCCCGATCACCGAACTAAACGCCATGATGACCACAGAGGTGGGAATGGCCACTTTCAGATCCACACGGCACATCAACACCAGCACCGCATAAATCAGCATATCGATACCGACACCCGTCGTCGCGACTGCAGAGGCGCCAGCGGCGACGCCAAGCCAGACGCCGAGACGGAAATCCCGCTTCGGTTCACTGTGCGGGCAGGCATTGTGTGCTGTGATCTCATTGAGACGGTAAAGGTGGAGCAGACCAAAGCTACCCCAGAGCACGGCAAACACCAGTTTGATCCACAGATCTGGCAGCGCCGGGGCGATGAACAGGATGCCCAGGGGGGTGCCTATCAGCGAGCCAAGCATGGCACCGCGCAACATTGGCCAGGCGAGGGTCTGGCGGCGGGCAAAGATAAACAGGCTGGCACTCACCATGCCAATGGACTGGACCGCAAAACTGAAGTCCCGACCCAGGCTCGCGGGCATATCAAACAGCAGCACCAGCACCGGGAAACCGACAGTGCCGCCACCCATCGGGGTCGAGCCAGCCGCGTAGCTGCCAATGGCCATTGAGAGCGCCATTGGCCAGTGCTCCCGGGCCAACTCCCAATAGCCCAAGCCGAACGCAAGCAGCAGCCAGGCTGCATAGAACACCAGCAGACCCACCAGCCAGAGTCGCATACTCCGCAACAGCGCCATTAACCGACCCCTACAATCTCTGACCGCTCGCCCACCGGCAAGGTGCGTAGAAACGTCTGGTGATCCAGTGCCGCCACTTTCGCACGACGAACCAGTCCATCGAAGCGCCGGAACAACGCTTCCCGTTCCTCTTCCGCGAGCACAAACTGCAAGTCGGGGTAGTGCTGCATGCCATAGAGCACATAGCGGTAATTGGTGTCGGTAAAAATGCTGGCGTAAGTGCCGGCAAAGTCCTGATATTCGCAGATTTTATACCGCCACAGCTCCAGCTGCTGTTTCAGCCAGGGACAGTGCTCGGCAGTCGCTTTGGCCGCTCGCCAGAATTCACTGTCGTCGCGATCACTGAGGCAATAATGCAGGACGATGAACTGCTTCAGGTCCTGGTAAAAGCCGCGCATTTTCTGGTTATAGGCATCGCGCAGGGCCTGCGGCACCTCGCCGGCTGCCAAGTGTGTCGCCAGCAGGCTGACACCGAGGTGGATCATATGCAGTCCGGTGGACTCCAGCGGTTCAATAAAACCGCCGGATAAACCTATGGCAACGCAGTTACCGATCCAGAAACGATCCCGGCAGCCCACATTCATTTCAAGATGTGAACACTTCAGCGTTTCACTCCCGGGACCGAGAAACTCGCGCAATTCCCGCTCCGCGTCCTCAGGCAGCAAACGATCCGCGTCATATACATAACCGCAGCCCTGGCGATTGACGAGATCGATCTGCCAGGCCCAGCCATTGCTCAGTGCGGTGGCAACCGTGTAGGGTTTCGGAGCCTCCCCTTCGGCTAGGGGCCGCTGAATCGCCACCGCGCGGTTACAGGGCAGCGCATCGGCGAATGAGTGCCAGTTGTCCGCGGCGAGCTTTTCCAGCAGCAAAGCACGGAAACCGCTACAGTCGACAAAAAAATCCCCGGCGAACTCACCACGCTCAGTAGTCACACCGGTAATTTGCTCGCCATCCACGGTCACATCGGAAATCGTGGCTTCAATGTGCTCCACGCCGGCTTCGACAGCCTTTTTACGCAGGTAGCGAGCGAGCAGTTTGGCATCGAGGTGGTAGCCATAAGGTGTCACGGCCTGATAGGGCGCAGAGGAGATGGCTTTGGGACAGCGTCCATCATCGATCAGATGGGAGTTGATGCTCACCGCCCGGTCGTAACGCTCGGATTTATTCCGGCCGGCGACAAACCATGCGGAGGAAATATCCACCGAGCCACCGGGCTGCTGCTGATCAAACGGGTGGAAATATTCGTGCACCTTGCCATGCACCGGCTTTTTCCAATTGCGAAACAGAATGCCGGACTTTACCGTGGCATTGGTTTCCGCCATCAATTCCGCCTCATCCAATCCCATCGCGGCGAAGAAGAAACGGATACTGTGTACGGTAGCCTCACCCACGCCGATAATTCCAACGTCAGGGCTTTCGATCACACGGATGGCGAAGTTCTTTGCACTGCGGTTGAAATAGCGATTGAGGTAAATAGCCGTCATCCAGCCGGCAGAGCCGCCACCGACCACATTGATGACCTTGGTCCGCTGTCTATTCATGGTTCTTATATTTTCTGCAGGCCGAACTGCTTGATCTTGTTAATGAGGTCCCGATGGGCCGGCAGCTGGGCACATAACTGACCAGCGCCCGCCTCGATCTCAGCGAAGCGGGATAATGCCGCATCGCCGTCCGCAAACCGGTTGCCGATAAATTCGGTCGAGGTGAAAAAGCCCATCCCGTACAGAACGTACAGGTAATTCGGCAGATTGAAGATTTCCAGCTTACTGGGGAAGTCGTACTCAGAGGGTGGCTGGTAACGCCACAACTCCAGCTTGTCCCGCAACGACTCGGGAATAGACTCGGGTGCGCGATTATCGAGCCAAAAATCGCTGTCGGACCGCCGGGAAATACAGTAGTGGAGTTTGATAAACTCGATCACCCGCTCCCACGCGTAGTGCACATGCCGATTGAACTGGGCAGCCACAGCTGGCATCACCTGGCGATTCGCAGGGAACGTATCTGCCAACATTTTCGCGGTAGCGTCGTAGACCAGAATACCGGTGGCCTCGAGCGGCTCCACAAAGCCCTGTGACAACCCGATGGCAACGCAGTTACGCTCCCAGAAACTCTCCCGGTATCCCACTTTCATGGAAATGCGTCGCACCTCAGCATTCTCACCGGTCGCACCGAGGTAATGGCGAAATACGGTTTCTGCACGCTCGTGATCGGTGTGCGCACTCGAGTATACGTAACCCGTTCCACGACGCTCAGGCAGCCCGATATCCCAGATCCAACCACTTTCCTGTGCGGTCGAAATCGTATAGCTGGGGATCGGTTCGTTGTACTGCCCATAAGGCACCTGCGCAGCCAGGGCATAATCTGCAAACAGGGTATCCCTGCGGTCCACAAACGGGACACCGAGAGACTGCCCTAACAACAGCGACGCAAAACCCGTGCAGTCCACAAACAGATCTGCCTGCAGCGTCCCGTGCCGATCGGTGACCACCGCAGCAATATCGCCGTCCTCCGAGCGCTTGACCTGCTCTACCGTGCCCAGCAGGTGGTGGACACCCAGCTCTTCCACTGCATGACGAGTGAGCAAGCGAGCAAACTTGGCGGCATCCAGGTGATAGGCGTAACTGGTAAAGCCCTGAAACTCCGGCAGGGTCATATTCTTTGGACCCAGGCCGCGCTCGCACACCATCCCCTGCACTGACACAGCGTCCACGAATGAAGGCTTAGGGCCGGCCTGCTTCAGCCAGTAAGGGGTAAGATCACCGCGACTGCTGTCAGGGTAGTCAAAGACATGGTGGTAATGAGACGGCTGACCGGGAACCGGGTTATCTACCCAGTCAACAAATTTGATGCTCTGCTTGAAGGTGGCATCACATTCGCGAATAAAGTCGGTTTCGCTGATGCCCAGGTACTGTAGCGTCTGACGAATGGCAGGAACGGTGCCCTCCCCTACGCCAATCGTCGGAATATTTTCCGACTCGAGGAGCGTGACCCGGACACCTCCCGGTGACCGGGCCCGCAGCTTCTTGGCCAGGTGGCTGGCGGTGAGCCAGCCGGCGGTTCCTCCGCCCACAACCAGGACATGCTGGATGTGCCCGGATGTTGCCGCACTAGCCATCAGCGAGTGTCAACGCTGCCTCAGGCAGCGGTTGTCGCCTGCATCTTGGCCAGCTTGGAGAGCTGGTGCAGGGAGCCAAGCTGAGCGTACAACGCCGGCAGGAAGCCGCGCTTACGGAAGTCAGCGAAGTCCTCTTCGCCCAGCTCGTTCAGCTTCTTCTCGTCGACGATGTACAGGCCGTTCAGGTTGATTTTCTCTTCGCCGGCATTGACCGTCACAGACTGAGCGGTCAGCAGCTCCTTCTCAACCAGAACGTTTACAAAGGCTTTGGTCATCTGGTCACTCTCGAGGAAGTTAACCAGAGTCTCTTTCTTGGCCTTCAGGTAATCGGACTCTTCACCTGCGTCGGTAAACAGCGGGTTGCCCTCTTCCTCGCTGACCAGCGGGCTGTTCTCGACGATACCTACCATCAGCTGGTCTTTGTTCTCGCCCGCGGGAGCCAGTACGAAGGGATGATTGCGAACACTGCCGGGCACGAAGACGCCCTGCCACTTCTCGCCATCCACAAACAGGTTCTCACCGACCTTGAGGCCCAGCAGAGCCACGGACTGGAACTGGCCAGTCTCGGAATTCTTGACAAAAACGATCGGGTATTCGGCTCCCAGGCGGGTGAACTCATGGGCCGTTACGGGCACCATGTGCGCGTTCTTCACATGCTCAAAGCTGCCCAGCTCACGGATCTTCAGCTTGCCGTGGGCTTCTTTGTGCAGAGGAGCGATCTTGGGAGTCTGTTCAGTGGTCATACAACACCATTAAGTTCGTTGGTTATTCTGTTAATTCGACTGGCCCAGTATATTTTTCAAACGAAAAAAGGGAAGCAAAAACTTCCCTTTTTCCGGTACATCATTGCCTGAGGAGGCCCCCTCAGAACTTGGCGGACACACCCAGATTCAGGCGACGAGCAGTCTCGTACTCGTACAGCGGGAAGCCTGCGGTGAAGCCAGTTCCCGGCGCCGGCTCAGCATTGTTACCCAGCTGAACGGACTCCTCAGCCAGCAGGTTATTCACGTCCAGCTTGACATCCACATTATCGGTAGCATGCCAGACAGCACTCAGGTCCAGACTGCCGAAGTCGTCGTGCAGGCGGTTACCGTACGAGCCGGACTCGCGGATCATGTACTCGCTGCGCCAGTTGTAGGCGACCCGGGCAGAGAACATGTCGTTCTCGTAATAGCCGGTCAGGTTGTAGACATTCTCCGAGCTATCACTCAGGAACGGGTTGCCATCGGTGAAAGTCTCCTTGGCGGTGCTGGTATCGGTCCAGGTGTAGTTGGCAATTGCACCGAAGCCGTTGCCAAAGTCCTGCTGGTAACCCAGCTCTATGCCGGTGATATCAGCACTCTCGCCGTTGTCCTTTTCCTGCACGGTCCAACCGAAGCCCTGCTCACTCGCAGGCAGGTCGAAGGGAATTTCACTGGCGGAAGCCTGATACTCACTGATGGTCACGAAATTGGACACATCTTTATAGAACACTGCACCGGACAGCAGGGAGCCTTCAGCAAAGTACCATTCGAGGCCCAGATCTACCTGATTCGCGGTGAAGGGCTCCAGGCCCACGTTACCAATTACCCAGAACTGGTTATTGTCGATTTCATCGTCGGCACCCAGGACATTGGGATTCACGTACATATCGACATACTGCGGACGGGCCATCACCTTGGCCGCAGAGGTACGCAGGATCAGGTCATCTGACAGGTCGTAGGCCAGGTTAAAGCTGGGCAGTACTTCTGAATAATCCGCACTGGTGCTGCCGCGCTGACCATCGATGTAATAGATGGAGGAAGCATCGGTGGAGATATAGCGCACACCGAAATTACCGCGCACACGCTCACCGTCGAAAGTGGCCATGGCATAGATGGCGTTGTTGCTTTCGTCGATTTCGCTGTAGGAACCGAGATCCTCAACCTTGCCGACGATGGACGCTTTGGCCCAGGCCTTGAGAGCATCGGCGTCCAGCTTCGGGATATCATAGCTACCAGCCCCTGACTCGATAGTGCCATCCAGGACTTCAGCGGTGGAAATACTCGGGTCGAAGCCTTCCGCCTGCAAGAATTCGAAGCGACGGCTGGTCGTGTTGTGATCCGCGCTCTTGATACCTGTCTTGATGGAATTGATCAGGCCAAACTCGACCTCAAACTCCAGATCCGCCTGGAAGTAGGTCTCTTCGTCAGTCTTCGGTGTGGCATTGAAGTTGGCACCGGTACCCATGACTACACTGCCCGGATCGTAGGAAGCCAGGTCGAAGCCGTTGAGATCCCAGCTCTGGCCGCCACCGAAAAAGTCGTAAGTACCACCGGGAATCGCAGTGCCGCCGGAACCATCGTCCACGACCATCTCGAAGTCGGTACCACCTGTGGATGTGGTCTGACCAGCCTGGAAACTCAGCTCATAACCTTCACCCGCGTAATCCACGGACAGGTCGAACACATCGGAATTCATCGTGGCTTCACGCGGACGGGCCTGGAGGTAGGCGACATTCAGCGGGCCGCGAGCTGTAGTCCCGTTGATCTGGTCAGCTGGGTCGACATCGACTCCACACCAGCCACAGTTGCCCTGCGTCAGCCACAGCGCGTAGTTGGTGTTATCTGCTTCCATCTGCATATCGATGGCATTGAAAACGATATCCAGGTTTTCAGTCGGCTGATACTGGAAGGTAGCGTTGATGGCAGAGCGCTTGCGCTCCTGCTCGAAAGCAACCGGGCCTGCGCCCCACTCCCAGAACGCCTCATTACCCTGGCGCTGCAGCTGGCGCTCTTGGGAAACCGCGGAAACCAGCACACCGAAATTCTCGGCGTCGTTCTTCCAGCTGGCCAGACCAGAGAATTGGGGATCAGTGGCATCGGAGTCGGATTGGGAGGAAGCCTCGACAGAGCCGTGCAGGGTCATGGAGTCCAGGTCCAGCGGTTTACGGGTGTTGATCACCACGGTACCGCCAACACCGCCCTCGGCCAGATCGGCCTGGGAGCTCTTGTACACCTCAATGTCGCCCACCAGTTCAGACGGCAGAAGCTCGTAGTTGAAGCTGCGCTTGGCCGGTTCCAGCACAAACCAACCGGTAGAGGCAACATTCTGGCCATTCAGCGTGGTCAGTGTCAGGTCGTTACCTGCACCGCGGATGGACACGGCCGCCCCCTCACCAAACTGGCGCTGGATAGTCACACCGGGTACGCGCTGCAGGGATTCAGCGACGTTCTTGTCCGGGAACTTGCCGATATCCTCGGCAGAGATAGCATCGACAATCGCGTATGAATCACGCTTGGTACTGAGAGCATCTTGCAGGGAGCCGCGAATACCGGTGACGGTAACTTCTTCGAGGCCTTGGTCGGACTGGGCAGTGGCCAGCGGCGACATCAGGCCACCACTGAGCACTACCGCACTGATAGACAGTGCGAGTTGGTTGCGCTTTAGCATCGATTTCCCTTCCTTTGTTATTGGAATAAAGGTTGAGTTAAAAATTTTTTTAGTTTTTTCACCTTGAACCGCTGAATGATAGCGCTGTCATTTGTTTTTGTTTGATAGCGCTGTCATTCACGCATTGACAATACACAGAAAGAATCGAAAAAGCTACAACCCGGCAGGCAATTCAGGCTCCTGCGAGGCGGCTAAAGCGGTCAATTTTTGATCGAATTAAATTTTAGAAGAAAAAAGTTTTCTCAAAACAGGGAGTTACAGCACAGGTCGCGACAAGCTTGGAAGGGGATAAAGAGAGAGATAAGACGCCAGATAGTGACCGCCGCACTCCCCCGGAGCGCGGCGGTGCCAGGGTTATTCGATTTCCTTGATGCGCATGGCGTTGGTCTGTCCGCCCACATTCAGGCGATCGCCCTGGGTGATCAGGATACGCTGACCTTTCTTGAGCTCCATGCGGGAACCGACCACCTCGACGATGGATTCGGTCAGATGACCGAGGGGAATCTCCGCCGGGTCAAAATCCACCACCGGCTCGACCCCGCGCAGCAAAACCAGCTGCCGCGCCACGGCCGGGTGGCGGGTCAAGGCATAGATGGGCAGATGGGTGGTTGCCCGGGACATCATCCGCGGTGTACGGCCGGATTCGGTCAAGGCCACCACCGCCACCAGATTCTCCACCCGTGCGGCAACATCGACAGCAGCCTGGGCAATCACGGTATCGATACGATCTGAGGCACGGCTCTGGGAGGCCGGGCGGTTCACACTGCCCAGGTAGCGCTCGGCCCCGACGATCACTTCACTCATGGCTTCCACCGCAGCCACCGGGAAATCACCGGCTGCGGTCTCAGCCGACAGCATGACCGCATCGGTGCCATCCAGCACCGCGTTGGCCACGTCCATCACCTCTGCACGGGTCGGCGTGGGGCTGGTGATCATGGATTCCATCATCTGGGTAGCCGTGATCACGCCCCGATTGAGGGCATTGGCGCGGTTGATCAGTTTCTTCTGCACGCCGACCAGGGACGGATCACCGATTTCCACCCCAAGGTCACCGCGGGCCACCATGATCGCGTCTGAAGCGAGAATAATCTCATCCATCTGCTCGTCAGTGGCTACCGCCTCCGCGCGCTCAACCTTGGCGACGATTGCAGCCTTACTGCCCTCGGCTTCCATGGCGCTGCGCGCAGTTTCCAGATCCTCCGCACTGCGGGGGAAACTCACCGCAAGGAAGTCGACATCCAACTCGGCAGCCAACTTGATATCACGGTAATCCTTCTCGGTCAGGGCCGGCGCAGACAGGCCACCTCCCAGCAAGTTGATGCCCTTGTTGTTGGAGAGCTTGCCGCCCTGCAGAACGCGACAGTAAAGCTTCTGGGGAGTGGTGCCCGTCACTTCGAGACGGATCTTGCCGTCATCCAGCAGCAGGATGTCGCCCGCCTCACAGTCGCTGATCAGGCTCGGGTAATCCACGCCCACTCGACGCTCGTCACCGGCATCCGCGGGGCAGTCTGCGTCGAGGGTGAACTCACTGTTGTTTTCCAGCCAGATACTACCCTCGGCAAATCGGGCGATACGGATCTTGGGTCCCTGGAGGTCACCCAACACGGCGACCAGTTTGTTCTGTGCGGTTGCAGCCTCGCGCACGGCTTCCACACGGCGCTTATGGTCCTCGGCTGAGCCGTGGGAGAAGTTCAGACGAACAATGTTCACGCCGGCGCGAATCATCTCTTCAATGACGCGGGGCTTGTCTGTGCCGGGGCCGAGAGTGGCCACAATTTTGGTATGGCGGATCATAAACAGGAAATTACTTCTCAGTTGTGTTCAGGGCGCCTCGGCGCCCACAAAGGTGGGGAACCCCACCCTACTCGCTTTCTCTCTACTCTCTCAGGCGGTTTCCGCTACCTGAGCCTGTAGCTGCAGAGCCTCGGCCATGGCCAGGCTGGTATCCAGCATACGATGGGAGAAGCCCCACTCGTTGTCATACCAGGCCATGATCTTTACCAGGTTGCCATTCACACGGGTGTGATTGGCATCGAAGTGGCTGGAGGCCGTGGTGTGGTTAAAGTCGACGGACACCAGCGGCTGGTCACAGTAGGTCAGCACACCGCGGCTGCTGGCAGCCGCCTCTTTCATGATGGCATTGACCTCTTCAACAGTAGTGTCGCGACCGGCAATAAACTGGCAATCCACCAGCGACACATTGCTCACCGGTACGCGAACGGCCATACCGTCCAGGCGCCCTTTCAGTTCGGGTAGAACCAGACCTACCGCAGCGGCGGCACCGGTTTTGGTGGGAATCATGTTATCGGCGGCAGCACGCGCACGATAGATATCCGCGTGCACGGCGTCCTGGGTGTTCTGATCGTTGGTATAGGCGTGGACCGTGGTCATAAAGCCGCGCTCGATACCGAGTCCACGGTGCAGGGCCTTGGCAACCGGAGCCAGACAGTTGGTGGTACATGAGGCATTGGAAACAACTTTGTGTTCCGCGGTGAGCTTGTCGTCATTCACGCCGTATACGACAGTCAGGTCTGCATCGCCGGACGGAGCGGAGATCAGCACTGCCTTGGCGCCAGCCTTCATATGTGCCGATGCCGCCTCTTTACTCGTGAAGCGCCCGGTACACTCCAGGACCAGATCCACTTCCAGATCCGCCCATGGCAACTGGGCAGGATCACGTTCCTGACAAACGCGCACACGGTCACCACCGATCAGCAGATCACTCCCCTCCACGGATACCGGGGTGTTGAAGCGGCCGTGAATGGTGTCGAAACGGGTCAGGTGTGCATTGGACTCGACCGGAGCCAGGTCGTTGATAGCCACCAGCTGCACGCGGTCGTTGTATCCGGACTCATAGATCGCCCGGGTAACGTTGCGGCCGATACGGCCGTAGCCGTTAATCGCAATTTTCAGTTTCATGTGCTTTGCCTCAATTTTTAAATTTATTCGTCGCGACTACCGTCGGCTGCTGCGCTTTGCCCGCCGCCATGAACTCAAAGTACGGAGGCTTCTTTTGCCAACCGCGTAATTTCATCCCAGCGTTTTTCTTCCACCAGCTTTGCCGTGGCCATCCAGGAACCGCCGGCACAGATCACATTGGGCAGGGACAGGTAGTCCTTGGCGTTAGCCGGGCCAATGCCGCCGGTCGGACAAAATTGCACCTGGGACAGAGGACCACCCAGGGACTTGAGCATGGGCACACCACCGGCGGCCTCCGCCGGGAAAAATTTCTGGTAGCGATAACCGCGCTCGAGCAGGCGCATCACTTCGGAGGCTGTCGCCGCACCAGGCAATAAGGGCACGTCATGCTTTTCCGCCGCGTCCAACAGCACTTCGGTTGCGCCCGGGCTCACCATGAAAGCCGCTCCAGCATCGACCGAGCGCTGGAGATCCGCGGCATTCAGAACAGTGCCGGTACCCACATGGGCGTCTGGCAGGTGTTTGGCAATTTCTTCTACGGCCTTCAGCGCCGCATCAGTACGCAGGGTCACTTCCAGCACATTCAGGCCACCCTCTACCAGTGATTGTGCCAGCGGCAGTGCATCCTCTACTTTATTGATCACCAGCACCGGCACGATGCCGGCCTGCGACAGAACTTCAGCAAGCTGTTTCTGCATGATTGACTTCCAGTTTTTTTGCGGGGCGATCTGCGCCCTCAATCGTTATTTCAAGTCGGGCACTCCGCCCCGGGTCACGGAGCCCAGTAAACCGTTACCGCTTTGTGTCCCTGCTTCAGGATGCTGCGAATGGGCATCTCCAGTTCATCGCTGCCCAGCAGCGCTTCGCGGTAGACCTTGAGTTTCTCCTCGCCGGTAATCAGCAGCTTGATATCCCGCGACTGCAGGATGGCGGCGAGGGTCAGGGTCATGCGCTCGGTGTGACTGCCGGTCACTTCACTCTGCTTGGCGTTAATGGCCTTGCAGAGCTGGCTGCCATTGGTATTCAGGGCCTGTTCGAGGCCTTCGGCATGGGGAAACAGTGACGCGGTGTGACCGTCACTGCCCATTCCCAGGATGCACACGTCGAAGGGACGTGGCAGTTCGCTGTAAGCGCGCTCGCAATCCGCTTCACCTTCAGCCGCGGAAGCGTGTGGAGTTTTCATGCCGAGGAAAGGCGCCTCCGCCGCAGCGTTTTGCAGCAGGCTCTTTTCGATAAACGCGTGGTTGCTGCCACTCTCGGTCTTGTCGACCCAGCGCTCGTCCACCAGTGCCACGGTAATATCCGACCACGGCAAAGGACGCTTGGAGAGCTCCCGGTATACGGGTTCGGGCGTGCTGCCGCCGGAAACCAGGAAGCTCGCCTGGCCCTGTTCCTTGATGCCCTGCTGCAGCTTGCTGGCACAGTCATTGGCCAGCGCCTGTACCAGTCGCTCCCGGTCGGGGAAAAATTTTTCCTCAATCATCATGGCGTTCGCCTCGATTTCACTGTTATTGGACGTTACGTTTCCGAGCTACCTGGCGTTGACCCATGCGCGGCCATCCAGCCGCAACAGGTCGTCGGCGGCCTGAGGGCCCCAGCTACCCGCCCGGTACAGGCACGGCTGGTCGCCGGTCGCACGCCAGTGCTCGATGATCGGATCCACCCAAGCCCAGGCTGCCGCCACCTCTTCGCGGTGGATAAACAGCGCCGGGTTGTTGGCCGCCGCGTCCAGCATCAGCCGCTTGTAGGCATCACTGCGGATGCTGTCGTAGGTTTCGGACAGGGTCAGGTTCAACTCGACGGGCTTGAGCTCCATCTCCAGGCTGTCCATCTTTTTGGCCATCAGCACCAGCTTGATGCTCTCCTCCGGCTGCAGACGGATGACGAGACGGTTTGGTACTGCCTGACCGGCTGACTTGTCATAGACGTTGTGAGATACCTTTTTGTACTGGATCACGATCTCAGCACAGCGCTTTTCCATGCGCTTTCCCGTTCTCAGGTAAAAAGGCACACCCGCCCAGCGCCAGTTGTCGATATGGGCGCGGATGGCGACGAAAGTCTCGGTGTTACTGCCAGGTTCATCGAGCTCCTCCAGGTAACCGGGCACCAGATGATCACCGATTCCTCCGGCGACGTACTGCCCGCGCACGATGTTTTCATCTACCTCGACGCCGACCAGCGGTCGCAGCGCTTCCAGTACCTTGATTTTCTCGGCGCGGATATTTTTGGCCGACATGCTGTTGGGGGATTCCATCGCGATCAGGCATAGCAGCTGCAGCAGGTGGTTCTGCACCATATCGCGCAGGGCACCGGCCTCATTGTAGAAGCCCGCGCGCCCCTCGAGACCGACTGTCTCGGAGATGCTGATCTGGATGTGGTCGATGGTTTGCGCGTCCCAGAGATGCTCGAAAAGTACGTTACTGAATCGCAGCGCAAGGAGATTCTGAACCGTTTCCTTACCCAGGTAGTGGTCAATCCGGAAAATGTCTTTTTCCGGGAAATAAGTGGCAATCTTGCTGTTGATTTCGTCCGAGGTTTTGGCGTTGTAACCGAGCGGCTTTTCCACCACCACGCGAGACTGCTCGTGAATGAGTCCCTTGATCGACAGGTTTTCACAGCAGGGACCAAACACCGCCGGCGGAATAGCCAGGTAGAAAATTCGTGCGCGCTCATTGTCCCCGCCCAGCAGATCCGCGAGGTGATCCCACTGCTCATCGGGAACGGCAATATCGAGTGCCACCGCCCGCAGGCTTTCCTTGAATTCGCTCCAGCCGGCCTCGGAATATTCACCGTCGCGTAAATGGGTTTTCAGTGCTTTCTGTGCCGTATCGAGATAGCTGTCCGCGTCTTCCTGGCGACGGCAGACCGGAAAAATTCGCGAGCTTTCCTCGAGGCTGCCCTCCAGATGGGCACGGTACAGCGCCGGAATCAGCTTGCGCAGGGCGAGGTCGCCGCCGCCGCCAAACAAAACCATATCGAAGGGATTGGTCATATGTGTTCTCTGTCTGTTTTCGGCGTCTTGCGCCATGAATACTCTAGCGAGATTCTCCGCGTCTCGACCCGGTCAGTAGAGAATGCTCGCGCCGCTCTCTGCACCAGTAGCGAGAGCGCGCAGGTTTTTGAACAACTCGCGCCCCATACCGCGGGAGTGCGCACTCAGGTCTACTTCCGCAAGCGGTCGCGCTGCCAACTCTGCATCGTCGACGTGCAGCACTAATGTGCCGGCTTTGGCATCCAGTTCAATCACATCGCCCTCGCGGACTTTGGCGATTGCACCGCCCTCTACCGCCTCCGGGGACATATGAATTGCGGCGGGGACTTTGCCGGAAGCGCCGGACATACGACCGTCAGTAACCAGCGCCACCTTGAATCCGCGGTCCTGCAGCACACCCAGGGTCGGCGTGAGTTTGTGCAGCTCCGGCATACCGATGGCCTGGGGGCCCTGGAAGCGCACAACGGCAACGAAATCCTTGTCCAGCTCTCCAGCCTTGAAACGCTCCAGCAGTTCGTCCTGGCTCTCGAAAACAACCGCCGGGGCTTTGATATAGAGCTGATCGGACTTGAGCGCGGATACCTTGATTACGCTGCGACCCAGGTTACCGTCGAGCAACTGCAGGCCACCGTGCTGGGAGAAAGGATCGCTGGCGGGGCGCAGGATACTGGCATCGCCGGTTTCCTCGACTGTCGGCCGCCAGACCACGGACGCCTTGTCTTCACTGAGGAAAGGATCGTGGCAGTAGGGTTTGAGACCGGACTCACCGAGCACGGTGTGCACATCGTCGTGCAAAAGGCCGGCATCCAACAGCTCGCGAATCAGGAACTGCATACCACCGGCCGCGGCGAAGTGGTTGATGTCGGCTGTGCCATTCGGATACACGTGGCACATAAGAGGCACCACCTCAGAAAGCTCCGCCATATCCTGCCAGGTAATCTGAATACCGGCTGCGCGCGCCATGGCGATCAGGTGCAGGGTATGGTTGGTGGAACCACCGGTGGCGAGGAGGCCGACAATGCCGTTAACAAAAGCCTTTTCGGAAAGGATTTTCGCGATCGGTGTGTACTGGCTGGGTTCCGTGATCTGCACCAGTTGCTTGACGGCAGCATCGTTGAGAGCCTGGCGCAACTCGGTACCGGGGTTTACGAAGGAGCTGCCGGGCAATTGCAGCCCCATGATCTCCACCAGCATCTGGTTACTGTTGGCGGTGCCGTAGAAAGTACAGGTGCCGGGGCTGTGATAAGAGGCGCTCTCCGCCTCCAACAACTCCTTGCGGCCCACTTTGCCTTCCGCGTACAGCTGCCGCACCCGCGCCTTTTCCGAGTTGGAAAGGCCGGTGGGCATGGGCCCTGCGGGCACGAACATTGCCGGCAGGTGCCCGAACGCCAGAGCGCCGATCACCAGGCCGGGAACGATCTTGTCGCAGATCCCGAGATAAAAAGCTCCCTCGAATACATCGTGGGAGAGAGCGATTGCGGTCGACATAGCGATCACATCGCGGGAGAAGAGACTGAGCTCCATACCGGCGCGACCCTGGGTCACGCCGTCGCACATAGCCGGCACACCGCCCGCCACCTGGGCGGAGGCACCGCTGCTGATCGCGGCCTTCTTGATCAGATCCGGATAGCTCCCATAAGGCTGATGCGCAGACAGCATATCGTTATAGGCATTCACGATCGCCAGATTGGGGCCGCGCCCCGAAGCAATCAGGTCCTTGTCGCGTTCACTGCAGGCGGCGATGGCGTGGGCGAGGTTGCCGCAGGAGAGATGGCTACTGGCGCGACCGGTGATGTGGGCGCGCTCTACCTGCGCCAGGTACTCCCCCCGGGTCTCCTCACTGCGTTCGACAATACGCTGCGTAACTGCTTGAACCTTGCTGTGGACCATAACCCTTTTACTCTTTTGCTTATCCGGTAGTTTCCGCTGCAGCGGTACCGGCTTTGACCCGCCGGTAGTATTCGATCAGGCGGGCTGTGGAGGCATCCTCTTCACGCAGATCACCACACTCCAGCTTTGGTTGTAGTGCCGCGGCGAGTCCTTTACCCAGTTCCACACCCCACTGATCAAAGGAATAAATTTGTAGAATCACACCCTGCACAAAAATTTTATGCTCATAGAGAGCAATCAATGCTCCCAATGCGTGCGGGTTGAGTTTTTTTATCAGAATCGTGTTGCTTGGACGATTCCCCCGATGGACCTTGAACGGTGCCAGTGCTGAAACTTCAGCCTCGTCCAGCCCCCGCTCCTGCAGCTCTGCAACCACCTCGTCATTGCTGACCCCATTCATCAGCGCCTGGCTCTGGGCCAGCATATTGGCCATCAGAATCTCGTGATGACCGGGCAAGCCGTGCCCCGCCGCGACACTGCCGATAAAATCCGCCGGGACCACCGCAGGACTCTGGTGCAGGTACTGGTAGAAGGCGTGCTGCCCGTTGATACCCAGCTGCCCCCATATTAGGGGGCCGGTCGCGTATGCTGCCTCCTCCCCCGACCTGGTGGTAGATTTGCCGTTGCTCTCCATCTCCGCCTGCTGCAGGTAAGCCGGCAACATATGCAGAGCCTGGTCATAGGGCAGCACCGCGTGCGCTGGATAGCCCATAAACGTGCAATACCACACACTGAGAAGCCCCATGAGTAACGGCGCGTTCTGCTCCAGTGGCGCCTGCTGGAAATGGCGATCCATCTCCGCCGCACCATCCAACAGTGCCCGAAACCCTTCAAAACCAATCGCGATCGCCACCGGCAGGCCGATGGCAGACCACACGGAAAAGCGACCGCCGACCCAGTCCCAGAAGCGGAATACTCGATCCGCTTCGATACCGAACTCTTGCGCGCGCGCGGGGCTCGCGGTGACGGCAGCAAAATGACGCCTGAGCAGCTCATCCCGATCTGCGAGCGGATCCAGCCACCTCAGCGCACTTCGCGCATTGGTCAACGTTTCCGTAGTGGAGAACGTCTTTGACGACACCACAAACAGGGTCGTCTCCGGATTGAGCCCCGCCAGCGTATCGGCCAGCTGGGCACCATCCACATTCGATACAAAGTGAACGTTTACGCCGCCCTGCCTATAACCCCGCAGGGCTTCAATGACCATCTGCGGTCCCAGATGAGAGCCACCGACGCCGAGGTTGACCACATCGGAGATCGGCAAGCCCGTGCATCCTGTCAGGGCGCCATTATGTAGTAAATTTACAAAACCTTTCAAGCGCTCCAGCTCAGTCGCCACGGCGACGGCCACCGACTGTCCCTCACAGCTGAGATCGGCCACACCACTGCCACGCAACGCAGTATGCAGGACCGGCCGCCCTTCAGTGCGATTGATCGGCACTCCGGTAAAGAGCCGATCCCGCCAGCGCTCCACATCCGCCTCCCTCGCCAGCTGTAATAAATTTACAAAAACCTCGTCATCAATAAGGTTTTTGGAGTAATCCAGCAGGAAAGACGGCAGCTCCAGGGAATAGCGCTCAGCGCGCCGGGGATCGTTGGCAAAGAGTTCGCGCAGGTGGGTGTGTTGCATTTGCCCGGCCAGGGCTTCCAGCTCGCGCCAGCTGTGAGTTTGGGTAATATCCATAGTCTCCCCCTTCGCCTTCAGCCCCGCAACGAGGGCGTCAACAGGCCAATTGTTATCAATTATTGGGCAGCGTTTCTTGCTTTCAACGCAATTGACAACGCTGTCATTTTGCCTCAAGCGTCCCATATGCAGACAGCGCTGTCAATTCGCTCTTGTAGTCAAATTTCACGATCGGCCGACCAGCCGTTTCAGGCGGTGCAGCAGCGGATTGTGGTGGCTTTTGCTGCTAAACTGCGCCTCTCGGCCTGCTGGGAAACAGAGCGAGGCCGGATATAACAATGACAAGGACCAGCGCCCTCAATGAAAGTCACCATCAACGATGTCGCCGCTCGGGCTGGCGTCTCCATCAAGACCGTATCCCGGGTTATCAACAATGAACCCTCTGTGCGTCCAGCGACCAAGAAGAAGGTGATGGATGCGGTCAAGGCGCTGAACTACCAGCCAAACCTTGCAGCCCGCAACCTGGCCGGGACCCGCTCCTACACCATTGCCTTTATCTACGACAATCCCAACGCCTACTACGTCATCGATATGCAAAACGGCATACTCGATGCGTGCAAGGCGCGCGGTTACGAACTGCTGATCCACCCCAGCAACTCAAAGTCACCCCAGGTGCACAAGGAGCTGGAGGACCTGGTGGAACACTCCAAGGTGGCGGGACTGGTGCTCACCCCACCCTTCTCGGAGAAGCCGGATGTGATCGAGACCGTCAAGAAACTGGGGGTCGACTACGTGCGTATCGTCTCTGCCGAGGCCGCGGAGAAAGATGAGGACAACTGCATCCAGGTGGACGACAGCAGTGCCGCCTATGAACTGACCAAACATCTGCTTGACCACGGACACAAGCGCATTGGCTTCCTCTGTGGTGGCGAAGAGCACGTTTCCACCCACGGGCGTCTGGATGGCTATAAACGCGCATTGAAAGACGCGGGGCTGGTGGCGGATGAGGACATGATCCTCAAGGGCGAATACTCGTTTGATTCCGGCGTCCAGGGGGCCAAGAAACTACTGGGATCCGCAAATCCGCCCAGCGCAATTTTTGCCAGTAATGACGAGATGGCTGCCGGCGCCCTGTTCGCGGCGCGGCTGATGAATATCGATATTCCATCACAACTGTCCATCGTCGGCTTCGAGGACAGCCCCTTCTCGCGCCAGACGTGGCCGAAACTCACGACCGCGCACCAGCCCAACAACGAGATTGCCAAGTGCGCTGCCGCCCTGGTACTGAGCAAGGCACGCAGCAAGGGTTCCGCAGAGACCGGATCTGCCAGCAAGGAGGCAGGCATCCAGCGCAAGTTCACCCCGTCTCTGGTCGTGCGAGACTCTAGCGGACCGGCTCCGGAATAACCGCTCTCTTCTCTTGCGGCGGGCTCTGCCCGCCGCAAGCACGCAACTCCTTTCCTCTGCCTTCGACCACCTTCATCGACACCTGAGCTTCAGGCAAAAAAAAGCCCTCACGTAGAGGGCAAGATGACGAGAACCAAAGAGAAAACAGAGAAGATAAACAGATTTTCCGGGTTACAAACTTAAAGACAGAGTATTCATTTCCAACTGCGCATCTTGTGGCCTTTGAGGGCGTAGAACAGGATGAACACGTAACAGGGCAGCGCCACCCAGTAGCCAACCTGTGTGCTCTCGGCAACGTGAGCCAGCTTACCGAAAGCGAGGGGGATAATTGCCCCACCGGCAATTCCCATAATCAGGAGCGCAGACCCCTGGGCAGTGAAGCGGCCCAGACCCTCCAGGGCCAGCGGCCAGATGGCGGGCCACACCAGCGCATGGGCGAGTCCCATCAGGGCAACAAAGGCGACGGTATTCGGCACTACCGGCACACCGGTCCAGCCCCACAGGACATCGGCAATGGCGGTACTCTCGGAGGAACCGTACAGAGCTCCCAGCACACACAGGCTGCCGGCAATGGCCGATCCCAGCAGCGCCTGCTGCTGGCTGATAAACCGCGGAATCCCGAACACACCGATCAGGTAACCGATCACCATAAACACCATGGTATAGGAGGTGAGTGATGCATAGTTTGCGAGACCGAGCCGCTCGCCGTAGAGCCCGATGGTGTCACCGGCGATGACCTCGACTCCGACATAGGCAAACAGTGCCAGCGCGCCCAGTACTACCTGCGGGTAATGCAGGATGCCGGACTTTTCTTCACTGTGTTCACTGGATTCCTCCTCGATATCCGGCAAGCCGGACAGCTTCACCAGCCCTACCAGCAGGAACAGCAGTGCCGCCATATAGATATAAGGCATGATGAGGCGATTGGAGACTTCCTCCAGCTTTGCCGCGCGCTCCGCATCACCCAGCTGGCTGATGGCCTCGGTGTTGAAGTCCGCGAGACCGGACAGTACCAGCGCGGTAAACACGATCGGTGCCAGCACCCCCGCGCCCTTGTTGATGATGCCCATCACCGCAATGCGCGTGGCCGCACTCTCGGCCGGGCCGACTTTCACTACATAGGGATTGGATGCGGTCTGCAGGATCGTCAGACCGGCCCCAAGACCAAACAAAGCGAGCAGGAACACCGGATAACTGCCGGTCTGTGCAGCAGGAATAAAAATCAACGAAGCCACGCCCATGATACCCAAACCGATCGCCATGCCATCGCGGTAGCCGGTGCGGCGCAGGATATACGACATGGGCAGGGCCATTACCGTGTAGGCAATATAAAAGGCGAAGGTAACGAACAGTGCCTGGAACTCGTTCAGTTCACAGAGAACTTTGAGAAAGGGAATCAGCGACCCGTTCAACCAGGTCACAAATCCGAAAATAAAAAACAGCATGCCGATAATGGCCATCGGCAGCAGGCTGCTTCTCGATTCGCTTTGTTGCAGAACTGCAGTTTCCATAGGAGCACCTTTATTATCGTTATCGTGGTCTTCGCCACGGTCTAAAAACCGGCCAGGTAAAAATTATGCGGTGAAAACTTCCCGGCCAGAAATCCAGGTCTTTTGAACCTGAAGTTCATCATTCAGCAAAATCAGGTCAGCGGGGCCACCTTTTTCTATCCGTCCTCCCTCATAGCCGAGGAACTGGGCCGGATACAGTGACGCCATCCGCAGCGCCTCAAACAGATCGACACCGCACCAGTGGTGGATATTGCGCACAGCACTGATCATATCTAGATGCGAACCCGCCAGCTCGCCAGTGGTAGACGTCAGTCGGTCACCCTCGCGGGTCACGACGCGATCAAACAGCGGGAAGCTGGTCTCGTCACTACCCACCAACGACATGGCATCAGTGACCAGCATGATTTTCCCCCGGGGCTTGGCTTTGATGGCCAGTAACATTGCCTCGGCACTGACGTGGTGACCGTCAGCGATCAGCCCGCACCAGGCCTGGTCGCTGATCAATGCCGTGCCCACCATGCCCGGCTCGCGGGAATGCAGCGGTGACATGGCATTGTAGAGATGGGTAAAACCGGTCGCGCCCGCATCCAGCGCCGCCGCAGCAGTTGTTCCATCGGCATTGGAGTGACCGAGACAAACCCGCACCCCCAGATCCACCAGCTTGCGAATGTCCGCAACGGAGACATTCTCCGGGGCCAGGGTGACCATCTTGATCCCCAGATCCTCGCGGGCGTAAATCTCCAGCTCCTCATCAGTCAGCGGCCGGATAAAACGCTCTTCGTGCGTTCCCTTTTTGGGCGCACTCAGGTGCGGTCCCTCGAAGTGCACCCCCAGCACGCCGGGCACAGACTCCCTGATCGCGGCACTGACGGCCTCCGCTGCACTCTGCATGACTTCCACTTCATCGGTAATCAGCGTCGGCATAAAACCGGTGGTGCCATAGCGGGCGTGCGCACTGCTCATTTTGCCCAGCGCGTTGACGGTGGGATCGTTGTTGAACAATGCCCCGCCGCCACCATTCACCTGGACGTCGACCAGCCCCGGCGCCAGCAGCCCCTGCAGGTGCTCGGCATCCGCGGGCACCTCGCCGCCGAGGGCGGCAATGCAGCCATCGTCACCAAGGACAATCACCACATCCCTGCGGACGTTCTCGCCGTCAAAAAGCTGTTCGGCTATCAAAGTGCGCGCCACGTCTCTCTTCCTTACCGGTGCTCAGACGGTCTGGGTGACTTTCTTGAGGCCGGCCGGCTCGTCCGGGTTAATACCCCGGCTCACCGCCACGTGGGCCACATCGATATAGAAGCGCTGCAACAGCGCCAGCGGGGCCGCGCGAGGGTGCACGCCCTTACTCGGCACGTGAAGGTTAACCAGAGTCCCGCCGCGGCGAATAATGTCGGCGATCTGCTCGCTGTGCGCCTCGAAGGATTCATCCTCAATGGGGACATTCACCACGGTGAGCTTCTGCTCCACCAGGGTGACGGGGCCATGCAGAAACTCCGCACTGGAGAAGGATTCCGCGTGGATGTTGCAAACTTCCTTCAGCTTGAGGGCAAGCTCGCGAGTAATGCCATAGCCGGGTCCGCGTCCCAGTACCACCAGGTTTTTCACCGCGGCCAGGTCCTCGGGGCGCAACTGCACATCGGAGTCCACAGCATCGCGCAGGGTCTGTGGCAGCGCGGTAACAGCGCCGAGCAGGCCTTCATCCTGGGTCCAGTTTGCCACCAGCTGCAGCACTGCAGACAACGTGGCCAGGTAACTCTTGGTCGCCGCTACCGCCTTTTCCGGACCCGCCTTCAGCGGCACCATCAGGTCGACAATCTCGCCGATGGGCGCAGACTCGTCGTTAACCAGCGCCACCACGTAGGCACCGGCCTCTTTGGCCATACGCGCCTGGGCAAGGATGTCCGGGCTGCGGCCAGATTGCGAAATCACCAGTACCAGCGCGCCTTCAAGCTTGAGCTTGCGACCGTAAACACTGGAAACCGAGGGCGCCGCGGCAAATGTCGGTGTACCGGTCTCGATCTCGATCAGGTACTTGGCAAAAACGCCAGCATGATCGGAAGAACCCCGACCAACGATCATGACAAAACGCGGGGGCTCGCGACGCAGTCGCTCTCCCAATTCCGCCATGACCGGGGCATTGCTCTGCAATTGCTCTGCAATGCGGTCTGGCGCCTCTCGGGCCTCAGATTCCATCACTGTAGTGGCCATTGCCTTATCTACCTGTGTTGCTTCTGCCGTGTTTGCTGCACTCATATCAATCTCAGTCGCTATCCATTAACCAAACAGGGCGCTGCTGCCCGCTTTCTTCGCAGCACCCTTTGCGTCACTGCCCTCCCGGGCCAGAGACTGCTGGGCGAAGTACACACAACCGATCTCCGGCGGATCCAGCGGGTCCGTCAGGCGCTCGACCACATGGGGCGCAAGCCACGGACGCAGGCGTGGAGCGAGCCCGCCAATCATGGAGAGTCGCGGTGGCTTCTGCTCCAGCAGCTTGTCAGCCAGATCGCTGATATAGGAAGCGCCATCGCGCACGATGGCCACCGCCACCGGATCGCCCGACTCGGCACACTCGATCACCGGCACGGCCATGCGCGCGTAGTGACTGGAGGATTTGCCACCAATCTTTTCGAACACCTCATTGGCATCGGAAGCACCCAGGGCCTGTAACAGCGAATCCTTGAGACGGGAATCTTCGGCGAGGCCATCGAGGGCCATCAGCAGGTACTTGACCGCCTCCATACCCATCCAGGCGCCACTGCCTTTGTCCCCGTGGGGGAAGCCGTGACCGCCCACCAACAGACTGCGACCGTTGACCCAGGAATATCCACAGGAGCCGGTACCGGCAATGATCACCGCGCCGTCACCGCCGCGATGGGCACCGAGACAGGCAGAGTGCTGGTCAGTGGTGAGGTACATTTTCTTGAAGGGGTGCGCCCAGGAGTCCATCTCGTGGTAGAGACGCGGCATATTGACGCCGGCAAGCCCCACACCCGCCACCAGGTCACCCAGAATCTCTGGGGACAGGCCGGCATCGGCCAGGGCCAGGGCGGCAGAGCGCACGATGGAATCGATTGTCTGGGCATAACCATGAAGGGGATTGGCAGGGCCGGCGACACCCGTGCCGAGTACTCGGTTCTCGGCATCGACAATAGAGGCGCGACACTTGCTGCCGCCGCCGTCGATACCAATGTAAAGTGTATCCCTGTCTCTCAAAGCAACCATCTGAACCGGCCTCTAAGATTTTGTATTGTTATGTGTCCGTGCCGGGCTTCCCAACATTTCCCCCGGAAAGCGCGGCTGACGCATCGAGGGCGTCAGTCGAATATCATTTGATACTACAGGACACATGACAGCGTTGTCATCCCATTTGCAGAAAAAAGTGGCGAATACCGCGCTGCCCCAGCCTCTTGCACAGAATTCGTACAAATTCCGGGCAATCTCCAGCAGTATAGCCGCTGAAAATCGGCAACCCGGTCGCAGTATTCCTTATTACTGACTCCATGACGGGGCCTCGTTCGCCGCTCCATCGATTCTCCCGACTTCACAGCCGCTGCAATAACTGCGTCACACATTTTTGCGATAAAGCGCGCGCCAGTATTCGTCCGGTCACTGTCACCACCGACCGCGACGATGGCATCCCACGCGCCCCGGCTCAAGTGGACTGGCGCCATTGAATGACACAGTGGAGGTTGCAGAAGTTGAAGATTAAAGGGAGCTTGCGGCTGCGCGGACTTTTCACCGCGGTGATGATGTTGCTCTGTGCCGGTTCGATAGCACAGGACGAGCGGGTGCTGTTCCGCATGACAGGCTCCAACACCATTGGTGCAGTACTCGCGCCGATGCTGGTAAAGAGTTATCTCGACGAACTCGGTGCCACATCGATTCGACAGCGCAGCGAAGGTGAACGCCACTGGATCCGTGCCAGGCTGGAAGGACAGGATATTGTCGTGCCTATCATTGCCCAGGGTTCCAGTACTGGCTTCAAGGCACTGGATAACGATACGGCAGAAATTGCCATGGCGTCGCGGCGCATCAAACCCGCAGAGATCGACAAACTCGCCCGATTCGGCAGACTGTCTGGTGCCGAGGCCGAACACGTGATCGGCCTCGACGCCCTGGTAGTGGCGGTCCATGCCAGCAACCCCATCACCCAACTGACCATCGGCCAGGTGCGCCAGATCTACAGTGGAGAAATCCGCAACTGGCGTGAACTGGGCGGCCCGGACCTGGCGATACGTCCCCTGCACCGCGATATCGAGTCCGGAACCCGCGCGACCTTTGATAGGGAAGTGTTTGGTGGCAGCCGCCCTGCTGCAGCGGGTGTCTATGAAGTCTCCGGCAATGCGGAAACTCACCAGATTGTGCTGCACCAGCGTGGCGCTGTTGGCTACCTGCCCTTCGCCGACGCCGCCGATGTCAAAAAGGTGGCCATCAAGGCCGGTGAGCTGGCTGCGGTGGTGCCTGACCGCGGCATCGTGGCCACGGAAGATTTTCCCCTGACCCGGCGCCTGTACCTCTACAAAAACCCGAGCAACTACAACCCCCACGTGGACAGCTTCCTGCGTTTTGTAGAGGGCGAGCATGGCCAGGCCGTGGTGGCCCAGTCCGGACTCATCAACCTCACCCCGGTGGCACTCTCGATGCCCCCCTACCCCAACGCCCCGGAGGCATACCGCGAACTGATGGAGCGCGGGCAACGCCTGAGCATATCCTTCCGCTTTGCCGATGGCAGTACGGAGCTGGACAGTCGTGCGCTGAAAGATCTTCGCCGACTGGAGCAGTACATCGAGGAGTCCGATCGAAACCTTAACCTGACACTGGTGGGTTTTTCCGACCGCAAAGCGAATGAGAAAATTTCCGACATCATTTCCCGCTTCCGCGTCCTCAAGGTCCAGGGGGCTCTGCTGCGGGACCATCAGCTCGGCAACAGTAATATCCTCGCTCTCGGTGCCTTTGCCCCCCTGACGGCCGACAGTGAACATGCGCCAGTGAAAAATAGCCGGGTCGAGGTCTGGATCGATACCGGCAACGTAGAACCTCACTGACCCGGAGGGAGAGAGTGGTCCGGAGCGAAACCCCGCCACTCCCAGGGGCGTCTATATTTGTAATGAGCGGCCAGCACTTTGCATTTGGACCACTGACGCGCCGCTCATCATAGATTGAGAGAGATAAACAGAGCGTTCGCTTTACGCAGGGCAAGCTCGATGGCCGCTCAAACCATCCGCGAAACAACAGGACTCATACGCTCCAACATGGCCCATGCCATGCGGCTGCTAGTAGCTGTTTTCTGCCTGCTGGCACTCACCAGCTGCTCCAGTATTCAGTTCGCTTACAACCAACTGGATACCTGGCTGCGCTGGCAACTAGACGACTATGTCGATCTCAACAGTGGCCAGAAGAGCCAACTCTCGACCTCACTGGAAAGCTTCCACCGCTGGCACCGCCAGACCCAATTGCCCCGCTACGCCGAATTCCTGGATGAGCTGGCCCTGGAGGCATCCAATGGCGATCTTGAGGAACTCTCACTTCCCGCCATCGAAGAGGACGTCAACCAATTCTGGGATACCAGCAGCAACCAACTCTTTCAGCAGTTACTGCCTCTGACCGCAGAGCTCACTCCGACCCAGATCGATGAGTTGGAGCAAGCCCTGTTCGAAAAACGCATGGAGTCAATGGAGAAGTGGCAGCGCTCGCCGGAGAAAGTCCGTGAACGGCGCAACAAACGCATCCGCAAGCAGAGCCGGCGCTGGCTGGGCTCAGTCAATGACAGGCAGGAACAGCTCATTGCCGCCTTCGTCGACCAGGTTGCCTACAATCCCCTGCTCCGAGACCAGCAAAGGCAGATCTGGCAGGCCCGCTTTGTTTCCCTTCTGCGGGAAAAACCGCCTGGCTACCAGGACAAGCTGCTCGACCTGATGCACAACCCGGAGCAACTCTGGTCAGACGGTTATCGCCGTATGCAGGCAGAGCGCCGTGAGCAGGCCATGAAGCTCAGCCGCGAGTTGCTGGCCAGCACCACGCCGGCCCAGCGCCGCCACCTGACCGAAACTCTGCAGGACTACGCCACAGATTTCCGCACCCTTGCCCAGCGCTAAACGCACTTTCTCCTGACTTTCCTGACCACAAGCCGCTTTTAGATTTCACCGCTGGCGAGTCCTCACCACGGCTGATAAGCTCGCCGCTTCCATTTAGCGAAGCGAGGAAAACCCGTGCGTATCGACTCCGCCACCCGAGATCAGTTACAGGCGTGGGAAAAAGAACTGAGTGCGCAATACGAGCGCATCTGCCAACACGAGCTCAACCTGGACATCACCCGGGGGAAACCCTCCGCGGTACAGCTGAGCCTGTCCGACAAGCTCGATGGCCTCCTGAACGGTGATTACCGCGCTGGAGACGGAACCGATACCCGCAACTACGGCGGCCTGGACGGCCTGATCTGTGCCCGCGAGATGGGCGCTGACATCCTGCAGGTACCGACCAGTGAAGTCATCGCCGGCGGCAACAGCTCGCTGACCCTGATGTACCACGCGGTCCTCACCGGCTACCTGTTTGGTTTTGCAGGCAACACCCCCTGGCGCGAGATGAAGGAGCCGAAATTCCTGTGCCCTGTGCCCGGCTACGACCGCCACTTCGCTATCTGCGAGCAGCTGGGTATCGGCATGGTCAATGTACCCATGACGGCTACCGGTCCGGATATGGATGCTGCAGAGCAGCTCGTCAAGGAAGACCAGGAAATCATCGGCATGTGGTGTGTGCCGAAGTTCTCCAATCCTACTGGCGTTACTTACGACGAAGAAACCGTCGAGCGACTGTCCCGCCTGGGCAACATCGCCAATCCCGGCTTCCGCATCTTCTGGGACAACGCCTACGCCATCCACGACCTGGGACAGCAGGTCAACCTGCCAAATATCCGCACCGCCACAGTTGAAAATGGCACCGTAGACTCGGTCCTGCAGTTTGCCTCGACTTCGAAGGTGACCCATGCCGGCTCCGGTGTGGCCTTCGTCAGCGCCAGCCCGGCCAACCTGGCCTCTCTTAAGGAGCAAATGCAGGCCATGACCATCGGCCCGGACAAGGTGAACCAGCTGCGCCACTCGCGCCTGTTTCCTGAGTTCTCCATGCTGAAAGACCACATGAAGAAGCACGCCGACATCCTGCAGCCCAAATTTGCCTGCGTGCTCAAGCACCTGGAAGATGCTTTCGCTGACTCTGATCTGGGTAAGTGGGAAACACCGAAGGGCGGCTACTTTGTTTCACTCGACACCCGTCCCGGCTGCGCCAAAGCAGTGGTCAAGCTGGCCGCGGATGCCGGTGTGAAACTGACTCCGGCTGGTGCCACCTTCCCGTATGGCAAGGACCCGGAAGACTGTAATATCCGCATCGCCCCGAGCTTCCCGCCGCTGGAAGAGCTGGATACGGCCATGTCGGTGTTCGTGTTGTGTGTGAAGCTGGCCAGTGTGCGCAACGCACTGCAATCTTGATAAGCGGCCAGACAACAGCCTGATGAATCACTCAGGCTGAATCAAAGGTAAAGTGCTGGGTCGGCCATTTCGAAACCGTCGGCGACAGGGACGTCGCCGCCGGAGCATGCACGGAGGTAGTTGTGCGCTTTCGAAATGGCTGGCCCAGTGCTTTACCGCCACCGCCCGTCATCGATAAATATCACCGCCTGCCAAAACACAGTTCAGACGTCGGCCAGATACCGTCGGGCAAACTTCGGATCCACCTGTTCCAGGTCTACCACCACCAGGCCGTCTACCGAATCGCAGAAATCCGGATCCACGTTGAACGCATGAAAACTAGTACCGCCCGGCTTGGTGACCGACGCGTACTTCTTGAACAGCGGCGGCAACACCACACCTTCCTCTTTGAGCAACGCCTTTAGCTGAATCATATCCTGGACCGGATCGCCACTCAGAGCCGGCAGGTCTTCGCGCGCCTCAGCAAAGGGTATCCGGGCATCACCCAGGGGCGCATCAGTGGCATAGTGATGCAGGAAATAACGCACGATGGCCGCCTTGGCCCGCGCGGAAAAATCCCCGGGCATGGAAACCGGCCCGAACAGGTAGCGCACCTGATTGCGCGCAATCCACTGGCCAATACCACACCACAGCAGATCCAGCCCCCGACCGCGCCAGTAGGCCGGCTGCAGGAAGCTGCGGCCCAGCTCCGCCGATCCGGGCAGACCGTCCCGTGGCGGCTGTCGATAGTGGAAAAGCGTATTGCTGTAGACCTGCTCCGGCGTCAGTCCAGATGTTTTCGCCAGGCGATAGGCACCCGCGATCTGTTGCGCATCTTCATCCCATAACAACAGGTGATCGTAATGGGCATCGAAAGCATCCCAATCCCGGCTGAGACCGGTGCCTTCCCCGACAGCACGGAAGGTAATTTCCCGCAGCCGGGAAAGTTCACGCATCACCGGGCAGTCCGGCCGCTGCCGATACAGGCGCACCGTGAAATTACTCTGGCGGACCAGCTCTTCACAGGCAGAGATCACCCCCGCCACTTCCGCCGCCGGTTCGGCAGTCGCAATCGGTTCCGGCCCCAGGGCCCGCGGTGAGCGATGCAGCTGGTAGACATGTTTGCGCCACAGGGCCGCCTGAGCCCGGGGCGCCAGCGGCCACTGTCGTGCATGCTCGGCGGCAACCGGGTTGCCGATACGTATATCGATGCTGCGTCGCTGCTGCTTGAACATTTCCCGGATCAGCCACAGGGTCGACAGAGGGCGATTGACCATGGACAAGCCGTAAAACCACCAGGAATTGCGGCCGCGTACCTGTATGGGCAGAATCGGCGCACCGGTCTTTTCTGCAAAGCGTACAAAACCCGGGTTCCAGCGGCCGTCGCGTACGCCTTTGGCGGTCAGGCGGGAAACCTCCCCGGCCGGGAACACGATAATCGCACCGCCTGCATTCAGGTGCTGGTATATGCCCTCCACATCGCCGCGGCGGGTGCGGCCATTGAAATTATCCACCGGCAGCAGGTATCCCCGCAGTGGCTCCAGATTCCAGAGCAACTGGCTGGCAATGGCCTTTACGTCCCTGCGCACCCGCGCCACCATATCGATCAGTGCCAGTCCGTCGAGACTACCGAGTGGATGATTGGACACGATCACCAGTGGACCGCTGGCAGGTATGCGCTCCAGCTCCAGCGGGTTCACGTCATAATGAAATTCAAATGAGTTGAAAACCTGACGGATAAAGTCCAGCCCACCCAGGTGGGGATACTGGCGGCCAAAGGCCTGCAGCTGCTCCTCACAGCAAATCTTCTTCAGGGCCGCCGTCGCCAGCTTGCGGGTCGGCCTTTCCGGCGCCTGGCTGAACCAGGGGTTCTGCTCCAACAGGGATTCCAGTTGAATCATGCTGCCACGGCCTCCGTCATGATCCGGGAAATTTTCGGTGAGCGGTGCCAGTTCAGCAGGTCCAGTTTTCCGCTCTGCTGCTCTACCACTGCGGTCATGGAGTCCACCCAGTCGCCACAGTTGGCGTAGGTGATATTGCTGCCTCCACTATCGGCTTCACGAATCGAGGCACGATGAATGTGACCACAGATTACGCCGTCGACCCCTTTTCTGGCTGTCTCGCGAATGGCCACATCCTCGAACTTCTCCATCATGCGGCGTGCAGCATTGACGCGATTTTTCACGTGATTGGCCAGTGACCACCAGGGCAGGTCGAAGCGGCCGCGCCAGTAATTGATCCAGCGGTTCATACGCAGCAGCAGGTAGTAGCTCTGGTCACCGAGGTGATAACTGATGGGGTTGATGGAAATCTGGTGCTCAAACTGGTCGCCGTGGGTAACCCAGTAGCGCCTGCCGTCCGCGCTTTCGTGCACACAGTCCCGCTCCACACGGATATTGCCCAGCCGCTTGCCGGCCCAGCTGCGCATGGGAGCATCGTGGTTGCCGGGCACGTAAATGACTTCCGGTGTCTGGCTGCTGAGCTCCGCCAGCATGCCCATCAGCATGGAGGAGTTGTGGCACCAGCTGCCCTTGCCCTGGGCCATGGCCTTCATGTCGAAGATATCACCGACCAGATACACGGTATCGGCGCGATTCTGGTCGAGGAAATCAGCCAGCCGTTGCGGCTCGCTATCCTTGCTGCCCAGATGCACGTCGGAGATCCACAGTGCGCGGTAGCGGTTGCTCATGGCAAAGCCCTGTTTATTGCTTTGCGCATACTGTGCCGGCGAGAAATGACAGAAAGGAGGCCGTTTTTTGACCGTTCTATTGCATAGGAGGGGCTTTCTGCAGAGCTACGCCTGCGGGGCAGCTTCTAACTAGCTGTCGGGTAGAGCCTCTTTCTTTCCATGACAGGCGAGCTAATTGCGAACCCGCTCGATCTGCTCAAACCGCGAAATGCTCGCCAGGTAATCCTCCCAGCTACTGGCCAGCGCCTCTGTCTGGAAGCGCTTGTACTTCTCCCTGTCCAGCCAGAATACCCGGGTACGCACCCCCCGCAGGTTGACCAGCGGCAGGTTTTCTATGGCTTTGGGGCCAGCATCGAAAACCGAACCGGCGCGGGAGTTCTGGATCATGTCACTGACGATGGTCAGCCGCACATCCCCTGCCCGCTGATCAATACGGCGCAACGCAGCCACATCGGAAAGTGCTTCAAAGATCGGGGATTCCTTCTGTTCGCTACCGGCTACTACCGCGGCGACAGCCGTTTCAAGCGGCGCCGAGAACCTCTGTGAATAGAGTCTTTCGATAAAGGTACGATTGGAAGTCAGCACATCAGCGTCATCGGCAGAGGGCGGCTTGCACAAATCGACGACCGGCTCCGAGAGACCACTGTACTTTTCATCCAGCACAAAGATCGAGAAACGGTCGTTAACCCGGGCATCCTCGAGTAATCCAGAGATATGGGTCTTGAGAAAATGCGCCTGATGGGCCGACAGCGCGTCGGAGACATCGATGATCATCAGATGGTGAGCGGCACGGGGAAGATGCTCGTTGCAAAGCGAGACCCGGTCATAGTCTTTTTCGGGGGACTGCACTACCTGCAGGATGAAAATCGCCAGTGCGATCAGAATCGTCACGCCCATGCCGAAAATGATAATGCCGCGCTTGTCCTCGCTGGACATACCACGACTGGCTCGCCGAACTCTCCGCGTCATCAGGCACCCCCAAGTCCATTCTCGCGCTCGATATCGGCTACCAGAATGCTCAGTTTTTTCTGGGCTGCTTCACACTGCTGGTTGATACCTGCCATGGCATCCGCATAGGCCTGCTCCAGCTCGGCAAACATCTTGTCGAAAGCATCGAGATCCGCTTTGTGTTGCGAGAGCCCAGTGGTGTTGAGTCTTGGTAGCGTGTCCAGCTCGAAACGGAGCAGCTCGCCAAAGTAGGCGGCACGGCGGTTCATCATACGCGCGGAATAGGACTGGTAGTAACGCACCAGTTCGTCGAGCAACCCCTGGGCCTTGACGAGATCCTCCTCATAGTGAGTACTGATTTCCTCACTGCGCTCGATGCTGGATTTGAAGGCAATGTACTGTGAGCGAATCTCCTTCTCTTTTTCGGCGAGATCCTGTCGCGCCTCTTCGGCCACCTCATTCAGTTCATCAATGGCATCGGTGCAGGTGTGGGCCCACTTATCTCGCAGTGCTTTGGTCCGACGTGTCATGGCGGTAAAGCCCGGGTAGCGGTCGTCCACTACAAAGAACTTGGCGGTGAGCAGGATCAGGGCAATGGCACTGACAATTACCATGATCCAGGCGTTGAAGTCATGGATACCCAGTGGCGCACCCCAAAGGTTCATCACTGCCAGCTTGGAAGCCACAAACGGGTTCAGCTCCAGTGCCTCCCGGTAGTGCCCGACACCGAGAACGAATGCGGTGGCGAGCATGGCAACACCGGCGAACAACGCTGTGGATAGCAACTTGCGGCCCGGGTTTCGATGGAAAACGCCGCGAAGGGAGAAGGCCGCGAAGGCCGCTAGCCCCAGGTTCACCAGCGCGATGATAAATGCCTGAAAGAAACCACCCACCAGGCCCAGTTCACTGCCTTTGGATAGGAAGAAGGAGTTCAGTGCTGTTTCCGCAATGACAATGAAGAAGATGATGGCGTAGTGCAGGATCTTCGACTCGCGGTAGATGGCCTCGCGGGTGAGTCCATTGCGGTGCTTGAAAATTTCCAGGTCGGTGCGCACTGCAGCGAACTCCCTCGCCGTCCGCTTCAGATCCTGGGCGATAGTGGCAAACCGGCTACTGAACTGCTGGCCGACGCTACGCTCGGTATGGGTGATTTCCTGATAGAGCTGACGGATATCCACGTCTTTGCGCGCTTCCACCTGTTCATCCAGCTGGCTCTGGCGGTCGGTGTGCACGCGCCCGATGATCTCGCGGATCACGTAGGAACGCAGGCTCTCCTCGCTTTCGGTATGACTGATTCTGTCGACCTCAGGAATACCCGCTTTCACGTCTCTCTCAACGCGTTCTTCGAGTCTGAGGGCGGAGATGGCGGCCTTGGTTGCCGGAATTGTGCTCATGACTTCACCTAAAAGACATCCACTACATTTAGGTCGCAGATTTGCCATGATGCTGTCATCCTGGCGAGTCTGATGGCGCTCAGTTCGTTCAAGTGGACAGCATGGCAGTGTTGCCGGGCAATACATTCCCGGACAGCTTGACGGAAAATTTTCCGTACTTTCCTTTCCTGTACCTTTGAGAATAGCTCCCGCACGGAAGAGATTAGCCGGATGCGATGAACCGCAGCCGCCGCCGAGGAATTTCGCGCCTTATTTGATGACCTACGCTCCCTCCCTTGTCAGCGTATCAGGCCGCCGATTCTGCCACCGGGACAGCCGGCAACTATGATTACTGTCCGGCACCCCGTTGAACCAGGCCATGCTGATTGCCCACAAGACCATGCGGATTCTGGAGCTGGTTGTACTATTCGGCGCCATCCCTATCGCCCTGTACTTTTACCGCTCGGAATCGGCCCCGTACATCATCACCCTGCTGCTGTGTGCACTCGCCTGGTGTTTCACGCTGCTGCTGCTAGACCCGCGTTTCAAGCGGTTTCGCCTGTGGAACCTGGACAAGTTCCGCCAGCACCTGCCCCAGGTTCTGCGCACGTTTGCCCTCGGCGCCCTGATCATCACCGCTGCCAGCTGGATCCTGGCCCCTGAGTATTTCTTCGCCCTGCCGCTGGAACACACCGGGCTCTGGCTGGGTCTGCTGGTGCTTTATCCACTGCTGTCAGCCTGGCCGCAAGAACTGATCTTTCGCACCTTTCTGTTTCACCGCTACAAGAGCCTGGTGCACAGCAAGCAGAGCCGGGCCCTGATCAGTGCCACCAGTTTTGCCTGTGCTCACCTGGTATTTGCCAACTGGATCGCCGTGGTGGGCTCGTTCTTTGCCGGCCTGCTGTTTGCGCGCACCTATATCCGCTCCCGCTCGACCCTGCTGGTAGCGGTAGAACACAGCCTCTGGGGATGCTGGCTGTTCACCGCGGGACTTGGAGTACATTTCGACAGCAGTATGATCGGCAGCACATAGGCGCACTGCCGGCTGCCGCAGCGCCAGGCGTAACAATAACTTCGCCACAGTACCGGCGGGGAGAGGGAGAGACCGCTTACGGAGACGGGAGGAAAGCTGTTCGCGAGTGAGGAAACAGGGACGGCGGCAGCAGGACACTGCCGCGAGCAATCAATCGGTATCGACGGGCGGACGCATCGGTGCAGGGAAAGGGAACTGGGTAACCTTGTCACCCTTGACCTCGACGATCTTGCCGGTGCCCTCTTTCTCCACCTCATCGATGCGCACGATGCTGTGCATGGGGATATAGGAGCGGGTAACCGAGGCAAATTCGGTCTTCAGCTTCTCCTCGCTGGGGTCCACCACCAGCTGGGATTTCTCGCCGAACACGAACTCCTCCACCTCGATAAAGCCATACATCTCGCTCTGATAGATGGCCCGGGCGTAAAGTTCGTAAACCTGGTTTTGGTTGTGGAAGATGACTTTGTAAATCGGGTTCGCCATAGGGTTCTCTGACATGGGCCCATCTGGACCACTCGGACACAGGTCCCGCGGGGCCACTGTAAACCAGGGGCACGGAGCCTGCTACAACTTGGGACTGGGGCCGTACGCAGTACCCCCTGCCTAAAAAGCGCGCAAGGATAGCATAAATTGACCTGTGGACATCAACCCGACTAACGGGTCAGAGACTGGAAGAGAACGTGACAACTGCTATGATGGACTATCCGCCCGGCAAGTGGTGCATATGAGGTCAGCCGGGTCTTAGACAGTGTCACAAGGTACCAAAGCCTCAGTCCCTATGCGCCAGTTAATCTCTGAACTCAAGCGCCGCAACATTTTCCGGGTCTCCGGAGTCTATGTTGTTGTCAGCTGGATCATTATCCAAATCGCCGTTGCCGTGGAGGCACCGCTAAGCCTGCCAGGCTGGACCGACACCATGGTCATCATCCTGCTGGCTCTGGGGCTACCCATCACCATGGTGTTCACCTGGGCATTTGAGATCACACCGGAGGGCCTCCGGCGTACACGCATCGTTGAGGATGACGCCCTTAACGCGCGCCTGCGCATCACCGACGGGCTGCTGGCCGTACTGATCGTCGCTCTGATTGGCGTATCGGCTGCCCCCTACCTCGCGCATTGGAATAACAGTGATCTCGAACCAACCACCCGCTCACCTTCAATCGCGGTATTACCGTTTGTGGACATGTCGCCGGACAAAGACCAGGAATACTTTTCCGACGGTATTTCCGAAGAGATTCTCAACGTGCTCGCGAAAACCCCGGGGCTGCAAGTAGCCGCGCGAACCTCCTCCTTTGCCTTCAAAGGACAAGACCAGGATATCCGTAAAATTGGCGAAACCCTGGATGTAGCCCACGTACTTGAAGGGTCGATACGCAAGTTTGGCGACAGGATAAGGATCACCGCGCAGCTGATCCGTGCCGACAATGGCTACCACCTCTGGTCGGAAACCTATGACCGGAGCCTGGCTGACATTTTCGCACTGCAGGATGAAATTTCCGGTCAGATCCTCTCCGCCATGGAAGTGCACCTGCTTGGGCAAAAACCGGCCTCCAGGAGCAACCAGAACCTGGAGGCCTATGACCTCTACTTGCGTGGCAAGCACCTACAGTCAAAGCGCACCAAAGAGAACCTTCTGGCTGCCGTGCCCTTTTTCAAGGAGGCCGTCGCGCTAGCCCCGGACTTTGCCGAAGGTCACGCAGCACTTGCACTCAACTATATGCTGCTCAGGAGAGGCACGGGCAACTATGGAGAGTTCACCAATGCACAGGCTAGAAATCTGGCCATGCCACATTACGAAAAAGCCAGGCAGCTTGCTCCTGAATTACCTGAAGCCCATGCGCTCAGCAACTTTTTGGGTAATACCCCGCAAGAAGTGCTTGCAGGGCTGGACCGCGCCATCGAGCTAAACCCCAACTATGCGGAGGCACTGGTCTGGCGCTCATCGTACAAAATCAACCATGTTAATTTTTCCGAAGGGCTCAGGGATCTGGAAAAAGCCCGTGAGATCGACCCACTTTCACTACTGATCAACACCAATACAGTATTGCTAAATGCAAATTTTGGAAACCTGGGCAATGCAAAACGGGCCGCACAGACATTAGCATCCATCGCGCCAAACTCACCTCTGACCGGCCAATCGCAGGTGATAGTCAACATGATGGAAGGGAATTTCTCCAAGGCGTTGCTGATTGCGATCAACCTGGAACGCAATGGCGACTCAACGCTGAACACCAGGGCCTGGCTAAGTATCTTTCTCTCGGGATTGGGCTTCTATTCTGCCGATCTGGTCAGCGACGAAGAAAATGAAATCCGCCTTTACTGGCAGGCCAGCGAGCGTTGGAGTTTCGGCCACATTGAAGCCGCAGCAACGTTCAGCAAGAAAATTCAAGAAACCCACGCTGATGATCCATTCTCTATCATCCAATACGCAGGTCTCCTCAACCTGCAGGGCAGGCAGGAAGAGGCCCGTAAACTGTTGGAGCCCATGATTGCCAGCGGAAACCAAAAGACAGTGCCGCCGTGCATGCCGGATCTGCAAATTGTCCTGGTTGAACTCCAACTGGAAAAAGAGTTGATCCAAACAGGCAGGTTATGCGGGCCGCGCTTTGATACCCGCCGCGCCAATCTCAGCTGGGAAGTACTGCAACGGGGCTTCGCCTACTTTGCCATTCGTGGAGAGGTCGACAAGGCTGTTGCCCTGCTCGAGGGGTCCGTCAAAAAAGGGGCGCCGATGCTCTTCGGCGATATGCGCAAGGCGCTGCCGTATATAGCTGACGACCCACGGGTAAAGCCTCTGCTGAAAACCCTCGATCAGCGGGCCTCGCAACTGCGGAAGACTCTGCTTTCGGAGTTGCAAGTAAGCGCACCAGAAGTCCATGCACAGATCCTGCTCGCTGCCGCATCGGAATGACCTGAAAAACCGGCCCGGCACCCCGGGCCTGCCGCTGGTACTTCTGCCCTATACCGCTATAATGCGCCGTCCACAACCCGCTGAACATTTTTTGACCAGGTACCCATGACTCAAACCATGACCGTATCCGAGCAAAACGCCCTCGCCGAAGGCGAGCGCAAGACCAAAAAGCTCTACATCAAAACCCACGGCTGCCAGATGAACGAGTATGACTCGGCGCGCATGCGCGATCTGCTCGGCGAGTCGCACGCGATGGTTACAACTGACGATCCCGAGGAAGCCGACGTCCTGCTGGTCAACACTTGTTCTATCCGCGAGAAGGCACAGGAAAAACTGTTCCACCAGCTGGGCCGCTGGAAGCACCTCAAGGAAAAAAATCCCGATCTGGTGATCGGTGTCGGCGGCTGCGTGGCGAGCCAGGAAGGCGAGGCGATCGCCAAGCGCGCGCCCTATGTCGACCTGATTTTCGGCCCACAGACCCTGCACCGTCTGCCGGAGATGATGGAGACCCGCCAACAGAAGAGCGGCGCTGTCGTGGTGGACGTGACCTTCCCGGAGATCGAGAAGTTCGACCGTCTGCCCCAACCGGAGGCAGAGGGCGCAACCGCATTCGTCTCCATCATGGAGGGCTGTTCCAAGTACTGCACCTTCTGTGTGGTGCCTTACACCCGCGGTGAGGAGGTAAGCCGTCCGGTCGCTGACGTGCTGGAAGAAGTGGCGCATCTGGCTGACCAGGGCGTGCGCGAGGTGAACCTCCTGGGCCAGAACGTGAACGCCTACCGGGCCCCCGGCGACGATGGCCAGATCGTGGACTTCGCCGAGCTGATCACCTACGTGGCGGCCATCGACGGCATCGACCGTATCCGCTACACCACCTCCCACCCGGTGGAATTCTCCGATGCGCTGATCGATGTCTATGCCGAGGTGCCGGAGCTAGTCAACCACCTGCATCTGCCGGTACAGAGCGGTTCCGACCGCATCTTGATGGCCATGAAACGCGGCCACACGGCGCTGGAGTACAAGTCCAAGATCCGCCGCCTGCGCAAGATCCGCCCGGATATCTGCCTGTCTTCTGACTTTATCATCGGCTTCCCCGGTGAGACCGACAAGGACTTCGAGGACACCATGAAACTGATTCAGGATGTCGGCTTCGATATCTCTTTCAGCTTCATCTATTCACCGCGCCCCGGCACGCCGGCCTCGGATCTGCCAGACGACACCCCGGAAGAGCTGAAAAAGCAGCGCCTGCAGCTGCTGCAGCACCGCATCAACCAGCAGGCGGCGGAAATTGCCCGCCGCATGGTGGGCAACACCGAGCGGGTTCTGGTCACCGGCGTCTCCAAGAAGGACCCGGGCCAGCTGCAGGGCCGGACCGAAAACAACCGCGTGGTCAATTTCCGCGCCGACGATATGGCGTTGATTGGCAAATTCGCCGATGTGGTGATCGAGGAAGCACTGCCGAACTCCCTGCGCGGCACCCTGATCACCTCAGAACTGGATGGTCCGCTTTTCTGAAGAGTCGAGCCGCGAGACCGTCGGGGCTGTCGGCCAATTGGTCACAGCCCCGAAACTGTAATACCCCTATGTTATAAGCGGTTTTTACAGTTAGAAGGTATTGGTCATATCGCGGCCTTTCCCCTACCGGGAAAATCGGTATACCCTAGCAGTGAATCCCCCAGTTAAAGGTGCCGGAAACCAATTTGGAAACACATACCCTCGCCCACAGCATCACCCTCGAACCCAACGACGCGCGCCGCCTCGCCAATCTCTGCGGCCAGTTCGATGAACATCTGCGTCAGATAGAACAGCGACTCGATATTGAAATCCGCAACCGCGGCAATGAGTTCGCCTTTTACGGTGAACCCAAGAGCGCCCGCGTCGCCGGTGAACTGCTGAATTTCCTCTATGGGGAAACCGAGAAGCGCGATCACCTGACGCCCGACGAGATCCACCTGGCCCTGCAGCAGTCCGGCGTTGAGGAACTGCTGCAGAAGAGTGAGTCCGAGAGCGACAGCGATGCAGACGAGGTTGTGCTGATCCGCACCAAGAAATGCTCTGTGCGCCCCCGGGGACTGAACCAGCGCCGGTATGTGCGCGCGGTACAGACCAACGATATCAACTTCGGCATCGGCCCTGCCGGTACCGGCAAGACCTACCTCGCCGTCGCCTGTGCTGTGGAAGCACTGCTGAAGGACGAGGTTGAGCGCATCCTGCTGGTGCGCCCTGCGGTGGAAGCTGGCGAGAAGCTGGGCTTCCTGCCCGGCGACCTGAGCCAGAAGGTTGACCCCTATCTGCGTCCGCTCTACGACGCCCTCTATGAAATGCTGGGTTTCGAGACGGTAGGCAAGTTGATCGAGCGCAATGTGATCGAGGTGGCACCGCTGGCCTACATGCGCGGCCGCACCCTGAACAACGCCTTCGTGATCCTGGACGAGAGCCAGAACACCACCCGTGAACAGATGAAAATGTTCCTGACCCGCATCGGCTTCGGATCCACTGCGGTAATTACCGGTGACCCGAGCCAGATCGACCTGCCCCGCGGCCAGGCGTCCGGCCTGCGTCACGCCATCGAGGTACTGGGCAAGGTCAACGGTATCAGCTTTACCCATTTCGGCGCCAAGGATGTGGTGCGCCACCCACTGGTTCAGCGCATCGTCGAAGCCTACGATATCCATGAAGCGGCTCGTGAAGCTGCAGAAAAGCGGAGCGAAGACGCGGCCTGAGGCCGCGCTCCGTGAGCCCCGGATATGCCGGAACTTCACCTAGACGTACAGCGGGCCAGTAGCGCCACGAACCTCCCGTCTGACGAGCAGATCCACCACTGGGTACAGGCAGCGCTTGGCGCCCACCGGGAGGAAGCAGAACTGTCGGTGCGCATCGTCGATGAAGATGAGAGCCAACAGCTCAATCGCGACTATCGGGGCAAGGACAAGCCCACCAATGTATTATCCTTCCCGGCAGACCTGCCCGCAGATGTGGAATTGCCGTTGCTTGGCGATCTCGTGATCTGCGCACCCGTAGTCACCAGGGAGGCGCGAGAGCAACACAAAGCGACCTCTGCGCACTGGGCACACATGGTGGTCCATGGCACACTGCATCTTCTGGGTTACGACCATATCGAGGATGCCGACGCGGAGCTCATGGAAGGCCTGGAAGTGAAGGTGCTGGCAGGGTTGGGCATTGCCGACCCCTACCAGCCCGCAGACCGATCGACAGAGGCCCCCCGGGCCTGAGCGGCCGCAAGGCGTTTTTGAGACACGACGAGAGAAACCGGAGCATGGCCACATCCATGACCACAGACGAACCCCCAAGTAGCCAGTCTTCCGGCAAGCCCCGATCGGGGGAGAAGAACTGGCTGGAAAAACTGTTCGGCGCCTTTTCCGCCGAGCCCAAGTCCCGCGACGAGCTGCTCGACATCATCAAGGATGCGGCAGACAACAAGCTGGTAGACGCCGAGGCCCTGTCCATCATCGAAGGCGCTCTGGACGTCTCGAGCCAGCAGGTGCGGGAGATCATGATTCCCCGCTCGCAGATGGTGGTAGTCAGCCTCCAGGATACGCCGGAAGAGTTTCTGCCCAAGATCATCGAATCCGGGCACTCCCGCTTCCCGGTGATCGGCGAGAGCATCGACGACATTCGCGGCATATTGCTGGCCAAGGATCTCCTCCCGCTGATTCTCAAGGGCCTCGAGGGCTTCGAGCTCGAAAGTATCATTCGCCCCGCCAATATCATCCCCGAGAGCAAGCGCCTCAACATCCTGCTGCGGGAGTTCCGCGAGAACCGCTATCACATGGCCGTCGTGATCGACGAGTATGGTGGTGTCTCCGGCGTGGTGACCATCGAGGACATCCTCGAGGAGATCGTCGGTGAAATCGAAGACGAGACGGACGAGGAGGAAGCGGATAGCTTTATCCGCAAGGTGGGCGACAATGACTTCATCGTGAAGGCCCTGACCCCGATCGAGGAGTTCAACGAATATTTCGAGAGCGAACTCAGCGACGAGGAGTTCGACACTGTCGGCGGCCTGATCATGCAGTCATTCGGCCACCTGCCGAGTCGCGACGAAGTGACCGACCTGGGGCACTTCCGCTTCCGGGTCCTCTACGCCGATAATCGCCAGATACACCTGTTGCGAGTGAGCCGCCAACGCCGGCAGCCCCGCGAAGAGGAGTAAACAGCGTCGCCCGGGTGCCCTGCAGGCGCGGGGCGCCAGTGAGATAAAATCCATGCGAAAACTGTTTCTACCCCTCGCCAGTGCCGCCGCCGGCGGCCTGATGACACTCTCATTTGCGCCCTTCAGCTACTGGCCTACCGGGCTGGTTTCGCTGACCCTGTTTGCCTGGCTGAATTTATACGCCGCGGATACCGGCCGACTGGGAAAGAGAGCCGGTTTCTGGCTGGCGTTCTGTTTTGGACTGGGACTTTTTGCCAGTGGCGGCTCCTGGGTCTACGTGTCGATTACCGATTTCGGCGGTTCCTCGATGGCACTGGGCCTGCTACTGACCGGCGGATTCGTTGCCATCCTGGCCGCCATCCTGGCACTGCCATTCCTGTTGATCGGCCGCTTCACCGGTAACCCGCTGAGCTTCGGCCTCGCCTTCCCCGCCCTGTGGTTCCTGAGCGAGTGGCTGCGCACCTGGCTGTTCACCGGCTTTCCCTGGTTGTTCGCCGGCTACGCCCACATCGACACCTGGCTCTCAGGCTGGGCACCGGTTCTGAGCGTCTACGGCATCGGCCTGCTGCTTGCACTCAGCGCCGCGGTCATCGCACTCTTGGCCGCACGCAAACTGCCCCTCCGCCAGCAAAGGGCCAACCTGGCACTGCTGATCGTCGCTGCGTTGACCTGGCCCGCGGGCGCCCTGCTATCCCATGTGGAGTGGACCGAACGGGGCCAGGAAATCACCGTGGGCCTGGTACAGGCCAACATCCCTCAGGAAAAGAAGTGGCTGCCGGAGTTTCGCGGAGAAACCATCAGCCGCTACCAGGAGGGCACCCGCGAGCTCGCCAGCCAGAACGTGGACGTGATCATCTGGCCAGAGGCCGCACTGCCGCTGCTATACAGCCAGGCTCCAAACCTCATGCAGGCACTGCAGAGGAATGCCGAGCAAACCGGCATCGACCTGATCAGCGGCATTCTCTACGACCGCATCGAAACGCCTGAGAACGGAGCTCCGCGGAGGCTGGTACACAACTCCGCCGCCGTATTCGGCCGCAGTCCACATGTCTACCACAAGCGCCACCTGGTACCCTTTGGCGAGTATGTGCCGCTGGAGGATTGGCTGCGTGGCACCATCGAGTTCTTTGACCTGCCCACGTCATTTATCCGCCCCGGGCCGGATGAACAACAACCCTTGCTGGCCGCCGGTGCCGGCTGGGCTCCACTCATCTGCTACGAAATCGTCTACCCGGCACTGGTGGCCGAGAGTGCCCTGACCTCGGATATCCTCCTGACCATCAGTAACGACGCCTGGTTCGGCGCCTCCATCGGCCCCCTGCAGCATATGCAGATGGCGCAGATGCGGGCTCTGGAGACCGATCGCTATCTGGTGCGCGCCACCAATACCGGGGTCACGGCCATCGTCGACCCGCACGGACGGATCACCGAACGCCTGCCCCAGTTCGAGCGCGCCATCATGACCGGCAAGGTTGCGGCGAGAAGCGGTGCCACCCCATTCATGCTATTGGGCCTCTGGGGAATGCTGGCGCTCGCCGTCGCCATGCTCACCGCAGCACTGTTAATGCAGCGTGCCCGCAGAATTCAGGGAGAGCCGGCATTCACCGGTGAGGCGGCGGACGGCAACTGAAACCGGCAGCCGCCTCAGCGCGGATAGTTCGCTACGCCGTAATAACGCATCGAATCCCCTGAATCGGGGCGCCGGCTAACCGACTAAAAGGGAATGCGGAATTGAATAACATCGATACCGGTGTTGAGCCGGGTCAGGCTAGCACTGGATAGATGCTGGTATTCAAGGGAAAAGCCCCGGAAGTCGATACCGACACCGGTTCTGAAATTGAAATGGCCAACCAGCGGGGAGCCATCCACGTAGGCCAGTCCCACCCGACCGTAGACGCTGCCCCGGCACCATTCCCAGCCAGGGCGCAACATGCGGGTAATCGAGGCGGCGTATCCCAATCGCTCCTGCGCCCCCTCTGAGGTATCTCCCTGACCGAGAATGACCCCACCCAGTTCCCATCGCTGGTGACGGATGGAAACTTCCGCTGCAGTCATATCACCGTTGAACAGGGTCTGGCCAAGACCGATCGAAAAAACATTCTCGCGACTTTCCTCTGCAACGGCTGAACCGACAAGTGCCAGCCAAATCACCGGGATACAACAAATCCCCGCTACCCTTGCAAAGGCCCTGCTCAACATCCTATGTACCTCTACTACGCAGGTTACGGACAAAATCCTTTTGCCCATAAAGTGTTCGCAGTATAGCAAACGATGCGACTGGGCCGCCGTAGTCGAAATGCTTCAACAAACCCATTGGCTAAGGCCAAATCAATACGGCATTTACCAGGCCTGAAACTGCAAGCAGGCGCCAAAATACACCAGAGCAAGAATTGATTGGCTTACACTGCGCAAGAATGCTTATAAATAGCCTGCAAGCCGCATGAATACTGCTACCGGCTGCTATTATGCTGACCAATAAATGAATAACGGCACGGATGCCCAACCTATGCATTGTCTTATCACCGGCGGCACCGGCTTGATCGGCCGGCATTTTTGCCAGCAATGGCTCGCGCGTGGCGATTCCGTCACCGTGCTGAGCAGGCAACCGGAGAAGGTGCGTGAATTGTGCGGTGAGTCCGCCACCGGTGTGGCCGAACTCCATCAGGTCGAAGAGCCGGTCGATGTAGTGATCAACCTGGCCGGCGAACCCATCAGCCACCGTTGGACGGAAAAGCGCCGCGACGAGATTCGCAACTCCCGCATCGACACCACAGAGCTGCTGGTGCGCTGGTGCCTGTCTCTGGCACAGCGACCCAAGTTCGTGCTCTCCGGTTCCGCAGTCGGCTACTACGGCGACCGGGGCGGCGACCTGCTGAAAGAAAGCAGCCCACCCGGTGGAGGATTTGCCGCCCAGCTATGCCGCGACTGGGAGGCAGCCACCATGCCCCTGCAGCAGGCGGGAATTTGCGTGGGTATCATGCGCACAGGCATCGTGCTCTCCACACGCGGCGGCGCACTCACCCAGATGCTGCCACCATTCCGGCTCGGCGTCGGAGGCCCCATGGGCTCCGGCGAACAGTGGATGAGTTGGATTCACGAAGACGATATTGTCGGGCTGATGCTGCACGCTATCGATCGACATGTTTGCCTGCCGTTCAACGCCTGCGCCCCGGAAGCCGTGACCAATAACAGCTTCTCACGGCTGCTGGCAAAGCAATTGCACCGGCCCTGCCTGATGCGTACACCGGGCTGGGCACTGAAGCTGATGTTCGGTGAGATGGCAGAAGAGTTGCTACTGGCGAGCGGCCGGATGGAACCGCGCACCGCACTGGATACCGGTTATACCTTCCGCTTTCCCACCCTCGAAGCGGCCCTCGCCGACCTGCTGGACAACCGCCAGCCTCGCAAGGCTCAGGCCTGAATCATCACAATGCCGGCCTTGCCGGCGAGAGTCAGGCTGCCTCTTCGCTGGTCTCCAGAGCCTCCATCAGGTAACGGCGACCAGATTCCCCCACCACCGGTTCGGCACTGCACTCCATTGGGGCAGAGCCCACCCAATGGGCATGCCAGCGGTACCAGCTGGGGTTGCCGGCCTCAAGTCGCAGCTCGATGAAGTCTGTCTCAGCCGGATCGATACGAAACTCCCGCACGATCTGCCCGGCAAAGGTCTCGAAGTTCTTCCGTACCAGAATGCCCGCTTCGCTGCCGGCGGTGAGAAAGACCAGCTCGCGGCCATCGCGACGTACGCGGCGGAAACCGATCTGCACCAGACGATTCAGGCGGTTGTGAAGCTGAAGGGGAGAGAAAGACGCTGGAAATCCGGTCATCTCAGCGGTACCTCTTTTATTCTTATGGTTGCTATCCACAGCCACTGCTCCATAGATTTTTCACTACTTGGCGCCACCGTGGGCTTAACATCGTAGGCCCCTTTAACAGGGCCCGCCAAGGCGTAATCGTGACCAAAACCGGAGTTCCGGCCTGTCTATTGACGCCAATTATTCGTGCTTATTCGGCGATCCATTGGATCGCGTTATCCGCTAGTCCTGTGAAGACGGACTGGGACGTTAGTTCCTCAACATTCGTTTTCTGGCGGCATAGGCCTCCAGTAATACCACCACTGACCGAGTAGCTCCCGCCAGTACACCTGGGTGCGCAGCATGGCCGACGCCGTGGGCAACCAGCCCAGCAGCCCGCCTTGTGCTCGCGGTAACAGCTCGTCAGCGCTACCCACGGCCAATGGCTGGACCTGCAGGCCGGCGCGGGCAAAGGCCCGGGCTGCGCGCGGCATATGCCACCAGTGGGTCACCAGGACGATGCTCTCAACACCGGAGTCATGGAGCATTGCTGCACTGTTAACGGCATTCTCCGCCGTGGTACGACTGCAATTCTCTTGCCAAGTCACCGGGCGCTGCAGCTGCTCCTTCATCATGACGGCCATCAGCTGCGCCTCCGCGTCCCGCTCTTCGGCGTATACACGCCCTCCCGAGACCAGTACCGGCAGCTGTGACGGGCCCTTTTGCACCGCCCAGAGCAGTCGCTCAAGGCTGGTGGCCGACAACCGTTCGTTACCGGTCTTCTCATCCCGGTAACGCCCCGCTCCGAGCACGACCACCGCCTGTGGGACAGCCTCGGCCGCGGTCGGCGCACGCCCGACCTGCTTGCCGAGCCAGTAAGAGAAGACCGGTGTCGCCGAAATCCACAGGACAGCGGCGGACAGAATAGCCACCGGCAGTGACAGTTTTGCGAAAATCGAGGACGAGGGCAGCAGCCACAGCAACAGTGCCAGCAACAGCCCCAGCAGCGGCGCCAGGGGAGGCATCACCAGTGTGGTCAGCGCAGCATGGGATTCCATCAGCGCTCGAGGCCACCACTGATCTGGCGGAATACGCCGTAGCCGCAGCGGTGGCAGGGTGTGATCTGGGCATTCTCCGGTGGCAGGGCCCGATAGCCACAACCCAGGCACTGCAGCTCTTCCCCGGCCGCCACCGTCTCTCCCGCCAGAGCCCAGGGCTGCCCCGCCTTGATACAGTGCATCAGCTTGGGCCAGGCGGTCTCGGTGGGGTCCGCCGCGTCCAGAAACCACTCACCGGCGCGTTCCTCCGTGGTCTTCAGCTCGCCACCGAGGCCACGCAGGTAGTCCGCGGCCCGGTGCAGGTCGTCCTTCAGCCAGGCGCGCAGAAACGCCATTTTGTTGGCCGTCAGGTCCTCCACGGCCAGCTCACCCTCGATCAGGTTTTCCAGATCCTGGCGCAGTTCTTCCGCCAGATCCTCCTCAGGGGGCAACTTCGGTTCCTTCGTCATGGCATCCCTCATATAATTCCGCGCTTTCCAGTGTACGAACAGGACTGGAATTCCCACTACGAATTGAGTCACAGAGTATAGGTTCCCGCCGATGGAAGAGCAGTACAACCCCTCCGCAGTCGAAGCCGCCGCCCAGGAGTTCTGGGAGGAGCAGAAGAGCTTTGAGGTCACGGAGGACACCAGCAAGGAAAAATTCTACTGCCTGTCCATGTTCCCCTACCCCAGCGGCAAGCTGCACATGGGGCATGTGCGCAACTACACCATTACCGACGTGATTTCCCGCTTCCAGCGTATGCAGGGCAAGAATGTGCTGCACCCCATGGGCTGGGACGCTTTTGGCCTGCCGGCCGAGAACGCGGCGATCCAGAACAAGACCGCCCCGGCCAAGTGGACCTACACCAACATTGATTACATGAAAGGCCAGCTGAAAGCACTCGGCTTCGGCTTTGACTGGTCCCGCGAGCTGGCCACCTGCCAGCCCTCCTACTATCGCTGGGAGCAGTGGTTCTTCACCCGCCTGTACGAGAAAGGCCTGGTGTACAAGAAGAATTCCGCGGTGAACTGGTGCCCCCATGACGCCACCGTACTGGCCAACGAGCAGGTCGAAGACGGCTGCTGCTGGCGCTGCGGTACCACCGTCGAGCGCCGCGAGCTGGCGCAGTGGTTTATCAAGATCACCGACTACGCCGAGGAACTGCTCAACGACCTCGACAAGCTGCCCGACTGGCCGGAGCAGGTGCGTACCATGCAGCGCAACTGGATCGGCAAGAGCAAGGGCGTCGAACTGAGCTTTGCCCTGCCCCACACCATAGCCGGCGTGGACCACTTCGATGTGTACACCACCCGCCCCGATACTCTGATGGGTGTCACCTATGTCTCCATCGCCGCCGAACATCCGATCGCGCTGGAGCTGGCGGAGAACAACGCCGAGCTGAAGACCTTCATCGAGGAGTGCAAGAAGCAGTCCCTGTCCGAGGCCGATATGGCCACCATGGAAAAGCGCGGTATGGACACCGGCATCAAGGCCGTGCACCCGATCACCGGCGAGGAAGTGCCGGTATGGGTCGCCAACTATGTACTGATGGACTATGGCACCGGCTGCGTGATGGCGGTGCCCGCCCACGACCAGCGCGACTGGGAATTTGCCCGCAAGTACGACCTGCCGATCGAGCAGGTGGTGACGCCGGCCGGTGACGAGACCATCGACCTGGATAAAGAGGCCTTTGTCGAAAAGGGCGTGCTGGTGAATTCCGGCGGCTTTGATGGCCTGGATTTCGAGGCGGCCTTCAATGCCATCGCCGACGCACTGTCTGCGGCGGGCAAGGGCCGGGTGACCACCAACTACCGCCTGCGCGACTGGGGGGTATCCCGCCAGCGCTACTGGGGGGCGCCGATTCCCATGTTCAACCTGCCCGACGGCGGCGAGATTCCGGTGCCGGCGGACAAACTGCCGATCCTGTTGCCGGAAGATGTAGAGCTGGACGGTGTGCAGTCGCCGATCAAGGCCGATCCGGAATGGCGCAAGGACGACCTCAACGGTGAGCCGGTGGAGCGTGAGACCGACACCTTCGACACCTTTATGGAGTCCAGCTGGTACTACGCCCGCTACACCTGCCCCGATTTCGAGCAGGGCATGCTGGATCCGGACCGCGCCAACTACTGGCTGCCGGTGGACCAGTATGTGGGCGGTATCGAGCACGCCATCCTGCACCTGCTGTATGCGCGCTTCTTCCACAAGCTGATGCGCGACGAAGGCCTGGTAGACAGCGACGAGCCGTTCAAACAGCTGCTGTGCCAGGGCATGGTGCTGGCGGAGTCTTTCTACAAGGAGAAAGATGGCCACAAGACCTGGATCAACCCCGCCGACGTGGATGTGGAGCGCGACGAGAAAGGCAAGGCCATCCGTGCCGTCGAGCGCGCCACCGGTGAGGAAGTGACTGCCGGCGGTGTGGTCAAGATGTCCAAATCCAAAAACAACGGTATCGACCCCCACGCGGCGGTCGAAGAGTATGGCGCCGATACCGTGCGCCTGTTCACCATGTTCGCCGCACCGCCCGAGCAGACCCTCGAGTGGCACGACGCCGGCGTCGAGGGCGCCAGCCGCTTCCTGCGCAAACTGTGGAAGACCGTGCACGGCCATCTCGACACCGGCAGCATGACTGCAGCCATCGATGCCGGCAGTTTGAGTGACAAGCAACAGCAACTGCGCCGCAAGACCCACGAGACAATCCAGAAGGTCAGTGACGACTACGGCCGCCGCCAGACTTTCAACACCGCCATCGCCGCAGTCATGGAACTGCTGAACGAGGTGGGTAAGCTTGCGGAACGCGACAGCGAGCAGGGCCTGGCTGTGGAGCGCGAGGCTCTTGAAGCCGCCGTGCAGCTGCTGGCACCGGTCACCCCGCACGTCTGCCACCAGCTGTGGCAGGCGCTGGGCAACGATACCCCGCTGGTTGACGCGACTTGGCCGCAGGTGGACGAAAAAGCCCTGGTGCGCTCCAGCATTACCCTGGTGGTACAGGTTAATGGCAAGGTACGGGCCAAGCTGGAAGCTCCCGCGGATGCCGCCAAGGAAACTCTGGAACAGATGGCGCTGTCGAACGAGAACGTTCAGAAGTTCATCGGTGACGCGACCGTGCGCAAGGTGATTGTGGTCCCGGGCAAGCTGGTCAATGTCGTTGCCAAGTAGACGGGTCGCCAAGTAACCCGATCGACAAGTCATCCAGATTTCGGGGGGGCGCCAGCCTTGTATAAATTAACTGCAATTGCGGTGGCCGGTCTGCTGGCCACCAGTGTCACGCAGGCCAGGAGCCTGTCCAGTGAACTGGTCGGACAGTGGCAGAGCCAGTGCAAGAAGGCATCCGGCCGCTACCTGCAGGTCATCAGCCACTTCAGCGAGGCAGGTGACTACAAAGCCAAAAGTGCCTTCTATACCGACGCAGGCTGCAAGGCCCCAATGGGAATGGAAATCGTATCCACCGGGAAGTACCGGCTGGGCAGCTTGCTGACCACACCCGGCGGTGACCAGGCCCAGGAGATTGATCTGGAGGTCAGGGAACTGCACAGTGGTGGCATGACCCTGCCCGGTGTCGGGGAGCAGGTTTACCAGATCATCGCCATTATCGATGGCAGACTGGTGTTCGGCGATGCGCCGGGACTACCCGCGGTCACCGGTGGCCAGCGCCCGACCAAACTCAATAAGAACTTCTACTCGAATAAACAATGAAAAAAATTCTTGTCCGCACACTGAGTGCGCTACTTGCGGTATCACTCATCAGCAGCTGCGGCTGGCACCTGCGCGGTGCACCCAAGAACTTCCCCCCGGGGAGCGAGCTGTATATCACCGCCGAAGATCCGCGCTCGGATATCGCGGAAGAACTGACTCGACTGCTGCGCAGCGGCGGCATCCCCATGGCAGAGACCCCCGCTCTTGCGGACTACGTGCTCACCATTCACAAAGAGGAGGAGCGCCGGCGTACCGTGGCCGTCAATGCCAAGGGTCGTGTGGCCGAATACGAGCTGATCACCAGCGCACTCTACAGCGTCGCCGACAGCAATGGCCGCGTATTGCTGAACAATGCCGAGGCGGACGTTTACCGCGCCCTGGAGTGGGACGACACAGAGACGGTGAGCAAAGGCGAAGAGGAATTATTGCTGCGCGAGGAGATGCGCCGCGAGCTGATCAGTCGCATCATCGATCGCCTGCGTCGCATCGATGTCTCCGCCACCCTCGAAGAACGCAGTTACTGAGACACCAGCCAGTCATGCGCCTCAATCCCCGCCAACTCCCGCAGAGCCTGAACAAGGGGCTTGCCCCCATCTACATCGTGTCCGGGGACGAGCCGCTGCTGGTGCAGGAATGCTGTGACAGTATCCGCGCCGCAGCAAGAAATCAGGGTTTCAACGAACGCGAATTGCTCCATGCCGAGCACAACTTCGACTGGGGCCAACTGATCGCCTCCGCCGGCAGCATGTCGCTTTTCGCGGAAAAGAAACTGATCGAAGTACGCCTGCCCAACGGCAAGCCGGGTGACAAGGGCAGTAAGGCACTGCAGGAGTTTGCGCAAATCGGCAGTGACGACCTGGTACTGCTGCTGGTATTGCCGAAGGTGGATCGCTCCCAGCTCAACAGCAAGTGGATGAAGTCACTGGAGCAGCGCGGTGCACTGATCCAGGTGTGGCCCGTGGACGCCAACGAAATGCCGCGCTGGATTCACCAGCGGCTTCGCGCGGAAGGCCTGGATGCAGAGCCCGAGGCGATCCAGATCCTCGCCGAGCGTGTTGAGGGCAACCTGCTGGCTGCCAGCCAGGAAATTGAAAAGCTCAAGCTGCTCAGCAACGACAACCTGATCACCGCTGCCACCATGAACGACGCCGTGGCCAGCTCCGCACGTTACGATGTGTTCGGCTTGATCGACCGCGCCCTGGCCGGCGATGCCGAGGCGGCGGTGAAAACCCTGCACGGTCTTCGTGCCGAGGGCGTTGAGGCACCCGTGGTGCTGTGGGCTCTGGCACGGGAGATCCGCAGCCTGCTGGAGATTGGGGAAAAGCTCGACCAGGGCCAGCCGCTGAACCGGCTGGTGCGTATCCAGAAACGCCAGCCTCTCGTACAGGCGGCCATTGCGCGCCTGCCACGCCGCCAGCTGGAGGCCCTGCTCCTGCGAGCCCGCGCAGTGGACAATGCCATCAAAGGCGGCCGCGAACTCAATCCCTGGACCGGCCTGCTGGAACTCACACTCAACCTCTCCGGCAAGCGCAGTCTCTGATCCCCAAAACCGCTCACGCACTTCTTTTCAGCGGTCAAAGACCTCAACTTTCTCTGTAATTTCGTACTAGATTTCGCAAGGTAACCCCGCTTGTGGGAAAAGGCCCTGACAGATGTCAGGAAATGCATTTTGCGGATCAGGACCAGGCGTTTACATTGAATGGCGACACCCGGTCCCTGTGAGGAATGCAATGAGCGAGCAGCAGCCACCCTTTGCCCAACCCAGCACCCACGACGTATTCAACCAGGCACCTCCGCTGGCCGGCCACAATCTCTACGCCGGGGACCACGCTCTGCGGGACGCGGTGCGCCGCTTTGGTGCCCACTGGGCCGAGGATGACCTGCAACGGTATGGGGAAGTCTGCGGCCGCCCGGAGATGATCCAGCGCGGTTACGACGCCAACGAGTTCAAACCGATCTTCGAGAGCCACGACCGGGTCGGTAGCCGTATCGATCTGGTGCGTTACCACCCCGCCTACCATCAGCTGATGCAGCTGGCTTTATCCGAGGGGTTACACAGCGCACCGTGGACCGACCCGGGTCCCGGCGCCCATGTTGCCCGTGCCGCCAAGTACTACTTGCACAGCCAACTGGAGGCCGGCCACGGCTGCCCCGTGACCATGACCTTTGCCTCGGTGCCCTCCATCCGGCTGGCGCCTCAACTGGCTGAGGAGTGGCTGCCGAAAATCACTGCCCGCGGCTACGATCCCTCCAACCGTCCGCACAAGGATAAAAGCCACCTGACCATCGGCATGGGCATGACCGAAAAGCAGGGCGGCTCGGATGTGCGCGCCAATACCACCACCGCAACGCCAATCGGCGATGACGCTTACGAGCTGACTGGCCACAAGTGGTTTACCTCTGCGCCCATGTGCGATGCGTTCCTGATGCTGGCGCAGAGCAAAAATGGGCTCAGCTGCTTTCTGGTACCCCGCTGGCGCCCCGACGGCAGCAAGAACCCGATCCAGGTACAGCGGCTTAAAAACAAGGCCGGCAACGTCTCCAATGCCTCTTCAGAAATTGAACTGCGCGGTGCCCTCGGCTGGCTGGTGGGTGAGGACGGACGCGGAGTGAACGCCATCATTGAGATGGTGGCCACCACCCGCTTCGACTGCATGATCGGCTCTTCCGGTGGCCAGCGGCAGGCGGTCGTGCAGGCCATTCACCACGCCGCCAACCGGAGCGCCTTTGGCAAAACCCTGATCGATCAGCCACTGATGCAGAATGTGCTCGCCGACCTGCAACTGGAGGTCGAGGGCTCAGTAGCCATGACCATGCGCATGGCCCAGGCGCTGGACCATATCGACGACGAGCACGAGCAGATGCTGATGCGGCTCGGCGCCGCGGTGGGGAAATACTGGATCTGCAAGCGCACACCGCACCATGCCTACGAGGCAATGGAGTGCCTGGGCGGCAACGGCGTGATCGAGAACTTCATCACCGCCCGCCTCTACCGCGATGCGCCCATCAACGCGATCTGGGAGGGCTCGGGCAATATTCAAGCTTTGGATGTGCTGCGCGCGATCAGCAAGACACCGGCGGTGATCAACCACTGGTTTGACGAGCTTGCAGCTAGCGCCGGCGCCGACACCTTGCTGGACAAAGCGATCGGCAACCTGAAAAAACAACTGGCGGACAGGGATCAGATTGAATACCGCGCCCGCCACCTGGTGGACCAGATGGCCCTGGCCATGCAGGCACACCTGCTGACCCAGGGCGGCAACACTGCCGTTGCCGAGGCCTTTATCGCATCGCGCCTCGGCGCCCAGGGCGCCCACAATACCGGCACTCTTCCCCCGGGGTTGGATGTGAAGGCCATCATCGAGCGGGGCAACCCCCACTGCGCCGAGTAAGGCGCAAAAGATTCAGAAAAATAGATACCCTGAAGGCTACCAGGGCAGCACTTCACCGTCCCAGAACAGCAGCCTGCCGTTACGCTCCTCGTCCAGGCCGGCGAGCACATCCACGATGCGCTCTGCACTGGTGGAAGCGCTGTACAGTTTGTCCTCGGGAATATTTTTCTGGAATGGTTTGGAGAGTGCGGTGTCGGTCGTCCCGGGGTGCACCGCCACCACGCAGCAGTGATCGAGTCGCCGTCCCCACTCGATGGAGAGGTTGCGGATAAACATGTTCAGTGCCGCCTTGCTCATCCGGTAGCTATACCAACCTCCAAGGTGGTTATCGCCGATACTGCCCACTTTCGCTGACAGCGATGCCCACACGAGTGGGTGGCTGGGCTTCAGCGCCGGGGCCAGGGCCTGAGCGAGGTGTATGTGGGTAACGACGTTGATCCGCATGGATTGCAACAGCCAGCCTTCCTCGCACTGGTCCAGCGCCTTTTCCGGCCCGTGGTCTTCAGTGTGCAGGATGCCACAGCAACAGATGACCCAGTCCGGCGGATCGTCGCTAGCTCTGACAAAATCCCGCACGCCCGCCACCGAGTCGGGATCGGTCAGGTCTGCTTGCAGATGTCGAGTCGGGGTAAACGCCTGCGGTCCCTCCGCATTCCGACTGATAGTCAGTAACTCTGCATCGGGAAAACGCTGCAATACTTCCACACCGAGGGCGGTGGCAACGCCCCCACTCGCTCCGGCAAGCAGGATACTCCCAGGTTGATCGAACAACACCAAGCTCCTTAAACAGCCTTTTTCTGGTTCACTGCGGAAGGCTCTTCGCCGGCGATTGACGGCCGTGGGGCAGGCTGATTTTTCCCGGGGAGATCGCCGGTCACTGCCTGCTCACGCATCACCCGCAGCAGCGGTTCATCGGAACGGAAGATCAGCCCGTGAATTTCCGTGGCGTTCTGCCCCTGCAACAGTTGCTGCAGGAACTGGATAATCTGCGCGGAAATCTCCTGCCCCGGCACCAGTACCGGAATCCCCGGTGGGTAGGGAACAATTTCATCGGCACTGACCCGCCCAACCAGGTGTTTTTCTGCCTGCACGCCGTTATCCATCAGCGGCAGCTCCTCGGTTTCGGCAAAGTAGGCGTCCGCCGGCAAACACTTCAAGCGGGTGAACTCCGGCAGCCGGCGCGAGGAACCGGGGTGCACACTGCGACGCGGATACTGGGCCAGCTGCTTAAAGGCGTGAACCAGGCGCAATAACTTGCTCTCTGTACTGCCCAGTGTCACCAAAACACTCACGGTGTTGTAGGTGGTCTTCTCCACTTGGATTCCATACTGATCGAAAAGCTTGATCTGCATTTCCTTGCCGGTATAGCCACTGGCGGAAAGGTCGACGGTCACCTTGGTGGGGTCGAGACGGATGCCGTCATTGGCCAGCGGTGCGGGAATCAGATCCTCCCGGGTGAGCGCACGAAAAACGCCGGTCTGGTCCACCGCCCGGCGCAGGGTTTCCACCATCTTCAGGGACCGCTCCAGACGACCGTATCCCTCCATTGCAGCCTGCTTCCGGGCCACGTCCAGACTGGCGATCATCGCGTACTGTGGGCTGGTAGAGGCATGCATATTGAGGTTCTCCCGGAAACGGAACTCGTCAAAATCCGGATCCTGCACATGAATCATGCTGGCCTGGGAGAAAGCCGACAGGGTCTTGTGAGTGCTCTGGGTGACATAGTCCGCCCCGCACTCCAGTGCCGTGGGGCGCAGCAGTGGATGGAAATAGCCATGCGCATACCAGGCCTCATCCACCAGCACTTTCACCCCCAGCGCGTGGGCGTGTTTGATAATCGGCCTGAGGTCGTAGCGCAGGCCATCGTAAGTACAGGAGGTCAGCACCAGCAGACGGGCATCCCGGTTGGCCTCCAGCGCCCGCTCGATATCCTCGCGACGTACCGGGCCGTAGATACCGAAGTCCGGATGCAGGGTGCACTTCAGGTAGACAGGCTCACAGCGGTTCATGACGATCGCATGGTGAACCGATTTATGGCAGGCCTGATCCACAATGATCTTGCCGCCACCGCCGAGTATCTGCTGAATCACCACTTTATTTGCGGTGGAGGTGCCGTTAGTCAGGAAAAACGTCTGCCGGGCGCCGAAAGTCTGCGCCGCCAGATCCTGAGAGGCTTGAATGACCGAGTGGGGTTCCAGCAGGCTGTCCAGTACCTGTACCGATACCGACAGATCGGTATTGAATACGTGCTCGCCCATGAAGCGGTAGAAGTCCCCCACCCAGGGGCTGTTGCGCAGGCTGTCGCCACCCGAGTGCCCGGGTGTATGCCAGGCGTCCCGTGCGCTGAACACATAATCCCTCAGGGTATCGGCAAAGGGAGTGGAGGCGCGCTTGGCAATAAATGCCTGCACCAGCCGGAACATATGATTAAAGTTGCCCTCGCGACGATCGAAAAGCTCATCGAACCGCTGGCGCAGGGAGACAGAAATGTCACAACCGAGGGCAACGAGAAAAACATTGAGCTGCGCGCGCACCAGGTGCAGCCGGTCTGCCAGCTCCTCCGCTGCAGAAAGGCCCGGAGCCTCCACACCGGCATCCACGATCAGCGCCTGCAGTTTGTCATCTTTGAGCAACAGCCGCTCGGCGGCACTGGGCAACACGGCGCTGAATTTCAGACCAAAAGGGTTCTCATGCTGCGCGGCGGTGCTGTTGAGCGCACTGACCCAATCGTGGCTCAGCTGCCGGTCGGCACTGACCAGGGCCACGTGGCACTCCAGGGGCTGCTGCCCCTCCCTCAGATTGCCCAGGTCCGGCATAGCTCTTCCCAAAATCGACTGCGCTATCTGAAAAGCATAGCTCCGCAGGCGCAATCAGGCGCCGGCAGTGATGAAACAGACGACGGAGCAGAAAAAGGTTTCCGTCCAGCACTTCAGAAAGAGGGGTTTCGCTAGTGGGCCCGGGGCCCGACTGGGAGGCGGGAAGTCTTAGAACTTGGCGCTGCAGACGCGACCATCGAACTCAAGGCAGTCTACAACCCGCCGACGCTGCACTGGTGAAAGAGCGTCAAGCGAGAAATAGCCCATCTCGGAATGTTCACTGGACAGCACGATGGCGCCGGAATCAACAAAGCGGGCACGAAAGATAAACACGTGGGAACCGTAGACCTTGTGATAATAGATGCCACTCAGGTAGTCGATGGCTATCTCCCGGCCCAGCTCCTCGCGACATTCCCGCTGCAGTGCCTCATGCACTGTTTCCCCGGGATCGAGCGCTCCGCCAGGTAGCCCCCAATTACAATCGGCGTAGGTGGCCCGCAACTGCAGGATCTGGCCGCGATCATTGGTGATCACCGCATGCGCGCTGAGGCGGTAGGTATCTTCAAAACTCATCCCGTTTTCCCATCACGCACTGGTCACTGGAGCAGCGAGAGAAGCCCACATTATTGCGCTCCCCGGGCAAGTTCGAAACCAACGCCAAGAGTATTCACGTACTCGTCGTAGTCGATCAGGCTTTCACCATAGCCGGTGAAATACTTCACATAGCCGCGCACCCGACTGCCCATGGGAAAGCCCCAGCGCAACTCGAAGGCGCCGCGGTTGTTCGAGCGCAAATTATTGCGCAGCATCACTGATACGCTGTGATTGCCCACCGTGCTATATGTCCCAGCCAGCTCGAAGTAACCGAGGTAGGCCTCGATGTCGGGGTTGTCATCTTCATCCCTGCTTTCCGGAATCCTATACCAGGGTTTAAAGCTGATCAGCAGGTTCTCCCGCTCGAGGAAGAAATTGGCGTAAACCCGATTCCAGCTTCTTGAAAGCGGTTCACTGCGACCATTGGACTGATGATTGATGGCCAGCTGGTTCGCCACGTTCTGAAAACCGAACACACTCCAGTCATTCAGCCACGTCACGATCAGTTCAGGCTCGTGGTTGGTCTCGCGGAAAGGTGAGGAATCATCCGAGTTGTAGGCCTGCCAGAAGCTCTTGTTGGTGTAAGCGAGGCTCATAAAAGATGCCTTGCCAAGGAACCCTCGCCAAATGGGCACCTGAACCGAAAGTTGGAACTGCACCTCGATCTCATTGAGGTGGATTTGCTCGCCCACAATCTCCTCGAAGTCTTCCAGGCCGGCCTCGTTGGGAGCGGGATTGTAGACCGCCGGCAGCAGATAGTTGACCTTGTGAGACGCGAGCGTAAACGGGTTGTTGGCGGCGTCACGGATGGCCTGCGCGGCCTGACTGGTGGCCACCTCGGTGGTGGTTTCCGTCTCTCCGGGCAGCGGCTCGCTCACGGTTCCGAAAAGCGGCTGTGGTTCCCGCTCGTGTGGGGCCGCACGCACTCGCTCAGCACAGAACCGTCGCATTTCCTCCAACGTGATACTGGCTGGCGCCACCAGCAACTGCTCACGCAGGCAGTTCTCTTCACGCTGCTGTATCGGCAGTTCCTCGGGAGAGCTGACGACAGGGATATCCAGCCCGTCCTGGTTGTCCTCGGCGGGCGCGGATTCCTCCTGGGCAAACGACACAGGCACAAAAGAGAAGGGCACGAAAAGCATCGACATAAGGACCAGTCCCAGGGCGCGACCGTGTGGCAAAGCATTGTCTCCTGACGTCAGAATATGGGAGGCCAAGCTTACACCGCGGCGGGCGAGAATGCTCACCATTGAAGAAGCTGGCAGGCAGGGGGCGCGGAAAAGACTTCGCACAAAAGTCAGGCAGGACCGACGACACCGGAGTATTGAGAGAGGGGAAAGAGCAGACGAGGCCGCCCCACCGCACGACGATGAAGCGGACAAATAGACACCGAGATCAACTCAGACCAGGGTCTCCACTTGCGATGACCACTCCAGGTCCCGCAAGCGAACCTGCCACAGACGGCCAGTGCTCGACGGCCAGTCATAGCCGATAAGCAGGCCGCGGCTGTCGAGGAAACAGTGAGCGTCCCTCTCTGCCTCGTCGCCATGGTAGATAAAAGCCGAGATATCCTGACCCAGCTCCTGAGCCCCCTGCGTCGCGGCGTCACCCGCCATGGGCCGGGCAGAGCGGAAACTGATCCGTGGAGCCAGTAACTTGCCCCTTTGCGAGGGGTCCACCACATCCGGGCTCACCACCTCGAACCCATCCCGATGCTGATCGAGCTTGAGAAGCAGAGGGCCCATAAAAATACGCATCAGTGGGAACAGCAACCGGTTGCGGCCTTCCAACTCAGCTTCCTGGGGACCGTTAGGGCCACTCCAGCGGGCCAAGATCGGGTCGCCGATAGACGGGCTCGCACCATCCGGAATCTGTAGCGCGTAATGGGCGTGGACTTCGTCCACCTCATCCCGCCAGCGAACATCGCATTCAGTCACCAGCCCGGCCTGCAGCCGGGCGCGCACTTCCATGCCGAAACCCTGCTCGCCAACCAGACGCTGGCTCATCAACATGCGGTGGCCATGTTCGTCCAATCCCAGTTGCCAGCAGTCCTGCACCGGCATGGTGCGACCATCACAACTGTATTCGTAGCGTCCCTGCGCCAGCGTGGAACTCAATCGCATTGCAGACTTCCTCCCTGTTCCGCCCGTATCCATGCTCTGCCGGGGGAACTCATTGCAGGGGAAAGTATTGCACAAGGGGGATTACCTGCGCCGCGGTTGGCGCCCCTTCACGCTCGATTTACGAGGAGGAATTCTCCTTAAAAAGTGATCACAGATAGCGCTGCCAGAAATGGGCCGCCCCCATATTTTCGTCCAGCACATAGGGCTCGAACCCCACCTTTCGGTAGGCCCGTTGGGCGGGTTCATTTTTCTCGAGTACTTCCATGGTGAGCTTGCAGCAGCCGCGCTGCTCAGCCTCACGCGCGACGAGTTCCAACATCCGTCCGCAAACACCCCGACCACGGGCGCGATCGGTCACAATCACATCGTGAATATTGACCAGGGGCTTGCAGGCAAAGGTTGAGAATCCGGTGAAACAGTTCACCAACCCCACAGGTTCAGAGCCATCAAAGGCGAGCACTGAAAAGGCTCCGGGAAATGTGCCCAGCTTATCGACCAGCTGCTCGCGGCACGCATCACTCAGCGGCTCACCACCGCCGTATGGATCCCGGGCGTACTCGTCCATCAACTGCACAATCGCCCTGGCATGGTGCGAATCGGTGTAATTGGCAATCAAAATATCGAGAGGGCTATCGCTCATGCGTACTCCTGGCGGATCGAATCGGTGGACGCTCGTCAACGCGCCAACAATGAACTTTTGAAAATGGGAAACAGGTTTACTGCCGACACTGCAACTCAATTGTCCCCGTCATTTTCCGAATCCCTCTCCTCGGGAGAGAAACTGCGCATGTAATTGCGCATGCGGATACGCTGGGCCAAAAGCCAGCGCACCCGAATGCGGTGGCGACAGAGGGGGCTGGCGCGGTAGGGGCGCCGACGCTGCGACTGGGGTTTGGTCTTTCTTCTTCTCATCCTTGCCTCGAAGCGCAGGAGCAGCGGGCTGCCGCTACACTGATTGCATCAGGCCGCAGGGGCCCGGTCGTGGCTGCAGATTAGCAAATTCACCCGGGCGTTTCAGCGGCATTGGCGGCGACGGACATTACTGCCCCTTGGCCACCTGCCCCAACGAGGGTAAGCTCGAGTCCTTCGTGAATACATAGTCATACTGGAAATTCTTGTGGGCCCACTCAAGCATCTGATCGAAAACAACCGGCAGTGGTCCCTGGCCACCTCCAGGGAGAGGCCGGACTTCTTCCTCCAGCTCTCCAAACAACAATCCCCGGAGTATCTCTGGATCGGCTGCGCTGACAGCCGGGTGCCCGCCAACGAAATCGTCGGCCTGCTGCCGGGAGAACTGTTCGTACACCGTAATGTGGCCAACGTAGTGGTCCACACAGACCTCAACTGCCTGTCTGTACTGCAATACGCGGTGGAAATCCTGAAGGTCAAACACATCATTGTGTGCGGCCACTATGGCTGTGGCGGCGTGCAGGCGGCTCTGGAAAACATGCAGCTGGGGCTCATCGACAACTGGTTGCGCCACATCCAGGACGTGCGCGACAAACACCAGGCGCTGATCAAACTCTTCAAGGAAAAGCAGCGGCTGGACCTGCTCTGTGAGCTCAACGTGCTTGAGCAGGTCGTCAATGTTTGCCAGACCACCATTGTCCGTGATGCCTGGGAGCGCGGTCAGTCACTCTCCGTCAACGGCTGGATCTACGGCCTGCGCGACGGGCTCGTTCACGAACAGGGCATCTCCATTACCGGCACCGAAGAACTCGCCGAGATTTACCACAACGCCCTGACCAACATCGCCCAACGCGACGCCGAATAGCAGACTTCACCGGCAATTTTTCTTAAACTCCTGCCTCGACTTTTTGGCGCCCGGCACCAGCCGGGCGCAGTTTGTGTCTTTTTGGGAGTAAGCATGTCCGGGTACCGCGTTTGGGAATGTCAGATCTGTGGCTGGGTGTACGATGAGGCCAAAGGCTGGCCCGAGGATGGCATCGCCCCCGGAACCCGCTGGGAGGACATCCCCGACGACTGGTCCTGCCCGGAGTGTGGCGCCGCCAAGGAAGACTTCGAGATGCTGCCCATGGCATCCGATGCGGAGCAACCGGCCAGTCAAAGCGATCAATCCGCCGCCGACGTCCGTCCGGCAGCAACGCCGAACACACCGAAGCAAGCCCAGAGTGGTGGCTACCGCATCTGGGAGTGCATGGTTTGCGGATGGGTATACGACGAGTCCAAGGGCTGGCCCGAGGATGGTATCGCCCCGGGCACCCGCTGGGAGGATATCCCCGAGGACTGGTGCTGCCCTCAGTGCGGCGTAGGGAAAGACGAATTCGACATGGTGCTGGTGACCGAAGAGGCCCCGGAACCTGTTGCTGCAGCAGTGGAAACAGCACCCCAAATCGACAGCGGACGCGAACCGGTTGTGATCATTGGCACTGGCCTTGCCGGCTACAACCTCGCCCGGGAATTCCGCAAGCAGGACCAGACCACTCCGCTGGTGCTGATCACCGCTGATGACGGCACCTTCTATTCAAAGCCCCTGCTATCCGCCTCCCTTGCCCACGGTAAGACACCGCAACAGCTGGCGAGCGCCTCTGCAGAAGACATGGCCAAAGAACTGTCCGCGGAAATACTTGTGCACACCCATGTGAACGATGTCGATAGCGAGACGCGTACTTTGACCCTGGTTCCCGAGAACGGCAGCCACCAGGCAACACTGCGCTATGGCAAGCTGGTGTTCGCCACTGGCGCCGGCTGTCGTCCGCTGCCCCCCATCGAGGGTGATGGTTTGGCGCGCCTGTTACGCGTCAACAGCCTCAGCGACTATCACCGCTTCCGCACCGCACTGGCCAATCGCCGCCGGGTGCTGCTAATTGGTGCGGGCCTGATCGGCTGCGAGTTCGCCAACGACCTGATTCAGGCGGGTTATGAAGTTGATCTGGTCGATCCGCTCGCCTGGCCGCTGGCCACACTGCTGCCCGAGGCCGTCGGCCGGGATCTGGAAAAGGTTCTCTGCGAAGCCGGTGTCCGCTTCCACGGTCAACACAAGGTGACCACCCTGCAAAACGTGGATGGCGGCATCACCGCTGAACTGGACAACGGCGAAACCCTGCAGGCGGATATTGCACTGGCAGCCCTGGGGCTGCAGCCGAACACCGGCCTGGCCGAGGCAGCGGGGCTCGCTGTCAGCCGGGGCATTGCCGTCAACCGCAGCCTGCAAAGCAGCGATCCGAACATCTACGCGCTGGGTGACTGTGCCGAAGTCGACGGCCACCTGCTGTACTTCGTTGCCCCCCTGATGCAGTGCGCCCGGGCACTGGCAAAGACACTGTCCGGGAACGAGACCCCGGTGCGCTACGACGTCATGCCTGTCGCCGTGAAGACCACCCTGCGCCCCACCACCGTCTGTCCTCCCCGGCCCGATAGCGAGGGAGAGTGGCACGTGCAGGCTGGAAGTGGTGGTGTCAGTGCCGAGTTCCGCGGGCCAGATGGCCGGCTGCTCGGCTTCGCCCTCACCGGCGATGCCATCGCCCAACGGGATAAGCTTTCCGGCGAGTGCCAGCCGCTCATGACTGAGTAGCCACAGCTCTGGCAACGCCATCAGGTCGTCTCTGCCCACGGTGATGGGGTTCACGCTCATCGCCGGGCGGGCATTGACGGTTTAATTGCCGTAGAATGGCCGCCTTCACCAAGACTGATCGATTTTTAAGCAGCAGCTATGTCCACACAACATTCCACGGCCCCCGCCCCAAATGCCCTGCAGAGCCGTGCCCTGCGCGACACATTAGGGCAGTTCGCCACCGGCGTGACCGTGGTCACCACCTGTGATACCAGCGGCAATCCGCTGGGGATGACGGTCAACAGCTTCAACTCGGTTTCCCTGGATCCGCCGCTGATTCTGTGGAGCATCGACCGACAGTCACTGGGCTACGAAGCGTTCACCAAGCAGCCGTACTTTGCCGTCCACATACTGAAAGCCGATCAACAGCACGTCTCCAACCTGTTCGCGGGCCGTGGCGCCGACAAGTTTGGCCAGGTGCGCTGGCATGAGGGCCCTGAGCAGGTGCCGATTCTGGAAGACTGTGCCGCCTACTTCCACTGCCGCCTGTACAACTGCGTGGAGGGTGGCGACCATACTATCCTCCTCGGAGAAGTGCAGGACTTCAAAGCCGAAGGCGGCGAACCCCTGGTCTTCCACCGCGGCTGTTACCGGTCGCTCTCAGCGGATGACTGACCGGTAAAAAATTGCCTGTAATAGTGGCCGGGCTGTCATCCCAGCGTCATACTTCAGGCGCAGACTGCCAGCATGGCAAACGTACACACGGTCAAGTTACCCGACTGGAAACGTATGCAGATTCCGGGCACCCTCTTCTGCTTTGCACATCGCGGCTACCGGGAAAGGGCCACAGAGAATACTCTCGAGGCCATCCAGCACGCCCTGGAGTTCGATGTGGACGGCATCGAGATCGATATCTGGAATATCGGCGGCCAGCTGCTGGTCAAACATGACCGCCGTCTCGGTCGCCTGATTGCCGGCAGCGAACTCATCACCGACCTCTGCCCTGAAACCCTGCGCGAAATGCTACTGCCCTGCGGCGGCCGGGTACCCACCCTGCGTGAGGTCCTGGAAGTGGTGGGCAATCACGCCCAGCTGAATATCGAACTGAAAGGCCCCAACTGCGCCGCGCTAGTGGCTGCAGAGCTGGAATCCTACGTCCGTGACAACGGCGCCAGCTTTGAACAGTACCTGATCTCCTCATTCGACCACCGCCAGATATACGACTGCCTGCAGATGCTGCCGGAAGTCCGCCGCGGCGTGCTGATAGACGGTATTCCGCTGGATCTGGCGGCATGTACCGAGCCGCTGAAGGCCTACTCGCTGCACCTGAGCCTGGATTTCGCCGATGCGGAGATGATCGCCGACGGCAAGCGCCGTGGACTCAAGAGCTACGTGTTTACTGTCAACAGCATGGAAGACCTGCACCTGCTGGCAGGTATGGGTGCGGACGGGGTGTTTACCGACGAGCCGAAGCTGGTGATGAACTACAACGCCTCGAAGACAGCGGAAGTTCTCATGCAGCAGCATTTGCAGGCGCCGGAGGAAATGGCGGACCAATCATCTACCCAGGCGACAACCCCGGTCGTCAGTACTCAGTCGGGTCAGCTGTAACTCTCGCTCGAGCACCCTCCCCTCTTCTGTGACGTAGCCTCTGGTTTCCCGGGGCTTTATTTCGCTCCCACAGCGACAGCGAATACGAAAAAGGCCGTATCCTTTCGAATGCGGCCTTTCTGTATTTGGTGGAGCTAAGGCTGCGCGCCCCGGCGGGATCAAACCGCTTTCAGCGGTTCGATCCTCGGCGCCAAACAAAAAACCCCCGCACCTTTCGGTGCGAGGGTTTCTTTGTTTGGTGGAGCTAAGCGGGATCGAACCGCTGACCTCAACACTGCCAGTGTTGCGCTCTCCCAGCTGAGCTATAGCCCCAAATTTTTCGCTTTCGGAGTGCGTTTCCCCTGAAAGCGAGGCGCATTTTAACAGCGCCCCGGCGTCTGTCAACAGAAAAAATAACTTTTTAATCAATCAGTTACGACCGGCGCGTCGCATTCGGTTCCGGGCGGGGTTGCCCCCGCCCTCAGGGTCTTAGACCAGGCCCGCGTACTCTTTCTCCCAGCGCTTCAGTACCTTCTTGCCGGCACCACCCAGCACATCCACAGCGTGACGCAGGCGGGCGCGGGTCAGGTCGGGGCCCAGCAACACCATGGCATCCATGACCGAGAAGGACGCCGTGGTTCCACTGATGGCCACGAACAGTGGCGCGTTGAAGTCCTTCAGCTTGATCTCCATAGCCGTGGCCAGGGCCTTGACGGTCTGGAAGATGCTGTCCTTGTCCCAGCTGCGCAAGGCCTCCAGACGCCACAGGGCAAACTGCAGCAGCTTCTTCTGATCGTCCAGCTCCAGCTTGTTATCGGCAAAGCTGGCCTCGGTGAGCGGCAGCTGACCGGCGGCCAGGAAAGCGACCAGTGGCGCGAAGTCACCGAAGGTCTCCATGCGCTCCTTGGCGTGCGGTAGGACCTGCAGCAGGTTGTCGCGGTTGAACATCCACTGGGTCAGACGATCTGCCAGTTGCTCGTTCTCCAGTTCGCGAATCCACATGCCGTTCAGCCAGGACAGCTTCTCCACATCGAACACGGGGCCGCCCAGGGAGACCCGGTGGATATCGAAATGCTCCAGCATCTGGTCCAGGGTGAACTTCTCGCTCTCGTCCGGCATGGACCAGCCCATACGGCCCAGGTAATTGAGCAGCGCCTCAGGCATAAAGCCAGCGCGCTGATAATAGAGAATGGACGTCGGATTCTTGCGCTTGGACAACTTGGTCTTGTCCGGGTTACGCAACAGCGGCAGGTGGCACAGCACCGGCATTTCCCAGCCAAAGTACTCGTACAGCAACTTGTGCTTGGGGGCGGAATTGATCCACTCCTCGCCGCGCAGTACGTGGGTAATCTCCATCAGGTGATCGTCTACCACGTTGGCCAGGTGGTAGGTGGGCATGCCATCGGACTTCAGCAGGATCTGAGCATCCACCTGAGCCCAGTCGATCTCGATCGGGCCACGCAGCAGGTCTTCCACCACACAGGTACCACTCTCGGGTACATTCATGCGCACCACATAGGGCTCGCCCGCGGTCTTGCGCTTTTCCACTTCCTCCGCTGGCAGGGCCAGGTCGCTGGGTTTCAGCGCAGTACGGCCGGCTTCACGCAGCTCTTCACGCAGCTGCTCAAGCTCATCGGCGGTGCGGTAGCAATGGAAGGCATGGCCTTTCTCCACCAGCTGTTCGCAGTACTTGCGATAGATATCACCGCGTTCACTCTGGCGATAAGGACCATGCGGGCCCTCCACATCCGGCCCCTCATCCCAGTCCAGGCCCAGCCAGCGCAGACTGTCCAGGATTGCCTTCTCAGACTCCGGGGTGCTGCGCTGCTGGTCGGTATCCTCGATCCGCAGCACAAACTGGCCATCCTGGGCGCGGGCGAAGCACATGTTGAACAGGGCGATATAGGCAGTACCGACGTGGGGATCGCCGGTCGGAGACGGTGCAATTCGGGTTCTTACGGTCATAACAAACCTGATTGGGGATGTGGATTGGGGTCAAGTTTAGGCGCGGCATTATAAAGGCGGCAGAGGCCGGCCGCACGGTCCATGGCCCAGAACCTGTATAACCCGACATTTGGCGCAAATAAGCACCAAAAAGACGGAAAAAGACGCAAAACAACGTGACTCACGTCACAGAAAGAGTAACATTGCGCCGATAAATGCTACTTGGCCGTGACACCATCTGCCAAAGTCAGCCATCCGGTACGTGAGTGCTTGCGTACCGGGATAAAGAACAAAACCAGAACATCGCTTTACAACAATGGATTTCGGGGAAAACTGGAAATGAAGACCTCTATTCGTATGCTGCTCACCGCTATTGCCCTGGCCGTGGCAACATCCACTCATGCCGCGACGGACGGTGTCGAGGGAACTGGTGCACATGCGACCTCAACGGGAACCGTCGATGTCACGCTGACTATTACACCCAGCATCATCGTTACGGGCTTTTCGGACGTTGACTTCAACTCGTCCACTACTGAGGTTCCCCAGAACATTTGCGTGGGTGGCACCGGTTTTCAGGAGTTCTCTGTCGATTTCGCCAGTGTCAACGGCAATGCTGTGATTGGATCAGGCGCGACAGACCCGTTTCTGATGGCTGGTACGACCCTTACCAGTGAAACAGTGCCTTATTCAGTCGAGTTCGCAAACTCTGCCGGTGCATCAGCTGGGAGCGGTATCGTAAGTACGGACGGGACAACTGGCGCCAACACTTTCCTGAGGCAAGCCTCTGTTGCGGATTGCGAAACTGGGGGCGTGACAAACGCCACTCTTATCCTAGATATCGGTGCTGCATTTGACTTTTCCGCACTTAACGATAGTGAGTACACCGACGTACTGACTATTCAGGTTTCTGCGAATTAAAAACTGTCCAGGGCTGCCTCGAGCTAGGCAGCCCCAATTTATCCAAGCAGATGAAAGCAGCATTATTCAGGGCAACCCTTGTTCTTGCCCTTGTACCAAGTATTTGTCACGGTGCGACTGCTGCATTCATTTTAGAGACAGCTACCCCCCAAGGGTTTGCTGATTTCTCGAAGCCTGAACCTCTAGTTGCAGACCTATATTTTGGTAACCGGCCACTCGGTTCCGTCCAGGTTACAATCGACCCGGGCACGGTGCGCTTTCAAACCCCTGATCGCGTTCTCCAGCTGCTCCCGCAAACGCTGGATCCCGACCTCATCAAAGCCCTCCTACAGCGGCCCTTAGCCCGCAATGGCGACCGGCTGTGCCGCACGTCCCTGCAGCACAATTGCGGCATTTTGAGCCCGAGCGATATCGGCCTGATCTACGACGAAAACCGCTTCCGCATCGACCTGTTTATCGCACCGCACCTGCTCCCCCAGCGCGCAGCGATTGAAGATCGTTACCTGCCGGAATCCAGTAGTGAATTCTCTTTCATCCAGAACCTTACCGGCAGCTGGTCCGGCGTACAGAGCGAAACAGGCCCGGATTCCGAGGCTTTTTCCCTGTACGGGCAATCGATCCTGAGTTTCGGCGAGAGCGGCCTGCACAGCCAGTGGACGGTGGGTGATCAGGACGATGGGCAGATTTATGAGCTGCACTGGACCCGCGATTATCGCGGGCGGGCCTACTCTGCCGGCCTTATTCAACCCTTAAATGGCTTCAGTAGTTTCACTGCCTCGCCCTACCTGTACGGCGTGGAGTATCGCAGTTCCAATAACAGCCGTGCCGACAACCGCTATCAACAGGGGGCGCCGCTGGAAGTGAACATGCCGTTGCGCGGGCGGGTCGAGGTACGTCGCGACGGGCGCCTGCTGCACAGCGAACTGCTAGAAGCTGGCAACCAGCTGCTCGACACCTCGAGTCTGCCCGGCGGCGCCTACGAGGTGGAGATCCGCACACTGGATGAAAGCGGACGGGTGCTGGCGGAGTACACCGAGTTTTTCGCCAAGGATTCTCTGCTGCCCGCTCCCGGTGAATGGCGCTGGAGCGTTCAGGCCGGACAACCAGCCCTGCTCAACCCCGCCGAGATACTGCCAGAAGCAGCAGACGATATGTTCTTCCAGGCAGGAGTGGCCCACCGTGTGCTCGACAATGCCGGCCTGTTTACCAATGTTGCGGCCACAAACCACTCCCAGCTACTGGAAGTTGGAGCACGCTGGGTAACCCCCTATCTGGAGCTGTCGCCGAGCTTGCTGGAAACAGATGGTGGCCGCAGCGGCTACCGTCTATACGCTGCCCTCAAGACGCCGTGGTTTCAGTTGAGCGCGAACGAATCACGGCTGGACGACGAGGACACTGTACCCGAGGCAGATAGCTATGCGTTGTTGAATCGGGGCTTCTTCCAGCGCAATGCCAGCCTCACCGCACCATTGATCGGCGGGCAGCTTGCCCTGCGTTACAGTGAGCGCGACCGGGGTGTCTCCCTTTCCCGCCCGGAATTTACTCTCGACGACGAGGAGACAGCTGCGGAACACCTCACCACAATTGAATACCGTCGCAACTTATTCCGCGCTCGGAACTGGCTGGGCGAGCTGACCCTGGCCCACAGCGATGCCGATGGCCAGCAGCTGACGACGGCAAGCTTCCAGATGCGACTGCGCAGCGGCCGATGGAATCACAGCGCTCGCCTGCGCAGCGACACTGGCAACACAGACATTGACGGCCTCCGCGCAGGCTTTGACTCCTCCTGGAATGACCGCGATCTGTGGGCCCTGGAGCTGGATCAACAATTTTCTGCCGAGACAGACCAGGACGGGCATTACCTGCGCAGCAATACCCGGCTTGCCGGCCATCGCGGCTTCGCCAGCTCAACGGTGCAATACCTGAATAACGGTCAACAAGAAGCGCTAAATTACCTCGGCAGTTTCTCCACCAACTTGATGACCAATGGTGACAGCTTCGCCTGGGGCGGGGAGCGCCCCTACGACAGCGCAGTAATGGTCAATATTGATGGCAGCGCCGACCAGGACTTCGAGATTCTGGTAAATGGTGTGCGACGTGGCTACGCCAAAGGCGGCGGCCAGTCATTGATCAACCTGCCTTCTTTCGGCAGCTATGAGGTGGCACTGCGGCCATTAGAAGAAGGCTTCTATGATTACAGCGAACAAAGCGAGGTGCTTACCCTGTACCCCGGCAACGTGGCCAACACTGAGTACGATATTCAGCCACTGATCCTCGCTCTCGGCCGCATCGTTCGCGACGACTCTCCGGTAGCACATGCAAAGATCAGTATCGGTGAGTACAGTGCCGTGACCGACGATATGGGGGTCTTCCAGATGGAAATGCGGGGGGACCCACGGCGTTTACAAGTGCCGCCAGTGCGCTGGGGCAACTGCCGGGTTGCGCTGCCGGAGCAGAGCGCTGGCGAGCACTGGGTGAACCTGGGTGTGATCGATCTCGCCACCGCACAGTGTGCTGCAGAGGGAGTGGGACATGCGGGCCGCTAATTTCCTGCGAGTGTGCGCCGCACTCTGTCTGCTGCAGTTTCCCGGCGGCCTCGCCTGGTCGGAGTCCACAAACGCGAGGCCATGCGACAATGGTGCCGGGCCACCCAATGATCCAGCCAGCGCCGGCTATGACGAGCGCTTGATTGGCGCGTGCCAACTGGAAAATACCGACAACACCTTCGCTTTCAAGCCAGCCATCCGCAATCAGGGCGATGTGGCGTTTTCAGTGCGCAGCTGCTCACCAGATGGAGCCAGCGATACCTGTGACTTTGCCACTCCGTATGCCGTGACACTCACCGGAGCCACGACGGGAAACGGGAAAAAATTTGTACTCGCAGGCGCCCAGGATGAGGCCGAGGTAACCCTCACCTTCTCGAGCGGCGGAGTTTCAGAGGCCCTTTCGCCGGGTGATCCTTCCGGGCTATTTGCCGGTGGCAGCAACGGCCAGCAAGTGCCCGCGATCATCAACGTTTCCTTACAGAACCTGGGTAAGCTGAAAGGCACTTTCTATAGCGGTACTTTCTCGCTCGGAATAGACCAGTGTGGAACCAACGACTCTGGTGGTGTCGTGCCCTGTGATGGCAGCAAGCCAGTCACCCGGATTGCGGCCGGGGAGGAAATCACCTTCACCATCAACCTGGTTGTTGATGCGGAAATCCGGATTTCTGGCCTGGAGGATATGGAACTGCTAGCCGACGGCACTGGTGCCTACTCTGACAGCCAGGAGTTTTGTGTCTATGCCAGCTCAGGAGCTCTGTTTCGCATTACGGCTGACAGCCAAACAGGCACGGGCATTTTTCAACTTCAAGGTGTGACAGAAAGCCTGCAGTATGAGACCGTAGTGTCTAACCTCACGGGCAACTCAGAGACACTGGCAGAAGCGGTAATTTCTTCGAGTACGTGGCAGGGCAACCCGGAAGTGGATTGCAACAGCTATAGCGAGGAAAACATGCGTATTGATATCCGCGTTCCTCCTGCAGAGATCAACTCAGCCTCGGAAACCAGCTATTCCGACACGCTTACGCTCACGGTGGAAGTGCAATAAGCATTCTTATTGTGGAAATGGCACGCGGATTTTTTCTGTATTGCCTGCAGAGCGGGTCAGCAGGGATAAATAGCCCCCGCTCAGCTCGGTTTCCACAGGCAACGCAGTACCGGCATAGATCCGTCCGGACAGGTCGAGATCAGAGCAGGTATCGTCCTCTGCACAAGACTGCGCACTGGCGATTTCCACGTTGATATTTCCGCTGTTACGCAACTGCCACTTGTCACCGTCACTTTCCAGCGCCAGGTCAAATTTCCCTTCTTGCGGCTGCACGAAAACCAGCGCCTGATAAGCCACCAGAATCTTCAATGCCGTGCGGTCGGTCTTGAGATCACCCACCACCGGCTTGAATGTTACCCGGTAGACTTTTTCGGTCTCGAGGTTCCGCTCCAGTGACATCAAGCGGAACCGCTTCTGCTCACCTGGGCCAATGACGGCTTTGGAGGGGCTGACAAGCAATTTGAATTCCCGCGGGTCCACCACGCGCACACGCTTTTCTTCCGCAGTGCCCGGGTTGTCCACCCGGTAGATTTCAGTCTGCAGATACAGGTTCTCTGCGTCCGGGTTGCTCACCACGATGTCATCCCGAGCATTGGGTACGTCATCCAGGTAAACAATGATCTTGTCCAGTGCCATCGCCGCCAGCGACGGAGCCGCGGCAGTGGCTAACAGCAATGCGATCAGGAAGGAGAGGCTACGGGAAACTGGCTTTCTCATCAGGCTCTAATCGTTTGTCACTCAAAGCCCCATTCTAAAGGGCCCCGAAGGGGAAACAACTACTGCGCAACAACAAGGATCTCGATTTCGCCATCCCCAGCCTCAGCAGCAGTCTTTGAGCCGCCCCCACCCCCACTGACCGGCAGGCAGTACGCCCCTCGCCCGCCTGCAAAGATCCCTATCAGGACGTCAGCGTTGTCACGGTCTTTTTCACGCACCTCAACCCGGTAACGCTCAGTGGGTTGCCGATACAGGCACAGCCGGGTTTCTGTCGTGGTGGTTGTTCGCTGCAACTCTGCACGCGGCAAAATGTGGAGGGTGATACGGGCCGATGCCGAGGCGGTCGAGGCTTCACCAACCGCCAGGTGCCAGGGCCACAAACCCAGCAAGATGGAGAGAAACAGCGTCCGGCGAACATCCTGTTTTGAAGCGCTCACAACAAACCTCAGACCGCTGATGGCCACCGCGGTATGGCTGCCCCCCAAGCCAGTGTAGACCGGAGGGACCGGGCGACTGGCGACGGTCAGAGCCACACCGGTTTTTACTGCCCGGCCGCCTTGCAAGCGCGCTTGCAGCGACTATTTTTCCTGTATGGCCGCGGCCCACGACCTTCACCGGCACAGGGCATTACTGCGGAGTATCAACAAGTGTTCAGTTTGTTGTGATGGGCGCCGACGCGGGCATAGCGTGCGCTCCGAAAGCACAATAACGCCCGCAGAACGGATCGACTCAATGCTGATAGCGCACCGTGGCGACACCAGCCGCCAACCGGAAAACACCATCGCCGCCTTCGAGGGCGCTCACAGCCTGGGGGCCTGCGCGATCCAGTCCCAGGTTCAGTTCAGCGCCGAGGGCACTCCCTGGTGCTTCGCCCAGCCTAACCTCAGGCTACCCGATACTCGGAGAGCCAAACCACTGCACAAGATCAGCGACCGGGACCTGCGCCAGCTGCCCATGAACACCTTTGCGCAGTTACTGGACTGGGCAGGGCGACACCGGCACCTGGATTGGTTTATTGAGCTGCAGGACAAGACCCTGAAGAGCGTCGGCGCCGAGCAGGCGGTGGAGGCCGTGGCCCGGCGATTGCGCCACCAGAGCGATTCTTTCGCCCTGCTCACCAGTGATTGCCGCAGCCTGCGCCTGGCCCGCAGCATTGGTTGCCATCAGGTGGCGCTGAAGCTGGACAGTATCGTCCAGTGTCTGTCGATCGAGGTTCTGACTCTGGCCCCGGACTATCTGCTGATCCGTGACAGCAGCGTCGACTGTGCCGAACTGCCCCCCGGGCCCTGGCAGTGGGTGGTCTATGAAGTGAACTCGGCACAAGAGGCGGTCGAGTGGCGCGCCCGTGGCGCCCACCATATCCTCACCGGCAACCTGTCGCTGCTGATGCGCTCCCGAGAAGCAAGCGATGTCTACGGATTTTGATGCCCTGGTGGTTGGCGCCGGCATTCAGGGGGCCGGGGCTGCAGAGGCGCTGTCGGAGGCCGGGTACCGGGTGGCGATACTCGAGCAGATTGGCATCGCCGCCGCCACTTCCTCCCGCTCATCAAAACTGATTCACGGTGGACTTCGCTATCTGGAGAGCGGCCAGTTTCACCTGGTTTACGAATGCCTGAGGGAACGCCGCTGGCTGTTGGCCAACAAACCACAGCTGGTGCGCATGGTGCCGTTTTATATCCCCGTCTACCGTCACAGCCGCCGCTCCCCGTGGACGGTGCGACTGGGCCTGACAGTTTACGCCCTGCTGGCGGGCGTCATCAGCGGCCAGTCTCGCTTCCGCGCCATCCCCCGTAGTGAGTGGGAACAGCTTTCCGGCCTGATCCAAGAGGATCTCATCGCCGTTTACCGCTACTACGATGCGCAGACCGACGACGCCGCGCTGACGCGCAATGTGGTGGAATCCGCCGTTGCCAGGGGCGCGCAGTTGATCTGTCCCGGCAGTCTCGTCGGTGCCGAGCTCACCGGCCAGGGTATGCGTGTGGACTATGTGGCGGACGGTCAGCTGAATACGTTGCGTGCCCGGGTGCTGGTGAATTGCAGCGGTCCCTGGGTGAGCAATACCAATGACCGCTGCTCGCCCCAGGCCCCCTTGCCAGCGCTGGATCTTGTCGCCGGCACCCATATCGAACTGCCCATGTCCCTTGGCAACAAGATTTTTTATGTCGAGGCGGAGGACGGACGCGCGGTTTTTGTGATGCCCTGGCAGGGCCAGACCCTGGTGGGCACCACCGAGCGCAGTTACCGGGGCGACCCGCGCGATGTGGCACCAACACTGGAAGAAGAGCAGTACCTGCTGCACACGGTGCAACGTTACTTCCCCCAGACGCGGCAGCTGCGCGGCAAGGATATCTGTGACAGCTGGGCAGGGCTGCGGGTATTGCCACAGTCGAAAGACTCACCTTTCACGCGGCCGCGGGATACGCTGATCTGCTGCGACGATCCTCGGCGACCAAGGGTGCTCGCCGTCGCCGGCGGCAAGCTCACCAGCTACCGGGCCACGGCGCGAAAAATCGTCAAGACCCTGCGCCCGACACTGGAAGCGCCTGAGAGCGAGCAATCAGGCGAACCCGCCGCATCGGCCACTACCAGCCGCTCTGAAAAGGAAAATCACTAGAAATCTGAAAGCCCGAGGCAGCGGCGACTGGTTCCGAGGTTCCCGCACCTTGCTGGTTACGGGCAATGGGGCCCTTCCCCTATAATGCGCGGACATTTTTTGCTGTACCGAACACACTGTTTGTATGCCCGACTCCCCCATCACACCGCCCGAAAACGCCAAATCAAAGGCCGTCTCCCATCGGTTCTGCACCGCGCCGCTGATGGACTGGAGCGACCGTCACTGCCGTTATTTCTGGCGTCTCCTGACCAAGCGGGCCACCCTGTATACGGAGATGGTCACCACAGGTGCGCTGCTGTTCGGTGACCGGGAGCGACACCTGAACTTCAGCCCCGAGGAGCAGCCGGTCGCCCTGCAGCTCGGCGGCAGTGATCCCAAAGAACTGGCGCAGTGCGCGCAGCTGGCCGAGCAGTGGGGCTACAGCGAGGTCAACCTGAACTGCGGCTGCCCCAGTGACCGGGTGCAGTCCGGACGCTTCGGCGCCTGCCTGATGGCCGAGCCGAAACTGGTCGCTGATTGCCTTGCTGCCATGCGCGAGGCTGTCTCTATCCCGGTTACCGTCAAGCACCGGATCGGCATCGACGATATGGAGGACTACGCCGGCCTGACTGCCTTCGTGGAGGCACAGGCGGGGGTCGGTATCGACACCTTCATCGTGCACGCTCGCAAGGCCTGGCTAAACGGCCTCAGTCCAAAGGAGAACCGGGAGATACCACCGCTGAAATACGACATGGTCTACCAGCTCAAGCGTGACTTCCCGGAGCTGGAAATCGTGCTGAATGGCGGTATCAATTCTCTGGAAGAATGCGAACAGCATTTGCAGGAACTGGACGGTGTTATGCTGGGGCGCGCGGCCTATCAGAACCCGGTATTACTGGCGGAAGTGGATAGCCGTCTCTTCGGTGATGAACCCGGCCCTTCTCCGGTGGAGGTGGTGGAGCAAATGCTGCCCTACATAGAGCGCGAGATGAGCCGTGGGCAGCGCCTAAACTACATCAGCCGGCATATGCTCGGGCTCTTCCAGGGGGTGCCTGGCGCACGGCGCTTTCGGCGTCACCTGAGCGAAAACGCCCACAAGCCCGGTGCCGGTCCGGAGGTCATGCGTGACGCCCTTTCACTCGTCACCCAGGCAGCCTGACCCCGCGTTGAAAGTGAGTGGATTTGTTGGATTCCGCAGATAAATAAATTTAAGGAAGTGAGATGAACAAACTGGAACAATTGCGGCAACGCAGCCTGGTGGTGGCCGATACCGGCGATATCGAGGCAATCCGGCGCTATCGCCCCCACGATGCCACTACCAACCCCTCACTTCTTTACAAGGCCGCCCAGCTACCCCAATACCAACCCTATCTGGTAGATGCCCTGGCGTGGGCGGATCGACACCGCGGTGAACGCGGCCGGCTGGCGGCGATGAAGCTCGCCGTAGCCATCGGTGCCGAGATTCTGGATATTGTCCCCGGCGTGGTGTCTACAGAGGTCGATGCGCGCCTCTCGTTCGACACCCGCGCCACGGTGGAGTACGCACGACAGCTGATCCACTTGTACGAACAGGCAGATATCGACCGCGAGCGGGTACTGATCAAGGTTGCCTCCACCTGGGAGGGCATCACCGCCGCCAGCATCCTCGAGCGCGAGGGAATCCACTGCAACCTGACGCTACTGTTCAGCTTCTGCCAGGCGGTAGCCTGCGCCGAGGCCGGCGTAACCCTGATCTCCCCTTTCGTGGGCCGCATCCTGGACTGGCACAAGGCCAGCAGTGGCAGGGACTTTACCGCAGCTGACGATCCCGGTGTGGCCTCGGTGCAAGGCATCTACCAGTACTACAAGTCCCGTGGCTATGACACGGTCGTGATGGGCGCAAGCTTCCGCAACACTGGTGAAATCGAGGCCCTGGCCGGTTGCGACCGCCTCACCATCAGCCCGCAGTTGTTGCAGGCCCTGGAGGAGGATTCCGGTACCCTGGCGAGCGGCCTACCGGACCGGGTTGCTCCGGAGGAGCGCCCCCGGCAGGCACTGACGGAGGCGGAGTTCCGCTACCAGCTGAATGCGGACGCCATGGCCACCGAAAAACTGGCAGAGGGCATCCGCAACTTTGTCCACGACCAGGAGCAACTGGAGCAGCTGCTCCTGCAACAGGCGAAGGAGCGCGCAACCAGCGATGCTGCGACAAATTCGTAAACTGTTCGAGCAGATCGGCGAAAGCGAGGACATCGAGAAACGCGATGCCAGTGACCTGCGCGTGATCAGCGCGGCTCTTCTGGCTGAAGTAGCCACGGTGGACCACAATCTGGATGAACGGGAACGGGAAACCCTGGCTGCGGTGCTCCAGCAGCACTACCGCCTGGAAGCCGCTGAAGCCAGCGAACTGGTGGAGGAGGCGCTCAGCCACCGTGAAGATGCCACCTCCCTGTACGAATTCACCCAGACAGTGAATCGGGAGTTTGACGACCAGAATAAATACCTACTGGTGCGGCAAATGTGGCAGGTAGCCCTGGCAGACGGCACCATCGAACCCTTCGAAGAACACCTGATCCGCCGCGTGGCGGATCTCATCTACCTGCCCCATGGACTCTTTACCCGGGCACGGGCTGAGGCCCGGGAGATGGGCAAGTTGAAATAGGGATAACAGACAGCGGTCGAAGAGCCGCTGCGGGCATCAGTGCATGCGTGTGGAAGGGCTGTCGAGAGGGTCGCACTCCCGCTCGAGGGTGTGGACCAGATCGCGGAAGGTCTCGGCGTTGTGCTCGTTCATGCTCATCAGCACCCGGTGTGCCTCGAGCACTTTCTCCCGTGCCGCGCACTCATCAGGTGTCTTGCACTTGAGAGGTTCCGGTTCTGCGGCGTAATCGCGGTGCTCTTCACTGACTTCAATCAGTGCGTCAAAGCCCATCGCATCGAGCAGGTGGTGAATCCCCTGATCAGTGGTCAACACCAACGGTTTTTCACAGCCGCGCTCCAGGGCACGAATGGCGATCTTGGCCATCAGCCCGAGGGTTGTGCTGTCGACGCCCTTTGCCCCGTGGAGGTCAAAAACGACATCGTTGAAGTCATCGTGCTGAAACATGCTGTCGATAAAGTTATCGAACGAAGTGCACAGATTGAGTCGCACATCGCCAATCAGCTTGATGACGTAGATACCCTCGTGGGCACCGACCATTATTTGCCCGGACTGCATAACAACCTCTGGCACCTCCGCCGTGCCGCGCGCTGCGATCACTACAGAAGTGGCGAAAGTTCACATTGGGTCAGAGCAGTATCACTCGCGCCAGTTGGCGGATACCGCACTTTTGATTACAAATCGGGCGGAGCTTACTCCTGCGGCCGGGGAGTGACAAGACTTTGCCCGCCCCTTTGCGGACCAACCAGTCAGCACAGATCAACTCTGGCGCAGGGTGAGGATGGTGACGTCGTCGGGCAGCGGCTCCGACGTATCCACATGCAGCGCCGAGCACAGGCTGTCGAGATCGCCCCGGCTGGCATTGATCGCACTCAGTAGCTCCTGCTCCCGCTCCAGCAAATCGCCACTGAAAAGTTCCAGCACACCGTCTGAACAGGCCACCAGACTCCAGCTACTGGGCAGCGTCGCCTCGAGCACCTGCCAGTTTCCCCGCTCAAAAAGCCCGAGCGGTCGGCCCTTGCCTGGCAACCATTCGGCACCCTGGTTGGTCACCAGCGCCGGCGTCGGCACCTGGCCGGCCACCGCGTAATGCAACTTGCGAGCACGGCTGTCGATCGCCCCCACGAACATAGTGGCATGCTTGTCGAGCCGGGTGGACAACAGTTCCCGGTTGATGGTCTGCAAGATATCCAACAGGTCGTCGTGAAGCGTATCCAGGTGCGTGAAAAGTGGCCGCTCCCGCAGCAGGTGCATGATGCTGTGCTTGATCAGAGCCGTAACCAGCGCCGAAGACACCCCGTGACCAGAAACGTCCACCAGATAAAAGGCCACAAAGCGCTCGCCGAAGAGGCCGTAATCGATAAAGTCGCCACTGAGAAATAGCGAGGGCACCAGGCGGTAAGCGGCCTCGATACCCGCAGGATACTGGTAAGGCGTTCTGGGCAGCAGGTGCTGCTGCAATAGGCGACCCGCCTCCTGATCCCGCTGCAGCACCTCGACGTGATCCCGCAGCTCACGATTACGCCGCTCCAGTGCCTCGCGATAGTCGCGATTCTCTCGTGCCATTTTCTGGGCGTCGGTAATGCGGGAGACGGCGTGCTCGATGACCGCTTCGTCTTCGATGGGTTTGAGCAGGTAGTCGCTGGCGCCGAGCCGCAGCGCCTGCACCACATCGCTGACTTCACTGTTGGATGCCAGCACGACCACGGGGGTTTCCGGTGAGGCCTGTTTGATCTTGCGCAGGACTTCCAGCCCCCCCATATCGGGCAGGTGCAAGTCAGTCACCACTAGCATGAAGAGGCCGGGGGCGAACTGACCAATACCCTCCAGGCCACTTTGTGCCAGCGTCACCGAGAAGCCCTGCCTTACAAGAGACTGCCTGACAAAATCGCGGGAAGGCTGGTCGGCCTCGATCAACAGCAGTGACTGGCGCTCGCCCATGGGGTCAGCCCAATTTGTTCATTTTTATTTTTTTAGAAGGCAAAGGGATCGGCTTCGCTATCCGTTTCCGCCGCACCTTCCTCTCCGTCTTCCGTCTCGTCACTGGTCTCCTCTGCACCGAAATCGTCATCGGTAGAGGAAGCCCCGTCTTTGATCAGGAATTCACGGCGCTGCAGATAGGCATCGCGCAGCAGTACGTATCGATCTCCCTGCAGTAACGATTCAGTCCGTAGGAAGCTGGCACGGGTCTGCACCAGATCCGCAAAGCGGAAAGCATACTCAGTGGGATTGTGATCGATGTAATAAATGGGATCGGTATAGATATCTACCCAGCGGCCGGGAACATCCCTTACCGTGGAGGGCCCCAGGAACGGAAGCACGACGTAGGGCCCCGCGGGCACGCCCCAGACCGCCAGGGTCTGGCCGAAGTCCTCGCCGTCATTGGGTTCGAGCCCCCAGCGCTGAGCCACGTCGAACAGGCCGACCACGCCAACCGTGGTGTTGATGAGGAAGCGCCCGGCATCATTGCCGGCCTGCCCCCACTTCCACTGCAGGGCACTGTTGAGGGAATTGGTAACTTCGCGCAGGTTGCCGTAAAAATTGCTCACCCCGTGCTGCATAAAAATCGGGGTCACCTCACGGTAAGTCACCGCCAGTGGTTTCAGAACCCAGCGGTCCGCGGTGTCATTAAAGCGGAAGATGGCGCGATTCACATCCTCCCACGGATCCTGCTTGGCAGAATCCTGCTCGCCACCGAACTCTGCTGCGGGATCGAAGCCATACTCGTCTTCAAGAGAACCGCCAGCGTCCCCTGTGGTAGCGCTTTCCGCCGCTGCTTCTCCGTCGGAGGCTGCCTCAGCATCTCCGGCGCCCGCATCCGCGGCACCATTCTCACCGCCTGAAGTGCTCGCCGGTTCCTCGACCGGCAGATTCTCGGGCGGAACCTCGGCAAAGGGGTCATCCTGCCCCAAAGCGGCAAACGGCAATACCAGCAGTACCGATAGCGTCAGCGAGGGCAAACTCTTTGTGCGTCCCAGCAAAACCCTGCTCCTGTGACAAATCATGAAGGTGGAAAGATTTTACCGCCCGAGGGAAGCGGGAGCCACCCTTGGCAGCATAGCAGCCGGCCTGTTTTTTCGGTCAAAAGCACCCATTTTTTCGATGCTGCCTGAGGTCAGGGTCAGCGCAAACCGGCGACGATACCGGCGCGAAGGAGCTTTTCCAGCAGGTCTTGGCCAAACTGCACCAGCACTTCCGGCTCCGGATGGTGCATTTCTTCGGCAAGTGCGAGCAGCAGGTCGCGCCCGGGCAACGCCTCGGCCTGGGCCAGCTGTAACAGCCGGGCGGTAACGGCATTGGTCTCCATGAAGCCCACTTCCTCGCTGCGATCACGGTACACAAGCAGGAACGTGGGTGCCTCCGGCGGTTCCTCGGGCTGGAAGGCGGGACCAATTTGATGCACCGGGAACCGATAACTCAGGCTCCACACCAGTGGTGAGACAACCGGGATCGAAGCGAGTACATCGCCCTCACGGCTGAGCCCCCCGGGGATCTCGGCATCACTGACATCCAACGCGAGCTCCACCCACTCGTAATGGGCCAGCTCCAGAAGGAAAGGCGGATCGCAGGGGTGGGCCTCACGCTCATTCTGCAAATAATGAAGGAACTCTTCACTGATCTGCAGAAAGTAGGGGCTCCGTGACGCGTGAAGATGCACGAAGTCTCGCACCATGGCATGCCAGTCGCTATCGCTGTAGAGCTTGCGCAAGACCGGAAAACCGCTGGCGATAAAAGATTCGATGTTGTTGTAGATAAGATCCCGGTAGATGGCGAGACGGCGATCTTCAATTTCCGCCGGCGGCGCATGCTCTCTTGGGTGGCGCAGATGGGCGGCAAAATCGCGCTGGATTCGCTGGAAGTCGGTCTGGTTTTCAGTGGCCCCGTGCATAAACCACCTCCGGCTGGACCGCGGCCTGGATGTCACGGATATGGGCCACCTCTTCAAACAGTTTTGGCAGCGGCGGAATATTGAAGTCGCGCTCCAGCAAAGTAGGCAGAGGGCCGTGAAGCCGGTAAGCCTCTTCCAGCAGTTGCCATACCGGGTCGATTACAGGTGCACCGTGCGTATCGACCTTGAGGTCCTCCGCTTCATCGTAGTGCCCTGCTACGTGAACATACGCAATACGCTCACCAGGCAGCCCCTGCAGAAACTCAAGTGCGTCGTACTGATGATTGATGCTGTTAACGTAGATGTTGTTGACGTCCAGGAGAAGATCGCAGTCCGCTTCCTGCAACACCGCATTAATGAAATCGAGTTCAGACATTTCGCGGCCCGGTGCCGCGTAATAGGAGACATTCTCCATGGCGATACGCTGGCCCAGGGTTTCCTGCACCCTGGAAATACGCTCTGCCACATACCGCACCGCATCCTCGGTAAAGGGAATTGGCAACAGGTCGTACAGGTGTCCGTGGTCAGAGCAGTAACTCAAGTGCTCGCTGTAGCAACGGATACCGTGCTCACGCATGAAGGCTTTTACGGCTCGCACCAGATCCATATCCAGCGGTGCAGGGGAACCAATGGACAGGGATAATCCATGTATCACAAACGGGAACCGCTCTGTGTGCTCGCGCAGCCAGCGGCCGAACCGCCCTCCCACGCCGATCCAGTTCTCCGGCGCCACCTCGAGAAAGTCGATATGTTCCGGCGAAACAACCTCACCCATCATGGATCGGCGAAGCCCGAGGCCCGCACCTTCGACGGGAAATACTCTGTGCTCGGCGATTTTCATGACTGGTGCTCGACCCTATGACAACGGCAATATAGATCCGGGAAAATTCAAAGCAGGCAAAAGACCGGGAGCGATATGCCCCCGGTCACATCATGGCGACAGGATTACCCGCCGCACTTACCTTCGCCACACTTGCCTTCTTTTTTCTTGCCTTCTTCGCCGCACTTACCTTCGCCGCACTTACCTTCTTTTTTCTTGCCTTCTTCGCCGCATTTACCTTCGCCGCACTTGCCTTCCTTCTTCTTGTCGTCGGAACCTTCCTCACTCAACATGGCAAGGTTGTAACCCGAAGACAGTTCTTCAGCAGCGAAAGGGTTGGCATCATTGACGATACCGGCAGATACGTTCACGGAGGCAGATGCCAGGAAAGCGGCGCCAACGGCAGCTGCAAGCGGTACATTCTTCTTGTTCATAACAATTCTCCTTTTAGATACCCTAAAGTCTTACTGACACCGTGGCGGAGCTTTCAACCGCCTTCACGGCAGTATAATGCGCCCGGTCCATAAGCGGTTACGCACTGAGACCCGCAACGTATCAGTAAAGTTGCCTCAAAAAAGGCATTTCGTTAAGCGGTTCTCAGCCGAATAGTCGTTATTGAGCGGTGGTTGTTACAGTGGTCGTGCTTTTTATTCAATTCCGACCGAGAGGTGATCACATTTTATACACCCGCGCATAGCTAGCAGAGCCCAGTCTGATCCGACCGGCGGCGGTAACTGGGGGCAAAAAGGTGACTGGCGCCGGGAAACAGCAGACGCCCAACACCTCCAGCGGGCGTCCTACCAGGTGGCTTACGAGGAGAAACGCAGGCCAGCCTGCTCGATTTCCTGCCATTGTTTCCGCAGTCGTTTCACCGATACCGGCATCAGGGTCTTTAAAGACTGGGCAAATAGTGAGATACGGAATTCCTCCAGTAGCCAGCGGTACTGAACCAGAGCCGGCTCAGCCATCAGCGCGCGGAAGGAGTGCTGAGCGAGCAGATCCGTGAAGGATTGCGCGGCCTCGTGGTATTCGGCCTGCAGGCGCCGGTCACGGTTTGGATCCAGCGCCGCTTTTTCCAGTCGCATGGAGACCCCCTTGAGGTAGCGACCGTACTGGCGCAGCCACTCCCGCGGCGTATCGAACAGGAAACCGCGATAGAAGAGTCCGGCCAGCTGCTGCTGAATATCACCGACGGCCATGGCCACGGCGAGATTTTTCTGTTGCTTGATCGCCTTGCGCAGCGGCACCAGGTCGCCGAGCGACTTGACCAACAGTGCGGCAATTTCCTGGGCAACCTCTACCAACTCCCCCTCGCGCTGCAGTGCAGCGTTGAAGTCCGCCTGAGAGCGCGGCCACTGTTCGTCGGGCCAGAACAACTCTCTCGCTGCCGCCAACATGATATCGTCAGCGACTTCCTCGCGACGGCCCAGATCCGCGGCAGAGAGCCCCAGCTCCTTGCCGCGCAGCAGCTCTTTGCGCAGGTATTTCACTTTGTCCGGCAGGTGCAACAGGGCCAGGCGACAGATACCGGTGCGGCTGATACGCCGCGCTTCGGCGGGGTTGTCCAGCAGCCGCAGGGCCACGCTGTCCCCCTTGTCTTCAAGGGCGGGATAAGCCCGCATCTTGAGGCCGCCCTGATCCATCGTATGGGTCTCCGGCAGATCGCCGAAATCCCACTCGATTATCCCCTCCCGTTCGAAGTCGTCTCCGGCCGTGGCGATTTCCCGTTGCACCCGATCCCGATAGCGCTCCTGCAACAGCGACAGGTCACGCCCCTGGTCGAGCAGCTTTCCGGCCTCATCTGACACCTGGATATTAAAGCGGTAGAAGTCTTCCAGACTGGCTTCAGCGCGCGCCCAGGCCTCCTCAGGAAGTTCCTGTGCCGTCTGGCGCTTCAACTCCAGTGCCAGCACTTGCCACAGGGGTGTGTTGTCCGGCTTCATTCTCGGCAATGCCCTGTCCACCGCCGCCGGCACTGGTACAAAGTATTTACGCCACTGCTTGGGCAGTCCTTTCACCAGCGCAATGCACTTATCGCGCAGAAGCCCCGGCACCAGCCATGACAGCCGCGCCTCAGGCACCTGATGAAGCGCTGCCACAGGCACGCGGATACTCACCCCGTCTTCGGCACTGCCCGGCTCGAAGTGATAACTGAGCGGAAATTCGATACCACCAGTCTGAAGACTGTCGGGGAACTGTGCCTCGCCGATATGATCTGCGCTCTGCTGCATCAGCAGGTCACGGGGGATCATCAACAATTCGGGATCGCGGGATTCGGCCTGCTTGCGCCAGTGCTCGAATCCGGCAAGATTGACAATCTCCTCCGGCAGCCGCTCATCGAAGAAGCGGAAAATCACCTCGTCGTCGACGACGATATCCCGCCGCCGGGACTTGGCTTCCAGGTCTTCCAGCTCTTCGAGCAGTGCCCGGTAGTGTTTGAAGAACCGTCCCTTGCCACGATAACGCTGCTCGACAAGTGCCTGGCGAATAAAAACCTCGCGCGCCACTTGCGGATTCAGTTTGCCGTAGTGAATACGTTTCTTTTCAACCAGCACCAGGCCGTACAGGGTTACCTTCTCGAACGCCATCACGCGCCCACCACGGGCATCGTAATGAGGTTCGGAGTAACTGCGCTTGACCAGGTGCTCTGACACCGCCAGCGCCCAGTCCGGCTCGATCCGGGCGACGGTGTGCGCAAACAGGCGGCTGGTCTCCAGCAACTGTGCGGCCACTACCCAGCGGGGTGGTTTTTTGAACTGGCCACTGCCGGGAAAGATGTGGAAGCGACGGTTGCGGCAGCCGAGGAATTCCTTGTTCTCGTCACGCACACCGATATTGCCGAGGAGCCCCGGCAGGATTGCCCGGTGAATCGCTTCATAGGAAGCCGGCTCGCGGTTTTCCTTCAGCTTCAGTTCGCGAGTGGCCACCCGCAGCTGATGGTGTATGTCCCGCCATTCGCGCATGCGTAGCCAGGACAGGTAGTTTTTCTGGCACCACTTGCGCAACTGATTCTGACTCAGTTCCTGACGCTGCTCTTCAAACGCATCCCAGAGCTGCACGAAGGACACGAAGTCGGACTGCTCATGCTGCCACTGGCGGTGCTTCTCATCCGCAGCCTGGCGCTTCTCGGCAGGCCGCTCGCGCGGGTCCTGCACGGCCAGGGCGCTGACGATGATCAACACCTCTCTCAGGCTGTCGTTGTCCCCCGCCGCCATCAACATTCGGCCAAGGCGTGGATCCAGCGGCAAACGGGACAGTGCCCGGCCAAATTGGGTCACCTTGCCCCCGGCATCCACTGCCTGCAGCTCCTGCAGCAGCTTGTAACCATCGTTGATCAGCCGCTCATCGGGAGGATCCACAAAGGGAAAATCGCGGATATCGCCAATGCGCAATTGCAGCATCTGCAGGATCACCGCCGCCAGGTTAGTGCGCAATATTTCCGCATCGGTAAATTCGGGCCGCTGCTCGAAATCGCGCTCCTCGTAGAGGCGCACACAGACACCCGCACTGACCCGTCCACAGCGGCCTGCGCGCTGGTTGGCGCTGGCCTGGGAAATCGCCTCGACCGGCAGGCGCTGGATCTTGCTGCGGTAGCTGTAGCGACTCACCCGCGCGGTGCCGGGATCGATCACATAGCGGATCCCGGGCACGGTGATGGACGTTTCCGCAACGTTGGTGGCCAGCACGATGCGTCGGCCCTTGTGACCGTGAAAAACCTTGTTTTGTTCGGCGAGACTGAGCCGTGCATAGAGTGGTAGCACTTCCAGTTGTGGGATCCGGGCATCTCGCAGCGCCTTGGCACATTCGCGGATTTCCCGTTCCCCGCTCATGAACACCAGAATGTCACCGCCCCGCCGGCCGCTGCTCTTTTCCTCGTGCAGCAGCTCCTCCACCGCCCCGATCACCTGCTCGCTCAGGTCAGCGTCGCTGTCCGCCGGCGGGCGATAGTGGATTTCCACCGGATAGGTGCGACCCGAGACTTCAATGATCGGCGCGTTGTCGAAATGCCGGGAAAATTTTTCCAGGTCGATGGTGGCCGAGGTAATGATCAGCTTGAGGTCGGGGCGCTTCGGCAGGATGGTTTTGAGATAGCCGAGCAGGAAGTCGATGTTGAGGCTGCGTTCGTGGGCCTCATCAATGATCAGGGTATCGTACTTGTTCAGCAGCGGGTCCCGCTGGATCTCTGCCAGCAGAATACCATCGGTCATCAGTTTGACGTGAGTGTGCTCGTCACTGTGATCGGTGAAGCGCACCTGGTAGCCAACGGAGTGCCCCAGGGGCTGATTGAGCTCCTCGGCAATGCGGTTGGCGACCGTGCGCGCGGCAATTCGCCGCGGCTGGGTGTGCCCAATCTGGCCATAGACACCGCGGCCGAGCTCCAGGCAGATCTTGGGCAATTGGGTGGTCTTACCGGAGCCGGTTTCACCCGCGACAACGACAACCTGGTTGTCGGCAATCAGCGCCGCGATCTCCTCGCGGCGCGCCACCACCGGCAGCGCCTCCGGCCAGGTAATCGTCGGCAGTTTCTCCCGGCGTGCAGTGGCCAGCGCCTCGGAGGACTGCAGCTCGTGCTGGAGCTGCTCAAGCATCCGGTCTGCTGGCTTGCCGGCTTTCACTCGCCGGCGTGCATTGGCCAGGGTCTTGCGCAGGCGATACCGATCACGCCCCATACAACGTTCGAGGCGCTGTTCGAGCTCGTCGCTGACGCTATCCAGTGTCCTGCCGGCTTGATTGACTTCGCTGTGACTCATAATCCGGAAATTGACCGCAAACGGGCGATTATACCCCCTGGGCCACTGGCGGCTAAATGCTCACGGAGATTTGCCGGGGCCGGTTTGGCGCTGTTCTATACTCAAGGCAATCGCATCCCCCGCCTGCCAGCGAGGGGAAACTATTTTCCCAATCCCATTGCCTGTCAGAGGTACCGACATGCAAGACCTCAAGCCAAGACCCCCTGCAGATGCCGGCGAGTTGATGGGGCATCCCAAGGGACTCTTCCTGCTGTTTGGCACCGAGATGTGGGAGCGCCTCAGCTACTACGGCATGCGAGGGATCTTCGTCTTTTATCTCACCTCGGCCGCTGCAGCGGTGGCTTTTGGCTGGGAGCAGTTATCGGACGTGGAGCGGCAGTCCAAGGCGCTCAGCTATCTGGGCTGGTACGCCATGCTGGTGTACCTCACCCCCATCATCGGGGGCTGGGTCGCCGACAACAAATGGGGCCAGCGCCGCTGCATCATGTTCGGCGGCACCCTGATGATGCTGGGCCAGTTTGCCCTCGGCTTCCCTCACAGCTGGCTTCCGGATGGCACCGAGATCTATATGCTGTGGCTGGGATTAGCCCTGCTAATTTTCGGTAACGGGTTCTTCAAACCGAATATCTCCACCATGGTAGGCGACCTCTACGACGAGGGAGACAAGCGCCGGGACACCGCGTTTACCATCTTCTACATGGGCATTAACCTGGGCTCGATCCTCGGCTACCTGGTCATCGGCTGGATCGGCGAAAAGGTGGACTACCAGCTGGCCTTCTTCGTCGCCGGCCTGGGCATGGCACTGGGGCTGCTGTTACAGCTCACACAGGCCAACCGCTACCTCGGTGTCGTCGGCACCCAGCCATCGGCCCAACTCGGGCTCAAGCAGGATGTGGCCGACAAACACAAACCGTTGACCACGGAGGAACGGGATCGTATCAAGGTCATCCTGATTCTCGGTCTGTTCACGGTGATATTCTGGGCTGGCTTCGAACAGGCCGCGGGTTCCATGAACCTGTTTGCCAAATACAACACTGACCTGAACATCGGGGGTTTTGAGATCCCCGCGAGCTGGCTGCAGATGGTAAACCCACTCTTCATCATCATTCTGGCCCCGGTGATGGCCAGTATCTGGGTGGGACTCGGTGACCGGGAGCCGAACTCACCCGGGAAGTTCAGCATGGGCCTGATCTTCCTTGGCCTGGGCTTCGTTTCCATGGTGGGTGCGGCCCTGCAGATTGGTGACTCCGAGACCGCCAAGGCCAGTCTCTGGTGGCTGGTGCTGGCCTATATCTTCCACACCATCGGCGAGTTGTGCCTGTCTCCCATCGGTCTCTCCATGGTGACCAAGCTCTCTCCGCTGCGCTACCTGTCGCTGATGATGGGCCTGTGGTTTGCCTTTATCGGTATCGCCAACAAAGGCGCGGCTGAAATCGGTAAGCTGGTGGGCGAATCCGGCCCCCTGGCCACCTTTGGCGGTGTGGCCATCGCGGCGATTGGAGCGGGCATCATCCTGTTCTTTATCCGCGAGAAACTGGTGGACTGGATGCACGGCGCCGAGGAGTGGCACACCGAGGTGGGCCCCACCACCAAGGAAGAAATCGGCATTACCGCCGACCACGAGGGCACTCCGCAGAAACACTTCAGCGGCAATAACTGACTGCCGTGAAACAAAAAGGGCCGGCTGTTCCAACACAGCCGGCCCTTTTTCTATTAGCACCTACAAGAAATCTCAGCGGCCCTTCACCAGACGTGCAATGGCGCGGTCAAGCCCGTCGAGCGTCATGGGGTACATCTGTCCACCAACAAGCTGGCGGGTGATACCGATACTGGGCGTGTACTGCCAGTATTCCTCGGCCACCGGATTGAGCCAGACTACATCCGGATAAGTCTCCGTCACCCGTTCCATCCAGGCCGCACCCGGCTGCTCGTTCATATGCTCGACGCTGCCGTAGCGGTGTGTGATCTCGTAGGGAGCCATGGAGGCATCGCCGACGAAGATCACCTTGTAGTCCTTGCCGTAGGTACGTAAGACCTCGAGTAGCGGTGTGGCCTCACTGTAACGACGCACGTTGTCACGCCACAGATGTTCATAAACAAAGTTATGAAAGTAGTAATACTCCAGGTGCTTGAACTCCGAGCGACAGGCCGAGAAAAGCTCTTCGCACACCTTCACATAAGGGTCCATGGAGCCACCCACATCAAAAAATATCAGTACCTTGATGGCATTGTGGCGCTCCGGCACCATCTTGATGTCCAGCAGACCCGCATTGCGCGCCGTTGAGGAGATGGTGTCGTCCAGGTCCAGTTCCTCCGCAGCCCCCGTACGGGCAAACTTCCTCAGTTTGCGTAGTGCCACCTGAATGTTTCGCGTACCCAGGGTGATACTGTCGTCCAAATTTTTGAACTGGCGTTTTTCCCACACTTTGACCGCAGAGCGGTTACGGCTGCTGCCGCCGACACGAATGCCTTCCGGGTTGTAACCGCTGTTGCCGAAGGGGCTGGTACCGCCAGTCCCGACCCAGCGGTTTCCACCGCTGTGGCGTTTCTTCTGCTCCTCGAGTCGCTTTTGAAACTCCTCCAGTAGCTTTTCCAGCCCACCCATACTCTCGATCTTCGCTTTCTCCTCCTCGCTCAGCTGCTTGAGGAATTCCGCCCGCAGCCAGTCCTCCGGGATCATCTGTTCCAGCACATCATCGAGGGTTTCGAGGTCCTTGAAATAGGCACTGAAGGCACGGTCGAACTTGTCGAAGTGTTTCTCATCCTTGACCAGGCAGGTGCGGGCCAGGAAATAGAATTCCTCCAGGTCGGCAAATACCAGGCGCTGCTGCAGAGCCTCCAGAAGCGACAGCAACTCTGTGGTCGAGACCGGCAATTTGTAGCGGCGGAGGTTGAGGAAAAAACCTATCAGCATATTGACCTTTAAATAACGGGCGAAGGCGTCGATAGCGGGCGGGCATCCGTATGATCTTTCGCGGGAGGGACCCCGCGAAAGAGCCTACAGGGATATATTCACGGCGTGTCGCACGGGGGCCCACCCACTAGCGGCTCTACCAAAGTGTCTAACTAACTAGCGGTTCTCACGCCGCGCCATAAAGGCCAGGCGCTCAAGCATATGTACATCCTGTTCGTTCTTGAGAAGTGCGCCGTAGAGCGGAGGAATGGCCTTGGTGCTGTCGCGGTTTTTCAACACCTCTTCCGGAATATCATCGGCAAGCAGCAGCTTGAGCCAGTCAATCAACTCGGATGTGGAGGGCTTCTTCTTCAGACCCTGCACTTCACGCAGCTGGAAAAAGATATCCATCGCCTCTGCCACCAACTGCCCTTTGATTCCCGGGTAATGCACATCGACGATTTTGTGCATGGTCTCCCGGTCCGGAAAGCTGATGTAATGGAAGAAGCAGCGACGCAGGAAGGCATCGGGCAGCTCTTTTTCATTGTTGGAGGTAATGATCACAATGGGGCGATGCCTGGCTTTCACCGTCTCGCCGGTCTCGTATACGAAGAACTCCATGCGGTCCAGCTCCACCAACAGGTCGTTGGGGAACTCGATATCCGCCTTGTCGATCTCGTCGATCAGCAGTACAACCCGCTCATCCGCATCGAAGGCTTCCCACAACTTGCCCCGCTTGATGTAGTTGCGGATATCTTGGACCCGGTCTACCCCCAGCTGGGAATCCCGCAGGCGGGACACCGCGTCGTATTCGTACAGGCCCTGCTGGGCCTTGGTGGATGACTTGATGTGCCACTGAATCAGCGTCGCCCCCAGGCTTTTTGCAACCTCTTCGGCCAGCAGGGTCTTGCCGGTGCCGGGTTCGCCCTTAATGAGCAGCGGGCGCTGCAGAGTCACGGCCGCATTAACGGCCATCTGCAGGTCCTCAGTAGCCACATAGCTGTCGGTGCCGGTAAATTTCATCGTCACTCCAGTCTCTAAACAGGCAGATGGGCCGATGGTAAAAGATTGCTCACCGGCTGCCAAAGACGGAATCGGTCAAAGGGAGTGACAGGTCCGGGCGGGGAAGCGACGCCACCAAATGACAAGAGCACCGGGAACCAGGCAAGAGGGGCCCCGCGGCCCAGAGCGCCGCGGACCGGAGGGGAGAAATTCAGGCCACTTCGGCGCTGCGGCGATGGACCACCTGACGGCCCTTGTCGGTGATGTACCAGCGAATACCCAGGTGGCTGTGGATCTTACCAACCATTTCCAGTACCAACAGGCTGTTGAGGGCCCGCGCCACCGAGTTGGTTTCCATGCTGCCCTCATGGACCATGCCGTGCAGTGAACGGAATACACAGTCACCACTATTCAACATTTGCAGTACGTGCAGGGCGTTTTCGTCCAGCTTGCGAATCTGGTTGAAGTCCAGGCTCGGTCCCTGTTCCGGGTCCCCCTCAATCTCATGCTCCAGCAGCGGCATCATCTCCAGCTGCATCGCCCGTAATTCCTGCTCGAGGCTCTCGACCCGGGCCCTGGCAATACTCGCATCGCGCAACTGCCTGCGGGCCGCATTGAACACGAACATGCGGGAGGCAATGGCGGCCAGCAGGCAATAGCCGGTAAAGATCAGCAGACGCGACGGATCACCCTGAATCTCGATGAGCAGGTCGCTCTGGGTGAACTTGAGGAAGATCGGCACCATCAAGGCGCCACAGAGTCCCATGATCAGGCAGCGCGCCAGACCCGCGGGGTCCTCTTCGGTGAACAGCATCTGGTAGTAGTTCACAAGGCCACCGAGTATCCCGGAAACCAGCATCACGGCAGCAAGTATTAGAAGATGGTCGAGCATCCGTAGCCCTCTGTCAGGCGCACTCATGCGCCTGCCGACTCTATTATCTGGCGGATCGATGCTGCGCCACAGGCGCAGATCAGCCCTATAGATATAGCAGCTGCCAACACCGGTCGTGGCGGCGAAAGTGGGATCCGGCGCCTAGTTCTCCAATCGGGACAGTTCGTGAACAGCGGACAATCAACGGGTCAGGTCAGGGCTCGTTAAAATAGGGATCCTGTTCCAGTTCGCGTTGTTTCTGGCGTCGGCGGCCAATGAGAAGCACCAGCAAGCCCCACACTGAAACCAGCGCCAATGCGCCAACGGAAGCAAATACGAGATTGGCAGTCACCTCCGGGGCAGCCCCCTCTTCCTCGAACAGCGTCTGGTAAACGAACAACGGCAATACCGGCATCGGCGGTGCGTCGGTCATGCCACTGCGGGCCGGCACCAGCAGCGCAGCGGCAACCACCATGAGAAGTGCCCGGCGCAGCCAGCTCCAACCCCAGTTGCGCATAAACCACCAGCCTGCCGCCAGCAACACCAGGGTGCCGCCGCCGTAAATCATCCAGGCCAAACGATATTCTTCTGTCATAGGTTTATGCTCTGCTTCCTTTTCGCAACATCTGCTCCGTGGCCGCTGCCACAGGAGTCCAACAACTCAACGCAATCTGAGCGGGGATTGTTCAATCCCCGACCCAGGTAACAATATGTTCTTCAAAATCGTCCGGGTGTACGAACTCTTCACTGATCACCGCACCGCGAACCGAGATACCTGCCTCATGCACCGACTCAGGGCGCCCCGACACCAGTGGGTGCCAGTCTTCCAGAGACCGCCCTTCGGCGAGGGTCCGGTAGGCACAGGTCGCGGGTAGCCAACCAAAAGCCCGCACGTCCAGGGCACGCAGCTGGATGCAATCGGGCACCAGTTGCTTGCGGTCGGGATAGCGGCTGCACTGGCAGCTATGGGTATCCAGCAATCGGCAGGCCACATTGGTGGTGTAAACCTCACCGCTCTCTTCTTCCTCGAGGCGGTGGAGACAGCAGCGACCACAGCCATCACAGAGGGATTCCCACTCGGACTCGCTCATGGCCTCCAGGGACTTGGTCTGCCAGAAGGGCTGATCACTCAAAGCGCTCTCTCCTAACGCTGGAGCTTGCTGTTCTGGGCGGCGATCGCGCTCATTTCGCTATCTACCGCTGGCGGCATCTGCAGGTAGAAACCCCGCTCGCCAATCTCAGCAAGCACTTTTTCCACGTCGGCACGAGCCAATTTTTTTTCTGGGGTGAGAACCATGGTCACCACATGCTTTGGTTCGCCAAACAATTCGAGGAGTTTTTCCGGCACCCGTTCCAGGCCCTCACGCTTGTCGACGTAAAGATACATCTCATCCTCGCGGGGACTGCGATAGATATCACAAACCGTTTTCAAACTACTTACTCTCCGGTACTTCCCGGGCGGTTTCCAGGCTTTCCATCAGGGCGCCGCCAATCAAATCGCCGCGCCATCCACGCAAACGGCCCTCAAGGGATGGGCATCTGGCCTGGACCAATGCCTCCAATTCTTTTTTGCGCACGAGAATTTCCGCAGGCAGGTCTTCCCGTTCGGCAATCTCGCTGACCCGCTTGCGCAGCATTTTCAGACATTCGCCCTGTCGACGATTGAGCGGCTGCGGCAGCGACGGCGGCACATCGGCGCGCTCACAGGCGCGGGTAATGATCTTGAGCAGCGTGTCACCATATTCGCGCAGGGCACGCCCTTCGAGCCCAGGCTGTGCCATAGCGGCAGGATGATCCGGCAGCTGCTGCGCCAGATTCAGACAGACAGCTTCTTTCAGCAGGTGATTGCGCGGCATATCGCGCAGTCGCGCCTCCCGCTCCCGCCAGGCACACAGGTCCTGCAGGGCGGCCAGCTGCTTGCCACGCAGGCGCCAGGCACCCTTCACTTTCTGGTAATACAGCTCCGGCGGCTGCGGATTGCGCGCAGCCGCCACCAACTCGGCACAATCCTCCTGCAGCCAATCCAGCCGACCACTCTCTTTGAGGCGCTTCAGGAGCACGGCATAGATGTGGGGCAGCCAGGCAACGTCGAGTGCGGCATAGGTCTTCTGGGCTTCGCTCAGTGGTCGCTGTAACCAGTCCGAGCGCGTCTCGCTCTTCGGCAACTCCACATTGATCAGCGCCTTGACCGTACCGGCATAGCCGAGGCCGGCACCGAGTCCGGTCATGGCGGCGGCAATCTGGGTATCGAAAATGGGTTCGGGAATCACACCAAGCAGCCGATCCAGGGTCTCGAGATCCTCGCTACAGCTGTGCATGATCTTGGTCACACTGGTGTCCACCAGTAAATCGCGCAACGGTTCCAGGTTCTCAATCGCCAGATTATCGATCAGATAGCAGTGTTCGCCGTCACCCACCTGAACCAGCGCCGGCAGCGGATAGAAGGTGCGGCTGCGCATGAACTCGGTATCGAGCGCCACGGCTTTCTGCCCGCGCCATTTGCGGCAGAGCTCGGCAAGCTCTTCACTACTGTCCACCCAACGCGGCGTGGTATCCACATTCAGCATCACGACTCCCGACCACCGGAGAAAAACGCCGTGCGGCTGTTAAAGGCATGCGCCAGCGTGCCGCCATCAATGTACTCCAGCTCCCCGCCGATCGGCACGCCGTGGGCAATGCGGCTGACCACAATTCCGTGGGCCCGTGCCCGCTCGGCGATAAACTGCGCCGTCGCCTCACCTTCAACCGTTGGGTTGGTGGCGACGATCAGTTCCTGTAGCGGCTCACTGGACAGGCGGCGTTCCAGGAGATCCATACCCAGATCTCCGGGACCGATGCCATCGATGGGGGATAGATGCCCGTGCAGCACAAAGTAGCGACCGTGATAATTGCCGGCCTGTTCGATCGCCAGCACATCTGCCGGCGTCTCCACCACACAGAGGGACTTTTCATCGCGGCGGGTGTTGCCGCAAAGCGCACAGATTTCCTGCTCGGTCAGCGTGCGGCACTGACTGCAGCGTCCCACCCGTTCGATGGACTGCTCCAGGGCCCGGGCCAGCTGGCCAGCCGCATCGCGGTCTTTTTCCAGCAGGTACATCGCCATGCGCTGGGCGGACTTGGGTCCTACACCCGGCAGGCAGCGCAACGCGCCTATCAACTCTTCAATCAGGGGACTGAACATGCAAACTCTTGTCTGGTTGGATGAACTAGGGCCCTAGAAGGGAAACTTGAAGCCTTCCGGCAGGTTCATACCCGAAGTGAGACCGCCCATCTGCTCTTTCTGCAATTCCTGGGTCTTTTCCTCTACGCGACGCACTGCATCATTTACTGCCGCCGCCAGCAGGTCCTCCAGCATTTCCTTGTCTTCGCTCAGCAGGCTGGGATCGATATCGACTCCGGTCACATCGTGACGGCCATTCATCGTTACCTTGACCATACCGGCACCGGCCTCGCCAGAGACACGCAGGTCAGCCAGCTGCTGCTGCATCTTCTGCATTTTTTCCTGCATCTCGGCCTGCATTTTCTGGGCCTGCTGCATCAAATCGCCCAAACCTTTCATGGTAAACCTCTCTATCTTCTATATCGTTTGCCGCCCCTCAGGGGCACACCGGGCTCAGTCGCTTTCGGCCAGGTATTCCAGCGATTCCGGTATCAGCTCGGCCCCCAGCTCCTGCTGGAGTTCGCGTACCAACGGATCCCTGGAGAGCGCATCCCGGGCGGCCACAGCGCGGGCCTCACGGGTCGCCGCCGCCAATCGTGCCGGAGTCCCGCCGTGTACCTGACCTACCTGAATATGCACAGTGACTGACTGCTGAAAGAAGTCAGTCAGCACATCGGCGAGACGGCGCTGGTGCACCTCGTCGTAGAGACTGCTGTAGGACTCGTCCAGGGTAAAGGACAGTATATTGTCCTGCCGCCCCACCAATTCCAGGTGGAAGGCGATGGAGTGGAGGATACCGGTCACACCCAACTGGCCATACAGTGCCGGCCAGCTTCCCGGTGTGAGGGAGTCGAGCCGGGCGCGCGGCCCGCTCTGCGGCTCCGGTTTGGCCACGGGCTGCTGAGCCGGCTCCGGCGCGGCAGGCGATGACTCCACCGCGGCAACCTGTTCACGAAGAAGCGCGCGCAGTGCCGCGCGTTCATCGGCAGCGGGCTCTGGCGCCGCAGAGCCGGATGGCAAGGCCTCAGCAGATGCCGAAGTAGATGCCGACGAGGACGAACGGGACTCCAGTACCGGAGAAGCCACAGACACAGCCCCAAAAGAGGCTCCCGCTGGCTCGCTTCCCGCGTGTGAAACTTCCACCTCCGCTGCCGGCGCCACCTGAGCTTCGGCTGCAGCGTAAGCGGTCGATGTGTCCTGCGGTGGTTCCGGGGCCGGCCGCGAGCCGCTGGTCGAGTCATCCACATCCCAGGGCGGGGCAGTATCGATGGGCGGAGCCTGATCAGCACCGGGATACCGCTGGTCATTCACGGGAGCCGCAGCGGGCTTCGACTCTGTATGAGCAGGCTGCACCTGTGACGAGTCCGCAGCAGGCGCTACCACTTCTCTTTCAAGAGTCGGGGACACCTCGCTCTCTGCGGGCACGCTTCCGACTGCGGACTGTGCATTAAAGGAAGACTCAGCCCCGGCTGAAAGCCCATGCATGGCTGACGGTTCGCTATCGGCTGACGGCTCCATAGCGTTAGCGGCTGATGGCTCCTTAGCAGCTGACGGCTCCTGACCCGCTGCGGGCGCATTCGGCAGAGCATGCTGAGGTACAGCTTCAGGGGCGCGGGGGATTGCTGGTGCTTCGGTTGGCTGTGCCACGGCACTGCCAACCGGGCCGGCATCAGCCGGCTGGGTCACCGCCTGAGGCTTTTTTACCGTATCCTCCCCGGTGCTTTGCACAGGCACTGAAGGCACGGCTTGCCCCGCGCCGGCGGGGAGCGCTGCTGTCGGCACATCGGCCACGCCCTGGGGGCGGAAGGCGAGCATTCGCAGCAGCGCCATTTCAAAACCACTGCGGGGATCAGGGGCCAGGGGCAGGTCTCGGCGCGCGTGCAGCGCCATCTGGTAATAGAGTTGCACGTTCTCCGGAGCCAGCTTGGCAGCGAAGTGACTGAGGCGCTCGCCATCTCCGAGAGCATTGTCCACAGACTGGGGTAACACCTGGGCAACGGCAATGCGATGGAGATTGTTGGCCAGCTCAGCCAGCGCCCCACTGTAATCCGGCGCCTGTTCGGCGAGCTCGGCAACGGCGGCAAACAGCCCCGTTGCACTTTCTTCGGCCAGGGCCTGCAGCAGCTTCCAGACCAACCCGGTATCAATGCTGCCGAGCATGGCCCGAACTTCGGCCTCGGCAATCTTGCCGCCCCCGAAGGCGATGGCCTGGTCGGTGAGACTCATGGCGTCCCGCATGCTGCCATCGGCAGCGCGCCCGAGATGCCAGAGAGCCCCCTCCTCGAAGGGGACCATTTCCTGCTCCAGTACAAAGCGCAGATGCTCTACCACCCGCTCCGGACTCATGTTCTTCAGGTTGAACTGCAGACAGCGGGACAGCACGGTCACCGGCAATTTCTGCGGATCCGTGGTGGCAAGCAGGAATTTCACATGGGGAGGTGGCTCTTCCAGGGTCTTCAACAGAGCGTTGAAGGAGCTGTTGGAGAGCATGTGCACCTCGTCGATCAGGTACACCTTGTAGCGGCCGCGTGTCGGGGCGTACTGCACGTTTTCCAGCAGCTCGCGGGTATCCTCCACCTTGGTACGGGAGGCCGCGTCCACCTCAATCAGGTCGACAAATCGACCATCGGCAATCTCGGTACAGGCAGCGCACTGGCCGCAGGGCTCAGAGCTGACGCCGGTCTCGCAATTGAGGCATTTGGCCAGGATGCGGGCGATGGTGGTCTTGCCCACCCCCCGGGTACCGGCAAAGAGGTAGGCGTGGTGAAGCCGGCCATTGTCGAGGGCATTGATCAAAGCCTGGAGCACATGCTCCTGACCCACCATCTCCCGAAATAACCGCGGCCGCCACTTGCGTGCCAGTACTTGATAACTCATCCACTCTCCAGCGCCCTGGCGCCATTGGTAACAATTGCTATGCGGCGGCCATTATACCGGCATCGGCGGCCCAGCACAGGATGGCGACAAAGAACCCCGGCAATCGCCCTCGTCCACCCCGCTCACGCTGTGATATAACTGTGCGCTACGCCTCAAAACAATAAAACCCAGAACCCGGCGTACGCAGTAAAAGGAATCCCACTGACCGATGAACAGAGCTCGGAAGACGCTTCTGGAAAAGCTGTTTGCCGAACACGGGCAGGCGCTCGTGCGCTTTGTTGCGCGCATCGTCCGCAATACCGAGGATGCTGAAGACATCGCTCAGCACGCCTACCTGCGCCTGCAGAAACTCAGCGACGAGAAGGAGCTCGATAACCCCCGCGCCTACCTCTACCAGATTGCCAACAATCTGGCCGTCGACCAGCTGCGCCGGGGCAAGCTGCACTCGGAGTATGTCAGTCAGCAGATGCCAGCTGAGGGCGAGACGGTCAGCGATGACCATGCCGACCACCAGTCCCCCGAGCGGGTTCTGGCGGCCCGCCAACAGCTACAGTCCATCTACGAGGCAATGGACAGCCTGCCCCTGAAGTGCCGCCAGGCCTTTCTCCTGCACAGAACGCGCGGCCTCTCCTACACGGAAATCGCCCGCGAGATGAACACCTCGGTCAGTAGTGTCGAGAAGTACATTCTGCAGGCCCTCAAGGCCTGCCGTCGGCGTGTCGGCAATCATTGACCTGAGCTGGGCGACGCAGGCTTCAGCCAAGATGGTGTCACCAGATCGCAATTTTGCGCAGCAGCGCACAGGGGTTGTGCACACTCATGCCGAATTATTCACAAAAACTCTTGAGGGACGCTCTCTTTCAGTCGTCTCATCTCAAAGCCTGGTCACCTGAAAGCAAAAACCGAGGCACTTTGAAAATTAAACGCTAAACTTTGCTGCGCAGAATGAAAAAAATTGCGCTAAAAGCGCAAGCGACGTGAAAAAACGCGCCAAACAGCACCAGTTTAGTAAAATGCACCATTTCGGGTCGCCAGCGAACCAGAAATCGATACCCGCCCAGCTTGCTGATCGGGTACTGAGGCAAGATAAGAACGGGATCATCAGCGGTGAACACATCGGGCGTACAAGAAGTACAAAATGAAGAGCGGCTGGACCAGGCTTGCGCCTGGATCGCACGCCTGCGCTCGGACGACGTCTCCAGATCAGATCGCCGGGACTTCGCCTTGTGGATGCAAGCCTCTGACGAGAACCGCGAGGCATTCGACTCCATGGCCGAGCTGTGGGGCGACCTGGGCGCCTTACAGCACCTGCCAATCGATACGCTCTTCCCGGAGAGCCGCCCCAGCCCGTCCGCCCGCCAAAACAGAAGCGATACAAAGGGCTCCACACCGGAATCCCGCGGCTGGGACTTCTCCCGCTGGTTGCTTGGCAGCGGTGTCGTTGCTGCCTGCCTGGTGGTGACGCTCTGGATCGGCAATCAGTGGCTGGGCGGGGAAGCTGCCAAGCAGCAGCTGTATGCCACATCAGTTGGCGAGACCCGAACAGTGACCCTGGCCGATGGATCCAAGGTTCACCTGAATACCAATTCAGAGTTGGCAGTATCATTCAGTCGCGAAGAGCGACACACCGAGCTGCTGCGTGGCGAGGCCTTCTTTGAAGTAGCACGGCAGACGGCACGCCCCTTCACCGTTGCCGCAGGCAAAGCGAATATCCGAGTCCTTGGTACAGAGTTCAATGTCGAGCGCAACCCCGATAACACCAAGGTGTCCGTCACCGGCGGTACTGTGGCGGTGAGTGAAGCGTCCAGCGCGCCCGGCCTGCCCCCTGAGAGCGTCAAACTGGTGAAGAACCAGAAGGTCAGCGTTTCCGGCAGCGGCATGGGTGATATCGACAAGACGTCCCCTGAACAGGCTCTGGACTGGACCCGCGGTGTGCTGGTATTCGAAGACACCCCCCTCGCAGAGGCTCTCGAGGAACTCAATCGTTACCTGCAGGTCCCCGCCCAGGCAACACCGTCGGTTTCCGACCGCCGCCTGTCCGGAACCTTTGAATTATCGGACCCTGACAGCACCCTCAAGGCCATTGCCGCCGCCCTGGATCTCACGGCGGACAGCAGCGACCCCAACCTGACTCTCTTGTCAGCCGAGACCAACTGAGATATAAAACCGCCCGGGCGATCGATTATTAATCAGCCAAAAGCTGCAATTGCGCCCATCCCAAAACGACAATGACTATTTGCCTGCACCAACAAGGTGCAGAGCATCGACTCAAAGCGGGCGGATATTTGAATTCTCGGGTCTCTTTTTCCCTGGCAGTCCTATTGGCACTCCCAACCGGAGCCGAGGCCGCCTGCCCGAAAGAAGAGTTCCGACTACCCTCTGGCAGCCTGTCCCGGGCCCTGATTACCCTGGGCCGACAGTGCAAGATCTCCATCCTCGTAGACGCCCCCGCCGCCGACAGCTATCTGGTTCCCGCGCGGGTCCTGACTCCCGAGACAGATCAGGTCGAACCGATTCTGGACCAACTGCTGGAGAAATCCCCGTTCACTTATGAGCAGATCGGTCCCGCAGCTGTCGCAGTGGTGAAACGACCCGAGCAGGCAGAGGATACAGAGGAAATATTGCAGCCCTCCGGACGCCCGGAGGAAATCACGGTCACCGGACAGAACCTCACCGGTAGTCACCTGCGGCACCTGCAGCTGGACAGCTACGCGCCCATCGACGTGCTGGCGCAGCCCGAACTCGAGATTACCGGCGCCCAGACTGTTGCACAGCTGCTGAAGTTTCTCCCCGCTGTTTCCGGCAACTCCACCAGCACCGCCGTCAGCAACGGGGGTGATGGCACCGCCACAGTCACCCTGCGAGGGCTGCCGGCTAGTAACACGCTGGTGCTGATCAATGGTCGCCGCATCGTCAACAACGGTTTCGGCGGCGAGGCGGCAGACCTCAACACCATCCCCCTCTCCTCCGTCGAGCGAATCGAAATCCTGAAAGATGGCGCCTCCGCCGTTTATGGTTCTGATGCCATTGCCGGCGTGGTCAATATTATTCTCCGCCAGGATTTCGAGGGCGTGTCCTTCAATAGCTACCGGGGCCAGGCCGAGCGAGGGGACCAGGAAACCGAATCCCACAATCTCACCTGGGGCAAGAGTGGAGATCGCGGCCATTTGATGGCAAGCCTGGCCCATTACAGTCAGGGCGCCCTGATGAGCCGCGACCGGGCACTCTCCGCGACCGCAGACAATCGTATCCGCGGCGGCACCGACCTTCGCTCTTCGGCAACTCCTACGGGCTACATCAGCCTCGGTGACGGTACGACTGTCACTAACGCAGAGGACGGGGGCTATCGTACGTGGACCACCGAGGATCGGTATGACTACAGCGAGTTCACAACCGCTGTGGTGCCCTCAACGCGGGATTCCGTGTATGTGTCCGGCAACTACGACTTCGACGATATGTCGGTGGCTTTTTTCGAGGCCATGGGTGTGCGCACCAGCGCCGAGACGCAACTGGCACCAACCCCCATTTTCTCCCGCTTTGACAACGGTGACCTGACGGTTGCTGCAGACAATATTTACAACCCGTTCGGCACCCCGATCGACGATGTCCGCAAGCGCGTCCTGGAGCTGGGGCCGCGACGCCAGTTCAATGAAACGGAAACCTGGCGATTCAACTCGGGCCTGAAAGGGCGCTGGGACTCCTGGCAGTGGTCACTGACCATCGGCCTGCATCACACCCGCGCCGAAGAAAACATGACCAACCTGATTGACCCCAACCGCCTGTCAGCAGGGTTGCAGGCACCTGAGCTATGTGGCGCCGAATCGGGATGTGTCGCAGTCAACCTCCTGGGCCCATCCGGTAGCATCGACGCCCCCCAGCTAGACTTCATTCGCAGCGAAAGCCGCGTCAGGGGCAGCTCTCGCATGGCCTCCCTGACTTATGTAGCGGATGGCATCCTCGGCACCTATAGCGCGGGCGACATTCTGGCAGCCGCCGGGGTGGAGTTTCGGCGGGAGCACATCGATTTCACCTCCAATGATGCGCAAGGACTGTCGTTTATTGGCGCTAGCGCTTCCGGCTCTGCAGAAGGCAGGCGCATGATTGGCGAGGCTTTTGCGGAAATTTCCGTGCCCCTCGCAGAAGACAGCCTGTGGCTCGATGGCGCCATTCGCTATTCGGATTACAGCGACTTCGGATCGACGGCAAACCCGAAGATGGCGCTGCGCTGGCGCCCCCTGCCTGCGCTCATGCTGCGCGCCAGCTATGCCACTGGCTTCAAAGCCCCCACACTGGTGGACATGAACCAGACCGGCTACCAAAGCCAGGAATTCCTATTTGATCCCTGCACTCGCATTGATGCCGCCAACCTGCCCGGATGCCGCGGTCAATCCGATCCCGCCCGCATTCAGTACCTGACCGAATTCGGCGGCAACCCGGAACTGAACCCGGAAACCTCAGATAACCGCTCGGTGGGTGCCGTGTGGACACCGAGGTTCGCCAAGGGCTTCAGCGCCACCCTGGATATTTACGATATCCGCCAGAATGATGTCATCGATACCAGCCCCCAGTACCTGATCAACCAGAACGCGTTCGAGAGTCTCTACACCGAACGGGTCCTGCGCGACGACCGCGGTGACATCACCCGGATTCTTGCCACCCGACTCAATATCGGCGCCCGCGAGGTACGTGGGCTCGATCTGTCACTGCGCTACGAAAAAGATTCAGAAGAGCGCGGCCGCTTCCGCTGGGCATTTAATGCGAGCCATATGGATCGCTATCTCAACCAGGCTGCACCGGGATCACCGTTTGAGGACCTCGCGGGAATATTCATCGACCCGGCGAGTGGTGGGGCCGGCTCTCTTCCAGAATGGAAGGCAAACACCGGCGTCTATTGGGACAAAGGCAACTGGGAAGGCGCCTACACTATCCACTACGTGGGGCCTCTCAGGGAATCATTTACCCGCAGCGCCACACTCGTTGAAAGGGAAATCGAAAGCTGGTTCAGTCACGATACGCAGCTGGCATATCGCTCGTCCCTTGGTGTGCGTCTGGCACTGGGCGTGGACAACCTCCTCGATCAGGAACCACCGTTTGCCGCAACAGCTTTCAACGACAACTATGACGGCCGCACCTATGAATTGAGTGGCCGTTACTGGTATGCCACTTTTGCTTACAGCCTCTGACTGAGCCCGATAAATTCGCTCAGTTCCCTGCCCCGACATAAAAAGATTCGAACTTCTCCGCCAACGGCGCGCCAATGTTCGACGATTCCTTTGCCTGAACAAAAAATGTTCTAGTGTTTTAGCAAGCCTCTGTTGATAGTAGTTTGCAGTTGTCATGGAGGGCACTGCCGTATTCGGCGTTTAGAACCGGTATCAGGAGAGGTATACCATGGACAGATCCCGTCTAGCCCGGGCAATAAAGGGCGCTATTGCAGCCGCAGCCGTTTCCACAAGCATTGCCACTTCACCGTCCTTTGCTCAGCAGGTGGAAGAAGTCGTCGTCACTGGTTCGCGTATTCAGCGTGTAACTGACGCCAATAGCGCAACTCCGATCAGCGTATTTGACGCCGCGGCACTGGAAGCCTCTGGTCAAACCACACTGGAAGACTTCCTGCAGGAAATACCATCAATGACCGGTGGCCAGCTTGGCTCCACCGTCAACAACGGCAACCCGGGTCTCGCAACCGTATCCCTGCGCGGCCTGGGCTCTTCCCGCACGCTGGTTCTCCTGAATGGACGCCGCCTGAGCTCCTCAGGTCCGAGCACAGGCGTGGTCGACCTGAACACCATCCCCACAACCGCCATCGAGCGAGTGGAAATCCTGCGTGACGGCGCATCAACCATTTACGGTTCGGACGCCATCGCGGGTGTTGTAAACATCATCACCAAAAAGAATTTTGAGGGCGCCGAGGTCTTCCTCGACGCAGGCACCTCGCAGGAAAATGACGGCCAGGAATATCTCGCCGCATGGACTTTCGGCGCCGCTACCGACGATGACGACGGTCACGTGATGTTCAACGTGCAGTACACCAAGCGCGAGGACATTTTCCAGGGCGACCGCAAGTGGGCCGACTGTCCACTATTCGAAACCGGCGGCGCCGTGTTCTGCGGTGGCAGTAGCTACACCACCCCCGCGCAGTTCTTCATTGACAGTGCCGACGGTGGTCAGATTGTCGACCCCGTGACTGGGGAAATTCGCGCTTTTGACCCCACCCTGGATGCTTTCAACTATGCCGAAGTCAGTTACCTGGTCACACCACAGGAAGTAGTCACTTTCTATGGCTACGGCGAAAAAGACCTCTGGGACTGGGAGGACTTCACAACGTTCGGCGCATTTGGTGAGCTCCTCTACGCTAACCGTCAATCGGATCAGCTGCTGGCGCCAGAGGGCACCTTCTTCCAGCCAGTCGCACCGGCGACAAACCCGGGCAACCCAACTGGCGAGGACGCGATCATTGCCCGCCGACTGACCGAAACCGGCGGCCGCTCATTCAACCAAGACCTGAGCATGTGGCGAGCCGTGGTCGGAATTGACGGCGAGTTCTGCAACGAATGGACCTGGGACATTTCCTACAACTACGCGCGCTGGGTAGACTCCCAGATTGATTTCGGCCGTTCCAATCCCAGCCGGTTTACCACCATGCTGGATCCGGCACTCTGTGCCGCCGATGAGGACTGTTCTGCCGCAGCCTTGGCAGCCGGGGAAACCGCCTGGAATCCCTTTGCTTCCGGCACCTTTACCCAGCCGTGGCAGGACTACGCACTGGTACCGAACTCCCCGGTGGAAAAATCCACCCTGAATAGTTTCCAAGCCAACATTGTTGGTGACTTCTACGATTTCACCATGTCCACCGCCAGTGAGCCCTTTGCCTGGGCCGCAGGCTACGAACGTCGCCGGGAAACCTCGGAGACGGTCGTGGACGGTGCCGCGCTGCTGGGCCAGATCTATTTTGTCAGCGGTGTGAACTGGGGCGGCTCTTACGACGTCGATGAGTTCTACGGTGAAGTTCGCATGCCCTTCATGGATGGCCGCGACTGGGCCGACGTGCTGGCCGCGGAGGTTTCCTTCCGCTACTCGGACTACGACCGGACCGGCAGCGACACAACCTGGGCAGGCGTCATCGACTACGCCCCTATCGAGCAGCTGCGCTTCCGCGCCACCTACTCCGAAGGTTTCCGTGCTCCCGGCCTGGATGACCTCTTTCTACCGCCAACACAGTCTGCGGAGACCTACACCGATCCCTGTGTGAACTGGGGCAATAGCAGCAACCCGATCTTGCGGGCCAACTGTGCAGCCGACGGCTTGCCCCCGGATTTCGAGCTGGGTAACTCCCAGGCGACCGGCCTCTTCGGCGGCAACGAGGATTTGAAAAATGAAACTTCGGAGAGCTGGACGGTCGGTATTGTCTGGACTCCAACTTTTATCGAAGATCTCAGCTTCACCGTTGACTACTTCGACATCACCGTCGATGACGCCATCGGTACTTTCAATACCAACACCATCGTCAGCAACTGTTATACCAGCGATGGCTTCAGCTCCCCGTCCTGTGACCTGATCACTGGTGCCGGAGCAGTTGGCCTGACGCCGCTGCCAACCAGCCCGCGTCGGGACCGCAGTGGCACCATCGCCGGCCAGCTGCTGAATGGTCAGAACATCTCCACGTTTGAGACCAACGGTGTGGACCTGGGTGCGGATTACAGCCAGGAGTTCGGCGACGGCATCTTCACTTTCAGTGCCAGCGCCACCTACCTGAACGAGTGGAGGTTCCAGGCCAGTGAGTTCGAGCCGGAGGTGGACCTGGCCGGATACTATGGCGTTGATCCGGTCACCACCCGGATCGCCGCTTTCCCGGAATGGAAGCTCTATACCAGCTGGGGCTACGAGTACCAGGATTGCTGGTCCACCACCCTGGTGGTGCGGATGGAAGGTGACGTGGATGACATCGACCCTCGCGATGTCGACCTGTCCACCCATGTGGACAACCAGTGGTACACGGACCTCAACTTCCGTTACTTCTACTGGGACGACATCACCCTGTCGGGTGGTATTCGTAACATGTTCAACCAGCAACCGCCGTACGTCACCAACTACGATGACATGAACACCCTGCCGCTGAACTACGACACCACCGGTCGTTACTTCTACGGTCGCGTACAGTTCAAATTTTAACCAACTTGCCGCTCCCCACCCCGGGGAGCGGCTCCCCTCCCCCCCCCGCCCTTAATACAACGCTCATAGCGCACACTACTGGCTGTTTTTCAACCAAGCGCTGCCCGGTCTAACCTGCCAAAACAGAATTTAGGAAAAATTTAAGATTCTTTTGAGGGGTCCTGACTTTCGTCCGTCTCTTGTCTTGTTGGGAGCGAAGTGGCCGCTTGGGGGTAGCCACTTCTATTCATAGCCCGCAAGGGCAACACACTATAAATCCAACGATTTAGAGAGGATTTACAATGAAAAAGAACCTCCTGTCCGTCGCTGTGAAGGGCGCTATCAGCCTGACCGCAGCCGCAGTAATGGTTCCCGCCATGCCGGCCTTCGCTCAAGAAGATGCCCAGCTGGTAGAAGAAGTTATCGTTACCGGTTCTCGCATTAAGCGTACCAACTTCGACGAAGCTGCTCAGGTAGTGAGCATGGACCGTCAGGACATCGAAGCCCTCGGCAACCTGATGATCTCCGACACCCTGCGCTCCACTCCGCTGAACTCCCTCGGCTCCTTCAACGAGCGCTCCGGTAGCTCCGCCCAGTCCAACTCGACCGTTGACCTGCGTGGCCTGGGCTCTCAGCGCAGCCTGGTGATGATCAACGGCCGCCGCATGCCGGGTTCCCCGAACCTGGGCGCCGCTTCCATCAACCTGAACATGATCCCGATGACCGCTGTTGAGCGCATCGACATCCTGGCCGACGGCGCTTCCGCCGTTTATGGTTCTGACGCTGTTGCCGGTGTTGTAAACCTGGTAATGCGTGAAAACTTCGACGGCCTCGAGTTCACCACCCGCCGTGGTGAGCGCTCCAATGACGACGGTATCGAAGAGTCTTTCGGCTTCGTAACCGGCATCACCGGTGAGCGCGGCAACATCACTTTTGCCGCTGAATACAACCGTCGCGACCCGATCTTCGACGGCGACCGCGATTACACTGCCGCCTGGATCCGCGACAATGGCGACGGCCGCCTGGACGCCTACCTGGATACCGACGGCTGGTCCTACTACGGTAAGACCATCGAGATCTACGATCCGAGCACTGGCTACTACGACATTCAGGCAGCTACCAGCTGTGGCGATGACTCCACCTTCATGGAGACCGGCGCAGCAGCATTTGGCGAGCCGAATGGCACCCTGTGTGCCTACCCGTACGCCAACATCTCTGCCAACAAGGCCGAGCTGAACCGTGCCAACACCTTCCTGAGCGGTAACTACCAGATCAGCGACGAAGTAGAGTTCTTCGCCAACGCGCTGTTCTCCAAGGTTGACTCCTTCGGCCGCTATGCACCGCCCGCCGCTCCGTGGAGCGACATGCCGTCCGACTACTCCGACGTACCTTTCGATATCGACGGCCTGCTGGCTGACGGTTCCATCACCGAAGGTAACTACGAAGTCAACGGTTACTACCGCTGGACCAACATCGGCCCGCGTGACAACTACGTAACCGACACCCAGTACGACCTCACCCTGGGCTTCCGCGGTGACCTGGCCAACGGCATGAGCTACGAGACTTACGCTCAGCGCGGCCGTTACGAGTCCAAGGAATTCGGTAAGTACTACCTGTCCTACCCGGGCCTGGATTACGTGATGGCTTCCGGCATTGATCCGTTCTCCCCGGAAGGTGCAGCCGCTATGCGCGCCAGCACTTCCCAGGACAACTTCACTGCCATGTCCAAAGTCTACGGTCACCTGCAGTTTGACGCTGGCAACTGGCTGGGCGCAGGCGAGACCATCGTTCTGACCGGTGCTGAAGCTTACTCCATCGAGTACGCCAACCAGTACGACGCCGCTTCTGAAGCCGGCCTGGTGGGTGGTAGCTCCGGTAACTCCGCTGCTGGTGAGCGCGATGTTGCTGCCGTGTTCGCGGAAGCCATCATCCCGGTTACCGACCAGATCGAAGTGAACGCTGCCGTTCGTTACGATAGCTACAGCGACTTTGGCTCCAACGTTGCACCGTCCCTGTCCGCCACTTACAACGTGACTGACACCCTGACCCTGCGTGCACGCGCTGGTAAAGGCTTCCGCGCTCCGGCCCTGGACGAGCTGTACGGTCCGTCTGCCTTCTCCGCGGAAGATGCAACTGACCCGACCAGCGGCCTGTCCCGTCAGTGGGATACCTACTACTCCACCAACGAAGACCTGGATGCGGAAACCTCCACCTCCCTGTCCTTCGGCGGTAACTGGGCATTCGCAGACGGCTGGAACCTGGACGTTGGTTTCTGGAACGTAGAAGTTGAAGACGTAATCCTTCAGCCGAGCACACAGGAAATCTTCTGGGCCCGTGCAGGTGGCGTGGAACTTGATCCTGCCAGCGGCATCTGGATCTCCGGAACCGGTGCTCAGACCGAGGTCTTCTCCCAGACCACCAACGCCGGTATCCTGGACGTATCCGGTGTCGACATTAAACTCGACGGCGTTATTGATACTGAGTTCGGTCAGTTCAGTGCCGGCGGCCTGATCAGCCAGCAGCTTTCTTACGAGAAAGACGCCTACTACCTGGGCCCGGTTCAGGACGTATCCACGTTCAACCTGTACCCGGACATGCGCGCTCAAGCAGTCTTCGGCTGGAGCCTGGGCATGCACGCGGTTGACCTGACTGTCGACTACATCGCTGCTCACGATGAGTTCACCAAAGTATCCGGTAGCGGCTCCCTGTCCAAAACCGGCGAAGAGCTGGACGACTGGACCACTCTGAACCTGGCTTATCGCCTGAGCACAGAGTCCTTCGGTTCCATCAAGGTCGGCGCTCGTAACCTGACCAACGAAGATCCGGTTATGGACAAAGACGGCAAGTACGCTCGTGACCACTACAACCTGTACGATGCAACAGGTCGCATGGTTTACGCTGAGTACACCATGAGCTTCTAAGAAAGCTACTTTATTCTTAAGTTACTTAAGAAGAAAAAGGGTCAACTATGTTGGCCCTTTTTTAGTTTTGGGGATTAGATTCATGAGACGACAACATTGGGATGAGTTTTGGAAACAGGGGTTCATCACCACTTTCGGTGATTCCTTGCGAAACAACTATCAGGGGCAGGTAAGAGAATTCTGGGAAAAGGTATTTTCAACTGCCAACCCAAATAGTCGTGTGCTGGATGTCGCAACAGGCAATGGCGCCCTTGCTTGTATTGCCGCTGCAATCTCCAAACAGCACCACTTATCGCTGGAAATTTTGGCAGCCGATGCAGCAGAGATACCTGCATCTATTGACGCTCCGAAAGAGATAATGGAGCTAAGAGAATCGATACAATTTTTCAGCAACATGCCCTGTGAATCCCTCGCTTTTCCGGCTGACCACTTCAACCTCATTACATCCCAGTATGGAATTGAGTATGGCAGGTGGGACCAGTCAATCCCCGAGGTGTTCAGAACACTCTCTCAGAAGGGTGTCGCCGACTTCCTATGCCATCGGGACCGGGCCATAGTGGTCAAAAAGTCCGTTGCGGAAATCACTATTTACCGCTCGGCATTACAAAAATACCGCATTTTCGATGCAGCCGAGAGGTTCACCCAGGCTTATGGAAAAACCGGATCATCCAACCCGCAAGAGGCCAAAGCGCTAAACAAAGACATCAATGACTTTAAAGAGGCGCATCAAGGTCAACAGCTCTGTCACGTGCTGGTTTCAGATATCGCCGGCCAACTAAAAAGATTGCGTACAGTCGACACCACGCAAGTCGTTGCAGCGCTCCGTGAGCGCAAATCAGAGTATTCAGCGGCAATGGCCCGGCTTGAGGACATGGCAGACGCAGCCCTGTCAGACTCCGATATTGAAAGCATCGTTAATCTGGCAACCCGTAGCGGCTTCAAAGATGTCACAACAAGAGACATTTACCAGAGTGGAGAATTAATTGGCGTCCACATCCATTTGGTAAAGTGAGCAGCGACAACCGGCTGGCGGCAAGAAGTAATATCTCCACGAGCCCGCGCTCAGCGACCAGGCGCGAATCCGGGAGTAACACCTTTCTCTCGCCCTTCCCAAAGAGCAAGCCTCTCCCCCAGTCCAGCCCGGTCCAGTCCAGCCCGGCCATAGCAGGGTTGCCACAATATCCTCTAACGCTGGGAGCATCGATCACCGTGTGAGGCAACGCCAGATCGCACTCAAAGCTGCCTTACCCCCTCATTGATGAGAGTCGCAAGGGTGTCTGCACCAGAATTCCAGAGGTGTCATCCGGCCAGCTATCGTACGTAGCTCTTAAGTCCTCCAGTGATAGCCCGATCACTAATGCCGATGGCAATCTTTCCCTGATCACTACTCTATATGAGTGCTCTCACTACTTTTTGTTGGAGCCCGTCCCCTCAGCCTAAAAAAGAAAAGAAAGCCCAAGGCACGGAAAGCCTCCGCCCCGCCGAAATGGCGACTTTTTATTACTTTCATGACTATCAATGACACGCCCTAAAGGCCCACCTCTCCACCCCCCGAACCTGACAATATGTCACGAACTGTATATTGTTATTTTTGTGAAAATTTACTTGATTTTTTTGTTGAGGCGAATTTTGAGCCACACGTTATAGCTCTGTTGGGAGGGAAGTGGCCGCTTGGGGGTAGCCGCTTCCAATCATCGCCCGCGTGGGCAACACACTATAAGTCCAACGATCAAGAGAGGATTTACAATGAAAAAGAACCTCCTGTCCGTAGCTGTGAAAGGCGCTATCAGCCTGACCGCAGCCGCAGTCATGGTTCCTGCCATGCCCGCCTTTGCGCAGCAAGACGCACAATTGGTGGAAGAGGTTGTCGTAACCGGTTCCCGTATCAAGCGTCAGGACCTGGAATCAGTAACCCCGCTAACCTCTATCGGCGCAGAAGAATTCAAAATTTCGGGCAACCTGAACGTTGAGCAGAAGCTGGCGGAACTCCCGCAGACCCTGCCCAGCTTTGGCCCGAGCTCCAACAACCCGGGTGACGGTACTGCGCGCGTTGACCTGCGCGGCCTCGGCTCCTACCGCACTGTGGTACTGGTAAACGGCCGTCGCTACATCCCGGCCACCCAGACCGGCATTGTCGACCTGAACACCGTTCCCGGCACCCTGATCAAGAGTGTTGACGTAGTAACCGGCGGTGCTTCCGCGGTATACGGTTCCGACGCTCTGGCTGGTGTTGTTAACTTCCAGTTGGTCGACGACTTTGAAGGCGTTCAGATCACCAGCCTGTACGACGTCACCGGCGAAGGTGATGGCGCCAAGTCCAACATCGACCTGACCATGGGTGGAAACTTTGCCGACGGTCGTGGTAACGCCACTGTCTACGCATCCTGGTCCGAGCGTGAAGCAGTAATGCAGGGCGACCGCGACTTCTCTAACGTTGCTCTGACCGAGAGCGGCGGCCAGCTGGTTGCCGGTGGTTCCTCTGGTGTTCCGGGCACCCTGGTGTTCGATACCGGCACTACCTTCAATTCAGACGGCACCTCCCGTGAATGGATGGATCCGGCCGACCGCTTCAACTATGCGCCGGACAACTACCTGCAGCTGCCGCAGGAACGTTTCCTGATCAGCTCGTTCGCGCACTACGACATCAGCGATAAAGTGACTGCATACGGTGAGATGGCCTTCTCTCACAACGAAGTACCGCAGGAACTGGCCCCGACTCCGGCCTTCACTACTGTGTCCGTGAACCCGAACACTCCGTTCTTCGATGATGCTTTCCAGCAGACTCTGCGCGATATGAACGTAGCTGCCGGCGTTGATGCGAGCACCCCGGTAGACCTGTTCGTCGGTCGCCGTATGGTAGAAAACGGTTCCCGCCAGTCCCTGGATACTCGTGACGGCTTCCGCATCCTCAGCGGCTTCCGCGGCGATATCAACGACAACTGGTCGTTCGACACCTACTACAGCTACAGCAACCTGGAAAACACCAACCTGCTGAACAACGACGTGGCTGCGTCCCGCTTCCGTCAGGCCATCCTGGTCAATGACGCTGGCACCGCCTGTCAGGACACATCCAACGGCTGTGCGCCACTGAACATCTGGGGTGCTGGCAACATTTCACAGGAAGCGATCGACTTTATTAACGTCGGCGCAACCAACGTGACCAGCATTACTCAGGAAGTTCTCTCCGCGAGCATGTCCGGCTCCCTGGCCACCCTGCCGTCTGCTGACGAAGCGGTCGCCGTGGTATTTGGCCTGGAATACCGCAACGATGAATCCACCTACCGCCCGGACTCCTTCCTGTCCGCCGGTGACGTTCTCGGCTTCAACGCCGGTAAAGAGACCGTTGGTGGCTACGATGCTCAGGAAGTATTCTCTGAGATCAACGTACCGCTGGTATCTGGCAAGCCTGGCGTCGAGAGTCTGGACTTCTGGGCTGCGGCTCGTTACTCCGACTACTCCAACATCGGTGGTGTTAGCTCCTACGCGACTGCCCTGAACTATGCGCCGATCGATATGCTGAAGATCCGCGCTGGTTTCCAGCAGGCCGTACGTGCGCCCAACGTATCTGAGCTGTTCCTGGGCCAGTCCAACGGCTTCCCGTCTGCTGACGACCCCTGTGCCGCCGGCAACGTAACTTCTGATACCGATACCGCACTGTGTTCCGCTACTGGTGTTACTGCCGGCAGCTTCACTCAGGCCAACAGCCAGATAGAAGGCCTGTTCGGTGGTAACCCGGATCTGAAGGAAGAGACTTCCAACACCTTTACCTTCGGTATTGTCGCTCAGCCGATGGAAGGCCTCGATATTGCTGTTGACTACTACAGCATCGAAATCGAAGACGCCATTGACGTACTGGGTGGTGGTGTAAACAACGTTCTGGACCTGTGCTACAACGTTGTGAAGGACATCAACTCTCCGTTCTGTCAGGCCATTTCCCGCCGCGGAGACGGCAACGTTCAAATCGTTAATGTACTGAACGAAAACATTGGCCTGATCGAAACCAACGGTATTGACTTCAACGTCAACTACGGCACCGATCTGGACTTCGGTATTGATGGTGGCTCTTACCTGAGCCTCGCCTTCAACAGCACCTACCTGCTGGACTACGACGAGACTCCGATTGCCGACCTGCCCGAGCGCGTCAACACCTGTGCCGGCGTATTCGGTAATACCTGTGGTTCTCCCCGTCAGGAGTTCAACTGGAACAGCCGTATCACCTGGACCAGCGGTGATCTGACCCTGTCCGCACTGGTTCGCTACCTGGGTGAAACCGAAGACGACGTGATCGAGAACAATGGCGTAGCGGCTTCCGATCTGGTGGTACCGACTCTGGATGCAGAAACCTATCTGGATCTGAGCCTTGGTTACGCCATGACCGAGAACCTGGACCTGAACTTCGGCGTGAAGAATGCCCTGGACACCGAACCGACTCCGCTCGGCGACGCCCAGGAGCAGGCCAACACCTTCCCGTCGACTTACGACCTGCTTGGTCCGCGCTACTTCTTGAGCGCAAGCTACCGGTTTGAGTAAGATTGAACCTGTAGTGAGTTGAGGTAAGGAAACGGCGAGCTTAGCTCGCCGTTTCTCTTTCAGGTATCGGAGAAAAAATAGCTGTAAACATGAACAAGCTCCAAGTCACCCCTCAGACCCTTGCCCAGCTTTTCCAACTGATCAACACTGGCCAGGCTGCCCGCGCCCTCCCCTATCTGCAGCAACTTGCGGCGCACAATCAGCATGACACCAATGTTCTGCACCTGTCTGCCCTGGCCTACGCGTCTGTGGCCAACCACCAACAGGCCAGAACCTGTTTCACTCGAGCCCTGGAGATCAACTTTGATCAACCTGAGGTACACAACAATTTTGCCAACTTCCTGAAAAGCGCTGGCGATAACTCTCAGGCCAGATTGCACTACCGGCACGCAATCGATATAGCCCCCAAGTTTCAGGACGCCTGGCGCAACCTCGCCATCCTGGAATATGAATTGGGAGATCTGGAGCCTGCGCTTGAGCACGCAGGGAAGGCCCGGCAACTTGCGGCGGATGACCCGGCAATCCTCACTCTACTCGGCAATATCTACCGGAAAAAAGACCAGCCTGAAGATGCACTGAACTATTTTGACCAGGCGCTATCCCTAAAACCGGAGCATGTCACTGCCATTTATGGCAAGGCCCTGACCTGCTCGGCGCTGGAGTTAAATGATGAGGCCCTGTCCCTGCTGGAACGGGCGTTGCGTCTGCGCCCGGATTCCGCTGATATTCAGTATGCACGTGCCCTTACGCTACTGAACCTCGGTGACTACGAAAAAGCGGAACAAAACCTGACTGAGCTGCTGACCAACAGCCCACTGTATCTGGATGCCCACCGCACGCTGAATGAAATTTACTGGCAGCGGGGCAAACAGGCCGCCTTTGGGGAGAGCTATCGCCAAATTCCGCACAATCAGCGCTCGGATATCCGGGTCGCGATCGCACAGGTAGAGGATCTGCTGGCAGCGAAGCGTCTCGATGAAGCTGCGCAACACCTGGACTCCGGCTGGAAGGCCTCTACAGATCCGCGTATTTCTTTCTTGCGAGGCCGTATAGCGGAGGAGCGTGGCAACTCGAGCGAGGCCCTGCCACTGTATGAGCGCGCCTTTACCGGCTACCCGGAATTGAGCGTCGCCAAGCAGTTCTTTATTGCATTGATCCGAGCGGGACAATTCGAGCGCTGTGAAGCGCAGATCGCCGACAATCTGGAACGGGCTCCGGAAGACCAGCTCTTGTGGGCCCTCCGCGGAACCTGCTGGAAAATGCTTGGCGACGAGCGCTACCATTGGCTCACCAGAGGCAATGATTTTGTGCGGGCTTTTGAAATTCCCACACCGGTCGGATTCAGCAGCCGAAGTGAGTTCCTCGGGGAATTACGGGCAACATTGCTGCTGATGCACAACCTCAAGACACAACCACTCAACCAGTCTGTTCGTGCAGGGGTGCAAACACCCGGGCGCCTGCTGTACAAACGCGACCCCATTATCCAGGCCCTTCGCGAGAGCCTTACAGAAGTGGTCAGCGAATACATTGCTGCCATGCCGGCAGACGTAGCACACCCCCTGCTGGGACGAAAGTCCGCTAGTTTTCGTTTTTCCGGCTCTTGGTCGGTGCTGCTGAAAGGCGGCGGCCACCACGTCAGCCATGTGCATCCCCAGGGGTGGATCAGCTCAGCATTCTATGTAAGCGTTCCGCCGAGGGTAACAGGCGATAAAATGCAGGGAGGCGATATCTATTTCGGACAGTCTCCCTACGAGCTCGGCAAGACCGACACCATCGAAAAGAGCCTGAAACCTGAGCCGGGTATGCTGGTGCTGTTTCCTTCGTTCACCTGGCACGGCACCATTCCATTGGCAGAAGCGGAGAATCAAGAGCGAATCACGGCACCGTTCGACGTGGTGCCGGCCAACGACTGATCGTCGAACACCGCACTGAGCCTAAATCAGCCGAACCCCAGAGCCAATTAATCTCCGGGCGTGCCCCGCCGCAACCAGCCAGTAATAGAGAGACGGCTACCAGCAGCAAACGGCGTCACATAGGCAACGGAATGCTTTCTGGGCACCTTGAATACATTGATGGCGTTAAACGCCGGCACCAGACTCCTGGCGATACTGCCGCTGCTGTCAAATACATGGAACAGGCCTCCCCAGTCTGCCCGCCAATCCTTGGTGAGATTCAGCACATAGGCGGCTACCCGGTTCTTGCCCTGAACATCGTCATCGTGCTCTTTTAGGAAGTGCCCCCGTTCGTAACTGGTAGCCTGGACATCGGCGAAAGCAATCGAGTCATCGCCTACCAGACTACGCATGGCATCCAGGAAAGCGCGGCTATTGACCAGCTCATAAACTTTGTTCAGCTCGCTATCCGGCAACAGCTTGCGAGTGTAGATATCGTAGATAGGAATCGTCTTGTAGTAGTACTGGAATTCACTCTCCGCCTGCGCCCAAACCACCTGAGAGAGGGTAGCTTTCTGCTGTTCCGTCCAGCCAGAGTAATCCCGGTAACTCAGATCGACATGTTCACCGTTTTTATTGAACGCAAGGTTCCATTCGGGCTGGGACGCAAGCAGTGCATGCAATGCTTCGGCAGATTGTTCCTGCAAGAAATCTGCAACCTGAACAACGCCCTCCGCGACAAATTCTGCCCGGTATGGCTCAATGTCCAGCCCCCGTGAAATGTGATACATTGCCAACCCCTCGGCGATAACCAGCCGGAACTAAAAACTAAAAAAATTATATTCCCGAGAACGGATTTCTCCGGCGAAACCCAAAGCAAAAGAACTTCGCCAATCTTACCAGAGAAGCCCTATCCGCATGAATCAACTCACTCCCATTCACACAGCTCAGGAGGCCATACGCAGGGGCGATCTTGCCTTGGCGTGCGAAATACTGGAAGACAGCCTCAAACCTAAAGGCAGTGTTGGCACCAGCCAGGTTGATCAATCCCGCGTGATCCAAACACGGCAGCTGCTGGCCGAGGTCTATCTCCGTCGTGGACAAGTTCAAGCGGCGCGACGCCAGACAGAGGAGTTGCTCCGGCAAGCCCCGGACCATATCGACGGCCGCATCCTGGAGGCACATATCGCCAGGCTCGAGGGGCGCGCCCAGCATGCCCAGGAATTGCTCACGCCAATCGCGCAGAGGGCCGATGCCACCCAAGGCCAGCTCAAGCTTATTGCAGCAGAGTGGGTTGCCACCGGTGCTTTTTCGCAGGCCGTCGACACCTTGCAAAAGGTGGAGCCGATGGATGCTCAGAGCTTCTATTACCTTGGGCTATCGCATTTCCGTCTGGGACAAATTGGCAAGGCACTTCCCATATACCGCAAGTTGTTTGCCAGTATTCCGAATAGCCCCACCATCGCAAAAGAGCTCTCCCTGGTTGCCGCTGAGTTCCGGGAATTCAAAACGGCGATCGAAGCTTACAGCCGCTATATGCAGCTGAGCGATCCCACCGCCGCCGACTTTGTGAAATTTTCTGACCTGCTGCTTATGGGTCACAATGTGGCGGATAGTCAGAGACACCTTGAGAAGGCTCTGGCAATGGGAGAGGACAGTGCAGAATCTCGCCTGCTGGAGGCAAAGATTGCCAGGCTTTCCGGTGACTATGGCAAGGCACTGGAGCGGGCACATGCCGCCCTTGTGCTGAGCCCTGGCTTGGGCAGCGCCTGGAGCATTGTCGCCGAGCTGACAGAGGCTGCATCCGTAGATGCTGTGTTGATTGAGCGGTTGGCGCAGGCGATCTCTGGTGCGTCGATGGCACCACACGATCTAGAGCTGGCCCAGTTTGCGCTGGCCGAACTTCATGCCAAAGCCGGCGACTACAGTACAGCATATGCACAGATTCGCGCTGCAAATCAGACCAAGTCGACTTTGCTGAGGGAGTCTGGGGCCCTGTACAACAGACACACGATGGAAGAGCTGCTGACTACCGCCCGGCAAGTCTTTAGCGGAAACCTCGCACCAAAGGTATCCACCGACTCACACAGGCCTGTTTTCATTGTCGGCATGCCCCGCTCCGGAACGACGGTGATCCACCGCCTGCTGGATGCTTCGGGAGAATTGCAATGCATCGGTGAAAGCGAAGCACTGCCCTTCGTCTACGCCCAACTGCAGCAACGCCTGGGACACATGCCGGAGAAACTCTTGCATCAGCTCAAAGAGGATGACTGGAATGAGCTAGCGATAGAATACCTGCGGCGCGCCGGGGCCGGAACCGAGAAAAGAGATCTCGCAGATAAGATGCCGCATAACTTCCTGTACGTGGGCATGATCCTGTCGATGTTCCCCCAGGCCCGAATCGTACAATTACGACGTGCCCCCTTTGACGTATGCATGTCAATCTATGCCAAACCTTTTCCAGAAGGACATAGCTATGCGTGCGACCCTGGAGATCTCGCGCATTTTTACTACCACTGCAATGCACTGATGGATTACTGGGCCGAAGCTTTTCCAGATCAGACCTATAACCTGGATTTTGATCGCTTCCTCGAGACCCCCACCGATTCCGCCCGGCAGCTCTTCGAATTTTTGGGCTATCCGTGGCAAGAGTGCTATCTCGAGGCCCGGTCAGATTCCCCCCAGGCCTTCACTTTTAGTGAACTCCAAGTGCGCAAGCCAATCAGAAAGTCCGAAGCCGGCAAGTGGCAACAATACAGGAAGGTGGCGACAGATCTCCTGACTGAACTGAAAACCGCATCCAACCAATCAACCTCGGACGCTAATTACAAAAAATAGGGGGCACTCAGGGCAATGTCGTATCAGATCAGTTCAGAGTTGGATACCGCCAGCTGGGCGGAAGAATATCAGCGGGATTCCCGTTGCCGTATATATCAATTTCTCACACCCGCCGCAGCGACTGAGATGGCGCAGATGATTACTGGTAACGCCCGATTTCGACAGGCGCATATTGCGGAGGGCCACAACAGGGAGTTATCCAAGGAGGAGTTCTCCTCCCTCCCGCCTGCAGAGCGCCAGCAGCTGGTGCGCAATGTCTACACCATGGCCGCTCGTGGGGTCGGTTTCTGGTATGGGCGCTGTGGCCTCGACAAACAGACACCCGCGCCCCTCGACTCCCTTTTTGCATGGCTCAATAGTGACCAGTTACTGAAAACCGTGAGAGCGGTCACCGGCATTCCCACCCTGACGTCCACCTCGGCGCAAATCACTTCTTTCGCACCGGGAGACTTTCTCACCCGGCACCGGGATGATGTCACCAGTGAAAGCAGGCGTGTTGCGTTTGTCATCAACCTGAGCGAGCAATGGCACCCTGACTGGGGCGGCTTACTTCAGTTTTTTCATGACAGTGGCACCACACGTGAATCCTGGTCTCCTGAATTCAACAGCCTGTGCTTGTTCGACGTGAAGCATGTCCATTCTGTTACCGCGATCGCCCCGTTTGCGCCGCGAGTGCGCCTGGCGATCAGCGGATGGTTCCATGACCGCAACCAAACTTGAGCCATCGGGCAATCTACTTCTTATTCTGTGTAGACATCGCGTTTACCAGAGACGGATATAACAACAGCACTTGACCTTGCCCCCGTTATTCGTGCGAGGTTCTACAATCACAGACAAGTAATCCCACTCTTGCTGGCGGAAGCGTGCCACGAGCAAACCCAGGCCCGGTTTGACAGGTGAAGGTAAGAAGCAGCGATTGGCATGTACCGCATCCAGGACACCTGAATCCAGAAAGACCGGTGGCTCCAGACAAGTGTACCGCTCGGGAGTGAGCGATAGTGCAATTTGGCGCGTCAGCGGCCAGTGCGGTCTAACATGCGGCACTTTACGCAATCTTGTTGCTGGCACATGCGCCCCACCACCTGATGAAGAACTGATATGGATACACTGACCGCATTCCTGACTCTCCTCTTTGTTATGGACCCATTGGGAAACATTCCCGTTTTCCTGGCAGCACTAAAGAATGTTCCTCAACGGCGCCAGCTCTACGTCATCATGCGCGAGCTGATCTTCGCGCTGATCGTACTGCTGGTATTCCTGTATGGCGGCAGATTCCTGCTTGCCTGGCTGGGTCTCTCCCAGGAGGCCATTCGCATTGCCGGTGCGATCATCCTGTTCCTGATTGCCATCCGCATGGTTTTTCCGATACCGGGCGGCATCATGGGGGAGCGGCTTGAAGGTGAGCCATTTTTCGTGCCATTGGCGGTGCCTCTGGTGGCAGGACCTTCGACAATGGCGATCCTGATGCTGATGACCAACAGCGAGGGGGAACGCCTGCTGGACTGGACGCTCGCCTTGCTGGGAGCCTGGGGGGTTTCCGCCGTGATTCTCCTGATGTCCGCGCCTCTGGCCCGCCTGCTAGGGAACCGGGGATTGATTGCGGTAGAGCGCCTGATGGGGATGGTACTGGTAATGCTGTCGGTTCAGTTGTTTCTCGACGGGGTTAAGCAGAGCCTGGCTTAGATGTTCGTGGCCGCAGGGCTTACATTTCGCGATGCACTCGAGAGCACTGCCGCACTGCTAGCGCAGTGAATTTCGTCCACATGCCTGCGTGTTGGAACATGCTTGCTCTTGCCATGTCCTAACCATAGAGACGGCCAGCGAGCGCCTGATCCCCCTCCTTATTCTTCTCCAACCTCCAGAAATGTTTGTTTTTTGATCATTTCGATGATCGGCATCAAATCCATAGAAAAAGAAATTTCATCCCGGAATAACCCATATTTTCACAAACTTGTCATAACAATAATTTTATTGAAGTGACATCCCGCACCTCTCCAGATCACTTTTTAGCCGGCATGGTTATCCGATAACCGATATTTACAATCGACACAATATGTCATTGTGACAGGTTAGTTCACTAATCATTTTTGATGCACTAAAGTCACGCTGCGCTAAAAATGCCGCATAAAGATAAACGCATTGTTAGTACCCCCAAAGTACATAAGAAGGATGCAATATGATTAAGACCAAGCTGAGCGTAGCCATTGCCGCTCTCGGTACCATCGCCGCTACCGGCGTGGTGGCCCAGGACGCTGTTCCCGGTCCGGCCGTTGAAGAAGTGATCGTGACCGGTTCCCGCATTGCCCGGGATCCGCTGTCCACCACTGGTCCCATCACCATCGTCGATTCCGAGGCTATCCAGCGCTCCGGTGTTGGCACCATCGACGAGCTGCTGAACGACCTGCCTTCCATGGGCACCACCGGCATCAACTCCAACGACAACAACGGTGGCCAGGGCCTGTCATTCGTTGACCTGCGCAACCTTGGCTCCGCCCGCACTCTGGTGCTGGTCAACGGTCGTCGTTTTGTTTCCTCCGCCTCCGGCGTCAGCTCTGCTGTGGATATGAACAATATTCCGGTAGACATGATCGACCGTATCGAGGTTCTGACTGACGGCGCTTCCGCCGTTTACGGTTCCGACGCTGTAGCCGGCGTTATCAACGTGGTGATGAAGGACTCCTTCGAGGGTCTGCGTGTCAACGCCCGTACCGGTGCTACCACCGAAGGTGGCGGCGAGAACGGTGAAGTGTCTTTCACCTTCGGTAATGAAGGCGCCCGCGGCAACTTCATCGGTAACGTGACGCACAGTGTTCGCGACGAGATCACCTACAACGATCGCGAGTGGGCTGGCCTGTTCAGCTCCATGTCCCCGAATGGCAACATCCTCACCAACTACGGTAACTTTGCCGTGGGCGAAGATGGTGTCTCCCTGAACCCGTATGCCGCCTATGACATCGGCCAGCACATGTGGCTGTCCGGCGCGATGGAGCGCACCAGCGTCAACCTGTCCGGCACCTACTCCCTGACCGACGCGGTCGAGGCATTCGGTGAGTTCAGCTACACCAACAAGACCACCAACCAGCAGCTGGCTGCGCAGCCGATGTACTCTGGTAATGGTTTCGCGCTGAACCCCGAGCAGCACCTGCCGGCGGAAATTCAGAGCGAACTGCAGGCCAAGTGGCAGGAAGCCTATGATGCGTGGGTTGCCGCGGGCAGTGATCCGGAAGACTCCGTCAATCCCTTCCCCGGTGACAGCTGGGTAGCGGGCTTCAACGATTTCCGTGTGCGTCCGGTTGACGGCGGCACTCGTGACTACGAACAGACCACCGATACCTTCCGTGTCGCTGGTGGCCTGCGTGGTGATCTGGCCAACGGCTGGAGCTGGGACACCTTCGCGAGCTACGGCCGCAACGAAGGTGAGAACTCCACTTCCAATTCCTACAACAAGACCCGCCTGGACGAGATCTTCAGCGGTGAAGCCGGTCTGGACTACCAGTTCGCCGGTGGTATGAGCCCGGAGATCATCGAGTACTTCAAGTACGATGACCTGGAAGACAACGAGTACGAGCTGGTGAACCTGGGCGCGTCCCTGTCCGGCGATATCGAGTCTATCCAGTTCCAGGGCGGCGCACTGGGCTTCGCGACCGGTATCGAATACCGCGAGGAATCCGGTGAGTTCAACCCGAGCCCCGAGACCCAGAGCGGCGAGACCTTCGGCAACCAGCAGGATGCTACCGGCGGTGAATACGACGTGGCCGAAGTGTTCGCGGAATTCAACCTGCCGATCCTGGAAGGCGCCAAGTTTGCTGAAGAGCTGTCTGCTGACGTGGCAGTACGCTACTCCGACTTCAGCACCTTCGGTGGCCAGAGCACTGGCAAGCTGGGACTGGTTTACGCGCCGATCGAAGATCTGCGCTTCCGCACCAGCATCTCCACCGCTTTCCGTGCACCGGGTGTCTACGAACTGTTCAGCGGCTCCGCGCAGAGCTATGAGTTCCTGATCGACCCGTGTGACACCACTGCGTCCAACACTCAAGGTCAGGGCGCTAACTGTGACATGGTAAACCCGGGCTTCGCCCAGGCGGGCAACCAGGTTCCGACCAACATCGGCGGCAACGAAGACCTCCAGCCTGAAGAGGCCAAGACCTTCACTGCTGGCGTAGTCTGGACTCCTGCCTTCGTTGAAGACCTGTCCATCACCCTGGATTACTTCGACATCCAGGTGGAAGACGCGATCACCTCTCCGGACCTGCAGCGCATCCTGGATGACTGCTTCCGTGACGGCGTTGCCAGCGCGTGTCAGTTCGTGACCCGCGGTGCCGGCAACCAGATCGTGAAGCTGGAAGGCGCGAAGATGAACATCGGCCAGATCGACACCCGCGGTATCGATATGGACGTAACCAAGAACTTCTACTTCGACGCCGGCCAGCTGGCCCTGCGCGCCCAGGCAACCCACCTGCTGGAGTACATGGAGTACAACGAGCAGTCCGGCACCGAGTCTGACTACGTCAACTACGTCGGCACCACCGGTGGCCTGTACGTAGACTGGCGCGGCCTGGCCAGCGCCATGTGGTACGGCAACGACTGGGAAGCCGGTGCTGAAGTTCAGTACCTGAGCGATGGTGAGAGCGCCTACAAGCCGGTTGACGCCATGACCTACCTGAACCTGAAAGCAGGCTGGGACGTGAACGATGCCATGCGCCTCTCTGCTGGTATCGACAATGTGACAGACGAAGAGCCGGAAGACACTTCCGGTTACGGCGACTGGAACAGCAGCTACGACTTCAAAGGCCGTTACGCCTGGGCTGGTTTCTCTTACCAGTTCTAAGCAACGGTGCTTCGAACGAAGCTGAGAGAAGGGGGCGCCACTGGCGCCCCTTTTTTTGTGTCTGAATTTGTCTCCGCCGGGCTTTCCGCTAACTTGTGTACGTAAGCACACACTACTGCGGAGGTACTCCGTGTCCGCAAGAAACACCAGACCCCTGATCCATCGGTTGCTATTCGGAAGTCGTCACTCACTCTGGCTGTTGCTGTTCTGCCTGGTCACCTCACCCGCGAGGGCAGAAATCGTCTGGCACTGGAAGGATGCATTCACAGCTGAGGAAAAAACCAAGCTCACGCGCTGGGTCAGTGAAACCACTGCGGCCGTGGAACAGCATGTGGCCCCCTTCCCGTTCGACCTGCATATCTTTTTCTATCGCCGGCAAAGCCAGCGGGAACCTGTTCCCTGGGCCAATACCCGCCGCTCTGGCATCCAGGGAGTCAATTTCTATGTGGATCCGGATTACCCGCTGCAGGCATTTCTCGACGACTGGACCGCACCTCACGAACTCAGCCACCTCCTTATCCCCTACCTCGGCCGACAGCACGCATGGTTTGCTGAGGGCTTTGCCAGTTATATGCAGTTCCAGATCATGCAGCAGATGGGCGTGTTGAGCGCGGAGCAGGTGCAGGCCCGCTATCGGGTACGCGTGGAGCGCGCCGCACGGCGCTACCGCTATGACGACCGACCGTTTGCGGAGGCAGCGCTGCGACTGCGAGAGAACTCCGAGTACCCCACCATGTACTGGGGCGGTGCGGTGTATTTTCTCGATGTAGACAAGCAGTTGAGAAAAGATGGGATTTCTCTGCGGTCTGTGCTGACCGACTACGTGCGCTGTTGCCGCGTAAGAAATCACGACCTAGAGGCCTTGACCCAAGAACTGGATCGACTATCACGCACAAAGCTCTTTTCTGAAACACTGGCGGACAACCGCCTGCAAACCGGTTTCCCGGCTTTTCAGCACCTAATGCAATAGGCGTCGCTATATCATTGCGATGCCAGCCCCTCATCTTTCAGATACTGTAATTTACGTAAATAAGCCGCGCGAGCGCCGTCGGTATCGGTCAGAGAAAAAGCCAAGCGGAGACTTTCTCTGGACTTGTCGACATCCCCCAGCCGCAGACTCGTCAGCCCCATCAAAAAGTGAAAGCGGTGATCGTCCTCGTACTGGCGCAGTGCCCGCTTTATTTGTTTTTTGGCAACCTCGTATTCACCCTGCTCGTAAGCCTCACGTGCCTGGTAATAGAGAAAATAGGGGTTTCTTTCGCGGTGATAGCGGGCCCGGGCGGCATAGGCATCGGCCAGCTGGATTTTCCCCTCGGCCCGGTACAGCCGCTCCAGATTGCTGATAGAGACAAGGTGGCCAGTATTCAACAACAGGGCCTGCCGGTAGCTGGCCTCGGCCTCTGCCCGGTGTCCCGCGCGACTATAGAGTGCACCGAGATTCGCCCACAGGTCGGCGGAGCCGGGCTTCAGGCCGACTGCCTTGCGCAGGTGCAGGAACGCCCCCTCGACATCCCCTTCCTGCATCAGCTCTACCCCGCGGTTGCTGTAGTACTGCGCAAACGCCTCCCGGTCATCCAGGCGGCGCTGGTCGTATAGCGGGTCATAGGCTTCCAGATTGAAGTCGACGACCCGCCGCCCGCGCCGGTTTTCCGAGACCATGTTGATATGACGGTAGACGACGAAGGTCTGCTCCTCTTCACTACTCCAGACCGGCGGTACATCCACTTCATTGAAGTATGCATCTGCACCCAGTTCACGGGCCATCGCGACCATCATCAGGGTAAAGGCCAGGCAATTACCACGTTGCTGGTCAAAGGTCTCCGCTGCTGTGAGGGTCGCGTCCGCTTCGTAGTTCACATGGAAAGCTTGCTCGTCGAACGCGCGAATCAGGCCGGCCAAGCGGGCGTCAGGACTGCGGTGCGGGGCAATCCGGGCCAACTGTTGCCGAATCTCGGGAGTGAGAGAAAGCAGGTCTCGATCAGGGAGCTGCGCGAGGTCAACAGGCTCACCCAGAATCGCGGTCCCTGAAAGCGGAGCGGATACATCCAGCGGCGCATCAGGGGATGGCAGCGCGGCACAACCACTGAGCAAAAGTGCGAAAAGCACGGACGCGATTGGGGTTTTCATCGTTATATTCCCCTGCAAACAACTTTGCTTACAGGATTTACCACTAAACCCAGTCCCTGTGAACCCGAATGCGACAAATCACCCCGTTTCATTTGTAACCATTCGCCTGCCTATTACGCAGCTGTTACACTCCAAGGTCTTGTTGTGGCAGCTGCCGGCGCAGGCCAGCCGCTCTCACATTTCCGCTAGCCAGGCGTGAAAGATCCGCCCATACGGGTCATTTGCACCGGGCGAAAAAGGCTCGACTAAAGCTATAACAACTGGAATACAGGTTATGTCGTCGAATACATATCAGAACAGTGATGGCTTCTTTGGCCATCCCAAAGGGCTCTCCACCCTCTTCTTTACCGAGATGTGGGAGCGGATGAGCTACTACGGTATGCGCGCCCTGCTCGTGCTGTTTATGACCGCCAGCCTGCAGCAGGAAGGCCTCGCCTTCACCGTTGCTGCGGCAACCGCCATTTACGGTCTCTACACCGGTGCGGTGTACTTCCTCGGCCTGCCAGGTGGCTGGATCGCGGACCGCCTGCTCGGTGGCCAACGCACCGTCTGGTACGGTGGCATCATCATCATGTGTGGCCATATCGTCCTGGCCATTCCCAGCGACAGCACTTTCTTTGTCGGCCTGATTCTGGTTGCCACCGGTACCGGCCTGCTGAAGCCCAACATCAGTGCGCTGGTGGGCCATCTCTACCAGCCCGACGATGTGCGCCGGGACAGCGGCTACGCCCTTTACTACATGGGTATCAACATCGGTTCCGTGCTTGGCTACATGATCTGTGGCTACTTCGGTGAAAAGATCGGCTGGCACTGGGGCTTCGGCGCCGCCGCCGTGGGTATGGCCATTGGCCTGATCCAGTACCGCAAGACCATCGGTAACCTGGGCGATGCCAGCCTGAAGCCGGAAAACCCGATGACTGCCCAGGGTGAAAAGAAAGCCTGGAGCACCATCTGGGCCGTCGTGGCCGCAGTAGTAGCGATCACCGCCCTGACCATGGCCGGAATGATCACCATCAACCCGGTGGTCGTCGCCCAGTACGTGGCCGTGGCCTTTACCCTGATCTTCTTCGCCTACTACGCCTATATCTACTTTGCCGGTAACCTGAGTGGTTCCGAGAAGAAGAAGATGTGGGCACTGTTCCTGGTCTGTGTGGCATCGGCCTGTTTCTGGTCCGGCTTCGAGCAGGCGGGTTCTTCCCTGAACCTGTTCGGCCGTGACTACACCGACCGCATGATCGGCGCCTTCGAGATCCCCGCTTCCTGGTTCCAGAACGTCAACCCGATGTTCATCATCATCCTGTCGCCCTTCTTCGCGGCGCTGTGGATCAACCTCGGCAAGCGCATGATCACCCCGTCTTACGGTATGAAGTGCGCGATTGGCCTGATCATCATGGCCTCCGGCTTTATCGTCATGTTCTTCGCTGCTCAGTACGCCGCTGAGGGCCTGAAAGTGGCGCCTTACTGGCTGGTAACCACTTACTTCCTGCACACTGTTGGTGAACTGTGCCTGAGCCCGGTTGCACTGAGTGCGGTGAGCAAGCTGTCCCCGCGCCGTTTCGCCGGCCAGATGATGGGTGTGTTCGTACTCACCTACTCCATCGGCAACATCATTGCCGGCCTGCTGGCGGGTAACTTCGACCCGAACAACGTCTCCGAGCTGCCGAACCTGTACCTGCAGATTGCGATCTTCAGCATCGGCATCGGTGCAGTCATCGCACTGGTCAGCCTCAAGTCCAAGGCTTGGGAGACCCACGGTGACGGTGAAGAGAAAGAGCCGGTAGAGCCCGCCGAGGCACCTGCCAAGGCAGTCTGAATCACCGGATCGTAAAGCGTTCCATTACGCACAAAAGGCCGCTGGAGACAGCGGCCTTTTTTTGTGTCCGCACAAGGGACCAGCCCCCCCATTAAACAAGATCCTGGAGCTCGAGAGACCCTAGAGAGACCCTAGGGAGCCCCCTAGAGAGATCCTGAAGAGTCACTGGAAAAACACAGCAACAGGGGCGAGGGGAGTGAGAGGAATGCCTGAGTATTCGAGGCTCCCGCAAGCACTCTACGAGTGCTTGCGAGGCCAACTCGGACCGGCCTCACATAAGCAGGTGAAAGTTCAGCCAGATAAACCGCAGACCGATAATGCAAAGCAGGCCGGCGAAGCAGTTTTTCAGCACCTGCGGGGAGAGCCGGTGAGCAAGCAGTGCACCAAAGCGGGCAAAGAAAGCACTGGTCAGGACGATGCCGAGAAAGGCCGGCCAGTAGATATAGCCGGTGCTCCAGGCCGGCAGCTGCGGTTCTCCCCAGCCCTGGACCGCGAAACTGATCGCACCGGCAACCGCGATCGGCAGACCACAGGCTGCAGAAGTAGCCACCGCGCGCTGCATCCGGACTCGGCAACGATTGAGAAACGGGACAGTGAGTGAGCCACCGCCAATACCGAAAATGGCGGACGCCCAGCCGATCGTTGCCCCCGCGACAGTGAGTGCCGGGCGGCCCGGCACGCGGCCACCATCCTCCGGCAGCCGGGCGCGACGAAACCCATCCAGCCACATCTTGAACGCAATCGCGAGCGCAAAAAAACCAATCAGCAGTTGCAGCCAGGCGCCCGGGAGTAAGTGAGCAGTCACCCCGCCCAACCAGGAGCCCAACAGGATACCCGGCGTCATGACGGCAAAAATGCTCCAGTCGACGGCACCCTTGAGGTGATGGGTGCGAATGGAACTGATGGAAGTGATCACGATGGTCGCCAGGGAGGTGGCCACCGCCATATGGGTAAGGATTTCCGGGGCGACGCCCTGAGTGGTAAAAACCAGCACCAGTGCGGGCACGATAATCAGGCCCCCGCCGACGCCAAACAGCCCGGCGATGGTTCCGGCCGCAGCACCCACGAACAGGTAAATCAGTAGCGTTTCCATTACGCCCCCGCTAACAAAGATCCCTCGAAAAGCACGGTCATATCCTATTTATGCCGACACGGCCTACTGGTGCCGCGCGCCCGCGGAATCATGCAATCTGAATTACCGCTTTTCCCGCCAAGAGGCAAAAGTGCTGTGACGAATCGTTGTTCGCTTTACTTTTCGACGTTAAGCCAGTCAAACCCGCCCTGCTGGCAGGCGAAGATGCAGTTGGCGGCCTGCTCGGCAGCCTCCGCCAGAGCTGCGCGGGCCAGCGCCACCGTATTGTTCTTCTCACTGATATGGGCCACCACCAGATGCTGGAGCTGTTCGGATCCGACCCGCTGCAGAAACCCCGCCGCCTGCTGGTTACTGAGATGACCGTAGGCACCGCCGACTCGGCGCTTCAGTGACGGCGGGTATGGCCCCTGAGCCAGCATCTGCGGATCGTGATTTGCTTCCAGAACCAGGGCATCACAACCGGCGAAGTGGTTCTCCACATGTGGGGTCACGGTACCCAGGTCGGTCAGCAGGCCAAGACTGCTGCCGCGACTGCGAAATACGAATTGAGCCGCTTCGCGCGCGTCATGGGGCACAGCCACCGGGGTAACCTGAATATCCGCGACTGCGAAGGGCTGGTGCCCCTCGATCAGGTGAACACTCGGTAACTTGCCGATATCCCGGGCACGAAGAGTTCCCGGTGTGAGGTAAACCGGCAGCCCGTATTTACGTGCCAGCGGCGCCACACCGGAGAGGTGATCACTGTGTTCGTGAGTGACGAGGACGGCCGAGAGGTCGGCGGGAGACATCCCGAGCCGCGCCATGCGCCGCTCGGTTTCCTTGATGGTAAAACCGCAATCCACCAGCAGGCAGTGGTCGCCACTGGCGACCAGGGTGCCGTTACCTTTACTGCCGCTGCCGAGTGACGCGAACCTGAGCGTCATCAGATCAGGTTCTGTCGGATTGCCATCAGTAGTTCAGAGGCCTTGGCCCGCTTCAGGGGCTGGCCCTCGGTATCCCGGATACGCACTTCCACCAGGTCCGGGGTGCTGCGCACGACTACCAGGTAACCGGGGATTTCGGTTTCAGAGGCGCTGCCAGCACTGGGCAAATTGGAGAAGAGTACGGGTTCCACACCCTCCTTGATCCGGATATTGGCGATCACCTGCTGCATGGTCACCTGCTCTGCTTGCCGGGCAAGGTCATCTTCTTCACTACCGCCCCAGGAGAACCAGCCACCGTCCTCTTCTTCATCGGTGAGTTCGCGGTCCTCGTCATAGGTGACATAGAAAATACCGAGATCGGCGTCTTCTCCGTGCATCCGATAAGCGCCGGAGTTCACCGCGTGGGCTACGGTTGCCCAAGCGCGGTCACGGCTAAGGGCCAGAGTGATAAAGGGCTCCTGGCCTGCAGGCTCTTTCAGCTGCACCTTGACGGAACCACCACCAATGGCCTGTGCTACCAGTGAGGCGGCCGCACCGGTCGCATCGGCGGCCAGCGCAGTGGACATCTCGTCGATCATCCAGCCCTCACGCTCGGGATTGCTGGACATCTCTGGCCAGGTGACGGCAGCGCTGGCTGGCATCTCCGCGGGCGCAGAGAGGTGGCGGACATGAATTTCAGTGGTATCCGGCTGCACCCCGGACTCCACCCGCAGGCGGTACTTGTCCTTGGTTTCAGGCGAATCCTTGAACTGGAGCCAGGTGGTTTCCATGATGCCGGCGGTGGCATCGGAACGCTCCAGCTGCAAGCCTGACGTGCGCAGGAAATAATGCAATTGTGGCCAGACCTCTGCCGGCGGTTGGGAGACCAGCACCCAGCGTCGGTTGCCGAGCTTCTGGATCTTCACCCGTTCCAGCCCGGCGTTCACCGCCAGAGCCTGCGGACGCGGCACCTCGAACTCACCGCGCTCAAGTTCGGCAGCACCTACCTGGGGAATCTCGTACAGCTCTTCCTGGTTTTTGGCTTCCACTCCCTCAGGCAGCCGCAATGGCGGCAGGCTGTTGGCCATCTGGTAGTCGTCGGCCCGATCGCGGAAGTAGCCATTGTCGCCGAACACGCCGCAACCGCTCAGGGTCAGGCCGGCGATACAGAGTGCGGCTCCAGCAGTCAGTCTTGTCATTATTGCTTTCCTAAATCCAATTCTTGTTGGCGACACCGCCTGCAGCGGCTGGCCGCAATCAGAGTACGCCGGCGGAGCGCAGGGCCTCGCGCACGGTTGCATGATGTTCCGGAGACAGGCTGGTCAATGGCAGGCGAATGCCGCCGTCGATATGCCCCATTTCCCGCAGCGCCCACTTTACCGGTATCGGGTTGGACTCCACAAACAGCACTTTGTGCAATATCTGGATGCGCTGGTCGATGGCCCGCGCGGTTTCCGCGTCGCCCTGCAACGCCGCCGCGCACATCTGCGCCATCGCCGCCGGCGCCACATTGGCAGTCACGCTCACATCGCCGTGGCCACCTGCCAGCATCAGCTCGAGGGCCGTAGCGTCGTCACCAGAATAGATGGCAAATCCCTCGGGCAGCGTTTCGATCAGTTCCCGCGCACGCTCCAGATCGCCAGTGGCCTCTTTGATACCAACGATATTGCCGATGGCGGCCAGTCGACGCACCGTCTCCGGCTGCATATCCACCGCAGTGCGGCCAGGGACGTTGTAGAGAATCTGCGGGATGGAAACCGCCTTGGCCACCGTCTTGTAATGCTGGTAGAGGCCTTCCTGGGTCGGTTTGTTGTAATAGGGTGTCACCAGCAGGCAGGCATCGGCACCGCATTTGGCGGCGGTTTCAGTCAGCTCGATCGCCTCCGTGGTGGAGTTGGCGCCAGTCCCGGCGATCACCGGAATACGGCCTGCAACCTGGTCCACCACGCGGCGGATGACTTCCAGGTGCTCGTTCACGTCCAGAGTGGCAGATTCACCGGTAGTGCCCACAGCCACAATGGCGCTGGTCCCCTGCTCGATATGCCACTCCACCAGATTGTGCAGGCTGTCCCAATCCAGGCCGCCGTCTGCGAACATTGGGGTAACCAGGGCCACCATACTGCCGGAAAACATCCTAACTCCTTACTGTTGGGCCAGCCGGCGGCTTGTCGCCGGGAGCCGGCGCCGCCAAAAATAGACCGGTATGTTACTGAGCGCCGGGGGCAGATGCCAGAGCGTCCCGGTGCCTCTTTTCAACGCCCAGCGGGCGACTTTCTGCGCTTTTTCTTGCGCTTGCGCACCCCGTCATAGATCCCCGGTTCCCCGGGGGGGCGGGTTTTGAACCGCCGGTGCACCCACATGTACTGCTCCGGGTTCTCACGCATACGCGCCTCGACGAACTGATTGACCAGCACCGCGTCTTTCAGTTCGTCGCCGGACGGAATTTCCTCAATGGGCGGGTAGACCTTGACCCGGTAGCCAGCGCCACCTTCCAACCGTGTGACGATGTAGGGCACAACCTGCGCGCGCCCTACCCGGGCAAAGCGCGAGGTCCCGGTCACAGTCGCCGCCTGCTGGCCGAAGAGTGGCGCAAAAACGCCCTGTTTGATGCCGTAGTCCTGATCTGGCGCATACCAGACTGCCCGGCCCCGCTTCAGTGCCCGCAGCATGCCACGCACATCTTTGCGCTGGAACACCTCTGAATCGGCGCCGTGGCGCTCCCGGCCCTTGCGCTGCATATAGTCGTAGACCGGGTTTTTGTGCGGCCGGTACATGCCATCCACCGGGTGGCTCAGGGACATGAACTGAGCACCGATCTCCAGAGTGGTGAAGTGCATCGCCAGCATCACCACACCCTGGCCCCGCTCCGCCGGTTCCTTCAGGTACTCCAGCCCCTCGATCGTGAAACGCTTGCGCAACCAGCGGCCGGAACGGAACCAGGCCATACCGGTTTCCATCAGGGCGATACCGTTGGACTCAAAATTCTGGCGCAGTAAGGTATGACGTTCCGCCTCTGATTTTTCCGGAAAGCACAGTGCCAGGTTGCGCTCCGCAATGGTTCGCCGACTGCTGGCGAGGCGCAGCATGACCCGGCCCAGCCCACGGCCGATCGCCAGCTGCCAGCGGTAGGGCAGCTGTGCCGCCAGGTACCAGAGACCAAATAACAGCCAGGTCGGCCAGTAACGCGGATGCAACAGCGCCGCGCGGAAATGCGGTTTTTCCATAATTCAGGGGAACGATTGCCGCCAGAGTGAGAGAAAGCGGCGCATTATAGCGGATAAATGGCCGTCGATGCGCCGCTGGCCACGCTTCCGGTTGCGCTAGCCCTGGCCCGGGTTGCCACGCCTCAGTTCTGCCAGCTGATGGACTGCCAGTAATGCCAGGGATCCGTACATCAATAACATCGACACCATATAGGCGATAGCGGCACCAGTGGCCTCCAGGCGGGGCACCAGCAGCCATAGCAACACCACCTGCAGCAGCGCACAGGCGGCGAGGGTGCCGAAAGTCAGCAGGTTATGCCCGCGGTACTTGAAGTAAGTCGGGGCCACACCGAGCAGCACTGTGGTGGCGATGGTGACAGAGAGCAGGCGAAAAGCGGTGCCGCCCTCCTCCGCAAACTCCGGCCGGAACAGTTCCATCAATGGATTGGTGAACAGGAACACCATCGCGAGGAACAGCCCCAGGGTCGGCACCAGCCACAGCAGCCGCACCCGGCGATAGCGGTTAACCGCCCGGTAGTCTCCGTATTCCATCAATACCGAGAGCTCCCGGGCATACACCCTGTTGGTCGCCACGGCCAGGATTGCCGCCACGCTGGCCATCGACAATGCCGCGGCGTAAGCGCCTGTGGCAGCTGGCGAGGGTTGCAGCCAGTCCAACATCAACACCGCGACCTGTGCCACCACCCCCATACCCAGGCGATAGAGCCAGAACGGCAGTGATGCGCGCCGCCAGCCGGGCCGCTGCGCCGTCGATTCACAGCCCCGGCGCGAACCGGTCCAGGTCCGGTGTACCCAGTAACCGAGCGCCACCAGTGCTGCCAACCAGCCGCCACCCCAGCAGACAATGGCCGTAACGCCGGTTAACGCGAGCGGAAGGAACACCACGAGCGCGACCAGGACCAGGGCCACCAGCGGTACCAGCAGCAGAGTTGCAACTGCGGCCCGTACGCATTCGCCGGTGGCACTCAGGACGGCAGCGAGAAAATTCACCAGCACGGCGACCGGCACAAACAGGCAGCAAAGATAAACCGCATGGAGGGTATCCGCAGGGAACTCGCGCACCTCGCGCGCCCAAATTGCGGCGAGCGCGCCCACGATGAGGGCCCCACCGAGGATGCGGCAGACGCCAAAGCGGAACAGATCCGCGGCCAGCTGCCACTGGCCGCGATCAAACTTGCCCGGCATCAGTCTCAACGCGTACTTGTCCAGCCCCTGCGCAGCGATAGCCAACAGCAGCAGATAGAATGCGGCAGCAACCACGTAGGCTTCAAAGGCCTCGGCATCGAGGAGGCGGGCCAGCAACAGCGTGACGGTGAAAGTAAGCAGCTGGCCGACCACGCCCACAGCAGCGAGGCGACCCACCTCGGTCAGGTGCTCTCGTCGCTCCCGCTCAGCATCAGCCATGTATGACACCTAGCCCTCGCCAGGAGGGGCAGGCAAAGCGCAGCACCACGAGCCATGAGCTTTGCGAGCTAACAGGCCCTGGTTGCTACGCCGATTGGGGTTCGAAGGGATCGGGCACTCAAATCAGTGCCGCAATAACGTATCCAGCTCGTCTACCACTTCGCACCAATCCGAGTCATCCAGAATCGCCTCCTTCAGAAACTCGCGCTGCCCGTCAGACCAGAATGGCGCTTGGGCCAGCTTCTGGTCGCCGGCCAGGTGGTGGCGGGCGATAAATTCGTCGATGGCAGCGTCCTCAGAAGCGAGACCCAGCTGCGCGAACAGGTCATTCAGGTTGTGATGTGTAGAAGTATCCATTGCGGCTCCAGCTGAAAGTTGCATAGGTTTGCTTCCGCCTCCTATCGATCAATTATAGAGGGCACATCCCGCCGCAGTGATCGTCACCGACGCCTTTCCCCAGCCAGCAACTCTGGCTTGCGTCGCAGGGACATCACCATATTGGCGCTTAAGGTTTTACCTTGGGGTTTTGCCCCCGCAATTCAACCGGTGCTCTACAGCCATCGGTTCTGGCACTTTTGCCTCCAGCTTGTGAGGAGCCGGTCGATTTTTCTCTGCAAGATCCCCGAAATGATTAATGCGCCAACTTTGATCTGGATCACAGCCTTAATCGCTCGCGGGCCTCATTACGCCGCGCCGCGTATTGCCCGTCGACACTAGATTGATATTCTCAATCCCGCTCAACGGGCAAAAATTAATTCCAAAAATAACGTAATCGACGAGGAAATAACTATGGAAAGGTTCTTTGCAAAGAAGACACCGCTGGCACTCTGTGTCTCGGCGCTCTGCCTGATGGGGCAAGCCCCCGTGGCCCTAGCACAGCAGGCGCAGGCCACCGAAGAGCGGGAGTTGGAGCTGGTGGAGGTTACCGGCTCCCACATTAAACGTGCCGAGATGGATGGCCCTTCTCCTGTGGCCAGCCTCAGTGCGGACGACATCGCCGCAACTGGTGTCACCGATCTGATTGGCCTCTTCAGCAAGCTGCCCATATCAGGACAGGGCACCTTCTCTACCCAGGCCAACAGTAGTGACGATACTGCCAATGGCGGTTCGAGTGTTTCACTGCGAGGGCTCGGTGCGGATTCGACATTGATTCTCGTCAACGGCCGCCGGGTATCGGTCAGTCCCTTCGCGAAGAATATCGATACCGCATTCGTCGATATCAACAATATTCCACTGGCGGCCATTGAACGTGTCGATGTGCTTAAGGACGGTGCTTCCGCTACCTACGGCTCGGACGCCATCGCCGGGGTAATCAATATCATCCTGCGGGATGACTTCGATGGAGTTGAACTGTCAGGCAAAGTTGGCGGCACTGCTGATGGCGGCGGTAGCGAGAGCAACCTCAGCATGGTGTGGGGCAATGTCACCGACAACAGCAGTCACACGTTCATTCTCGATTATTTCAACCGGGATGAGATCCTTTACGCCGACCGGGACTACTCCCGCTCCGCCAATCAGGCGGCGCTGCGCCCCGGTGACCCGTTTGCCACCGATTTCCGCAGCTCCGCGGGCATTCCGGGCACCATTGAACTCGCATCGGATCCCTCTACTCGCGTCCCCGACACTTTCGGCAGCGACATCTGCGCCCCTGAAGAGACTGTTGGCGATTTTTGTCGCTACGACTACGCGCCATTCATGAGTATGGTTCCCTCTTCCGAGCGCGTGAGCTTCAATTACCTGGGCCGCTACACCGTCACCGACAGTATCGAGGCCTTCGCGGAAATCAATGGTCAGAACACCAAGACGACCGTCAAAGGAGCGGGTAGCCCCAGCTTCGAAGAGCTGTTTATGAGTGGTGACAACCCCAATCACCCCTTTGCCGATGTCCCCACAAGCCCCTTCTATCAGCAAGACCTGACCATGCGCCGGCGCACGGTGGAAATCGGCAACCGCCGCAAGGAAGTGGAATCCGATTACTTCCGCAGCGTGATGGGGCTTGAGGGACAACTGGGAGGCTGGAACTGGGAGGCAGCGTACAGCTATATCAAGAGCGATGCCGTAGAACGCGGCGTGGATGGATTCCCCAATTCCCGCCGGGTGCAGGAGGCAATCGACAGCGGACTGTGGAACCCCTTTGAACCCTCTTCGAACTCTGCAGAGGCACTCGCCTACATCGAAACGACGACCAGCCGTGTGGGCAAGTCCACCACCCGCTCCTACGATGTACAGCTCTCCGGCCCGATCATGGCCATGGCCAGTGGTGACCTGATGCTGGCGCTGGGCGCGGAACACCGTCAGGACTCCATCAGCGACAACCCCGACGACCAGTTCCTGCGCGGCGACATCTTTGGCACCGAGGCCACCCAGGCCAATGGCAGCCGCGACAACACCGCCGTGTTCGCCGAGCTGGCGGTACCGGTTCTCGACACACTGGAAGTCCAGCTTGCCGCTCGCCACGAGGACTACAGCGATTTCGGCACCACGACGGACCCAAAGGTGTCATTTCTGTGGTCCGCCATGGATAACCTGTCCTTCCGCGGCTCCTGGGGCACCGCTTTCCGCGCGCCTTCACTGGCACAACTCGGCCTTGGCCGCACTGATGAATCCCCCAACCTGGTGGACGATGTCCGCTGTGAGGCGGTGGGGAATATCAACAAGGCCTGTGAGCCGCAGGAATATACCGCGGTATTTGCCGGCAACCCCGATCTCGGACCGGAGGAATCCGAGAGCTATAACCTGGGCATGATCGTCAATCTCGATGAGCAGCTGGTGCTGACGCTGGACTACTACAACTACGATATCGAGAACATCATCGATTCCGATACCCAGTATGTGTTCAGCAACCTGGGCAACGATCCTGTCGTGGTCGTACGCCGTCCCACCGCCATCGCCGGAGACCCGGGTGAAGTCGTACTCATCAACGACTCGTTCCAGAACCTGGGCGACCTGACCACCAACGGTATCGATCTGGATCTGCGCTACAACCTCGACACCGACTATGGCAGCTTCGGGTTCTCATACGTGATGAACTACATGCTGGAGTACGAGGAGCTGCGTCCCGCAGCTGACGGTGGTACTCGCGTCAATCGCGAAGCGGGAGATTACGAACTGCCGGAAATGCGCTGGACCGCCGCCATGGACTGGAATCGCGACAATATCTCGGCCCGCCTGGCGGTCAACTTTATCGACGAATTCGCCCAAGACGCCGCGGTGCAGCAGCCCGGCATGAGTGACATTGACTCGATGACGACGGTAGACACCACGGTGAACTACTTCGGCTTTGACAAAGTCACGGTCACTCTTGGGGTTACCAACCTGCTGGATGAGGAACCGCCGATGGACTATGCGGACTTCATGGGTTTCACCCCGACAGTCCACAGCGGTCAGGGGCGTTTTGCCTACCTCTCCTCCACCTACACTTTCTGATTGGCTGACGCCAGCTAACAAAAGGGCCGCTCTCCAGTCCGGGGAGCGGCCCTTTTTGGTTGGCAACCTGCTCGCACCGATTCCAACTCCCGGCACGAGATCTTATTGATTAATCAGGGCGCGGGGTTCGGGTTCTCGCAATGGATGGCCTCGATGCCATCCAGAACCGCCTGATCGAGCTTGAGGGAGACACTCTCGATATCGCTCTTCAGCTGATCCATGGTGGTCGCACCGATGATATTGGACGTCACGAAGGGCTGCTGATTGACGAACGCCAGTGCCATCTGTGCAGGGTCCAGACCGGCCTCACGGGCCAAGCGCACATATTCTGTCGTCGCTGCCTCCGCCCGCGGGCCGGTATAGCGCTGGAAGCGCTCAAACAACGTCAGGCGCGCGCCCGCCGGTTTCTGTCCGCCCAGGTATTTGCCGGACAGGGCCCCAAACGCCAGCGGCGAATAGGCCAGCAGTCCGCACTGTTCGCGGATCGCCATTTCCGCGCAGCCAACCTCAAAGGTACGGTTCAGCAGGTTGTAAGGATTCTGGATGCTGGCGATGCGTGGCTTGCCCAGTGCCGCCGACAGTTTCAGGTACTCCATCATGCCCCAGGGCGTTTCATTGGAAATACCGATATGGCGCACTTTGCCCGCTTTGATCAGTTCCTCGAGCGCATCGACCGTTTCGGCAATGGCAATACCGTCGTCGCTGCCGTGCTCGTAGCCTAGACGGCCAAAGAAGTTGGTCTGCCGCTCGGGCCAGTGCACCTGGTAAAGGTCGATATAGTCCGTGCGCAGACGCTGCAGGGATGCGTCGCAAGCGGCAAAAATCTGCTCCCGGTTCAGGCGGGGACCTCCGCGAATATGGCCGACGCCGGAATTGGATTCCCCCCGACCGGTCACCTTGGTAGCGAGAATGCACTTGTCCCGATTACCGCGCGCAGCCAGCCAGTTGCCGATATATTCCTCGGTACGCCCCTGGGTTTCCGCCCGCGGCGGTACCGGGTACATCTCGGCGCAGTCAATAAAATTGACTCCCTGATCCAGCGCGTAGTCCAGCTGCTCGAAAGCGTCCGCCTCAGTATTCTGTTCGCCGTAGGTCATGGTGCCCAGGCAAATCACACTGACTTCCAGGCCGGTGGTGCCCAGCTTGCGGTATTCCATGGAGAAGCTCCTGTCACTCAAAGATGCAGGGCATTATGCAGGATGAAAGCTACGAGTTGCAGGATGCAGTACGCGAAGAGAGAGGGGAAAGCAAACTCAGGAGGAGAAAAGCCGGAGCGACGGATGCCGCCCCGGCTGCGGGCCATTACTGGAAATTAGCCTCCACGATCGGGCTGATGTCCGCGTCGTAGTCGACACCGGCTACACCAAAGCCGAACAGCTTCAGGAAGTCCGCCTGGTAACCCTTGTAGTCGGTCAGGTCAAACAGGTTTTCCTCGGTGACTTCCGGCCACAGCTTTTCGATCTTGGCCTGGGTCTCCGGGCGCAGCTCCTTGTCGTCCATGCGATAACGGTTATCGCTGTCGAGACGTGGGCTGTCGGTGTAAAGCCCCTCCGTATACAGGCGGTAAAGCTGTTCGATACAACCCTCGTGGGTGCCTTCTTCCTTCATCACCTTGTAAACCAGGGAGATGTACAGGGGCATCACCGGGATTGCGGAACTGGACTGGGTCACCAGCGCCTTCAGCACCGCCACGTGGGCATCTGCCTGACCGCTGGAGGTAATTTCCTTGGCCGCGCGGTCCAGGTCTTCTTTCGCCTTGCCGATGGTGGCGTGACCGTAGATCGGCCAGGTCAGCTGCTCACCGATATAGGTGTAGGCGACGGTCTTGCAGTCATCGGTCAGCACGCCGGCCTTAGACAGGGCATCAAGCCACAGTTCCCAGTCCTCACCACCCATGACCTTTACGGTCGCTGCGATCTCTTCCTCATTGGCGGGCTCGAGGGTGATATCAGAGATCTCCAGCTTGTCGGTGTTGAGGTTGCGGGCGGTATAGGACTTGCCGATCGGCTTCAGCACCGACGAGTGGAGCTCATCGGTCTTCGGATCCTTGCGGCGCGGGGAAGCGAGGCTGTAGACAACCAAATCTACTTTGCCCATATCCTGTTTGATCATCTCGATGGCCTGGGCTTTCACCTCATCGGAGAAGGCGTCGCCATTGATGCTCTTGGCATACAGTCCGGCCTTGTGTGCCTCTTCCTCGAAGGCGGCCGCATTGTAGTAACCGGCGGAAGCGGTGCGCTTCTCGGTCGGTGGCTTTTCAAAAAACACCCCCAGGGTGTTGGCACCACTACCGAAGGCAGCGGCAATGCGGGAAGCCAGGCCGTAACCGGTGGAGGCGCCCACCACCAGTACGTTTTTGGGGCCGCCGTCGATGGGGGATTGCGCCTTGATGTAATCGATCTGCTCGCGCACGTTGGCAGCACAGCCCTGCGGATGGGCGTTGGTACAGATAAAGCCGCGCACTTTTGGCTGAATGATCATGCCGAATTCACTCCCTTTTCAGTTGGGGATAGAGGGTGCCGCGCAAGCCTAGCCTCAACGCGCACACCGTAGTTGTCCGGTAGCCGCAACCCGGCTGTCGACGTGGTCGACCGGTCACGACAGGCTGCCCATTCTACGGGGGATCCCCGGTCAGTCCAGAGGCAGGGGCGACGCCGGCAAATCTAGCTGTCCAGAATCTCCGGGGCCTAGGCCAAAGCAGCCGAGTCACCCGGACGGCCGAGCCGGGAAATGCCCCGGGCCGGGGCAGCGAGCCCGACACTGGTGCGCTGACCAGAGACGACCAATAGTTCACGGAGCTGGAAGCCGCCTTTTGTGGCCAATCGCGGGTGGCACGGATAGTGCAGTTATCCCGGTGAGTGAATTCTTGCCACCGGCCGGGTGCCGCGACGGATCGCGGCCCCGTTCACTCGCAACCCATTCAAGCAAGAGGCAGAGGTACCCATGAAATATTATTCCCGTCACTTTGTTAAACCCGCGGACCTGAACCCGGCCCAGCGCCTGTTCGGCGGGCAACTGCTGGCCTGGATTGACGAGGAGGCCGCGATCTTCGCCGGCTGCCAGATGGGTACCCCAATGGTAGTCACCAAACTGATGTCGGAAATTGATTTTGTCAGCTCCGCTTTTTGCGGTGACGTTGTGGAGTTCGGCTTTGAAGTGGTCGATATCGGCCGCACCTCGCTCACTGTTCACTGCGAAGTGCGTAACAAGCAGACCCGCGAACGGATTCTGCAGGTGGAGCGTATTGTTTTCGTCGCCCTGGATCTCGAGGGTCGGCCGACACCGCACAAAAAAGCGGGCATGACTGTCGCGCAGGCACGGCAGGAGACAGAGGAAACACTTGGCGAGCAAAGACTGGCTGGATAGCCAGACTCAGTGGCTGCGCTTATTGCTCCAGTAGGGCATAAAAAGCAAAAAAGCCGGGCTCAATGCCCGGCTTTTTCATTGTGCATCTGACAAAGTCAGCTGAGACTTCAACGCAGCAACAATAGCGGCTTTTCCGTATTCAACAGCATCTTGGCGGTGATACTGCCCATCAGCAGGTCCCGCAGACGATTGTGGCTGAAGGCCCCCATGACGGTGAGATCGATATCGTGCTCGCGCTGGTATTCGATCAGCGCTTCCACCGTCTTTCCGGTCAGGCGGTTGGCCGTGACATTGAGACCGGCCGCTTCCAGCTCCGCACTGCCTTCTGCCAGCAGGGTCTCCGCTTTCTCGGGATCTCCCACAAACACCAGGTGACAGGAGATGTCACGGAATGCCGGGCTGTCCGCCACCATACGCAGAGCCTTGCGGGCCGCCTCACTGCCATCATAGGCCAGCATGATCCGCGCAGGCTGCGTGAAATCCTGGTTCACCACCAGGATGGGCTTGTGCAGGGAGCGGACGACGGTTTCCAGCTGCGAGCCCAGCCCCTGCTGATCCTCGCCATGCTCCTCACCGCGGATACCGAGCACCAGCACGCGGATATGGTCTTCCAGTTCCACCAGGGATTCGGGCAGGCTGTCATGGCGCTGGCAGGTCTCCACCTGCTCGATACCGGACTGGCCCGCCCGTTCGCGGGCGGCCTGCAGCATCAATTTGCCCTGCTGCACCAGCAGTTGTGCCCGCTGCTGCTCCAGAGCTGTCAGCTCTTCCAGCAGCTCCTCCTGGCTACCAAAGCCAATACTGCCGGACAGGTCCGCCACTGCGGGCACATTGCTGCGCTCGATATTGTGCAGGAGCTTGAGCGGGGCGCCGGTGCGCGCGGCAATCCAGGCCGCGTAATCGCAGACCGCACCGGTATAGCGGGAGCCATCGACACAGGTCAGCACCACCGGCTCACCACCATTAATGGATAACGATTTATTGTTATTGTCGTTGTCGCTCATCAATGTCCTCCGAGGACTCTTTCAATCTCTTCGGGCTTGTCGTGCACACCAAAGCGGTCGACGATAGTCTCACTGGCTTCGTTCAGGCCCACCAGTTCCACTGCGGCGCCCTCGCGACGGAATTTCACCACCGACTTGTCCAGCGCATACACGGCGGACACATCCCAGAAGTGGGCACGGCTCAGATCGATCACCACTTTATCGACCACTTCCTTGAAATCGAACGCCTCCACGAACTTGTCGGCGGAGTTGAAGAACACCTGCCCGACCACCCGATAGGTGCGGCAGCTGTTTTCCTCATCCAGTTCCGAGGACACGTACATGAAGTGGCCGACTTTGTTGGCAAAAAACAGGGCTGCCAGCAAGACGCCGACCAATACACCATAGGCCAGGTTGTGTGTCCACACTACCACAACCACCGTGGCCAGCATGACGATATTGGTGGACAGCGGGTAATGCTTGAGGTTGCGCACGGAGTCCCAGTTGAAGGTACCGATGGACACCATGATCATCACCGCCACCAGTGCCGCCATCGGAATTACCGCTACCCAGTCACTGAGGAACACCACCAGCGTTAGCAGGCCGACACCGGCCACCAAGGTAGAGAGCCGGCCGCGACCACCGGATTTCACGTTGATCACCGACTGGCCGATCATCGCACAACCAGCCATGCCACCCATGAAACCGGTCGCAATATTGGCAATGCCCTGGCCCTTGCACTCGCGGTTCTTGTCGCTGGTGGTATCGGTCAGGTCGTCAACGATGGTGGCAGTCATCAGGGACTCCAGCAGGCCCACCACAGCCAGTGCCGCCGAGTAGGGGAAAATGATCTGCAGGGTCTCGAAATTCAGCGGTACATCGGGCCACAGGAATACCGGCAGGGTATCCGGCAGATCACCCATATCACCCACGGTGCGAATATCGATACCCATCACCACCGCGACGGCGGTCAGTGCCAGGATGCACACCAGTGGTGAGGGGATGACCTTGCCAATCACCGGGATGTAGGGGAACAGGTAGATGATGCCGAGACCTGCTGCGGTCATGGCGTAAACCTGCCAGCCGGCGCCGATCAGCTCCGGCATCTGCGCCATGAAGATCAGGATCGCCAGCGCATTGACGAAGCCCGTCACCACTGCCCGCGAGACAAAACTCATCAGGCTGCCGAGCTTCATGTAGCCAGCGATGATCTGCAGTGCACCGGTCAGTAGCGTGGCTGCCAGCAGGTACTGGAGCCCGTGCTCTTTCACCAGCGTGACCATCAGCAGCGCCATCGCCCCTGTGGCCGCGGAAATCATACCGGGGCGCCCACCAACAAAGGCAATCACCACCGCGATACAGAAAGAAGCGTACAGACCAACCCGGGGATCGACCCCGGCGATGATAGAGAAGGCAATGGCCTCGGGGATCAGCGCCAGGGCGACCACCAGGCCCGCCAGCACATCGCGGCGGATGTTGCCGAACCAGTCGGCTTTCGTCGAAGACAGCAGCATAGTGAAGGGAGTCCAGTGCGGATGAACAACAATTGATCAAAAAAAGGGCGCGCACTCTAACACGAGCCCCTCTCTCCATAAAGAAACCGGCCCTGTCCGGCCCGCGGACGGACGGACAGCGGACACCTCAAGCGGACACCTGACATTCCCGGGGAAAGCACCAGGAAGCCAAAATAACCAGCAATTTCAATAAGTTACACCGCCTCCCCAAACTGGCACAGCCCTTGCTATCTCTCTGGCAAAGCGACCCGTCGTAGATTCCGGCGGGGACTGCATCCGAATCCGGTGGCTGCCGCGTCACACACAAGCGGGGCGCCCCGGAAAGCAAGTTCAGTGAAGGAACGGAATAAGAATGATCAGAGATACCTCCGGGCAGGATGTGGTTCTGCAGGCAACCCCCCTCTGGAAAAAGCCACGCAACATTCGCCTGGCCGCTGCTGCAGTCGCGACTGTGGTGTTCCTGTACTGGGGCGTGAACAGCTGGGTGAACACCAGCCGGTTCGACGGCACCCTGTCCCTGTCCCAGATCAATATCGCCCAGGTTGAACGCGGCGACCTGACCCGGGATCTGGTGGTCCAGGGCCGGATGGTGGCAGCCAACAGCCCTACCCTCTACAGCCCGGCGCAGGGCATCGTGAAGTTTGCCGTAAAGGCCGGTGACACTGTGGAGGTGGGACAACTGCTGGCAGAGGTGGAGAGCCCGGAACTGGACAGCGAGCTGGCACAGCAGCGGGCACTGCTCAACAAGCTGGACGTGGAACTGCAGCGGCAGAAGATCCAGGCCAAGCGTCAGCAGCTGGAGAACCGCCAGCGCGCGGATCTGGCCAAGGTCACCCTGGTCGCCGCCCAGCGCGAACTCAAGCGCGCCGAGCTCTCCATGGAAAAGCAGATCATCTCCCAACTGGATTTCGAGAAGGCTTCCGATGACCTCGCCCGCGCTCGGCTGGAATACGAGCAGGCCGAACAGAACGCGGCCCTGGAGCAGGAAGCCCTGGCCTTCGAAACCCGCACCCTCGAGCTGCAGCTTTCCCAGCAGAAACTGCAGGTGGAGGAACTGGAGCGCAAGGTCAAGGAGCTGCACATCACTTCACCGGTCAGCGGTACGGTGGGCAGCCTCGCCGTGACCCAGCGCAGCGCCGTGGCCCGCAATGCCCCCCTGATGACCGTTGTGGATCTCTCCAGTTTTGAGCTGGAAGCCGCAGTACCGGAGAACTACGCCGACGACCTCGGCCTCGCCATGGCGGTGGAGATCAACCTGGGCGGTCGCAAGCTCCCCGGCGAAATCACTGCCATCTCCCCGGAGGTCATCAACAACCAGGTGCAGGCCCGGGTGCGTTTTACCGAGCAACAGCCGCAAAACCTGCGTCAGAACCTGCGCCTGACTGCCCGCATCCTGCTGGAAAACCGCACCGATGTAATGCTGGTTCGTCGCGGTGGCTTCGTCGACCAGAGTGGAGGCCGCTACGCCTGGAAGCTCAATGGAGAGGGCGAGGCCTTGCGGGTGCCGATCCAGATCGGCGCGCTGGGTCTGAATCAGGTGGAGATCGTCTCGGGCCTGCAGGAAGGCGACCAGATCATCATCTCCGCCGCAGAGGAACTGGAAAGTGCGCAGCTGATTGCGTTGAAAGATTAATAACCAGCGGGGGCTGGACCTAAGCCAGTGCTTAGGGACCAGCCACCTGTACCAAACAACACACTATCCGAAGAGAGACCGCATTAACGGGTCTCAAGAGCAGGCCCCTCAGGTCAGCGACAGAGTCACTTGAAACTGAACCGGAAAGCATAGCTCTCCGGAGTACCGGAACAAACTTAAGAGAAAAGGGAAAGCACCATGCTGAAAATGCACAACATCCGTAAGAGTTATCGCACCGATACCATCGAAACCCACGCCTTGCGGGATTTCAGCCTGGAGGTGAACGAGGGGGAGTTTGTCTCGGTCACCGGACCCAGCGGCTCCGGCAAGACCACCTTCCTGAATATCGCCGGCCTGCTCGAGACCCCGACCGGGGGGGAATACCGGCTGGATGGCGAGGACGTGAGCAATCTTAACGATCACCAGCGCTCACGCCTTCGCAATGAAAAGATCGGCTTTATTTTTCAGGGCTTTAACCTGATCCCGGACCTGAATCTGTTCGACAATATCGATGTGCCACTGCGCTATCGTGGCTTCAATGGCAAAGAGCGCAAAAAGCGCATCGAAAAGGTTCTCGAGCAGGTTGGCCTGTCAGCCCGTGCCAAGCATCTGCCGGCTCAGCTCTCCGGAGGTCAGCAACAGCGCGTCGCTATCGCCCGCGCTCTGGCCGGCGAACCCCGCTTCCTGCTCGCGGACGAACCGACCGGTAACCTGGACTCCCTCATGGCCCGCCAGGTGATGGAACTGCTGGAATTCATCAACGAATGGGGAACCACCATCGTGATGGTGACGCACGACCCGGACCTTGCCCGCCGTGCGCACCGCAACATCCAGATCGTCGACGGCCAAGTCTCCGACCTGCACCGGACCACCGCGCCCGCCGCAGCGGAAATCGCATAAGGGAGAGCAGCCATGATTGGATATTACCTTTCCCTGGCCATCCGCAGCCTGCGCTCGACACCGGTGCTGAGCGCGCTGATGGTGGCCGCGATCGCCGTCGGTGTGGGGGCGGCAATGACCACCCTGACCCTCAACTACATGATGTCGCGCAATGCACTGGCGGAAAAAGACCAGGTGCTCTATGCCGTGCAGCTGGACAGCTGGTCCGCCACCGAGGGAGCCGACAACCCCAGTGAAATGCCCTGGCAGGTTACCTACCAGGATGCGGTACGCCTGCTGCGTTCCGATATCCCCTCCAACCAGGTTGCCATGCATCGCTGGGGCGGCCCCATCACGCTGGAAGATTCTGAGATACGTCCCTTCATCGCGGACGCCAGGGTTACCAGCCGTGACTTCTTTGCCCTGTTTGATGTGCCGTTTATTTATGGCGGAACCTGGGCTGCAGAGGCCGACAGCAGTCCGTTGCAGCAGATCGTACTCTCCGAGGAAACCAATGAAAAACTGTTTGGTGGAGAGAACAGTGTGGGTCGCACCGTCAACTTTAATGGTGTTCCCTTCACCGTTGTTGGTGTGACCGAACACTGGCAACCCAGCCCCAAAGTCCACGACCTGAACAACGGCCACTTTAATGATTCCGCTGAAATATTCTTGCCGTTTGGACTGCACCGCCAGTTCGAGATCTACCCCTGGGGTAACACCAATGGCTGGAAGTCCGAGGAGATCAACAGCTACGAAGACCGGCTGAACAGCGACATGGTGTGGCTGCAGTACTGGGTCCAGCTGGACAGTGCTGAGCAGGTGGAGCGCTATCAGGATTATCTCACGGGCTATATTCGCGATCAGAAAACACAGGGCCGCTTCCCCCGCCCACTGAAATTCGGGCTCAGCAACCCCTCCCAGTGGCTGCTGCTGAACGAGGTGGTGGACGGTGATGACCGCATGCTCAACTGGCTGTCACTGGCCTTCTTAATGGTGTGCCTGGTCAACGCGGTGGCTTTGCTGCTGGCCAAGTTCCTGCGCAAAGCGCCGGAAGCGGGTGTACGACGGGCTCTGGGCGCAAGCCGCAACGCGGTGTTCAGCCAGCACCTGGTGGAGAGTGGCTGCGTGGGCCTGGCCGGAGGACTGGCGGGCATCCTGCTGACGCTGGCGGGCCTCGGCCTGATACGGCAACTGCAGATGGGCTATATGGACCGCGTCGCGTCCATGGACTGGACGATGATGCTTGCCGCCATCGGCCTCGCCGTTCTGTCCAGCCTCCTGGCGGGCCTTTACCCGGCCTGGCGCATCAGCCGCACCAACCCGTCCATCTACCTGAAGACCCAGTGAGCCGCGAGGTCAGAGAGGAAATAACTATGTTGGAACTGAGACCCATTTTATCGGCGCTCTGGCGCCACAAGATCTCCGCCCTGCTGATTGCACTGCAGCTGGGCCTGACCCTGGCCATTGTCAGCAACGCCCTGGTAGTGATCGACGAGCGCACCGAGCGAATCTCACGGCCCACCGGCGTCGCTGTGGAAGATATTAATAGCTTCGGCTTCCTGGCGATTCCAGAGGACTATGACAAATTCGAGGCATTTCGGCTCGACCTGGATATGATTCGCTCGCTGCCCGGTGTCGCCAGCGCCACCATCAGCAACCATGTGCCGCTTTCCGGCAGCGGTTCTGCCAGTGGCTTTTACGACGCGCCCAATATGGAAGTCGGAGCCACCAGTGCCAACTACTACACCGTCGACGAGCATTTCATCGATGCATTGGGAATGAAGCTGACCGCTGGCCGCGGCTTTTCACCCGAGGAGGTCATGCAGGTAGGCGCCACCAGCAGTGAACGCCCCAAAGTCGCTGTCGTCACACAGAAGTTTGCCGATGAGATGTTTCCGGAAGGCAATGCCCTCGGCAACGCCTTCTTCATGGGCGGTGACGACCATCCCATCGAGATCGTCGGCATCGTAGAGCGCAACCTCGGCCCATGGCCCAACTCATCCGTAGCCGGCCGCGGTGTTTTCTATCCGGCAATAATGGACCAGTGGTTCTACTACATCGTGCGTGCAGAACCGGGGCAGCGCGACGCGGTGTTGAAACTGGTCGAGGAGAAACTGGCCGAGCGCGATCCCAATCGAGTGATTAACGCCGACACTCTGCAAGAACAGAAAGATCAGTACTACGCCGGTGACAACACCATGATCAAGGTACTCAGCAGTGTTGTCATCCTGCTCACCTTCATCGTTGCTCTTGGCGTTGTGGGGCTGACGGTGTTCTGGATCACCCAGCGCCAGAAGCAGATCGGTGTGAGGCGTGCGCTGGGAGCAACGCGTGTCGCTATCGGTCGTTACTTCCTGCTGGAAAACCTGATCATCGCCGCCACCGGGATTCTGCTCGGCTTTGCCGCAGCACAGATTTTCAATGGATTCCTGGTCCGGGAGTTTGACCAACCCGCGCTGCCACTAGTGGTGACACTCACCTGTGCCCTGGGTCTGCTTGGCGTCAGCCTGGCAGCGGCACTGGTACCGGCAATTCGTGCAGCAAACATCTCGCCAGCCACCGCCACGCGCAGCGTATAAAGTGCTGTAGACTATCCCCTTCCGGAACGGGCGCTCGCGCCCGTTCACACTTTCACACCTCGAGCGTAAGCATGGATACAGTTCTTGTCATCGATGACAACTCCGGCATCATCTCTGCCCTGGAACTACTGCTCTCTCTGCATCAGATCGAAGTCGTCAGCGCCCTCACTCCCCAGGCCGGCCTGCAGCTATTGCGCGAACATCCGGACATCGGCCTGGTCATCCAGGACATGAACTTTACCGCAGACACCACCTCCGGTGAGGAGGGGCGTGAACTCTTCTACGCGATCCGGGAAATCAGCCCGGACCTGCCGGTAATTCTGCTCACTGCCTGGACACAACTGGAAATGGCGGTAGAGCTGGTCAAGGCCGGTGCCGCCGACTATCTGGGCAAGCCCTGGGATGACAACAAGCTCATCGCCACCGTCAAGAATCTGCTGGAACTCAATGACCTGCAGCAGCGCCAGCGGCAGAGCCAACAACGGGCCATTGCAGCGCGCGAGCGACTGCAACATAATTTCGACCTGCAGGGTATTGTTTACCGCAGCGACGGAATGCAGAAACTGCTGGAAATGGCGACCCAGGTCGCCCGCTCCGATGTACCGGTACTGATTACCGGCCCCAACGGCGCCGGCAAGGAAAAGATCGCCGATATCCTGCAGGCCAACTCACCACTGCGCGATGGCCCCTACATCAAGGTCAACGTGGGTGCACTGCCCGAGGAGTTGATGGAGGCGGAGCTGTTCGGAGCCGAACCGGGCGCATATACCGGTGCTGGCAATCGAGCTCGACTGGGACGTTTCGAGGCCGCAGATGGCGGCACGCTGTTTCTCGACGAAATCGGCGAGCTGTCAGCCAGCGGGCAGGTCAAGCTGCTGCGGGTGCTGCAGACGGGCGAGTTCCAGCGCCTCGGCAGTAGCCAAACGCGGCGGGTAAGCGTCAGAGTAATCAGCGCAACCAACGCCAACCTGCCAGCGCTGATCGAAACCGGCCGGTTCCGTCAGGATCTCTTTTACCGCCTCAACGTCATTGAGCTGCAGCTGCCGCCACTATGCGACCGACCCGACGATATCCTGCCATTGGCACGGAGTTTTCTGCCTGAGGGTAAACAACTCTCTCCCGACGCCCAGCAGGCACTGGTGCGCTACAGCTGGCTTGGCAATGTCCGGGAACTGCAGAACACCATGCAGCGCGCATCGGTACTGAGCCAGTCTGAGACCATCGACGCGCACACTCTCGCCCTGCCAGTGCAGGAGAAAAGCAGCCGTCCAGAAGTCAGCTTTGAGCCCAGCCGCGAACTGCTGGAGCGTACGCTGGCCAGCTGTGACGGTGTCATCGCCCAGGCCGCTCGTGAGCTGGGTCTCAGCCGCCAGGCGCTTTATCGTCGTCTGGAGAAATACGGTATTCCCTACTGATGTGGCCACGACTGACCCTGGAAGCGCGGATCACCGCGGCGGCGCTTGCCGCAGTCCTAGCGGGCACGAGTGTGCCTTTCCTGCTGATCGAGCTGGGCGCAGACACCCGACTCGCCTGGGCCGGCGGATTGCTGCTGGCCGTGCCAATAGTGCTGGTGTTACTGCGCACAGTCACCGGCCCACTACAGAGCGGCCTCTCAACACTCGAGGGGGGGCTGCTCAACTTCCGTGATGGGGATTTCTCCGTTTCCCTGGCGCTGGATCGCCGGGATGAACTCGGCCGTATCGCCACGCTTTACAATGAAGTCAGTGAAATCCTGCGGCGCGAACGGGCCCACATCCACCAGCGCGAACTACTGCTGGATACCGTCATCCAGAGCTCCCCACAGGCACTGCTACTGGTCGATCAGTCCGAGCATGTGATCTATGCCAACAGCAGCGCTCGCCACCTGCTCCACGGCGGCCGACCTGTGCAGGGACTCACGCTCGCACAGCTGCTGCCGCACTGTCCGCCAGAACTGGCGAACGCGATCGAGAACCGTGAAGAGGGGCTGTTCAGCTTCACCGATAGTGATGGCAGCCACACCATGCATCTGGGCAACAGTGTCTTTGTACTGAACGCGCAGAAGCACCGACTCATCTTGATCCGCGATATGACCCGGGAATTGACCCGAGCCGAAGTGCAGGTCTGGAAAAAGGTGATCCGGCTGATCAGCCATGAACTGAACAATTCCCTCGCGCCCATCTCCTCCATGGCCCACAGCGGCATGATGTTGGCGGAACGCATCGATAAGGAAGGCGGCAGCCCGGAAGCCAAGTCGCTGGCGAGAGTGTTCGATACCATTGCCGAACGCTGCCGGCACCTTACCGAATTCACACAGGGCTACGCGCGTTTTGCAAAGTTGCCTGCCCCCAGCTGTGAAGAGGTTCCGTGGCAGCGATTGCTGGACCGGCTTGTTCCGCTGCAAAGGTTTTCGCTCCGCGGAGCACTGCCGGACCGACCGGGATATTTCGATCCGGTGCAGCTCGAGCAAGCGCTATTGAACCTGCTCAAGAATGCTGCCGAATCGGGAAGTCCACTGGAGGAAATCGAAGTGGAGGTTCACTCCGATCGACGCGATCAGCAGATCATCGTGCGGGATCGCGGCAGTGGTATGAGTGAAAAGGTATTACAGCAGGCTCTGCTGCCGTTTTACTCCACCAAACCCCAGGGTGTCGGTCTTGGCCTGGCGTTGTGTCGGGAAATTGTCGAGGCCCACGGAGGGCGACTGCAGCTGCGCAACCGTGACAATGGTGGCCTGGAGATCTCACTGTGGCTCCCTCAGCGCAGCGACTGAAAATTATCAGCCACGCACAGCGGGGGTGATTGTTTTTCGGCGCCCGCAAGCAAGACAGCGTTTGAGAATGCCTTGCATTCCGTTTTGCACCCCCTGCCCGAACACGGAAAAACTGAAATTCGGCTACTAGACTTTCGCTAACGGTCTCTGCACTCCGGCGCCCTTTGCCGGTCAGCCGTTGTGAAATCCACCGTCTCACATTAGGAGCCGAATCATGAGTGATTCAAAATCCGGGATCGAACGGCGCAAGTTCCTGCGCCTGATGGGTTGTTCCGCGGTGCTGATCCCCGCGGTAATGCTGCCGGACAACCAGGCCCGCGCCCAAGGCAAAGCCAGCAAAGAGGCCGTGCAGTATCAAGATACGCCGAAGAATGGGCAGAAATGCAAAGACTGCCAATTCTGGACCGACCCTAATGCCTGTCAGGTAGTCGAGGGTGAAATCAGCCCAGAAGGTTGGTGCAGCCTATACGTGAAAAAAGCTTCCTGAATCACTCCGCCGGACCAAGTAGTGGGTGCCTTCAGGGTGCCCGCTATCACACTGCAACCTGATAAAATCGCACATTAAGCCCCCGCATCACTTATCAGGTCCTTCTGCTAATAAAACACCGGCCTTCTTTTGCATCCGAACAGACTGGCACAGGCGCTGCTGGAAGCAATTCGCAGACACAGAGCAGATGCCGGCCAAGGCTGACCGGCAGAAGAGGAGATAACGGTGGGAACAGTCGGAGATGACCTATCGCAGAGAGCGCGATGCGGGCAGCTCTCCGCTATTTGTACAGTTACCGGGTCAGTTACTGGGTTAGTTACTTGGCATCACTGGGGTAAATCGACCGGCAGCGCAGATTGCCAGTGATCATCCAGCATTCACTGCCGTCCGGGCATTCGGCCCCCGGATCGATGACTTCGGCACCCTCGGGGCAGTGACTGACCGCTGCGGTAGCGGCTGTACACCATGCGCCATTCATTAGCTGGTAACAGCCACTGCTATCGAAACCGCACTGCTCCGGATAATTTATGGGAATGTCGCCGGTGAGACATTCCCGTGGAAAGGCTGGTACCAGAGCCAAAGGCAGGGTGCTATCCGGAAACCCCGGGTACACGGGGTGGCCGCTCAGGTCACCCCAATAGCCGTCAAAACTGGTGCCCGCACAGCCACCCAGAATCACGCTTGTGGCCGCTAGAGCGAGGAGTTTATTTCTCATAGACAATACACCGCTTGCCCCCTGCGATATCGAAGCATTGAGCAGAGGAAGGACAGATGGACCCCGGTGCCAATTCCTCGGCATCTCCAGGGCAGCTGTCGTAATTGGCTTTCTGTTCTGCATGGGCCGGTGCGCGAGGAGTCGGGGGCGTGTAGGGATACACCACTTCGCTACGGGGGTCCGGTGTACCACAGGCGGATAACAAGCTCGCCGTCGTGAGGGCAGAAAATAGTCCGAATATCTTACGCATAGGAATTGCCTTCATCGTTTGCCCGGTTTGGCCACAGCCGCAGGTGGGCATGGATTCAGTAGACGCGCATTACCGGAAAAAACCAGCAGGCAGAGCCCGCGCTCCCCATATCGGCATCGACTTCACAGTGACGACTGGCCGCGGGGGGGAGCTGGGAATTGGGCTGGAAGTTACCGACTTCGACAAAATCCGCCGAGGTAGCGTGCTCGTCGGGGTCAAAGAAGAACGGGTCGTATCCTTCCGGTGCTTCCGAGGGCAGAAAAATGCAGCCTTGTAGCGCCAACGTAGCAACCACCGGCAGTGCGAACATCCCTATGCGCTTCATTTCCGAATACCTCTCTCTTTCGAAGTTGCGCGACTGGTCCGTACTCTCTGAGTTTAGCTGGCGGGGGAATCGGCTTGCGCCCGGCGCGGTGAGATCAGCGCCCAATTCGACAAGTATGTGAAAAAAGGCGAAAACGTGGGACCGGAGAGGGAAAGAATAGCCTGAGAGGCTCTGTATTCAGGGGAAGGAGATCCCAGCCGGCAGCGATGCCCCCGACCGGGAAAGCAGGATGGCACGCACCTGAGGAGATACGCGCCAAGCGGGCTTTACAGCAACAGCTTGCGCACGTCGCTCAGCACGCTGACCATATAGGTCATGAAACGTCCTGCATCACCGCCGTTTACCGCGCGGTGATCGTAAGAAAGCGCCAGCGGCAGCATCTTGCGGGGCACAAATTCCTTGCCATTCCAGACCGGCTGCACGCTCAGCTTGGAAACGCCCAGGATGCCGACCTCAGGCGCATTCACGATCGGGGTGAAACCGGTACCACCGATAGCGCCGAGGCTGGAGATGGTGAAGCAGGCACCCTGCATATCGCGGGGCTTCAGCTTGCCATCGCGGGCTGCGATCGCCATCGCGGTAGCCTCTTCCGCCAGCTCGTACAGTCCCTTTTTATCCACGTCGCGGATAACCGGAACCATCAAACCTTTGGGAGTATCCACAGCCATACCGATATGGACGTAGTCCTTGTGCACAATGTGCTCACCGTCGTTGTGCAGGGATACGTTGAAGCTCGGCTCGGCGCGCAGTGCGGCGGCGGCAGCTTTCAGCAGGAAAGGTACCGGAGTCAATTTCACACCACGCTTTTCCGCCTCGGCCTTCATGGACTTGCGGAAGTCCTCCAGCTCGGTGATGTCCGCATCGTCAAACTGGGTCACGTGCGGCACGTTGAGCCAGTTGCGCGACATATTGGCCGCGGTGAGCTTGTGAATCTTGGTCATCGGCTCGACGTTGACCGGGCCAAACTGGCTGAAGTCAATCTCCGGCATCGGCGCAATACCGATACCGCCGCCGACACCAACAGCGCCACTCTCGGCCTTCTTCACCTGCTCCTTGATATAGGCATGCAGGTCGTCCTTGGTTACGCGGTTGCGCGGGCCGGTGGGCTTGACCTTGTTCAGGGTCACACCCAGTTCCCGGGCCAGTTTACGCACGGCAGGGCCGGCGTAGACTTCCGCAGACGGGGTGAGGTCACGCTCCAGGTGATGATCTTTCTGCGGCGCTGCGGGTGGCTCCTCCGATGCCTTTACCACCGACTCGCTGGACTCAGCTTTTTTGGGAGCCCCCTCGGCCGGTTTCTTCTCTGCCTTTGAGGACTCGGCTTTCTTGCCACCGCCACCGGACGTGGTTTTCAGCACACCCAGCTTGTCGCCAGTGGAGACCTTGTCGCCCTCTTTGACGTCAATGGACACTACCGTGCCGGCGAATGGCGCTGGTACGTCCATAGAGGCCTTATCGCCCTCCACGACAATCAGTGAGTCGCCCTCGGCCACTTCATCACCGGCCTGCACGCTGATCTCAATCACATCTACAGCGTCGGCGCCGCCGAGATCCGGCACTGTGACCGTTTCGTCTTTCTCCTGACCGCCGGCGGACTCCTCTTCGTCGCCACTGTCCTCCGATGCGGACGACTCTTCTTCCCTGGGAGCTTGCTCCTCGGCGGACTCAGTTTTTTCCTCCTCCGCAGAGGAATCATCGCCAGCCGCCTCGGTTTCGATCTCGGCGATTACATCGCCCTCGGAAACCTGGTCGCCTTCGGAAACGGAAATACTGAGGATCTTGCCGGCCATCGGCGCAGGCACGTCCATGGAGGCCTTATCGCCCTCCACCACAATCAGTGAATCCTCAGCGGCAACGGTGTCCCCCACCGCCACAGTGATTTCAATTACATCTACCTGATCGGCGCCGCCGAGATCAGGCACTTTAATGACTTCTTTTGCCATGCTATTTGCCTTCTTCCTATTCAGCGGGCCTTACACCAGGCGCGGGTTTACTTTTTCCGGATCGACATTCAGCTTCTTGATCGCTTCGGCGACCTCACTGGCATCGATCACGCCCTGCTTGGCCAGGCCGGTGAGCGCGGCGATGGTCACGTAGTTGCGATCCACTTCGAAGAAACGACGCAGCTGCTCGCGGCTGTCACTGCGGCCGAAGCCATCGGTGCCCAGAGCAACCATGTCGCCGCCGATAAACTCACGCAGCGGTTCCACGTAGGAACGGATGTAGTCGGTGGAAATAATCACCGGAGTTTCATTGCCCTCGAACTGCTCGCTGATCCACGCTTTGCGCGGCTCTTCGGTCGGGTGCAACATGTTCCAGCGCGCCACATCCTGTCCCTCGCGGGCCGCCTCAGTGGCAGAAGTCAGGTTCCAAACGTCAGAGGTCACACCGAACTGGTCGGCAAGAATATCTGCCGCTGCGAGCACTTCGCGCAGGATGGAACCGGCGCCCACCAGCTGCACGTGCTTCTTGGCCGCCTTGCCTTTGCCCGCTTTTCTGGAGTTGCTGTCCAGCTTGTAAATACCGCGGATGATGCCTTCCTCGACACCCTGCGGCATTTCCGGCTGCAGATAGTTTTCGTTCTCGATGGTGACGTAGTAGAAGAGGTTCTTCTGCTCTTCGTACATCTCCTTGAGGCCCTGGCGCAGGATCACGGCCAAGTCGTAACCGTAGGCCGGGTCGTAGCTCTTACAGTTGGGGATGGTGGCAGACAGTACATGGCTGTGGCCATCCTGGTGCTGCAGGCCTTCACCGTTCAGCGTGGTACGGCCGGCGGTGGCACCGATCAGGAAGCCGCGCGCCTGCATGTCGCCCGCCGCCCAGGCCAGATCGCCGATGCGCTGGAAGCCGAACATGGAGTAGTAGATGTAGAACGGCACCATGGGGACGCCATGGTTGCTGTAGGCAGTGGCAAGGGCCATCCACGCGGACATGGCGCCCGCCTCGTTGATACCCTCTTCCAGTACCTGGCCTTTCTTGTCTTCCTTGTAATACATGATCTGGCCGTGATCGACCGGAGTGTATTTCTGCCCCTGGGAGGAGTAGATCCCCAGCTGACGGAACAGGCCTTCCATACCGAAGGTACGGGCTTCGTCGGGCACGATCGGCGCAACGTTCTGGCCCATCTTCTTGTCTTTCACCAGCACGGACAACGCGCGAACGAACGCCATGGTGGTGGAAATTTCGCGGTCGCCAGAGCCCTTGGTCAGCGCGCTGAACGCATCCAGCTCCGGGATCTCCAGCTTTTCCACCTCGGTCAGACGAGACGGCACCGGGCCACCCAGCGCCTTGCGACGCTCGGCCATGTATTTCATTTCCGGGCTATCCGGAGACGGGCGGTAATACGGAACTTCCTCGATTTCCTTGTCGGTAATCGGGATCGCGAAGCGGTCGCGGAAACGCTTCAGCGCTTCGGTGTCCATCTTCTTGACGTTGTGGGTATCCATCGCCGCTTCGCCGGCAGCACCCAGGCCGTAGCCTTTGACGGTCTGCGCCAGGATCACGGTGGGCTTGCCCTTGCTCGCCATCGCCTCGGCGTAGGCCGCGTACACCTTGTAGGGGTCGTGGCCACCGCGGTTCAGCTTCATGATCTCGTCGTCGGACATGTCCTTGACCATCTCGAGCAGCTCCGGGTACTTGCCGAAGAAATGCTCGCGGGTGTAGGCGCCGCCGTTGGCCTTGAAGTTCTGCATCTCGCCATCGACCACTTCGTCCATGACTTTCTGCAGCAGGCCCTTGTCGTCCTTTTCCAGCAGCGGATCCCACAGGCGACCCCACAGAACCTTGATCACGTTCCAGCCGGCACCACGGAACACGCCTTCCAGTTCCTGCACGATCTTGCCATTGCCGCGCACCGGGCCATCCAGGCGCTGCAGATTACAGTTGACCACGAATACCAGGTTTTCCAGATTCTCGCGGCCAGCCATGGAAATAGCGCCCAGAGTTTCCGGCTCATCACACTCGCCGTCACCGAGGAACGCCCAGACCTTGCGATCGCCGCGCGGAGACAGGCCACGGGCAGACAGGTAGCGCATGATATGCGCCTGGTAGATCGCCTGAATCGGGCCCAGGCCCATGGAGACGGTCGGGAACTGCCAGTAGTCCGGCATCAACCACGGGTGCGGATAGGAGGACAGGCCTTTACCGTTTACTTCGCGACGGAAGTTGTCCAGCTGATCCTCGTCGAAGCGGCCTTCCAGATAAGAACGGGCATAGATGCCCGGCGCGCTGTGGCCCTGGAAGAAAATCAGGTCGCCGCGCTCTTCACCTTCATTACCACGGAAGAAGTAGTTGAAAGCAACGTCGTACAGGGTTGCGGCCGAGGAGAAGCTCGCGATATGGCCACCCAGGCTGTCACTGTTGGAATTGGCACGAACCACCATCGCCAGTGCGTTCCAGCGGATCAGGGAGCGGATACGACGCTCCATGAACAGGTCGCCGGGCATACGCTTTTCCGCCTGCGGCGGAATGGTATTGCGATAGGGGGTAGTGATGGCCGCCGGCAGCTCGACGCCAATGTTGGTGGCGCGATCGGATAGCTGCTTCAGCAGGAACGCAGCGCGTTCTTTTCCGCTGTGGCGGATAACCGCCTGCAGCGCATCCAGCCATTCCTGCGTTTCCTGAATGTCGGTTTCTTCGTGCATCAAGTGCTCCTCGGCGATTTAGCGACGTCGAGTCGTTGAATTCAATTCAAATTTTGGCAATCGGGCAAAGTACAGCGCAGGCAGAAAATTGCTCCCTTTTTTGGTATTTCCCGCCAATTTACCGCCCAGCTTGGCGTAAATGCGGCCACTGCAGTAATACACTGCCGCGGAGGCGATCGGGGGAGGAATTGGCTATCTGCCGCCGGTAATTCTGCTGTTACTACGAGTCCGGGCGAGGCGACGATCAACGTTGATCAGAGTGGCCGCCCGGTCGCTCAGGGACCAAAGCGGGGGCGATTGTAGTATTACTACACGCCTTTTTCCAGATAGGACATTTAGTAACAATTAAAACCATTTTCGCCAACAAATATAGGCCAATCACTGCAAAAAACGGAGGATTTTGCGGGAAAAGGCCGGAATTGAATTACATAATTGAGTCTGAAAATTGAATTCTGGTCACAGGCTGATGGCCAGATCGCCGGGGAGAGATTCTGCATAGACCACGTAGCGCAGCGGACCGCCCGCATCCACGGCATCGAAGGGATAGCAGGTAACGAGAAGCAGGCCCGACTCTGCCAATATCGGCAGCTGCTCGCGCTCACTGTCCACGATCCGCGCACCCACCACGCGATAGCTGTGCCAGCGTCCACTGATATCCTGCAGGGCAACGACCGCCCCGGATTCGAGGTTACCCAGGGTACCGAAGTGCGTATCCCGGTGTGCGGCGATGACAGTGGTGCGGGGCACACCATCATCACCGGGAAGCCAAGAGCCCTCCACCAATCCCGGGCCGAAGGCGAGAGCCTGGCCGCTGCTTCCAGCCAGCACAATCAGAGGCTTTTCACCCGGAAGTCGTAATCTCGCCACCGGCCGGGTATCGGCCCAGGACCAGGGCTTTTGCTCCGCTCCCGTGGTTATCCGCTTCTGCCAGGCGCTCGCGATCAGGTGTTGCGCCAGGTGCGCCTTGGCCAGTAACCAGCCTGCACCACTCAACTGCCAGACTCCTGCCGCCAGCAGCACAGCGGCTATTCCACTCCGCCAGTTCATTTCAACACCAGTAGCTGGCGCTCCCGCAGAGAGCAGGTGCGCCGCGGCATCGGCAGCAGTCGCCGCAGCGTACGCCTGAATTCCCTGCGCAACCGTGCCCCACTGCAGCGCCCCCTGCGCATCAGGCCACCGAGCCCCAGTAGCGCCGCAGCAGCAATGAGCTGCCCGTAGAGGCCCGCCGCCGTACGCGGATAAGCCTGGCGCTGCAGTATCTGGCCGCGGGGAACCATGTTTGGCACCGGGGTCTTGGCAAAATCCTCATTTCGCGTCCGGGCCACCACTTCCTCCACGGCGACAAAGCTCGTGTAAGGGCTCACCAGCTGATGAGCCAGCGCCAGCCCCAGAATCTCACTCCGCAATGCGGTACCGGCTTCACTCTGCTCACCGGACTGCAACTGTTGATCCCGTAGCTCCGCAATCCTGGCTCGCGCCCACACACTGCCAATCCCGGCACTTTTTCCCGTGGCGCCGCCATTCAGCATCAGCCTTTGCACAAACTGCTTCCCGGCCAGGCGCCCCCGCAGCTGCACTTCGCCGCCCAGGTCACCTTGCACCTCTGCCACCAGCTGTAGCGGCTCGCCCCGGTAGAGATCGGGAATACGCTTGGGATAGGCATCAACAACCAGCCCCTTGGGCCACTGCAACTGCAGGTCAGTAGCCAGCGGATTTTCCAGCCTGGCAAAGAGTGCCTGCATGCGCTCCTGGACTTCGCCCAGATCGCCAATGGTCACAGAGGAGCCACGCCCGAACTGTGCTGCTTTTTGCATGAAATGACTGTTCGGCGCCGAGCCAATACCGACGGTAAACAGGCGCGCATCCCCCAGCGATTGCTGTATCAATTCAAACAGGCCCCGCTCATTACCGACCGCGCCATCGGTGATAAATACCACCTGATGCACCAGACTGTCGGCACCGGGCATCTGCTGGCCCAGCGCCAGGCGCAGAGCCGGTGCCATCTCGGTACCACCATTCGCCTGCAGCCCCTCCACCTGGGCACGAGCAAGGACAATGTTGCCATCATCAGCTGCAACCGGACGCGGGAAAAGCGCCCTTGTCGCGCTGTTGAATTCGATTACATTAAAGCGGTCGGTTGGCTGCAGGCGCGACAGGGCCAGCTGCAGACTCTCCTTGGCCTGGCGGATGGAGTTGCCCCCCATGGAACCTGAGGTGTCAATCACGTAGACCACCTCCCGCGGAAGGCGCCGAACATTGCTCTTAACATCCGGCGGCAACAAAAGAAGCTGCAAGTACGTCCCCCCGGTTTTAGAGTCCGCCGCCTCAGGTACCCGTTCAGAAAAAAGTGCTGCCCGCGGCATCGACGATGGACGTGGACGCCAGTAGAGGGCGAAATCCCGGTCCATCGCGACATCGCCATCACGCAGCCGGATCGAGTAGCGCCCCTCCGCCTGCATTTTCATATCAATGTCGTGATAAGGGCTGGAGATATCCGCCAGTGGTAATCCCGCCTCGAGCTCCACCTCCACGGAGATTCTGTGGCTGCCCGCGGCTGACAGTTCGCCGGCGGGAACCATAAATGGTGTGATCTTGTGCGCGTCCGGCACCTGGTCTGTCGGCAATGCCCACCCGCTACTACCGGTAGACAGCACCATTGCTTCATCACCGTGCGTCTCGTCCAGCCCATTTGTTTTTTCCAGCCCGCCGGGTGTCGCCACCGCCCCCGGGATATAGCGTGGCGTCAGTGTCGTGGGAAGGCGCAGGCTGAAGGTACCGCTGGCGTAGTTGAGCGGTTCCAGGTAACGGATCTCCACCAGTACGGTTTCACCGGGAGCAATATTCGCAACCCTGCTGGTAAAAAGGTTCGGGCGTTGCTGCTCCAGTAGTGCTGCCCGCTTGCCGGCGGCGCGGGCAGCCCGGTAGACCTTGGCCGCCTCCGTGCGCTCTCGGACTTTTCCGACAATGCGCCGCTCACCAATCTGGATTTCCAGTCCATTGACAGCAGCCCGATCCGGCAGGGGCAGCACATAGACAGCCTCCCTCCAGTCGTCACTGCGATTGACAAACTCCTGCTGCAGCTGCACTTCCACCAGCAGGCCCCGCACGCGAATGCGGGCCCGGCTGGCCAGGTGCACGGCTGGCATGTAGCTGCCTTGTTCAGTGCCGGTAAACAGCAGATCACCGCTCTTCACATCGTTGAGACCAATGGCTTGCTCAGCGCGTGCACCCACTGCAGCAACAAACATCGTCAGCAGCGCAGCTGCCAATAACAACCAGCGCCGCCGATGCTTGCTGCGGTAGCGGCGTCGGTAGTATTCGTTAGTGGGTAGCAGCAGGTATTCGCGGGGAACCCGCTGGCCGGAAAAGAGCGCCCTGTTCACTTTTGTCTCCAGTCTCGATTTCAACTGGAGCCATTAAACTGGGGCAATCTGGCAGCACGTGGGAGGAAAAAAGGCAGAAGAGCCAAAGATTATGGCGAAATATGGCAAGCCCCCGACCCGGTATGAGGGATCCAACTAGACTGTGTCTACACGGTTTTCAGCAATGGATTTTCATCGTGAATATTGAACAGCATTCCTCCACCGGCAAATGGGTAGTGAGTGCCCTCACCGCTATGCTTCTCGGATTCACCAGCCTTTACCTGTCTGCACAATCCTGGCCAAATCCCGATGACGCGAGGGAGATCGGCAAGGACGCCTACATCTACGGCCTGCCGATCGTGATGAATTACGCGGTCATGTACGAATACGCCATCGATCGCGACTCCGGTCAGTTCAAGGCCCCATTCAATACTCTGAAGAATGAGTCGAATGTGTACACCTACAAGGACACGGCGGTGGTCACCCCAAACAGCGACACGCCCTATTCCTTCGTATGGATGGACCTGCGCGCCGAGCCCATGGTGATCTCGGTACCCGCTATCGAGAAGAAGCGCTACTACTCGATCCAGCTGGTCGACGGTAATACCTACAATTACGGCTACATCGGCAGCCGCACCACGGGTAATGATGCCGGTAAATTCATGGTCGTGGGACCGGACTGGGAGGGAGAGACGCCCGAGGGCATCGACAAGGTGTTCCGATCATCCACCGACTTTTCCATTGCTATCTTCCGCACGCAGCTGTTCGACGCGGAAGATATCGACAATGTCAGGAAGGTGCAGTCGGGATACCGGGCCCAGCCTCTTTCCGCCTTTCTCGGCAAACCAGCACCTGCACAGGCAGCCAAGGTAGCGTTTCCAAACATCGACAAGAAATTGATGCAGGAGAACTTCTTCGAATATCTCGACTTTGCCCTTCAGTTTGCACCTGCGGGAAAGTATGAGAAGGAAATCCGCTCCAGGCTTGCACGCATTGGCATCGGTCCCGACAAAAAATTCGATTTCAGTGATATGCCGCCGGCTCAACGTAAGGCTGCAGCGGAAGGGATAAAGCTCGGACAGGCCAGCATCGAAAGTGCCGTCGCCAATATAGGCAACAAAGTCAATGGCTGGTCCATCAGTTCCGCATTCGGTGACCAGGATTTTTACCGCGGCAACTGGCCGCTACGGGCGGCTGCGGCTTCTGCAGGGATCTATGGCAATGACGCAGTCGAGGCCACCTACCCCATGACGAGGAGCGATGGGGCCGGCAAACCACTGGACGGTAGCAAACACAATTACACCCTGACCTTCCCCAAAGGCGCATTGCCCCCTGTCAATGCATTCTGGTCCGTTACCATGTATGACGGCGAAACGCAGTTACTGATCGAGAACCCTATCAAACGCTATCTGATCAATTCCACCATGCTGCCGGACATGAAGGAAAATACGGATGGTTCCCTCACCATCTATATCCAGAAAGAGTCCCCTGGTAAGGAGCTGGAATCCAACTGGCTGCCGGCACCAGACGGCCCGATCTACCTGGCCATGCGTCTTTACTGGCCGAAGAAAGACCCTCCATCGGTGCTGCCGCCGGGCAAGGGCAGCTGGAAGCCTCCTGCCATTCAGATGTCAAAGTAGCCTGGAATGCTATTTCCTTCCCTAAAAACTGAAAAACCGGCGCAAGCGCCGGTTTTTCAGTTTTTGATCTTAACTTCAGACTCGTTATCAGTCGACCAGACCGTAATCCCGTTTCAGTACTTCGAGCAGCTCGGCTTTCGGGTTGTCGGAAATATTCAGCTTGTGGCCGACGATCCTCTCTGCGATCGCAATATAGGTCTCGGACAGGTCCATCAGCATAGAGGCAGGGAGCTCATTGTCACGAGCCAGCGCCTCGCGCTCTTCCATGCGGTCCTTGTTGAGGAGGATATCCGGATCCGGGAAATAGCTGAGCAGCGCCTGGCGGAATCCTTCTTTGGATTTTTCCACCACCTCACCATTCCGGTAAGCCTCACCATCCCAGATCCGCGAGGAGTCGGGGGTACCAACCTCGTCCATATAGATCAGCTTTTCTTCACCTTTATTATCGGTGACATAACCAAACTCGAACTTGGTGTCGACGAAAATCTGGTCCAGCTGGGCCAGCTCGCCGGAAATCAGATCAAAGCCCTCTTTCAGCAGTTTTTCATAGAGGTCGATATCCCCTTTGCTACTGAAATTGAAAGCCTCGAAGTTATTCTCAAGATCCGCCCGCGTGACATTAACGTCATCCGCCTCCGGCACGCCGGGGATGCCCCGGAGAATGCCCTTGGTGGAGGGGGTGATCAGCAGTTCGGGCAGTTTCTGGTCCTTGTCCAACCCATCGGGGAGCTGGATACCGCAGAACTCCCGTTCACCCTTGCTGTAGGCGCGCCACATGGAGCCGGTGATGTACTGGCGAGCAATGGCCTCGACCATGACCGGGCGCGCCTTCTGTACGATCCAGACCAGCGGATGGGGGATATCCAGGATATGGCTTTCGGCCAGGCCATTTTCACGGAACAGCTTGAACCAGTGGTTGGCGATGGTGTTCAACGCGGCGCCCTTGCCCGGCACACCCTGCATACCGCCCTCGCCCCGCCAGATGCAGTCAAAAGCGGAGATACGGTCGGAAATCACCATCACGGCCAGCGGTGCATCCTCGGCCACCGGGTAACCCTTCTCCCGGATCAGGCGCCGGCTGTCCGCCTCGGTCAGCCAGTAGACAGAGCGTACCTTACCGCTGTGGATCGGCTTGTCGGTACGAATTGGCAAATCGTTGTTAACCGCCAGTACTTTGTCAGCAAGGCTCATGGGTGTGGTCCTGTGAGGTTCAGCTGTAATCGCGACGCGAACAGCAGATATATTGCCCGCGTAGCCGGGAAAAGAAGCGCGGGATTCTAGCAGAGCCCCGCTGGGGCAGACAGAGGCCCTGCGGGAAGAATAGCCTCTGCCCTAGCGGCTCTCATCACTCTCCAGCGGTGACGCCATGCCCCGCTCGATGGCTTCCCGGGCCTGCCATTCCGCCTGGTGCTCACTGGTCGGCCAGGCATTCATGATCGCCTTCAGCAGGGTCGCCAGTGGAATGGCAAAGAAGACACCCCAGAAGCCCCAGATTCCACCGAATACCAGTACCGCCATGATGATTGCCACCGGATGCAGGTTCACCGCTTCAGAAAACAGCAGCGGTACCAGTACGTTGCCGTCCAGCAACTGGATAAATCCATAGGCAAGCATCAGGTACAGGAACTCACTGCTCCAGCCCCACTGGAACAGGCCGATGGCCGCCACTGGAATGGTCACCACTGCAGCGCCGATATAGGGAATAAGAACACTGAGCCCCACAGCCACCGCCAGCAACAGCGCGTAGTTGACTCCCAGGATCAGGAATACGGCATAGCTCACCACCGCCACGATGGCGATCTCAATCACCTTGCCGCGCACATAGTTAGCAACCTGGTCATTCATTTCGTACCAGATCTGCCGCAGCATGGGCCGATGGTGAGGAAGAAACGACGTGCACCAGTTGATCAGCTTGTCGGTGTCCTTGAGGAAAAAGAACACCAGGATCGGCACCACCACCACGTAGATCAGGAACGCAGCCAGAATCGGCAGGTTGGTCAGGGAAAAGGTCAGCAGAGTCTGGCCCACTGTCCCGAGCTCATTGCCGATCGTATTGAAGATCTCGTCGATCTGGGCAGCCGAGATCAGCCGCGGGAAGCGCTCGGGGAGCAGGAGCAGCAGCTGCTGGCCCTGCTCCACCATGTTGGGCAGCTCGGCAAACAGGCGCACCAGCTGACGCCAGATCAACGGCAGGACCACCAGCAGCAGGGCTACCGTCGTACCCACCAGCACCAGGCAGGCAACAGTCACCGCTAACCAATGGGGCAGTTTCCAGGACACCAGCCTCTGCACCATCCCCTGCAGCAGGAAGGCGATGATCAGTGCTGCCAGCACCGGCGCCAGCACCTGGCCGAGGGTGGCCAGCACTACCAGCGCCACCAGCATCAGGATGGTCAGCAGTACCACCTCTTCCTGGCTGAAGTATCGGTTGACCCAATGTTTGACGATGTCGAGCATAACTTCCGCGTTCTCGCCTGTTATTCGCTGGCCCTGAGCCAGTAGCAGTAATGGTCTTCGCGCTCTTCCGCCCGTACCAGCTGTGTGCCGCTCAGACGGGCAAAACTGTGAAAATCTCGCCAGGAGCCCGGGTCTGTAGCCAGTACCTCGAGCAGGGTTCCCGGCGCTTGCGCCCGCAGGGCGCGGCGCATCAGTAACAGCGGCTGCGGGCAGGGTAACTGTCGCGCATCCACAGTGACGTCCGCACTCAAGACGCCAGCACGGGGCTGGACTGAAACTCGCTCTGGATGATTGGTCATAAACACTCCGGTGCGGCGGATTATAGCGCGACTGCCGCGTGAAAATCGCTGCTGCCGTCGCATTGCGGAGCCGCGCCCCACTCCAATTCTGAGAACCTTTTCCCGGCGTACTGGTCAAAACCTCGACAGTCCCGCGAGGTTGCGTATAAAGTGTTGTTGGACCAGCCTCAGAACCACTGACCGAGCAGTACACGTGATGCGCAACAGTCCCAACCGCCCCCACCGGCACTCGTTCCGACGCTCTCTGCGCCAGATTGTTCAATCGACCCTGGCTTCAGTGGGCTTCGGGTTGTTGGTGGGTACCGCGCCATTGGCGGCCATTGCTGACGATAACCAGATCCGGCTACCTGAACTTGGCGACTCCAGCAGCGGTCTGGTCTCGCGCGCTCGGGAAAAAGAGCTGGGCCAGATGTGGCTGCGGATGTTCCGCAGCCAGGTGCGTACCTCCAACGATGCCCTGCTGCAGCAATACGTCGAAAACACTCTCAAGGGCCTCGCCCAGCATTCGCCACTGGAAGACAAGTCTCTCGATGTGGTGGTGGTAAAGAATGACACCATGAACGCCTTCGCCGTGCCCGGTGGTGTGGTGGGCGTTCATACCGGGCTGTTCCTATTTGCGGAAAACGAAGACCAGTTCGCCTCAGTACTGGCGCACGAATTGGCTCACCTCAGCCAGCGTCACTACGCCCGTACCCTCGAAGCCCAGCGCAACAGCGCCCTGCCGACACTGGCCGGCATGCTGGGCGCCCTGGTTCTGGCCGCGACTGCCGGTGGAGACGCCGGCATTGCCGCCATGACCGCGACCCAGGCCGCGGCCCTCGACAACCAACTGCGCTTTTCGCGCCAGAATGAACAGGAAGCGGACCGCGTTGGCATCGAGACACTGGCCAAGGCCGGGAAAGACCCGGAAGCAGCCGGCGAGATGTTCGAGCAGATGCTGAAGGCCACCCGCTATTACCGGCGCCCGCCCGAGTTCCTACTGACCCACCCAGTGACTGAAAAGCGGATCGCGGACGCGAAGCTACGTGCCAACCGCATGCCGGAAGTGAAGCCCTCCGACAGCCGTGAATACCACCTGATGCGGGCGCGTATCCGTGTGGCCGCCGAACCGACACCGCAACAGGCCGTCAAGCGCTTCCAGGCGGAGCTGCGCGGCATCAATGACAATGAGGATGCCGCCCGCTACGGCCTGGCACTGGCCCAGGTAGGCGCCGGCAAGCCGGATTCGGCACTGGACACCCTGCAACCCCTGCTGGATCGCGAGCCCAACAAAGCGGCCTTCGTGCTGGCTCGGGCGGATATCGACCTGGCCCGGGAAGATTACACCAGCGCTACTCGCCGCCTGGACACCGCCCTGAAGCGCAGCCCCGGTGACCACGCGCTGACCATGGGACTGGCTAACGCCCACTTCAAGGCCGGTAATTATCTGGCCGCGGAACGTATCCTGGAAAAACACAGCCGCCTGCGCCGCAAGGACCCGACCGTCTGGTATCTGCTCGCTGAAACCCACGGCCTGGCTGGCGATATCGTCGGCGTACACGAGGCCCGCGCGGAGTACTACATCCTTAACGGTGTATTCGACAAGGCAGCCCAGCACCTGCGACACGGGGTGCGTCTCGCCAGCAACGACTACCAGACCCACGCCATCCTGCAACAGCGCCTGCGGGACGTGCTCAAAATGCAGCAGGACGCCAAGGAGCTGTAAACTGCATCCCCAGCCGAAATGAAAATGGCCGGCAAATTGCCGGCCATTTTTTTGTCAAAGCAGAAATCGCAGCAAGTCAGTCCAGCGGCTTGCGGAAGTCCAGCATCCGCTGCAGGGGCTTCATGGCCCGCTTGCCCAGCTCCGGGTCCACCAGGATCTCGTTGTCGCCGCGCTCCAGCACACCGCACAGGTTTTCCAGTGAGTTCATCGCCATCCACGGACAATTGGCACAACTTCGGCATGTGGCCCCGGCACCAGCGGTGGGGGCAATAATCAACTCCTTGTCCGGGCACTGCTGCTGCATCTTGTAAAAGATGCCCTGATCCGTGGCAACGATGAAACGCTTCTCGGGACGGGTCTTGGCTGCATTGATGATCTGTGAAGTGGAGCCCACCACATCGGCCAGCTCGACCACTGCCGCGGGGGACTCCGGGTGTACCAGTACCACTGCATCCGGGTACAGGGCCTTCAGATCCGCCACCCCTTTTGCCTTGAACTCCTCATGCACGATACAGGAGCCATTCCAGAGCAACACGTCGGCACCGGTCTCCCGCTGCACGTAGCTGCCCAGATGCTTGTCGGGCGCCCAGAGAATCTTCTCGCCTTTGGCGTCCAGGTAATCGACCACATCCAGCGCAATACTGGAAGTCACGACCCAGTCAGCCCGGGCCTTCACCGCGGCAGAGGTATTGGCATAGACCACCACTGTGCGATCCGGGTGCGCATCGCAGAAAGCGGAGAACTCCTCCGGCGGACAGCCCAGGTCGAGGGAGCAGGTGGCCTCCAGTGTCGGCATCAGCACGCGCTTGCTGGGGGTCAGAATCTTGGCCGTCTCGCCCATGAACTTCACCCCGGCAACGATCAGCGTGTCAGCCGGATGCTCGGCGCCGAAACGGGCCATCTCGAGGGAGTCGGAGACACAGCCACCGGTTTCCTCTGCCAGCGCCTGGATCAGGGGATCCGTGTAGTAGTGAGCCACCAGAACCGCATTCTGCTCCACCAGCAGCTGCTTGATGCGGTCACGCCAGTGCTGCAGCTCCTCTTCGCTGTACTGGTGCGCGCCGGGCTCCGCCAGGTGCTCCTGCACCAGCGACCGGGCATCGAGGGGTTCTGCGGGGATCAGTTTCTGACTCATGACTACCTGTTAACAGCAGAAAAACGGGCATTATAACGCGGACGCAATTCCGGCACTCTCCCGCCACCGCTCTCCATTCTAGTGTGACGACGATCCGCCCAGGGGCAGAAAACCGGCGGCAAGGATCTGGCCCGGATTACGGGCAAAAAAAAGGGCCGCTTTCGGCGGCCCTCTCGGAAGATGGTGGGTCGTGCTGGATTCGAACCAGCGACCAATTGGTTAAAAGCCAACTGCTCTACCAACTGAGCTAACGACCCGAAAGCGGTGCGTATCTTACTGATCTGTGACAGAAAAACAATGTATTCTGTCCAGCTGCCGAGCGCGAGTCACCGGCTCTGGCAACAAAAAGGGCCACCTTTTGGCGGCCCCTCGAAAAATATGGTGGGTCGTGCTGGATTCGAACCAGCGACCAATTGGTTAAAAGCCAACTGCTCTACCAACTGAGCTAACGACCCTTAGTTCTCTCAACGGGCGGTGCCTCGTTGTGAGGAGCTGCGTATCTTACGGATCTATTTCCGAAAAACAATACCTGATCGCAAAAAATTCCCTGAGATTTGAAGGGCTTACGCCCTGGGAACTGACTACCCTCAGGTGCCGCGATAGACCGTCGGGTCCGCCAGGCCCGCCTCAGCGAAACCCGCAGCCCGCAGGCGGCAGCTGTCACAGCGGCCACAAGCGGCCCCACCCTCATCTGCCTGGTAACAGGACACAGTTAAACTGTAGTCCACTCCCAGCTCGGTTCCCCGGCGAACAATGTCCGCCTTACTCATCTCCATCAGCGGCGCTCGGATATGGAGCCGCTGCCCCTCCACCCCGGCGCGGGTGGCCAGGTTGGCCATGCGCTCGAAAGCCTCGATATATTCGGGACGGCAATCGGGGTAGCCGGAATAGTCCACCGCGTTGACCCCCACGAAAATATCCTGCGCGCCGAGCACCTCGGCCCAGCCAAGGGCAATGGAGAGGAAAACGGTGTTGCGGGCGGGCACATAAGTGACAGGGATCCCGCCGGGCTCATCCTCTGGTACTGCGATGTTTTCATCAGTCAGAGCTGAGCCGCCAATGGAACGGAGGTCTAGCTGCACCACCTTGTGCTCGACCGCACCGCCGGCTGTGGCCACCCGCTGAGCTGCCGCCAATTCCGAACGGTGACGCTGGCCATAATCAAAGCCCAGCGCATAGCATTCATAACCCTGTTCCTGGGCCATGGCGAGGACAGTTGCCGAGTCCAACCCCCCGGACAGAAGCACCACGGCTTTCTTTGCTGTCATTGCATATCCCCTATTGCGATCTGAGGGTGCGGCAGTCACACCCCGGGAATGTCACCCCACAAAAGTTTGTGCGTCTGTAATTGCATACGCACGAGCAGGCCGTCTTCCAGGATCCACTCTGCCAACTGCCGGGCTTCCAGCTGTTCATAGCTGGGGGAGAAAAGCACTTCCCCGACACGCTCGGTGAGACTGTACTGATCCACGGTAAAGCGGGCCCATTCGTAATCGCCCCGGTCGCAGATCACGAACTTGACCTGATCGTGCTCAGTCAGCGCCGCGATGTTTTCCAGCCGGTTGCGGTGTTGCTCACCGGACGCCGGGGTCTTGAGGTCCACGACGCGGGAAACCCTCGGATCCACGGCCTCGACAGGCATGGCACCACTCGTTTCCAGCGAAACCCGGTATCCGGCATCGCAGAGCGCAACCAGTAATGGCAGACAGTTGGGCTGCGCCAACGGCTCACCACCGGTGACACAGACGTAACGGGCCGGATAGCTGCGGACCTTATCGAGTATCGCCGCCAGCGTCATGCGCTCGCCGCCGTAAAAGGCGTACTCGGAATCACAGTAAGTGCAACGCAGCGGGCATCCCGTCAGGCGCACGAATACCGTGGGCAGACCGGAGTCCCGGGCCTCGCCCTGCAGGCTGTAGAAAATCTCGCTGATGCGGAGGGACTCCGCGGTCAAGTCAGTCATGCTCACCACAAATAAAAACGCCCGGACGGGTCACACCGTCCGGGCGCGCGATCATAGAGCTTTCGTGCTCAAAAAACCAGCGGTGGCGCCGGGCTCAGAAGTTCTCCTCGAGATACTTCTTGGCCAGATCGGAGGCGCGGGCATCGCTGCCGGCGACCTGTTGCAGCAGATCACGGGCGCGCTGATCATCACCCAGCTGGTGGTAGACCGTACCGAGCTTGTAGCGGCCATCCCAGACTTTGGAGGAGTTGGGGTAACCATCCAACAGTGCCACGAACCACTGCCGGGCCTCTTCCAGATTCCCCTGCACCAGCGCGATCTCGCCAAGCCAGTAATTGGCATTGGGCGCGTACTGGCCGTTGGGGAAATCGTTCAGCAGGCGTTTGAACTCGGCGCTGGCGCCATCGTAGTCACCGTTGCGGGCGAGTCCGAAGCTGGCCTGGTAGCGCTCGCTCTCATCGGCACTGGCGGCAGGTGCTGAGGGAGTCTGGGTCTGAGCGGCAGCACCGGCATCACCGATATCCCCGCCCTCGGTGTCACCACCATTTGCGGGTGCACCCTTAGGCGCCTCGCCGCTCAGGCGGGAGATGCGCCGATCCAGGTCCATGTAGTCGTCGGTGCGCTGCTGCTTGAGGCGCTTGACCTCATGGCGCAATTCCTCGACGGCTCCGCGCAGCTCCAATACCTCCTGCTGCAGTACCTGCATCTGGTAGTAGGCATCAGCCTGGGCATTGCCCTGCTGGCGAGACGGCTGCGAGCCGGCACGGGCGAGCTGGTTCTCGGCCAGGGAGGACTCCGAATATGGAGGCTGCGGATATGCGGGCGCCGACTGCGTGTTCTGGCCGGCGTTATTACCGGACAGGTCCACAATCGGCGCCTGCGAGAATACTGGCGACGCCGCAGCCATAACGGCTGCGGCGATCGCGACTTTTCCTAGGGATAAAGCCATTGGCAAAGTGCGATTACTTAACGATTACGACGCGACGGTTCTGTGCGCGGGCGCTATCGTTAGAGCCCGGTACAGCCGGACGCTCTTCGCCGTAGCTGATCACTTCCAGGGTAGCAGCGTCTACGCCCTGCAGTACCAGGAAGTCGCGAACGGCGTTGGCACGACGCTCACCCAGAGCCAGGTTGTACTCACGAGTACCCAGCTCGTCAGCGTGACCTTCCAGACGAACGCTGGTGCCAGTGCCACGCAGACGATCAGCGTGCTGGATCAGCAGTTCGCGGGTGTCACCGCGCAGCAGGGACTTGTCAAAGTCGAAGTAAACGACGTTGTCCAGGGGAATCGCAGTTTCCTGGGCCGGGGCTTCAACTACCGGCTCCTGAGTCTGCTCTACCATCTGCTGCTGAGCAGTGTCGTCGGTGTCAGTGCTGGAACAACCAGCCAGTACTACCATCGCGCAAGCCAGGCCGAGGCCGGTTTTTACTGATTTAAACATAAGCAACTCCGCTTTTTGTGTTATCGAGAAATCCTGAAAGGCTTCTTCTATAGCTTTATTTAGCTCTTAGACTACGTTACCCGCGGCCCACCACAGAGCAGTGAGACGGGCACCCCAAATCAATCAAAGTAAGGCGACCAGGCCGGTTCACGAACATCGCCCACTTGGGATGGAAGGTTGTACTTCACCCCAGCATCTAGCGATACCGCTGCCAGTATGCCCTGATCCCCCCGCTTGGTGGCGTACATCAGCATGGCACCGTTAGGCGCTATGCTGGGGGATTCGTCCAGAGTCGTCTCCGTGAGGAGGCGCATCTGGCCAGTCCTGATGTCCATCGTAGCAATCGTGAACACCCCCCTGCTCCGGTGCACCATGACCAGCGTCTTCCCGTCGGGCGACACACGCGACCTCGCGTTGTAGTCGCCGTCGAAGGTTAAGCGGTCTACTTGACCGGTGGCAAGGGTCAATTGGTAAATTTGTGGCTTACCTCCCCTATCGGAAGTGAAAACCAACGATTTACCGTCCGGCATCCAGTTCGGCTCAGTGTCAATGGCAAAGTGCCGAGTCATCCGTGTGAAGCGCCCCGTATTGAGATCCAACACGTAGATCTCCGGATTGCCGTCCTTGGAGAGCACCATTGCCATTTTGGTTCCATCCGGCGACCAAGTCGGGGAACTATTGATTCCCTTGAAGTTGGTCAACTGCTGGCGGGCACCTGTACGCAGGTTCTCGCGGAAGATGGCCGGGCGACCGGTCTCGAAGGAGACATAGGCCACTTCCTGCCCATCCGGAGACCAGTTCGGGGACATCACCGGCTGGGTGAACCGCCGGATGCTCCGCGAACGGGCGCCATCGATGTCCGCCCGCATCAGCTCGTATGAGGGACGACCACCGCGAGTGCTCTCACGCACGTAGATCATCTCGGTATCGAAGGCACCGCGGATACCGGTGATCGCCTCGAAGATCTCGTCTGCCGCCCGGTGGGCGATGTCCCGCAACTGCTGTTGGCCACCGCTCACCTGCTTGGTGAACATCTTGCTCTGACCAAAGACATTGGTCAGATCAAATGTCAGCAGGTAGCCGTTGGCCTGGGGTTCGATACGTCCAGTGACAACATACTCGGTACCGAGGATGCGCCAGTCCCGGAAGACCACCTCATCCGGAGCCTTGGGGAAGGACAGCATGTCCTCCTTGGGCACCGGTGCGAACAGGCCACTACGGCGCAGGTCCGCAGAGATGATGTCCGAGACATCTTCCGACAGGACACCACCGCCAGACCAGCCGAACGGTGACACCGCAATCGGCGTTGGGTCCGGGTTGCCCCGGGTGATCTCCACCACCATCTGTGCCTGAGCCGATATGGCCAGCAGGCAGTTGACGGTTATCAGAGACAACAGGATCTTCAGTTTGTTCATCATTGGCGCAGGCCTTCAACTCTGAATATCAATTGTGTGTTGCGTACTTCGCGCTCGAACATGGCGGGCTCCTCGCGGGCCAGCTCCGCCACCTCAGGGAACACCTCCACCTTGCGCACGGCATTGAGCACCGAGCGGTCCAGCGCGGCGTTCCCGCTGCTCTTTGTGATGTTAGCGGCCACGACGCGGCCGGTCGGCACAAAGCTGATGCTCACCTCGGTGACCATTCCGTTGCGGGCGCTGGGCGGCTGGCTCCAGGCCTGCTCAATGCGCTGCTGAATGGCCTGGGCCACCGACATCACCGCCTGGGAACTCTCCCGGGCGTCGAGCAGTTCTTCCTCTTCCTCAAGCGCCTCTTCAAAAGCGCTCTGGCGCTCTTGCTCAAGCTGCTGTTCCTTGCGCTCTTTTTCCTTGCGCTCTTTTTCCTTGCGGGCCTTCTCTTCCGCCGCCTTGCGCTTGCGATCGGCCTCAGCCTTCTTGCGCTTCTCCGCTTCCTGTTTCTTCTTGCGCTCCAGCGCCGCCCGGCGCTCCTGCTCGGCCTTCGCTTCTCGCTGGCGCTTCAGCTCCTGCTGCTGGCGCTGCTTGATCAGGTCGACCTTGGGCGGAGCCGTCTTTTTCTTGACCGTTGCCTCCATGGTCACCAGCTTCGCCTGCACGAAGTTGGGCACCATCTTGCGCGGCGGTTCCTGAGTGGCCTCCCAGCCAAAAGCCAGCACACCGATCAGCAGCGCGTGCAGCACGACGCTGACAATGACCGGCAATGCATACGAACTGGCGTTATTCATAATGGGTTGAGGCCATCCTTACTGCTGCGGCGGCTCGGTGACGAGACCGACACTGGGAGCACCAGCCTGCTGCAGCTGCGTCATGGCACCAACGATCAGGCCATACTTGGCGTCAGTGTCACCCCAGACCAGCACCGGCGTCTTGGGCTTCTGCCGCAGCACCTTGGCCACAGTCTCGCGGATCTCCTCCATGGGCTTGGCCACCTGCTCATCGTCACCCAGATTCAGGTAATAGGTGCCATCGGCCCGCACCGAGACGATCAGCGGCTCATCATCCGTATCCTCCATCGGCGAAGATGGAGCATCCGGCAGATCAACTTTCACTCCCTGCATCAGCAGCGGTGCCGTGACCATGAATACGATCAGCAGCACCAGCATCACGTCAATGTAGGGGACGACATTGATCTCGGAGACCAGTTTGCGCTTGCCGCCCTTGCGAAAAACACTCATGACAATCGTCCGCTGGTGTTAACTGGAGTGCACCTTGCGGTGCAGGATGGAGGAAAACTCCTCGGCGAATGTCTCGTAGCTGGACAGCAGCGTTTCCGCCTTCGCGGAATAGCGGTTGTAAGCCATCACTGCCGGAATCGCGGCAAACAGGCCCATTGCGGTCGCGACCAGGGCCTCACTGATACCCGGCGCCACGGTGGCGATGGTGGCCTGATGCATGGTGGCCAGGCCACGGAAGGAGTTCATGATCCCCCATACGGTGCCAAACAGGCCGATATAGGGGCTCACGGAGCCGACACTGGCCAGGAACGGCAGGTTCATCTCGACCTTTTCCTGCTCCCGGGACATGGCGACGCGCATGGCACGCTCAGTGCCCTCCATCACCGCCTCGGGACTGCTGCGACCCTGCTGACGCAAGCGGGTAAACTCGGTGAAGCCGGCGCGGAACAGGGACTCGACACCGTCCACCTTGCCCTTCTCGGCGCGGGCATTGCCCTCGCGGAACAGCTGGTTCAGGTCGGCCCCAGACCAGAAGCGACGTTCGAAGCTGTTTAGGCCGCGCTTGGCCCGGGAGAGGTAGAGGCCGCGCTGAATGATCATGACCCAGGAGATTACCGAGGCCAGAAGCAGGATCAGCATCACCAGCTGCACCAGCAGACTGGCGTTCTGGATCAGCCCCCACAGGGAAAGTTGTTCACCGGCGTTCATTGTTGAATTGCTGCCTTTAATGCTGAATAGATTGAATCTGGTAGCGCACAGGGCTTGCGGCTGTCATCTGCCACGCAGGCGACTTTGACCACACCCTGACAAATAATTTCACTGCCACGGAAAATTTTTTGTTCGAAGGTCACCGCGGCACGACCCAGTTTGCCAATCGCCGCCGTGGCCCTCAAGGCGTCGTCCAGCAGCGCCGAACGCCGGTACTGGACTTCTGCGGAGTGCACCACCAGGAGCAGGCCCTGCTGCGGCATGGCGGGCTTATCATATCCGAGCGCACGAACGAATTCTGTGCGCGCGCGCTCCATATACTTCAAATAATTGACGTAGTAGACGATTCCACCGGCATCCGTGTCCTCGATGTAGACCCGGATCGGGATACTGAAAGGCTCTGTCACCCCGGTTCCTTATTGTTATCGGTTTGGGCGCCCCCGGGCGCCCTGTCATTTCTCTGGTTGCGGCATACCGAAATGCTCGTAGGCCAGCGCGGTCACCACCCGGCCCCGCGGCGTACGTGCCAGGTAACCCTGCTGAATCAGATAAGGCTCCAGCACGTCCTCGATGGTATCCCGCTCTTCACTGATCGCGGCCGCCAGACTGTCGATACCCACGGGTCCGCCACCAAACTTCTCGATCATGGCCAGCAACATGCGGCGGTCCAGCTGGTCGAATCCGCGTCCATCCACATTGAGCATATTGAGGGCCGCATCGGCGATCTCTGCATCCACCGTGCCGTTGCCCTTCACTTCGGCAAAATCCCGCACCCGGCGCAGCAGGCGGTTGGCGATACGCGGGGTGCCGCGGGCGCGGCGTGCCACCTCGCGGGCGCCGCCCTCGTCCATCTCCACCCCCATCAGGCCGGCGGAGCGGCGCACGATACTGGTGAGGTCCTCGACGTTGTAGAACTCGAGACGCTGCACGATACCGAATCGATCGCGCAGGGGCGAGGTGAGCAGACCGGCACGGGTGGTTGCGCCCACCAGCGTGAACGGTGGCAGATCCAGCTTGATCGAGCGGGCGGCTGGGCCCTCCCCGATCATGATATCCAGCTGGTAATCCTCCATCGCCGGATACAGCACCTCTTCCACGTGAGGGCTGAGGCGGTGGATCTCGTCGATGAACAATACGTCGCCGGGCTCCAGGTTGGTCATCAGCGCCGCCAGGTCCCCGGCCTTTTCCAGCACCGGGCCGGAGGTGGTCTTGATGGCCACCCCCATTTCCGCAGCGATGATATTGGCCAGGGTGGTCTTACCCAGCCCCGGCGGACCAAACACCAGGGTGTGATCCAGAGCCTCATCCCGCAGCCTGGCTGCCTGGATAAAGATCTCCATTTGCTCGCGCACCACCGGCTGACCCACATAGTCGGCCAGGGTCTTGGGGCGCACGGCGCGGTCATACTGTTCTTCCTGGCCGCTGGGACCGATGGGCTCGGGAGCGATCAGGCGGTCGGCTTCGATCACGGCAGCGCTCTCCCGCTAGTAATATTGAAGAAAGAAGTCACGCGCTTCATGCGGGCACCATACCCTTCAGTGCCAGGCGAATCAGGGTCGCGCTGTCGGCATCCGGCTGCTCCTTGCTGGCACGGGCCACCATCTTGCTGGCCTCAGTGGGCTTGTAGCCAAGGGCCGCCAGGGCACTCTCTGCCTCACCGACGTGATCGACTTTGGGTGCCCCAGCCGTCATCAACGGGATATCGTTGGCATCACCCAGATCCGGGGCCAGCTTGTCACGCAGCTCGATGATCAACCGCTCCGCAGTCTTCTTGCCGACACCCGGCACCTTGACCAGGGCGCCCACATTGTCTTCCGCCACACAGCGGGACAGGGCCTTGCCATCCAGGCCGGAGAGGATGGCCAGGGCCATCTTGGGCCCGACACCATTGACCTTGATCAGCGTCCGGAACAGCTGGCGGTCGGACTCGCGAATAAAGCCGAACAGCTGCTGCGCTGTCTCGGACACCGAAAGATGGGTATACAGCTGGACTTCCTGGCCGAGTGGCGGCAACTCAAAGACGGTGGTCATCGGTGCGAGCACCTCGTAGCCCACCCCCTGAACATCCACCAGCAACTGCGGCGGCTGAATTGCGGCTAAGGTGCCGCGGAGTCTTCCGATCATTGGATTCTGTTCCCCCTCAGGAAATCGTCAGGCGGCCACGGCGAAAGCGGCTGCGCCCGCTACCCGCAGTCTGCATCAGGGTCTGCATGGTGTGCATATGGCAGAGTGCCACGGCGAGGGCATCGGCGGCGTCCTCCTGCGGCGCGGCCGGCAGGCGCAGCAGCGTCTTGACCATGTGCTGCACCTGCAGCTTGTCCGCCGCCCCATTGCCCACCACCGCCTGCTTGACCTTGCGCGCTTCGTACTCCGCCACCGGCAGCCCCGCATGGGTGCCGGCCACGATCGCCGCACCGCGGGCCTGACCCAGCTTGAGCGCCGAGCCGGCGCTTTTGGACATGAACACGCTCTCCACCGCCATATGCTCCGGCTGGTACTGGCTGGCAATCTGGCTGACGGCGTCAAAGATCAGCTTGAGGCGTTCGGGAAGAGGATCATCCGGGATGCGCACCACACCACTGGCCACATAAACCGCCCCGCCCCGCTGGATATCGATCAATCCGTAACCGGTTTTTCTCGAGCCGGGGTCGATACCCAATATCCGGGTCAAGGGCTGCTCCCTGTATGTTTATATAGTGGCGGGAAGTTTCCCAAGGCGGGCGGGAGGCGTCAAGGGACGGCCTGCGCCGCCCCGGCGGGCGTTACTGCTCTTTCTTTGTGACGTAGAGCACCAGGCTGTGGCCGGTCAGCTCGTAGCCGTGCTCCTCGGCAATCTGGTGCTGGAGCTTTTCGATCTGTTCGTTGTGGAACTCGATCACTTCACCGGTATCGGTGCAGACCATATGATCGTGGTGATCACCGCGGTCCAACTCGAACACGGAATGGCCGCCATCGAAGTTGTGGCGGATCACCAGGCCGGCGCTCTCAAACTGGGTCAGCACCCGGTATACGGTAGCCAGGCCCACATCTTCACCGGCCTCCAGCAACATTTTGTACACGTCTTCTGCACTCAGGTGCTGCTCGCTGGCACTCTCCAGCAGTTGCAGAATCTTTACTCGCGGCAGGGTTACCTTGAGGCCCGCCTTGCGCAGCTCCTGGTTTTCATTTGGCATGGATAGGATTTCCCGACTGAATTCTCGTTGCTCTTCTCGTGACATTGCCGCACTGACAGGGGCGCGGGGCATTCCGGGGAAGCCTCCGCCATGTCTGTCAGCGCGCCTGCTCTTCGGTTATTATCCACGCCCAGTGGACACAGCGGAACCCCGCCCCAGCCAGATGGGGCCACAACCGGAACTTTCGCCCCCCCGGACCGCTCTCAGAGATCGGTGTACCGGACCGGTGCGACGCGGCCGCTGCAAGACAAAAGATAACGGAGCACTGAATGCCCTCTTTCGCAAAATTTATCGCCATCGCCAGCCTCGGCGCCCTCCTCAGCGCCTGCAGCCTGTTTGAATTCCCCGGTGTGCACCGGATTGAGGTGCAGCAGGGCAATATCGTGACTCAGGAGATGGTGGATCAGCTGAAACCGGGCATGACCCGTCGCCAGGTGCGCTTCGTGCTGGGCACCCCCCTGGTTGAGGACACCTTCAAGCCCAACCGCTGGGACTACATCAATCGCGTGCGCGACCCGGAGGGCGAGGTCACCCAGAAGCGCTTCACCGTCTACTTCAACGGCGACATTTTGATCGCCACCAGCGGCGATTGGCAGCCGACCGGCTGGCCCTGAGCCTCCGGCTAGCCCTCTTTCTGCTGCGCCTGCCGGCGCGCCTTTTCCGCCCGCTGCTTGCGCGCCTCTTTCGGGTCTGCAATCAGCGGTCGGTAGACCTCCACCCGATCCCCGGGCTGCAGCACATACTGGTCGGCGGTCGCCAGGCCCTTGGTACCGAGTGACTGACCAAAGATACCCATCCTGGCCGTCTCCGCATCCACTTCCTCATACTCCTCGGGAATACCAGAACGGACCAACGCTTCTTTCGCCGTGGTTCCCGGTTTCACCAGCAATTTGATCAGCCTCTGCTCGTGGGGCAGCGCGTAGACCACCTCTACCTCGATTGTCTTGATATCCGTCATGCCGTTTTTCCGTATATTTCGTCCGCACGGGCACTCATGGCCCCCACCATCTGGTTCGCCAGCTCGCTGAACAATTTGCCCGCAGCGGCCGCCATCAGCGGGTTGCGAATGGAGAAGGACAGGGAGAACTGCACCTTGCAGGCCTCCTCACTGAGAGGCTTGAATTCCCAGCGACCGGAAAACTCCGAAAAAGGGCCATCGACCAGCTCCAGATCCATCGAGGCTGGCCTCTGCAGACGGTTGCGGGTGACGAAGCTCTGGCGGATACCCGCGCGGGACAAATCCAGCCGCGCCTCGAGCGTGTGCTCATCGCTGTGCAAAACTTCGGCACCGCGGCACCCCGGCAGGAACTGGGGATATCTTTCCACGTCGTTCACCAGGTCAAACATCTTCTCTGCGCTGTGCATTACCAGCGCGCTGCGCTCAATCTGCGTCATGCTTTCTACTTATTCCAACGTCGGCCGTTAATTCAGACCGGCAACTGCGATCCGCCGGCAATTTTGCCAGCCGCCGCTACTCAAGCAAGGCAATTCCTGCAACAATCGCTTTTTTGATACCGCTCGGTCGCGCCGATCCAGAGGTACGCGCGGCGCTCGTGACCAGGCACACACAAGAATAACAGGCAAGCGAGAGTACTATGTCCGCAGCGAGAGAACATTTTGGATCGCGGCTCGGGTTTATCCTGGCCGCGGCGGGGTCTGCCGTTGGTATCGGCAACCTGGTGGCCTTCCCGGTAGCCGCCACCAAGAGCGGTGGGGGCGCCTTTCTGCTGATCTATGCCCTGTTCGTGGTCTTTATCTGCCTGCCGGTCATGATGGCGGAGCTCGCCCTGGGTCGTCGCACCGACAAGGACCCGGTCGGCGCCTACCGCGAACTCTCCGGCGGTTCGAAGCTATGGCACATCCCCGGCTGGCTCGCCCTCATCACCCCGTTCATGATCGCCGTCTTTTACCTAGTGGTAACCGTCTGGGTGCTGGGCTACCTGGTGGCAACCCTGACCGGCAACCTGGACATGCTCGCCACCGAAGCCTATTTCGGCCAGTTCATCAACTCCCCCACCGTGTTCGCCTACCTGGTGGTGCTGATGCTGATCATCAACGGCATTCTCGCCCTCGGCGTTAAAGACGGTATCGAGCGCGCGGCAAAAACCCTGATGCCGATGCTGTTCGTGATGCTGCTTGGCCTGGTGGTGTTTGTGCTCACCCAGGAAAACGCCATGCTGGGCGTGCAGTACTACCTGATCCCGGACTTCTCCAAGCTGACCCCGGAAGTGCTGAGCAAGGCCATGGCCCAGGCCTTCTTCTCCCTGTCACTGGGTATGGGCATCCTGATCACTTACGGCTCCTATATGAAAGCCCATCAATCGGTGCCGGGCTCGGCCAAGGTGGTCGCACTGACAGACACCCTGGTAGCGTTCACCGCGGGCCTGCTGATCCTGCCGACCATCTTCCACTTCAATCCGCAGATCGACCCCACCGAGCTGAGCGACAGCTCCGCGGGCATGATCTTCCTGTTCCTGCCGAAGATCTTCCTCGCCATGCAGGACAATATCGGCTACTTCGGTGCGAGCGCCTTTGCGGCGGTGTTCTTCTTCCTGGTACTGGTCGCCGCGATTACCTCCCTGGTTTCCATCATCGAGGTTCCCGTGGCCACCCTGCGCGATGAGCGCGGCATGGAGCGGCGCAAGGCGATCTACACCATCGGTGCCATACAGATCGTGCTCGCCATCTTCTGTGCGGTGTCTTTCGGTATGGTGCAGTGGTTTACCGAGTTCGTAACCCTCGCCGGAGCCAACAAGTCGTTCTTCGATCTGGTAGAGATCATCTTCTACGACACCATCCTGCCGCTGAACGGCCTGCTGGTGTGCCTGTTCGTCATCTACCGCTGGAAGAAGTCGAACTTCGACAAGGAACTCCAGGACGGCGATCCCAGCTTTGCGGGCTCCTTCTCCCAGCGCTACATCAACTTTGCCCTGGGCACCTTCATCCCGGTGATCCTGCTGCTGATCTTCATCAACACCGTGGCCCTGAAGTTCTTCGGCATCAGCTTCTTCTAGCGACAACCCGGACCGGCAGGGGCCCTCGCTGTAACGGCCGGGGGCCCTCTGTTATGATCCGCCAGTTCGTCTCACCGCAAAGATGTATCTATGGCCAAAAAGAAAAAGGCACCGTCTTCCAACACCATTGCCCTCAACAAGAAGGCTCGCCACGACTACTCCATCGAGGAAAAGTTTGAGGCGGGCGTTGAGCTGCAGGGCTGGGAAGTGAAGAGCTGCCGCGAGGGCAAGGCGCAGCTGACCGACAGCTATGTGCTGATGAAGGACGGCCAGGCCTGGCTGCTGGGTGCCCGTATCCAGCCGCTCCCCAGCGCCTCGACCCACTTTGTCACCGAGCCCGACCGCACCCGCCGGCTGCTGCTGCACAAGAAGGAGCTGGCGAAGCTGAAGGCTGCAGTGGACCAGAAGGGCTACGCGCTGGTGGCCACCGCCCTCTACTGGAAAAAACACCTGATCAAGTGCGAGATTGCCCTGGGTAAGGGTAAGGCCCAGCACGACAAGCGCGACACCGAGCGGGAGCGCGACTGGAACCGGCAGAAGCAGCGCCTGATGCGCACCGACCACCGCTAGACCAGACACGCCCGCCACAGAAGAATAATTACAGGATTGACTATGAGCGCACCGCGAGGACAGTTCAGTTCCAATATCGGCTTTTTGATGGCCGCGGCGGGTTCCGCCGTCGGCCTCGGTAATATCTGGGGTTTCCCCACCAAGGCAGCGGGGAGCGGCGGCGCCGCCTTCGTGATGGTCTACCTGATCCTTGCCTTCCTGCTCGCCTACCCGGCACTGATGGCGGAACTCACTATCGGCCGTTACGCCCGCAGCAATATGGTTCACGCCCTGCGCACCATCGCCAAAGGGCCCGTGAGCCGCTTCCTCGGCGGCCTGACCGGCTTCGGCGGCATCGTCGTCGCCTCACTGATTCTCAGCTTCTATGCCATCGTCGCCGGCTGGATGGTCGCACACCTGGCAGAGCCCTTTGCCAGCCTGTTCGGTGCCTCCGATGCCGCTCAGTGGCTGACTGGCGACAGCACCGCCCGCAACCTGACCTTCACCGCCATTTTCAGCGGCATGACCATGGTCATCATCGCCGCGGGCGTGGAGAAAGGCATCGAGCGCTGGTCCACCCTGCTGATGCCGTCGCTGCTCATCCTGATGCTGCTGCTGATTCTCTACGTGCTGTCTCAGCCCGGCGCCATGAAGGGGCTCGAGGTGTACCTGATGCCCGACCTCAGCCTGATCGACCCGGAGCTGATGCTATCCGCCATGGGCCAGGCCTTCTTCTCGCTGTCACTGGGTGTGGGCACCATGCTGATCTACGGCTCCTATCTGAGCCAACAGGAGAGCCTGCCACGCCTTGGTGCCCTCGTGACCCTGATCGATGTGGGTATTGCCTTTACCGCCGGCCTGCTGATCCTGCCCGCCATGTACGTGGCCCAGGAAGCCGGCACCCAGATTTTCTCGGCCAGTGGCGAATTGATCGCCGGCCCCGGCCTGATCCTGCAGGTACTGCCGGCGCTATTCAACGAAATGGGCAGTGCCGGTCTGTTCGTGTCCATGGCCTTCTTCGCCCTGATGGTCATCGCGTCCCTGACTTCCTCCATCTCCATGCTGGAAGTCCCGGTAGCGTTTGCCATCGAGAGCCTCAAGGTACCGCGCAAGGCCGCGACTTCACTAATGGGCCTGGTCATCTTCGCCATCAGTACCGTGATCATCCTCAACTTCGACGCCCTGTTTGGCCTGGTGATCAGTATCAGCACCGAATACGGCCAGCCCCTGCTCGGCGTGGCCCTGTGTATCTTCGCCGGCTGGATCTGGCGGCGAGACCAGCTGCTGATGGAGCTCAAAGAGGGCCATGAAAATATCGAGAGCACATTGTTCTGGAAAATCTGGCCCTGGTACGTGCGCATCGTCTGCCCGCTGCTGATCCTGGCGGCCTTCGCACAGTCCGTATTCTGAGTGACCATACAGACAAAACAGGACGCATGGGCCGTATTGTTACGGCCCCGTTTCAGGTATAATTGATCTACCACACAAGGTTTCTACCGGGGATGACTTGGATTCGACGCCGGTGACGAAACCATGGGTGCATGCCGTGATGGCAGCCAATCACGTAAACCCAAAGCTGCAATTTATTAGTTGCCAACGACGACAACTACGGTGCCCAACTCGCTGCGTAAGCAGCCTGTGAAGCACTACTAAGGGTTCGCCCTTAGCGGCCTTCAGTAAGGTGCCAGTACCGCGCTGCAGGCTGTCATACAGAACTGGATCGCCGTGAACCGCGCCTGTCGGGGATCGGTTAAAACTTATACAGGCTCGCCAATTACGTCCTGCCCGTTGGGCTGTATGCGGCCAAATCAATAAACGGAACTAAGCATGTAGAGCTCATGGCAGAGTGCTGACGGACGCGGGTTCGACTCCCGCCATCTCCACCAAATTAAAAAGGCCCGTTACCGCCAGGTAACGGGCCTTTTTAATTTGTGGATCTGTCGCGAGTGGAAGGCAAAGCGGGGGTTCGATCAGCGCGCCCCGCGCGCTAAGACAGCCGCAGGCTGCCCCGCAGGGGTGAGGAGCGCAGCGACGAATCACTCCCGCCATCAGGCTAGCAGAGACCCGCGCAATCCCCTGACGAAGCTATTCGCTACTGCGCAGGGTTCGATCGATGCGCCCACGCGCATCAAGACAGCCGCAGGCTGCCCCATAGGGGTGAGGAGCAAAGCGACCAAGCACTCCCGCCACCAGACTACCGGTACCAACTCCACTTTCTAACGGGACCGGCTAATGGGTACCCCCAATATTCTCAGCCAAATAAACAACTACAACGCCAGCTTTGACACCTCACCCCCTAGCTTTGCCCGCCTCCCCCGAAAACCTGCTATCACTCATCTGGACAATCACAGCACAACCGAAAGCGCAGCTACTTCACAGCTATTACGAAGACCGCTGCGAGCATTAGCGACATAGTAAAAAAATAATAACGCTGTGATATGGCCGCAGCCGGGCCAAACGCTGATCCGACCGGGGCTTAACGCCGGGGTTAGCCAAACATACCCGCTCGATGACGCAGTAAAAGTAAGGACTCAACAAGACATGAAGCTTACGTCAGCATGTATTGCAGTTGCCCTCGCGATGTTCTCTACAAGCCTCTTGGCCGAGGAAACAACGAGCGGGTTCTCCTACGATAAGAAACGACTTCCCGGGGCGAAGCCCTGGACATCTCAGCCGATCCAGAATGATCCCGCCGAGTTCCAGTTCGTCGTCATCGGCGACCGGACCGGGGGAGCCAACCAGGAGGGCACCTTCAAACTCGCCATCGATCAACTCAATCTGCTGCAGCCCGAGTTTGTCATCAATGTCGGTGATCTGATCGAGGGTTACAGTGACGACAAGGCGGAACTGAATGCCGAATGGGATGAAGTCGACGAGCTGTTGAGCAAACTCAAAATGCCGTTTGTCCGCACTCCCGGCAACCACGATATCGCGAACAAGACTGCGCAACAGGTCTGGAGGGATAGGCACGGCGCCACCTACTACCACTTCGTCTACAAGTACGTCCTGTTCATGGTTCTTGATAGCGAGGATCCGCCCCGTGCGGCGCCCGAGGGCATGAAGGATAAACTGGAGCTGTACAACAGGTTGCAGGTCGAAGACCCGGCCAAGGCCAGGGAGATGCTGGCTGAGTTTATGACCGATGAGGCGGTGGTCGCCGCACTCGGCAAACCAGTCGAGTTTGGTGACAAGCAAATGGCATGGATCAAGAAGACACTCGCTGACAATCCGGACGTTCGGTGGACATTCCTGTTCCTCCATGAGCCGGCCTGGGAGAATGCGTCCGATAACTTCAAGGCGATCCAGAAAATGCTCAAGGCTCGCAAGCACACCTTCCTCGCCGGCCACCTGCATTACTACGACTACGATTTACTGGATGGTTCCGAGCACATAACGATGGGCCCCGCCGGTGCTTCCTTCCACCAAGAGGGCCCTGGCAACGTGGACCACATCATGTGGGTGACCATGACCGAGGAGGGCCCCCAGATAGGAAATATCGCCCTCAAGGGAATCTTTGACCGCAAAGGCCTCGATCCAGAGTTGTTCGGCGCCTATGACCGCAAGGGCGCCGATGAGGAAGCGAAGCCCAAAAAGGACGAATGATTTGAACAGGCTAATAATGAGAATGAACTAACCGAAAGCTGCCACCTATACGAGTACATTGCTTAAGCGGTGGGGTTATTTGTGGGATCCAACGAAAACCGCCACTACAACCCAAGTCACTACGGGCCTACCAGCAAGCTTTCGAATTTCACCGTCACACGTGAACAGAGCCCTGCTCCACACTCTGAATAAGCCACTCGCAAAGCGCTAGCGCCGACCAGTGCAAGCGACTCCCAAAAGCCTCATCCACTACCCCCCCTCAAACTCACCCCGCTGCTCAACCAAGAAATCAATCAATGCCCGTATCTTAGCGGGCATCTGAGCTCTTGAAGGGACGTACAAAAAGAATCCCGGAAAAGGCTTACACCAGCTCTGCAACACCCTCACCAGCGAGCCCTCGGCAAGATACTGTTGTACGCATAGATCCAGGTGCTGTATGAGCCCCACGCCATGGAGGGCGGCGCGCAGCATACTTTCGTCATCGTTGAACACCCCGTTGCCCTTCGGCTCGAAAACCAGAACGCGCTTGTCAGCATCCGGCGATGTGAAGGACCAGCGGTCGATGATGCCACTGGAGGTAAAACGAAAGGCGAGGCAGTTGTGGTGCAGCAGGTCATCGGGTGTTTCCGGGGTGCCGTGTTTGGCGAAATATTCCGGGGAACCTACGATCGCCATCGATATCGGTGGTGTAACCGGCACAGCCACCATTTGCTCAGCGAGACTCTCCCCCAGGCGAATACCTGCGTCCATGCCACTGGAAATGATATTGGAGAGGCCATCATCCAGGATCAATTCCAACTTTAATTTGGGATAGCGCGCCAGGAATGATTCCATCTTTGGCTCCAGCAATAATCTGGCTGCCACCCTCGACGTATTGATGCGTATTACCCCGGACGGCTCTGCCTGCGACTCCCCCACCTCAGCGACTGCTCGGTCAACCGACTCAATGGCCGGGGTAAGAACGTCAAACAGTCGCTGCCCTTCTTCGGTTAGCGACATGCTGCGCGTACTGCGATTCAGCAGCCGCACATTCAGCTGCTGTTCCAGTGATTTCAGGTGCTGCGACAGGGCTGCGCGTGATACCTCACCCTCCTCTGCCGCCTTAGTAATGCTGCTGTGACGCGCTATACGAACAAACCACACTAGAGACGGGTACAGCGAGGGATCGACGGCCATATTGTCAACCTGTACTTAACACTGATTTAAGTTTTAGCACGTTTTTTTCAAATAAGGCCCGCCATTAGTATTCCCCCTGTCTGGGCACCACGGCTCAGAAAAACACTGGGACCGAAGCTACCAACATGAAGGGCACCATCATGAAAAGCACCAGCATCAAGAACCTCAACGGCCAAGGCGTCACTATCGCCGCCAACGTGTACTTCCCTGCCGACTTTGATGAAAGCCAGCAGTACGCCGCAGTCGTGGTATCCCACCCCGGCGGTGGCGTTAAGGAGCAGACAGCCGGCCTCTATGCCGAGCGACTGGCAGAGAGTGGCCTGGTCACGGTTGCTTACGACGCTTCCTACCAGGGAGCGAGCACCGGTACCCCGCGTCAGCTGGAGAACCCCTACATCCGCACTGAGGATGTCAGCGCGGTGATCGACTACCTGACCACATTGCCATACATCGACAACGACCGCATCGGCGCCATGGGTGTCTGTGCTGGCGGCGGCTATTCCGCCAATGCCGCGATCACCGACCGCCGCATCAAATCCCTGGCCACCGTCAGTGCGGTAAACATCGGGCAGATGTTCCGCAACGGCTGGGAGAACAATGTGAAGGATGCCGATGCACTGCCGTATGTCGTGGCGGGCTCCGAAGCGCGCACCAGCGACGCCAACAGCGATGAACTGGGCACCCTGCCTCTGGCCCCGATGAAGGAGGAGGATGCGCCCAATGAAGAGCTGCGCCAGGCCTGGGAGTACTACCACACCGACCGTTGTCAGCACCCCAATGCACCGGGTTTTATGACCGCTCGCAGCCTGAACCAGATCATCACCTATGACGCCTACAACCTGGCGGAGGCCTTCCTGACACAACCGGTGCTCACCGTTGCCGGGGACCAGGCGGGAAGCAAATGGATGAGTGATGACCTGATCGCCCGCGCAGCCAGCAGCGACAAGACCATGCATGTCGTGAAAGGCGCGAACCACATGTCACTGTACGACGTGCCCGAGTATGTGGACGAAGCGGTATCGGTACTGACCCCGTTTTTCGCGCGCACGCTGAAGTAACTGAATTCTATACGCGTAATGCTGGGGCACATTCTGAGTGTGCCCCGATAAAAAATTCTAGGAAATGTAAATGAGTAAGGTAAACGTACAACACGTTAATTATCAGAACCTGGGATGGCAGTCGGCAGCTGACCTCTACCTGCCACCAGATTTTGATGAAACTAAACAATATCCGGCCATCGTCAGCACGCATCCAATCGGAAGCTGCAAGGAACAAACGTCCGGCAACATCTATGCGAAGGCATTGGCGGAAGCTGGCTATGTGGCTCTCGCGTTTGATGCCAGCTTTCAGGGCGAAAGCGGAGGTTCCCCACGGTTTATCGAGGACCCATCGATTCGCACATCCGACATCCGCTTTGCGATCGATTACCTGGTGACTCTGCCCTATGTGGACCCGGAGCGTATCGGCGCAATCGGCGTTTGTGGCGGAGGCGGATACACCATTCACGCGGCAATTACCGATCACCGTATCAAGGCACTGACCTCCATTACCGGCGTGAACTTCGGGCGCCTGATCCGGGAAGGGTTTAGTGAATTCGATCCCGTGTCTGCCCTGCAGGCCATGGGTAAGCAGCGTACCGCCGAAGCGCAGGGTGCAGAGCGCCACGTGATTGACTACCTGCCAGCTTCGGTGGAAGAAGGCAGGGCCAATGGCATCACCGACAGGGATGTACTGGAAGCAACGGACTACTACAAGTCCGCGCGCGGTCAACAGCCGAACGGTGCGACCAGTGGCCTGTTTTCATTTAACAGCGCTGCCATGGGCTGGGATGCGTTTCTTAATGCAGAAAGCCTGTTAACCCAGCCGTTGCTTGTAGTCACCGGCGATAAGCCCGGCGCTTTCGGTGCTTACCGGGATAGCTGGGAAATCTACGGACGCGCCGCCTCGAAAGACAAGCAGATCTTCGTGGCTGAGGGCTACTCCCATTACGACCTCTACGACAAGTCCGAGCCTGTAGCCCTGGCGATGGCCGAGATCCTGCCATTCTTCGAAAGGCACCTCTAAGCCCGCGCACCGCCTTGAAGTGATTCGGGCTCACCACGAGCATGCAGCTTAAGCTATGTACAGCCCGCAATAGCTTCCAGCGCCCTCTTCAGCTTAGGAACGGCACCATTTATGTAACACCAGATGTAACACTAACCGGAGCATGACACCCGAAGCGTCCGCCGCACAAGGCCTGCGGACGCGGGTTCGACTCCCCCCCTGACGAAGCCACTCGCACGACACTAGCCTCAATCAGCGCACATAGACAGCCAAAGGCCACCCGGAAGGGGGAGGCGCAAAGTATCGAATCACAGCACGACCTCAAGCCTCCCCGTCGGTAAATGGCACCCAACAAGTCAAACATTACTGTGAGACGCCTAACCTCATATACAGGTCAACCAAGAGGGCTAAGCCGTGCGCTTACAGGGAAAGGTCGCCGTAGCAACAGGGGTCTGCGGGGGAATCGGGCTGTCTATTGTCAGGAAACTTGTAGATGAAGGTGCCCGCGTCATCGCCGTCGATCTCTCCCAAGAGTCACTCGACAAGCTGAAGGCTGACTACGGTGACGAGGTTACAACTACGGTCGCGGATGTCACCAAGTACGGCGATGTGGAAGCCATGATCCAGAAGGCGATCGACCAATACGGCCAGATCGATATTGTCATCAACAACGCCGGAATCGCTTTCCCAAAACCTCTTCTGGAGCATGATCCCGACAAGGATTTCGATGGTGTCACCTCGGTTAACCAGAAAGGTGTCTACCACGGCATTCTCGCCGCGGGTAAAGCCATGAAAAGGCAAGGGCGTGGCGGGGTCATCATCAATACGTCCTCAGTCTACGGCACCATGGCTTCGGAGCTGACCTTTACCTACAACGTCAGTAAAGCCGCTGTGGATATGATGACCAAGTGTGCAGCCCTGGAATACGGTCCACACAAGATTCGCGTCTGTGCCGTTGCTCCCGGCCGGGTGGATACCCCAATGCTTCACCAGTACAAAGATCTCGGCCTCTGGGATCACATCAAGCGAGAGCAAATGCGCGACGAGTTCACCAAGCCAGAAGAGATTGCTGACGTCATTGCTTTTCTTGCCAGTGAACAGGCCAACTGTATCAACGGCACCACCATCTACGCCTCAGACGGGTTCGAGAATTTTAAATTTCCGTTAAAACCGGGTAGCTGATCTACTCATGAGGGCGAAAAAGAAGCCTCTAGCGGTCACTCTGCGTCCGCCTCTCCTGGGCTAACAATCGCACCCAGGTTGAGAAAGACGTAAATATTAATCACCAACTCGGTTTTGGCGGCCCCCCCTTTCCGTACTCCTGACCGCCCACCAACCCTCTCATAAAACCTGCTATGACTTATCTGGATAAGCTCCATAGCTTCCTGCTCCCACCTGGCTTGGCTCACAGGCTCGTTTGCAGGAAGTAACAAATACAACGGTTGTCGAGGTATCCATGCGCCTTTTCCTTTCCGCAATTTTCCTCACTGTTATCTTCACTGGTTGCACCGGGGAGGATCAGTCGGCAGGAAAAGCAGCTGAGGTAACAACTCCTGCGCAGAACACAGAAAATGAGGGTGCGGCTACCCAACGTTCAAAAGCCGCCTCGACGCCAAAAACCAGCGATACGTGGCCTGACCGCAGCCACCTGCCGATCCCCCTGTCCCCGTTCGAAGGCAAGATCGGAAGGACTTACAAAGAGTCCGAACCCGATTGGCAGGACGGCCCCATGCCTCCCGATGGTGCGCCCAATGTCATTGTGATCCTGCTGGATGACGTCGGTTTCGGCCAGCCGTCGACATTTGGCGGCCTGATCCCCACACCTAACCTCGACCAACTAGCCAAGGAAGGGTTGCGCTATAACCGCTTCCACACCACCGCCATCTGTGGGCCTTCCCGCGCTGCGCTCCTTACTGGACGGGACCACCACGAATCCGGAAGTGGCTTCCTGATGGAATGGGCCACCGGCTTTCCCAGCTACTCCACCTATATCCCGAAGAGCACCGCCACCATTGGCGAAATCTTGAAAGACAACGGCTACGGCACCTGGTGGTACGGCAAAAACCACAACACCCCGGACTGGGAGACAACCATCGCTGGTCCCTTTGACCACTGGCCCACGGGTATGGGCTTTGAATATTTCTATGGCTTCAATGCCGGTGAGACCCATCAGTTCTACCCTGTGCTGTTCGAAAATACCCTGCCTGTCGAACCCGATAAGACCCCAGACGAGGGCTATCACTTCATGACCGACATGACCGACAAGGCCATTGCGCGTATGAAGTTCGCAAAATCGGTCGCGCCGAAGAAACCCTTCTTCATGTACTTCGCTCCCGGCGCCATGCACGCGCCACACCATGTCACCGCTGAGTGGCGGGAAAAGTTCAAGGGCAAGTTTGACATGGGCTGGGAAAAGTACCGCGAGCAGGTTTTCGCACGGCAGAAGGACATGGGCATCATTCCCGCCGATACCAAGCTAACGCCCCGTCCGGAGTGGGTACCGGCCTGGGCCTCGCTCAACGACGAGCAGAAGACCCTGTACACCAAACTGATGGAAAACTTCGCCGGCTACTTCGCCTTTACCGATCACGAAATCGGCCGCTTGCTTGACGCAGTAAAAGAGCTACCTAACGCCGACAACACCATGATCGTCTATATCGTGGGTGATAACGGCGCGTCTGCCGAGGGCGGCCCCGATGGGACTTTGAATGAAATCCGCGCTCTGAACGGTATACCGACCACAATCGAAGAGAACCTTGCCAACATCGAAAAACTGGGAGGCCCGGAGTCAGAACCGCACTACCCGGTTGGCTGGGCATGGGCTGGCAATACTCCCTTCCAGTGGGTCAAGCAGGTTGCTTCGCACCTCGGTGGTACCCGTAACCCGATGGTGATCAGCTGGCCCGCGAAGATAAAGCCAGATGGGCAGGTCCGCGACGCCTTCCTGCACCTGGTGGATGTGGTACCCACGATTCTGGAAGCGGCCAATATCCCCATGCCCGAAACGGTCAACGGTATCGAGCAGAAGCCCCTCGCCGGCAAATCCTTTCTCGCCAGCTTCACTGATCCGGAATTCGAAGGGCGTCCCGACCAGTACTTCGAGGTATTCAGTAACCGCTCCATGTATTCCGACGGCTGGAAGGCCAATGCCCAGCACACGCTGCCCTGGCGCCAGGACCTTGCTCCTGGCAATTGGGACAAGGACCAGTGGGAACTGTACAACCTGGAGCAGGACTTTTCCGAGGCCAATGACCTGGCGCAGAAGAATCCAGATAAGCTGGCAGAGCTGAAGAAAAAGTTCGACGAGACCGCAAAAAGAAAAGAGGTCTACCCGCTGGACGACCGGGGCGCCGCGCGGCTGGGTATGCCGAAGCCGCCTGTACCCGGTGCAGACACGAGTTCAGGAACATACACCTACTACCCGGGCGCAACGCGTATTGCCGAGGTCGCCGGTCCGCCCCTGAAGAATGGCTCCTGGACGCTCACCGCCGATCTGAATACGGAGGGTGGTAAAACCGAAGGGGTTGTGATGGCGCTCGGGGGAGTCGCTGCGGGCATTGTCCTCTACCTGGATGGCGGTATTCCCGTATTCGATTACAACTACTTTGAGGAGCACACCACACTCAAAGCCAACAAACCACTACCTGCTGGCGACGCGACCGTTACCGTGGACTTTGATTACCAGGGTTCTGAGCCTGGAGGCCCGGCAAAGATCACGCTGAAAGTGAACGGTGAGGAGGTAGCCAGCGGAGATATGAAAGCAACCGTCGGCGGCCGGTTTGGTATCGACACCTTCGGAATTGGCGAGGATACAGGCCAGCCTGTCACTCATGAGTATGAACCTCCATACCGGTTCACTGGCGAGATCAAGAAAGTTGTTATCTCTACCGGCAAAGCTGGAGCGTCACCATGATGTGATCCGGCCCCGTTAGAGTGAGCACTTGACGCTGGTGGCGGGTTAATTGTGGGGCCAGCCAAGCACTTCATATGCAAACCAAGGCCACACGGGGCCTGCAGAAAAATATTCGACTCCCGCCATCAACCAAATTTCTGAAAGAGCCTAACAATCCCCGAAAGCCACAGACTGTTAAGGATTGTGGCTTTTTTCTGTCTTAACAAGCCAAGCTAAACCTTGCATTGACTCCCCCTAATACCGCGCCATTCAGATACGCTTCAGAAAACTTCGATACCCATGTTCGGCAAAAACTCTGGATCAGCGGGCCACATTATTAGCGGATTTAGGGGAATTTTTGGACTTGTATTCCCTTAGCAGGGATCCTCCTGAATAATAACAACACTAAAACTCAAATAAGTTAATCATGATGTTTCCGAAAAAGATTTCACCGAAGAAACTTCTCAATCGCTTTGTGTACCCTGCAGTCATTGTCGCAATGGCGCTGGCGCTATGGCAATACCCACGCTGGTTCGGCCCTGAACTGCCGAGCTATGGCAAGGCTGAGCGGGAAACAGTAGCGAGGGAATTCCGCGCAGCCTGGGTGGCCACGGTTGCCAATATTGACTGGCCCAGTAAGCCCGACCTGCCTGTCGAGCAACAGCAACAGGAAGCCATCGCCCTACTGGATAAAGTTGCTGCGGCAAATATGAATGCGGTGATTTTTCAGGTTCGTCCGCAGGCAGATGCCCTATACGCAAGCGAGCTGGAGCCCTGGTCATTCTATCTATCCGGGGAACAGGGCAAGGCGCCAGAGCCCTTCTATGACCCTCTCGCTTTCTGGATAGAGCAGGCCCACCAGCGAGGCCTTGAACTGCACGCCTGGGTGAACCCATACCGCGCCCATCATACCCAAGGAGGCCCAGTATCCGAGCACTCCATCGTCAACAAAAAGTCAGAGCTGGTCGTGAGATTAGCCAACGGCATGTACTGGATGGAGCCCACCCACGAAGACACGATTGCGCATTCACTGGCGGTAATAACGGACATTGTGCAGCGCTATGATATCGATGGCATTCACTATGATGACTATTTCTATCCTTACCCCTCATACAACCAGGGTGCTCCTTTTCCTGATAGCGAAAGTTTTCAAGCCTATCAACAGCAAGGCGGGCAGCTTGAACTATCTGACTGGCGCCGGGAGGCCGTCAACCGCTTTGTCAAAGACATCTACAAAGAAGTCAAAAGACTCAAGCCCCATGTAAAAGTAGGTATCAGTCCCTTCGGAATATGGCGCCCCAACCACCCGGAGACCATCGCCGGGTTTGACCAGCATGAGAAACTCTATGCCGATGCCCGGCTCTGGCTGAACCAAGGCTGGCTGGATTACTTCACGCCCCAGCTGTATTGGAACATCAACCGCATTGAACAGAGTTATCCTATTCTTCTGGCCTGGTGGCAGGGTGAAAACCACCTGCGGCGTCATCTCTGGCCTGGTTTAAGCAGCAATCAGGTAGCAACCAACGAGGGTACCGACGAAATCATTAACCAGATACTTTTCAACCGTGCGCTGTTACAAGAGCAAACTGGACAGGTTTTCTGGAATGTCAAAACAGTGAGTGAAAATCCGAAGTTTGCAGAGTTGTTGAAAGAGACCGTTTTTTACAATCAGGCGCTTGTGCCTGCCTCTCCCTGGCTGGATAGCACGCGGCCCCTGGCACCCGAAGTGCGCCATCAATCTACCCCCAACAGGCTGACAATTAGCTGGCAGCCCCTTGGTGATGAAGCTGCATCCCGGTGGCTGCTTTACTATCAAACGGATGGGAAGTGGCGCTATAAAATTTTCACCGGGGATGTACTGAAGCATGATTTTAATCAGCAGGATGAAATCACTGCTGTTGCCGTTGTCGCCGTAGATCGAAATGGATTGGAGAGTGACCGTATCGACCATCAGATCGCACACCGACCCTAGACTTCACAGTATCTGCGGAGAATCGCGTCGTTATTCTCCGCGCACTCCCCAATCGAAATCTAGACAGACACTTACATTGCGGCGACCCGGTCACCCCTGTTCAACATCACAGCAGGGAAAGGTTAGGTATGCATCAAGAGCTGGCAGAAACCCAGACAGCTACCTACAACTACATACCTTCTACTACGCCACGCATCTGGAAAACCCGGCGTCCCGCTGGAGCCACCACAAGGCTCGCTGGCGCGATATCGCGAGCCATTAAACCTCGGTTTCGAGACAGCTTGCAGCCGTGCCGGGGGTTAGGCGAGGCTTTACTCCTCCAGCCCGCCTGCGCGGAGATAAGCTTGCCAGTGTTCTTCCATCACTAGCTTTCTTACTTTCGCACTATTCAATCGCCGGATCGGCTTCCCATCGGTACTGGACCGGCCAGTAATTCGGATCTCCCGCTCCGGGTATACAGACAGCTCTACCGGGAACTCGAAGTCCAGGTGGATATGTTCGTACTCGATCAGCTTGCTTCCAGCGCGAATACACACCGTATCCCGACGGTAGGGCCAGTCAAGGGATTGTAAGTGATGCTCCAGGGCTTCGATTTCATCGGTAAACACATGCAAATCAATATCACTGCCCTCCCGTATCCGGCCAGTGCTAACCGAGCCAATCAGGCGCGGTGAGAAGGGTTCCAGCTGCTCCATCACCTCGAGAGCACACATCCGCATCCGGAACAGCTGTTCCCGATGGGTATGCGGATCCTGCAGTTGACCCAGTTCATGTACCGCATCTGAAATCTCACCGTTGGAAGGGAGGTACTTGGGATTGTATTTGTATTGTTTGCCGATGATGCGCCTTGCGGCGATGCGCTTGGCATCGAAGTACTGTCCAACTCCTTCATTTACCATCAAACGAGCTGCCTCCTGGGTAATCAGGTGGCGAAAGCGTTGCTCCTTTTTCATAGGTCCGGGCGGCTTCAGGCCGCAATCAGAGAATGGTAAGGCTTCAGGAGCAGAAGGGCCTGCTCCGGAGACATCGTCGTCGCATTGGGATCCCGTCCCAGTACGTCAAACCGCCTCAATTGCTGAAGCAAAGGCAGACGAGGATCACGTGCGAACTTATGGCGGGTGCGGCGAGGCGCCCTCATCAAATCCAGATGGTGTTGCACCAGCCAGACGATGTCTTCACAAAGCACGCCCTTCAACATCTCGGCGCCGATGTGCTCATGACCATGGCTTTCAACTGCTTTGCCAACATCGTGCACCAATGCGGCGCCCCACAAAATGGGCTCTGGGGAGCGGGATCTGGCGATTTCAAATGCCTGGAGAGAGTGGAAAAGGGCATCGCCCTCAGGGTGGTACTTGGGATTCTGCTGCACGCCATCCAGGTCGTGGAGCAGGGAAAGAAGGTAGTCGTACAATTTGGAACCAGTCAGTGCTGGCTGTCTGCTGTCGAGATCTGCATTGAGCCTTCAGAGTAGCCCAACGACGGGAAGTCTAGTCCCCGTCACTCCCACTTACAAGCCAGCCCATGCCAGCTCTCAACGTCCCAGGAGTAAACAACGCGTATGAGAATCTTACTGATACCAGTCCCTTTACGCAGGATCGATCAGGGGGTTGGCTCCCGCGGCGATCATAGGCATTTGAAGCATACATCTCCAATCAGGTAGTGCTGACTCCACTGGGACGCCCCTGAAACCGAGCCGGCCAGTGTCGGGGGCTATCCTTATAGCATCGTGGCCGATGCCGGCCTGATAGCAGCAAATATGGCGCTGCTGACCAGCACCAGGCGTAATGAATGAAATAGGACCACTTCAGATGAACCCCCGAGTAATGTTGATCACAGGAGCCTCCAGCGGCATTGGCAGGGCCACCGCACTTCGAGCGGCGGAACAAGGCATCAAGCTTATTCTGACAGCAAGGTCGAGAGATGCCCTTGATACATTGGTGACTGAAATCGGCAAAGGGGATGCCATCTCTGCTCCGGCGGACATCACCAATTTCGACGAAGTTAGATCGGTCGTCGAAGCTGCTATCAAGAAGTTCGGCCGCCTGGATGTGGCTTTTGCCAACGCGGGTACCGGCATCTCGGAACCGGGGACCGAAAATGGGAATCCCGAAGAGTGGCGGCAGATGCTGGATGTGAACATCCTGGGTTTACTTTGGACGGCAAAACTGACCCTACCGCACCTGCGGCAATCCAAAGGCCACTTCATCATGACCGGCTCCCAGGCCGGGAGAATCGCAATGAAGGGCTCCATCTATGGCGCCTCCAAGTGGTTCGTGCGCGGCTTCGGGGCAAACCTCGCCGAGGAAATGGCGGAGTGGGAAGGGCGCTGCACTCTGATCGCGCCGGGCATGGTGAATACGGAGTTCTTTGATGAGCCCAAGCCGGACAAGCTGGATCCCAAAGATGTAGCCGACGCGGTATTATTCGCCATCAATGCGGAGCCTCGCTGCAATGTCCGGGAGATATTCCTGACCCCAACGTATTAGATTCCTCTGCGTTCCGGGGAATTGACGGTGGCACTGGCGCCGATGATGTAACCAGGTCCAACCATGGCTTTCCGGCGTGCGCGAATATCGGCCCCCTACTGACCCCTACCTCACGGTGGTACATAGCGACGAGTCCCTGCTGGTGCTGGACAAACCCAGCGGCCTGCTCTCTGTACCCGGCCGCGATCCCGCCCATCACGACAGCCTGGCCAGCCGCGCTCAGGAGCGATATCCGGGAGCCATGACCGTCCATCGGCTTGATATGGATACGTCCGGGCTGGTGATCATGGCCCGCAATCCCATGGCGCACCGGCAACTGAGCCGGCTATTCCAGGAGAGGAAGGTTGAGAAGGTCTATTACGCCAAAGTGTGGGAAGAGATGAACGACGCTGCGGGCGAGGTCGACCTGCCCCTGATCTGCGACTGGCCGAACCGGCCGCGACAGAAAGTGGATTTCGAGGTGGGTAAACCCTCACTAACCCGATGGGAACGAGTTGCCGTAGGCGATGGTCATAGCCTGGTGCGACTGATGCCGGTAACCGGGCGCTCACACCAGCTGCGGGTCCACCTGCAGGCGATCGGCCACCCTATCCTCGGAGATCCCTTCTATGCCCATCCACAGGCACTCAAAGCGGCCCCTCGACTGCTTTTACATGCGACGACACTGAAGCTTCAACATCCGCTCACAAGTTTGGAAGTGCATTTTGAGAGCAAACTCGATCTCCAGCTCTTCAGCATCTGAGCCCCCTGACACCCAAAGATAAAAAACTCACAAGAGCAACCAAGTTTTTGTGACTTGAATCACAGAAATATCTTCAGCTTATTTTTGCGGAATACGCCTGTGATAAAAACTTCATGGATGTTTGGAGTGCTCCAGGATTTATGGGGTCACAGCTTACCCCTTAAATCGACACCAACAAAAAAACAACCCAGTTCACAGCTGGGCCGGGGGAAAAATGAAAAGGACTTTAATCAATACCATTACGCTGTCATCAAGCATTCTACTTGTCGCATGCGGCGGAGGCGGAGGGGGCTCTGGTGATGGCGCAACTCAGGATAACAACCCTCCCACAAGCTCCTCCCCGACTGTCCTTATCGGCTCAATAATCGATAGCCCAATCCAGAACATTCAATTCAAAACCAGCTCAAATCGAGAAGGTACAACTGACAACAACGGTGAATTTGAGTTTGAAGAAAATGACACCGTTGTCTTCTCAATTGGAAACATAGAGTTTGAAGCAATTGATGCAAAGCAAGGCCTGACGCCACTCGAAATCTTTGGAACGGGTAGCCTGGAGGATCGTCGGGTCATCAACTTCACGAGATTCATCCAGACTCTCGATGATGATGGTGATATCAGTCTGGCCATCACTATTACGGAAAGCGCAACCACTGCAGTAGAGACCTCGGGGTTGGTCGTCTCAGACTTTGATATGGCGCCCATGGATTTTGCTGCGAGCGACAGAGTCCAGTCTCTACTCACCGAGCTCAACTTAAGCGAATTAGTTGGCATAGAGAACGCCAACACGCACTTTAGCAACTCATTAAAATCCTCTGACGTTATCGACACCGATAATGACGGCACTCCAAATAAAAATGATACCGACGATGACAATGACGGCATCGAGGATCAACATGATGAACACCCATACGACGAGTTGGCTAGCGGCGACTTCGACGAGGATGGCATCGACAATATTGATGATACCGACGACGACAACGACGGTACCGATGACTCTGCAGACAACTTCCCTTTCGACCCATCAGAAACGAAAGACTCCGACGGCGACCTTATCGGCGATAATGCCGACACCGATGACGACAACGATGGCTTTAATGATGATGTCGATGAGTTCCCTTTCGACCCTGAGAAAAGCGGGGATGTAGATAGCGACGGTATCGATAACATCAGTGACGATGATGATGACGGAGATGGAACCCTCGACATTAATGATAAGTTCCCCCTAGACAGCTCCGAAACCGCTGATTTTGACGGTGACGGTATCGGCGATAATGCTGATACCGATGACGACAATGACAATATTCTAGACTCTGAAGACCGAATTAATATTGCGGGCCACAAAGCCTCATATATACAAGAAGAAAAAATCAGCCTTAAAGCGAGAGGTTTCGACCCTAACTTTGACCTTGCTACAGACGCCGATGGCTGGCACATACAGTTTTATACTTACAGCGAAGACGAACCAGGAAGGGCCCTTACTGAGTACTCTGACGGGGGCACCTACAACGCCAACTTCGATGCTTTCTCCGGATACTGGAACATCGAGTACTGGGCCCCGAGAAAGCCAGGAAACTACAGAACAGAGATTATACTCTATTGTGCAGCCAGCCCAAGCGAGTGCGAAACAAATTTTTCCTACGACCAGATTTCTCAAAACATTTATTTTTCCAGCCTTTGCAAGGATGACCCATGCTCTTACGAGCCACTTCCGGCAAGAGGAAATTACGTAACAAATACCCCCTCTTACTCCTACGATCCTGAATTTGTCCAGAGAAGCAATGGTCAGCTATTGGCCATCCATTCAGATATTGATCAAAACAAGACCTTCGTATCAATCTCAGATGACGGCGGACTGAACTGGTCAGAAATCAGCTCACTTCCCGCAAGGATTTACAACATAGGATCGATGATTGAAACATCTGGCGGAAGTCTGGTGTTCATCGCCAATTGCAGCGGAGCCACCGGACTCTGTCTTTACTCATCCGCAGACGCATTGAACTGGAGCCAACAGGACATCACAGCAAAAATTCCTACTTCAAAGTGTTCTACTGCCTCATGCTATGAAGACATTGAAACAGATTCGATCCAGCAGATACCCGGCGGCGGCCTTGCGATTTCCTATACTCATTATCTCGATGAAGGAGATAACCCAAAATATGATATCTATGTCACGTACAGTGACGACCTTGAAAACTGGAATACACCAGTCAAAGTCTCATCAGGTTTAAACTGGGAGTACAATTCAACGCTCTTAGCGTCCTCATCTGGTAGCTTTTACCTCTCCTATCTTTCCTATACAGACAACTCGATTGTAGTAGGCGAGTCTAGTGACCTTGTGAACTGGGAAAAGAAATACATCCTTGGGCAGGCGACTCAAAATGGAGCAAGCTCAACCATCGTGGAAGTTTCTGGGAAACCTACTGTTTTCTACGAGACAGATAAAACCTTGAACTACAGTCATCTAACGAATTCAGGAAGCTTTTCCACCCCAAAATTCATTATTGATGGAATACCAAACGGCCCAAGAATCAAAGTCCTTCAGAGCGGCAATATCGGCGTCATGTATGAGATGGATCTTAATAACCAGAGAGATATTTTTTACGAGGAGCTAGACGCTGTACCTGTAGATAACTGATTAAACTTTAGTTAGGCAAGAAGGGGGCCACCGAGAGGTGGCCCTTTTATATTGGTTTGATTTTCTTAATAACCCACAGAGCCCTAATCACTCTGCAGCGCATCGATAGGATTGAGCTTCGACGCCTTGATGGCCGGGTAGACCCCAAATACCAGTCCGATCAAAGCACAGACAGAAAACGACAGCAGTATTGCCTGCAAGGACCAAGACACCGCCCAGCCGGCGTAGAGTGCGATCGCTTCAGACAGCAATACACCAAACAGAATGCCCAGCAGTCCACCCAAGATGGCGATGGTAAAGCTCTCCACCAGGTACTGGGTGCGGATATCACGCTGGGTAGCGCCCACGGCCCGCAACAGGCCGATCTCTCGAGTACGCTCCAGCACGGTGGCCAGCATGATATTCATGATGCCTATGCCGCCCACCAGTAATGAGATACCCGCGACACAGGACATGACGATATTGAAAATCGTCTGTGTCTCCATCTTCTGTGCCATCAGCGCCGCTGGCACCACCATGGTGAAATCCTTGACGTTGTTGTGGCGGCGATTGAGGAGATGGGTAATCGCGCGTGCGGCCTCATTGGCATCGGTGCCTTCGGCCAACTGGAACTTCAGTTCACTGACTTCGGCAGCGAGCAGCGGATGGGGGAAGCGCTGCATCGCCGTGGCAAAGGGAATAAAGATCTGGTTCTGTTCGGCCCCCAGGCGGACCCCCTCGAACTCGGCACCGTCCACGAAAGGCGAGTCGAGCACACCGACCACGGTGAACCACAGGTGATTGACCTTGATCCGCTCCCCCAGCACAGGCTGAGATGGAAAAAGCTGGCGGGCGACAGATTCCCCCAGCACTGCCACTTGGGCAAGCTGCTGTTCGTCCTGGTCAATAATCAGGCGCCCCTCCGACAGCTGGAAGGGTGACATACGGAAATACCCCGGACTGACACCTGTGGCCGCTGCCTCGCTCTTGCCGTATTCACTGAATACGCTGTAGGTCTCCAGTGACTTCTGCGCGGCAAACGCCTCGACAAAACCCAGCGTTGCCAGTGCCGCCTCGCCGTCCCGCAGACTCAGTCCCGCCGATTGCTTACGTTGCTCGTACAGTTCTTCTTTTTCCAGCTCGGGGCTCTGCACGATCAGGTTGTTGAGACCCATGGTCTCGATCATTCGCAGGGCCTCCTGCTCAGCCCCTTTACCGATGTTCAGCATGGCGATGACTGCACCTACACCGAAAATCATGCCCAGCAGGGTAAGCAGGGTCCGCAGTTTGTGTTGCGACAGTTCCGCCAGAGCCTCACGGAAGCTGACCAGCAGTTCGCGGCCCCGCCCGGCCCGCCGGCTGGACTCGGTTTGCTCAACCGGGCTGCCGAGTCTTTCCATGTCCGCTAACGACTGGCTCATGGCGTCACCTCCCCGTCACTGCCATCGCGCTCCGTCACTTCGTAAAGTGCAATGCGGTCGCCGCGCGCGAGTCCACTGGCGATTTCAATATGCGTCGGGGTCGCAGCACCGACCGTCACCGGCTGGCGCTTGAAGGCTCCGCCAGTGTACAGGTATACATAGGCACCATCGGCATTGCGGAACAGGCTCTGCACCGGGATTTCAATCCGCTGCTCTGAATCCGCCACACGAATCTCTGCGCGCACACCACGGCCGAGCTTGAATTGCTCCGGATGCTGCTCCTCAAAAGCGGCGATGACTTCATAGTACTTCTGCGGATTACCCCGCTCGATAGAAGAAGGCGCCGCGCTGATACTGGTTACGCGAGCGGTGAACCTTCGAGCCGGTTCCGTCTCGAACCAGAGCGTGACCGGCTGCTCCGTCGCCAGGCCGGCAGCTTCGCGGTCCAGCACCAGAAGTCGCGCCTGCATGACACTGACATCTGGCAGGTCACCCACTTTGCGCCCCGGCCAGATCCGCTGGCCCACCTGGGGCTTCTCCCCACGCCAGTTTGCTTCGTAGGTAATGAGGCCATCGTGCGGGGCAATGATTTCCAGTTCGGAAAGCCCCTCATCCAGCCGCTCGATTTTCGCCGTGTGTTTCTGCCGCTGTACCGACAACACGTCCATCTCACTTTCGGAACTTGTGGCGAAACGCTCGTTTTTCCAGTCAAGAAAATCCAGCTTGGAGTCCAGGAACTGCGTGTCCAGCTGATCATCCAGTATTTCCAGCCGTGACTTGATGCGGTCATCGTCGATGGCAAATCGCTCCGCGAAGTTTTTTTCGGCATCCACCTGATCCATATCCAGCAGGATCGCCTTCTGCTCCGTGGTCAACGCTCCCTCTTTCTCCCGCAGGTCCTCGACCACCAGCGCCAGGTCGCCGCTGGCCCAGCGACGCTGCTGTTGCATCAGCTGGGCATCGAAGCGCACGATCACATCCCCCTTTTCCACCTTCGAGTATTCGGGAGCCATCCATGCGATGACTTTGGAGGGACCGGCCACCGGAGCTTGAATGGTTGTTGCCTCCCGGGCTTCCAGCTCCCCCTCTGCCGCAACCAGCGCCTCGCGCTCGCTGTAGCCGACCTCATATAGCAGGGGTTCCGATTTTTCATCGGCACAACCACTCAGGAGCGAAGCAGCAACCACCAGCGTACCGGCACCAATCAATGGCTTGATGAAAACGCTCATCGAACCTCCCCGCTTGTGGCTGCAATCGCCTTTTCGGCCCCGGACGGAGCCAACACAATGGAAGCCGTCATACCCGGCTTGAGGTCGGCCTCACTTTCCGGGTCCAGACCGACCAGCAGATCGATCACCCGTCGCCGGTCACCTCGGGCGCGGTCTCTTACCACGCTACCGAGCTCAATGATCCTGCCACTCAGTGTGCGGGCTTCGGCGCTATCGATGGTCACATCCACCTCCGCACCGACAAACAGACGGGCCTTGTCCACCTCATCGGCCTGGCCGCGCACCTGCATTTGTGAAAGATCGGAAATCTGCAGCACTGGCTGCCCAAAGCGCACCGACTCACCTTCAGATGGCTTCTCACCCTGCCAGTTGGGCAGGTACTGCACCAGACCAGCGATGGGCGCCACCACTCTGAGCTTGTTCACTTCCGCCTGCAGGGCGGCCGTCTCGGCTTCCAGTTGCTCGACTTTGCCCTCGGCCAGGGAGACATTCAGCGCACGAGTGCGCTTGTGCAACTCTGCCAGCTCACGTGCGAGCTGCAGGTCATTAGTGGCAACCTCAAAATCAATCGCCGCTTTCTGGCGCTCGTTCCTCGACATGGAGTGATCGAGAATTTGCGCACGGCGCTGGGCTTTTTCATACTCGGCCCGCTTTTCCTCAACGGCCAGTTTGTCATCCTCGGCAATCTGCTCTTCCTTGAGAACGATATTGCCGAGCTCGCTACGCGCCTGCTCCAGTTCAGCCTTTTTGTCGATCAGGCGTTCCCGCACAGGCTTGTCATCGAAGGCGACAACGACCTCCCCCTCTTTCACGTGCGTATTTTCCGGCACCAGCTGCTTGATACTGTACTGCCACATACGGGAAATCGATGGTGGTGCCACCATGACTGCGCGGGCGGACTCGAGCTCGCCGGCAATCGGCGGCAAAGCGTTCTCACTCACCGCTGTTCGCCCGTTATCCGGCGCCTCAGCGCAGGCACCCAGTAACAGAGCAAGGAAGCTGAAACTCGCTGCACGCGAGAGAGAGGTCACAGAATGTTTCATGAATCCACCTCCGGAAACTCGATCCGTGCGCCCATACCCGGCAGGATCTGAAACTCCGGTGCCTCAGACAGAGAGAACACCAGGCGGTAATACAGCCCGCTGCCCCACTCCTTCCGCTTCTGTGGCTGGGTGGCGATTTCGGTGAGGGTGGCCGGTAGCGTGCTGTGCAGGCGAGCGTCGAAAGTGAGCACAGCAGACTGACCTTCCCGTACCCGATCGACGTCGATCTCATGTAGCCAGGCTTCAATATAGAGATCATTCAACGAGGGGATCTCGGCAATCTCCCACGAGGGCTGCGCAGTCATTCCCACGAATACCCGCTCTCCCGTCCACGGATGCTTACCATAAAGGACTGGCCCCGCACGCTCGGCACGCAGCGTCATTGCAGCAAGCCGCTCCCGATTCAATTCCAACTTGCTCAGGGACCGGTCAATACTGATCTGCTGTTTCTCGATGGCGACATCCCGGGCGAGCTGTGCCTGGACCAGTTCTTTGCGTGCCTTTTCAACTTTGGCTTCAGCTTCGCTCTCGGCCACCTGAAAAGACTCGTATTCAAATGCGCTGAGGTACTGTTTGGGTACTGCCGCATCAATCGCGGCTTTTTTCAACAGCAGCTGCTCCCTCTGGAGGGCGAACTCTTTTTCCAGAACCGTCTGGGCGTGCTTGGTTTTTTCCTGCTGCAACTTTTCCCTTGCCGTGTTCAATGCCACGGTTTCCGCATCGATATCCCCCTGGATGGAGGCACCATCGAATACCACTACAATCTCGTCCGGCTGTGCGACCTGCCCTTCCGGCATCAGCCACTGCACCTCCACACGCCAGTCATCGGTCATGGGGGCATAGAAAACCTGGCTCTCCTTCGCTCTCAGCTCACCACTAAGCAATAGTTGAGCTCTGGGATCATCAGCAAAAGCGCAGAGTGAAAGTAGCGATAAGCAAACTGGAATCAGGCGTGACACAAAGAATCCTCCACCACTTCGCCGTCGCTCATACGGATAATGCGCTGAGCGTGGGCGGCAATTTCGGGCTCGTGGGTGACCATCACGATGGTCTGCCCCTCCCGGTGCAGCTCCTTGAGCAATGCAAGAATTTCTTCAGACGTCTTGCTATCCAGGTTACCGGTAGGCTCATCGGCGAAGATGACCTTGGGGCGGTTGATCAGGGCCCTGGCGATCGCCACACGCTGACGTTGACCACCGGACATCTCGTAGGGGCGATGACTGAGGCGGTGGCCCAGCCCCACGCGCTTGAGCATTGCCGCCGCGCGCTCGCGGGCACTCTCTTCGTCTACCGACGAATAGCGCAGCGGTAACATGACGTTCTGTTGCGCGGTCAGGCGAGGTAGCAGGTGAAAGGTCTGGAAAATAAAGCCGATATGGCGGTTGCGGATGGCGGACAGGCTATCGTCGTCGAAGCTGCCCACCTCGCGTCCATCAAGCCAGTACTGGCCGGCAGTCTGCTGATCCAGGCAGCCGAGAATATTCATCAGCGTCGACTTGCCGGAACCCGACGAGCCCATGATGGCGACGAATTCGTTCTTCGAAATCTGCAGCGAGACATTGGCAAGCGCCACGACCCTGGCATCGCCTGTCCCGTATTCCCTGCACAGTTTTTCTATCGTTATCACGACTTTCTCCGGTGTTCTTCCCAGTCCACCAGACTCCCTGTCAAAAAAGTGGCTATCGGCAGGTTAATCATCCTTGTTCGGTGTGGCAAGTCGAGATCCTCCCTCTCATCCCCAAGATAGTCAGCCCACGCCTCCGGCTGGCGAGATGCAAATGAGCTATTTTCCTGTCATGGCGAGAGTGCTCCATCACGGTTCCTTGAACCATGTTCGACCGCGCATCGCTGCGCAAAGCTCCCCGTATTGCTGGTCCGCTTGCAGGTGATTCATCGTACAAGTGCCATGAGGGACAGCACCGTGCGCGGAACGGAAATCAGTAACCGGCTTTCAACCCGGCAGCGGGGCAGGATTCGATGACAGCTCAAAGTGACTCGGAAGCGGCAGACAACCGCGTCATGGCGGTCATCGCTCCCGTGGTTCCGGCCATCATCGTCGGGGCCCTGCTCTGGCAATTACCGGGAATCATGGCCGACGAGGTCGTTACTTTTGGTTGGCGCTGGGTACCGAGCCTCGGTATTTCTGCACGCTTTTTCCTCGATGGCTTGAGCATGCTGTTCGCCCTGCTGATCAGCGGCATCGGCGTATTCGTCACCATTTACGCCGGTGCTTATCTCTCCGGTCACCCCCATCTGCGTCGTTTTTATCTCTATCTATTACTGTTCATGGTCGGCATGCTGGGGCTGGTACTGGCAGCGGACCTGATCACCCTGTTCGTATTCTGGGAAGTGACCACAATCGCCAGCTACCTGCTGATCGGCTTCGATCACAGCAGTGCCAGGGCGCGCCGGTCGGCACTCCAGGCCCTGCTTATCACAGCGCTCGGTGGGCTCTGCCTGCTGGCCGGACTGATTCTTCTGGGTATTTCAGCGGGCAGTTTCGACCTGCTGGAAATCCTCGAACTTGGCGAAGACATTCGCGCCAGCACACTGTACTTGCCGATCCTGATCCTGGTTTTACTGGGGGCCTTTACCAAGTCGGCGCAACTGCCATTTCATTTCTGGCTGCCCAATGCCATGGCGGCACCCACCCCCGTCAGCGCCTACCTGCATTCGGCCACGATGGTAAAAGCAGGCATCTACCTGCTGGCCCGCCTGCACCCGGTACTCGCTTACACTCCGACCTGGCAATGGACCCTGACCCTGGTGGGCGCTGTGACACTTGTGGTCGCCGCCGTGCTGGCGCTGCGGCAAACGGACCTGAAACTCACTCTGGCCTATACCACCGTGGTTGCCCTCGGCACTCTGACCATGTTCCTCGGTGATGATGACTCGGTTGCCATCGCCGCGGCAGTCACCTTCATCCTGGTGCACTCCTTCTACAAGGCGGCACTCTTTATGGTGGTCGGGATCATCGACCATCAAGCCGGGACCCGTGAGCTGGGAAGCGTCGGAGGCTTGGGGAGAGCGATGCCCATCACCTGCCTGGCAGCTGCTGCGGCGGCCCTGTCGATGGCGGGTTTTCCACCCTTTCTCGGTTTTATCGGCAAGGAGTTGAAATACGAGGGCGCTCTGGCGATCGCTTCCGAGCCCATGCTGGTTGCCGGGGCCGCCGTGTTTGCCAATGCGCTGATGGTGGCTGTCGCGGCGACTCTTGTCTTCAAGCCATTCTTCGGGCCGCGAAAACCAACCGGCTCCACTATTGTCGAGGCACCCGTGGGACTGTGGCTGGGTCCGCTGGTATTGAGCGCCCTGGGACTGGTATTCGGCATCGCCACCCCGCTGGTTGCCGAGAGCCTGATACAGCCTGCAGTAACGGCAATACTGGGCCGCCCCGAGGTGGTGAAGATGAAACTATGGCACGGCGTTAACCTCCCGTTGTTACTGAGTATCGCCACCTTTGCTTTCGGTGTGTTCGTCTATCTGACCCAGAGACCGATTCGCGCGGGGTTGGCTGGTCTGTTGAACCGAATTCCGGTGAGCGGCGACCGGCTCTGGGATCACTTTATCGATGGCATCAAAAAACTTGCAGCGTGGCAGACCCGACTGCTGCAACACGGTGTCATGCGGCGCTATCTGTCGGTGATCTTTGCCACTGTTGCTGCGACTCTGGGTTATGTCCTGCTGCGTAACGGCGGTTTTGAACTCGAGCTTCACTGGCCGCAACTGACAGTGAAAGAGTGGGCGGCACTGGTGCTGACCCTCGCCGGTGCCCTGATGGCCGGCGCTGCCCGCGCCCCCCTGGCCGCAATCTGCGCCCTCGGCGCGCTGGGTGTGGGCCTGGCATTAATCTACCTGTTCTTCGGCGCACCGGATGTGGCCATCACCCAGTTACTGGTGGAGACCCTGTTCCTGGTGCTGGTGGCTACCACACTGCATCGACTGCCGGTCTTCTCCGGTGTACACGCACCGCGCTTTCGCTCTCTCGATGCACTGCTCGCTACTGTGGTCGGCGCGGCCGTCACACTTTCAATCCTCGCCGTGCTGCAGACAGCGTTTGATCCGGCAACCAGCCAATACTTCGAGACGACTTCGGTTCCCGAAGCTTACGGCCGCAATATCGTCAATGTGATCCTGGTGGACTTCCGCGCGCTGGATACCTTTGGCGAAATCGTCGTGGTGTTCACCGCCGCTATTGCCGCGGCGACGCTGATTGGCCATCGGATGCAGGGGAAAAAGTCTTGAACTCCATCATTCTCCAGACGGCCACCCGGGCGCTCGTGGCCCTGATCCTGTTGTTCTCCGTCTACATGCTGTTGCGTGGGCACAACCATCCCGGCGGAGGTTTTATTGGCGGATTGATTGCAGCAGCCGGCTTTACTCTCTTCGCCATGGCCTGGGGCACCGCCGCCGCGCGCCGCGCACTACGCATCGATCCCGGTAAGCTCGCCGCCCTGGGCGTATTGCTGGCGGGGATTTCCGGGGCGGTGGCAGCACTGTTGGGGCAGGCACCATTTACCGGCCAGTGGCTATTTCTCGGTGCAGCGGAGGGCGACAAGGGCCTGCCCATCAGCACCATTCTGGTTTTCGATATCGGGGTCTATCTGTCGGTGGTCGGCGCGGTGCTGGCTCTGGTGTTTGCGCTGGAGGAGGACGCTTAATCATGGAGATGGCTCTTGCTCTCGTCATCGGCATACTCACCGCTACCGGTGTCTATCTGATGCTGGCACGCAACCTGTTGCGCTACCTGTTCGGACTGATACTGCTGAGTAACGCGGCCAATCTCGCCATCTTCACCGCTGGCCGACTGACACGCGCTTCACCACCGCTGATTCCCGAGGGATTGAAAGCCCCGGACATCCCGGTCGCCAATCCACTGCCCCAGGCGCTGATCCTGACCGCCATTGTGATCGGCTTCGGCTTACTGGCCTTCTCCCTGGCATTGATCGTGCGGGCCTACCGTCGACTGGGTACCCTGGACGCCGACGATATGCGCATTGCCGAACCGAAGAAAAAAACCAAGCGGGGGACGGAGCACTCTTGAGCTGGTTGCTGGCACTGCCATTTCTGCTGCCGATCCTGGCGGCCCTGCTGACTTTCCTCACCCGGGGGAAGCCGTGCCTGGCCCGCACGCTATCGGTCGCTAGCTGTGGCCTCCTGCTGCTCACGACCCTGAGCATTTTCGCGCTGGTGGAAACCAACGGAATCCTGGCTGCGCAGATGGGGGGCTGGCCGGCGCCTTTTGGCATCACCCTGGTGGCAGACCGGTTGAGTGCGGTGATGCTGCTGGTGGCGGCGGTGGTGGGGCTTACGGTGGCACTGTTCGCCCTGTCCGACATCGATGCCCACCACGAACAGCTGGGCTTTTACAGTTATTACCAGCTACTGCTGGCTGGCGTCTGCGGCAGCTTCGTGACCGGCGACCTGTTTAACCTGTACGTCTGGTTTGAGGTAATGCTGATCGCCTCATTCGCCCTGCTGGTGCTCGGCGGCGAGCGCATTCAGCTGGACGGCGGCATCAAGTATGTGGCCATGAACCTGGTCTCCACCCTGCTGATGCTGACTGCCATCGCCCTGCTCTATGGCCTGACCGGCACGCTCAATATGGCCCAGCTGCACCTGGCCGTGGCCGGGATCGATAATCCCCTGGCGGAGAACCTGCTGGCGGTGCTGTTTATCTGCGCTTTTGGTATTAAGGCGGCCATTTTCCCGCTGTTCTTCTGGCTGCCCGCGTCCTACCACGCGCCGCCGGTGGCCGTTACTGCGGTGTTCGCCGGACTGCTTACCAAGGTGGGGGTCTACGCGCTGATCCGCACGTTCACCCTGATCTTTCCGGCGGGTGACAACCTTGCTCACGATATCCTTCTGGCGGCGGCCCTGCTGACCATGTTCACGGGTGTGCTGGGTGCCGCTGCCCATTACGAGTTCCGCAAAATCCTCGCTTTCCATATCGTCAGCCAGATTGGTTTTCTGGTGCTTGGGCTCGCCCTTTACAGCCCCCTGGCTCTGGCCGGGGCGGTGTTTTACATGGTCCACAATATCGTGGCCAAGACGAACCTGTTTCTCATCAGCGGCACGGCGCAACGCCTGACCGGCAGTTTCGAGCTGGCACAAATCGGCGGTCTCTACCGCGCAAGCCCGTTACTGGCGGCATTGTTCTTTATCGCCGCCTTCAGCCTTGCCGGTTTTCCGCCGCTGTCCGGGTTCTGGGCCAAGTTCCTGCTGGTCAAGGCGAGCCTTGACCAGGCCGCCTACTGGGTGGCGGCGGTGGCGCTGGTCACCGGGGCCCTCACACTGTTTTCCATGAGCAAGATCTGGGCGGAGGCCTTCTGGAAAGATCACCCCCAAAATGCCTGTACCGGTCTGGCCACGCTGACCTCCGCCGATCGTATTCAGCGCCTGTCACCGGTGGTTGCACTTGCGCTGATCACCCTGGTGCTGGGCCTGGTACCGCAGCCCTTTATCGAGTTTTCCATGGCGGCAGCGGACCAACTGCTGGACACGGGAGACTACCTTGAAGCGGTACTGACGCCGCCCACAAACTGAATCCGGGGAGGAGGCTTGTCGTGCGCCTGTTTCTGCTCAATATCCTGCTGGCGATCAGCTGGTCGGCGCTGACCGGCATTGCCACACTACTGAATTTTCTCGCCGGCTTCCTGATCGGTTACCTGGCGCTGGCAGTGTCCCACCCGCTTTTGGGCGATCGGGAATATTTCCGGCGGGTGCCGCGGGTACTCCGGCTGCTGCTGTTTTTCCTCAAGGAGCTGGTGCTGTCGAGCCTGTTGGCGGTCCATGAGGTGTTGTCTCCCAAACTGCACAGCCGTCCGCGCATCGTGCAGGTGCCCCTGGAGATACGTGACGACAACCAGATCCTGGTGCTGGCCAACCTGATTTCCCTGACACCGGGCACGCTGGTGCTGGACGTCTCACCGGACCGGGATGCCCTCTATGTGCATACGATGTTCGTCGATGACCCCGAAGCGTTCCGGCGGGATATCCGCGAGGGTTTCGAGCGGCAGGTGATGGAGGCCATGTCCTGATGCTGGTGACTATCGATGAAAACCGCTCGACGTTGATGGCTTTCGCCATCGACGGAGCCTCATGGCTGTTGCTGCTGGCGCTGGCGCTGTGTTTCCTGCGCATCGTCCGCGGCCCGACCCTGGCCGACCGGGTCGTGGCGCTGGATGTGCTGAATATTCTCGCCGTGGCTTACTGCGCACTCCTGGCGGTAGCTTCCGGTCGTGCCGTCTACCTGGATGCCGCCATCGCCCTGGCGCTGGTGGCTTTTCTCGTCACCGTGGCCTTTGCCCGTTTTATTGAGCGCAGCCACACCCACAACTCCGACAACCGGGAGGAGCAGACCGATGCCAATCGCTGAGATCGTGATCGCCGTCCTGCTTCTGGGCGGTAGCTTCTTTGGATTTACTGCCGCGCTGGGGCTGATTCGCATGCCCGATATCTACACGCGCATGAGCACCTCGGGCAAGGCCGCAACCCTCTGTTGCGGGCTGCTGCTGGCGGCGGTTGCGCTGCTGTTTCGCGACGCACAGGTAACGGCCCGGGCTATTGCGGCCATCCTGTTCCTGCTGCTGACCGTGCCAGTGGGGGCACACATGATCGCCCGCGCCGCCTACCGGGTGAAGAATCCCATGTGGGAGGGCACCGAAATCGATAGCGCACTGGAGAACGGTGCCAAAGCGCAGCGGAGGGACTGACTCAGGGGTTACAGATCTGGCAGCGGCCGGGGTCGGCAAATTGCTCGGCGACCGGATAGCACGCCTCCGCCCCACAGTGCCCACACACGGCTCGCCTCTGCCGCAGGCAACCGGTGGCAAAACCACAGGCGCTGCAGGGCAGGCCGAAATCCAGTTGATCCGGCCAGAAGTCTGGCGCCGCGCAGTCCGGGCACAGACTCAACAGGCGGTCGCGCAGGTTCACTGCCGCCTTGTGGATCGATCGCTGGCGCTCCGGGCAGACCATAGCGCGCAGGTCTGGCTGGATACGCAGTGGCCACGGGAAAGGGGCGCCCTCCCCGACAGTGTGACCACCACTGTGCCGGAACAACTGCGCCGCAGACTGCAGCAGAGCATCCTCACCGAGGAGGCCCTTGGCCAGATAGCCGTCCGCCTGCAGCAGCCAACCCTGACGCGGATCCCGCTCACTAAGGCCGGCGCGCAGGCTGTCGACGTCCGAGGCCTGCCACTCTTTGGTTTCGAATGGCCCCTCGGCGCTGGCCACGATTTCCAGATCCCGCTTCAGGTCCACCAGTACCAGCAGCTCCTGGTCCCAGCCCACCAGCCCCGGCATGGGACCACCGCCGAAACTGCCCTCGCTGCCGAGACCGATGCTGGCACCAGTCAGCTCACAGGCCAGGCGCGCCTTGTGCCGGGCACAGTCGACGGGACTCAGCTTGCGCTCTATTTCACCGGAAAAGGTGCCAAGGGTGTCGGTGTCGAAGGCGTCGGTGTGGCGCAGGGAGAGAAGACCATCCTCGGCGAGGACGGGTCCGATCACGGACTCTTTGCCATGTTGGGTGAGCAGCACCGCGAAGTCTGCGGAGAGCCCGGTGGGTTTCTGCTGTGACATCGGCTCTACCTGCCTACCCCCTGCCAAGGCGGCTCAGCCAGGGTCGGCCTGACCGGCTCCGATCAGCATAGCGCCCCTGCAGGGAGAGGCCTCCACAATAAGAAGGGCAGATTGCAGCGTCTCGCTCAGGACTCACCTGAGGCCCAGGGGAGAGAGACGCTGCTATCGGCAAGCGACTGCCGGTATCAGGCAGGCCGCCTGGTTTCACCGTAGAGTTCCGCCAGCATCGTGTCGATACGTGCGGCGAGTGCCTCCTGGCTGTCGTCCAGCAGGATGACATGTCCCATCTTGCGGCCGGGGCGCAGGCTCTTGCCGTACAGCCACACGCCCTCGTTGGGCTGGCTCGGTTCCTTGTCGACACCCAGCATGTTGATCATGACGGCTGGGCGCTCGGCACTGGTATCTCCCAGCGGCATGCCGAGAATCGCACGGATATGGTTTTCAAACTGGCTGGTTTCCGCACCGGCCAGGGTCCAGTGACCACTGTTGTGCACTCGCGGCGCCAGCTCGTTGATCAGCAGGCCGTCCTCACTGACGAAACATTCCATTGCGAGTACGCCGACGTAGTCCCACTCGTTCATGAGTGTCGACAGGTACTCCTGTGCGGTGCGCTGCAACTCTTCGTCTACATGCGGGGCCGGTGCGGTAGAGACCAGCAGCGTGCCCCGGTAGTGATCGTTCTCCGCCAGCGGGTACGTCACCACATTGCCGTCGGCGGTACGGGCACCGATCAGGGAGACCTCGCGGGAGAAGTTCACCCCCTGCTCAACCACGTATTCCTGCTCGTCCTGCTGCGCAAGGACCTCGTCGCGGATCGCAGCCAGCGCCTCGTCACTGTCGACGCGCCACTGATTCTTGCCGTCGTAGCCGTTTTCACAACTCTTGATAAAGGCCGGGTAGCCCAGTTTTTCCACCGCGGCACAGATCTCATCGTAATTGTTGGCCGGCACGAAGGGTGAGACCGGCAGGCCTGCCGCGGTGATTGCGGTTTTCTCCCGCACGCGGTGCTGGGTCTTTTCAAACGCATCCGGGCGCGGGTACACCGGGCAGAACTGTTCCAGTGCCCGCAGCAGTTCCACAGAGACCTGTTCACGCTCGGCGGTGATCACCTCCGGGCTGCCCATGGCACGGTAGAGCGCCTCCATGTCGGAACCTTCCCGGGCGTGCACGATGGTACCCAGCCCTTCGACACAACCGGTATTCTCGTCGCCTTCGGCGAGGAAGCTGAATGCGATTCCCAGCGGGCGGCCTTCCTGGGCCATCATCTGTGCCAGCTGGCCACAACCAACTATTCCAACGCGCCTGACTGTCATCTCTGATACACCTCGATTGTTACCCGACTTCTACCCGACGGCAGAAATCACTCGACCTCAAACGGAACCTGCGCGCTCTGGCGCTCGCGCCATGCGATCAGGCGCTGCTGCAGTTCCTCATCGGACAGCGACAGCATCTGCGCGGCGATCAGGCCGGCGTTGAAGGCTCCGGAGGCGCCCACGGCCTGGGTGGCAACGGCCACGCCCTTGGGCATCTGCACAATGGACAGCAGGCTGTCCATCCCGGTCATAAACTTGCTCTCCACCGGTACACCAATGACCGGCAGCGGGGTCATGGCGGCAATCATGCCCGGCAGGTGGGCGGAACCACCGGCACCGGCAATGATCACTTTGGTGCCACGCTCGTGAGCCGTAGTGGCGAACTCCACCAGCCGCTGGGGTGTGCGGTGGGCAGAAACCACTGCGGTGGCAAAGGGCACTTCCAGCTCGGAGAGCGGCTGGGTCGCCTTCTGCATGGTCGGCCAGTCAGATTGTGATCCCATCACGATAGTGACTTTTTCGAAGGGAATCTGTTTCACTTACGGTTAACTCCAGTGTTGCACGGGCGCCAGCGAAGCGGTCATCGCCACCAGCTCATTGAGGGGAAAGCCGCCGCCAGGATCATGGCGACACCGGCCTCTGCGGCCCACTCCGGACGCCTCGACCAAAGTGGCTCTGGCGACCACCCCGAATTAAAGGCGGAGAAGGATACCAAAACTCAGCGAGAAAGCACGCTATACGGGGCTTTCCGGGACATCCAGCCCCTCTCGCAAGCCATTTCCACCCCGCAACCCTCTCTAGTTAGGTTAAGACCGGCCATTCGCGACCACAATGGGCCATACGGTCCGGCTTTGTCCCTTGCGGCACCTCACCCCGACCGACAATTTCCCGGTGACTGCGCCCGGGGTGCTACCTTTTGTTCATTGACTGTGGAGGCGGGCCAGTTTCCGCCACACACCCCTACCAGCAATTAAACCGGAGTGATTTTCGGCTTCCAGGCCAGGTGATCAACGGATAGGGTGACGGCCCGATGAAATATGACCGGCGCGTCTGGGGCTGGGCTTTTTACGACTGGGCCAACTCCGCCTTTGCCACGGTTGTGCTCGCCGGATTTTTCCCGTTGCTGTTCCAGGATTATTGGAGCGCTGACGCCAGTGCCGAGGACGCCAACCTGCGGCTCGGCTGGGCCAATGCCGCAGCCTCGCTGATCATCGCCCTCTCCGCCCCCTTCCTAGGCGCCATTGCCGATCGCTCGGGCACACGCAAGCGTTTACTGTTGCTGTTTGCCATCGGCGGCATGCTCGCTACCGGGCTTCTGGCCGGGGTACCGCAGGGCAGCTGGTTTGCGGCCGCTCTGCTGTTTGTCTGCGGTACCGTCGGCTTTCTCGGTGCCAATCTGCTCTACGACGCCCTCCTGGTTCACGTGGCCCCGGTGGAGCGCTGGCACGCAATTTCCGGTCTCGGCTTCGGGCTCGGCTACCTCGGCGGCGGGCTCCTGTACCTGGGGTGTGTGATCGCCGCATTGAAGCCGGAGCTGTTCGGCTTTAGTGACAGCACGGAGGCGGCGCTGGCTGCTTTTGCCGTTACCGCCCTGTGGTGGGGAGTTTTTTCACTGCCACTGTTGTTACTGGTTCCCGAACCCGCGCCGGTAGGCCAATCCGGACAGGGCTCGCTGTGGCGACAGAGTGGCGGACAGGTAGTGGAAACCCTGCGCGCCCTGCCCCGGCATCAGCATCTCCTGCTTTTCCTGATTGCGTACTGGCTCTATATCGACGGTGTGGGGACGGTAATCCGGATGGCTGTGGCCTACGGTCGGGCGCTCGAGTTTGAGCGCTCGCACCTCATTCTGGCGTTATTGCTGGTGCAGTTTATCGGCTTTCCCGCGGCTATCGCCTTCGGCTATCTCGGCAACCGAATCGGTCCACAACGCGGCATCTATATCGGCCTCGTCATCTACACACTGGTGTGTATCTGGGGTTTTTTCATTCGCGCCCCGTGGGAGTTTTTTGCCATCGCCATATTGATCGGGCTGGTCCAGGGGGGCGTACAGGCCCTGAGCAGATCCTGCTATGCACGACTGATTCCGGCAGAACAGAGCGGCCAGTTCTTCGGCTTCTACAACCTGATGGGAAAGTTTGCCGCACTGATTGGCCCGCCGCTGTTCGGGCTATTCGGAGCCTGGTTTGGCGACGCGCGCTACTCCATGCTGTCGCTCATTATCCTGTTCGCGGCTGGGGGAATACTGTTATCCCGCATTCCCCCGTCGGCCTTTAAATAATGATTGCTGCCCGCCGGGGGTCTTCCCTGGGGGCAGCCTCGATCAGCCGGCCGCTTCCACTGCTTTTTTGTAGAGCGACTTCCTCGGTTTGGCAAAAACACGTCTTACCATCGGCTCAAAAAACTCCAGCGGTAATGTTTCCCCTTTCTCGTCAAATGCCGGCGCATCGTATTTGGACACAAATTCGATGGTGCGCTCGTAGTAAGGGTGATCCCGGTATTGCTCGCGCAGGTTGCGGTCCATGCCCAGGTGATGGAAGAAGTAGTACCCCTGGAAAATCGCGTGATGCTTGATCATCCAGTGGTTCTCTTCACTGACGAAGGGCTCGAGGATAACCGCTGCCACATCTGCATGGTTAAAACTGCCGAGGGTATCGCCGATATCGTGCAGGAGCGCGCAGACCACATACTCCTCATCCTTGCCGTCGCGATGGGCCAGGGTGGCTGTCTGCAGGCAGTGAGTCAGGCGGTCTACCGGGAAGCCACCACAGTCACCCTCGAGCAGTTTCAGGTGTGCGAGTATCCGCGCTGGCAGGTCACGCGCGAAGGGTCCAAAGGCATCCGCAATCGCCTTCCAGTCCTCGGCCGTGCCGTTTTCCATATGGGTGAACTGCGCTTGTTTTTCTGCAATATCTTCCATGGCAGGCTCCTCAATCCCGGTAACTGGGGTCGATACGATCGAGCTTGCGCAGCAGCCCGGGCCAGGCCAGCAATCCGCCCTGGCTACTGGTGACCCTGTCCGCTTCGCTCTGGATTTTGTCGATGATCTGTTGGGGGACCGCTGTCAGTGGCTGGTTGCCGGCCAGGGCCGCCACCTGGATCTCACAGGCCCGCTGCAGGATGAACATTCCGAGGAATGCGTCCGCCACTGTCGGTGCACAGGTGAGTAGGCCGTGGTTACGCAAGATCATAAAGCGAGCCTGACCGAGATCGGCAACCAGGCGCGCCTTTTCATCCTCACGCACGGCGATGCCCTCGTAATCGTGGTAAGCGAGACTCGCCAGCGGAAACAGTGACTGCTGCGATAGCGGCAGAAGCCCTTCGCTCTGTGCCGATACCGCAACGCCCTCAACGGTATGCGTATGCATCACACACTGCGCATCTTCCCGCGCATCATGGATGGCGCTATGAATGGTGAAACCGGCGGGGTTGACCGGGAAGGGACTGTCATCCACTTTCTCGCCGTGCAGGTTGATCTTGACCAGACTGGACGCGGTGATTTCGTCGAACATCGCACCAAACGGATTGATCAGGAAGTGATGCTCCGGGCCGGGAATCCGCACGGACAGGTGGGTAAAAATCAGGTCGTCCCAACCGTAGTAGGCGATCAGCCGATACGCGGCCGCCAGATCCACGCGTAACTGCCACTCCGCGTCGCTGACCCGGCCCTTCAGGCTGGGCCCTGAATCCAAAGATATCTGCATGGGGTGTCCCTCTCGCTGTAACTCGGTCTTTATGGTTATGTTTCAATGACCCCAGCATTCTAAAAACAGGCAGGTCATTCTGACTGTCAACTCGTTTACACTTGGCCGATGATTGAACCCCTACAGATCCTTCGCACATGCCCGCTGCTCAGCGGATTGCCAGATGACGCGCTGCGTGAACTGGTACCCCTGGCGCGCAGTCAGCGCTATGGCGCCGAGGAGGCCATCTACCCGCCGGGCGCGATGCAGAGCCAGCTATCCATCGTGGCAGAGGGAAGGGTGCGGATCTGCTCCAGCAACGCCGATGGACGGGAAGCGACCCTGGCGATTCTGGACACCGGAGCCTGGTTTGGTGACACCGTCTTCTCGCCGGATGCTCCCAGGGTGTTCGGCGCCACGGCCCATGACGACTGCCTGATCCTCGATATTCCCGGTGAAGCCCTGCGCGCAATATTGCAACGATATCCGGAAGGCTATCCGGTGGCGCTGGATCTGGTGAGCCGCAGGCTCTGGTCGGTCATGTCGATTCTTCAGGACGATGTGTTGCGCGGCACTGAGGCACGCATCGGTCGCAGGCTCTTGTTTCTCGCCCAGATGCATAACAACAGTACTGGGGAAGATGGCGCCACAAGTTTCCGCCTTACCCGCGAACTGATCGCCAATATGATGGGGATGACCCGGCAGGGAGTGCACCGGGTACTGAAAAACATCGAAGCCCAGGGCCTGGTCGAATTCGCATACGGCCGGGTGTGCATTCCGGATCCCGTACGGCTACAGGCCTATATCGAGACTCTGGATTAAATTGTCCGGGTGACCGATAAGAGATAGCCCAGTTAAAGGAACAGTTTCAAGGAACGACGGCAAAGAACTTGCCGATCCAATAGGCAGCACAAAGATCAACATCTTCCGCGTAGGTAGCGACAGCACCGCACTGGCTGGCGCCCTGGCCGGGATCGACGGCAACGGCATGCCCAAGGCCTTCGATGGTCACCGCCTCCACTCTCGCCAGATCGGTGCCGAATACAACATGGGTATGGCCGGCCAGATCTTTGCGCTGCCCCTCGGCATCATCGATACCCAGAACATTTGTCCACTGCTTGACCTGTGCGGCCTGGCTGGAGGGGAAAATAATGCTGTCCTGACCACCATGCCAGATCTGCACTCTGGGTCGACGTCCGCCATACCCGGGGTAACCACTGCGAACCAGTTCCCCTAATGTCTGTCCTTCCAATAGTTTTTTGCCATGACTGCAGGGGCCGAGGTCCTGAAGTATCGTCGCGCACTTAAAAGGAAAGCTGGACATCGGCGCACCAGCGGCGAAAAGATCTGGGTAAGCCGCCAACATCACATTCGCGAGGTGCCCGCCTGAAGACATACCCGTGATGGAGACCCTCTCCGGTGAGAGGTCGTAATGCTCCAGCATGTAGTCCACCATTTGTCTGACCGACAATGGTTCGCCTTTTCCGCGCTCCTGATGTGCCGGCTCCCAGGTCCGAAAACAGCCGCCGAGGGGCTCATTGGCTTTTGACGTCTGGGGAAACAGCAACGCAAACTGATAGCGATCCGCAAGAGCCGGCCACCCGGACATATCGGCAAACATTTGCGCACTCTGGATACAGCCGTGGGCTACCACCACCAGTGGCGCACCGGCGGGAAGATCCTCCGGGACATACCGGAACATCTGCAGATTGCCCGGATTGGAGCCGAACTCATCGACCTCCAACAGCCTGTCCGCGGCAGCATGAACTAGCTGCCAGCTACCGAAAAAGGCAAGCAACCCCAAAATTCGAATGATCATGCTGACCTTCACCAGTCCCTCCGGAAGCCTGTTACTTTCTGCCTGAGTTGGCGCACTTTTATCCAGCTACATCAACTCCCTGCGCCATGAACTTGCGTCACCCGATTAAACCAACAACCGGAAAGGGTTTTCCAGCAATTGCACAACAGATTGCAGGAACTCTGCCGCTGGTGCGCCATCAAGAACCCGATGATCCCAGGTAAGGGACAGATTCATTTTCTTCGCCTTCACCGGAGTATCCCCTTCCCACTCGACGCCATCATAGATGCGGTTAACACCCAGGATACCAACCTGGGGCTCATTCAGGATGGGGGTAAAGGAATCCACTCCATACATACCCAGGGTGCTCACCGTAAACGTGCCTCCGGCAAATGCATCCGGGGGGAGGGTTCCGTTGCGCGCATAGGAAGCGAGGCGTTTTGACTCCATGGCAACCTGGCCGACGGTCAGCTGGTTCACGTCTCGCAAGACAGGCACCACAAGACCGTCCTGAACCGATACCGCCATGCCGATATTGACCGAGGGTGAAACCCAGATGTGGTCATCCCGCCACTGGCTGTTCATCATCGGGTACTTCGCCAGCGCCTTGGCGACCGCCTTCATGATCAGGTCGGTATAGGAAGGGCGTATTCCCTCCTCCTGCCACTCATCCAACAACAGTGAGCGCAACTTGACCAGTTCATCCACCCTCGCTTCCATGGTCATCGTCAGCTGGGCGGTATTCTGCAGGCTTGATGACATGCGTCGCGCGATGGTGCGGCGCATATTGGTGAGCGGTATCTTTTGTCCGGACACTTCATCCGGTGTCACAACCGATGCAGGGTCAGGTGATGTGCCCGTCCTCGACGCTGCTGTAGCGACCGGCTGACCTTTAACAGATACGGACGCTCGCGTTTCCTGTTCTGCGGCCGCTCGCATAACGTCCGACTTGATGACCCGGCCTCGCGGACCGGAACCCTTGATAGCCGTGTAATCAACACCCTGCTCGCGGGCGAGCTTGCGTGCGGCAGGTGTCGACCGGACCCGGTCTACCGCGATTTCATAATCGGCGGCAACCGAAACTGCGCTGCCTGCCAAGGATCCGGATCCTGAATTTATTTCCGCCGTTGCCTCTTCAACAGCAGGCGCCGGTGCACTCGCCGGGATTTTCTCGTCTTCGGCATAAATATGGGCAACCACCGCGCCGGGATCACTCGCCTGCCCCGCCGGCACCAACTGTTTCAGGATACCCGACACTTCCGCTTCCACGTCGATGTTGACCTTATCGGACTCCAGGGAGTAGAGGCTTTCGCCCTCACGCACCGTGGCTCCATCAGCAACGTACCATTCGGAGATACTGCAGCCCTCGCTGCCGGCCCCAGCGGATACGAGACAGACTTCTGTTGGCATGGATTACCCCATTGACTCGTTCAATGTGCACCCGCCAACGGCGAGTGCGAACTCGAATTATGCGGGGGCAGCACTCACCACCCCGCGTTTCTGTGGTTTAGAACTGCTTGCGCACCGCAAGCTTGAAGGTGCGCCCGTAGGGGCTGGCGATCGAGGGATCGTAGCCCAGTTCCAGGCGCGCCTCGGGCGGGTCGGTGTCGAGGGCATTCAGCACCGCGAAGGTCACGGAGGTGTCCCAGGGATCCAGGGCCACGGTGTAGTTGAGATCAAGGGTCTCGTAGGACTGTACCGGCTGGCCAAAATCGATCAGCTGGCAGCCCGGTGCCGAAGCCGTCTCCACCGTGCAACCGGTAAGGCTGAAGTCGGTCTGAACGACAGTTGGCCCGCGGTCATCGACGACACCGTCGATATAGCTGTAGGTGGCACGCAAGCTGTGGGCTCCGCGATCATACTGGGCGTACACGGCCCCACGCAGCTCCGGCATTGAACCCGGCAGGCGGTTGTAATTGGCAAACCCGGCCGCCTCATAGGCCTCAGAGACCGTCGCTCCGCTGTAGACGAACGCCTCCTGTTCATACTCCATCACATAAGACAGCATGGCGTTCAGCTCCAGACTGCCGCTGGCGATATTCTCGAACACATAATTGGCGCTGGCATCGATGCCTGAAGTCAGGATGGTCGGACCATTGGTGGTATCCGAGCGTACCCGCTGAATGTCGTTGGCCACCGTCACGCCCTGCACGCAGGAATCGTTATCGGCAAAAGTGATCAGTGAACGCAGTGGGCTGGAGCAGTCCACCGGCTGGGTACCGCTGCCAATGCCTGCCACACTGGTGGCAATGACATTCGCCGGCACACTGACGATCTGGTCTTCCAGCTCATAGCTCCAGTAATCCAGGTTGGCGGTAAAGCTGCCCACATTGAACAGAGCGCCGATGTTGTAGGTAAAGGCCTGCTCCGGACCGACGCTCGGGTTGCCGAACTGATCCACGGACTTGAATGCGTTACCTGCCGCCGCAATACCGGTCAAACTGGTATTGCCACCTTCCGAGCGGTTGCCAGGGGTCGGGCCACGGAAGGTGGTGCCGACAGAACCTCGTAAAGCAAAGCCATCATTCAGTTGCCACTTGCCGGAGACCTTCGGGTTTGTGGTGGATCCGGTCTGACCACCGTAGTCCTCGAACCGTACCGCCGCCTGCACATTGATCGCATCACTGAGAGGCAGGTTGAGCTCGGCAAATGCCGCGTAGACATCCTCCTCAAGCCGCGAGGGCACTGTCTGCCCCTGGAACAGGAAGGGCCCTGTCGCGAACTGGCAGCTCATATCGCCCGGCGTCGGACAGGGCGTGATCAGCGCATTGGAGTTGTCATTAAGCGGATCATACTGATAGTCCAGGCCACGATACTGGGCGCCGACCGCGTAGGCGACCTCACCACCGGAGAGGCTCAGTCCGGTATCACCGCTAACCACCCCATCGACTACCCAGTAATCGGAAACCGACCGCTGCAACACATCATCGAACAGCCAGGCACTCAGCTCTGAACCATTGGCATTCGCCGAAACATAACCCGGGTTCACTTCACCGGTGGCCGGGTTTGAGGCCACAGCATTCGAGAAGGGATTGAAATATTCACAGCCGTTGGCCCCGGCCACGGCACCGGAACAGTTCGGGCCACCAAATCCGTTCAGGGCACTTTGCAAACGGTTGATCAGGATATCCGGCGTGCGCGCAAACGCCTCGTCCCGTACATAGGTGGTACTCAGGCTCCAGTCGAGACTATCGCTGAACTCACCTTCGAGGCCCGCTGAAACGCGCGTAACTTCATAGCTACGCTCCGATTTTGCGCCGCCGGCACCGCCATCTGTCGGATTGCCGCTCAGCGCGAACGGGCGCCAGAATGTCATGGAGATCAGACTGGTATCTGCAATCTGGCCCGCGGAGTAACCGGCCTGCTCGAGCGCAGTCACAGCACCGGGGTTAGAAATCGGGGTAGAAAAAACACCGACACTGCCTGGCCCAAACGGTCCCTGTAGGGGCGGGTAACTCGGTGAGGAACGAAGGCCGGGCGTTTCATTCGAGGCATAGAGGGTTTCGAAGTGGAAGCGCGTTGTTTCGCTGAGGTCAAAATTGGCCTCGGCAAATACCTGGTAGCGCTCTTCCTCTTCTACCAGGTTCAGCGATTCCCCATAAGACCAGTAGCAGACCGGATAAAACAGGAAATAGCCGTCCTCACCACCGAGCGAACTACAGTTGGCGTCACGGGTCAGACCGGGACCACTTGACCCGAAGGAAGCGTTCAGCGGCCAATAAATACCGGGATTGCCCAGTGTGGAATAAGGCGTTGGGTTGACATTGCGGGGCTGGTTAGCCCAATCGCGTTCAAGGACTGAGAGTTCTGAGCGGTGCTGGTAGCCCGCGGAAAGCAGGATATTGCCATTTTCGCCCTGCCAACCGTAAGCTGCCGATATGGCAGTATCGCCGTCTGAGCCATCGACCGCCCGGTAATCCGCCGAGACATCGACACCTTCAAACCCAGAGCGGGTAACAAAGTTGGCCACACCGCCAATGGCGTCTGAACCATAGGTAGCTGCAGCGCCGTCTTTGAGGATTTCCACTCGATCAATCGCGCCCAGCGGCAGCATATTGGTATCAACCTGGCCATATTGGATGCGTTTTCCATTCAGCAGAACGAGCGTGCGCTCTGGCCCCAGACCCCGCAGGTTGATAGAGCCACCGCCGATTCGATTCTGGTTGGCACTACGGAACTGATTGGTATCACCGAGTACCGGCCCGGTCATGGTCAGTGACTTGACGATGTCCAGAACGGTCGGTGAACCGCGTTGTTTCAGTTCCTCCGCATCAATCACGGTGACTGGCAGAGCGGCATCTTCCGGGGTACCACTGATATAGGAACCGGTTACCGTAACCTCTTCAAGTTCTCCGGCGGGCGTTGAGTTTTCGGCAGCAAATGCCGGCAAGACCATTGATCCCGCCATACTGATCGCCAGAGCCAGTTTATTCTTATACATGCGCTGAGTCATTGGAGTCCCTCGCCTGTTATGGTTTCCATAATTGTTTTAATACTGGTTACAACTACTGCGTCACCGCTTTCTTCTTACATCGCTTTTCGGGCCGGGTAACAGTGCGACTAACTGCACCAGCCAATCCAGAACCCCAATAACTCAACCGGCTTATCGCGCTTCGGGATTTATTTTTTTTAACCGAAATACTTTCTTGCCAGGCGCAGGATCAGCACACCTCCTGCATTTCGATACTGCGCTCCGATAACAATTGCCGCAGGCCAGCTGAAACTTCCGTGCGCCCGGCACAGGCGGCAGCTTCCAGCACTTTCGACACACTGGGGCTCGCTTCACCGCCGTGCACCCGCAGAACCGGGGCGTCCAACAGATCGAAACAACGCTGCTGGATTTCACCGGCGAGATGAGCGCCGATCGAGGTACCGATGCTGCCCTGCTCGACAATCAAGACATTTCCAGTACGGGCCACCGAGGCTTCAATGGTCTGCCAGTCGATACCCGCACGGTCCAGAGATCTCAGGTCGATCACGTCCGCATCGATACCGAGTTGCTCCACCTCATCGAGCACCACCTTTACCATCGAGAGATAGGTCAGCACTGTCATGGCATTGCCATGACGCACGGTTTTTGCCTTGCCAAGAGGAATGCAGTAATCCAGGTCATCAACGGGTGCGGGACCTCGTGAGCTGTAGAGGTCGACGTGCTCGATCACTAGTACCGGATCCTTGCAGCGCAGGGCACTGTTCATCAGCCCGACATAGTCGTAGGGCGTTGATGGCGCTACGATGCGCCAGCCCACTGAAGTGGCAAAGATGCCCGCTGGGTCCATACTGTGCTGGGAGCCGTAGCCGGTACCCATGGCGACTTTGGTACGCAACACCAATGGCACATTGTCATCACCGCCAAACATGTGCCGGGCCTTGGCGATCTGGTTGAATACCTGGTCTGCGGCAACCCACATAAAGTCGGGATACATAAATTCGACCACCGGCAAAAAGCGGCCATCCACGGCCATGCCACCAGCCAGCCCAACAAAAGCATTTTCGGAAATTGGTGTGCCCAGCACCCGGTCGGGGAAGAGATCACTCAGGCCACGGGTAGCACCATTGGTGCCGCCCTTGAGGCGGTGCACATCCTCACCCATTACCACCACTCGCTCGTCTTGCTCCATGCGGCGACGCATAACGTCCGCCACCACATCGACAAAGCGCTGCTCTTTCAGTTCACCGCCGAACTGCTCAGCTTCACAAAACCTTGCATCGCCAAATTCCGACAGGTCGCCGCGGATGCCGAAATCCCGAAAATCTGTCGACGGCCACAGCGTCGGCCGAATACGACGCTTGCCCTTCTCGTCTTCGACCAGGGCTGCGACGGTGTCATCGAGTAGTTTGTGGCAGCGCTGCTCGAGCTCGGTTCTCTCTTCATCACGGAGCAACCCTCGCTCCGACATCTTTGCCGCTATCAGGTCGATCGGATCCCGATCTTTCCACGCTTTTTCTTCCTTCTTGGAGCGATAGCCAAATGCACTGCCTGGCAGCGGGCCGCTCTGGTGGAAGTAGCGATAGACTTCAGCCTCGATAATCGTCGGGCCCTTACCCGCCCGCATATGTGCCAATGCTTCCTGGGTCGCCATGTGTACTGCCAGCGGATCCATACCGTCGACCTTCCAGGCCGGGATTCCGAATGCAGCACCACGGGACGATAGACGTGTTTCAGCGGTGGACTCTCCCACCGTAGTGGACACAGCGTATCCATTGTTTTCGACAAAAAAGCAGATGGGTAATGACCAGGCAGCGGCCAGATTCATGGCCTCGAGCACCGAACCGATATTGATGGCGCCATCGCCAAAGAAAGTAAACGCGGCATCGCCAGTGCCGGCTCGTTTATGCGCCCAGGCAGAACCGGCCGCAAATGGCACCCCACCGCCCACGATCGCATTGGTACCCAGGTTGCCGGCTTCCGCCCAGCGCAGGTGCATGGAACCGCCCCGCCCCTTACAGAAGCCCTCTGAAAGCCCCATGATTTCCGCCAGTGTCCGCCGCACCAGATGAGCCACGCTGGGATCGAATGCGCCCTGCACAGGTAGCCCATCGGGCTGGATAAATTGCAGCGATTTGGCCAGAAACTGGTGGTGAGCCCGATGAGAGCCGTTGATGGTGTCGGAGCCACGCATAGCAGTCATTGCACCTACAGCCCCGCCCTCTTGACCGATGGCAGAGTGCGCCGGGCCGTGAACGAGCCCCTCACTGGCCAGGGAGAGCACTTTCTCCTCGAAAGTGCGGATCAACTGCATGGAGGTAAGCATCGAGCCCAGTAAAACCGGCTCTGCCTGCTGCCAGTCCTCACTGCTTGTCTTGAGTTCGAGCCAGGGAACTTCGGCCGTGATGTTGTTTTCGATTGGCATACTTTCAGTCCGTTGCTTCTACGACAGAACTAATCCGGGATTTGCCCTTGAGCCAACCCATATGGCGGGCTGCAAGGAAGTAATGGAAGGCGGCCCAGAGGAACACAGCCAGCATCACGACGATGCCGTACCGTGTTCCGTAAGCAGTGGCATCGTGGCAGGCGGTGGCCAGCGCAGCCGACGCATCCGCCGGAGCCACACCGCCGGGACAGCTGGCGACAAAGTCGGACATGCCGGCGGCGATGAACTGCCACTCGGTGGCCTTATCGATCAGCAAGCCGGCCACATAAGGCCCAAGCCCCAGGCCGACCAGATTGACTGCCACAAAGAAAAGGGCCGTGGCGGTAGCACGCATGCGCGCCGTCGCCAGGTTGTGCATGACGCCCAGGGTCGGGCCAATATAGGCATAGTGGAACAGCCCCGGCAGGAGCATCATCCACATCGAAAAGACCCAGGTCTCCCGCGTAAAGGCATAGGCGTAGGCAGGGGCGGCGATCAGCAGACCGATAGCGGGCAGCAGCGCGTACCAGCTCAGATGGCGCTTGCCCGCCCAGTCACTGAGCACACCGCCGAGAATGGTGCCAACACCAGCAGATAAGCCGCCGATCAGACCGAAAGCCAAGCCCAGCTGGGCGTAGCCGAGGTCAAACATACGGATGAAATAAACCTGCGAGAATGTGCCAGTGCCGTAGCCGACAAAACCTACCAGCGTCGCGCCGATGGTGATATGCAGAAAGGCCGGATTGCCAAACAGGTGGGCGGCGGTTTCGCGAATACTTGGTGCCGGTTCTGCTGCGGCAGAGGTATCCTGGTCTGCCGCGCCGCGCTGTGGCTCGCGGGCAACCAGCACAAATACCAGAGCCAGCAGCACTCCCGGGAGCCCCACTACCATCATGGCCACACGCCAGTTGAAGTGCTCGGTTAACCAGCCACCACTCACAGCACCCACCATCACCCCGAGCGGAATGCCGATGGAATAGATCGCGAGTGCGGTAGCGCGCTTCTTGGATCCATAAAGATCAGAAATCAACGAGTGGGCAGGAGGTGTACAACCCGCTTCACCGATTCCCACGCCCACCCGCATCAGGAATATCTGTACAAAGTTCTGGGCGGCACCACACAGCGCGGTCATGGTGGACCAGATAACAAGGCAGACGGCGATCAGGGAAACCCGGTTTACCCGCTCAGAGAGGCGGGCCAGCGGAATCCCAAGCGCGGTGTAGAAAAGTGCGAAAGCCAGCCCCTGAAGCAGGCCGAGCTGCGCATCAGTAATCTGCAAGTCGACCTTGATTGCCTGGCCCAGGGTGGCGAGGATCGTTCGGTCGACAAAATTACAGGTGTAAATCAGGACCAGCAGCCCCAGCACTAGCCTGCGCCGACGCCCACTGTAGGCCATGAGATGCTCGCCGGGGGCTTCGCCCGCAATGGCTGCCCCAGCATTATTTTCAAAGGAAATCGCACTCTTCATAAGTGGCGCCCCTGATATGTGGCGGTGCGAGCAATGGGAATGCCCACCCACCTTTTGTTATTTTTTACGCTCTCATCATCGCCCCGCAGTCGAAACTGAGAGGCCTGGCTCTGGTACCGAGTGACGTGTCACCGCCAGTCGACTCCGGCCACGATCAAAAGTCTCGCACTCAACGGGCCCCTGTCAAGCAATTGGATACAATTTTCTTAGAATCGCTTGATAACGACCGAAAACTTCGCTTGAATCTAGTCAAAACCGCCCGATTGGATACAATGAGCAACAAGAAGATGGATGAGGCGACAGGAGAGGCACGTTTGTCCGGGCTGCCCGGATTGCGCGGCATGGAGCACGTGGGCATTACCGTACCGGACCTGGAGGAAGCCACCAGGTTCTTCGTGGAGGTGATTGGCTGTGAGGTTTTCTACGATATCGGGCCAATCAGTGACGAACAGGGAGACTGGATGTTGCGGCAGCTCAATGTGCCGCCACGAACGCGAATTCACAAACTGCGATTCTTCCGCTGCGGCCATGGATCCAATTTCGAACTGTTCGAGTACGAGGCACCCGAACAGCGACAGGAACCGCCACGCAATTGTGATATCGGCGGCCACCACCTAGCCTTCTATGTCGACGATTTCGATGCGGCGCTGGAGCACCTGAGGGCTCACGGTGTAACCGTTCTGGGCGAGCCCACCGTGAGGGATAGCGGCCCCAGTGCCGGACAAACGTGGGTATATTTTTTATCCCCCTGGGGAATGCAGCTTGAGCTGGTCAGTTTTCCGGAGGGCAAGGGCTATGAGAAACTCACTGAGCGCCGACTCTGGCACCCGGCGTATCCTGAGCAGTAATCCGACAAATTGGCAGACTTTGCCATCTGGCACCCGGGGAATAGCCGGAAACCGCCAGCGCCCCGGGGAGGGGTAACTATGGAAAACGCAACACCGACACGCCGCGGGCGCAAGCCAGCTGACAGCGCTCCGGCCAGCCACCGGGTGGCGGAACAAATTCGGGAATTAATTCTGTCTTCCGAACTTCCACCGGGCAGCCGTATCTCCCAAGAATCCCTAGCCGAACGTTTCGGCACCAGCCGTATTCCAGTCCGGGACGCCCTCAATCGACTCGAGAGCGACGGGCTGGTAGTGCTCAAGCCCAGCAGTGGTGCCTGGGTAGCGAAGCTGGACCTGGATGAGTGCATTGAAATTTACAAGATCCGCGAGTGTATCGAGCCCCTTGCGCTGAGCGAATCGGTCCAGCACATCACCGACGACGACGTGGAGCTGCTGCAACGGCTCGTAGATCAAATGAGCAGCACTGACAACATCGAGGACTTTCTCCGGCTCGATCGGGACTTCCATCTTGCCAGCTACCGCACTTCGAATATGCCTCAGCTGAATGCAATGGTGGAGCGATTCTGGAACACAACACAGCAATATCGCCGCGCATTCACCAACATCATTGGCAGCGAAGGGGCCTGGATTATTCACGCCGAACACAAGCTGATGGTCGAGGCAATTCGGCGTCGCGACGGTGAGGGTGCCGGACGTATTTTACGAGAGCATATCCGGCGCACACGCCAGAAGCTGGAACAGAATTCAGAGATCTTCCAAGACTGACAAAGCCGGGGGCACCATGATCACAGAGCGCATTCTCGATCCAGGTTTTGAACCATTGCGCGATCGATTCGCTGCGCACTTCGAGCGCGACGACGAATTCCGCGAACTGGGAGCAGCTCTTGTGGTTTATGAGCACGGCAGAAAAGTCGTGGATCTGGTCGGTGGCCACCTGGATTACGAACGAACGGTTCCCTGGACCGCGACCAGCCTGGTGAACATCTGGTCGGCCAGCAAAGTGGCAATGGCGGTCGCCATTGCCCAACTGGTGGACAGAGGGCTCGCCCGTTACGATCAGCGCGTAGCGCACTACTGGCCGGAGTTCGGGCAGAATGGCAAAAAGGATATCTCCCTGGAGCAGGTCCTTTCCCACCGTGCCGGCCTGAATGGATTTCAGGAACCAACCTCAGCCTCGGACCTTTACGACTGGGAACTCATTGTCGACCGACTGGCTCGCCAGAGTCCCCTCTGGACTCCGGACACCACCGCCTCCTATCACGGCATGACATTCGGCTGGCTCACCGGTGAAATCATCCGGCGCATCACCGGTCAAACACCAAGGGACTATATTGCGGAAAACATCGCCAGCCCGCTCGCTGCAGACCTGCACCTTGGTGTGCCGACTGGACGCGAAGCTGATATTGCAGAAATTATTCCGCCGGAAGCTGATCGCAACCCACCGACATTCAACGACATTGCCAGCCACTGCATTCAGAACCCGACGCCTTCCGCCCCTGCGGCCAATCAGCGTGCCTGGCAACAGGCACAGATCCCGGCCGTCAATGTGCATGCCAGCGCGGACGGCCTTGCGAGACTCTATGGTGCGCTGGCCTCACGGGCAGGCATGGGTGGCACCCACCTGCTGTCGCCGGGCGCTGTTGCGGCCATGACCAGACCACGGGGCCCGGCGTGGGACGAAATGTTGGGGACGCGGCAATGGGGCGCGGGAGTGGCACTGAATACCGGCGGCCTGTATGGCCCCGATGCGGGCGCCTTTGGCCACAGCGGCTGGGGCGGCAGTTTTGGCTGCGCAGACCCGGCAACTGGCCGAGGCATCGCCTATCTGGTGAACCGTATGGGCTCAGCACTCAATGGCGATCCGCGGGCACAGGCAATCGTGGAGCTGGCTACGGCCACAGGCCGCGTTCGCCCGGCGACGGCAACGACCGGCTAGCATAGCTTCAGCCGTCACCGGCTGACCGTGCGAAACCTGAAAAGAAAAGCCCCGCATCGCGGGGCTTTTTAGTTTGGGTAACTGCGGTTTTGATACGCGCAAGTAGCAGCGCACAGAACCAGTATCAACTGGCCTCGGAGAGTCCCGCTGCAACGGCAGCATCGGACTTTTTCTGCGAGGGAATCACGCGACGCCCGTAGGCGGCAAGCAGGAAACCGATGGGGAACATCAGCACGCCATAGATGGCCGAGGGTACCGACATCTCGCTGGAATGCAGCAGAGTCAGGGTGACCATCAGGCCCAGGGTGCCATTCTTGATGCCGAGTTCAGTTGCGACCGCCAGCGCCTGTGGGCGCGTGAGTCCGCAGGCGCGACTGGAAAGCATACCCAGGGCGACACCGAAGAGGTTGAGCAGGATCGCGGACGGACCGGCCAGAATCATCAGCTCCACGAAGCGATCGCGAATACCATAAACCAGCGCCACCACCAGCACTGCCAGTACAAGGCCACCAAAAATACTTACGGCCCCCTCTGCGCGATGAGCCAGCTTCGGTAGCCAGGCCCGGATCGCCATACCAATCATCACCGGCAGCAAGACGATGGCCGAGAGCATCAGAACAGTCCGGCCAAACGGCAGCACGATTTCCCGCTCGGCACCCATGTAGAGCTGCAAGGCAAAGTTGGTGAACACCGGCAGGCTCATGACGGTAATCAGGCTGGCGGAAACCGTCAGTACAATGGATAGCGCCACATTGCCGCGCGCCAACAGCGTAAACAGGTTGGAGGTGGTACCACCGGGGCAGGCGGCGATGATCACCAGGCCAACGGCAATCGCCGGCGGCAGGCTGAGCAGCCAACACAGTGCAAAAGCAATGCCCGGCATGACCACAATCTGTGCGACCGTGCCGACAATCAGCCCAACGGGTTTCACCGTGACCTGGTGAAAGTCCCGCGCGCTCAGCGTCATGCCGATACCAATCATGATGATGAACAGAGAGATCGGCAGACCGATCGAGATCAATGGACCTGATTCCACGGGAGGCTCCTCTCATTATCTCTTTATTATTGTGCTTGCGTTAACCAACGCTTTGGCAAACCCTAGCACAGGCACGAAGGGCGCGTCGCTTTTTTGCGTACCCGCCAATGGCAACAGGAAACCGGCTTCGACAACGCAAGTCCATGAGTACTTACTCTTCCAGCGTCAAACCAGACCACTGGGCCAACCTGCTCTGGACTTTGAGCGCACCGCACATCGTGCGCGACTGCGGCCTGCCGCTGTTACCGGTTGAGCGTCAGATCACCCTGAGGGACTTCTTCGATTCTGGAGAAACCCGGGCGCGCCTGGCACCAAAACTTGATCAATTCCTCGCCGAGCATGTGGCCAGACGGCTGGGCATTTATTTTGAGCATCTATGGTCCTTTGCCTTCAGCCACCACCCCCACTACCGACTGCTGTCCCGTAACCTGCCTCTCCGCCAGGAGGGGCGCACCCTGGGTGAGCTGGATTTCCTCGTGCAATACCTGCCCGAGGACTGCACCGAGCACTGGGAGGTGGCGGTGAAGTTCTACCTGCAGGTGGACGCCAGGCACTGGGTGGGCCCGGGACTCCGCGATCGGCTCGACACCAAACTGGCCCGCATGCGGGACCACCAACTCCCGGTTGCCAGGACTGACCTGGCCAGGACCACGCTGGCGCGCCAATCGCTGCAGGTATCGCGACAATGGGCAGTGATCCCCGGCCGGCTGTTCCGGCCTATCGTGGCGCCGCCGCCACTGCCTGCGGAGATCAACCCCGCCCTTTGCGAGTTCTGGTGGGCGACACCGGACGACTTCAGCGCACACTTCCACGATGGCGACTGGTACTGGGGCCAGCTACCCAAGCAGGCCTGGCTGGACAATCACCACTATCGGATGGAAAACCGCATGCGTGCCGGCCAGATCGCAACCGCGTTTCACACCGATCAACCCCGGCGCCCCTGGTGTGTTGCCGCACAAAATGAAGGGCGCGAGGTGAGCCGGGGCTTTATTGTGCCCGCAGACTGGCACCAGCGAGCCCTGTCTGCGCTCTCCCCGCAGGAACCCGACAGAGGTTAGCGCCCGCATCCCCCAGGTCCCGAGGGCGGGGAAAGCAGCTTTCGACTCAAATTCCAACCGCTACCTTTGCACTGCGCCCTCCCTATCCTTCCCGTCCCCTACACTTTTCTGTTCAAACTGATTGACAGGCAAAGCCTGATATTTACAATTTTCAGAAATTTCTGAAACTTCAAAAGAAAATGGAACTACCCGGTCAAACCAGGGCCTTTGTGCTGCACTTCGGCGAGATGGGCAGCCGCTGGGGATTCAACCGCACCGTTGGTCAGATGCTGGCGCTGCTGACAGTCCACAGCGAACCACTGAATGCAGAACAGCTGGCCGAGGCGCTCCACGTGAGCCGCGGCAACGTCAGCATGGGGTTGAAAGAGCTGCAGGCATGGCGCCTGGTGGAGCTCCGCCACAAACCCGGTGACCGCAAGGATTACTTCACCGCCGCCGGCTCTATCTGGGAGATGGCGCGCACGGTTTTCGAAGAGCGACGCAAGCGTGAGCTGGACCCGACTCTGTCTCTACTCCGTCAGTTGCTCCTGAACGAGCCAGACAACGAGCGGGAGGCAGAAGCGCAGGCCAAAATGCGCGAAGTCTACGACCTGCTCGAACTCCTGGACCAGTTCGCCAATACCCTGAGCCGCCTCGATGAGCGTGACCTGCTAAAACTGATGAAACTGGGGTCGGGCATTACGCGGCTGCTTGAGCTCCGGGAGAAAGTGAAGGGAGGTAGCGCCAGTAAGAGCGATCGCTAAGGCCTGGGGCGTTCAATTCCAGTCCACCACGGGAAAGCCAATCGCTAATTACAGAGGTTCCCATGCTCGATACCCTGATGCTGTCGAGAATGCAGTTCGCAGCCAATATCAGCTTCCACATCCTGTTCCCCACCATCACCATTGCGCTGGGCTGGATTCTTTTCTATTTCAAACTGCGCCATGACCAGACGGACAATCCAATCTGGATGCGTGCCTACCGCTTCTGGGTCAAAGTCTTTGCGCTCACCTTCGCGCTGGGTGTTGTCAGCGGTATCACCATGTCGTTCCAGTTCGGCACCAACTGGCCGGGCTATATGGAGACGGTGGGCAATATCGCCGGGCCCCTGCTCGGCTATGAGGTGCTCACCGCGTTCTTTCTCGAGGCCACCTTCCTCGGCATCATGCTGTTCGGCATCAATCGTGTGCCCAGCAAGGTACATACGCTCTCGGCATTTATCGTCGCCGTCGGCACCACCCTTTCGGCATTCTGGATTCTGTCCCTGAACTCCTGGATGCAGACACCCACTGGTTTTGAAATGCGCGACGGAGTCGCCCATGCCACCAGCTGGATGGAAGTCATTTTCAATCCTTCCTTCCCCTATCGATTTACCCACATGCTGATTGCGTCCGGATTGACCGCGGCCTTCTTTGTCGCCGGCCTGTCGGCCTACCGGATTCTGAAGGGCGACCACAAGCAGGCGCCACGACTGGCACTGAAGACCGGCCTGGTGATGGCGGCAGTGCTCGCGCCAATTCAGGCTTATGTGGGCGACCTGCACGGCCTCAATACGCTGGAACATCAGCCGCAGAAAATCGCCGCCATGGAAGGCGTCTGGGAGACCGAGCGCGGCGCTCCACTGCTGCTATTCGCAATTCCGGATGAGGAACAGCGCACCAACCATTTCGAGATCGCTATCCCCCACCTGGCGAGTCTGATCCTCACCCACGACGCTGATGGCGAAATCGTCGGGCTCAATGAGTTCAAAGACGACCATCCCCCGGTCAAACCAATCTTTTTTGGCTTCCGGATCATGGTCGGCATGGGGTTACTGATGATTGCCGTGGCCTGGGTCGGTTGCTATTACCTGCGCCGCCGCGGCGAACTACCCGAATGGATGCTCAAAGTCGTAGTGGGTATGACTTTCTCCGGCTGGGTTGCCACCCTGGCGGGCTGGTATGTCACCGAGATCGGCCGACAGCCCTGGCTGGTGACCGGCATTCTCACCACTGCCGATGCGGTCACTCCGGTGGCGCCGGCTAACGTGGGCTTCTCCCTCGCCCTGTATCTCACCATTTACGTGATTCTGATGTGGGCTTATATCCACACTCTGCGGGTCATGGCACGCAAGGCCGTCGAAGTGGAGGAGTTCGAGACCACCACACCGCAGAAGGAAGGCACCATCACCAACCTGCCCGGCGCTACCCAGGAGGGACAGGCATGACTGTGGAATCCATGACTTTCAATGAATGGCTGCCGGTCATCTTTATCGGCATCATGGGCCTCGCCGTGCTGATCTACGCCGTACTGGATGGCTATGACCTGGGTGTCGGCATCCTGCTGCCCATGCAGAATGAGGATGAATCGCAGCGCGATACCATGATCGCCTCCATTGGCCCGTTCTGGGACGCCAACGAAACCTGGCTGGTACTCGCCATCGGCATCCTGCTCATCGCCTTTCCCATCGCCCTGAGCCAGATCATGCTGAGCCTGTATATCCCCGTGGCTATCATGCTGATCGGACTCATTATGCGCGGGGTTGCCTTCGACTTTCGCGCCAAGGCGGCCGTGGATCACAAGCTCACCTGGGATCGGGTGTTCAAGAGCGGCTCACTGCTGACAACCCTGTCGCAGGGTTACATGCTCGGCCAATACGTCATGGGCTTCGAGAGCGGCTGGCAGGCACAAATGTTTTCCCTGCTCAGCGCCCTCGGCGTCACTGCGGCCTACAGCTACATTGGCGCTGCGTGGCTGGTGATGAAGACCGAATCGGACCTGCAGAAGCGGGCCATAGCCTGGACCAAAAGGGCCGGGCGGGCGACATTACTCGGCGTGCTGGCGGTATCGCTGGTAAACCCACTGGTGAACCCGGGGGTTTTCGACCGCTGGTTTACCTACCCCCTGGTGATGTTCGTGCTGTTGATTCCCACCCTGACTTTTGCCGGGTTCGTGGTGAATGATCGCCTGCTTAGTCGGCTGCCGAAGGAAAATGACCGGCACTGCCGGGTGCCCTTCTTCATTACCGTGGGCATCTTCCTGTTGTGTTTTTCCGGCCTGGCATTCAGCTTCTTCCCGGAAATCGTGCCCGGCAAGCTGGACATCTGGGAGGCTGCCAGCGCACCGGAATCCCTGACCTTCATCCTCGTAGGCGCAGCCATCGTAGTGCCCTTGATTCTCGCCTACACCGCCTTCTCCTACTATGTGTTCTGGGGCAAGGCGACCGAATTGAAGTATCACTGATTTGGCCGTGGGCACTACCGTCTGCAGAAATAAAAAGGGAGCCAATGGCTCCCTTTTTCAATCATTGCTACGACAGCGAAGTTAATCGACAGCTTCATCCTTTGCCGGCTTCTGGGCTTCCGCCTCCTGAATCACGGCCTTCGAACTGATCACCGCATTGACCACCGGCTTTGCAGGAGCGGCTTTTACCTCGACGGCCTTGCGCGGTACCGGGATTGATTCTTTTGGCATTGCCTTGGCACTCTCGCGCTTTTCTCCCGCACGGGTCTTTGGTGCGCCGGCACGGGCCCGCCCCGCCATCGGATTGGCTTCGCACACCACCCAGGCATCGGTATTCATCACCATGCGGGCATCATCAAACTCGGTAAACACGCCCTTTTTCTTACACTGTGTTTCCCCGATCACCGCCAGCGCATCGTTCATGCGCACCGCAAAGCCCTTCTGTACCACGTCTGCCAGTGGCAGGCGGTTTTTCACCGACAGGTTCTTCGCTTCTACGTTGCAGACTTTTACCGCATTCAGAGACTCCAACTCACTGTAGGGAATCTCCACGCGAATGTCTTTGCCCTTGCCGGACCCCTTGCCGGCCCAGGCATAGGGTCCCTTGCCGACCCTGGCTGAGACGCCTGTTTTGTCGGTTTTGCGACCCTCACAGCGGCCCTTGATAGTGACCCAGGCCTGGCGCATATCATTGACGTCGGCCACATGGGAATACTGGTCGCTCATACCCTCGGCAAATACGCGCACGACAGGACCATCCTCTGGGTAGCTGTCCCCCATCGCCGTCTTGTTCCAGCGCTGATAGGTGTACGGAGACAGTATGACCTTTGCTTCCGGCTTGGCCGTGACCTGCAAGCTGGTCCCGGACAATGCGACCCCGCAACACAACAACATCACCTTTATTGTTGGTTTCATGATGTATCTCTTATGGATTGGAAAGGATTCGAAAGCGCCATAGTAAAAGGGAAAGCCTGCATCTCCAGCCGTGTGCCGGGGACTGCGGTCGGGAATGGCGCTGAAAGCAGCCAGGCTGCACGGGAATGTGACTGCCCTCACAAGCCACTAGGCAATAGTTGACGAAAGCAACTGTATTCAACAATGAAAAAGGGGCCTTACGGCCCCTCTTTACTCCTGCCACAAAATACCTACTCCTTGCCAACCCACTTGTTCTCATGCAACCTGCCGGCCGCTTCTTTGATCGTCATACAGCTGGCTCGGGACCTGGGGCCGCCGCCAATCGAACGTTGTTCTGAATTGCTTCCATTCTCCTCTCCCAGGCTACAGATCGTCTCATAGAGCCGGAGATCCATGAACGTTTGCGCTTGGCGGCTCGGCCGAGCCTTCAACAGTTCGGGAACATCAGCTGAGTGGAGGTCGGTCAGGGTTTGCATGTAGACCACTAATGCATCCTCCTGTTCCGGAGTCATCCCCAACCCACCGGCCAGTATTGAAGGTGTCTTGAATGCATCAAATTCCGGCTCCGGCCAACAGTCATAAGCCAGCGCCACAGCCTCGGTGAGCTCAGTGCCCGCGGGGATATCGCCATTGGTCAGCATCACATTACAGGATGGCTTGGTGTCACGCGTGTTGTAGAAATGCACCACGCTCTTCAGGCTCTTGAAAAAACCATTATGCATATATGCTTTTACAAACTCAGGGCTCGGGCGCTTATCAACGTTGCGCACGGTCTGCGTCCTTGTAAATCCGGGACGATGAACACCAGTCGTTTCTGTCAAACCAAGGTCGTCCAACCCCGTCGGTTTTGGAATATCCGGGTTAGGAGGAACCCCGATGTTGTGGAAAGCCTGGTCGGAGTACGTCTGGAACAGCTCTGCGCCATCGTCGTTGTCAGGGTCATCACTGTGACAGAAGGAACAGTTGGTTACTGGCAGATCCGCTCTCGGTGGCACATTACCCGGGATTGGCGGGAAAGCTTCGTTGTAGAAGAGGTCGTGACCAAGATTCTCTTCAGCTGTAAACAGTACCAGCGGAAACTTGCCGTACTGCTTGCTGGGATCTGTCAGTCGCAATTGCTCGACCTGATCACAAACACTAGGATTCAGGTATTCTCCAAAGTTGCTATCAACGCAGGCAAGCTCTGAACGAATCGCCAAGTCTCGTTTGGAAGTAAAGGAATTGATATCGTAGGAATGTTGATAAGCGCCTACGGCCATCATCAGCCGTTTGAACGCAATATCGAGATGGCGCTCACCATTGTAAGCAATAACGTTACTGCAGTTCAGTGGTGTATCCCATGCCAGCTCATATAGCCAAGCATAATTCGATGCCTGGACTGTCAGACAGACTTGGTCCCTCGGCAGGTTCTGCTCCACAAGACTAGGAATCGGGTTGATCGCTTGGTCTGTAATGGCGCTGATATATTTTTGATAACCCAATACTACGGGGTTTTCACTATCCCAAAAGACTTCCATACCGATATGCGGCGCCGCGCCCGATAGCGGCTCAATATTCTCCCGCCCCAGTGCCCGACCATCCCAGAAATTGCCACCGCAATACTGGATCTCTCCCGGTGGGGTACTGGGACCGCCACGGTTACAAGGCAGGAAGGGCTCTACAAAGCTTGAATAAGTATTTGTATTCGGCCGCCGGCGACCGACGGTGGACGGATCGGCGCCGGTGATGGCGACTTGCCCCTCATTCACCAGTGAATCGCCACCGGTACCACCCGTCGCCGGTTCATGACAGGACACACACCCCATCTCGCCTGAGCTTGAGAGGCTCTTATCGAAGAAGACATGCTTCCCTAGTAGTTTGAGCGCAATATCCTTACTGTCCTGCGCCAGGGCACTCTGGCCGACACAAGCGAGGGAAATGATCCCTGCGAAAATCCAACCTTTGGAAAGGCGCTGTGGCCCTCCCTCCCCATTTGAGCTGACCACGCTGTACCTCCTGTACATCTCGCTACCTCTTCGCCGGTTTCAGCAGAATTCCCCATGAAATCGCGACGAAATTACCCTAAAGAAAACCCGAAGTTGCAATCCAGCAGAGGAGCCTGGCGGAGTAGATACCTGACAGCTCGATTGGATTGCACGAAAAAGGATAGAAGCTGCACAAAAATTGACCACGATCGCCGCGCCAATTATTCCTCTTTATTGATAGGGGCTTCCTTCGATCGACGTCACTCGCCACTACCAGTCCTGTAGCCGAATAGTTTTGAGTTCATTGGCACGTAAACCACATTTTTATGATCTAGCTCACGTGTGAAGTGTTCACGGGTTGCGACCAGAGAATGCGTATCTGATAATCAGCTGTCATCAAACGACAAAAAGAAGACTCGCCAGTGCCGCTCCAGGCCGAAGCAGCGAGCCGAGGTGATAACAACAAGGTGAAAATGCCATAGCCCGGGGGTGAGACCTCGGGTTACAAGAGAGAGTTACCAAGCGTTGACTGATCCCAGCCCACCCCTGCCCCGAAGGCGCTATACCACATTGCCCCGTAAACCCCAGCGAAAGAATGGCCGCGAGAAGTTTGAGACGCTGCTGGATGCGCTCGATGGATTGCTGCAATTTCGGGAAACCAGTGAAATCAGCCTCTCGGACCTCAGTGAAGCCGCCGGTGTACCCGCCGCGTCGGTCTACCATTTCTTCCCCAACCGGGAGGCGCTGTTCGCCGCATTGATGCAGCGCCATCTCGATACCATGGCGGAGCAACATATCCGCAACGGCAAGGGGCCCAGCTGGCAGAGCCGCACCGAGGGCTTCCTGGACCAGCTGCAGGAACAGCTCTGCGCCAGCGAGTCGGTAATGAAAATGCGCTTTGGCCCTGCGCCCGGTTGGGCCGTTCGGGAACTGCTGCTTGAGGACCGCCGCCGTCTGGGACTACTGTTGCTGGACCAGCTGGATACAGATTTTGAGCTGCCAAACTCGCCCCAGTGGCCGGAGCGCTTCCAGGTGGCCCTGACCATTGCCGAGGGCATCTGGTCGGGGGCGTATGGTAACTTCGGCCGGGTCGACGAATTCAGTATCAATGAAGCCAAGCGGGCAGTGGTCGCCTATCTGGAATACTTTTTTGGCGAACTCCTGCCACTGCGCATCCGCGAGGAAGAAGAGGCACTGCTGTACTGACCCGCAAAGCCACCGACCTCAAAGATGGCCGGTCTTCACATAGATCAACGCCCCGTTTTCACGGGTAAAGGGGGTGTGCTCGCTCAGATGGGGACTGCGGATCCAGCTGCCCTGCGGGTACTCCCCGTGTTCATCGAAGAAAGTCCCCTCGATCACCAGGATCTCCTCACCACCAAGGTGCATGTGCTGCTGGAACTGCGTAAATGGCGCCCAGCGCACCAGAGCGACCCGCTCCCCCTCCAGTTCGTGCAGGCCAAGCACCGATAGCCCCGGCACCAGTCCGGGTTGCCATTGCGCCGAGCGGGTATCGATCACTGAACGTGTTTTTTCCTTGTCACTGTGCTGGTGCAGCTTGACGAAGATGGTACAGCCTTCAGGTCCCACACTCGGGCTGTGGCTGGAGCCAATCGGATTGCGAATATAAGTACCAGCAGGGTAAGTGCCGTACTCGTCGCCGAAAGCCCCCTCGAGCACCAGGATTTCCTCGCCACCGCCATGGGTATGTTCTGGAAAGGTGCTGTCTGGTGCATAGCGCACAATTGAAGTCGCCCGCGCCACCTCATCGCCGATACGATCGAGCATCATGCGCTCGACACCAGCCACCGGCGACGGGCGCCACTCGTATTCGGTCGGGCGAATGACGGCTCGCCGGTCAAAATCGGCATTCAGGTTCATGCTACAGCTCCCAATCTTCCCCTATTGACTATAGTGATCCACGTCCCACCCCTTTTAGCAGCAGTCCGCGAAGGAAGTGAGACGCCTCAAGGCGCATCGTGTAAGCCAGTGCTTACTGGCGAAGTCACCGGCTGGATCACCAGCCATGCAAGATTAGCGATAAGAAAAGAAGCTGTTAAGCCGTACGGTTATTTTTGCTGTGCTTCCAGGGTGGGGAAACACCTCCGTTCCCCCCTTTACCGCTGCGCCAAATTCATCCCAGTGACTACACTTAAATTGTGGTCGTTCGACAATTGCACAGGAGCTTGCCATGCCAATTCCTTCCCACTCCCTCGAGAATGACTTCCCCGAATATTCCGACACCATTCAGCGTCTCAACCGGGAAGACCTCAAGTTCAAGACGGAGAGCGAAACGTACCACAAGCTAGACAAACAGATTCGCGGGCTGGAAGAACGAGGGGTGGCGACCGATGACAACCATTTCAATTCCCTGAAGATTCAGCGGGCACATCTGAAAGACCGGCTCTATCACCGTATTTCCAACAGCCACCAGCCACCTTTGCACTGACACGAGCTGGACAGTACGGGCGCCCTCGCGCAGACTGCTGAAATCCCACATGAATGCAGCAGGGCGCCATGAAACTTTTCCTCACCCACTCATCACCCTACGCTCGCAGTGCCCGAATCATACTGCGTGAATCCAATCTGCTGGAGCAGGTGCAGGAAACCGAGTCCCACCCATTCTCCAACGATCCAGATTTTCTCACTGCCAATCCACTGGGCAAGGTCCCCTGCCTGGTTACTGATGATGGCCATGGCATCATGGATAGCGAGGTCATCTGCGCCTACCTGGACAGGGAGCTGGGAGATGGTCGACTCGGCAAAGCGCTGGAGAAAGACTGGCAACTGCGGACTTACTACTCGGTGTGTTCCGGACTGATCGATACGCTGGTGCTACTGCGAATTGAAAAAGGCCGGGAGCACGACGGCCTGCGTTCCGAGTTCTGGTGGCAGCGTTATCAGGACGCCATTCGGCGAACGCTGGATTACCTGGAGCAGCAGGCAGCGCTGTTGCCCGGCGAGCTCTCACTGGCCCATATCAATCTCGCCGCAACACTTGGCTATCTCGACTTCCGGCATGCCGAAATCGATTGGCGTAACAACCACAAGCGACTCGCCGAAATTACGGCCTCACTGGAGCAGCGCCAGGCCTTCCGTGATACGACCCTGCGGGACTGAAGCCCCGGGCGCACAGACACTCCGTGACCAGCGCACCTGTTGAAAACGCTACCGCCAGCCTAACCTGCAGGGCAGGCAATCCCGGAGAGCGCGTCATGACTTCGCCGATGTTTTCCGCCTCGGAGCTGGAGACGCTGGGTCAATCTGGCCTTGAGCGCATGCAGGCGGCCATTCACAGTGACGACCACGACCGTATCAAAACCACCTTCCAGCATGTCACTGCGCTGTACCATGAAGAGCATGTGCTATTTCACGGCTGGTTGACCTCCATCATCGCCTACGCCAGTGAGAAGCTGGGCCATCAGGCCGCCAAGCATCTGGTTCCCATGGAGGCATTGTTTTCCAACTTTGCTGGTGAAGGCGTCACTATGGCGAGTGTGCGCCCCTTCTTCGAGGATCCGCTCAGCATCTTTACTGAAAAACTGGAGCATGGCGACACCGATGGTGCCTTTGAGTTTTACCGTACGGTCGAACGAGGGGCGCGCGACCTGCACGATTTTTACCGCGACTACTGCGCGTTGATGTTAACCCGCCTCTATCGGGAGCACGGTATTGATCACCTGAACGATTGCCTGCGATACAGCGCAACACGGGACTGGCTCGCCTGGTATGAAAGCGTCAACAAACTGCCGGACAAAGAGCGGATTATCCGCACCATTGAGTTCTATGCCATCGCCAACTTCGGCCGCCTCACGGTGCGAGAGGATGGGGACTGGATTCACGCGGTGCAAAACCCCTGCGGGAGCTGCGGACGACAGCAGCGCAGTGGTCGCTATGAGTCACCGTGGAATTTCGCGGTGATCGAGGAAGAGCACCCGCTGTCCTTCGAGATGGGTGGCAATACCATCTACCGGGCACACGTGGCCATGATGCATCATATCCTGCCAATCGAGCGGCATGGTGGGCCCTGGCCGCACAAACAGTGTCCGCGCTCACAATACGGACGCTGCTATATCTCCATCCACAAGTACAACCCCTACGAGCCCATCCCGCGGGAGGAAATCCGCTGGTCGGATTAGCCGGGTAATGCTTACCAGGCCATCCAGGCGGCGATTGCCGCCGCGACCAGTAGCGCACCGGCCCAGATCAAATCGAAATTGATCCAGTGCTGGCGAAGAATAGCCAGGCCGAATTTTCGGTATACGACCCAGGCTGTGGCTCCCATCACACAGAGCATGGCACCGGTATGCAGGCCCACCGCCAACAGCATGTCGAGCTCTTCCCCTGACATATGGTGGCCATGCCCGGCGTGATCCATATCCATGCCCGCAACCCCGATCAGCGCGGGTATCACCATCAGCCCGGCACCGTGGGCGGTGGCCATCAGAAAAGACCATAAAAACAGATCGCCAAAGCCGACTTTCATCCCCACCCAGCGCGGATGCCGGTAATAGTTGAACAACTTGTACAGGCCAAACACGAACAATATTGCGGCCGTCAGCCACTGCAGGGTCGTCAGAGAGATCACCTGCAAACCCAAGAGAACCAGCACGGCAGCGAGACCAATCGCCAGGGCATGACCGGCGGCAATGGGTATCAGTGCCAGCCAGATCACTTTCTCCCGCTGTTGCTGCAAGCCCAGGGAAAGTGCAAACAGCCAGCCCATCCCTGGATTCAGGCCATGGAAGGCACCAAAGCCCAGCATCGCCAGCCACGGGCCCAGCGGAGCAATCATCTCCTGATCCACGAGGTCATGACGGGTAGCAGAAAGAATCCGTGGAGGCGTCGCCCCCCTCCAGTCGAATCTGGTGTACGCGGGTCTCACCAAAATCCACGAAGAAATCGGGATCCAGATCCATACCACCGTCAGGGTTCACGTTCACCTTCACCATCCAGCCACCCATCTTGTCCGGATAGAACTGGTCATCCCAGGTGCTGTAGAGGGAGTTGGTGAAATAAACCCGTTTACCATCGCGACTGATCTCCACCATCTGCGGGCCACCCAGCAGCGGGCCGTCCGATTTCGGGTGTGCCTTTTTATTGACGATGCCGCCGATGGCAACTTTGCCGACAAGCTTCGGATTGAGAGGGTCGGACACGTCGTACTGCAGTAATTCACCGGTGCCCCAGCAGGAGATGTACAGGAAGCGGTCATCAAGCGAAAGATCGATATCGCTCACGAGCGGTGGCACCGCAGCAAAGGGTTTTAACGCCGGAGGCAACTCTTCCTCTGCGGCGGGCACAGGCGGGATAGTGATGACTTTATCCATCTTCCACTCCCCATCCTTCTGGTGCCAGAGCCAGATGGACGCGGATAGATCCTCGGTACTAATCACCACGCCCGCGAATCCATAAGACTTACGCGGGTCGTGAGCGGGTCGTAACTCCAATACCATCTGGTGCTCTGCCCCGAGGTCAATGGTCTGGGCCAGTTTGCGTTTGCGCAGATCCCAGAAGTGCAGCCGGTGTCCGTATTTATTGGCGAGCAGATCCTCGGGAACCAGTCCGTTCTCGAACTGGTGCGGCTTGGCCCATTCGCTACTGACCAGTACATCCTCCGCCAGGTGCCACCAGAAGTCATAGGCCAGCTCCTGATCACCACGGCCGATTTCCCAAGGGCCTTTCACCTCAAAACTGAAGTGATCCAACATAAAGATACCGCCGGGACCATCTTCGCCATTCGCGGAACCCATGGCACTGATATAGATCGCATCCGGACCACAATGCACGGTATGCGGACGACTGTAACCTGACTTGGCCATCATCTCTTCCGGCTCGATCACCTTGGCGATATGCGGCTTGGTCGGATCCGGCTTGGTATCGATGATGTAGAGGCGAGAGCTGCGGATACCGGGCACGACCAGGTAACGGCGCTCAAGATGAGGATGCGGGGCAAATGGACACAGGGCCGAGCTACAGGCATTCCAACCGAAGTGGTGCAGCTCGTCGCCGACGTTCGGCAAATCCATTTTGTTGAGCACGGTGCCGTATGAGCCAGAACTCTCATCCAGATCCACGACGCAGATGGCGTCGGGCTGATCATTGCGCCCATAGTTCAGCGCGGCCACATAGGCGTGGCGCTCTGGTGGTGCCTGCATCGCCATTTTGGGGGATGGGTAGAACGAGGGATCGGGTTTCCAAAGTGCCATGTCTTATCCTCGAATGGCTTGAACAGGCGGAAGTGCACAAAGCGCAAGCAGTATAGGGAACAGGGCGTTGCGATAGACGACAACAGATATGAGCAGCCCAAGAATCGGCGCGTACTTTTGCCGCTGATCCAGATCCCGAAGACGTTGGCCGAGCGTCAAGCCATTCAGAATAGAGACAGACAGACGCAAAAAGCCGGGCAAGGCCCGGCACTTTAATAGGAAAGGAAATGAGCGGTGACTCTTTTAGGGGCTAGGTAATGGAAGCCAGGGCCTGTTTTTTCAGTTGGCGTTTCTCCCTGGCTGCACGTCGTTTCGCCCGGCGTTTGTACCAGAGGGTCAATCCGGTAATCGTCAGCACCAATGGACTCAGACCGAGCACGCACCAGAGCACACGGCTCCAAACTCCGGCAAAATCCCCGAAATGCAGGCGGCGGTAACTATCGACAAATTTGGCTCCCAGGCTTTGCTCTCTGATATCCGCTGCCGCCTGAAACTCGCCGCTCTGCGCATCGAATGTCACACTACTGGCATACTGACTGAGTAGCGGATTACCGCTCGGTACGTCGCCCCAGAAGGTGATATTCACACCCGGCTCCCAGGGCATGGTGATGTAGGTCGGCTCGAAGCCGGCTATATACTCACTGGCATTATCGTGGAGCGCCTGCAGCGAGAGCCTATCGTTATACAGCCGCTCATCCATCACATGATGCGCATGGCCATCGGCGTGCTCTTCCATTTCATGGGCAAAGTGCGTGATATTCCACCAGGCCCCGGTAAAACCGAGAATCAGTAATACCGGCGCACCAATCGTGCCAACCATCTTGTGCAGATCGGAAAAATAAACCATTAACCGGGCATCCCAGCGCAGGGTGAAAAACCGTTTCCAGAAATTGCGGTAGAGAATCAGGCCGGTGATCCCCTGCAGGCACAAGAGGATCGAAAAAACACTGCTGATCAACATACCCCAGTCGCCGAGCAGCAGTGTGTAGTGCAGGTCCAGCAGCCAGTCGGTCAGATGATGCGTCAGCCCCATGGGTGGGCGTAGGGTTTCACCAGTGTATTGATTCAACAGGGCATAGCTCCACTCATCCGTGCCACGCTCCATGGTGTAAACCAGGTCTGCCCGTTCTCTATCCTGAAACAGCGCCCACCCGACAACCTCATGATTGGGGAAGCTGCTGTTCACCGACTCAACCAGCGCATCCAGGCTCAAGCGCTCGCGCCCCCCGGCATCGACCCGAACCCGATCTTCGATCAGCAGCACATCGATCTCATGCTTGAACACCAGAATACTACCGGTGATACAAACCACCAGTAGGGGAGCGAAGGCGATCAGGGCCATCCAGCCATGTAATTTAAACAGGATTTTATTCATGCTTTTTTCGGTTTCGCCAAACAAAAAAGGGAGCGGCAGAAAGTCCGCCGCTCCAATGCTGAGTCAACAAACGCAGTGGATGCTTTGAATCAGTAACGCCAGTTAACGGAGGCACTGAAATTACGTGGCGCACCGTAGAAGGCCTGATCCCAGTAGAGACTGTTGATATACTTTTCGTCGGTCAGGTTGGCGGCATTCAGGGCAAAGCTGAGGTTCTCGTCGACCGCATAGCTGGCGAATGCGCTGACATTGGCATAACTCTGCTGACGCACAGTGACGCCATAATCCGTGATCCGTTCGATATCGTCCTGCCAGTTCACACCTGCACCCACTTTCAGCTGCGGGATTGCAGGCACCCGGTAGTTGGCGTAGGCGCGCAGTACCCGCTTGGGAACGAAGTTGCGGGCCTCATTGCCGTCACGATCTTCGATATCCAGCTCGGTATAACCCAGGCTTGCCTGCAGGCCTTCGCTCAACTGGCCAACGAGTTCGACCTCATAGCCTTGGCTCTCGTAGTCACGCCCCTCGTAAATCGTTGCGCCGAGGTCTGCATCAAAATATGCGGATTCCGCTACATTCTGGTGCTCGGCACGGAATACAGCGGCCGTGGCGACCAGCTTGCCGTCCAGCAGTGAGGCCTTAACCCCTAACTCGTCGTTTGCTCCCTCGGCCGGCTCGAGGCGCTTCAGGTCGGAGCCAATATCCCGGTTGGGCATGAAAGTTTCGGTGTGGCTGGCATAGGCGGAAACATTATCAGAGAAGGCATAAATCAGGCCGGCATAGGGCAGCACTTCTCCGGAAGCGCGCGCGCTGTGATCCTCGCCGTAACTCTCACCCTCACTTTTCCAGTCGGTGACTCGTGCACCAGCGATCAGGGACAGGCTATCGGCAAGTCTGAGGCGGGTGGCCGCGTAAAGTGATTGCTGGCGATCGGTCCAGTCGCTACCGCTGAGGCCATCGGTGAATACCGGCCGCACCGGTGTTGCCCCGCTCCACTCGGTAAAGTCGCCGATCGCGGGAAAACCGTTGGTGTAATCATAGAGGGAGTAGTCCTCAACGGTACCTTCGGCCCAGTTGTAGCCGAACAGGAGATCGTGATCCCGACCGGCAAGCTGGAAGCTTCCTGACAGACGCAGATCGAGTAGGTCCCTGCTCTCCTCAAGCCCATACTCACTGGCGTAGCCGATCAGGCCAACGTCGGTCCCTGAATCGGGCAGGCTGTACTGGTAGAAGAGCTCGCTATCCCCTTCCACCTCGGTATGGGTGTAATAGGCCTTCGCCTCCCAGCCGTTTGCGAACTCATGGACCAGTTCCGCAAACGCGGTGGTGTCGGTATTGTCCCAGTAGGACCACTCGGCAGAAGTGCTGGCGGACACGTCGTAATCCGTCTGGGTGCCGTCGGTATAGTGGATCGGCAGTGCACCCCACAGCGGGCTGTCTGCATTACTCTCCTGATAGCTGATTCCGGCAGTCGCCCGGGTGGACGCACCGAGTGTCCAGTCCACCACACCGTAGGTGACGTTTTTCTGCATGCCATAGCGGTCCAGGTAGGACTCCCGATCTTCGCCCGCGACCACGAAGCGCCCGCGCACACCTTCAGCCAGCGTGCCAGAGACATCGGCGTCCAGTCGTTTCTTGTCCCAGGAGCCAGCGGTTGCGCCCAGCTGCAGGTTGAAGTCATTGGTGGGGCGCTTGCGCACCAGGTTGATGGTAGCGGAGGGGTTGCCGGCACCGGCCATCAGGCCACCCGCTCCGCGCACTACCTCAATGCGCTCAAAGATGGCGGTGTCGATTTCGCCATTGCTGTTGCCGTAGGTGGCGGGAACGCCGACCCCGTCCAGCTGGAAGTTGGTGATATCAAAGCCACGGGCCGTGTAGTAAGTGCGGTCGGTCTCGACGCTCTCCACCATGATGCCCGGGGTGGTCTCCAGCGCTTCGTTCAGGCTGTCGATTTCAAAGTCATCCATCAGCGCGCGGCTGATCTGGGAAACGGACTGTGGTGTCTCCAGCGCGCTCAGGCCCAGGCCCGTCGCAGTGCTCATTTCCTCCGCCAGATAGCTGCTCGCCTGTTCGCCGGTCACCTCGACGGTTTCCAACTGCCCATCGGTCTCCGTGGCGATGGCAGCATTCGCCACACAGAGTGCGGTCGCCAGGACTGCCCGCGGGAAGGTCCCTGTTGCCTTATTCATCTCTAATCCCCTGTATTTGCCCCAAGTCAGTGGAGGCGAGTCTAGCCACACAGCAAGCGTAATGCAACTCATTATCATTTACTTTAGCAGAAGCGTGCGCCGGAGCAGGAAAGGGTGTCAGGGGGGACGGAAAGGTATCGGCAGGGGCGAGACCGGCAGCGGGAAATAAAAAAGCCGGGCAAAGCCCGGCTCACGAATTCACTGGATAGATGTCAGTTCAGTCGGCGTTTTTCAGGTGACGATCAAAGAAATCTTTGATCATGCTGTACTGGTGAATCCGGGTCTGCTTGCCGCGCAGGCTGTGCTTCTTGCCCGGGTAGGTCATCAGGTCGAACTGCTGGCCGTTATCCTGCAACTGCTTGATCAGCTTGGTGGTATTGGTGAACAACACATTGTCGTCCGCCATGCCATGGTAGATCAGCAGCGGTCCCTTGAGGCCCTCAGCATAAGGGAATACAGAGGCCGCTTCATAAGCTTTCGGCACCTTGTTGGGGTTACCCATATACCGCTCGGTGTAGTGAGTGTCATAGAGCTTCCAGTCGGTCACCGGCGCACCGGAGACACCGGCCTTGAAGTAATCACCGGCCTTGAACATGGTCATGAGCGCCATATAGCCGCCGTAACTATGGCCGAATACACCGATGCGCTCCGGGTCGACAAACGGCAGCGTACGCAGGTAGTTCACCCCTGCCACCTGGTCGTCTACCTCCACCGAGCCCATCGCCTTGTAGATGGGATTCTCAAACTCGGTGCCTCGATGGGCAGAGCCGCGGTTGTCCACGGTGAAGACCACATAACCCTGTTGCGCCATGTACTGGTTAAACAGGCGATCCCAGCTGTTGGTAACCAGCTGCGCGTGGGGCCCGCCGTACAGGAAAACCATCACCGGATAGCGCTTGGTGGGGTCGAAGTTCGCCGGTTTGTACAGGCGGTAGTAAAGCTGGTGGCCCTCCGGTGCGCGGAAGGCGCCGAATTCCGGCTTGATCCAATCCTGCTTGTAGGCAAACAGCGGGTGATTCTCATCGACCCGGTTCTCTTCGATCCAGGTGATGCGTTCGCCATCGATGCCGTGCAGGCTTACCTGCTTCGGCGTCTGCACGTTGGAGAAAGTATCGATATAGCCGGAAGCGTCATCGGCGAATTCAATATCGTGCATACCGGCGCGCTGGGAAATGCGGCGGGGGTCTTCATCCCTGCCAGCCTCGAGGTCGGCGACATAGAGGTGGCGTTCCATGGGCGTATTTCGACGACCAGTGAAATAGACTCCGCCCTGTGCCTCGTCCACCGCTTCCAGCGCATCCACGGACCAGTTGCCCGCTGTCAACTTCTTGAGCAACTTGCCATCGAGATCGTACAGGTACAGGTGGCGGAATCCGTCCCGCTCCGAAGACCAGATAAAGCGATCGCTGTCTTTGAGGAAGGACAGGTCATCATGCAGGTTGACCCAGGTATCACTCTTCTCCGTGAGCAGGGTACGGCTGGCACCCGAGTCGATATTCACCAGACGCAGTTCCAACGTCTGCTGGCTGCGGTTCTGCCACTGATAACTGAGCAGGTTGTCCCGTGCCCATTTCACCCGCGGAATGTAGATATCAGTCTCTTTGCCGAGGTCGATCCACTGGGTCTTGCCACTGTCGACGTCCAGCACACCGAGCTGGATCTTCACATTCGGGCGTCCAGCTGCCGGGTAGCGCTGTTCGATCATCTCGATGCGATCCGCATAGATCTCGCTGCGGGTCACCTCATCTACCGGGCTCTCATCGACGCGCAGGAAAGCGATGTGCTTCTCGTCCGGCGACCACCAGTAGCCGGTCATGCGATCCATCTCTTCCTGGGCAACGAATTCTGCCATGCCGTTCTTGATCGGCCCGTCACCATCGGTAGTCAGCTGTCGCTCCTTACCCGTCTCGAGATCGACGATAAAGATATCCTGGTCGCGAATGAAGGAGACGTAACGGCCTTTAGGTGAAACCCGCACATCGGTTTCAAATGCCTCGGTCTCGGTCAGGCGACGCGCCTCTCCCTTGGGCAGATCATAGAAGTAGACATCACCGGCCAGGGGAAACAGCAGGGAATCGCCACTCTCCGACCAGGTGTACTCCATGATCCCGGTGCCGTAGATTCGCTGGCGCTCGCGGCGGGCCTTCTCTTCGTCGGAAAGATTTTCCTCGCCTTTGTGCAGTCTGTCGGAGTCCACCAGCATGCGGGTCTCCCCGTCAGCAATGTTGTACTCCCACAGGTCGTAACGGTCGTAATCCTCCTCACGGCCCTTCAGGAAGGTAACGCGGCGGCCATCCGGGGAGTATTCCAACGCTCGGGGTGAAGTGCCGTCCAAGGCGGGATCGGAGAACATTCGCTCGATAGTGAGCTGCTCAGCGGAAGATTGCATGGCAATCATGCCCCCGAGCAGGCAAAGGATCTTTTTATTCATATCACTCTCGCTTACAGCTGGCGGTGCGCGCGATGCGTTTCGCGGGCGTAGGCGAGAGAGTTTAATCGCCAGTGCAATTGGCGGCCAGCCCGCTCCAGAAGCAACCAGCCCAGCACTCTCCCCGTCTTCCCCGCATGGCCCGGTTGCAGGCCATCTGGCGCACTGCTGTAATCTGCATAAGCCGAATCACTATCATAAAAGCTATTGGATAAATGAATATCTCGACCAAGGACGTCAACTTGCTGGTGCTGTTCAAGGTACTGTACGAAGAGCAGAACCTGTCCGTGGCCGCCGGGCGCATGGCGCTGAGCCAGCCGGCCCTCAGCCACCGGTTGAACAAGCTGCGCGATGAACTGGGCGACCCGCTTTTTGTGCGCGCCGCACGCGGCCTTACCCCCACACCCAAGGCTCATGCCCTGGCGCCTGAGGTGGCGCGGTTAGTGGGTGAGATCGAGGGGTTTTACCAGAACAATGAAGAGCACGACTTCCTGTCCCAGGCGGACGTTGTGCACATCTACAGCACAGACTACGTCGAGCAATTATTAATGCCGGCGCTAATCCACCGTATCACAGAGCAGGCGCCGCACCTGCAGCTGGTGACCCACAACACCCGCGGACAGTTGCCGGCAAGGGAGCTGGAAAACGGCAGCTGCGATATCGCCATTGCCGGTTTTTATACCGATCTGCCCGCCACTTTTTACCAGCAGTCCCTGCACTCTGAAGAGTTTGTCGTTCTGGCCAGTCGGGACAACCAACTGATCAAAAAACAACTCACACTGAAAATTTTTCTGCAGTGCCGCCACCTGGTGACGACACTGACTGGCGACCTGAATGGTGTGGTGGACCGGGCGCTGCAGGCCCAGGGACAGAAGCGCATGGTGACCGCCGGGCTCTCCAGTTTTCTTGCCCCGCCTGCAGTGATCTGTGGCACTGACATGCTGCTCACCTGCCTGCGCAGCATCGCCGAGGAGGCCTGCCGGCGCTACCCGGACCTGAAAGTCTACCCGGTGCCGCTCAAGCTGGAACCGGTACAGGTAGTGCAGACCTGGCATCAGCGCACTCACCAGGATCCCATGCGGCGCTGGCTGCGACAGCAAATCAAGGAAGTGCTCAGCACCTAGTCACCACAGGTTCGCTGTCCGGTTGGGTGCGACTCCCCGCCATTCAGACCTGCCCGAGAGTATGGTCGCGAATCGCCACGCCATCGCCCTGCACTAACGCCTCGCCAAACTACCGCTCCAGTGAGCATTGCGCTCCTCCATGCCCCCGGCGGATCTGGCATTTTCTGCACGATCCGACAAGTCAACCCGGGCAGCTGGCGCGCGACCGGACTTGTCCTCGCCGAAATATATGGTCTGGTGAGGGAATGGAATCTCAATGCCCTCGTGATCAAATTTAAGCTTGATGCGACGATTGAACTCCCGCCCCACTCGCCACTTCTCATGTGCCAGGGTTTTTGTCCGCGCCTTGATCATAACCGCACTGTTCTCGAATGCGTCCACACCCAGCACCTCAAGTGGCTCAAGGATAAGCGCACCGAACTCGTCACTGTGCCGCATCTCTTCGTCCACGGCATGCAGGCATTCAATGACCTCGTCGGTGTTCTCACGATAGGCCACGCCGATCTCCAGCATGTAATAGCTGTAATTCTTCGTCAGGTTATCAACGACGGCAATTTCACTGAAGGGAATGGTGTGGACAGTGCCGTCCAGCGCCCGCAACTCGATTTTGCGCAGCGAGATATTGGTAACTTGCCCGGTTCGGCCACCAACCGTGACGATATCTTCAACCTGCAGAAGGTCCTCGAGCAGGATCGTAAAGCCGGTAAGGAAATCCTTGACCAGGGTCTGGGCACCGAAACCGATCGCAATACCGAAAACACCGGCACCGGCCAACAGGGGCATGACATCGATATCGAACTCCGACAGGAGCACCAGAATTGTCATCACAGTCAGCACGAACAACAGCAGGTTGCGGATCAGCGGCACGAGGGTGCGCACCCGGGCATTGGCTGACAGCATTTGCTCACCGAAGTAATGCTCGATCACGCTATTGATCGTCTCCCAGAGCGCACAGAACACCGCCAGCACGAGAAACAGTGACAACGTGACCTGGGCCAGACTTTGCAGGGCCTCCCTGGAAACAAACTCAACCAGAGCACCACCGAAAAGCTCCACTACGGTATAGCCAAACAGGATTACGGCCATAGCGTAACCGAGCCAGCACTGCAGTCGGAATAATACTGAAAATCGTGAACGCGAAAGTCTCAACCGCTTACGGGCTGGTCGCAGTTTTCCATCGATAAACGAGGCGATGCGATTATTGATCCCTACGCCCAGCAGTAAGATGACAGTGGCAATGACCAGTAACAGAAGCTTCCCCGCTTCATTTGCAGAGAGGCCAATCCCATTCAGGAAGGATGAATAGTCGCGCACTATCTCGGTGGCCACATCATCTACCGCTAGGGCGTCACTGATTTTAAGCGCACCACCCTCTGAGGTGGCCTCACCAGCCTCGCGAAGCCGCTTCAGGTTGCCCAGGAATTGTTGCCGCCGCGCAGGATCCTCCAGCAGTGCAACCAGCTGATCAATCTGGGCTGGTGACAAGCTGGCTTCGGCATCGGTGGAACTTTTTGCAGGCTCCACAGCGTCTTTTCGCAGTGTTTCTGCCGCAGGGTTGTGAACCGCATCTACAGAGCGCTCTTCGGGCTGGGCAGCGCTCTCCAGTGAAAAGGCCAGCAAAAATAGCAGCACCAACTGCACAAAGATCATCGCCGCAAGACGCTCATTCACGCGTGTGAAAAAAATATATCCCCCTTCAGAAGATTTTGTTTAACCACCGATACAGTTCCCAACCATCGACAACCATGTTTGCCCTAAAATTCAGGAAGGATGTACTGGCGTACTACATGGTTCTCACTGCACAGACTCACCCCTTGCTCCTAAGTCCTGAGGGTAACCGGCCACATTTTCAACCCCTGCCGAGGAATACATTGGATATCACATTTTCATAAGTGCGGGGTAGCCTGGGGAATCCATGCTCGTTAGCATGGTGCAACGTTGAGCAGCCAATTGCTCCGCGCTGTGCCGGAGCGAAACCGGCATTAAATGGTTCACCAATCGAGGAACTAGAGTATGGTTATCATGAGGAAAGTGGCACTGGTATTTTTCGCCGCGCTGTTGAGTGTTGGCATCGCTGGCTGTGAGCGTGAAACCGGTGCAGAGGAAGTTGGTGAAACGATCGACGAAACTATCGAGGACGCAGGCAATGCGGTGGAAGATGCCTGCGAGGAAGTGAAGGAAGGTGCGGACGTCGCAGATACCGACTGCTAACGGTTTCCAGGGGCACCATTGCCGTGAAAGCGATGGCGCCCCTGTTACTGACCTATCCTGCCTGCCCTTTCGACTTGCGCACCCCTCATCGGCAGATGCGGTAGCGGTCCTAACCATTAGCCGTCAACAGAGATCGACATCCAATCTCAGGACATGAGTCACGCTCAAGGCCGCCATTAAGTCTACGTTGATTCCTGTGCCAGCATACGGTCGCGAATGGCTTCCCCCACCCCCTGGGCCGATGCCGGGTTCTGACCAGTAACCAGGTTGCCATCCACCGTCACCGACTTACCGAAATTGTCGGCCTTTTCGTGAATAGCGCCCCGTTCCTTCAATGTTTCAGCCAATAGAAAGGGGACAATATCGTCTTTTTCTACTGCTTTTTCCTCATCATCGGTAAACGCGGATAGGCGCTTGCCATCTACAAACCAGCGTCCGTTACTGAGCTTCACATTCACAAAAGCCGCGGGGCCATGGCAAACAGCGCCAACCACCTTGCCGGCCTCGGCCATTTCGCGAATCGCATCCTGTACCGCGGTGCTATCGGGCAGATCCCACATGGTGCCGTGTCCACCGGGAAAATAGAGCGCCGAATAGACGGACAGGTCCACAGTACCGAGTGCCGGTGTTTCCTTGATCTGATCGGCAACCCCGGGGTCGGACAGAAAAGCCTTGTTGATTTCATCCTCCAGATCTTCACTGGCGGGGTCCACCGGTGCCGGGCCACCCTCAGGCGTGGCGAAGTCCACCCGGAACCCCGCCTCGCGCAGGACCTTCCACGGATAAGCCGCCTCCGACAGGTGAAAGCCCGTTTTCTGGCCCGTCTCCCCGAGTTCGCTGTGCCCGGTAAGAACAAATAACACACGCTGATCTGCCATCTTTCACTCCCAGGAGCTGTCGATTCTATAAACTGCCACACACCCATTACCTAGCCGACAATAAGGGCGAATGGGTCAAGTACAGCAAATCATTCGATTTCTTTCAGTAAATCCTCACAATAATTGCGATTTATTGGCCGCCACTAACTTTCTAAGATCCCGGCAACTGACAAGCATAGGATCATCGACATGGATTACATTCGCCGGGCCGACGATCGCGGTCGCGCCAATTTCGGCTGGCTCGACAGCCGCCACTCCTTCTCGTTCGGCAGTTATTTCGATCCCCGACACATGGGCTTTTCTGTACTGCGGGTGATCAATGACGATCGAGTCCGCGGCGGGGCTGGCTTCCCTCCCCATGGCCACCGGGATATGGAGATTATTTCCTACATACTCAAAGGCTCGATCGAGCACCGCGACAGCACCGGAAACCGGTACAAGGTGCCCGCCGGCGAAGTACAGCGCATGAGTGCCGGCCGCGGCATTCAGCACTCGGAGTACAATGCCTCACGCACCGAACCGCTGCGATTCCTGCAGATCTGGATCGAACCCAATGTCACCGGCATCGAACCAGGCTACGAGCAGGCCAGCATTGAGCAGCGCGGACCTCTGACACCGCTCGTCACCCCTGACGGTCGCGACGGCACGCTGTCCATCCATCAGGATGCCAGCCTTTCCCGCCTACGGCTGGCTGCGGGTGAAACGTTCACCCTGGAAACCCATGGCCGCGCTGGTTACCTGCACCTGATCAACGGCAAGGTCAAAATGGCCGATGAAGAGTTTGGCGAGGGCGACGGTATCGGTTTTATCAAAACCCGGGAGCAACGACTAACGGCCGGTAATGAGGGCGTCGAGGCACTCTGGTTCGACTTGCCCCGAGGGAGCTGATCGTGGGCAGAAAGGAGCCGCAATGGAAAGCCTGATTACCTCTCCCCTGTTCTGGTTGCTGGCAAGCATCGGGATCATTCTGACCGGCATTTCAAAATCGGGCTTCGCCGGCGGTGCCGGTGTCGTTGCCGTGCCATTACTGGCCTTGGTGATACCGGTACCGACAGCGGTCTTTCTGATGCTGCCATTACTGCTGGTCATGGATGGGCGCACCATCCAGTACTACTGGCGGCATGCCAATTGGAATGAGCTACGGGCGATACTGCCCGCAGCCATCGCCGGAATCGTCGCCGGTGGATTCCTGTTGGGTGAGCTGCCCGACAAGCTGCTGAAACTGCTGCTGGGTGTCATCTCCATCGTGTTTGCTCTGTGGCAGCGCCTGGCCCCCTGGCTTGGCAGTATGCGCGGCAGTGGTTGGCTATGGGGTAGCATTAGTGGACTGACCAGCACGCTGCTACACGCCGGCGGGCCGCCGATCAATATCTACCTGATCGCCAGAAACTTACCGAAGCTCACCTGGCTGGCCACTGCCGGTATCTTCTTTGGCGCAATGAATGCCCTGAAGGTCGTTCCCTACGTACTGAGCGGGCAATGGCCCCTGTGGCTTCTATGGCTTTCCCTGGCACTGATTCCCATCGCCCTGCTCGGCACCCGCCTGGGCAAGTGGGTTCAGGGGTATATATCGGATCGGCACTTCATGCTCTGCTGTCGCGCCCTGCTACTCTTCTCTGGCCTGTTGCTGGTCGTCCAGTCACTCGTGCAGTATTGGGGTTAGCTAGAGTTACTTAGAGCAACACGGAGGCATCATGTCCAAACTGCCACTTCGTATTGATCTCGTCTCCGACGTGGTCTGCCCCTGGTGTGTTATCGGCTATCTGCGCCTGCAGCGCGCCCTGGCAGACTTTGCCGATAGGTTTGAAGCCTCCGTGCACTGGCACCCCTTCGAGCTGAATCCGCAGATGCCACCAGAGGGCCAGAATCTGCGCGAACACTTGGCGGAAAAGTACGGCACCACACCCCAGCAGAGCATTGAGGCTCGCCAGCGACTGACCGATCTGGGCGCGGACCTGGGCTTCGCGTTCAATTACAGCGATGACATGCGCATGTACAACACCTTCGATGCGCATCAGTTGCTGCACTGGTCACACCCCTATGAAAAACAGACAGCACTCAGCCTGCGGCTGTTCCAGGACTTCTTCGCCGAGCGCAAGGATGTTTCGGATCGCAACGTCCTGGCTGATGCCGCCGAAGCGGTGGGGCTCAATCGCGAGGAGGCGCTTCAGGTGCTGGAGGATCAGGCCTATGCGCAGGATGTACGCGCCCAGGAGCAGCAGATCCTCGCCCAGGGTATTCAGGGCGTACCGCTCTTTATCTTTAATCGCGAGTACGGTATCAGTGGCGCCCAGGAGGTGGAAACCTTCAAACAGCAGCTACAGCAGATTATCGATGAGCCGGATCCGAGTTAACGGTCATTGATCAAGAACGCATTTCAACGGGGGAAAAAGGATATGCCAAGAAATCAACAGCGGTTGCTGGCTACCGTCTTCGTGGCCGCACTGGCCGGCCTCACGGGTTGTGGTGCCGGGGATAGCGACGAAGGGAAAACGGACGGCCTGCAGCAGCCCGCCGACCGCTTCCTTGCCAATCTTGCCACGCTCTGCGGTAAAGCGTTTGCGGGGCGGATCGTGGCCAATGAGCCGCGCACAGACCAGCCGGATGCTTTCGAAGGCAAGACATTGATCATGCACGTGCGAGGCTGTGAGGACCCGACGCGGGAATTAAAAATTCCGTTTCACGTGGGCGAAGATCGCTCCCGCACCTGGGTATTGACCCGCACAGACAGGGGGTTGCGGCTCAAGCACGACCATCGACATAAGGATGGCAGTGAAGATGCCGTTACCATGTATGGAGGTGAGAACACCGGAGCAGGCAGCGATACCCGACAGGAATTCCCGGTGGACGCAGAGTCCATCGCACTTTTCAAACGGGAGGGACTGGACGCATCTGTAGAAAATACCTGGGCGATGGAGATGCATCCCGGCGAGATATTCGCTTACGAGCTGACGCGGCCCAGCGGGCGACGCTTCCGGGTCGAATTCGATTTGAAAAAGGAAACCGACTTGCCCCCGCCTCCCTGGGGCCACTAAACCAGAAGCGGACTCTTACCGGTCATTCACGCTTGGGCAGCTCGTCGTCGATATCGACGATGCGCTGCCCATAATGAAAGTGACTCTTTGACGCCAACTCATCCGGCAGTATTCCCTGATTCTGCCGCCGCACCAATAGCTGAGATACAATGCGCCAATCCATCGCATTGCTATTGAAAACCGTCTCGCCACAGTTTTGACAGAAGAAGCGTTTCATCTTCTTTTGCGGATGCTGAAAAACAGCTATCTGGTCGCTGCCTTTTGTGACCTTCACTTTATCCGACTCCCAGGCGTCCACCGAGTGATAGGGCACCTTGAGAAAATTGCGGCAGTCATCGCAGTGACAAAAGCCACGCACTTTCGGCGGCCCCTCGCACTCGAATTCCACTGCGCCACAGTCACATGCAAGGTGATAGGTTTCGCTCATCCTAAGCTCACGTCCAATTGTTGATCCTTAATCAGTCGAGTGCACTGTCTTTAGTCAGTCCGGTAAACTCTCCAAGAATAGCAGGCATGATTTAGAGTAATAACCAAGTTCGAACTTCTGTTACAGAAGTCAGTCCGATTCTGCGCTTCTCGAATGTTTCACGAAGTAAAGTTCAGCACGCTTCCGCACGATTTCCAGCTCCGGCTCAGAAAGGGGGCGGAAGAAGCAATGGTCATCATCACGGCCTCTAACCGGCCAACGGCGAGCCTCACCGGGAAACTCCACACCGCGAGACAGCGGCACCTGCCAGCGTGAATCAGCATATTCATCAAACCAGGTGCGTGGATTGATGAGACCTGCCCTGGGCGTGATACGCCACAGCTCGACTCCTGCGACATCGCAGGCGACCTTATAGCGCTCAAAACTGAAAACAACCCCGCGGTGACCAGAGCTTTTCAACCCCGGACAATCACAGTCCATCCACTGACCATCGGAGCTCTGATAAACCACGGGACTGCCGGCACCAATGGCAAAATAGGTAAGACCGGCAACCAGTAACACGACCAAGCTCAGCAAGCCCCATCTCCCGATGAACGGAGCGGAGCTGCGGCGGGTATCGGCCGGCACGAATGTCCGACCTCAGGGCTTCAACAGGAAGTCTGCATGGAAACGCAGATGCTGCTCGATAAAGGTGGCGATGAAGTAGTAGCTGTGATCGTAACCCGCGTGGTGCTCAACCTTGAGCGGATATTCGGCAGCCTCAGCGGCGGTTTCCAGCGCGTTGGGCTTCAGCTGCTGCTCGAGGAATTCATCGTTCTCACCCTGGGAAATCAGGATCGGCTGTCGCTCAGTTGTGCGGCTTAACAGCACGGTCGCATCGTATTCCTCCCAGGTCTGGCGCTCCGCACCCAGATAGGCACCGAAGGCCTTCTCTCCCCAGGGACAACTGATGGGATTGCAGATGGGGCTGAATGCAGAAATCGAGCTATAGCGCTCGGGATTACGTAAGCCGATGACCAGCGCACCGTGCCCGCCCATGGAGTGTCCGGAAATGGCACGGCGGTTCGTCACCGGCAACTCGGCCTCTACCAGAGCGGGCAACTCGTCCACAATATAGTCATACATCCGGTAGTGCTGCTTCCACGGCAACTGGGTGGCATTGAGATAGAATCCGGCACCCTGCCCCAGGTCGTAACCTTCGTCATCCGCCACTTCATCACCACGCGGGCTTGTATCCGGGATCACCAGGGCAATGCCCAGCTCTGCCGCCATGCGCTGCGCGCCCGCTTTCTGACTGAAATTTTCGTCGGTGCAGGTAAGCCCGGAGAGCCAGTACAGCACCGGAAACCGCTGCGCCTTGTTTTCCGCTTGCGAGGGCAGGAAAACGGAAAAGCGCATGGTGCAATCGAGGGTTGTCGATTGATGTTCAAAGCGCTGCTGGCGGCCGTCGAATGCTTTGGTTTCACTGATCAGTTTCATGGGTTGTTCTTATTTCCTTCCGGTGCTCAATGTTCAGTGCTGGTCAAAATGGATAACGCTGCGGATACTGCGACCCTGGTGCATCAGGTCGAATGCCTCATTAATATCCTCGAGCGGCATGGTGTGGGTAATAAAGTCGTTCAGGGAAAAGTCCCCAGCCAGGTAACGCTCCACAAAACCCGGCAATTCAGAACGCCCCTTGACGCCACCGAATGCAGTCCCCCGCCACACGCGGCCGGTTACCAGCTGGAAGGGACGGGTACAGATTTCCTGGCCCGCACCGGCCACACCGATAATCACCGACTCACCCCAGCCCTTGTGACAGCACTCCAGCGCCGCACGCATGACTTTCACATTGCCGATGCACTCGAAGGAATAATCTACCCCACCGTCGGTCATCTCAACGATCACTTCCTGGATCGGGCGGTCGTGATCCTGCGGATTGACACACTCAGTGGCACCGAGTTTTTTCGCCAGCTCGAATTTATCAGGATTGACATCGACGCCGATAATCCGCTTCGCCCCCGCTTTAGCAGCGCCGATCACCGCCGACAGACCAATACCGCCGAGGCCGAAAATCGCCACGGTTGATCCCTTTTCCACCTTCGCCGTATTGGTCACCGCACCCATGCCGGTCGTGACCCCACAACCCAGCAGGCATACTTCCTTCAGCGACGCCTTGGGGTTGACCTTGGCCACGGAAATTTCCGGCAGCACTGTGTATTCGGAAAAGGTAGAGGTCCCCATGTAGTGGTAAATGGGTTTGCCGTCGATGGAGAAACGGGTGGTACCGTCTGGCATCACGCCCTTGCCCTGGGTCTCACGGATTTTCTGGCACAGGTTGGTCTTGCCGGACTTGCAGAACTTGCACTCGCCACACTCGGGCGTATACAGCGGAATTACATGATCCCCTACCTGTACGCTGGTAACCCCTTCCCCGACGGACTCGACAATACCGCCGCCCTCGTGGCCGAGGATCGCGGGGAAGATACCTTCCGGGTCTTCCCCGGAGAGAGTGAACGCATCGGTGTGGCAGACCCCGGAGGCGATGAGCTTGACCCGCACCTCACCCTTTTTCGGTGGTGCGACCTCGACTTCCTCGATGGACAGTGGCTTGCCGGCTTTCCAGGCCACCGCGGCCTTGCACTTGATCGGAGTGATGCTCATTGATTCCCTCGCTTGTACAGTGATTCCCGGCAGCACCGACAATCTTCACTGCCAGGCGCCACCAATTCCAGTCACCATGATACGCGGCTTCATTGATGAGAGATGGGGATTGGCGCGCAAAGCGACTTCAAATTGCCGCGTGATAGGGAGTTAACGGGCAAGAGGACTCAGGCGTCCCGCTGCTGCTTGCGCCACTGCAGAGGGGAAACGCCGTGTACGGTGCGGAAGGCCTTGGAGAAAGCGCTGATATCGGTGTAACCGAGCGTGGCAGACAGCAGGTTGATATCAATACTGGAGGCACGCAGGTGCCAGCGGGCAGTCTCCATGCGCGCCTCCTGCAGGAGCTGTTTGAAGGAAGTCCGCTCTTCCGCCAGGCGCCGCTGCAGCGTACGCCCCGGCATCTCGAGCAGACCTGCCACCTGTGCCAACGTATGGCGCTGGGCACCCAGTGTCTGCAGGATCAGGGCCTTCACCTGGGCGGCAACACTGTGGCGGTATTTTTCCAGCAACTGGCGGGTGAACTCCTCGAAGTAGAGGCGCAGACTGGTGCTCGGCGCACAGAGGGTGCGCTCCAGTAATCCGGCATCGAAGATCAGCGCGTCGCATTCCCGCCCGAAGTGCACATCCGCGTTGAAAAACTCCCGATAGCGTTCCTGGGGTGACAGGGCCTCCTGGCGGAAGTGGACTTCCCGGGGGCGGATATCCTGCCCGGCCAGGTCCTGGACCAGCCGGTAACACGCCCCGACAGACAGCTCCCGGTACTGGATCGCCGCCACCGGCTCCACGAAGTGGTCGAAGCGCTGGGCCAGCAGGGCATCCCCCTGCTCGTGGATACGCCAGAACTCTGCCTGGTTGTGCAGGGCCATGTAGCGCTGGGAGCTTTCCAGGGCGGTGCGCAGGTTGACGGTGCCCATCAACAGCTGCCCCAACACCCCCAGGATCCGCACCCCCTGCATATCGGCCAGGCGCAGACCGAAATCCGCACAGCGCAGTCGATCCGCACACAGGTCCAGCAGCTCCGACAGCGTGGCGATAGGAATCAGCAAGTCCGGGCGGCGCATGCAGTCAGCGGGCAGGCCAACCTCCGCCAGCAACTCGGCGGGATCGCCACCCAGACGAGGCACCAGCAGGTTGAACCCGGCCAGGGCACCACTGCGGATCTCATATACCGGCTTCACAACCGCAGCCTATGATGCTGAGCGCCCACCCACTTCCTCCGAGGTCAGCCAGACTTCTTGACGAACTTGGTCAGGATCACGATGCGCTGACCATTGACCCGGCCCTCGATGTGCTCCGGGTTGTCGGTCAGGCTGATCCCCCGTACCGCCGTGCCGCGCTTGGCCACCAGGCTGGAGCCCTTCACATCCAGGTCCTTGATCACGGTAACCGTATCACCGGCCTGCAGCACCACGCCGTTGCAGTCGCGGTGTACGACCTCTTCACCTTCAGATGCCAGCGGCGCCGCTTGGGCCCATTCGCTCAGGTCCTCGTCCAGGTAGAGCATGTCCAGCAGGTCTTGGGCCCAGGTCTCACCAGACAGCCGCTTCAGCAGGCGCCAGGCCGCCACCTGCACTGCTGGCACCGGGCTCCACATAGTGTCCGACAGGCAGCGCCAGTGGTTGCTATCCAGCGCCTCGCCACCGGAAAGCTGCAGGCTGCAGGTCGGGCAGAGCAGCAGATCCGCATTCGTCCGCCCCTCTGAGCCGGGCAGTGCGTAGGGCCCGAGGCCAGCCTGTGCTCCGCAAAGTTCACAGCGACCGCCGCTGCGCTCCATCAATTCCCGATCCGTGCTCATCTGCATGTCTCCCGGGTGAAACCCACCCTGCCTGAAACCCGCGCAAAATAGGGATTGCCTCGGGCCAGATTGAAAAAAGCGCGCATTATGCGCCTGCTGGCATTGTCTGCCAACGGCAGTCCGGGCGCTATACTGCTTGAGGCGCCCTGCGCCAACCCGATAGGATCAGCGAGACCGCATGGAAGCAATCCCGCGCCCGCCTGCCCTAAAGTGGCTGCTCCCATTCATTCCAGTATTGACGCTTTTACTGGGAGGCTGCCTCGGGCCGGTCCATTTTCCCCAGCCACCGCCAAGACCGGAGAGCCTGCACCAGCTGGGCCCATCAGACTCTGAGCTGGCTCAGGTGGTGGATCGCCTCACCGCCGCACGACCGGGCCAGACCGGTGTTTATCCTGTGACCACAGCGCAGGATGCCCTGGCAGTGAGATTGTCAGCCATCCGCGCAGCGCGACGCTCCATTGATATCCAGTACTTTATTTTCCGCCGCGATGAGAGTGGTCGCCTCCTGACGCACGAACTCATCGACGCCGCCGACCGCGGGGTGCGTGTCCGTTTTCTTCTCGATGATTTCACCACTGGTGACAGCATCTCCCTGCTCGCAGCCCTGGACCAGCACCCCAATATTGAAGTGCGGCTGTTCAACCCATTCCCAAAGCGCAGTACCCGGGCGATCGAGTTGTTTGCAGATTTCTGCAGGCTGCAACGACGCATGCACAACAAGGCGTTCACCATAGATGGGCGGGTGACCTTTATCGGTGGGCGCAACCTGAGCGATAAATACTTTGGCATCGACAACCAGATCGTCTTTCACGACCTGGACATGGTCACCATCGGTGCCGCGCTACCAGCCATCAACCGTCAGTTTGATGTCTACTGGAACAGTCCCTACAGCTTTTCCCTGCGGCCGGTGGTTTCCGGTAGCCTGTACCGCAACCACCGTGCTGAACTCTATTCTGAGCTGAAAGAATCTGCTCACCGGTTGCTCTCCAGCGACTATGGAAAGGGCCTGCAGCAGTCGCCGCTGATCCCCGCACTGAGCAGCGATGACCATCTCTGGTACTGGGGTACGGCAGAGGTGCTGGTGGACCCACCGCAGAAAATCGTTGCGCCCACAGGAGGCAGGGCTCTCTATGCCAGCGATCAGCTGATGCGCGCCATCACCGGTGCTCAGCACCGGCTCATTATCATCTCGCCGTACATGCTGCCGGGGCCCTACTACTTTGAAGCATTACTCGCCGCTGCGGCCCGGGGAGTGGAAATTCACCTGCTCACCAACTCCCTGGGCTCTTCGGACCTGGTGCTCGTGCACGGACCCTACCATAAGTACCGGCTTCCGATGCTGCGTGCAGGTATCCGACTCTACGAGATGTCCGGCTCACTGGATTTCGACAACAACCACTGGCATGAGGACTCCCGCTCCCTGTTGCATGCCAAGCTCTTTGCTGTGGATGAACACATCGTTTACGCCGGCTCTTTTAATTTTGACCAGCGCTCTCTCTACCTGAATACCGAACTTGGGCTACTGCTGGATTCACCATCGCTGGCCGGCAAGATCACCGAGAACTTCATTGCCAACATCCAGGCGAATGCCCTAACCCTGAACCTTCGCGAAGGGAAAATCGTCTGGCAGGATTCGACGGGACAAATCTTTCATCGCGATCCGGGCGCCACAGCACTACAGCGCCTGGGCTCGAAGATAAGCAGCTGGCTGCCGATAGAGCACCTGCTTTAACCGCTTGCTATCCAAAAACGTTGATCATCAACGACAAACCACCCTGCTGCTCGATGCAACAAGGGTGGTCAGGGGTTGTGTGATGTCAGTGATGCGCAGAAACTGCAGAAGCAAATTCACCGGAAAGATTGTGATTCACTGAATGGGAAATATCGCCCATGCTGAGAATCCCGACCATACGCTTGTCGCTGTTCATGACCGGCATTCGACGCAGCTGTTCCAACTCCATCTTGCTCAGCGCGGCTTCCATGTCATCGTCTTCCCAAACCCACTCGATACCCTCGGTCATCACGTCTCGGGCACACATCGAGGAAAGGTCGCTCTCCGAAGCAACCGCACGGATGGCAATATCGCGGTCGGTCACCATTCCGATCAGACGGTCATTTTCACCCACCGGCACTGAACCGATGTCTTCATCCCGCAAAATCTGCGCAACTTCACTCAGCGGGGTATCCGGGCTGACCCAGGTACACCCCTGGTGCATGGCTTCACCTACTCTCATGGCGGGCCTCCTGAACTAATCAAATCCAATACAAATGCACTCTAGGGTGCGGTCGACACGCCGGCGAACCTCATGTCCCGTCAGTGAATCTCGATACGCTGGGTACGTGGCTGGCTCACCTCACGTTTCGGCGCTTTCAAAGTCAGTACACCATCCTTGAAGCTCGCATCGATATCGCTCTCGCTCACGTCAGCACCCAGATTGAAACTGCGCATATACTTGCCGTAACGGCGCTCCTGGCGGATAACTCGCCCCTCTTTCTCTTCCTTCTCCTCCCTGTGTACTTCGGCTTCCAGTGTCAGCACTCCGTCTTCCAGGGTGACATTGATATCGTCCTTGCTCACACCCGGGAGTTCCGCGCTGATTTCGTAGCTGTCCTTGGTCTCCCGCACATCGATCTTCGGCGAGAAGAACCCCTCTTTGGACTCGCCACTCATGCGTGAGGGGGAGAGCATCTGCTCAAACATATTGTCGAGATCAAGTAATGATCCCCTCGGTATCAGGCTCATAGTGCTCACCTCATGACTATTCAGCTTGGTAATTTGACCTGTGCAGTCCCGCCGGCACATACCCGCCGGGTCTGCTTTTCACTCCGGATTTTAGTGATCAGCATCCGCCTCCGAAGCGCCGTTCCTTTCCTTCGACACGCCCTGTTAATAGCTCCCGGTTTTAAAAAAGCGGGTTGCCCGCTTACCCGGCTCGACTGACCGGATTCCCTGCAATCGTCACACAAGAAACCGGTAGTCAGATGGCGGCGACCTCCTCCGGTGAGCGCCACCCGATCGCACTAGAATGAATCTGTAACATTGAGGAGGTTTCACCATGGCCAAAGCCTGGGTATTAGTCGCCAATCACACCGACGCCCGCATGTTCGAGGCGGAGCACCGTGCCAGTGCCCTCAAGGAGCTGGACGTACTGCATTATCCGGAAGGTCGAATGAAAGGCCGGGAACTGCTCGCAGATGCGCCCGGGCGTGTTTTCGACCGCTTCGGACACGCCTCACGCGGCATGGGCAACATGGGAGACCTGCGGCGTGACGGCGGCGAGAAGTTCGCGCGGGAAATCGCCCACGCGCTAGAGAGAGGTCGTGAGGAGGGCAAGTTCGAGAACCTGTATATCGTCGCGGAACCAAAGATGGTCGGTCCCCTGCGCAACGCGCTGTCCGCCACCACCCGCGCCGCGATCGCCGGTGAGACCGGCAAAAACCTGGTACACAGTGAGCCCGACGAAATCCGCAAGCAATTGCCTGATTTCCTCTAAGGTTCCCGTCCAGGTCGTCAATCTAACACCGGCCGCCCATGCGGCCGGTGGCTTGTTAGAAGAGGAAGAGGTTAAACCTGCCCACCTTGGGCTGGAAAAGCATATCCGATACCATTGGGTCACTTTTGAGCTAGGGAACAGGCCATGCTGCGACTCTTCGAAATCATTCGGGGCGCCCTGCGCGAGCAGACCATCGAGGAAACGATGAGCCGGCAACAGCTGTCGGAGGCGGTCTGGATCGATCTGCAGGAGCCCGAGGAAGACGAGCGCGACCTGCTCGAACAGCTACTGCGGACAGAGCTGCCGGAGACCGAGGACGTAGAGGAGATCGAAGCCTCGGCACGCTACTTCATCGACTCCGCCGGCGTGCATATTCACTCCCTGTTCCTGACCCAGAGCGAGGGCCGCCACGACACCACCACGGTGGCATTTATCCTCCAGCCCCAGCGCCTGATCACCGTCCGCGATACCGACCTGGCCGATTTCCGTCTGCTGCGGATGCGGGCCCGTCGCCGGCAGGTGGAAGCCCACAGCGCTCAGGAACTGACGGTGCAGGTCTTCGAGCAGAAAGTCGAGAACCTGGCCGATGCGCTGGAAGATGTCCACTTGAAGCTCGGTGAAGTGAGCTATCTGGTGCTGGAAGACGAATCGGCGGAACTAGAAGATGCCATCGATTACCTGGCCAAGCTTGAGGACAGCACCGGTAAGGTCCAGCTGTGCCTGATGGATACCCGGCGTTCGATTACCTTCCTGCAGCGGCATATCCACATTGATGGCGAGCTGCAGGAAAGCTTTCGCGACATCACTCGCGATATCGATACCCTGATGGCCCACACCGGGTTTGTATTCAACAAGATCAACTTCCTGATGGACTCCACCCAGGGCTTCATCAACATCGAGCAGAACCAGATCATCAAGATCTTCTCCATCGCGGCGGTGGTCTTCCTGCCGCCGACCATGGTGGCGAGCATCTATGGCATGAATTTCGACTTCATGCCGGAACTGGAGTGGGTGGGCGGGTATCCGTTTGCCCTGTTCCTAATGCTGCTGGCCGGCATCGCGCCCTACGCCTACTTCAAGAAGAAGGGCTGGCTCTGAGTCAGCGCTTTGGGCCGGTGGCCCGCTCCGAGCTGCTAATATTGAGAGACGCAGACAGATAAATTCTCGCCGCCGGTCTCGCCGCAGTGGAGCGCTTTCATGGGCACTGCCGTCAATAAACCTTTCCATCTCAGACAATGGCTCAGCGTACAGCAAGCCGTAAACCATCTTAGCGCCGTGGCGGAAGAGCCCTTTACCAGTGCCGACCTGGCGGATCTCGCCGAAAGTCACCAACTCAACCTCTACTGGTATCGGCCCGGCCAACAGGTCGCCTATCTGGATCGCCCGGCGGTACTGGAGTTGAGTCGCCCGCTGCGTCTCTGCGCCGAAAACCCCAGCGACTGGAAAGCCATCGTGGGCATCCTTCGCCATCGCCCGGCCCTGCCAGCCTATGAACAGGACACGCCGCTACTCGAGGACGAAGACGGCAACCGCCTGCGTATCAGCTTCGACCACCGCCGGCGCCCGGAACCATTCAGCGGCCGCTGGTATCCCAGCCTGGCGGAGCTGGCAGTCAGGCGCAGTGAAATCGAGCAGCTCGAACCCAGCCTGTTTTCCGCCACCGAACAAGAGCACGCGCTGGAAAAGCAGCAACTCCTCAATGTGATCTGGGAACTGGAGAAGCTGGCGCTCGATGGTGAGCACCATTCCACCGGCTGGCTTGCGGAGCAGATTGCCAGCCGCTCCAGTAGCCTGGACCGCCAATCCCTCGAGCGGATTCTGAGCGACGCCGAGCGGGAAGGCACCCGCGGCAGCCCGCACTAATCACCCCACACCCACTGCCAATCCGGTCACCCGAGCAACCTGCGAAATTATCGACAGGTTCATTCGGCTTTTTTCGCTTTTACCGAACCCCGGAATTTTTATAATCACACACTCCCGGCGACCATACCGGGGTTCGGTGAATAATTTTTAAGCGGAAGCGTTTATCGTGGCAGCAAAGAACAGCGAAACCTCATACGGCTGGGTGGCGATCGCCTTTCATTGGCTGATGGTGCCGGCGGTCATCGGGCTCTTTGCCCTCGGCTGGTGGATGCGGCAACTGTCCTACTACGATCCCTGGTACCGTCAGGGCCCGGAACTGCACAAGGCCATCGGCATCCTGCTGCTGATCACCCTGCTTCTGCGGATGGGATGGAAGCTCCTCAACACTGCGCCCGCCGATGTGCCCGGCACCCCCCGCTGGCAGGCCGTAGCGGCGCGCTTCGCCCACGGCGGCATCTACCTGCTGCTGCTGGCGATCATGACTTCCGGCTACCTGATTTCCACCGCCGATGGCCGGACCATCGATGTGTTTGGCCTGTTCAGCGTGCCGGCCTCAATCCAGGGCCTGCCCAACCAGGAGGACATTGCCGGCGAGATCCACGAAATACTGGCATGGACGCTGATGGGGCTCGTTGCCCTACACGCCCTCGCCGCCCTGAAACATCACTTTATCGATCGCGATGCCACACTACTGCGCATGCTTGGCCGTACCAGCAATCCAGTGCAGGACAACGCGAGTAAACAAATTTCGACCCGAAATCTGAGCACCTCAAAATAAAGGAGCACTATCCATGAAGAAACTGGCTATTTTCCTGTTTGCCTCACTGCTGGGCGCCACGGCGCAGGCAGCCGAGTATGTCATCGACACCAAGGGCGCCCACGCCTTTATCCAGTTCCGCATCAAGCACCTGGGTTACAGCTGGCTCTACGGCCGTTTCGATGATTTCAATGGTTCTTTCCAGTATGACGAGAGCAAGCCGGAAGCTTCCTCGATCAATGTGAATATCGATGTGAACAGCCTCGACAGCAACCACGCCGAGCGCGACAAGCACCTGCGCGGCGAAGACTTCCTGTTTGTCGAGAAATACCCCACCGCCACATTCAAAAGCACTAGCTATGAGCCGGCCGGCGACGGCAAGGGCAAGCTGACTGGTGACCTGACCCTGCGCGGTGTGACCAAGCCGATCACCATCGACGTCACCCACGTTGGTGGCGGCAAGGATCCCTGGGGCGGCTTCCGTCAGGGTTTCACCGGTTCCACCGAGTTCAAGCTGAAGGACTTCGGCATCGACTACGACCTGGGTCCGGCTTCACAGACCGTGGAGATGATCCTGGACGTGGAAGGTATTCGTAAGTAATACCTTTCTCACATCCCTCACAGGATGGAAAAGCCCGGCAATTGCCGGGCTTTTTTGTTTCGAACGTCACTAGGGAGAACTTTTTGATCCGGAGAGCCCGCAACTCGAGAAGCCCAGAGGAACATTTAGTTGATGGGCGGAAAAGCATCGGGCGCGAGCATCTCGAAACGCTGTGAATACATCCCTGGACCCAATGCACTCGCTTCGCTCGCGGGGCCGGCCCTAAGCTCCGTCGGCGACGTCCCTGTCGCCGACGGTTCAAGATGCTCGCGCCCGATACTTTTCCTTAAGCTCTGGCCTGATTCCATTTGCAGAGCAAACTAGATAAATACGGTCAACGGAGAAATGAGGCCAAGGGTTAAGGCGGAGTGTCAGGGGGGTGTTTTCGAAACTGTCGGCGCCAGGGACGGCGCCGACAGAGCTACAGGGAAGTACTCGTGCGGTTTCGAAAACACCCCCCTGATGCTCCGACGCCACCGATCCAACCTGGGCCTCGTTAACTCAGCGTCCAAAGCTCCCCTCAGTTTGACGCTGTGATGCACTGGGGGCATTCACGCACTAGCCCGACTCGGCTCCGGTACGCCCACCGCAAAGCGCGCAATCCCGTACACTGCGAGGCCCGCCAGAATTCCCGGCATCCCCTCGTAGATATGGCTGTGCCAGCCCAGCCAGCGCCACGCCAGTGCCGTGGCGAGACCAATCAGGCTCATGGTGATATAGACCCGCTGAGACGGACGTCCGCCGAGGGCCAGCACAATCAGGATCGGTGCGAAAGCAGAGGCCAGCGACGACCAGGACATCACCACCAGGCTGAAGACACTCTGCTTGTTCAGTAGCGCCCAACCAACTGCAGCGACAGTGATCGCCACCGTGGTCAGCTTCAGTACCCAGGTCTTTTCCGTACGCTGTGGGTGAATGTCGTGGGTAATGGCCGCAGAACAGCTCAGCACCAGGGAATCTGCCGTGGACATCGTAGCCGCGAATACACCGGCCAGAATCAGCCCCACCATCACCGGCGGCAGCAAGTCCATGGCCATCATCGGCAGCGCCAGCTCTGCATCGAAGCTGCCTGCATCGGCCAGCAGGATTCGCGCCAGCATGCCGACGCCGGTGGCCATCGCGTAGAAAGCCGTGAACCAGAGGTAGTACCAGATGCGCGCGTGAATCATGCGGTGCTCAGACTCCAGCGCCATAAACCGCACCATCACATGGGGCTGGCCGATAACAGACAGACCGGCAAACAACCAGCCCACGGCAAACAGCACACCACCGGCCAGCCCCGGCAGCAACATATCTTCGGGATACCAGTTGAGGAAGCCTTCGACCTCGCTCATGGACTGCACCGCAGCGCCGATTCCGCCCACTGACTGGGTCGCGACCACCAGCAGGGTGCCCATGGCCACGATCATCACCAGCGACTGCGCCGCATCGGTCCAGATCGATGCACGGATACCACCCGCTAGACAGTAGGCCGCCACGATCACACCGCCAATCACCGCCCCACTCCAGATGGGCATGTCCAGCAGTACATATAGCGCCTTACTGCCGGCAACCAGCTGGGCACTGGCATAGGCCAGCAGGAACATCAGCGAAAGGAGTCCGGCGAGACGCTGCCAGTAGACGAAACGGGATCCGGTCCAGCAACTGATCACGCCAGCGTAACTGGATTCACCGGTCTGGTGTGTGGCCCGGCACAGGGACTTGTGTACCCACAGTGAACCGAGGAAATCACCGAGAATCCAGCCCACCATCAGCCATACCGAGGCAAGCCCGGTGGCGTAGGTGTAGCCGATCACACCAATAAACATGTAGCCACTGTTATTGGTGGCCACGGCCGAAAGCCCTACCAGGAACGGCGACACGTCCCGGCTGGCCAGATAATAATCCTGCTTGGTACCGCGGCTTTTCAGGTAAGAACTGACGCCGACAGCGGCGAACATGGCGAGAAAAAACAGAAAGCTGGCGAGCACGGGCCTCTCCTAATGGTCGTTATTGTTGGTGGCAAAGGCTCCCCTCTCAGGAAGCCTCAGGCTTTTCGGCATCTTCAGTGGAATCATCCTCATCCATCCCGCTGGGCTCGATACCCATCAGGCGGGCAAAGGGCGGATACTCGTGCAGAGCATCGAGGGCCTCGTCCTCCATCGCCTCGTCCCGGTAGGCCGAGGAAATATCCAGCGCCTTGGAGAGGTAATCGACGGCCTCTTCCCAGTGCTCCTGGCTCGCATGGGCACAGGCCAGCTGGTAGTAGGCGTTGCCATTTTCCGGGTCGATTTCCAGCGCGCGCAGGCACAGGCTGATGGCCCACTGCGGCTCACCGAGCTCCAGCACTGCATCGGCCTTGTAGGTGAGCGCCTCACCGTCATCGGCGCGCAGCCCCAGGATCTGGTCGTACACCGCAATCTTGCTGGCCGGGGTATGTTCACGTCCGGCCCGCAGCCACAGCGACTGGATCTCCTTGGTCAGCTCGATCTCATCGCGGTTATCCTCGATGTGACGGGTCTTCTCGCTGAGCTGCTCCTCAATACTGCGCAGGCGCTCTTCATACTGGCTGACCAGCTTGGTGATTTCCTCGTTGGCCAGGCCGTGCACCTTTTCCTTGATATCGCGGATCGAGGTCCAGCCCACCAGTACCAGCAGGGAACTGACACCGGCAATCAGATAGAAAAAATAGGTCACCGTATCGGTGGCATAACTGATGGCCTTGTCGGCCACATTGATCTGGCGGTCGACAAACTGCTCGGTAAGGTTCACTCGTTGCGCAGCCATATCGGAGCGCAGCTGCTTGAGTTCGTCGAGCACGTAGCGTTCCACAAACGGGTTGTAGAGCGGCTCTTGCAGATTATCGACGCGCTCCTGCGCGGCCTGCTCCTGAGCACTCTGCTGCTCGGATTGCGTATCCCCTTGCTCGGCTTGCTCCTGGGCCTGGGCCCAAACCGAAAGCGGCAGCCATAAGGCTGCCACTGTGAACGTCAACGCCTTGATCAGGCTGCGCATATCGCTTCACCGTGATCGTAGACTTCCACCAGCGCGTGGTGCAGGCTTTTGACTGCTTCTTCATAGTCACTTTCGTTGACCACGAACTGCATGTCCACCTGACGCATGGACTGGTGCACGGCCAGTACGCTGATACCGGAACGGGCCAGTGCAGCCACCGCGCGGGACAACATGCCCGGCACTTTCATGTCACTGCCAATGGCAGAAACCACTGCAACCTTGCGCACCTGGATATCACAATCCGGATACTCCTCGCAGATGGCAGCGCGGATACGCTTTACCGTCTTCAGGTTGGTCGCCAGGAAGTGGGTAATGGTGTTGGCATTGATGTCCTTGGTCACCACGCTGCCCTTGAAGCGGCGGATGATGTCATTGATCGTGCGATCGTAGGTGGTCATCAAGCCCATCATGTCCTGGTCGAAGCACTCAACCGCATAGATATTCTTGCGGCCGGCAATGATCTCAACACAAGGGGTTTCGCTGACGTAATCACCGGTCACCAGGGTACCGGAGTGCTCCGGCTCGAAGGTGTTCATGATGCGCAGCGGAATTTCCTGCTGGCGAAGGCCCTTGGCCGCGCGGGGGTGGATTGCCTCCATACCCAGGTTGGCCAGCTGATCCGCCACGTCGTAGTTGGTACGGCCAATCGGCACCGCTTCATTGACACCCACCAGGCGCGGGTCCGCGCTGCTCAGGTGATATTCCTTGTGAATGATGGCCTCACGGGCACCGGTGACCACCGCGATGCGGCTGAAGGTCATCTCACTGTAGCCGCGGGCAAAGGTACCCATCAGACCCTCACGGGTATGGGCATAACCAGTAGTAATCGGCAGCTCGGTGGCCAGGTCGATGTCTTTGAACGCGCGTTCGATACGCTGGTCCAGGGTCAGGTGCTCGCCATCACGCCAGCCGGTCAAATCGACAAAGCGCGCATTGACGCCTTCCTGCTGACGCAGCAGTTCAGCGGTGTTCCAAGCACTGTGGGCTTCACCAATACTCGCCAGCATTTCACAGACGGTATTCAGGTGCCCCTCGAGGGCGAAATGGCCGTGCTGACAGACACGCTCCAGATCCGCCAGGCAACGCTCGGCATCTTCCAGGCGCTCACCGATAAAGTCGTTGGCTCGGGCCAGCTGCTCGGCATCGGTAAACAGCTCGGCATTGATTTCGTGCACGCGGTTGCGCACCGCGTCGATAGCATCGTTCCAGCTGCGATCTTCATTGGCGTCGGCAAACAGGGCAAAGATACCCGGGCGGCCGGATTTCTTGTGCTCCAGCAGCATATCGGTAATGCCGCCATAAGCGGAAACGACAAAGATGCGCTGATAGAGCCCCTCTTTGTCGGCCTCGCCGTCTTTGAAAATGATGTTGTCGCGAACTGCGGCATAGTCACTCATTGACGTGCCGCCGATTTTTTCTACCGTGTGGAGATTCATGGTCTTCCTGTAAGGTTTGTCGTGAGCTCGGGTGAAAAAGCGGCGCCCGCAGGCGCCGCTTCAGGACACAACACCTTTACTTGTTATCGGAAACCTCTTCGGCTTCCAGTTCGTAGGCGCCTTCCGCGTTATGGACTTCCTTGCCATGCAGCGGCGGGTTGAACACACACGCCATTTTCATTTCGGTCTTGGCACGCAGGATATGCTTGTCGTGCTTGTCGAGAATGTAGATGGTGCCCGGCTGGATCGGATACACCTTGCCATCCGCAACGGTTTCCACTTCACCTTCACCGGACATGCAGTACACAGACTCCAGGTGGTTCTGGTAGTGCAGGTTCAGGTTGGCACCTTCGTAGATGGTGGTGATATGGAAAGAGAAGCCCATATTGTCGTTTTTCAGCAGCAGGCGGGTGCTCTCCCAACCCTCGGAAACAATACGACGATTACCTTTTTCGGCTTCTTGAAGATTTCTAACAATCATTACTGGTCTCTCATCAAATCCTGTTAATTCGGCAACTTGTCTGGGAACTGCCCGGGATCAGGCAGCACCAGCCAGGCTTTCTTCGGCGCTATCGCTGTCATCAGCGAAGAAATCATGCTCTTCCGGCACGTCGTTGCTCTTCAGTACTTTCTGTACCGCTGCCTCGACGATGTCCAGGCCGCGCTTCAGGTTCTCGTCGCTGGTTGTCAGCGGGCACAGGGTCTTCACTACCTGATCGTCGGCACCACTGGTTTCGATCACCAGGCCGTGCTTGAACGCTTCCTTGGTAATCTGACCGGCCAGGTCGCCGCTGATGCAGTTCAGACCGCGCATCATGCCGCGTCCGCGGGTGGTCATGTTGCCTTCACCGTACTTCTCGACGATGGCACTCATGCGCTGCTCGATGTACTCACCCTTACGCTGTACTTCTTTCGCGAACTTGTCGTCGCTCCAGTAGTGGTCGATAGCGGCCTTGGCAGTGACGAACGCGAGGTTGTTACCGCGGAAAGTGCCGTTGTGCTCACCCGGCTTCCACTGGTCCAGCTCCGGGCTCATCAGCACTACTGCGAACGGCAGGCCGTAGCCACTCAGAGACTTGGACAGGGTGACGATGTCCGGCTTGATACCCGCTTCCTCGAAGCTGAAGAAGGAACCGGTACGGCCACAACCAGCCTGAATGTCATCGACGATCAGCAGCACGTCATGCTTGCGGCAGACCGCTTCCAGGTTGCGCAGCCACTCGACGCTGCACGCGTTGATACCACCTTCACCCTGAACGGTTTCCACCATCACGGCTGCGGGATGGTCCACACCAGAGGAAGAATCGGACAGCACCTTGTCCAGGTATGCGGTGGTGTCGATGTCGTCACCCAGGTAGCCCTCGTAAGGCATACGGGTGATACCACTCATGCTGACGCCAGCCGCGCCACGGTGGTGGGAGTTACCGGTGGCAGCCAGTGCACCCATGCTGCAGCCGTGGAAACCGTTGGTGAAGGAGATGATGTTCTCGCGACCCTTGTACTTACGCGCGATCTTCAGCGCCGCTTCCACGGCGTTGGTGCCAGTGGGACCGGTGAACTGCATTACGTAGTTCATATTGCGCGGCTTCAGGATCTTCTCGGAGAAGGACTCCAGGAACTCACCCTTGGCCTTGGTGTGCAGGTCCAGACCGTGAGTAATACCGTCCGCCTGGATGTACTCCAGCAGGGCTTCTTTGAAGATCGGGTTGTTGTGACCGTAGTTCAGGGTGCCGGCACCACCGAGGAAGTCCAGGTACTGATTACCTTCCTCGTCATACAGGTATTCACCCTGTGCCTTGTTGAAAATACGGGGGAAGGCGCGGGCGTAGCTTTGTACTTCTGATTCGATCTCGTCAAAAACTTTCATGTTGGCAACCTTTGGTTGGTTAATTGTCAGTTCGCAAAAAAAGAAAATGGGGAGCGCGTTACCCGCCTCAGCCCTGAACCTCGACATCGAAGGGCCCGATACGCAGCAGCATTTCACTGTCGTGGGCACCCTTGAAGTGACGCTCGCGATCGAACATCACAGACTCATTGCACTCGGTGCCCAGCTTGCGGGCGAGACCGCGGAACAGGGCCCAGGAGGCTTCGTTGTCGGGCGTGATGGTGGTCTCCAGGTAGCGAACCTGCGCGCAGCCGGGGCGGGCGAGGATGTCGCGAATCATGCGACCGGCAAGGCCCATGCCGCGGCCTTCCTCCGCCACCGCCACCTGCCATACGAACAGGGTGTCGGGGCGCTGCGGGATCAGGTAACCAGAGACAAAACCACCCAGTTCTCCGTCCAGTTCGGCGGCGACACTGGTGTCGGCAAAGTGGCTGGCCTGCAACAGGTTGCAGTAGATGGAGTTTTCATCCAGTGGCGGGCAACGGTTGATCAGGCGGTGTACGTCGGCACCGTCCTCACTGACCGGTTTGCGCAGCAGGGCTTCTCTCTTACTGGCGGAAGCCTGCCGCGCGGTGACCTTTTCTTCCGGAGACTCGTCAGTTTTGCTGTCCGAGCTTCCGCTCTGCGGTTTGGAAACGCTTGTGGCGCTCAAATCAATACCTTTAGTCGTCAAATGGTTAGAGTTCGTTTAAACGAGGGCTTTCGCGCCTCACTTTAAACAAAAAAGGTCAAATTTGACCTTTAATGAAGATAATTGTTTACTGCTCTAAGCAATTTTTTGCATAGTACTCTAAACAAATGCCACGACGCAAGGCCAAACCCCATGCAAGTTGATCAAAAAGCACGCAAACCGCGCACTGATACGGACGCCCCGGGCGCCGCCAGCGCTACTGCGCGCCGAAGGGAGTCAGCGCCGCAAACAACATTTGACAATCCCCGGGCAGGACATAAAGTCGCGCACAGGCACCTCTCCCGCCGCGAACTGCAGAGCCTGCTACTGATGGACAAAATTGAAGAAGTACTGATTACCCTCCGACGCCTGATCCGGGCGACTGACCTGCACTCCAAGCAGCTGGTCAAGACCGCCGGCCTCACCGCGCCGCAGCTGCTGTTGCTGCAGGCAATCCGGGAAAAGGGCCAGGTCACCATCGGTGCGCTGGCCAAGGAAATCAGTCTCAGTCAGGCGACGGTGACCACCATCCTCGACCGCCTCGAGAAGCGCGGCCTGGTCTACCGGGAGCGCTCCTCCGAAGACAAGCGCAAGGTTCACGCCTACCTCACCGACAAGGGCATGGACTTTATCCGCGACGCGCCGACGCCCCTGCAGGAGCACTTCGTGCGGCAGTTCCGCGACCTGCGCGACTGGGAGCAGTCCATGATCATTTCCTCCCTGCAAAGGGTGGCGCTGATGATGGACGCCGAGCACATCGATGCCTCGCCGGTACTCGACGTGGGTGACCTCGACCGCAAAGACAGCAGACAACTGCCACCGGAAGAGCAGGAATCCTGATTGGCCCCAAACGCTTGACGCCAAATGAAAAAGTCAACGTTTTCTTCGGTTTATTGGCCACTTGATGCAAGCAATCGGTGAGCTAACCGAATAATTTATGCAATCGTTGCATTCCCCTCGCAGTCCGGTATAAAAGGGCCAACAACACTGGGCGGTCTAAAAGCACCGAGTGCAGCCGCCAATCAAGACAGGGCGCGAACACAGAAGAGTTCCAGGGCCAACAGGCCTATACATAAGGAACCTCACCGCGCCGACCGCTGGGCCTGCCGGCACTACTTGCAACGCGCAGCCCAGCCTTAGCTTTCGGGGTCTGACCCGAGCGCGCCGGCCTCACGCGCGCGCCCCTGTTCTGCACAGTGTGAATGGAAGTCGCCAACAAAAAGAACCTGCCGCACCGCCGGCACGGCTCAAAAAGAAGGCAGGGCGAGGGGATCACATATGGCCTGTTTACAGCACCCGGACACGGAGCAGTCCGTCTATCTGCTGGCACATCACACCATCGGCCGCCGCCAGGGCGCTGCCGATACCCGTATAGCAAGTGCGGAAATTTCCGGCATTCACGCCGCCATTCAATGGACAGGCACTCACTGGAATATCCGTGACCTGAGCCGTAACGGCACCTGGCTCAATGGTCAGCAGCTGGTACCCGCGCGCAACTACCAACTACAGCTCGGTGACAAGCTGACCTTCGGCCGCGCCAACAACCCGGCCTGGGTAGCGGAAAACCTCGACCCGCCTGCAAACCTTCTCATCGACCTCAATAGCGGTGACGCCCAGGAACTGGAGCAGTACCACCTGCTGCCAGACGAGGACGAGCCCGTCGCCAGCCTGCATTTCAATCCAGTGTCAGGTCAGTGGCTATTCGAGCTGACCGGACACGATGGTACCGGCGAGCACGCCACTGCCGTCAAACACGGCCAACGGCTCGACTGCGGGCCACACAGCTGGAAACTGTTCCTCGCAAACAACGAAGGCGCGACCAGTGAGGTTGCTTTACAGCAGCTCACCATTGCCGATTTCAACCTTCGCTTTGCCGTCAGCCACCACGAGGAACACGTGCAGCTGCGGGTCACCCGCGACGATATCGATATCGACCTGGCCGCACGCAGCCACAATTACCTGCTGCTCTACCTGGCCCGTGCCCGCATCCGCGACTTGGAAAGCGGGGCCGACCCGGACGCCCAGGGCTGGGTGCCGATCCAGGTGGCCACCCGCGAGCTGGGTATTACCGTCAACCACCTGAACACGCAGATCTTTCGCGCTCGCAAGCAGATTGGCGAGGCGCTGCCGGACTCCATCGACACCTCCAATCTGGTGGAACGGCGCTCCTGGGAAATGCGCCTCGGCTGCAAACAGCTGGAGATCTACAAGGGTTCGAGCCTGGAAGCCAGCAGCACCGGCGTCGCCGAGCCGACCGCCTGACAGTCAAAGGATCCGATCCGGAAACGGGGAATCCGGATAAGTTTTAAAAACATCATGGCCAGGGATGGCAGAGCGAAAAAGAAGGGCCACTCAGCCAGACCATGACGTCAGAGCAGCAACCGTTTTACATCGGCCGCTATAGGGCCACTGCCCGCCTGGGCGCGGGCGGCATGGGTGTGGTCTATCTGGCCACCGACGAACGTCTTGCCCGGCAGGTGGCCATCAAGTGCCTGCAAGAAAACCCCACCAGTACCAATGCCCCCCAGCGTATCCGCCAGGAAGCGCTGCTTCTGGCCCAGCTCAACCACCCGAACATCGTGCAGATTTATGACGTGGTGGAAGACGGGGATAACCTGGCCCTGGTCATGGAGTTCGTCGACGGCTGCACCCTGAACCAGTGGCAGCGGGAACGCACCCCCAGCCTGCGCCAGCGCGTGGCGCTGTTAAAACAGATCTGCCACGGCCTCGCCCGCGCCCACAGTGCCGGCATCATCCACCGCGACCTGAAGGCCGACAACATCCTGGTGGATGAGAACAGTACCGCGAAGATCACCGACTTCGGCATTGCCAAGAACTGGCGCGAGCATAGCGACCTGACCCGCGAGCAGCATATCGCCGGCAGCTGGGGCGCCATGTCACCAGAGCAGGCGCTGGGCAAGCCGCTGGACAACCGCTGCGATCTGTTTGCCCTGGGCGTGCTCGCCTACCGCCTGCTGTGCGGCCAGAACCCGTTTGGCGACCATGAAAGTCCATTCGTGATCGTCGATCGCATCGTCAACAGCGAGCACCCGCCAGCCAGCAAACTGAACCCGGACTTGCCGCCGGCACTGAGCCAGTTGCTCGACCGCCTGCTGGCCAAAGATCCGGAAAAGCGGCCCCTGCACGCCAGCGCCGTGGCGGAAGAGCTGGGCAATATCCTGCAGCAGCTGGCCGGAGAAATCGGCGAGAGCACCACCAGCCTGACCGCTACCGTCACCGCCGAAGCCTTTCACCAGCGCCGGCAACGCTTCGGAAGCCCGCGTCGCTGGCTGGTGGGCGGTGGCATTGCCGCTGTTGCCGGTTCTGTCCTGGCCGGCGCGCTGTGGCTGGGGCAATCGAAGCCTGCGCTCTCCGGGCAGTACATTGCCATTGTCGCCCCCGCTGAAAACAGCCTGAAAACTCGCGAGAGCCGCCAGCTTGGTAACAACGTCCTGAGTGCACTCAAACAAGACCTCGCCAACCGCGAAGGCTTGCTGCTGGTGCCCTACTCCGAATCCCAGCAGCTCGCCGGCAAACCATTGCGCGACCAGGCCGAGGCACTGAACGCCGACCTGCTGTTGCACCCGTCGCTGTCCTGCAGCATCGAGCAGTGCGAAACGTCAGTGGAACTGATTGATGCCGACAGCCTGGCGGTGATCGCCAGTCGCAGTACGTTACTCGCCGTGGACGAAAGCACCGAGAGCCGCGCGCGCATGCTGCAGCAGATGAACAAACTACTGCCGGCCCATGCACCCCGCTCCCGCAGCGTGGCATTTGATCTCAGTGAGGCCGATTACGAGCGCTACCTGCGCGTGTTCGAAAACCGCGATGACGACGCCCATGTCCCGCAATATCTCGACGAACTGGAGCAACTGCAGCAACACTCGCCCGCTTTCACGCCGCTTTACCGACTGTTCGCCGAGCTGGCCATCGACCAGCGCTATAACAGCCGCAACCCGGCAACTACCGAGCGACTGGAACGGTTTATTGACCGTGCGCCGGCAAAAATCAACGACCATCCGGATGTGATCAGCGCGCGACTGCGCCTCGCCGTCTACCGTGAAGACCGGGCCACAGCGGAACAACTGCTGGAGCGCCTCAAGCTGATCCTGCCGGACCGGGCCAACTACCACTTCCTCAAGGCCGCCTTCCACCAGCATCTGGGAGATTATGACGAGGCGCTGGCCAACGCCGACCGCGCACTGACACTGCGCCGCAGCTATACCCATATGGTGCAGAAAGCCATGGCGCTCAGTGCCGGCGGGCAGATGGACGCCGCCAAGCCACTACTGCGGCAGGCGCTAGCCATGAGCGAAAACAATATCGACGCACTCTCCCTGCTGGCCGCCAACGAACTGGACGCGGGCAACCCGCAGGAAACCCTGCGACTTCTGGGGAACCTGGGGCCGGACAACCTGGGGCCGATGGACCTGTACAACCTATGCCTGGCCCATTACATCGAGCGCCAGTTCGAACAGGCGGACCAGTGCTTCGCCAACCAGTCGAAAAGATCGCCGGGAGATGCCGAAACCCTGCTCTACCGCGCCGAGATCGCCAACGCGCAACAGAATCCCGAGCGGGCGAGAATATTCGCCGAGCAGGCACTGGCCACAGTGGAGGGGCGAGACGACTGGGAAGGGTTGCTGATGCAGGCCCGCGCCCATGCCGAGCTGGGCGAGGCCGCACCGGCGATCGAAAAACTGATCCGTATCGGCCGCGATGCCCCGGACGATATCTATGTGAACTTCGCCCGCGCACAGGTATACGTCACCACTGGCGACCTGTTCTCGGCCAAAGCGCACCTGCGCAAGACACTGGACCTGGGGCTATCGCCGATCTGGTTTGAGACCGCGCCCTTTGCCCCGGTGTGTGAGCAGGAGCAGTTCGCCGACCTCCGCCGCGACTACCCTGACCTGTGCAGCAGCGCGCGTATGGCCCGCAGCAATATGACCGACACCGGCGAGGGCTGAGGTTTACCCATACCGGGCATCGTTGCGCAGAATTAGTCGCCACGGGTCAAAACCGTTAAACTGGCGCCTGCTCTCTCAGGGACGACGGGAGCACCCGAACACAGGCTGGCAACAAGAATAAACCGCCATGGAAATCGCCGAACCCAAACAGCAACAGCTTGGCCGCTACCGTATCGAGCGCACGCTCGGCGCTGGTGGTATGGGTGTGGTTTACCTGGCCCATGACACCAAGCTGCACCGCCCGGTGGCGATCAAGAAGCTGCGCGACGATGCCACCAATGCCACCGCCCGCGCGCGCATCCAGTCCGAGGCGCAGCTGCTCGCCCGACTGAATCATTCCAATATCGTGCAGCTGTACGACGTGCTCGAAGAGCGCGACGGCATCGCCCTGGTGATGGAATACGTCGAGGGCACCACCCTCAAGCAGTGGATGCGCGAGGCCAGCCCCACCCTGCGGGACAAGCTCAGCCTGCTGATCCAGCTCTGCCACGGCCTCACCGAAGCGCACTCGCTCGGCATCATCCACCGCGACCTGAAGCCGGACAATATCCTCATCGCCCGTGGCGGCGCCGACGGCTTTACCGCCAAGATCACCGACTTTGGCATCGCCAAATCCCTGCAGGCGGACGAGAGCATCACCCGCGAGGATCACGTCGCCGGCACCGTCGAGGTCATGTCGCCGGAGCAACTGCAGGGCTACCCGCTGTGCCCGCGCAGTGACCTGTTCAGTCTCGGCACCATCGCCTACGAATTGCTATGCGGCAGCCGCCCGTTCGATAAGGACGACAAGGGCGAAAACGGCCCCATGGCTCTGGCCCAGCGCGTGGTGCACGACCCGCACACGCCGCCGCAACAGGCCAACCCGGATCTGCCGGAACCCTTCGCCGCCCTGCTCGACCGTTTACTGGCCAAGAACCCGGAACAGCGCCCGGAAACCGCCGAACAGGTGGCAGAAGCGCTGGGCTTTTTGCGCACCGAAGGCTCCAACACCATCACCGGCGACTACTCCGAAACCGTCACCCGCCTGCTGCGCAAACCGCCCAATAAGCGCAAGCGCTTGCTGGCCACGCTGGCCGGCGTGGCCGCACTTGGCAGCGCCGGTTACTGGGGCTGGAAAGAATTCACCAAGCTGGAGCCACAATATATCGCCGTACTGCCGGTGGAGATCCACGGCGAAGTACGCGGCGAGGAAAATGCCAATGCGCTGACCGCCACCATGGTGCGCCAGGCCCTGATGAACGCCACTTCACAGCTGAAAGCCAGCGCCCTGGTGAGCTTCACCCCCAAGGAGGGGCAGGACTTCGATGCACAGTTGCAGGCACTGCGGGACAAGGGCGTGACCGATGCGCTGTTCGCGCGGCTGGACTGTGCGCAGGTACGCTGTGAGATTGAATTGCAACGGATTGGGCCGGTCGACAGCCAAATCAGGCAGCAGGCGAGTTTTGCGTTTTTAGCGGATAAGCGGCAGGAGGCGGAATATCGGGTTGGCAACAGTGCGATAGCACTCTTCCCAGAAGACTATGCCAAGTCTGCCAGTGAGCAGGTGCTGATGTCGCAGTCCGATTACAACGACTACCTCGATATTGTCAGCCGCCTGGACAGCAAAGATGTGACTGATGCAGATCTGGCCATCCTCAATCGCCTCCGTGGCACTCACCCTGAAAGCAGGATGGTCTACCACACGTTAGTCAATGTCTCCGCAATCCTGCACGTGCTCACAGGAGACAAGCTCTACCTCGACTCGGCTTTATCGAGGCTCAACGAGGCAAAAGAATTCGGGGTAGAGGGAGCAACCATTGATGAGCTCAAGCTTTTTCTATACAGCCTCGGGGATTATCAGGAGCAGTTTGAAGCACTTTCTTCTAAGTTAGAAGCATCGAACTATCCAATCGCCGAACTGAAAAACAAACGCGCCCGGTATTTTTACCGAAATGGAAAGTACGAGGCTGGCCTGCAGGAGGCAATGGAGGCAGCGGCGCTCAACCCATCGGCTGACAATCTGTATCTGATCGCCCTCAACCGGATCGCGAGTGGTGACTACAGTGCTGCGCGCTCAACTCTCGAACGCCTTACTGAGACTTACCCTGATCACTGGTCTGCCTATTCAGCTAGAGGAGTTATCGAGCTAGAGAGCGGCAATCTGGATGAGGCCGAAAAAGCCATCACAGCCATTCCAGAAGAACTGCGCGGCTGGCGCACCCGCTCCAACTTGGGTGTCGTTTATTTTCTTCAGGGAGAGTATGAAAAGGCAAGAGCGGAACAAGAGCGAGTATTAAAAGATGTTCCAGGAAATATTGCCACGATGGAAGAGGTGGCCGCGTCTTTACTTATGCTCAACGAGAAAGAAGCAGCTACGGAGATATATGGAAAGATCCTAAGTCTTTCGGATGGGCAGGAAGATATAGAGTCGCAACGATATAGATCCCTTGCTCTGGCAACTCTTGGCCAAATCTCAGAGGCCATAGCCATGATAAATGACTTGGTGAAAACTGCCCCTGAGGACACGGATATCAAGTACAGCGCTGCTCAAGTATTCGCACTGGCTGGAGAGTGGCGCTCCGCTAACTACTACATAGAGCAATTGATTGATCAGGGCATGAGCGCAGCGTGGTTCAAGCTGCCTGCCTTGCAGCAACTCTGCACTCAGCCCCAGACCTCAGAAAAAGTAGCGGCCGCTATCTGCAATTAATCAGAGCGGCTCGAGCTTCGCGTCGGGGTCTGCTGACAGCACAACCGCTCCACTGGCATCCTGTGCCGCCCACTTGAAGGAGAAGCCGTTGGCAGTCTGCTTATTGGCCTTCAGGTCAATTTCCAGGAACTGCGGGCTGCCTTCCATCTTCTTCGCTTTCTTGATCGCACCGAGACCACCATTCACTTCGTCATAGGTCTCCATGCCATCTTCATTACCACCAACCTTCTGGTGATCCGCAAAGACCATCTCGGTACCGATCAGCTCAATTACCAGTGTCGCCTTGCCGGAATTCCCCGGATTTGCCTTTGCACCTTCGAAAATGATGTGGATGGTCTCGATGGCTTCACCGCTGTTCTTATCCTTGAACTCCCACTGCTGGTCAGCGCCGGTGGGCTGGAGGGTGAAGTTGAAGGTTACATCCTGCTTTTCCGGTACGGTGTAAGCGGTTGCTACGTCTGTCATGTTCCACTCCTGGAAATCTTCTGGTCATTGTTTCCCTGAATACCGCGCAGGGGATTGTTGTTCTCATTCACCGGCGCCCCCAAGACCCCGGCGGGAATACGCGCTGGATAGGATAATGCCAACCGTGACCGGAACTCCATCACAAATTCATAAAAAAACCGGCAGTCAGTAGCCTGACTGCCGGCCGAAAATGATGGTCCCAGCCATCGACGGTTACAACAACACTATCAAGAGCGAAATGGAGCCTCCTTGCCCCCGCCAGGCCCTTCCCCATAACGCCGGCAGCTTGGGCTCTGTGATTGCCGGGCCGGCCTGGCGATTCAGCTTGCGCTGAATCCTTTTTCCTTTACCGAGCTGTGCTACTGGGTGCACAAGATTCCGGTCCTTCGGAAAAACGTTGAGGAGTGGCATCCTGCCGGGGCACCGCGTAAACCCCCTGCGCTGCCCGCTCCCCAACCTCGATGTGTACTTTACGGATAGGGCCATTACAGGTCGATCACACGCCATTACACGCCATTACACACAACCGCTCTCATCCAATGCAGCACGCATAAAGCTACAGCGCCCAATGCGAAGGCGGGGCGCAGGGGCGGGTATTTCGAACCGTCGGCGACAGGACGTCGCCGCCGGAGCGTACAGGGATGTATTCACAGCGTTTCGAAATACCCGCCCCGGCGCCCTGCCGCTCCTCAAGTAATTCAGAACCAAGAGACACCCGCGAAAGGAACTCAGCCAGCTATAACAAAAGGAAGGACATTCACTGCCTGATCCCACGCAGCACGGACAGCGAGGCCATGACCGACCCCATCGACGACGCCAAACGCCTCTCCCCAAGACGCAACAGCTCTCAGGCCACCAGCATGGCCGAGCTCGCGTATGAGCAGCTGCGCCACTTCGGCATTGCACCGGAGAGTGAGCACGGCGCCCTGTTACAGGACGCCGCGCAACAGCTGTACCGCGCCCAGGGCAGCCTGGCGGAACTGTGCGCCCGCAGCGCCGAACTGCTGAAAGGCCTCGACCGTAACGACCGCATCGCCTATTTCAACGCCAAGCGCTTTATGAGCTTCCAGCTGGCCAAGATGCTGCACGACCTGCAGGGACCGCTGCGGGCCAGCTTCCGTGCCCTACAGGGGGAAGAGGATTTCAACGCGACTACAAGGGGCGGCTACCCGCTGTTCGACAATATCCCCGCAATCTTTGCCGCCACCCCGGTGATCGCCCGCACCGCCACCTATATCTACGCCTGCACCGAGTGGATCGACGACGCCTTCCGCGGCCGCGAGCCCAGCCACGATATCTACTCGCGCCTGCTGAACCCCACCTCCATCGCGCTCGCCAACGCCATGGTCACGCTGGAGTGCGGCCCGTATGCGGGGGAATACCTGGCATGGAATTTCAATTCCGGCATGGCCGCCATCGATGCGCTGCTGGCCAACCAGCTGTGTCGGGGGGATATATTGATTGTCTCCCGCCATATCTACGGCGGCGTGCACCAGCTGCTGTGCGACCACTACGCCCGCGCCGACAAACTGGGGATTACCCTGGTGTGGTTCGACGGCATCACCGGGGAAGACTTCGCGCAGTGCCTGGACGCCGCCCGCCATACTCATCGCGATGCGCTGGCAAATGGCGCACGCATGCACGTGTATATCGAATCCCCGTGCAACCCCCACGGCACCATGCTGGATGTGCCGGATATCTGCACCATTGCCCACGACCACGAACTGCTGGTGACGCTGGACTCCACCCTCGCCACCCCCTACCTGCACCAGCCGCTGCGGCGCACCGACCGCAACCGGCGACCGGATTTTGTCGTCCATTCCTACACCAAGGATATCGATGGCGGCGGCACTGCTACGGCCGGCGTGGTGATCGGTCCGGTGCACCGCATGTTTATTCCCAAGGGCGACACGGTGCAGGGGCTCGACTGGAGCCAGTGCCTGTTCTGGGACGTGTATTACATCAAGGGCGCATTCCTGGATGCGGACAAGGCCTGGCAGGTACATGAGGGCATGCGCACCCTGGAAATGCGCATGCTGAAGAAGTGCATCAACACCCTGTGCCTGAGCCACTTCCTCGCCAGCCACAGCAAGATCCGCGTCAACAGCCACGCGCTGGAGACCGACGCCAACGCACCGCTGCGGGAAAAGCTACTGCGCTTCAAATTACCGGTGCCGCTGTTCACCATCGATATGGAAGCGGCGCAGATTCCCACCGACGCCTTCAAGCGCTTCTTCGATGCGCTGGAACCGGCCTTCGGCCAGATGGTGAGCCTGGGGCAGACGAATACCATGGTGCTGTGTCCGGCGCTGACCTCGCACTCAGAGCTGTCGCCGGAGGACCAGCGCGCGGCGGATATCTACCCGACCACTTTGCGTATTTCCGTCGGCGACGAGGACATGGCGCAGCTGGTGGCGCACCTGCTGAGCTGCGCCAAACTGCATCTGGATCCGGTGAGCCCGCATTTCAGCAGTGGTTTTATGGGGCCGCGGGAGGCGGACGAAATTTTTGCGCGTTTTTACCTGGAAGTGCACGAACGGGTGGCGCGGCATTTTCCGCGGGTGGCGGATTATTTGTGAGCGCTTACTTGCAGTCGCAGCGCCCCGCTCACTGGATACAGGCCTGCGCCGGCAGGACGACTCTGGCTGGTTTCCAATTCCATCGTCACCCCGGCGCAGGCCGGACCCACAAACCCGGAGCGAGGACTTACTGACAGCCACTGTGCCAAAAGCCGCCAGTAAGCACTCGCTTTGCACAATCGACAGGAAACTCCGCGCACTCTGAACTAACTTATGGGTGCACGCATTACCGCCGCCGCACGCAGTGAGTGCGGCCCGGCGGAGCATAAAGAAAAGATAAAAGGTCTCGCGCGGGCGCCGGGGCGAAGCTTGTTGCGCCTGCCCTTATCCCGTAAGATCAAAGCCCTTCTGCCCATAATTTAAACAAAGCCAATGCCGAATCTTCGCGCCCGCCTGCTGGCCCTGTTGTTGTGCTGTATCCCCGGCTTCGCCCTGGCGCAGAGCTACGAACAACTCTACAGCGATTACCGCGGTGCCCTGTACCAGATCCGCCTGATTGAAAAATCCTCCAATTCCAAGGCCGGCCTCGGTTCCGGTTTTCAGATTTCCCCCGACGGACTGATCGCCACCAATTATCACGTAGTGGCCGAGGCGGTGAGTGACACGGAAAAATACCGGCTGGAATATCGCTCCGTGGATGGCGTCGAGGGCGCACTGACCCTGCTGGATATCGACGTCATTAATGATCTTGCCATCCTGCGCATGGACAAGCCCGGCAGCCAGTACCTGCAGCTTTCGGAAAGCACACCACGCAAGGGCGAAACCATTTTTGCCCTCGGCAATCCGCTCGACCTGGGTATGACCCTGATTCCCGGCACCTATAACGGGATCGCCAGTGGCAGCTTCTACGATCGCATTCATTTCGCCGGCTCGATCAACCCGGGCATGAGTGGCGGGCCGGTGATCAATGCCGCCGGCAAGGTGGTGGGGATCAATGTCGCCACCGCGGGCAACCAGGTGAGCTTCCTGGTGCCGGTGGAAAAACTGGCCAAGCTGCGCAAGCACCTGGGCATCGAGGGCAAAGCCAAAGACCTGCAGCAGGTGACCCACGAGCAGCTGCTGCAGAACCAACAGGACATCATCGACCAGGTCCTGAACGCGGAATGGAAGCTGCGCCCGCTGGGAGACGCCGAAGTTGTCGGCGAAATCGTTCCCGCCATCCAGTGCTGGGGCAATACCCAGGAGGGGGACGATAACCCGGTCACCCGCATCGACAAGGGCTGCACCGGCCAGGACGTGGTGTACCTGTCCGAGACCTTCAACACCGGTCGCATCGAATACGAATTTTTCTGGCTCGAGGCTGAGGATGACCTCATGCCGGCACGCTTCTACAACTATTACGAGGACCAGATGAGCCGCTTCGCGCCAGGCAACGACGCCGGCGAGGACGACGTCACCGAGTTCAAGTGCCGCCAGGAGTTCACCGAGCAGCCGCGCGCTGCCGGCGAGAACGTCGAGGAGAACGATCCCATTGTCGCCCGCACCAGCTACTGCGTGCGCCGCTACAAGGAATTCCCGGATCTCTACGACATTTTCTACCTGAGCCTCAGCGTCGACAAAGAAGACCGGGCGCTGGTGAGCCATTTCACCCTGTCCGGTTTCACCAAGGAATCTGCCGCCGCATTCTCTGAGAAGTTCACAAGCGAGATCCAATGGCACTGATTATCGAAGAGCTGAACCGCGCCCAGCGGGTACAGACCCGCTACCGCATGGAAGGCGACCGCTTCACGATCGGCCGCGGCTACGACAACGACGCCATTATCGAAGACGTGCACGCCGATGCCCACCACGTAGAGATCATCCGCGCTGAGGACGGTGGTTATCTGCTGCGGGATATGAACTCGGTCAACGGCACCCAGCTGGTGCGCAACCAGCACGATCACGACGTGGAAGCCGGCGAAGTGCGCGAGCGCCGCATCGTGTCCGGCGACGAGATTCAGCTGGGGCGCACCCATTATCGCCTGGTGGACAGCGAGGCGCCGATGGACGAGGCGGTGCCACTGCACTCGCTGGAAAACCTGTTCTCGCGCCTGGCGAGCCCGGCCAAGGCCGTGACGCTGCTGGTGCTGGCGGGATTGTTTACCCTCCTCATCGCTTACCTGGGTACTGCGGAGGAATTCCGCTGGACCGGCGCCATCAACATCTTCTTCGGCAGCATTATCGGCCTGCTGGTTTACGCCGGCGCCTGGTCATTGATCGGGCGGGTGGTGCATCACGAGTCGATGTTTTTCACCCAACTGGCCATTGCCGCACTGGGCGCGCTGATCTTTGCCGGTTGGGAGTGGTTCAGCACACTGCTCGACTACAACTTCGCCATGGGCAACCTGGTGGAGATCATCAACGTGGCCATCCTGGCGATGCTGCTGCCGGCGATGCTGTGGTCCGCCATTTATCTGGCGACGAATATCACCCCCAAGTGGCGCCTTGCCGCCGCCGTGATCCTGCCCTGGGGCTTTCTCGGCCTGACGCTGATGGAGCAAATCGGCAACATGGCCGAGTTCGATGGTGTCCCGGAAATCAGCACGGAAATCAAACACAAGAACATGCTGTTGCGCTCGCCGGTGCCGCTGGATGAGTTCGTCGCCAAGACCCCGGCGCTGTTCGATATCCCCATCGAGCAGGAGGAAAAGAGCACAGACGAATCAGAGACAGAAGCCGAGCCGGAGGCGAAAGCCGCCAACGGTGATGACAGCACCCAAAACCACACTGCCGGTAGTCGAGAGGAGGCAGCTGCGTGACCAATCCATTCTGGAGCCCCGCCCTGGCGGATCTTCAGCCCTACGTGCCTGGCGAACAGCCCCGCGGGCGCAAGCTGATCAAACTCAATACCAATGAGAACCCCTACCCGCCCTCGGAACACGCCATGGCCACCCTGGCGAGCCCGACGCTGCCCGAGGCGCTACGCCGCTACCCGGATCCCGAATCCGTGGAGCTGTGCGCCGCCATTGCCAGCCACTGCGGCGTGAAGCCGGAGCAGGTGTTTGTCGGTAATGGCTCGGACGAAGTACTGGCGCACGCGTTTTACAGTTTCTTCCGCCGCGAGGAACCGCTGCTGTTCCCGGACATCACCTACAGCTTCTACCCGGTCTACTGCAACCTGTACGGCATCGATTACTGCACACCAGCGCTGCGGGAGGACTTCACCGTCGATGTGGACGACTACGCAGGCCCGGCGGCCGGCGTGATCCTGCCGAACCCCAACGCCCCTACCGGCCGCATCCTGCCGCTCGATGAAATCGAGCGCCTGTTGCAGTTGCACCCGGCGCGGGTGGTCGCCGTGGACGAGGCCTATATCGACTTCGGTGGTGACAGCGCCGCCGCGCTGATCGACCGTTATCCCAACCTGCTGGTGATCCGCACCCTGTCCAAATCCCACGCGCTGGCGGGGCTGCGCCTGGGTTATGCACTGGGGCAGTCGCACCTGATCGAAGGGCTGCAACGCACCAAGAATTCCTTCAACTCCTACCCCATCGACAGCGTGGCCCAGCAGCTGGGCGCTGCCGCCATCACTGACGAAGCATGGCTGGAGGAAACCAGTGACAAGGTGATGGCCACACGCAGCCGGGTTGCCGAGGCCCTGCACGAACTGGATTTCGAAGTGGTGCCCTCGATGGCGAACTTCGTCCTCGCCCGCCCGCGTGGCATGAGTGCAGAGGCGGTCTATGGCGGCCTGCGGGAGCACGGTATTCTGGTACGGTATTTCAATAAGCCGCGGATCAGTGAGTACTTACGCATCTCTATCGGCACCGACGAGGAAATGGATGCGCTGCTGGATGCCCTGCGGGAAATCCTCCCGGCGCCCGGCACTTCGCAGAACCGCTGAGGTCTGTCCCTATAATGGGCTGGGACGGCGCGCATTGTTACGGCGCCGCGCCCTGCCGCTCAAACAAAAGGAAGCTTTAGCAGACAGCCTATGGTTTTTTATCGCCTGACTTCTTTGCTCTCAGCACTCCTCGCGTTCTCTGTCACCGTATCGGCCCTGGCCCAGCAGGACGAGAACCCCTGGGCGGAAGTCGAGCGCCCGTCCTCGCAGCAATCGGCGAGTATCGGCAGCTATACCAACGGCTGTCTCGCTGGCGCCGAGCAGATGCCCATCCGGGGCGAGGGTTTCCAGCTGGTGCGCACCGGGCGCAACCGCCACTTCGGGCACCCGGATACCATCCGCTTCCTGGAGGAGTTTTCCCGCCGGGTGGCTCGCAACGACCTGGGCCGCATCCAGATTGGCGACATGTCCATGCCTCGCGGCGGGCCGTTCAATTCCGGCCACCGCAGCCACCAGCAGGGTCTTGATATCGATATCTGGTTCAGCCAGGACTGGCGCGCAGACAAGCGCCCGCTGACCGAATGGGAGCGGGACAACATCTCCCCCAAACCACTGGCGGATGAACAGGAACACCGGTTGCTGGAAGAGAACTGGGACCCTCGTGTACCGAAAATCCTACGGATTGCCTCCGAAGACGACCGGGTGGCGCGCATCTTCGTGCACCCGACCATCAAGCGCAAAATGTGCGAGCTGGCCGGTGACGACAACGAGTGGCTACGCAAAGTGCGCCCCTGGTGGGGGCACAATTACCACTTCCATGTAAGGCTCGCCTGCCCCGAGGGCGATGCCTACTGCAAGCCCCAGCGCCCACCCAGCGGCGACCCCTGTGGGCCGGATCTGGACTGGTGGTTTAGCAATGAGTTTTACGCCATGCTGCGCGGCGAGACGCCCGCTCCCGAGCGGCCCGAGCCAAAGCCATTGCCGCTCCAGTGCAAGCAGGTGCTTATCGCCCCCTGATTCCCCGGGACAGAAAACTCCGACTAAGCTGAACCGTGCCGATAAGGCCGCTGTTTAAGGGCCAACGATAAAAGGGAATTCCATGAGCCAGCGATCCCCGAACCCGATTCAAACCCTGCTGATCTGCGGTGGCGGCAGCAGTGAACACGACGTCTCCCTGCGCACGGCGGACTTCATCGAGAGACAGCTGCAGGACGTTGACGATATCGCCCTCACACGGGTGGTGATGGACGCGAACGGCCGCCTGACCGATAGCAAAGGCGGCGTGCACTTCCTGAGCCAGCAGCGCCAGCTTGTAGCGGAGGACGGCAGCGCCCGGGACGTGCACTACGTGATTCCGGCAATTCACGGCTACCCCGGTGAAACCGGTGACCTGCAGAGCCAGCTGGAACTGTTCGGCATTCCCTACTTCGGCTGCGGTCCCGAGGCGAGCAAGACCTGTTTCAACAAGATCACCACCAAGCTGTGGCTCACGGCACTGGGCATCGACAACACGCCCTATCAATTCCTGTGCAGCAATAACGGCGGAGAAGCCGGCAAGGCCACCATGGCCCTGCAACAATGGGGCGCAGTCTTCGTCAAGGCCTCCAACCAGGGTTCCTCAGTCGGCTGCTTCAAGGTCACGGAAGAGGAACAGATGGAAGAGGCACTGGAGCAGGCCTTCGCGCTCTCGCCTTATGTGCTGGTGGAAAAGTGCCTGAAAGTGCGGGAGCTGGAAGTGGCCGCCTACACCTACGAGGGCGAACTGGTCATCACTCCGCCCGGCGAGGTCTGCGCGCCGGAGGACACTTTCTACAGCTACGAGGAAAAATATGCCGAGGGCAGCCGCGCCAGAACCTTCGTTGAAGCCGAGGGGCTGAGCGAGGCACAGCTTGGCTGGATTCACGAGGCGTCAAAGCGCGCCTTTATCGGCCTGCAGTTGAAGGATCTGTCACGGATCGACTTTTTCCTCACCGACGAGGGCGATATCTACCTGAACGAGGTGAACACCTTCCCGGGTATGACGCCGATCTCCATGTTCCCGAAGATGCTGGCCAATGCCGGGCATGATTTCAGCCGGTATCTCTCCAGCCTGATTCGCGAAGCTGTCGCCGGCTGAACGCCCGCTGAGGTATTTCCCGCCGCCGCGTGAGCTTCGCCGCTCTGACTAGTCGCCGGGGTACCGGGGAATACCGGCGCGACCAGCGGCCTGCCACGCGACACGGTCAGACCAGCCAACCCTCCTGGCGCACATTGGAAAACTGTCCGCGCAGGAACTCCATCTGATCACCGCGAATCCGGTCACTGTTGATCAACGCCAGGTACTCGGCCGGATTGGGGCAGAATGGCAGTGCCAGCAAGTCCATATCGATGTCCTGCAGCAGCCGGCTGCCCTTGTGCTGGTTGCAGCGACGGCAGGCTGTCACCACGTTTTCCCACACATCCTTGCCGCCCCGGGACACCGGCTGCACATGATCGCGGGTCAGCTCCGACAGGGCGAAATCCTTGCCGCAGTAGAGGCAGGTATGGGCATCACGGAAAAACAGTGCGCGGTTGGTCAGTGGCGGGCGGCGGCGCGGTCGCGCCATACGCTCACCCCCACAGGCAATAATGGCCGCCAGATCGAGGGTCGAGCGCTCACCCAGGCGATTGATACCACCGTGCACACGCTGCACCACACCGCCCAGCGACCAGGTCACCAGTTCTCGCACATAGAGGCACGCCGCCTCCTGCCAGTTGAGCCACTCCAGTGGCTGCCCGGCCAGGTTCAGGCGCAAGATTCTCGCTTCTCTCACTTGCATAGGCGCTACTCCCCGGTTTCCCTGTTCCATGTTGACCACTGACCGGACCGACAAGAGTCGCCCGGCGATGGAGACGCGAAAATTCGCGCCCCCAAAATGCAACAGGGCCCCGCCGGTCGACCGACGGGGCCCTGGATGGAATTCGAGGTAGAAAGGGCTGCCACTCGCGATTGCGCTATGCGCGAGAAGAGCAGGAAATCTGTCAGCAGTAACTTACTGAACGCTTCACCCTCCGCCGGCCGTGGGGAAAAATACTGGCCGGTTCGAATTGATTAAAGCGGATAATTATTTCAGTTTCCAGACAGCGCCCGGCGCCAGAGCAATAAAGGCGGCGCGTAATTCATGCTTATACCAGAAGCGGGCAGGTAGACGCACTGTCAGGTGGCCAGAATGCACAACACCGCCCGGGCAATCCGGCCCGGGCGGTGCGTCTCACAGGATGGTGCCCAATTCCCTCGGGCGAATGGCTCAGTTCCTTTGAACCTGTCGCTCAATTCCTTTGAGCGACCAGCTCACTTCCCTTGAGCATGCGGCGCAGTCCCTATTTCCCTTGCCGCTGTCGTGCAGTCCTTTTTGCTTCCGTGCCGCTCTATCTTCCCTGACTTCCGCTTCCATGCTTGCAGGCATCCTTGCCTGTTTGCTTCCCTGCTTTCGGGCATCCTTGCCCCGTTGCTTCCCTGCTGGCTTCCCTGCTTGCTTCCTTGCTTCCTTACCTCCTTGCTTCCTGGCGTCCGTGCCTTTCCGCGTCCTTGCAATTTCATTATCGGCAACCCGGGCAAAGCTGCCAGAGGGAAAAAGCTGAAAGTATTGTGAGAAATATCTCGCAGACCGCGGATATTGGCTTGGCTATACAAGAGAAACGAAGGTGGGGGAGGTGAAAAAAGCGACAGGTAAAATGTAAAACACCGCCCAGGCAATCCGGCCCGGACGGTGCGTCTCACAGGATGGTGCTCAGTTCCGTTGAGCTGCGGCGCAGTCCCTTTCTTCCCTTGCCGCGGTTTTGCAGTCCCTTAAGCATCCTTGCACTTTCATTATGGACAGTGCGGAAAAAAAATGTAGGGGAAATCGGCTGATTTTCATGTGCGAGATATCTCACAAGATTGAGATATATCTCACACGAGCCTGGCAGGAAGGACGGGGCGACGCCCCATGTGGTACAAATGGCCCACATCGCGAACGGCCTTAACTATAGGCGCAATAATTACCGGATCAACCTTCACCGTGAACAACCTGTTGAAATACGCGCTCATTTTTATCGTCTTAGTCATCGTGGGCGTAATTTCCATCGTCATCCTCACCCCCGGAGTCAATGTCCCGTGGCAACAACTGACCGGTACTGCCGATACCGATGACGAAACGGTTGAGCGCCAGCTGACAGCAGCGGATGGTTTCAGCGTCACACTCTTCGCCGACGACGTGCCCAATGCGCGCTGGCTGGCCGTCACTCGCAACGGGGATGTGCTGGTCTCACAACCCAAGCGCGGACAGATCAGCCTGCTGCAGGCGGATGCTGACCAGGATGGTCGCGCCGATGGACAGCGGGTACTGATCGACGGCCTGCGTCGCCCCCACGGCCTTTTCCTCCACGAGGACTGGCTGTATATCGCTGAGAGCGACGCAGTGGGTCGGGTACCCTTCGACCATTCCGATCGGCGTCTCGCCGGCCGTTACCAGCGCATCGTCGAAGACCTCGACGATAGCGGCAACCACTGGACCAAGACCATCGCCCTGGGCCCGGACGGCTGGGTCTACCTGAGCAGTGGCTCCAGCTGCAACGTATGCGAAGAGGAAAACCCGCAACGCGCCACCATCATGCGCTTCAGGCTAGAAGGCGGTGAACCGCAAATCTTTGCCACCGGCCTGCGCAACAGCGTCGGCTTCGACTGGTCGCCGGTCAGCGGTGAACTGTACGCCACCGACAACGGCCGCGACTGGCTCGGTGACAACTTTCCGCCAGACGAGCTCAACCGGGTGCAAGAAGGTGGCTTCTACGGTTGGCCCTACGCTAACGGCGACCGGGTACCAGACCCGGATTTCGGGGTCGGCGCTACTGCGGAAATTCAGCAGAAGATCGCAAGCTCCATTCCGCCGGCGCACGGATTTCGTGCCCACAATGCGCCGCTCGGCATTCATTTCCTCGAGAGCCCGACACAGCCCGCGGGCTACCGGGATTCCGCCCTGGTGGCGCTCCACGGCAGCTGGAATCGCAACGAGAAAGACGGCTATAAAGTGGTGTCCCTGCATTGGGACGCCAGTGGCACTATCCGCGAGCGGGACTTTCTCTGGGGCTTCCTCGGCGATGACCGGGAGACGGTGTACGGACGCCCGGTAGCCTTCGCCGAGGACGGCAAAGGCAACATTTATATCTCCGATGACTACGCGGGCGCGGTGTATCGCGTAAGCGCCGGCGAAAATGGCAACGGCGGCACCATACCCACCAACCGGCCGCCCATCCAGGCACCACCAAAGCCACAGCCCATCGACACCGGCGCCGCCCAGCGAGGGGAAGAAATTTACCAGCGCTTCAATTGTGCCCGCTGCCATGGCCAACAGGCCCCGCTCAGGAACCTGGCAGGCAAATACTCCCTGCAGCAACTGGCGGACTATTTTGACAGCCCCACGCCGCCCATGCCGAAGTATGATTTCAGTGCCACACAGAAGCGGGCCCTGGCCCACTACCTGATCTCGCGTGAGCAGGGGATCGAGGACGCGGCTCCTCTCAATTGACCACCTGTGCGCCAGCGGCTAAGGTTGCGCGCACGACGAATCCCGGGCCCCGGAACACCACCAGCCCGGCGCCAGAGCAGAGACAGGCAGGAACCGAATGGCGGCAAAGAAGAAAGCAGCAACCTTTGAGCAGGCCCTCGAAGAACTGGAACAGCTGGTGGAGCGGCTCGAAGCGGGCGACCTGCCCCTCGAAGAAGCACTCGCCGACTTTGAGCGCGGAGTGAAACTCACCCGCGAGTGCCAGCAGAAGCTGGCCAGCGCCGAGCAGAAGGTCAAGGTCCTGATGGAGCAGAATGGCACCGTCCAGGAAGCCCCCTTCGAAACCGGCGAAGACAACGAGAGCGGCACGACTGATACCCCCGAGCAGGGCTTCTGACACGTGACGCCGATCACCCAGGTGACTCTGCCAGCATTCCTGAAGGCCGCTTCCGAGCGTGTGGAAACCCGCCTACAGGCGGCGCTCGCCCCTGCAGTGCCCTCCGCGGATACCCTGTTTGCCGCCATGCACTACGGCGCGCTGGGGCCGGGCAAGCGGTTGCGGCCAGCGCTGGTTTACGCCTGCGCGGGCATTGTGCAGGGCGAGTATTTCGACCCCGCCCGCTGTGATGCCGCGGCCGCAGCACTGGAGTGCATCCACGCCTACTCCCTGATCCACGACGACCTGCCGGCCATGGATGATGACGACCTGCGCCGCGGTCGCCCCACCTGTCATATCGCCTATGACGAGGCCACCGCCATTCTCGCCGGCGACGCCCTGCAGACCCTGGCTTTTGAGCTGCTGCTGCACTCGGAAGCGGAGGCCTGCCTCAAGGTGCGCCTGCTGGAAGAACTGACCGCCGGCTCCGGCGCCCGCGGCATGGTTTCGGGCCAGGCGATTGACCTGGCAGCGGTAAACAGGAAGCTCGACCTGGCACAGCTGGAAGAGATGCACCGCCTGAAAACCGGCGCCCTGATCCGCGCCAGCGCCCGCATCGGCGCCCTGCTGGGCGGTGCCGATGAAGTGCAGCTGGCCGCCCTCAGCCGCTATGCCGAAGCCGTGGGGCTGGCGTTCCAGGTACAGGACGACATCCTCGATGTCACCGCCGATACCGCCACGCTGGGCAAGACCCAGGGTGCCGACGCCGCGCGCAACAAGCCGACCTATGTTTCCCTGCTGGGACTCGAGGGCGCCCGGCAGAAGCTGGAAGGCCTGCACCGCGACGCCCGCGAGGCGCTGGAGGCCGTGCGCGGCGATACCAGCCTACTGGAGCAGCTGGCGGACTATATCGCCCACCGCAGTCACTAACCGTCCGAGGGGCTTGTGACTGCTTCCGGCCCGTGGCGGGGAGCGCCCCGAGGGCCGTTCAGGATGCAATCTCCCCCCCACGGGCATACAATCCCTTTTCACACTTTTGTTGCAATTGATACGTTCGATGTTCGACGAAATTCCCCGTACTCGACCGCACACGCCGCTGCTCGACGGTATCGACAGCCCGGCCCAGCTGCGCGCACTCGAAGAGCGCCAGCTGCCGGAGCTGGCTAACCAGCTGCGCGAGTACCTGCTCTACTGCGTCGGCCAGACCGGCGGCCACTTTGGTGCCGGCCTGGGCGTGGTAGAGCTGACCATTGCCCTGCACTACATCTATAACACCCCGGACGACCGGCTGGTGTGGGATGTGGGCCACCAGACCTATCCGCATAAAATCCTGACCGGACGTCGTGAGGAGATGCTGACGATCCGCCAGCAGGGCGGCCTGTCCGGTTTCCCCAAGCGCAGCGAAAGCCCCTACGATACGTTTGGCGTCGGGCATTCCAGTACCTCTATCAGTGCCGCCCTGGGGATGGCCCTTGGCTCGCCAGACGAGCGCAAGGTGGTGGCGGTGATCGGCGATGGCGCCATGACCGCGGGCATGGCCTTCGAGGCCCTGAACCATGCGGCCCACACCGGCAAGGACATGCTGGTGGTGCTGAATGACAACCGCATGTCGATCTCCAAGAATGTGGGCGGCCTCGCCACCTACTTCGCCAAGATCCTCGCCAGCAAGACCTACCTGTCCATGCGCGAGGGCAGCCGCAGAATCCTGTCCAAGATTCCCAAGGCGTGGCAGCTGGCTCGGCGTACCGAAGAACACGTGAAGGGCATGATCACCCCCGGCACCCTGTTCGAGGAGTTGGGCTTCAATTACGTGGGCCCGGTGGACGGACACAACCTGCACGACCTTGTGCATACCCTGCGCAACCTGCGCGGCCAGCGCGGCCCGCAACTGCTGCATATTGTCACCACCAAGGGCAAGGGCTTCGGCCCCGCCGAGGAAGACCCGGTGGGTTACCACGCTCTGAACAAACTGGAGCCGGAACCCAAGGTACAGGTGGCCATTTCCAATAGCGGCAAGCGCAAGCTGCCCAAGTACCAGGACATCTTCGGCCAGTGGCTGTGCGACACCGCCGAGCAGGATGAACGCCTGATCGGTATCACCCCCGCCATGTGCGAGGGCTCCGGCATGGTCGAATTCGCCGAGCGCTTCCCGGAGCGTTTCCACGATGTCGCCATCGCCGAACAACACGCGGTAACCCTGGCCGCCGGCCTGGCCTGTGAGGGCCAGAAGCCAGTGGTGGCCATTTACTCCACCTTCCTGCAGCGCGGCTACGACCAGATGGTGCACGACGTGGCCATCCAGGATCTGGATGTCACTTTCGCCATCGACCGTGCAGGCCTGGTCGGTGAGGACGGCCCGACCCACGCCGGTAGCTTCGACCTTACTTTCATGCGCTGCCTGCCCAATATGGTGATCGCCGCGCCCAGCGACGAGAACGAGTGCCGCCAGCTGCTCTACACCGCCTATCAGCACGAGGGGCCTGCCGCCGTGCGCTACCCGCGCGGTACCGGTCCGGGCGTCGAGATCAAGAAAGAGATGACGGCGCTGCCCATCGGCAGGGCCCGCATGGTCCGCGAGGGCAGTCAGGTGGCCATCCTCAATTTCGGCACCCTGCTGGAGCCGGCAAAGGCCGCGGCGGAAAAACTCGGCGCCACCGTCGTGGACATGCGCTGGGTCAAGCCACTGGACGAGGCCCTGATCGATCAGCTCGCCACCAGTCACCAGCTGCTGGTAACCCTGGAAGAAAACACCATTGCCGGCGGTGCCGGCAGTGCGGTGATGGAGTACCTCAACACTACCGGCACATTGATCCCGCTACTGCAGCTGGGCCTGCCGGACAAGATCATTGAACACGGCAAGCACCACGATCTACTCGCAGGCATCGGCCTGGATGCAGCCAGCATCGAAGAGAGTATCCGCCGGCGCCTGCAACAGCTCAGCGACAAGCACTTTCGCGGTCAGGCCGCGGCCCTCTAGGGCCGACGGTCACTTCCGCGCTAAAAACGATCGCTTTTGACCAGATGCTTTTGACCAGATGTAAGGGGGGACCATGTCCTTGATGCGCAAAACCGCGCTGGCTGCGGCAGCATTATTTGTTGCCACCGGCGCTTCTGCCATGGAGCAGGAAGCTTTCGACAAGGCCTTTGATGCCATTCCGAAGAAAGGGGCAGAGGCGAAGCTGGAAGCCCTGCAGGACCTCCGCTACCAGTGGTTGATGGAGAGCTTCCCCAGCCGGGCCACTTACCAGGGCTACGCCGGCGTCAATGACCGCTGGATGGATGCCTCGCTAGAGGGCATCAAGCGCCGCCGGGAACAGACCCGCCGCATGCTGGCCGCGAGCCGTCATATCGAAGCCGATGAGCTGCCCGAGCCCCTGCAACTGGACCACCAGCTGCTGTATCAGGACCTGCTCACCGAAGTAAAAGGGTTCCAGTTTCCGGAACACCTGCTGCCGGTCACGCACATGAGCGGCATCCAGCGCAATGTCCCCGGTGTACTGGCGGCGATGCCGAAGCGTAACGCCTCAGACTATGACGACATCCTCGTGCGGCTCGATCGCCTGCCGCTGCTGGTCCAGCAGATCCGCACCCTGATGGAGGAGGGTCTGGAAAAGCAGATCACCCCGCCGCAGATTACTTTGCGGGACCTGCCGGTGCAGATGCGCGCGCTGATTCCCGAGGACCCGAGTGAGAGTCCGCTGATGAAGGCTTTCGCGGAAATGCCGTCCAGCATTTCGGCGTCGCAGCAGAAGCGCCTGCGCAATCGCGCCTTTGCCCTCTACCACCGCGAGCTGGTGCCGGCCTGGCGCGATCTGGCGGAATTCGTCGAGCGCGAGTATATCCCCGGGGCCCGGGTGGATACCGCCTTTACCAGCATGCCCGACGGCACCCGCTGGTACGCCCACAAGGTGCGCGACAACACCACCACTGCGCTGAGCGCGGAGGAAATCCACCGCATCGGCCTGGAAGAGGTAAAGCGCATCCGCGGTGAGATGGAAAAAATCATCGCCAAGACCGGCTTTGAGGGCGACTTTGCGGCCTTTACCGACTTCCTGCGCAACGACCCTCAGTTCTACCACACCAGCCGCGAAGACCTGATGCGGGACTACCGGGATATCGCCAAGCGCATCGACGGTGAGCTGCCCAAGCTGTTCCGTGCCCTGCCGCGCCTTCCCTACGGCGTGAAGCGTATTCCCAGCTACTCGGAAAAATCCCAGACCACCGCCTACTACCAGCCAGGTTCTATGGAAGCCGGCCGCGCCGGGGTCTTCTTCGCCAACACCTACAACCTGGCCAGCCGCCCCAAGTGGGAAATGGAAGCATTGACCGTGCATGAAGCCATGCCCGGACACCACCTGCAGATCGCCCTGGCCCAGGAAATCGAGGACGTGCATCCGCTGCGCCGCCTCAGCATGTATACCGCCTTTGTCGAGGGCTGGGGCCTCTACTCCGAGAGCCTAGGCTATGACCTCGGCCTGTACACCGATCCCTACAGCGAGTTCGGCGCGCTCACCTACGACATGTGGCGCGCGGTACGCCTGGTGGTGGACACCGGCATGCACCAGCTGGGCTGGAGCCGCGAACAGGCGATCGAATACTTCATGAATAACAGCGCCAAGCCGCGCCACGACATCACTGTGGAGATCGACCGTTACCTGGTATGGCCGGGCCAGGCCCTGGCCTACAAACTGGGACAGCTGAAGATCAAGGATCTGCGCGCCAATGCCGAGGAACAGCTGGGCAACAACTTCGACATCCGCAGCTTCCACGACGAGCTACTGGGTGCCGGTGCCCTGCCACTGAATGTACTGGAAGGCCGCATGAACGACTGGATCGTGGCCCAGGGCGGCCAGGCCGCCACAGCGCCCACGTCTGAGTCCGCCGACCCGGTAGCGCCGATTTAAACGAGCGCATATCCACAAAAAAGGGCGATCTCAGATCGCCCTTTTTTGTGCCCGATTCTCGGCGCTGTAAGCGGCTGTCACTCTGCCAGCAGCTGCCCCACCATCGCGCCCAACTGCATATCGCTCAAAATACCGAAGTGACTGAAACGGATATTGCCCGTTCGATCCACAAGCACTGTGGACGGTGTGCCCTGTAGCTCCAGCCTGGCCATGGTCACGGGCACCGGGCTGTTCTCGGCGGGCTGATCGATCGCAATGGGAAACTGCAGCTGGAACTCGGCGACGTAAACACGGAGGGCATCGGGATTCATTACCCGGTGGTGTTCGAACACCGTATGCAGGCCGATCAGCTGAAAATCTTCGTCGGCAAAACAGTCCGCAACGGCAGACGCCTGCGGAGTGGCCCGGGTAACGCAGGCCGGGCAGAGCATCTGAAAAGCATGCAGCATCACCACCCGCCCCCGCAGTGCGCGCATGGACAGCGGGCTATCCGTATTCAGCCAGGCAGCGGCGGCGATTTCAGGAGCGGAAGGGTATTTCATTGGCAAAGTGACCTCCCGCGCATGCGGGATAACGCATCGTCAGTCATCCCGTTCAGTTTAGGAGGTCACCGTTGCCGTCGGGCTGTCAGTCCCTGCCCTGCTTGCGCGAGCGGGCGTGTCCCTGCACTTCCCGATAAAACTGCCCCAGGGCACGATCGTCGGCGCGCTGCTCCGCCAGCGTGCGCTGGTTACGGGTGATCTCCCGCAGCAGCTTGCGCCAGTTGCGCAGCCGCCTCTCATCGAGATCACCCCGCTCGAGCGCCGCCTGAACCGCACAGCCGGGTTCCGCATCGTGGGCACAATCAGAGAAACGGCACTGCTGGGCCAGAGCATCGATATCCTCAAAGGCGGCTGCCACCCCCTCCTCGCCACCGGCGAGGCCTAGCTCGCGCATACCGGGACTGTCCAGCAGCAATCCGCCGCCCGGCAGCGGGTACAGGGCGCGATGGCGCGTGGTGTGCCGCCCCTTGCTGTCGTCCTCGCGGATTGCGCTGGTTTCCGCCAGTTGTACGCCGGACAGGGAATTCAGCAGTGAGGACTTACCCACACCAGAGGAGCCCAGCATAGCAACCGTTTCACCGGGTGCGAGCCAAGAGCGCAGGGAAGAGACGCTGTCGGCATCGAGGGCATTGACCGCCATCACCGGCAGCTCCCGCAGGCTCTTCACCGCTTCCAGGTACTCGCCGGTATCGGCACACAAGTCAGCCTTGGTCAGCACCAGGTAGGCGCGACTGCCCGCCGCACGGGTCAGGGCCAGGTAACGCTCGATCCGGGAAAGATTGAAATCCTGATTGCAGGACGCCACGATCAAGACGCTGTCCACATTGGCAGCGATCAGCTGCACTCTCTCCGCGCCCGGCGCCATGCGCCTGAACAGGCTGCTGCGCTCCAGCATGCGACGATATCCGCCGTCCTCCCGCTCCAGCAACAGCCAGTCCCCCACGGTGGGGCGCAACTCCACTGCCGTGGGTAGACTGATGCTTTCCAGGGGGAGGGAACTTTCGCCGCTCTCTCCGGCGACTTCCAGGCGATTGCGATGGACCGCCATCACCCGCACCGGCTCACAGTGTTCGTACTCGTCCAGGCTTAGCTGCTGCTGAAAAAACGGTTTCCAGCCCAGCGCATCCAGCGGAGATTGAGGGCGTGCCTTCCTGGGCTGCTCTGATAGGTTGTTGCCGCGCCCAAACGGGGAGCGGCGGGAAATCAATGATCGACTCACGATACTGAACCTCATGGCGCTCACAGCGCACTGATTGTCACTGTGCGACTCACAGTGACAGAGGATTAGGATAGAAGGCTTCCGGGAAGGGGAAACCCGACGTCAGGAAAAAACCGTAATGCCGGGCTCAGACGCGGTTCAGCGGGGAACCCGGCGAAGGAAACACACAATCATCGAACGTCCTCCGCTGGTAAAAATTGAGAGGGAGAATGTAGCACCACCTGCGACGGCGGACAATTCCCCCCCCCAAAAAGCGAAAAGCCGGCTATTGCCGGCTTTCGTACCAAATTCTCGCAGGTGCATCACCTTTCTCGACCCACGAAAATCTGATGGGTTTGAGTGTAGACGCTGGGAGAAGTTCCGCACGCGTTTTACTCGAGAGTAAGGATCACTCAGGCAGATTGCGGTGCCGTGACGTTTTTATAAAAAATTTGTGACACCCCTCAAACCTTTCTCTAGACCCCAGTCAACTTCCTTCCTCCCTCCCCCGGGGGTGGGAGGCCCCGTATTTCCAGCCGGGTTTCAATGACCCGATGGGGAGAAGTATGTGGTACCCCGAATACCCGAACCGAAGATAACAATAACCCCGGAACCATTATGCGACTGATGAAGAACACTCCCGCAGGCAGCCGCCTCCCCTTTGCGCTGGGCGCACTGATCCTCGCTTTCCAGCAGACCGGACATACCGCCGACACTCCGGACCCGACCGCGGTCAACATTCCTGGCACCATCCAGAGCCAGCTGGGCTGCCCCGGTGACTGGCAACCGGAGTGCGCCGCCAGCATGCTCGGCTACGACAGCAGCGACGACAAGTGGCAGGGGAGCTTTTTCATTCCCGCCGGTTACTGGGAGTACAAGGCCGCGTTGAATGGCAGCTGGGACGAGAACTACGGCCAGGGTGCCTGGCGCAACGGCGGTAACATTCCACTCAACCTGGACGTAGGCCGTGAAGTAAAATTCATCTACGACCATGAGACCCACTGGATCACGGACAACGTCAACTCCACCATCGCCACGGTAGCCGGGAATTTTCAGTACCAGCTGGGCTGCCCCGGAGACTGGCAGCCGGACTGCCTGCAGAGCTGGATGCAGGATGCCGATGGCGACGGTATCTACACCTTCATCACCAATGGTTTGAGAGCCGGTAACTATGAGTTCAAGGTGGCGCTGAACGAAGGTTGGGGTGAAAGCTACGGTAACTATGGCAGCAACGTGTCCTTTACCGTGGCCAGCGACAACGACGAAATCTATTTCGCCTTCGACAGCCAGAGCAAGCAGGTAACCGTCAGCGCCGATGGTATTCCCCGCGGCGACCTGAGCCTCGACAAAGCGCACTGGGTGGACGCCGATTCCTTTGCCTGGAACATCGGCCTGCAAGATGGCGACACCGTCAAACTCCATTACAGTGCCGATGCCGAGCTACAGCTGACTGCCGACGGCGTTGCCAGTGATGGCGCCGTGGTCCTGCAATATCGCGCTGACACCCTGCCAGGCGAGGCCGCACAGAAATTCCCACACCTGTCCGACTTCAACAGCTTTGATCTGCCCGCAGATTCCCCATCAGCAGAAGAGTTGGTGACAAAGCAGCTGGCGCTCGCGGTCTACTCCGCCGACGGCAAGCTGCGCGATGCCACCGGCGTGCAAATGGCCGGTGCACTGGATGACCGCTTTGCCTATGACGGTGAACTGGGCGCGATCGTCGGTGAGGCCAACGTCGGCTTTACACTCTGGGCGCCCACCGCCCGCTCGGTAAAGCTGCATCTGTTCAGTGACGCCGGCCAGGAAAGCGCCGATACCGTCGTCCCGATGACCCGCGACGAAAACACCGGCACCTGGACTGCCAGCGTCGACAAAGGCTGGGACCGCAAGTTCTACCTGTATGAGGTGGAGGTCTACTCCTATTTCAGCCGCCAGATCGAAACCAACCTGGTAACGGACCCCTACTCCCTCAGCCTGTCCATGAACAGCAGCAAGAGCCAGGTGGTAAACCTGGACGACACAGACCTGAAACCGTCCGGCTGGGATCAGGTAAAAAAACCGGCACTGGAGAATGCCGAAGACATCAGCGTTTACGAATTACACGTGCGTGACTTCAGTATCGAGGATGAGACGGTGCCGGCGGCTGCGCGCGGTACCTTTGCCGCTTTCGCTGAGCGCGAGAGCCTCGGCATGGAGCATCTGGGCAGCCTGGCACGCGCCGGCCTCACCCACGTCCACCTGCTGCCGGCATTCGACTTTGCCACTGTGAACGAAAACCGCGAAGCCCAGGCGGAAACGCCGGACCTCTCCGCGTTCGCACCAGACAGCACCGAACAACAGGCGGCGGTCAACGCCATCCGCGATGCCGACGGTTTCAACTGGGGCTACGATCCGCTGCACTTTACTGTGCCGGAGGGCAGCTACAGTACCGATCCCGACGGTGAAGCGCGAATCCGTGAGTTCCGCGAGATGGTGCAATCCCTGAGCCGTTCCGGCCTGCGCGTAGTCATGGACGTGGTCTACAACCACACCAGCTCCTTCGGTCAGTACCAGAACTCGGTGCTCGACAAGATCGTGCCGGGCTATTACCACCGTCGCAATCTGGAAGGCGGCGTGGAGATGAGCAGCTGCTGCGCCAATACCGCCAGTGAGCACACCATGATGGAAAAGCTCATGGTGGACTCCATGATGACCTGGGCCAAGGCCTACAAGGTGGATGGTTTCCGTTTCGACCTGATGGGCCACCACAGCCGCGACAATATCCTCAATACCCGTGCAGCCCTGCAAACGCTGACGCTGGAAGAGGACGGCGTGGACGGTAACAGCCTGTACTTATACGGGGAGGGCTGGAACTTTGGTGAAGTGGCAAACGATGCGCGTTTTGTGCAGGCCCGCCAGTCCAATATGGCCGGCACCGGTGTGGGCACCTTCAACGACCGGCTGCGCGACAGCGTGCGTGGTGGTAACCCCTTCGGCGGCTTTGAGGAACAGGGTTTCGGCACCGGCCTCTTTACCGACTCCAACGGCCTCTTCAATGGAGAGAGCGGTGGCTGGGACGAGCGCGCGACGCTGCTGACCCTGGCGGACAAGGTCCGTGTCTCACTGGCCGGTAACCTGCGCGACTATCCACTGCAGGATTCTTGGGGCAACGTCATCCTCGGTGCTGAGTTGATCTACAACGGCCAGCCCACCGGCTACGTCGATGATCCACAGGAATCCATCAACTACATCGCCGCCCACGACAACGAGACCCTGTTCGATGGCGTGCAGCTGAAGGCCAACGCCACCGCCTCCCTGGAAGAGCGGGTGCGCATGCAGGTATTCAGCAACTCGCTGGTGCTGTTCGCCCAGGGTATTCCGTTCATCCACGCCGGCCAGGAATTCCTGCGCTCCAAATCCATGGACCGGGACAGCTACAACTCGGGCGACTGGTTCAACGCGCTGGATTGGAGCTTTGAGACCGACAACTGGGGCGCGGGCCTGCCGATCGCGGACAAGAACGAGGACAAGTGGCCGTTGATGGCGCCGCTGCTGGCGAACCCGGATATCGCGCCGCAGAAATCCCACCGCCTGTGGACTGCAGCGATGTTCCGCGAGCACCTGGCGATCCGCAACAGCTCACCGCTGTTCCGCCTGCCGACAGGGATTGCCGTGATCGACCACGTGAGCTTCCTGAACACCGGCCCCGAGCAGGTACCGGGCCTGATCGCCATGCAGCTGGATGATGCGGAGGGCACGTACGACGGCAAGAATCGTCGCATCCTGGTGTTGTTCAACGGCGATAACGACACAGTAGCGTTCAGTCACGACGCTGTCACCGGCCTGCCCTACCGCCTGCACCCGCTGCAGCAGGACAGCGCTGATCCACGACTGGGTAATGTGACCTTCGATAGCGAAACCGGCACCTTCAGTCTGCCCGGCCGCACCACCGCAGTGTTTGTCCTGGGACGGAACCAGGGCGTGGAGAAGTTGCTGGCTGAGTAATCACTTTGCCGTAATGGCAAAGTATGAAGGGCGGCCAATTGGCCGCCCTTTCTGTTTTGATGACTCCCGCCCCCAATTGAGTGACGTGGCGGCAAAGCACCGGGACGCGTATTTTGAATACGCTGTGAATACATCCTTGTACGCTCCGTCGGCGACGTCCCTGTCGCCGACGGTTCAAAACACCCGTCCCGGCACTTCACCTTCACTTTTTGCTGCAGGGCTCTGTCCTGAGCTTTGAAGGGGTTCGGTACTAAACCAAAAAGGACGGCCACTGCCGTCCTTTTTATATCGAAGCAATAAACCCCGGGCCCTATTCTTGCGGACCAGTCTCGTCCTCATCCTCGAACAGATGCCCCAGCTTGCCCTTCTTGGTTGAAAGGTATTTCACATTGTGGGGGTTGCGGCCGGTCTGATGCGGCAGGCGTTCGGTCACTTTGATGCCCAGTTGCTCCAGCGCTTGCACCTTGCGCGGGTTGTTGGTCATTAGACGGATGGATTTCGCCCCGAGGTGCTTGAGCATTTCCTTCAGGATCGAGTAATCCCGCATATCGGCACCGAAGCCCAGCTGCTCGTTGGCCTCTACCGTATCGGCACCACAGTCCTGCAAGTGGTAGGCGCGGATCTTGTTGAGCAGGCCAATGCCGCGACCTTCCTGACGCAGGTAGAAGATCGCCCCGCGCCCTTCCATGGCAATGCGATGCATGGCGTGCTGCAGCTGCGCGCCACAGTCACAGCGCAGGGAAAACAGCGCATCCCCGGTCAGGCACTCGGAGTGGATACGGGCCAGCAGCGGCTCGTCGGTATCCGTATCACCCATGGTGAGGACGACGTGTTCCTTGCCGGATTCCGTATCCTCGAAACCGTGCATTTCGAACATGCCCCAGGGGGTGGGCAATTTCGAAGACTCCACGAAACGAATGGTCAAACTCTTACCTCATTCAGTCACTGACGGCGATCACAGTGCACCGTCAAACAAGTCAGTTGCGGGCGCGCAGAATCAGCACACCGCGTTGCTGCTGCATATCCACTCGGCTGAGAAAACTGTTACCCAGCAGGGTAATCTCGGGGAAATCTCCCCCGTGTACCGTTGCATCCACGTTGTGCAACTTGATGCCACCGATAGTCACGCTATCCAGGGTCAGCCGATATGCCTTGGCGATACCACTGGCGGTGGACACCCTGATCGGTCTCGCCCGCTCCAGATTCAAACCGAGGCGACGGGCCATGGGATAGTTGAACGCAATACTGGTGGCACCGGTATCCACCATCATTTGAACCCGGCGTCCGTTGACCCAGGCACTGGTACTGTAGTGCCCGCGGCTATCCGGCATCAGGCGTACTTCGGCGCGGGATGCCTCCGCGTAGCGGGCTGCCACCGGTGCGTCCAGCGTCAGCTTCTGCTGCCGGCCCTGAAGCCTGATCACCGCATAACCGGAGCTGGCCTCGACCAGTTTGACACCCTCGGGCGAGGTCTGGCCGGCTTTCAACAGCCGTTGCTGACCATCCACTTCCAGCATGGCACTGGTGCCAAAAAGGGCCTTCAGCTGTACTTCCTGGGCCAGGGCAGCCGGGACGACCAGCATGAACAGCAAGAGAGAGGCAATTTTTCCCATCGGTCTTTCCTAACCAATGATCACAGCGGTCAACTGCAGGATCAGCGCCGCATAAACGGCCGCCAGTATATCGTCCAGCATGATACCCACACCACCGTGCACGCGCCGGTCCACCCAGCCGATGGGCTGAGGTTTGGCGATATCAAAAATCCGGAACAGCACGAAACCGTAAAGGGCCCATCCCCACCCGGCTGGCGCCATAAACATGGTCAGCCAGTAACCGACCATCTCGTCCCAGACGATACCACCGTGGTCGTGCACACCCATCTGCCGCGACGCTGCGCCACACAGGTAGCAGCCCAAAAGACCCGTGACGATCACCACGCCCAGGTACAGGGCCGGCGACAAGTGCTGCAGCGGCCACCAGAGTGGAATTGCGGCCAGGGTGCCAAAGGTCCCGGGGGCTTTCGGGGCGAGGCCGGAGCCAAAGCCGAAGGCCAGTAGCATGGTCGGGCTGCGCAACAGCTGGGAAAAGGTTGGCTGGTTCATCGAGTTCTGCTGTTCCGTTTGCCCTGTGCGCCACCGGCGCAGTTACTGTTCGTCAAAAGTGCTGGTAGCCCGGGTGTTTCGGTGTCCAACTCTGGCCGTGACGGCGCGCCAGTACCTGCGGTTCCCCGGATGCCGGTATCAGGGTGCCGATGCGCACCGCACCGGTATTCATCCTCTCCAGCTCGGGCACGTCACCTTTAGGGACGGTGAAACAGAGCTGATAATCATCGCCTCCGGTCGCAGCCAATTCACGGGCTTGTTCGGGGGTCAGTTCCCGGGCCAGTGCCGCCACCGGCAGCGCCTCGATATCCAGCTCGGCGGACACGCCACTGGCGCGGCAGATATGCCCCAGGTCGGCGAGCAGGCCATCGGAAATATCGATCGCGGCAGTGGCCAGCGGGACGATGGACTGCGCCAGCTGTAGTTGCGGCTCCGGCCAGTAAAAAGCCGCCTCGGCCGCCTGGCGCAATTCGCTATCGACCTTTCTCTCGCCGAGCACCACCGGCAGCGCCGCGGCCGCAGCCCCCAGGGGGCCGGAGACGTAAACCCCATCACCGGCACCGGCGCCATCGCGCCGCAGGGGCTTCTGCGCGTGTCCCGTCACTTGCACCGTGATCGAAAGGGGGCCGGCAGTGGTGTCTCCACCCACCAGCGAGATTCCGTATTCCCGCGCGGTTTCCAGGAGACCGCGGGAGAACCGCTCCAGCCACTTCCGATCTGCCGCGGGCAACGTCAGCGCCAGCGTAAACCACAGGGGTTTCGCGCCCATCGCCGCCAGATCGCTCAGGTTAACCCGCAGCGCGCGGCTGGCGACCTTGGCTGCATCGGCACCCTCGGGAAAGTGGCGCCCCGCCACCAGGGTATCAACACTGGTGGCCAGTATTGAGCCCGGTGGTGGCTGCAACAGGGCACAATCGTCGCCAATACCGAGCACCACGCTCTGGCTGGTGGGCGCGCCGGCGAAGTAATCGCGGATGATGTCGAACTCACCGACGCGGCTCATCGCGGTTTACTGCTTGTCCGCTTTCACTTCCGCCGGACGAAGGTCGGCGGCGGTCTTGTCGAGAATACCGTTGATGTACTTGAAAGCGTCGGTGGGGCCGAATTTCTTCGCCAGTGCCACCGCCTCGTTGATCACGACTTTGTAGGGCACGTCGATACGGTTTTTCAGCTCGTAGGTGGACATGCGCAGCAGGGCCCGGGAAACCGGGTCCAGATCGTCGACTTTACGGTCCAGGTGCGGCACGAAGGCCCCTTCGACTTCATCGAGGTTCTTTGCCACGCCATGGAACAGGTCGTGGAAGTAATCCACGTCCGTCTTGCTCATGTCATTGTCAGTGCGAAACTCGGCCTCAATGGCATTGAGACTGGCGCCAGCCATTTGCCACTGGTAAAGGGCCTGCATGGCGTAGTGGCGCGCCTTGCGGCGCGCAGATGCGGTAACGGTCATTGTCAATTCCGATAATTACCTAGTTCGAGCGGCCATGCCGTTCTCTAAATTGAAAAGTCACGAGAGGGGACTCTGTAAAGCGTAGCGAGCGCGTGCCTGGTGGTGACCGCCGGAGCGGAGGAAGCGGAGTGTACAGCTAGTACATGTTGCATTCCGGCCGGGCTGGCGCACCAGCACCGCCGGCCGCCGCCAGGCACACGCGCAGTAGCTTTCAGAGTTCCCTAGATTTTGCCCAGCAGGGACACCATCTCCAGCGCAGTCTCGGCGGCCTCGCAGCCCTTGTTGCCGGCTTTGGTACCGGAGCGCTCGATGGCCTGCTCGATGGAATCCACTGTCAGTACGCCGAAGGTCACCGGTACGCCCGCGTCGAGGGAGACCTGGGCCAGACCTTTGGTGCACTCGCCGGCGACGTATTCGAAGTGCGGGGTACCGCCGCGGATCACAGCGCCGAGGGCGATGATCGCATCGAACTTGCCAGTGGCCGCCAGCTTCTTGGCCGCCAGGGGAAACTCAAAGGCGCCCGGTGCATAGTAGATGGTGATGTCCTCATCCTTGATACCCTTGCGGCGCAGGGTGTCCAGGGCGCCGTCTTTCAGGCTCTCCACCACAAAGCTGTTCCAGCGGCTTACCAGCAGTGCGTACTTACCGCCGCAGTTCACGAAATCGCCTTCGATGGTTTGGATGTTGCTCATGGTCTGTTTTCCATTTCTCAGCGGGCGGGCCGGTTTTAATTCAGCCCGGTATGGGTCCTGCGCGGGGCTCAGGCGTCCCCGGCGTTAATGATTTCTTCCACTTCCAGGTCGAAACCGGAAATGGCGTTGAACTTGAACGGTGCGCTCATCAGGCGCATCTTGCGCACCTTGAGGTCCCTTAGGATCTGCGAACCGGTGCCCACCTGCTTGTAGACCAGATCGGAACTTGGACGCTGCTGCTTACCGCTGATCAGCCAGTCGATACTCTCTTCGATCTCCTCGGTGGTCTCGTTGTGGCAGATCACCACCACCACACCCTTGCCTTCTTTGGCGACGCGCTCCATGGCACGGCGGAAGGTCCACGGCTCGAACTTCTCGTCGCCACGGCGGATGGTCAGTACATCACGCAGGGTGTTGGCCACATGTACCCGCACCAGGGTCGGCTGCTCCGGCGTGGGCTCACCGAGAATGAACGCGAAATGGCGTTCACGGCGGGCCTTGTCCAGGTAAGTACGCAGTTTGAATTCACCAAACTCGGTGTGCACCTGGCGCTCATTGGTGCACTCGACGGTCTTTTCGTTCAGGGCGCGGTAGTTGATCAGGTCGGCGATGGTTCCGATCTTCAGGTTGTGCTTCTTGGCGAAGGTCTCGAGATCCGGGCGGCGCGCCATGGTGCCGTCCTCGTTCATGATCTCCACGATCACCGCCGAGGGGTCGAACCCTGCCAGGCGCGAGAGATCACAGCCCGCCTCGGTATGACCGGCGCGACTCAGCACACCGCCGGGCTGCGCCATGATCGGGAAGATATGGCCCGGCTGTACGATATCGCTGGGTTTGGCATTGCGCGCTACCGCGGCGCGCACTGTGCGGGCGCGATCGGCGGCGGAAATACCGGTGGTCACCCCTTCTGCCGCCTCGATGGAAACGGTGAAATTGGTGCTGAACTGTGCGCCGTTGTCCCGGGACATCAGCGGCAGATCCAACTGCTCGCAGCGCTCGCGGGTCATGGGCATGCAGATCAGGCCGCGGGCGTGGGTGGCCATGAAGTTGATGTCTTCGGCGCGCACCTGCTCCGCCGCCATCACTAGGTCACCCTCGTTTTCGCGGTCTTCGTCATCCATCAGGATCACCATCTTGCCCTGGCGGATGTCGTCGATCAGTTCTTCAACCGTATTCAGTTCCATAAAACTCTCAATCTTTGATGTGAAGGCCCTGTTACCGGGCAGTCCCTTGCGGGACTGTCGGCGAGAAGGATCTCGCCGACAAGCCTACAGGGATGTATTCACCGCGTGTCTCGCAAGGGACTGCCCGGTAGCTGGGCTGCCCCTCAACGAGTCACGGTTTGTAAAACCCGTGTTGTGCCAGGAATTCCACCGTCAGCCCCTCGCTCTGTGGCTCGGCGGCCTTGTCTCCGAGCAGCAACCGCTCCAGGTAACGGGCGATCAGATCCACTTCCAGGTTGACCCGGGAGCCTGCCTGATAGCCACCCATAATGGTTTCCTGCAGCGTGTGCGGCACGATGGTGAGCTCGAACTCGGCACCTTCCACCGCATTCACCGTCAGGCTGGTACCGTCGACAGTGATGGAGCCCTTGTGGGCAATATATTTTGCCAGCTCAGCCGGCGCTCGCAGGCGGAACCGCTCTGCACGCGCCTCGCGCTTGCGCCACACGACCTCACCGATGCCATCCACGTGGCCACTGACGATATGCCCACCCAGGCGGGTCTGGGGCGTCAGCGCCTTTTCCAGGTTGACCCGGTCACCCATTTTCCAGTTGCCGACGGTCGTCACTGCCAGCGTTTCGGCGGAAACATCCGCCCAATAACCATCACCGGGCAGTTCCACTACCGTCAGGCAGACACCGTTGGTGGCGATGCTGTCGCCGAGCTGCACGTCGGTCAGATCCAACTTGCCGCTCTCTACCCGAACACGCAGGTCTCCCCCCTGGGGCTTGAGTTCGGTAATCCGGCCGACGGCCTCAATAATGCCGGTAAACATCGCTGGCACCTCTGGGTGTTGTTCGATTGCGGCGTCGCTAGCGCTCGATATCCGTGGTGGCGGTAATACGCCAGTCGTGCCCCACAGCACGCATCTCTGTAATGGTAATCGGCAACACCGAGCCCATGCGTTCAATCGGTAGTTCGAACAGGGGCCGAGCGGTGCTGCCCAGCAGTTTGGGCGCCACGTAGACGATCAATTCATCCACATGGCCGCGGTACAGAAATTCTCCCGACAGGGTGGCGCCACTCTCAACCAAAACCTCGTTGCACTGGCGACGGGCCAGCTCCTGCAACAGGGACAGCAGGTCCACACGGCCAGCGCTGTCTGCCGGCAGCTCGATCACTTCGGCACCGGCCTTTTCCAGGCGCTGGCGCCGCTCGGGATCCGCACCCGGCGTTGTGACCACCAATGTGGGGGCGTCACCTTGCAATATAAAGGCCCGGGCCGGGGTGCGCAGTCGACTGTCAACGATGACGCGCAGTGGCTGCACTTCGGCCGCGGATTCTGCCGCGAGCAGCTCGAGAGCCATCTCATCGGCGCGCACATTGAGGTTCGGATTGTCGAAGCGCACCGTCTCCACCCCGGTGACGATGGCACAGCTGCGCGCCCGCAGCCGCTGGACGTCGGCGCGCGCCGCCGGGCCGGTCACCCATTTGGACTCACCGCTGGCCATGGCCGTGCGACCGTCCAGGCTCATGGCAGATTTGCTGCGCACCAGGGGCAGTCCGAGGTTCATGCGCTTGATAAAACCGGGATTCAGGGCCCGACACTGCTCCTCCAGCAGCGGCCCCTCGACCTCGATGCCAGCGTCTTTCAGTTTCTGCAGTCCGCTGCCGGCCACGGCCGGATTGGGATCTTCCATACCGAAGACCACTTTGGCCACACCGGCTTCAATCAGCGCATCGGCACAGGGGCCGGTCTTGCCGGTATGACTGCAGGGTTCCAGGGTGACGTACACGGTGGCACCCCGCGCCCGATCACCGGCATCAGCCAGCGCTTCGATCTCTGCATGGGGTAGCCCGGCGCGGCGATGCCAGCCCTCACCGAGGATATTGCCCTCGGCATCGGCGACGACACTGCCGACTCGGGGGTTAGGCATAGTGGTGTAGAGGCCGCGCTCCGCCAGTTGAATTGCCCGGGCCATCAGTTCCTGAGGAGAAAAACTCATGGGGTCTCCGCGCGCTTCTTGGTGGTAAGGCGGTCGATCTCTTCGGCGAATTCGCTCACGTCCTCAAAGCGCCGGTACACCGACGCGAAGCGGACATAGGCCACCTGGTCCAGCTCACGCAACTGCTCCATGACCAGCTCACCGACGGTGCGCGCCGGCAACTCGCGCTCACCGGTGGCCTGCAGGGCGTGCTTGATCTGGGCGACTGCGGATTCCACCCGCTCGGTGCTGACCGGACGCTTCTCCACTGCCCGCTGGATGCCCGCACGGAGCTTGTCCTCATTGAAGGGCTCACGCTGGCCGTTTTCCTTGATCACGCGAGGCAGCAGCAGCTCGGCGGTCTCAAAGGTGGTAAACCGCTCGTGGCACTCGAGGCACTCGCGGCGGCGGCGAACCTGGTCACCCTCGGCCACGAGCCTTGAATCCACGACCTTGGTTTCTTCTGCGCTGCAGAAAGGACAGTGCATGGGAGTATGGCCCTATCAGAAAATGGGCCGCAGTTTACCATAGCCGGCGCCCGACAGGGCGCCAGCGCGGTAGAGAGGGGAAGGGAGTTAAAGCTTCTCGCGCTCGATGATGCGCTGCCAGAGACGCTGGCGCAGGGCGACGACTTCACCATCAGTTGGCGCTGCCAGCCAGGCATTGCCCAGATTTTCGGTATCGGGGTAAATAATCGGGTTCGCCAGCAGAGCGTCTTCCACCAGAGCCCGAGCCTCCAGGTTGGCGTTGGCGTACTGCAATTCGTTGCTGACCTCGGCGATCACCTCCGGGCGCATCAGGTAATTCATAAAGGCATAGGCCTCATCGGAATTGGGGGCGGCGGCTGTCAGCGCTACCACATCGATCCAGATGGGAAAGCCCTCTCGGGGAGTGATATAGCGGATCTCGGAGTCATTGCCCATCTCCCGGGCTTCCGCCTGGGCCTGCAGGATGTCACCGCTCCAGCCATGCACGAGGCAGTGCTTGCCGCTGGCCAGGTTCTCCACATAATCACCGGAATCGAAGTCGGTCACATGGAGCCGCACTTTTGCCAGCAGGTTGGCCACCATCAACTGGTGTGCCCGGCTCATGCTGTTGGGATCTTTACCGATGTACTTGAGACCCACATCGAAGATCTCCTCCGGCGAACGCAGCAAGGTCACTCCACAGTGATCGAGCTTGGCCAGGCGCTCCGGATCAAAAAGCAGGTCCCAGCTGTCATCCGGCAGCCGGCCACCAAAGGCCTCACGCACGGCGGCCACGTTGTAGCCGATCCCGACGGTGCCCCAGAGAAACGGAAAAGCGTAGCGATTTTCGGGGTCGGAGACCTGCAGGCGCTCCAGGAAGCGGGGATCATTGGCGGACCAGCGGGGAAGCCGATTGCGGTCCAGAGGGGCGAGCAGGCCGGCCTTGATATAGCCGGCAAGGCTCTCGGAACCGGGAATGATGATATCGAACTGACGCCCTTCGCTGATCCACACCTGCTCGAGCTCTTCGATATCATCGAACTCGTAATAATGGACCCGGATACCCGTTTCCTGTTCGAACCGGGCAAGGGTATTTTCGCCGATGTAATCAGACCAGTTGGCGACGTGAAGTTCCCGGGCCTCGACCAGCCCGGCCAGTGCCGACACCAGCGACAGTGCGCACAACAGCAAATTCCTTGCTTTCACTTTCACCTCCAGTTGGCCCCCTGCCCCCGCAGAAAACCACTGTTACTGTTACGAATGGTTCACTCAAGTTGAAGAAGTCGCTGCGCGGTTCGACAACTCCATTGAAGCAACCAAGGCCCGGATCATTCGCAATGGAACCAACCGGGCCGCACCACCACTGAAAGACAACTCTAACTCAGTGGAAGTTGAGTGGCACTCCCCCGAGTACCGTATTGAGACGGACTCGAGGGAATCGGGCTCAGCCCTGATGGATTTCCTGGGCCGCACGCTCACCGGTGCTGATGGCACCATCGATGTAGCCAAACATTTCCAGGGCGGTGTGCTCGCCGCAGAAGTGGATGTTGCCTTCCTTCAGGCCAGCGGCACCCCACCACTCGGTGTAATCACCGAAGGTCTGGGTAGAGTAGGAGCCCTTGGACCAGGGGTTGGCCGCCCACTTGGACAGCATCGCCTTGCCGGTAAACGCGTCACTGGTACCGGGGAATACCTTATCCACGATACCGAAGAAGTGGTTTAGATCTTTGTTGCTCGGCGCGGCAAACGGAGTATCACTACCGATCTCCTTGCCGTAATCACCGCCGAAGAAGTTCACCAGAATGCCATCAGTGGATCCGGTAACGGAGGTGGAATCCCAGGTGTCGAACAGTTCCGGGCGACCGACATAAGTCACGCCGTTCGGAGTGAACTGCTGACCGTTGATCACAGTGGGCTGGGTCCAGGGACGGGTTGCGCCGTGCACAGCCAGCTTGCCGTTGGAACCAAATGCCATGCGCTCGATGGCCATGCGCTTCTGCGGACGGAAGCCGCCGTAGATGCGCGCATCGATATCCACATCTTTCAGCATGGAGAACGGCATCGCCAGCACCAGGCGATCACAGTTGTACTCGTATCCGTCTTCAAAGGTCAGCTGATACGGGCCATTCAGGTCACCCTTGATGGCCACCAGCTTGCGGCCTGTTTCAACAGTGCCCTCAGGGAGCTCCTCCACCATGCGCGTTACCAGCTGATCGTTACCGCCAGCGATGCGGAAACGCTCATCGGTACCGGCCAGCGGCAGGGCAGTATTGACCGGGTTCCATGCCAGCAGGTAAATCAGGTTCAGAGCGGTAGTGGCCTCCGGCTGGATGCCATATTCGGCAACGATGTCCGCCTGGAATACCTGCCCCATATTGGAGTTGGCCCCAATGCCGACATGGTCCAGCCAGCTGTTCACATCGATGTAGTCCAGCTCGCGATGGAATTCGTTGTTCCACTCGTAGGTGGGCACCCAGGGGGCATCATGCTGGGCGCGCTTGAAGATCTTGTAGACCTCGCGCCACTCTTCGTTCAGCTGGTGCTCGGTATAGTGCTGGCCGTTGACGTAATACAGTTCATTACCGCCGGGTACCGCGTTGCCGTTTACGTCCTCGACGTCCAGGCCCAGCTGGCTGGCCAGGTTACGGGCATAGGTGTGCTCGGTAGAAATCAGTTCACCACCGCGCTCCACCGGGCGACCAAAGATGCTGCGGTTGGTATTTACACGGCCGCCGAGACGGGTATTGCCCTCAAACACCTTTGAGGTGGCGCCGTTGTACTGATACAGGCGGTGGGCGCAGCGGATACCGGCGATGCCGCCACCAATAATGGCCACCCGACCCGGATCGGTAGCTCCGCCGGCGATTGCCTGCGCAGGACGGGAAACGGTACTGGCAGCACCGGCGGTGCCCAGTACGGCGGCGCCCAGGCCCAGCTGCTTGAGGAACTGGCGGCGACCTTCCTCGGAGGCATTCTTGCCCGCGAGCTTGGCGCCCTGATTGATGATATCCAGACTCTCGTCAGCAGAAATGCCGGTCTTGTCGGAGAGTTCCTCGGCAGCGCGCAGACGGCGCAGGAGACCTGCGATGGGGGAAAGGGACTTTCGGCTCTTCATTTTCTTCTTCCTAAAGCCAGTAAGTTTCCGGCCCTCGAACCTCAGGGCCGCTGGTGAATCCGATCCTTAGCGCAGCGTGCAACCGGGCTGGAAAGCAGCGGAATAGCTTCCCAAAACCCTTACAGCTCTAGCGATAGCAGGCTGCTTTTTTATTCAGATTAGAAATATGTTTCGCGTTATTCTACATAGCTGCCCGAAAAAATCGAACAATGATTCGAAAAAGTTCACAAAAGCGGGAAAAAATACTGCAATTTGAGAAATTGCCGATTGAGGGCGGACGCCGCCTCAGGTGGGTAAACAGCCGGGGATGACCGGCAATTTCCAGGCACAAAAAAAGCGGCTCAATGAGCCGCTTTTTGATGGACCGAGAAGATCAGGCCTTCTTGTAGACCGGGAACTTGGCGCAGATATCGAGCACCTTCTGCTTCACGTCCTCGATCGTCGCCTCGGCATCGCCCTTCTCCAGGGCATCCAGCAGGTCACAGATCCAGTGAGTCAGCTGCTGGGTCTCGGCCACACCGAAACCGCGAGTAGTGATGGCCGGGGTGCCAACACGCAGGCCGCTGGTGATGAACGGGGAGCGCGGGTCGTTCGGGACCGCGTTCTTGTTCACCGTGATATTGGCGCGGCCGAGGGCCTCATCCGCATCCTTACCGGTGTATTCCTTGCCGATCAGATCCACCAGCATCAGGTGGTCGTCAGTACCACCGGAAACGATGTTGATACCGCGATCCAGGAAGGTCTCCGCCATGGCGCGGGCGTTTTCTACCACCTTCTTCTGGTATTCCTTGTACTCGGGGCTCATGGCTTCCTTGAAGGAAACCGCCTTGGCCGCAATTACGTGCATCAGCGGGCCGCCCTGGCCGCCCGGGAACACGGCAGAGTTGAGCTTCTTCTCGATCTCGGCATTGGCGCGGGCCAGGATGATACCGCCGCGCGGGCCGCGCAGAGTCTTGTGGGTGGTGGAAGTCACTACGTCGGCGTGGGGGATCGGGGACGGGTATTCACCGGCTGCAACCAGGCCAGCAACATGGGCCATATCCACCAGCAGGTAGGCGCCGACTTTGTCGGCGATCTCGCGGAAACGTGCCCAGTCCATGATGCGGCTGTATGCGGAGAAACCACCGACAATCATCTTCGGCTTGTGCTCCAGCGCCAGGCGCTCCACTTCCTCGTAGTCCACCTCACCGGTTTCCGGGTTCAGGCCGTACTGCACCGCGTTGTAGATCTTGCCGGAGAAGTTCACACGGGCACCGTGGGTCAGGTGGCCACCGTGGGCCAGGCTCATGCCCAGTACGGTATCGCCCGGCTCGCACAGGGCCTGGTATACGGCCGCGTTGGCCTGGGAGCCGGAGTGCGGCTGCACGTTGGCATAGTCAGCACCGAACAGCTCCTTGGCACGCTCGATCGCCAGCACTTCCACCTTGTCCACAAACTCACAGCCACCGTAGTAGCGCTTGCCCGGGTACCCTTCGGCGTACTTGTTGGTCATGGAGCTGCCCTGAGCCTCCATCACCATCGGGCTGGTGTAGTTCTCGGAGGCAATCAGCTCGATATGCTCTTCCTGACGGCGATTCTCCTCCTCGATGGCTTCCCAGACTTCCGGGTCAAAGGAGGAAAGTGTGACTGATGAATCAAACATGGTTTTCCCTCGGTAAAGCGAGCTGATTACTGACTGGGTGCATCGGGAGCGACCATACCGCGGGGCCGGAATCGCAGGCCATCACAATGAGACATAGCGCGAGCCGGGGCCGCCACCGAAAGCTTGGGTATTCTAGAAAGGCGCGCATTGTACACCAAGGCGGAGTCCAGTGCGCCAGAACGAAAACGCGGCCCGAAGGCCGCATTAGAGAGGATCTTAGAAGGTCAGGGTCATGGTGCCGGACCAGAAACCGATGTCTTCCTCGATCATGGTGTACTCGAGCTCGACATTGGTGTTCGGGCTCATGTCGAAACCGATGCCACCACCCAGGGAGATACCGGTGTCGTCGCTGCTGGCGCTGCCGACGCTTACGTCTTCGTACAGCAGGCCCAGGCGGCCCTTGAAGTAGATGTCGCCGTAGGAGCGGTAGGTACCGTAACCGGCCAGAGTCTGCACATCGATGTCGACGTCGTTCTGGAACACGTCCGCTTCACCGCTGATCAGGGAGTTGGTGTACTCCGCCTCGAAGCCCCAGCCGGAAGGCAGGGTGTAACCGCCGCGCAGGCCGACGTTGAACGGGCTGTCTGCGTTGCGGACGTCGATATCCATCAGGCCAGCAGTCACGCCCCAGTAAGCGGTTCCCTGACTCTGGGCATTGACGCCAGCAGAACAAGCCAGCAGCAGCGCAGCGGCGCCGGTAGCAATCTTACGCATAGGATTTCCCCAATACTTGTTGTCCAAGAAATTTTGCGCGGATTCTAGCCGCGTTTTATCCCGCAGAACAGTTACCAGAGTCACAATCGTGCGCAGTAAACGCCGCAGGGCTCTCTCTGACTACCGGCTGACTCGATTGGTTCCGGAGGCGCGGAGCCTTTTTTGCGGGCCCGAAAAGCAAAGACCCGGGTAACTACCCGGGTCAGACGCCGATGGTTCGGGGAATCAGAACCGGTAACCGAGACCGGCCATATAGACCAGCGGGTCCACTTCAACTTCTGCCGTAATCGATCCAACACCGGGCACTTTCACCTCAGCATCGGTATCGATGTCCATCCACCACACAGACAGGTTGAACAACCAGCGCTTGTCCGCGCCAAAGGCAAAATCCACACCCGCTTCCGCTGCCAGACCGACAGAGTCCTCCAGGGAGATATCGGCATTGCCAGAAGCTCCAAGAGTTGCAAATAGATTATTGGCTTCGCTACTGACTTCTTCTTCGAAAAAAATCGTGTAATTAACCCCAAGGCCAAAATAGGGCTGGATATCGGCCAGCGGCAGTTGCGGGTAGTACTGCACCAGCAGCGTGGGCGGCAAGTGCGTCGCCTCACCGAGATCAAATTTCTCACCGAGGCCTGATACCGCGAGATCGTGACTGAAAGGACTCGCAGCCACCAGCTCCACACCCCAGCGATTGGTGAGCATTAGCGTGGTCGTGATGCCGAGCGCGGAACCGTCTTCAACCTCCACCGCAGTGCCAGCCCGTTCTGTACCGCCGAGAGAGAGTGCACTGGAGCTCACATCCGGACTCACCGTGGCCGCCCCCGTGCGTAGAATGACTTCGCCCGGCTGGTAGGCCAGTGCGGGTGCAGATAGAAATACAGTTGCCAGTGCAGCAAGGAATCTCATTGGGCTCTCCATAAACCTGAAAAGGATCAATCGATAAAGATTGCCCCGCCCCTGTGGAAACACCCGGTTATTGTTATGTCGATGCCATCGACCTGGGCGAGACAGGTAAAGAGTAAAGGGCGCAGCGGCGGAGCTCTTGATGCAAATCAATGGGACGGCATCGCTGCAACAAAATCGCCATCAACCCGTCACCTTTTCTCGTTACCCTGCCTTACGGCCAATTAACGCCATGTCAGAAAAAGATAAAAACATAATCACAAACAATAAGGGGCTACACCGTGCGCATTATTATCCCTCTCCTTTCCTGTCTACTGGTCAGCGCCTGTACGAGCAATCGGGCTACAGACACAAACACTTTCAGCGGCACATTGAACAAAGAAGAAAACCGCTTTTACCTGTCGAGCAACAGCGGTGAACGCGTATTCCTGAGCGCCATGCCCCAGCTGGATTACAAGGACTATCTCGGCCAGAGACTCTCGGTTCAGGGCTCCAGCTGTATCTCACAGATCGCCGGCTCAAACTGCCTGGAACCCCAGCAAATCATTCTGGTAGCAAATGAAGAACTAGAGCTGGTCTACGACTGGCAGCAGATCGATCTGGAAGATTATTTCTTCTGAATTTCAATCAGAGTTTCACTTTCACAGAGCTTTGAGAAGCCCCGCCGATGCTCTATTCGGCGGCCGGCCATTGCCCCGTAACCCACTCCCCCCTGCCGCAGGCGACATCCTCGGGCAAGGGGAGGCAGGCGCCGATCACCGAGCCAGTTGATCCAGGTCAAGTGCCCTCCACTCCACTCTTCCAGAATGACGCTGAACCACTCGCGCTGCATCCAAGGGAGATCGCCATGCACCACCTCTACCGCCAACTTTGCGATGACCATCACAATATGCAGAAACTGCTCAACGCATTTGACCGGCTGTTGCGCGACCTCTCACGGCGGGACCGGGACCCCGACACCCTGAGCCTGATTCTGGATGCTCTCGACTATATGAGCATCTACCCGGATCGCTGGCATCACCCGGTTGAGGATCTGGCGATGAAGCGGCTACTGGAAAAGCCCGATGCAGATCGCGAGGCAATTGAGATTACCCAGAGGGAACACCGCTCAATCACAGCCGCCACCCGGCGCATGAGCGCGCTCTTCTATGCCGTCGCCAACGATGCGGCCGTAGAGCGCAGCCGGTTATTGCGCGCCACTCGCGATTACCTGCAGCTTCAGCGGGCCCATATGCAGCGGGAAAACCAGCACATATTCCCCCAGCTGGCAGCGATGCTCACTACAGAAGACTGGAAGCACGTGGAAACACAGATAAGAAACCAGCAGGACCCTCTGTTCAGCTCAGACCTCAAAAGGCTGTATGAATCCCTGCATCACTACATCGTTGACCTCTACGAACCCGAACGCGCCAGCGCCTGAATCAATTTTTTAGCGGAAAAAAAACAACACAGGGAGTAAAAGACGGTGAGCAAAACTGAAAATCACGGGCTTTCCATCGGAATCGAACGTATCGGCGCCGAGTTCTTTCTCTACATCAAGGTGATAGGCAAGCTCACGCACGAGGACTACGAGATCATCACGCCGATGCTGGAAAGCGCATTGAGTGCCGTCGCCAATCCGCGCGTCAAGGCGCTGGTGGATGTGACAGAACTGCGTGGCTGGGAACTGCGCGCGGCGTGGGACGACCTGAAACTTGGCCTGCGCCATGGCAGCGAGTTTTCCCATATCGCGGTGATCGGAGTTGAAGGCTGGCAGGAGCTGGCAACCAAAGTCGCCGGTTGGTTTACCGCAGCGGAAACCCATTACTTCGAGGAGCGTTGCAACGCTCTAGAGTGGCTGTCAGTAGCTGAAAAAAGCGGCGGAAATAAAGAAGAGGAGGAAAAGGCCGGCGCTTAGGCGCCGGCATCTTCGTAACTACAGTGAGTGCCCGCCAGTTCACTGAGTGCGATCAAATCGAGGATTTCCACCTCTCGACCGCGCACGGCGATCACCTTCTCGCGCTGGAACTTGGTCAGCAGCCGGCTGACGGTCTCGGCCGTCAGCCCCAGATAATTGGCGATATCAGTGCGCGGCATCGACAGTACGAAAGCGGTGGCGGAATAACCGCGACGGGAATAACGGCTGGAAATATTCATCAGCAGCGCCGCCATGCGCGTTTCGGCGGAGCGCTTGCCCAACAACAGCAGGGTTTCGTTCTCTTTTTTCAGCTCTTCCGAGAAGATGCTGTAGATCTGGTGCTGCAGTGCCGGCACCTCCTGGGCAAGCCCCTCTAACTGGGCAAAAGGCAGCACACAGACGGAACTGTCTTCCAGGGCCTCGGCAAAGCTCGAGTGCATGCGCCCACTGTAAGCATCCAGTCCCAGCAGTTCTCCCGGCAGCGCAAAGTGCGTGACCTGGGTATCGCCGTCAGCGGCGATAACCGTGGACTTGAAGCTACCGGAGCGGATTGCAAACAGGTTGGCAAACGGATCGCCGGCCCGATAAAGGGTCTCTCCGGCCCGCAACACGCGTCGCTTGCCGGTGATTTTTTCCAGGCGGTCGATCTCTTCGGCAGACAGGTCCGCAGGCAGGCACAGTCGCCTGACCGAACAGTTTCCGCAATTTACCGCTGAGAGCGCATCTTTCATGGGCGGGCCATCGACACTGGGTGATAAAGCGCCATTGTAACGCCTCGGCGCAGAGCTGTCGCAACCCATCAGATCACCTTCGAATAGCGCGGCGTTTCCTGCCGACGGGCCAGGTAAGCATCGAAAGCGGCAGCCACGTGGCGTACAAACCAGCGCCCCAGCGGAGTGATCCACAGCCGATCGGCATCTTCCTCGATCAGGCCATCGGCCTTGAGTGGTTCCAGCCTCGCCCTCTCGGCGGCAAAGTAGTCGTCAAAGGCTGCACCCGCACGGCGGGCCACCTCGGACTTGTCCAGGCTGAGCCGACACATCAGCTCCATGATCACATACTGGCGCAGGCGGTCATCGGCAGAGAGCTGCCAGCCGCGGAACACGGCGGAACGCCGCTCGGCGATCGCCGCGTTGTAGTCCTTGAGGCGGTGATGATTCTGCCAGTAGCCATCGGCGCTGTAACTGATCGCCGAGGCCCCGAGCCCCACCAACGCATCGGCGGGCATCAGGGTATAGCCCTGGAAATTGCGCTGCAGTTCGCCATCGCGGGCGGCTCTGGCCATGCTGTCATCGCGACGGGCAAAGTGGTCCATGCCCAGGTAGTCGTAACCGGCCTCTTCCAGTGCCTGCACCGCGGCCAGCTGCATCTCCACCTTTTCCGCGGCACCCGGCACCGCGTCGGTATCGATCAGGCGCTGGGCTTTGAAGCGCTCAGGCAGGTGGGCATAGTGATACAGGGCGATACGGTCCGGCGCCAGTTCCATGACCTGATCGATAGTCCCCCGCAGCGTATCCAGGTTCTGGTGCGGCAGGCCGTAAATCAGATCGTAGGAAATGGACTCAAAGCCCTGCCGGCGCGCCTCGTCGGTCAGCTCCCGGACCTGCTCGGCGGTACAGATACGGTTGATGGCCCGCTGAACGGTCAGGTCAAAATCCTGGATGCCGAGGCTCAGGCGGTTGAAACCCAGCTCGCGCAGGGTGGCGAGACTCTCGAGCTCCAGAGTACGGGGATCCGCCTCAATGCCGTATTCACGCCCCTCGCCACCGAGATTGAATGTCTCCCCCAGCCCCTCGACTAGCCGGTGCAGGTCGCCGTCATTGAGGAAGGTGGGTGTGCCGCCACCCAGATGCAACTGCACGACCGGGACATCGGCTACCCGGTCGCGATAACTGCGGGCCTCCGCCAGCAGCTGCTCCAGGTAGCTGGACGCCAGCCCATATTGCTGGGTCACCACCTTGTTACAGGCACAGAAGTAACAGAGGGAACGGCAGAACGGGATATGCACATAGAGAGAGAGCGCGCGTATATCTTTCAGCGCCGCCCAGGGCTCGGCCCCGCCCAGCGCCCCAAAGCGGTCCGCAGTGGGGTAGGACGTGTAGCGCGGACAGGAAGAGCCGTAGCGATTGAGAAGCGCCGCACTGGGCACGGAATCGGCCTGCACCATTTCTTCACACCTGTGGTAAATCGTTGGTGCAAGCCTACTGAGGCGGGACGGGCTCCCTCTTGATACACATCAAGTTGCCCGCCGAGTCAGTCGCCCGCAGGTCGCCGGAACAGGTTCTGGATACTGGAGAAGTCCAGCCGGCGGTTGTCGTCATCACCGCCGTGCAGCTGGTAGAGGTTCTTGGCCAGAGCCCCAAGGGGAGTGGAAGTGGCGCTACCGGCGGCAGTATCCATTGCCAGCCCCAGATCCTTCAGCATCAGCGCCACAGAGAAGCCACCGCTATAGCCCCGGGAGGCAGGCACCCCCTCCATCACACCGGGATAGGGGTTGTACTTGTCCAGCGACCAGTTGTCGCCGGAGCTGGCCTTCATGATCTCCGACAGCACCGTCGGATCCAGGCCGTTGTCCACCCCCAGCTGCAGTGCCTCGGCGGTGCCGATCATATGAATGGCCAGCAGCATGTTGTTACAGATCTTGGCCACCTGGCCACAGCCCGCCGGTCCGGCGTGAAAGATGTTGGCACCCATGGCCGACAGCACCGGCCGCGCCGCCTCCACTGGCGCTGCCTCGCCACCACACATAAAGGACAGTGTGCCCGCAGCCGCCGCGGCGGTGCCACCGGAAACCGGGGCGTCGATGGCACGGATACCCCGCTCGTCAGCCGCGGCAATCAGCTGGCGGGCATCGCTGGCGGCGATGGTGGAGCAGTCGATGACCAGCGTCTTGGAATCCAATGCCTGCAGAAGCCCGCGCGCCCCCAGATAGAGCTCCTTGACGATGCCGCCATTGGGCAACATCGAGATCACCGCATCGGCACCACTGACCGCATCGTGGGCACTGTCAGCCGTCGCACAGCCATCCTGCCGCGCCTGCGCCAGGGCCGGCGCGGCGGGGTCGAACGCGGTCACGGAAAAGCCGGCTTTGACCAGGTTCGCCGCCATGGGGCCACCCATATTGCCCAGGCCGAGAAATGCGATTTTTTCCATGAGGTTTTCCTCTCTCTTTATTTCTTTTATTTCCTTCAGTTCCTTCACGAGCAGCCCGGGACCGGCTTGAAGAACCTAGAGGTCCGCCAGCGGATGCGCTCCCTGCCAGGGTGGCTCGAAGCAATGCTCGACATCTTTCCAGTCGATCCCGTTAAGGCTGTCGGGCTGCCACTGGGGCGAGCGGTCCTTATCGATCAACAGTGCGCGCACGCCCTCTCGGAAGTGACCAGTGGCACAGAGATTCACTGCCAGAGTCAGCTCCATCTGGAACACCTCGGCAAGGGACTGGTGGCGGCCACGCCTCAACTGCTCCCAGACGATCCAGGGCGTCAGGGGGGAACCGCCGGCAAGGGTTTTCGCGGCCTTGTTCAGCCACTCATCCTCACCCTCGTAGCTGATAATGGAGTCACAGACCTCCGGCAGGCTGGCGAAGTCCGTCAGCACCTGGATCTGGTCGTAATGGGCGCGCAGGTTGGATGCCGGCTGCCGGTCGAGGCGCAGCTCCAGCCCTTTCAGGCAGTCGCTGACCAGTCGGTGATTCTCGCCCTCGTTTGCGGAGAAAGGCAGATCGGCCAGGGAATCCAGCGTGGCGAGGCGTTCGTTGTCAGCGATCATGCGATCCGCAAGCCCGGCAAACAGGGAGTCACTGCCGTTGAACTGGGCCCCGGTGAGGCCGAGAAACAGCCCCAGGCGCCCGGGCATCCGGTTCAGGAACCAGCTGCCACCCACATCGGGGAACAGGCCGATAGTGACTTCCGGCATGGCCATGCGAGTGCGCTCGGTGACGATACGGTGGCTGGCTCCAGCCATAATGCCGATGCCGCCCCCCATGACGATGCCGCTCCCCCAGACCACGACCGGCTTGGAATAGGTGTGGATGCGGTAGTCCAAGCGGTATTCGCGGGAGAAGAATTCGGTGGTGTATTCCGTTTCCGGCGCCTCACCATAGCCATTGGAGGCTTTATAGAGGGAGACCACGTCGCCACCGGCACAGAAGCCCTTCTCCCCACTGCCCTCAATCCAGACACAGGCCACACTGTCATCTGCCGCCCATTCCTGCAGCTGCCGGTCCAGTAGCTCGATCATTTCCAGGTTCAGCGCATTGAGCGCCTTAGGCAGATTGAGGGTCGCCAGCGCCAACGCACCACGACGGGAAAACAATACGGGGGGATCCTGATCCATCGCTCTTCATTATTTCCTGCAACTAGGGGCAGAAGAGTTAAACATACATCTACCCTACAGTCAGCCGGGCCCCGGCAAGGGCCCGGTTGCACTTTTCCAACAACCTGATAAGTTGCGCGCAAATTCTGAGCGATTCCAACCGTCTTTCTTATACGGAACTCCAACGGAACCCGAACTGGACCCTTAAATGGCTGAATACGTATACACCATGAACCGGGTCGGCAAAGTAGTGCCGCCCAAACGCGAAATTCTCAAGGACATCTCCCTGTCCTTCTTCCCCGGCGCCAAGATCGGCGTGCTGGGCCTGAACGGCGCCGGTAAGTCCACCCTGCTGCGTATCATGGCCGGCGTGGATCAGGACTATAACGGCGAAGCCCGCGCCATGCCGGGCATTAAGGTCGGCTACCTGCCCCAGGAACCACAGCTGGATCCGGCCAAGACCGTGCGCGGCAACGTCGAAGACGGCATGCGCGAGGCCATCGACGCCCTGCAGGGCCTGGAAAAGGTCTACGCCGACTATGCCGAGCCGGACGCCGACTTCGATGCGCTGGCCAAGAAGCAGCAACAGTACGAAGACATCATCCAGGCCTGGGATGCCCACAACCTGGAGCACCGCCTCGAAGTAGCCGCCGATGCCCTGCGCCTGCCACCGTGGGATGCCGATGTGAACAACCTTTCCGGTGGTGAAAAGCGCCGTGTGGCCCTGTGCCGCCTTCTGCTGTCCCGCCCGGACATGCTGCTGCTAGACGAGCCAACCAACCACCTCGACGCAGAGAGTGTGTACTGGCTCGAACGCTTCCTGCACGACTTCGACGGCACCGTGGTGGCCATCACCCACGACCGCTACTTCCTCGACAACGTCGCCGGCTGGATCCTGGAACTGGACCGCGGCCACGGCATTCCCTGGGAAGGCAACTACACCACTTGGCTGGAGCAGAAAGAGAAGCGCCTGGAGCAGGAGCAGAAGGGTGAGCAAGCCCGTGCGAAGGCAATGCAGAAAGAACTGGAATGGGCGCGCCAAAACCCCAAAGGCCGCCAGTCCAAGAACAAGGCCCGCCTGTCCCGACTGGAAGAAATGCAGTCCCAGGAATTCCAGGCCCGCAACGAGACCAACGAGATCTACATTCCGCCCGGCGAGCGCCTGGGCGACAATGTGATCGAACTGGTCAATGTGAGCAAAGCCTTCGGCGATCGCGTACTGATCGACAACCTGTCCTTCCGCGTACCGAAAGGTGCCATCGTCGGTATCGTCGGCGGCAACGGCGCCGGTAAGTCGACCCTGTTCCGCATGATCAATGGCACCGAAAAGCCGGATTCCGGTGAGATCAAGATCGGTGAAACCGTTCAGATCGCCAGTGTCGACCAGAGCCGCGAAAACCTGGACGACAACAAGACCGTGTGGGAAGCCGTGTCCGACGGTCACGACATGCTCAAGATCAACAACTACGAAGTAGGCTCGCGCAACTATATCGGCCGTTTCAATTTCAAGGGTTCCGATCAGCAGAAGCGCGTGGGCGAGCTGTCCGGTGGTGAACGCGGCCGCCTGCACCTGGCCTACACCCTCAAGCAGGGCGCCAACGTACTGCTACTGGACGAACCGTCCAACGACCTGGATATCGAAACCCTGCGCGCACTCGAAGAAGCCCTGCTGAGTTTCCCCGGCTGCGCCATGGTGATCTCACACGATCGCTGGTTCCTGGACCGGGTAGCGACTCACATCCTGGCCTACGAAGGCGACAGCAACGTGGTGTTCTTTGAGGGTAACTACACCGAGTATCACGAGGACTTCGTCCAGCGTAAAGGTGAAGACGCGGCTCCGCACCGCATGCACTACAAAAAGCTGAAGACCTGAGTCGACTCAAGAAGCCCGCACAATGCGGGCTTCTTTTTATCGGCAGATTTTATGATGGCTCCCGGCCCCACTGAGCCAGTGCACAGGGACTCATCCGCTACGTGCACGCAACAGAATATTGCGCGGCGTCAGGCTGTAATCACAGAACTCGCCGAGCTCGACAGCAGCCCCGCCCTCCTGCAAGAACAACGCGCGATCCAGCACCAGCCATAATTCCAGTGGCCGGCGGAAGATATGCGCCATCAGCTCCATGCGTCGTACCCGGCGCAGTCTCTGCAACCCCAGGGCCAACCACTTTTCCTCATCGATCCCCACAGGAAAATCCAGCTGCTTGCGCGCCGCCGCCCAGCGGGCGAACGCGGAGAAACTCTCCTTCAACAGGCTTTTGCGCACATTGGGCACCGGCAGGTAGCTATCCTCGCCGCGCAATTCCCGCTGCAGCTCGTCGAAGGCCAGCCGCCAGTGCAGCTCAAGCTCACGCAGCCGGCGGACACCGGCTCCCGCGGTCACCGTCTCCTGCAGCGGCAGGTGCAGATCATCTTTTGTGAGGCTTAACTGGGCACTGGACCCAGCTTCAGACATGGGCACAAACTCTTCACTGTTGATCAGGTGATAGCAGCAGGGGGAGATCACCAGGCAAGCACCATTGTTGTTTCGCCAGTGCCGCATCAGGGTGGTGTGCAGATCCCCGCAGGCATGTAAAGCAACTGCCTGCTCACCCCGCCTTACCCACTGGAGCGCCTCGGGACTGAAGGCATCGCACTGCACGAAGCGCATTGAAACATCGGAGCGCTGTGCCAACGCCTCACCTTCGTGACAGAGCTGCGCCTGCCATTCCAGACTCGTCACCGGTCTGCCATCCACCGAGGCAATCAGACGGCCCAGATGTCCCTTACCGGCACACCATTCGAGCAGCGGACCCGACTGCTCGGTGATGCAACCTGCGAAAGCGAGAATCTGCTGCCACTTGCGCCCGGGAATACCGTGGTCGAGACGATCGGGTGGAGATAGGTCCCTGCCGGAGAACCTGGGCAGTGCACTCAGGCGCAATAATTCCTCACCGTCGTCCAGCCAGGGCGATAAAGTCCGCACCGCCGCGACGCTATCCTGTTGCAGATACCCCAAGTCCGAATCCGACAGGGCATCCAGCATCGCGCAGAGTTCCGGATGACTTTTCTCCCAGCAGTACCCCCGATGGTGGAATGGGCGCACCTGCCACCAGTGACTATTCTGCGCCAGCAGTTGATCCAGCCGTTGAAATCGTCGTTGCAGTTCTTCTGCCTGAAATGCGTTTGCCCGCTGGCCCATCAATCAGTATCTCTTTCCGTCCATTACTGCCCCGCGTAGGACATTACCTATTTTATCGTCACAGCCTCATACGGCCGAGGCCATCTCGCTGATGGCTTCCGACTACTCCAGGGCATACACTGGAAGCCAACCTGCTGTCTGCAAACTCAGGAATGAGGAGGGAACCCGCCATGAGCATCAGCCGCTATTGTGTGGAGCTGCTGGAGGCGGCGAGCGTCTATCACGTGCGCTACGGGGATCGGCTCGCCAACCACCTGCCGATGGTACTGATTGCCCTGGACAAGATGGGGGCCAGTCGCGAGCAGTTACAGAATGCCTTCGATCGCTCCATAGTCCACCTGGAACGCCCGCCGCTGGATCCCGCCGGCCCTCTGTCAGAAGGTGAGACCATCACCGACCTGCGCAATCGTGAAGAGCGTTTCCCCAGTGCCCTCGGCTATTACCTGAGCCAGCTGCGCCAGCACGGCATTGCCGAGACACTTCGCCGTGAGTTGCCACCCCTGCTCCCGTCCATCGCCACCGCCGCCTTTCACGGTCTGATCCGGACAGCGTACGGGATCGACGCCGGGCACCAGCAGGAGGTGGCCACCGGTCTCGCCTACTGGAATATGGAGTACCGGGAACTTCCCTCCAGTGACGAGCGCCTGCCCATAGCCGCAACAGAGATCCCGGCCAGAGTAGCGGAGCGCTACCCGTTAATCTCCCTGGCACCGGGCAACATCAGTGACCATATGGCTGCGGTCACTCGCCAGGAGGACTGGGAGGAAACACCGATACAGCCAGAACAACTCGGCTTGCAGGATATCGCCGAAGTGGCACTGGCCGCCTACCGCGGCACCGGTGACTTCACCCTCCTGCACGGCGTCACCGGCTGCCACGCCCTGCGGCTCATACTGCCCTATTGCAGCGACCCGGAGAGTGCCCTGCGCTACTTCTGGAGAGGGCTGGTCATTGCCTATCTGAGCACGGGGCCAAAAGAAGTTTCAGAAGCACTACCCAACCTCTCTTCAGACCCCGAATGGAGCGAGATTATCAGACTGGCCTGCGGTAGCGACGACGACCACGTCATCAAGCTTTGCTACAGCGCCTGGCGGGAGGCGGATCACTATGGCAATAAGGACTATCGTTCCGCGGCAGCGCTGGTCGTGAAAAGCTAGCGCAAGCCCCGATCAGAGAGATCCAACCTGAAAGAGACACAAAACGGAAACCCCCGGCTCATGGCACTCACTCCATCCAACATGACCCCGCTCGGCAGCCCCATGCCAGCCTTGGCCCTGCCGGATGCCGCTGGCGACCCTCACCGCAGCGATGACCTTCCCGACGGGCCCGTACTGGTGGCATTCATCTGCAATCACTGCCCTTTTGTGAAACACCTGGCTGCAGCGTTCGCGGAGTTCGCACGGGAATATAAACAGGCGGGACTGAACATCGTTGCCATCAACAGCAATGATTTTACCCATTATCCGGATGACAGCCCGGAGAAAATGCAGGACGAGATCACCGCGCGGGGCTATGTATTTCCCTATCTGGTGGACGAGGATCAGGACGTTGCGAAGGCCTTTGACGCTGCCTGCACACCGGATTTCTTTCTGTTCGACGCAGAGCACCGACTCGTTTATCGCGGGCAGTTCGATGATAGCCGACCAGGCAACAGCGAACCCGTCAACGGTAAAGACCTGCGTGCAGCCGCGGATGCAGTGTTGGCAGGCAGGAGCCCGACTGAGGATCAAACGCCTTCGGTGGGCTGCAATATCAAGTGGAAATGACGCCGCAGTGTTAGTGCCAAATTGATTTAGGCATGGTCAATTCAAAAAAACTGCCGACTCTAAACTTAATCGACTCCATTAAATATCTATTAAACAAAAAAAAGGCAGGCCACCGTAGTGGCCTGCCTTTTACTTTTCAAGCTATATCAGAACGAGTAATTAACACCGAAAGACACTTTTCTTCCGTAGGCATTATAAATACCACGGTAGAAGTACGGCCATCCGGTCCAAGTTGCATCCTCCGGGGGACGCTCATTGGTTACGTTATTCACCGTCATATCCAAGTGCAGGTTATCGCTGTAGTTGTACTGCATGAACAGATTGCCCGTATACCAGGGGTCTAATCGATCCGTTTCATCATAATTCAGAATTGAAGAAGTCCTGAGAACAGTAACAGCTGCAATGAAGTCCTCATTGGGCATCCAGGAGAAATTAGCCTTTCCACTGGTCCGAGCGTCGTACATCTCATCACGGTAGTCGATCAGCTCATCACCAGAGAACTCGCGCTCTTTCCAGCTTAGGGTGTTGGAGTAATCAAGCTTCACACCAAAAGTACCGTAAGACTCCGTATGCAAGTCATAGTCGATCGACAAATCGACACCCTTATACTGTAGATCCGACTCATTCACCGGGCCGGTGTAAAGCGTATCAACGGTGTTATCACCGGTTAGCGGATCAAGTGAACGCTGAACCTTGGCAAAAACACTCTGACAGTACTGAGAGCTCTCATCACGATTGTTGATGCTGTATGCACAGTCACGCTCATCTTTCAGCAAGCTGGTGATACTCTCGCTGGTTACAACATCGCTCAAGCGAATATCAACGTAGTCAACAGAGATCTTCAGATCTTGTAACGGAGTGAAGACAAAACCAAAACCAAAGTTTTCACCTTCCTCTTCCTTCAGCTCGGGATTTCCTGAAGCCAAAGAATACATGGACTCGGCCTGACAAAGGTCATCGGTAGTGCCATCAGGTGAGCAGACCCGGTAGTCAACTGCGCTTGTGTAAAAGCCAGACGGATCTTTGAACATGTAGTGCATGTCCGGCGCACGGAATGATTGAGCATAGCTTGTACGGACGGCAACCCAATCAGTGATGTCCCAGCGGTAGTTACCCTGGAGCGTAGGACGACCTCCAACATCGGAGTCATCGTCATACTGGTCATAACGCGCAGCTAAGCTCGCCTCCATGTTATCTGTGACAGGAAGACTTACCTCAAAGCTGCCCGCATAACGCATACGGTCACCGCCACCCTCGGTACCGGTTAACGCAAACCAACCTTGACCAGTTTGATTGAGCGTACGCTCATCAAGCTCGATCGTATATTCGTTGTATGCGGTCTCTAAACTAGCTGCGAAATACACTTCGCCGCCCGGCAATTCAAACCCTGTAGGACCTGACACGTTAAAGGTAACCTGTGCAGATTGAGAGTTTGCATCCTGCCAATAGGTGCCCAGCAAGTCCTGAGCCACATCGGCGGGCAAGAACTCATATACGCTACCTTCACCGCCCGAGGTAATACCAAAGCCAAATAGGTCCTCAGTTCCCAAATAATACTCATTGATCTTTTCTTCTTTGAAACGAATCATTGAGTTATAGGAATCGTAGTTACCTGCAGTGATACCCAGGTCCCAATCGTAATCATTACCCGCAACGTCGAAAGTACCCTTCAGGCCACCCTGAATATTAATGGCATCTTCTTCATAAACTGCAGATTGGCTGCCGGTTTCTTCCGGAGTGAAGATCTTTTGCAGATAGATGTAGCTATTTTCCCAATTAGCAGTAGCGTAATCGGCAGTCAAAATATCGCCACCCCACCACAGACGGAAGCCGTCCTGGGTGATTTCAGTGCTGTTATAGAGAACAGTACCAAAAGCGGTAAGGTTGTCGCTCAGCTCATACTCACCAGAGAGATAGAGATTGTAGCGCTCTTGCTCACTTTGAAGCGTCTCATCACCATCACCATCATGGCCGCAATAGTTACCACGCCCAGGTCTCTCAGCGTAAAAATAACCCGTACCAGAACTTTCACAGGCTTCAGCGCCCGGATCCATGTAAAGACCGGTAAAGTTATTGAGCTCAAGCAGTGCACGGTCAGGGTAAGGCTGATCCAGCGGCTGATCCTTGTAGGAGTCCAGCCAATCGCGGTCTTTACCGTAGATCGGGTCAATGGATCGGTAATCTGCGGCAAAAGTCACCCAGCCTCTGTCAAAGGTTGTGCCGGTCAGAAATTCAAAAGCCTGCTCATCACCGCCACCCTCAGTAGTGGTGGCAAAGTCGGCAGAAATTTCTGTGCCGTCAAACGCTTTACGGGTAAAAATATTTACAACGCCGGCTACCGCATCAGAACCGTAAACGGCAGAGCCGCCGTTATTCAAAATATCGGTTCTGGCTACCGCAGAATAAGGCAGAGCACTGGTATTAAAGAAGTTACTCTGTCCATTAAAGGGCAGCGGGTACTCCGGCATACGGTAGCCATTCAACAGAACCAGCGTCCGGTTGCCGCCAAGGCCACGGAAGTTGATCGATGAGGCTGCTGGAGTGAACGAGTTGGTATACTGCTCACCTTGAGTCGCACCCGTTGACTGAGCCAGGTTATCAATCATATCGTCGAGGCCGCTGACCCCTTCCAGGGACATGTCGTCACGGGTAATGACTTCGACGTTTGTAGCACCGTCAAAATTACTTCTGCGGATACGAGAACCAGTTACATAGACCTCTTCAACTTCTTCGGCAGCCTCCTCACTTGGAAGTACCACCGACTCTTGCTCTTCGGCGTCCTGTGCGTAAGCAGTGGTCGCTGCGATAGCAAGAGCCAGCGCACTTCTGGCCAGGTTCTTGCCTAATTTATGAGTTGAGCTCATAAGAATTTCCCTTGATCGTTTTTTTGCTTATCTACCGTCTTGTGCTTATGGCCGCCCCCAGCGACCAAAACTTTCCGCACATATGACTTAACGATCAAACCAGACAGTTACTCAAAAATATTTCACCCTCTACCTTTTCGATTTCGAAAGCATCACTCATCAGCAAGGTGAAGTATGCTCAGCGCCAGGAGTAAACCTTTCAAAATCAATTGGTTAGATGGGCCGCCTGTTTTTTATGCAAAATATATAATTGTCATCTTACTCATCTAAAATCAGAAAGATCATCACACAGCTTGTTTAAACAGGGAAAAACCTCACACAAGTTAAACTCCTTTTTAATAATCCTATTGCCATATTGATTCCCGTCTAAAAAATATCATTACTTTACTGATCCCGTCACACCAAGGCAGCTTGGAACAAGCGCAATAATTGTTCAGCCACTCTTGCGGCGAACAAAAAACAACCAGGCAAAAAAGAAAGGCAGGGGAGGAGATCCAACGAAGGAGGAGCCACCATCCTGTAATGGTCAGTTCGACCACAGCCGGTAAAGCAACAGCAAACCGGTCAATGACAGGGACCTGCGCGCAGCAGTTGATGCTTTTTTGGCGGGTGAGAGTCCGACTGAGGATCAGACGACTTCGGTGGGCCGTAATATCAAGTGGAAAGAGTGGCAGGGAATTTCAGCAGATAAACACCGGGAGCGGTGCTAGCACTCCCGGGTTGGCAGGACCGATCAGCGACGCAGGAACTCCAGCATCCACTTGGCCACAGCACTTTCGTGGATATCATTCTGCAAAGACGCCTTACCTTTATCCACCAGCTCCTCACCAAAGACTTCGCCGCGAAGCTCCATCAGGCTCTTCGAATAGGGCTTGGTGAATTCCGGGTGGGCCTGCATGGTGAGGATGTGGTCGCCCACCTGCACCATGGCGTGCGGGCAGAAATCACTGGCAGCCAGTACCTTGGCGCCCTCCGGCAGCTCTTCCACCTGATCCTGGTGGCTCACCAGCAGGCTGAACGCCTTGCGGGGCTCAGACATCCAGGCCGGCATATCCTGCATCTCATAGCTATGCACACCGATGCCCCAGCCCTTGCCGGATTTGCGCGTCTTGCCCCCCAGCGCCTCGGCGATCAGCTGGTGGCCGAAACAGATGCCGATGGTGGGCTTTTTCTTCTCATGCAGCTTGCGCACGAAATCCATCAGCGGCGGAATCCACTCCTTGTCCTCGTAGACTCCGGTTTTGCTGCCGGTCATCAGGTAGGCATCCACCTCATCAATGTTCTCGGGGTAGTGCCCGCGCTGTACCTCGTAGGTTACGAATTCCAGCTCCGGATCCTGGGCGCGCAGCAGGTCGGCGAACATCTCGGGATACTCACCGAACTCCCCCACCAATTCCTTGCGTACATCGTCGGTTTTCAATACACCTATTTTCATTATTTCACCGCTGGTTGACTGCTGAGTTGGCGGATTATGGCATATTCCGCGCGCATTTTTCCCTTCCACTCAGAGGCCACACCCATCCCCACGGAGGCCGGACGCCGGGGTCCTCTTGCACTGCCGATCTGGGTCTAGACTGATTTTAGGAGTTCCACCTTTTCATGGAGTGAATCCTATGAAGCCTGCCCTGTCCGGCCTTCTCCTGCTCGTCGCATTTCTGACCGCCTTTACTGCCAACGCTGAGCATCGCGGTGGCGATTTCATCGTGCGTATCGGTTACGGGGAAGTGAACCCCAACGATGATTCCAGCTGGATCCGGCTCGATGGCACCGCGCTGGAAGACACCCGGGTCTATGTGGATAGCGGGCAGAGCGCCACTTTCACCGGCACCTGGATGTTCGCGGATCACTGGGGTGTCGGCCTGTTGGCCGCGCTGCCGTTCGAGCACGACCTGGACGTGGCTGGCCTGCCCAACCCGGACGGAGGCCCGGCATTGGGCAAGGTGTCACTGGGGGACGTTGAGCACCTGCCACCAACCCTGACCATCCAATGGTTCCCGGTTTGCGTCGAATCGTGGGTGCAACCCTATGTCGGCATCGGGATCAACTACACCACCTTTATGGACGAGAATATCTCGCGCACCGCCAACGACTACTTCGAAAATGTCCTGGGTGCCACGCGTGGCGCCAGCCTGGATCTGGACTCATCCTGGGGGCTGGCCGGCGAGCTCGGTGTTGATGTTGAGCTGGGACAGGGCAGCCAGTGGCTGTTCAATGCGGCGCTCTGGTATCTGGACTTGGACACCGATGCCTCAATTCGCTTTCCCACCGCCACCGGCGTCAGCCGAATCAAGGCGGACGTGGATATCGACCCCTGGGTTTACACAGTGGGCATCGGCTACCGCTTCTGACATGACCCGAAAGGCTATTGCGGTGACAGGGGCGAATCCGGCCCCCTGTGCCGCAGACGACCATCCATAGCAACAGAAGTTGCAGATTTATCTCGCTAAAGCTCAAAAAAATTTCGTTCTAACCGAACCTGCCATTCCTGACCTGGCGAAACATTGACCAGCATAATCAGCAACAATGTTTCACCAAACCTCTCCTCGACGGTCTTTATTTCCTATCCACCCCCAACTGCCAGCATTCTCTGCGTGACCGGTGTCGCACAATGCCAAAACAAACGTCGGGAAAGTCACTACGATTGCCGCCCTCTGAAGCTTATGACCAAATCGCATAAGCCTCTCTTTTAAAGATATAGACCAAATGTTGCTGTGCTGGAGGTTGGTTCATGACTCCTTTTCTGCACGCCGTGATTTGCGGCGCGGCCCCCGTGATTTCGAAATTACGTAAGCCCCTGATGCCCAGTGCAAACCGCTGAAGCCTCAGCGTGCGTATATAGAAACTCGGAACCTGCCAAGAGCTATGACCCTGCTAATTAGAACTTCCTCCCTGAGCGGCTACCCCGAACTCGTTAGAGAGCTGGGGGGCGACCCGGATGCCCTTCTGCGCCGTAGCCGCATTGAGCCGGACAAGGTACGCAACCTGGAAGGATTTGTGCCTCTGACCGCACAAATCGCCGCGCTCGAACATGCCGCCAGCACGCTCAACTGCCCTGAGTTCGGTCTGCTGCTGTCTGAGCGCCAGAGCCCTCTAATCCTCGGCCCCATGGCAACCATCGCCCTGGATGCAGGCACCGTGGGCAAGGCCCTCGCGAGCGTCACCGAATACATGCACCAGTACTCACCGGGCCTGAACCTGGAGCTGCAGCCGTGCCCCGAGACCAACGGTGCGCGGGTCGCCTTCTCGTTTGACCCGAGCCTGAAAAAGACACGCCAGGCGCTGGAACTGGCCCTCGGGGTGGCGCAGAAATCCCTGAAAATGGTCTGCGGTCCGGATTTCCGCGCGGTGGCACTGCTGATGCGCGCGGCGAGCCCGCTTCCCCATGGACGCTATGTTGAGCACTTCCAGACCGAGGTCCGGTTTGGCAGCAATTGCGATGCCCTGGTACTCAGCCCGGAACAGCTGGCCAGCCCTCTGAACCCTGACAGTCCCGAGCTGCAGCTGCCGAAGAAGATGTTTATCGACAACATCACGCTGGATGGCTCGCTACCAATCATCGAACAGGTCAGGCATCTGATTTACGAGTTGCTGCCCGCCCAGCGCTGCAGCCTGCTCGAGATTTCCGGTTTTCTTGGGCTGAACAAGCGCACCCTGCAAAGAAGACTGGCGGAACACGCCATCGTGTTTGAGGAACTACTGGACAATATCCGCCGCCAACTGGCCGACGGCTATCTGGCGAACTCGGACATGCCGATGACCCAGGTCGCAGGTCTGCTTGGCTACCGCGAGCAGAGCTCCTTCAACCGGGCCTGCCGTCGCTGGTATCACTGCACACCGCTGCAGAAGCGGCGGGAGCTGACGTACGCGGCAAAAAATCGCGAAGAGGTTATTGCAGGCTGAGCCGGCGAAAAGGGTGGCACATCAGTGGTCTACCGGATGTCAGCAATACCCCAGTAATTGAAGCCGGCAAACCGCGGGGAGAGCAGATAGCCGCTCTCCATTTCCCGCAGGCGGAAACCGCCGCTCTCCAGCAACCGGGGCACTGGCCGGTTAAGGTTGCAACCTCCAAACGCACGACGCCAGAGTGGATTGAGACGATCCTGCCAGCGCCGCACGCCAGCATCCGGGGCGGCACCGTGCTCCGAAAACAGCAGCACACCACCGGGCCTTAACACCCGTCGCATTTCCCCCAGAGCCCGCTGCCAGTCAGGAATGGTGCACAGGGTATAGGTGAGTAGCACCGTATCGACGCTGTCGTTCTCGAGGGGAATCTCCTCACTGGGCAGATCCAGCCAGCGCACTGGCACCCCGGCCTGTGCTACCCGATCCGCAGCGCGAGCGCGCATTCCCGCCGAGGGCTCCAGCCCCCACACGAATTCCACCCGGGCCGGATCGTAGAAAGGCAGGTTCAGCCCCGAGCCCATACCGACTTCCAGCACCCGCCCCTGCGCCGCGGGCACCACACGCTGCCGTTGCTCCTCGATGGGGCCCATGCCACAGGCGAAGTCGAGCAGTCGCGGAAGACAGCGTTCGCTGTAGAACCCCATTCCATTCTCCCTGGGTGTGATTTCCCACTTGTCCCCGAAGGTCTACCATTCGATGCCGCGACGCGCCGCGATACCCGCTTCAAAGGCATGCTTCAGGGGCCGCATTTCAGTGACCGTATCCGCAAGATCGCGCAGGTACTGCTTGGCTCCCCGGCCGGTGATGATCACCGTCTGTTCAGGTGGCCGCCCCTCGATGGCCGCCACGACGTCATCGCGGTCCAGCCAGCGGTAATTGAGGGCATAGGTCAGTTCATCGAGCACCACCAAGTATACGTCGGGGTCGGTCAGGGCCCGCCGCGCCTTTTCCCACAGGGCCTCCGCAGCGCTCTTGTCCGCCTCAAAATCCTGGGTCTCCCAGGTGAAGTCCGTTCCCATCTGCTGCCATTCCAGCCGGTACTGATCGGCAGGCAGGCTCTGCAGCAGGTTTTTCTCACCGCAATCCCAGGCCCCCTTGATGAACTGGGCCACGAAGGCGGAATAGCCATATCCCAAGGCGCGGGTCACCGTACCGACCGCCGCGGTGGTCTTGCCCTTGCCATCGCCGGTATAGAGCAGGACCACACCGCGCTCTGTCAGCGCCCTGGCCACGCCCTCATCGACAATTTTCTTGCGCTGCTCCATCCGGGCCTTGTGGCGGGTCTTCTTATCCCGCCCGGCCTCATTATTCTCGGAATTCTGGGGTTCACCCATCAATCAACGTCTCCCGATCGTGCGCCCGAAGCGATTCAGGCTGCAGTGAAGATAGAGCCCGCCGCAGCACGGGCGGCGGCGGGCTTCGCTCAGAGCCGGACCTCGATACCAGCGTACACCGCCGCACCGGCCGTGTGATACCCGGCCACCTCGCGGTAGTCGGTATCCAGTGCATTCTCACCGCGCAGGGTCAGCAACAGGGTCTCGGACCACTGATAACGCGCATTGAGATCCAGCTTGCTGTAATCCTCCATGCGCACATCGGGTGTGCCCCAGTTCGATGGTGGGCTAAGCCGGTCTTCCAAACGCTGCCAGTTGCCGCCGAGTTGCAGACGCCCATCTGCCAATCGATAGGCGATGCCGAGGTTGAACACCCGCCCGGGCACCAACAGCCGCTGCGCGCCAACGGAATCGGTGGCATCCAGCCAGGTGCCGCTGAAGTTCCAGTCCAGCTGTTGCCCGAGGGCACCCGCCAGCACCAGTTCCGCGCCTTTCGATTGACTCTCGCCATCGTCCTGACCGTAGGCACCCCAGCCGCTGCTTCCGAGACCGTAGTCATAAACAATCGCGTCCGCGATCCGCTGCTGAAAGAGTACCAGTTCGCTGCGGAAACGCTCTGCCAGCCGATACTCCGCGGCGACCTCGATACCTCTGCTCCGCTCCGGTCCCAGAGGTGCTGCACCTTCACCCAGGTTGTAGGCCACCTCGAATGGACTCGGGGCCCGGAAACCTGTGCCGGCACTGCCGCGCAGTTTCAGTTCACTACTTTCAGACAGAGCAACCGGATAGGCCAGAGACGCCCGCCAGGTGCTGTGGCCATCATTTTCCAGCTGATCCCGGCGCACGCCCACGGTATAGAACAGCACGTCGGACAACTCACTGCGCCATTCGCCAAAGACACCAAGGCCCTCCAGCGACAACGCATCCCCGCTGCCGCGGTAGGCCTGTTGCTCGAATTCGGCGCCCCAGGAGAACGCGCCAGCTGAGAGATCTCTCTGGCCCAGGTAATTCAGCTCCTCGATATGACCGCTGACAATAAACGTGCTCGCTCCATTACTGAGGCTGTCGCGTTCAATTTCCTGCCGCGAAATCGCCAGTTCCTGGTCGAGTCCATCGCCGCGCAGTTGGGCCGCGAGACGCAGGCTGTTCTGGGTATAAAGATCCAGGCAATCATTGGAGGAGACGAATCCGCTAAAACAATTGTCGAACTCGGTCTCCGCATCTTGATGGCGCAGCTGCGCCTCCAGGCTCAAAGCGTCACTGGCGGCAAAGTGCAGCCGGGCACTCGCTGACTGGTTACGGTAGCCATCACGCTCGCCCGAGGAGTCACTCTCGCGGCTGTTGAAGCCCTCACTGTCACGCCGTGCGAGATCGACTGCGTATTGCAGCTGTTCCCCTTTCCCGGCGATCCGCATACTGCCCTGGTTGCTGTCATAGCGCCCCGCCTCGACCGCAGCCTCCAGCTCCAGCGGCGACTGCGCGCGGCGCGTAATGATATTGATCACGCCGCCGGCGCCGGCGCCATACATCATTCCCTGTGGCCCTCGCAGTACCTCGACACGGTCGATATCCCGCGCCTGCAGGTGCTGGAATTGGGCCGCCACCTGGGTGTTGGCCGGGTCGGCAATATTTACCCCATCCAACAAAACGAGCGTGCGAAACTGACTCTCACCGCGCAGGTAAACGGCGCTGACCTTTCCGGGTCCGCCGTTATTACTGACAGAAACACCCGGCAGAGTGCGAATCACATCGAGCAGACTTGCGTAGCCAAGCCTTTCGATATCGCTTGCCGTGAGTACGCTGACGGATACACCCAATTCAGCTTTTGGAATTTCCGTACGGCTTGCGGTGACGGAGAGCTGCTCCAGCGACTCCGGAGACGCATTGGCAGCCAGTGGAACAAGGGCGGCGGATAATGCCGCCGGGAGAAATGATTTATTCACAGTAGGTTCCCCAATCTCGAAAAAGAAAACGGATTGAGGGAGGGTGAGTGCAATCGGCACGCGGGAAGACAGCCGCAGGAACAAGCGGCAAACCGGCGCACAGACCAGACAAAGCCCTCCGCTTTATCCTCGAACTGCTGAGGGCCGGTATCGGGCTTGCCGAAATGGATCGGCTCACCGTTGCGGGGGCAGCGCCGGACTGGTCGAATGACGTCACCGGACTTCCCGTTTAACCCAGCCAAGTGCAATTGCACTGCTGGGCACCCAAAGCGGAGGGGAGTATATCAGGCTACAGGAGCTGTGACTGGAGGAATTCTTTTTCTTTTCGGCGCAGAGAGCTATCGATCATCAGATCAGGTCAAAGACGACAAATTCCGGCTCCCCATCGCGCCAGCGGAATTCACAGGTCACCCCATAGACTTCACCGATCATGGCCGGAGTGAAGACATCCCGGGGCGTACCCTGGGCTCGCAGTCGTCCCGCATCGAGCAAAATAACTCGATCACAGAAGCGCGCGGCGAGAGACAGATCGTGCAGGGCGAGAACCACCGTTTTGCCATTGTCCGCAATACCGCGCAGGGTTTGCAGCAACTGTAACTGGTGACGGATATCCAGCGCGGCGGTGGGCTCATCGGCAATCAACAGGGGCGCTTCTCCCACCAGTAAGCGCGCCAGCTGCACTCTACGCAGCTCACCGCCGGATAGCCGGGTGACTGCGCGCGCGGCGAAATCACTCCCGTCCACCCGTTCCAGCGCAGCGTGAATGCGCTCGTTGCGATCGCTCACTCGCCCCCAGGGTAATAGTCCCAGAGCCACCAGATCGGCACCGGTGACACTCCAGGCGGGCAGCTCGGACTGGGGCAAATAGGCACAGAGGCGCGCACGCGCCGCCGCGGAAAACTCGGCAAGGGGTTGTTCATTGATGGATACCGCCCCTGCGGAAGCATCCAGCACACCGGCGAGCAACTGCAGCAGGCTGCTCTTGCCCGCCCCGTTGGGGCCGACCACTGCCGTCAGCTCACCCGGGTGAAAGGCGCAGGTAACGTTATCAAGCACTCGCTGCCCGTGACGCTGGAGGGAGAGTTCACGACAGGCGACGCTGGCAATGTCACAGGACGCGGTCATTACAGTGCCCCTCCCCGGCGCGCGCTGACAATCAGCCAGAAGAAAAATGGTGCACCGATAAATGCGGTCACCGCACCAATGCGCAGTTCCTGCGCACCGACAAAATTCAGCACGAAAATATCGGCAAGCAACAGTAACAGGGCGCCGCACAGCGCGCTGGCCCAGAGCAGCCGCGCCGGGTCCTGACGCACCAGCGGTCGCATCAGGTGCGGCACGACAAGGCCGATAAAACCGATCGTGCCGGCCACTGCAACCCCAGCACCCACTGCCGCGGCGATGCCCAGCAGCAGAGCCAGCGGATAGCGTCGACCTCCGAACCCCAGGGAAGCCGCAGAGGCCTCGCCGAGAGTCAGCGCCCGCAGGTAATTACGACAGGCGAACAGCAGCAGCCCACCGGCAACAATAAATGGCAGTGACAGCAGCAGCTGATCCCAACCGCGGTTGGCCAGGGAGCCCAGCAGCCAGAAAACGATTTCCTGCATGGCGAACATGCTGGGGGCGTAATTCAAGGCCAGGGCCATCAGCGCCGATAGAAAAGCATTGATGGCCACACCCGCCAGCACCAGACGGCTGGCACTGGCGCCGCGACCGGCCAGCACCCAGACACTCAGCACTGCCACAAATGCGCCGCCAATGGCGAGCAGCGGCAACCACCAGCCGGACTGCCACGCGAGGCCGTAATAGAGCAGCAGTATCGCCGCCAGCGCCGCACCACTGCTCACCCCCAGAAGCGCCGGCTCGGCCAGGGGATTGCGTAACATGCCCTGCATGGCGGCGCCGCCCATACCCAGAGCAGCGCCCACCAGAATGGCAAGCAGCGCCCGCGGCAAGCGCAACTGCCACAGGATCACGGCATCGCTAGTCTGGCTCTGCCAGCCTTCGCGCAGCGCTGCCGCCAGATCAATACTCACCGGGCCGCTCATCAGGGCCGCGATCAATGCCAGCGGCAAGGCCGCCGTCAGCAGACCGAGTGCGGTCTTATTGCTGTCTAACAAGGCTCTCTCGCTTCTGTTTGAGGTCTTCCAGGACGTCGGCGGCAACCAGTGCGGGGCAGAAACCCAGTTCCGCAGGCAGGGTAAAGACGCGGCCGCTGTCTACATAGCGGCGCATGACCGGATGACGGGCAGCCAGGTGTGCGAGGGCAAATGCTTGCTCACCGCCATAAAGTACAAGCAGATCCGGTTCGGCAGCGATCACCTGTTCCAGCATCACCCGCTGCAGCTGCCCGCTATTGCCGTCATCGAGTTCAGGAGCCAGGTTGCGAAAGCCGGCGCGCTCCAGCAACTCGTGCTCCAGCATACCGCTGCCATAAGTGATGTTATTGGCCGACAGGATCATTGCGGAAACCGGCTCTGCCGGCAGCGGTTGCTGCAGGATCTGTTTGAGGCGACGGGACTGGTGGCTAAGTTCAGCATTTTCGCCCAGCTCCGATCCCAACACCTGCAGCTGTTGTTGCAACTGCGCCAGGTTGTAGGCATCAGGGATGGTGACGACCCGCACCCCCAGTTGCCGCAGGCGTTCCGCTGCGCGGCCGGCGCCGTACTGGCCTACCAGTACCAGGTCCGGCTCCAGGCCCAGCAGCTCCTCGGCGTGTCCGCGGTTCAATGCAACATGTTCGGGCAACGGCGCGCGGCGATAGTGATCGTTGGCGGAGAGCCAGGTCACCGAAACGATGCGCTCGTGATCCACCCAGTCCAGCAACAGCTGATCCAGGCACAGGTTCAGCGATGCAATCCGCTCGGCTGCCACTGACGAAGCGGTACACAGCAGTGCGGCCAGCAACAGGCACGGGCGGAAGAGCCCTGCCGCGGCCCGGGGTTCACCTTCAGGCGGCATCGATGGCCGCCAGTGCCTCGGCCAGTGTCTTGACCGGCACCATCTCCATGCCCTCGATATCGTTCTTCAGGCGATTGGCGGCGGGCACGATGGCCTTGCGGAACCCGTGCTTGGCGGCCTCCCGCAGGCGCTCCTGACCGGAAGGCACCGGGCGGATTTCCCCCGACAGGCCCACCTCACCGAAGACCATCAGATCGCGTGGCAGCGGCCGGTTGCGGAAACTGGAAACCACCGCCAGCAACAACGTCAGGTCGGCACTGGTCTCCATCACCTTGACCCCGCCCACCACATTGATGAACACGTCCTGGTCGCCCACGAGCACTCCGCCGTGGCGGTGCAGCACAGCCAGCAGCATATTGAGACGGTTCTGGTCGAGCCCCACCGCCACCCGACGCGGATTGCCCAGGCTGCTGTCATCCACCAGCGCCTGCAGTTCCACCAGCAGGGGGCGGGTGCCCTCCCACACGGAAGTCACGACCGAACCGGCCGCCACTTCCTCTGCCCGCTGCAGGAAAATTGCCGAGGGGTTGGAAACCTCCTTGAGGCCCTGCTCGGTCATGGCGAATACACCCAGTTCGTTGACCGCACCGAAGCGGTTCTTGTGAGCGCGCAGGGTGCGGAAACGGGAGTCGTGGGTACCCTCCAGCAGGATGGAGCAATCGATAATATGTTCGAGGACTTTGGGGCCGGCGAGGCTGCCGTCCTTGGTCACGTGACCCACCAGAATGAGCGCCGTGCCCGTCTGCTTGGCGTAGCGGGTCAGGTAGGCAGCGCTCTCGCGCACCTGGGCCACAGACCCCGGCGCCGACTGCACCTCACTCATATGCATCACCTGGATGGAGTCCACCACCATCACCCGGGGCTGCACTTCCTTGGCGATATGGCAGATGCGCTCCACATCGGTCTCAGACAGCATCTGCAGATGGTCGGCGGGCAATCCCAGGCGCTTGGCCCGCATGGCCACCTGTTGCAGGGATTCCTCACCGGTAATGTAGAGCGACGGCATAGTCTGGGACAGCTGACACAGGGTCTGCAGCAGAACGGTGGACTTGCCGGCACCCGGATGACCGCCGATCAGTACAACGGAGCCGGGCACCAGACCGCCGCCCAGCACCCGGTCCAGCTCCCCTGCATTGGTGGGGATGCGCGGCAATTCCGTCAGATCGATCTCGGAAAGCTTCTGTACCTTGCCGGCACCGGCGGCGCCGGCGTAACCGGCCTGGGCATCGGTGAAGTTGGCCGAGCGGCTGTCCTTGTGCTCCGGGCCCAGACGCACCTCGCTGAGGCTGTTCCAGGTGCCACAGGCGCTGCACTGGCCGGCCCACTTGGAATAGTCGGCACCGCACTCATTGCAGACATAGGCGGTTTTGCTTTTTTTGGCCACGGCCAGCCCCCGGTTTATAGCTCGCTGAAAAACTGCCGCGTATATTACCTCGTATCGAGGGCGCCCGGCCAAACCCGCCCGGCGCAGCGCGCCACCCCGTCACTGGCCATGTGGCGGGGATCATCAATCGGGGGTTGGGTGGAGCGCATCCTGCCAAAGGCACCAGTTCCGGCCGGACCGGCTGGTATCGTGAGGGGATCGATCGCGAGGGCTACAGCGATCTATCGGGCACACCGGCTCCCTGTCCGATCAGCACTTTATATCCAGCCGGTGTTGATCTCTCGCGTGCTGCGCCTCAAGGCGCGATCTTGCCACTCAAAAGATGTGCCCCGTCGTAGGGAAAGACGATATCCGGATCCGCGAGGTCGCCGCGCTGATCCCGCTCGGGGCATTCCACCACATTCAGCAGGTGGCGGATCACATTCAGGCGCGCCACTTTTTTATCATCGGCCTGCACCACATACCAGGGCACCAGCTCACTGTGGCTCTTGGCAAACATTTCATTGCGGGCCTGGCTATATTCGTCCCATTGACTGATCGCAACCTCGTCGACAGGGCTGACCTTCCACTGCTTGAGCGGATCCACCTTGCGGGCCTTCATGCGCTTCTTCTGCTCTTGCTTGTCGATGTCCAGGTAGTACTTGATGATCTGAATGCCCGAACGCACCAACATGGTTTCGAAGGGCACCACCGAATCCATAAACTCCCGATACTCCTGGTCGGTGCAGAAACCCATGACCCGCTCGACACCGGCGCGGTTGTACCAGCTGCGATTGAACAGCACCATTTCCTGCCTTGAAGGTAACTGGGCGACATAGCGCTGAAAGTACCAGCTGGACTTGTCCCGGTCCGAGGGTTTGCCCAACGCTACCACCCGGGTCTCCCGCGGGCTCAGGTGTTCTGTGATGCGCTTGATGGTGCCGTCCTTGCCGGCCGCATCCCGCCCCTCAAACAGGACCAGTATCTGCAGATCGTGCTCAATCAAATGTCGCTGCAGTGTAACCAGCCGGATTTGCAGATGACGCAATTCGTCCTTGTAGTTCCCATTCCCACCCTTGCTCTTTGTCATCCTGCACACCTGCCGTAGTTCCTGGACCCACACGGCAACGCCGAATCGAACTACTGCGGCATCGCCCCTGTCAGCCTGACTATAGCCTCCGACACTCCCACCCTTGCGAGGAATCGTTGGTCATTCCGGTCATAAAGCGGACGCCCCGGCATCGTTTTTCACATCGACGCTACCGGCAGGTATCATCGCTAGAAACCGCGCCACGACTGCGTGCCCTAACCCCTCAGAGAACAACAATGAAACTGGCACCCAAACTCCGCAAAGTGCACAAATGGGTTTTCCTATTGATCGGCGTACAGGCGGTGCTCTGGGTCACCAGTGGTTTTTACATGGTGGTGATGAACCTGGACTTTATCCACGGCGACCACCTGGTAAGAACCCTCAAAGAACCCCTGCCGGAGCTTTCCCGGCCACTCTACCCCACGGCACGAGTCATTGGCGGGCACGAAGCAGTAAAGTCAGTGCAGCTGAAGGTTGTTCAGGGACAGCCGTATTATGTGGTAAGAGACGCAGAGGGGGAGCATCGTCACGATGCCTTAGACGGCACTGAAGTTTTACCTATCGATGCGCCAGCCGCGTCCCAGCTGGCGCGCCATTATTACGCCGGCAGCGGAACGATAGCGGGCACACGCCTGATTACCGAAAACCCGCCCTCCGAAATTCCCGCGCGGATCCTGCCTGTCTGGCGAGTCGACTTCGACGACCGTTTCGGCACCAGCCTTTATATCGACCCGGACACAGCCGCACTGGTCACCCGCCGGCACGACTACTGGCGCGTCTTCGACTTTTTCTGGATGTTGCACATCATGGATTATGACGAGCGCTCGGACGTGACCAACCCCCTACTCCGTATCCTGATAATTTTCGGTCTTGTCGGTGTGCTCAGCGGCGCGGTCCTGCTGCCGTTCAGTTTCCGGATCAGAAAACGTCGGCGAGCGCGCAGGAGGGCAACCGCATGATTCGCATAGTTACCCGCATACATAAGTGGCTCGGCCTCCTGGTCGGTCTGCAGCTGCTGGTGTGGCTCGTCAGTGGACTGATATTCAGCCTCCTCGATCCCGCACTAGTTAGTGGCCGGCATTTAGTAACTGAACCGCAACGCAGCAACAGCCTGATGGCGCCCCGGGCTCTACTCGGCCATGAGGCGATGGCCGCACGCTACCCGGCAGATACTGTGCTGAACATTGAACTTACGCACCAATTCGGCCGCCCCCTATACCGGATTGAGACTGCTCGCTATACCGAACTACGGGACGCCCGCAGCGGTTACTTGTTTGAACTCGACAGTGAACTGGTCGCGCATATAGCTGCCAGTGACTATGCCGGGGACAAGGAGTTGCTCGGCAGCCCGGTAAAACTGGATGGCCCGACACTGGAAACCCGCAAGCACAACGGAGCCATGTGGCGAGTGCAAGCCGATGACGACTACGGCACCACGTTGTATATCTCCGCTGCGGATGGACGAATTCTGGAGCGCCGCACCGATACCTGGCGGCTGTTCGATTTCTTCTGGATGCTCCACACGATGGACTACCGGACCCGGGACAATTTCAACAACCCGCTGATCGTGCTGATCGGATTTGCCAGTCTGTGGCTGGTAATTTCCGGGATAGTCCTTCTGAGCCGGATGTTGTCGCGAGGCCTACGCCGTAGGAGGTCAGCTTCGCCGCATGGTGGCCACAGGACTGACAAAAGCCGAGCCGCAGCACAGCAAAGCTAACGCTGCGATACCTGTGCAAACCCTTCAGTGACGGCTCGGAGTGTACCCGACTCCAGAAACTCCCGGGCCTGCTGGCTTCCTTTCAACTGCGCATCGAGGAAGGCAAGGCTGACAGCGTTGGCCACCATCAGTGCGTGTTGCTGGGGCTCAGCCTCTCGCTGCAGACGACAAATCAGATTACCGAAATAGTGGTCGGCGCCCTCTGTCACGAGCAAATTATTCAACCCCTGAGCACCGCGCTCGTAACTCATGGCGTGAAGCCGCCAGTCCCTGAAGAATCGCTCCTCCACATCCCAGGTACCAGTAGTGACCAGTTGCGGAATCGTCATATTTTTCCAGCTCTGCTCATCGATCATATCGAACATGGGCCCCGGAGGGCTGATGGCCACCACGGCTTGAATGCGGGCATCGCGGTCACGTAAACGCGGGCCTCCCTCCGGCTCGGCAGCATCGGCACCCCCCAGCATCTGAGCAGTGAAAGCCCCAAAGCTGTGGCCGGTAGCGGCTACCCTGCTGCGATCGATACGTCGGTCCAATTGCTCAGACTGCGCCGCGAGCGCATCGAGGCCCTCGAGGACGTTGATCAGGTCCCGGGGGCGCTGCTTCAACACCCCATCCTGACCATAGCGGGTCATCGCCAGGATGCCATTCAGCATACCTCCCGCGTCCAGGTGATCCGGAGCCAACACCACATATCCATGACTGACCCAGTGCTGGATGATGCGATCGTAGGAGCGCCGGTCTGAAAAGTTGCCATGGGAAAAAAGCAACAGGGGAAAGGACCCCGCCGTTTCGGGGTGGAAAGCGGTCAGAGTTAACGGTCCATCCGGAGTCTCAAGCGTCATTTCCGGGATCACCGTTACTCCATGGGGACCGGACTCAAGACCATAGATGGAGGACAAGTCTGCCTCTACTGGCATCGACCTGGCCTCAGCCAGGATCACCGGTGCGGGCTTGAACACCAGCGTGTAGATTCCCCAACTACCCGCCAGTAGCACTAGGACAGACAGTACCAATCGCTTGAGCGTTTTCACTGCTCGTCCTCCCGATCAAGAAATGCGACCAGGTCCCGGATCGCAGCGCTCTCCCCTTCAACGGGCAGTAAATGACCCGCACCTTCATAGATGCGCAAAGTCACCGGGTTGCCGCTGCGCTCAATCAGCTCTTTGAAACGGCCTGCCTGGGCCACGGGTAGCTGCGGGTTTTTCTCGCCCCACATCACCAGTGTCGGCACTTGGATCTGGGGCAGCACCGCGACAGTGTCGGGAGATTTGAAGTCCTGCATACGGCCAATAATGCCGCGCCTGATATCGAGGTTTCTGAATCCGCGGATGAAGTCGGATTTAAATGCCTCGCTGGCGTGATTGTCCGCAGTCAACCAATCGACAAACTGATCCAGGGACCAGTCGGGCATATAGCGCAATACCCAGTAAGCCCCATCCGGCAGGCCACCACTATCAGCCTGGTCATGCCCCTCGAGGCCACCGGAATTGACCAGCACCAGCTTTTCGACCCGCTCGGGATTGGCGGCGGTAAAATTGAACAGGGTCGCCCCCCCCATGGATGCGCCGACCAGGATGGCCCTGTCGATCTCATGATGATCCATGAGGGCTTGCAGCGCATTCATGGTGCCCTGCAGGGAATAGTCGCCATCCTCTGACAGTGACGACAGCCCATGGCCCGGCACATCGAACCGATAAACAGGCCGGCTCAGGGCCAGTTCGGCTGCCCAGTCATCCCACATGCCCATATGGAAAAACATCGCGTGGAGCAGAATGACCGGCGTCTCGCCCTTGTGATCGAGGCCCTCGACACGGTAAGCGATTTCCGCCGGGCCCACATCCAGGTAGGAAACTCCGCGGGTGAACTCTGTTTCCCGCAGTGCATGGTCCCGGTATGCGTAGCCACCATAGAGTAAAAACAACAGCAGCAGTGCCAACACTGCCCCCAGGAGACGCACTGACCATTTCCAGACATAAGCCATCATGACCACCTCGCTTTCCCAGCTTTTGTTATTTGTTTTGCAGCGCAACCCGTAAAGATCGTCTTATCTGGCGGGGCGATCCAGAGTTAATGACACTCAAATATGGCTTTTATCAATTTTTGCACTGGAAGCGCCCGACTTATGATGAAGTGGGCGCGCGGGTTGGGGAGGGATTTGTATATATGGTCTGGAGGTTACGGGTCACACGCTTCCAAAACATTCTGGTGGGGCTACTCAACCAGTAGCACCCCGCGGTACATCTGCATCTGGCAGGTAAAGGGATACTTGCCTGGCTCCGCTGCGGGGAGGTGCACCTCGGTGACTTCGTTCACCGCCAGTTGCGCACTGACTTCCAGATCCGGGAAGAGCACATACTCGGCACAGGGACTGGGGTCTTCGCGGCGAAACTTCAGCGTGGCCGGTCTGCCCGCCGGCAAGCGGATGTGGTCCGGCTCGTAAACGCCATCCTTCACAAGGACTTCCAAAGAGGCTGCAGAGACCGGTTGCGAGACTGCGGATTTCCCGCTCTTACCAGCGAGCCAAAACCACCATACGATTGCCGCAATCAATAAAAGGCCGAAGATATTCACGATTATTGTCAGCATCAGGCAGTCCCCTCCGGCTTGAACCAGCGCAGTCGATTCGCATTACTCACTACAGTCACCGAAGAAAAAGCCATCGCCGCGCCAGCAATGACGGGACTCAGCAGCGCACCTGTGAATGGATAAAGGACACCCGCCGCAATGGGAATCCCCAGCACGTTGTAAATAAAGGCTCCAAACAGGTTTTGCTTGATATTCCGCAGCGTGCCGCGGGACAGTTCGATTGCATCGGCAACACCCTGCAGTGATGAGCGCATCAGGGTGACATCAGCGGTTTCGATGGCCACATCCGTGCCGGCACCAATAGCAAAGCCCACCTCGGCTCGCGCCAGTGCCGGTGCGTCATTGATTCCGTCGCCGGCCATACCCACATGGGAACCGCTATTCTGAAGTTCGCCAACTATGCGTTCCTTGTCTTCCGGCTGCAGCTCGGCATGCACACTGTCGATACCGAGCTGCTTTGCGACTGCATTGGCTGTGCCCTGATTGTCGCCAGTCAGCATGTGAATGCGCAGACCCAATTTTTGTAAGCGCTCGATGGCCGAAGCCGCATCCTTACGCAATGGATCGGCCACTGCAATCAAACCCGCCATCTTGCCATCTACCGACGCGTACATTGCGGTACTGCCCTTTTCGCCAAGCTCCCGCACTTTGTTCTGCCAGTCGCCAATGTCGATGGCTTCGCGCTCCATCAACTTGCGATTGCCCAGCAGCACCTGCCTGCCACCGACAGTACCCTGCACGCCGTGGGCCGTGATCGCTTCGAAATCACTCGTTTCCAGCAGTTGCAGTTCTCTGTCGCGCGCCGCAGAGAGCACTGCCTCCGCCAGCGGGTGCTCGGAGCCCTGCTCCAGGCTCGCCAGCAGCTGCAGAAGGTCGTTCTCACTGCCATCGAAAGCGGCATCGGTCTCGATTTCCGTCAACCGCGGTGCACCCTCGGTCAGGGTGCCGGTCTTGTCCACCACCAGCGTGTCGAGACTACTGGCCTGCTGGAGTGCCTTGCCGTTGCGGATAAGCACCCCGTATTCGGCGCCCTTGCCGACGCCGACCATGACCGACATGGGCGTAGCCAGGCCCAGCGCACAGGGGCAGGCGATGATCAGTACCGACGTGAGCACCACCAGCGTGTGCGCAGCACGGGGATCGGGACCGAAGTTGAACCAGACAAGTGCCGCCAGCACCGCGATGATCATCACGGTCGGCACAAAGATGGAAGAGATGGTGTCGGCAAGGCGGGCGATCGGCACCCGCGAACTCTGGGCGTTTTTGACCATCTCGATGATCTGTGCCAGACGCGTCTCTGCGCCCACCTTCTCCGCCCGGAACAGCAGGGTGCCGTTCTTGTTCAGAGTGCCCGCCGAGAGAAAATCCCCCGCGGCTTTTTTCACCGGCACCGGTTCACCCGTGAGCATGGATTCATCGACCAGGCTGCTGCCCTCGTCGACGGTGCCGTCCACCGGGATCTTCTCCCCCGGCCTTACACGAACGAGATCGCCAACCTCCACCTGTTCCAGTGGCAGATCCTGTTCCTGTCCATCACGCACAACACGCGCAGTGGGGTCCTGTAATTCGAGCAACTTTTCCACTGCCGCGCTGGTGCGGCCGCGCGCGCGCAACTCCAGTGCCTGGCCCAGGTTGATGAGGCCGATGATCATGGCACTGGCCTCGAAGTAAACGTGGCGAGCAGCCTCCGGCAGCAACTGCGGAGCAACGACCACCAGCATGGAGAAAGCCCAGGCAGTGCCGGTGCCCAATGCCACCAGGGTGTCCATATTGGCATTGTGATGAAGGAAGGCCCGCCAGGCGCCAGTAAAGAAATGCCCACCGCAGTAAACCAGCACCCCCAGCGTCAGCAGACCTACCGCCCCCCACGCCAGCTGCTGGCCGGGTGAATTGACCATCATCTCGCCGCCCAGAATGCCCCAGGCCATCAGCGGGATGCCCAGCCCCAGGGCGATGACACAGCGCTTCAGGAGATCGCGGTAATGCCGGTGTTCCTCAGCCCGCTGCTGCTCACGCCGCTCGCGCTCGCTCACCCGCACCGGCTCGGCACCGTAACCGGCCTTCTCTACTGCGGCGATGCAGGCATCCGGCGCAACGTTGCCGTGAACGAGCAGAGTCTTATCGGCAAGATTGACCCGGGCATCTTCCACTCCGGGCACCTCCGCCAGCGCGCCCTCGATTTTGCGCACGCAACCGGCGCAGGAGGCACCTTCGAGATGAAAGGTTTGCTTGGCGTCAGACATGTGCACTCCAATCCCCTATTTGGGCTCGAAGCATAACGCCACTAACCCACCCCGATGCAAATGGAATAGGTCAGACTGGCAGTAGCGCACCAATCGCTAGCCAGGTGATTGCCACAGTGGCGAGCACCAGCAGTACTCGCTCGGAAAGACTGTCGGTCTTAAGCCCCGGCAAACCCTTGTCCCGCCAGCGCCAGATCAGGAAAAAGATTCCGACCACCGCAAACAGCAAATTCAGGAACAGTGTGTAGTCAACCTTGAAAAACTCACGCTCCGTCATTTTTTTTGCACTGTCATGGCTCGGTAGCAGATCGAAAAACGAAAAGCCGTAGTGAAGCAACAGTGCCGAGCAGACCAGGATGACGAGAAATATTCCCAGGATGTAGAGGGCCATCTTCCAGCCATAATACTGCGCCTGGATACGCAGCACCGGTAACACGACAAGGTCGCTGAAGATAAACGCCATGATGCCGGCAAAGGCCACCCCGTTATCAAACAGCACCGCCGCCAGGGGAATATTCCCCATGGAGCCGATGAAGGTGAAAAATGCGGCCACGGGGCCGACCAGGCACTGCAGCAACACTTCCCAGAAGGCGGGGTCGGGCTGACCAGCGCCGACAAACAGGCTCTGGAAAAACGACTGGGGCACAAACACGGCAATAATACCGGCGACGGTGAAGCCCACGGTGACGTCCTTCCACACCATGTGCCATTCCATCACGTATTTGTTCGCCACCCGGCGCCAGCCTCTGCGACTTCGGATCAGCTTCTGCCAGTCAGGGGGCTCGCCACCCTCTCCACCGCTGTCCTCTGCCTGCCGGGCGCGCTCGCGCGCCTTATCGACCAGCCCCTTGGGCAACGTGAGGCGCACCAGCAGCCACATCAGCAGGATCAGCAAAAGCCCGCCCAGGTATTCCCCCACCACGAACTGCCAGCTGAGGAAGACGGCGATCACAATGCCCAGTTCGATCACCAGATTGGTGGAGGCAAGAAGAAAAGCGAGGGAGGGCACAAGCCCCGCGCCCTTGGCGAACAGGGCCCGGGTTGTGGCGAGGGCGGCAAAGGAACAGGAACTGGAGATAAAGCCGAAGAAGGTGGCCAGCCCGACACTCTTGGCCCCCGCTTCCCCCATGCTTTTGCGCATGCGCTCGCGGGTGACGAATACCTGGATCATGCTGCTGATCAGGTAACCGAGCCCGAAGGCCCAGAAGGCCATCCAGAACAGGCCCAGAGTGGTGATGGCCGCCTGGTGCCAGTTGTCTAGAAAAGTCTCCATTCTAGCGTGCCTCCCTCTGCTGCGGCCGGCTTCCCCCTGCCGCCAGTCACCAGCAGTCAGTCCTGAGCATAGCAACACCCTGAACGAAGGGTCAGTCACGACATCCTGATAACCAACCCCGCCCCTGCGCAAAGGCCCGGGGGGAGTGTTAGAATCGCGCCATGAAACACCCCCTGCTCCCGGAACGCCCGCTCTGCCTGTCTCCCACTCTGGCCGCCACCCTCGGCCTGGAGGAGGCGGTGCTGCTGACCGCCCTCAGTGACATGCTGCCCTTCCTGCCGGTGGAATCCCACCCGGGGCGCGACTGGTACAGCGTGGAAGCAGAACAATTGCAGCAACTGCTGCCCTTCTGGCAGCCGGCGGATATCCAGCGGGTGGCCACCAGCCTGCGCAACCACGGTGCCCTGCTGCTGGGCTCAGCCCCCTACGGTAGCAGCGGCCTGCTGAAGTTCGCCCTCCCCGGCGAGCACCGCGCGCCGGAAACCGCGCCCTCCGCGCCTGCTGCGCCGCCCGCGCAACCCCATCGCAGCGCCAACACCATCGCCCCCAACTGGCAACCGGACCAGGAGACCCAGGCACGGATCGCCCAGCTGGGTGTGCCGGAACACTTCGTCCGCGAGCAGCTGCCCGAGTTCGTCACCTACTGGCGCGAGCGCGGCGAGTCCCGCCACTCCTTCGGCGCCCTGTTCCTGAAGCAGGTGAAGAGCAAGTGGGAGGCCTACCGGGCCACCGCCCAGCGCAAGCAACCGCTGCAGGAAGGCTGGTATCCTGGCGAGGACACCCTGCGCAAGCTGGCCGATGAAGGGGTGCCCAGCACTTTCGTACAGCGGGGCCTGCAGCGCTTCCTCGACTATCACCGTTCCAGCGGTAAACAGTCCATCTCCTGGGATCTGGAATTCAACGACTGGATCATGGAAGACTGGGAGAAGCAGGACACCCCGTTTATTGAGAAGCGCAAACCCACGGCGATGACCCGGGACTGGCAGCCCAGTGAGCACACTTGGGAGCAATTGCGCCGGCTGGCCATCAACCCGAGCTTTGCCGCCGAACTGCTACCCGAGTTCATCTACAAGTGGCTGGAGCGCGGCGGCCATAGTGCCCGCTGGGGGGAACTGTTCATTGAGTATGCCCGCGAGGAGTGGGCCTACTACTGCCAGGGGATCGAGAAGAACCCGGTGGCCAAGCCCATCTCCCGCCACTGGCAGCCCAGTGGCGACTGCTTGAGTCACCTGGTCAACCAGTGTGAAATAGACCGGGACTTCGCCCTGTCCCTGGTACCCGAATTCATTATTTACTGGCGCGGCCAGAACGCCGCGCGCAAAAGCTGGGACGCCGTTTTCGTGCGTCATGCGCGCTACCAGTGGGCAGAGCGCAACAAGCTGGCGATAGGACAATCTAATGGCAAGCAGCAACACACCAATACCGACAACCAACGCACCCGCGACAGATCAGTCATCGACATCGTCACGGACACAAACTGGTAGTGGTGACGCCAATCCGCAGCTGAACGAGCGCAAGCGCGCCCTGAATGAAGTGTTCGGGCTGCTGAAGCTGAGCTACCACAACCAGTTCAATGCCGCTTTCCCCGATACCGAGACCCTGCACTTGGCCAAGCGCCTGTGGCTGGAATCCCTGGAGGCCTTTACCCCCGAGCAAATCGTCGCCGGAGCCAAGCGGGCCATCAAACAGAGCGAATACCTGCCCACCGTGCACAAGATGCTGCAGTTGTGTGCCGCCGGGGACAACGGCCTGCCGGAAGCGCGCGCGGCCTACCGCGAAGCCTGTAACGCGCCCAGCCCCAAAGCCAATTACCACTGGAGCCACCCGGCGGTCTACCACGCCGGCCGCGAGGCCAACTGGTTCTTCCTCGCCAACAATTCGGAGTCCGTGGCCTATCCGGTCTTTGCCGAGCACTACCGCAAGATTTGCGCCCGGGTACTCGAGGGGGAGAAACTCCCGGCACCGGAACAGCTGCGACTAGAGGACAATCCGGGCAAGCCGCTCTCCAAGGAACAAAACGCCGAAAAACTGGCGGCGCTGCGCGCGGAACTGGATCTGTAATCCGGGGTTCATCTTTTTTTACGTTTCCGTCGTAGGGAAACGGACAGGGGCCATCGGAGGTCCCGAGACAACAAATCATTCTCAGCCAGCAGGTAACGCCATGAACCGGCCCACCTTTCTGCTAGCGGTACCCCTACTGGCGCTGCCTTCCCTGGCCAGCGCCGACTTCTACTCTCACCGGTACGCCGGACTCAGCTTCGGCAATGCCGATCAGCAGGGCTTCTGCGACTCGGTGGATGCACAAATCAGCCGTTTCGACACCGACAGCCAGGACGTCGCCGAACGTGGCTGTGAGGGCGCCGAGCAACTCGTCAAACTCTACGGCGGCTGGCGCTGGACCCCCAGCCTGGCCGTGGAAGCCTCGGTGCAACAGCTGGACGACAACAAGATCGGCTTCACCCTCACCAATGCCCGGGGCGAGTTCCTGCGAGTGGAGGACGAGATCGAGACACGCCTGGCCACAGCCTATGCCGTGGGTCACCTGCCGCTGTTTGATGGCGCCAGCGTGTTCGCCAAGGCCGGTGGCGGATTCTGGATGGGACAGCTCTCGGAGCGGCAACGGGGCGAGGTGCTGGTACCGATCGAACAAGATGGTGAGATCCAGGAAGTGCCGGTGGAGATTCGCGGCCGCGCCAGAGAAGCCGACAGCGGTTTTCACTGGAGCTACGGTGCGGGCATCAGCTACCGCAATGAAAACAACTGGACCATCAGGGCGGAATGGGAAACATTCCAAGATATCGGCTCCGATGATTTACGCGGCACTTACGACCTGGAAACTGTCTCGCTGGGCTGGAGCCTGCACTTTTAAACGGCGGCCCGCGTGGCCACGGTTACCACTTCATCATAGGGGTAGGGTTAAGCGGATGCTTGAGGAACCAGCGCCAGGCGCGCTGCCCCAGCGCACGGTGAAAACCGGCGTTGGGGATAGCATCCCGCAAGGCCTTCAGTTCCTGTTTATCGAGCCCGAATGACACCAAGCCGCAGGTGAAATCCACCAGGTCACCGCGGCGAAACGACTCCACCAGCCTGGCATGTTCTCCCCGATAGGGGCGCACCTTGTGGTGCTCGGTAATCATCAAGCGGATCTCATCGCTCCATTGTTCGAGACCGTTATCCCTCAGGTAGGCCATGGCCGGCGGTACCGAAGGCTCGATGTAATCCACCGTATCCTCAATCCAGATACCGATATCGTGGAAGGCACCGGCGATCAGGATTTTCTGCCGCTCCTCATCGCTGTAATTTCCCAGCGCCAGGCAGCAGTGCACCATGCGATACACATGGTTGCGATATCCCATATATTCATCGCCGATGGTCTCCTTCCAGGGCGCCAGCAAGGCCTCCAGCAGGGGAATCTCAGTCTCGATTTTCATAAGAGTCGCGGTTCCTGTCTCACCGACTGCATTGTATGGCGGCACCAGCGCACCGCACAGTACCGCCATTCACAGCAGGTGAGAGGAGACCGTCCCCACGTTTCTTCAGAGCTGCAGTGACGCACCGATATCCGCCCAGGAGATCAGTTTGAAATTCTGAGCCTCCGCCGGCATGCGGTTACGACCGTCCTGCACAACTAACAGTCCAGCGGGGTAATCGGGTCCCAGGGCTTTACTAGTCACCGCCAGGCCATCGGTCTCCGAGCTGCCATCGACACCCAGATCGAGGTTCTCAACCACGCGGAAACGCCCTACGAATTCACTGCCGTCACGGCTGAAGAGCGCGTAGCTGTTATCACCCTGACTCGACACCACCAGAAAACTGTCGTCGCCCTGCAGGTAGAGGTCGAGTCCCTCCACATCTGCCACCAGCCGCTCCCCGTCCGCGGGGGCAATCAGCTCAGGCCTGCCCTCGCCCGCAAGAAACGCGGCAATGTCGAGCCGCCATACCCCTTTATCCTCTTCACCGAAAAACAACATACGGCGCTCGTCATCGGCAACGCAGCCCTCCACCTGGCTCTCCACCGGCAGGTCAGCCCGCCGGCGCAGCTGCCACTGGCCCCGAGCTTCTGCCAGTTGGATCTCCACAAGATGCAGACCGCCCTCCTTGTCCGAAAGCCAGGCAAACAGATCTGCACCCTGCTGGTACAGGCACAATCCGTAGGGGTCCTTCAAATCCATCGTTTGCAGGCCGAGAGACTCCACTTCACCTTTAACACTGATGCCAAACAGACTGACACCCGGTGTTGTGCGGTTGGAGGCGGCCGCAATCGCCTGGTAATGCGGATGGTTCACTGGGCGCAGGTCGACATTGTTGACGCGACCGACGGCAAAGGACTGCAGCAACTCACCGTCGAGGTTATAAATATTCAAACCACTTTTCTTATCAGTGCCGAGGATCAGGCTCTTCGCAGCATCAGTAGGATTGATCCAGATGGCCGGGTCATCGGCCGCATCACCACCGGAACCTACCGGAGTCGTTTCGGCTCGGGCACTGATCGAGTAAGTCGTCACAGCCTCTTCTTTCTTGGCCACGGTGGCCATCGGCAGAGCACCGGCGTCGGCAACAAAAATCTGCTCCGCTTCTTCCTCGAGAAACGCCAGTTTTCCGGACGCAATTACAACAGAGACCGGCTCGAGATCATCCAGTGCTGCGGAAAAGACCTGCTTTCCACTTTCTTCGAGGGAATGGGCCGAGAGAGTGTCCCCCGCCGCCAGCCAGGCCAGGTCCCGCTTCGCATCCAGCCACAGGCCGGCAAACTCACCCTGCAGTTTTTCTCCAGCCAGAAATACGCGACGGGACTCATCGCGTTCCGCACTGGCATTCATTTGCCAGATGCCCAGCGGCGGCTGGGCCACCAGCAGCTGCTCGCGGCGCTCATCGATCGCGCAGCTCGATACCTGCTCACCGAAGTGCAGGGATCTCACTTCGGCAATACCCCAACGCCCTTCTGCGGCGTAAATACGGTACTCGTGACCGAGGCCATTTTCATCAATCGCAAACAGCTGTGTGGCCGAGCCTTGAGCGGCAGAACAGAGTGCCGCAATCGGCACAGGACTCGACTGGCTCGCCAGCAGTTTGAACTTCGGCTGACCGCCGCTTTCCAGCGCGAGGGAGAAAACCTGCAGGGCAGCCTGCGACTCGTCCGCGCTGATAATCAGCCAACCGCCATCCGGTTGTCTGTGCAATGCAAAGCGCTCGGCACTGCCATGGCCGAGTGAAGCCAATTCAGCGCTTTCAGTCGAAACGAGAACCAACCCCTTCGTTTCGCTGGCCAACAGCAGGTATTCCTCGTCCCCGAAACCCACCGGTGCCAGCTGACTCGAAGCCACGCCGGACAGGTTGAGAGATCCCTGCGGTTTTAATGCGATGTTTGTTCCCTGAGCCGAACCGATCGAATCAATGCAAGCTGCCAGTAGACCAGAGAGAAGCGCGACCGACAGAAATTTGATTAGAGATTGTTTCGCCATTGCCTTCATTTCTTGTTGTTTCAGCGACCTGTGTCCGACTTCAAACTTAACCGATTCACAGGACAGATAGCAGAAAACCCAGCCCTCCAGGAAGGGCCGGGTTTCTTACCGGAATACCGCGTACAGTCCTTAGAAAGTGCTGTAAGTCAGGCCTAGCACGTAGGTCGGGCCGTACTCTTCGTACTGACCGTTGTAGCCGGCATTCTCTACGTAGAAGGGCTCATCGGTCAGGTTCACACCACTGAAGGTCAGCTGGAGTCCGTTGTTGAAACGGTATTTGGCAGACAGGTCAACCTGCATGTGCTCAGACTCGTAACGGTCACCGGCAGCGTCACCCAGGTCCACTTCCAGCAGGCGCTCACCTTTGAAGGTGGTTGCCAAGCGCAGGCTCAGGGCATCACGCTCATAACCGATGATGAAGTTACCCACCATGTCCGCCTGGGAAGGCAGAGAGACCTTGTCACCGCGATCCGCATCCGGGCCCAGGCCGAGGCTGGCTTCAGAGTCTGCGAAAGTGGCATTGGCACGCAGCAGCAGGCCGTTGTCGAAACCACGGGTCCAGGCCAGCTCAGCGCCGGTCAGGGTCGCGGTGTCGCCGTTGATCGGCCGCAGGATCTCCGCTTCATCGACCGGCAGGCTGCCCACGAACTGGGTGTAGTCGGCGGTGCTGGCAACGTCGGCAGTGACGATGAAGTTATCGATGCGCTTGTGAAAAACACCCAAAGAGAACATGCCCAGGGTGTCGGCATAGTACTCCGCGGAGAAGTCCAGGTTCTGGGCCTCATAGGGGGCCAGGCCCGGGTTGCCCGCTTCCACTTCCAGCTCGCCCTCATCGTACTCGATGGCTTCCGGAGACGGGTTCAGGGCACCGAAAGACGGACGGGACAAAGACTCGGTGTAAGCGGCACGCAATACGATGTTATCGGTGTAGTCGTACTTGAAGTTGACGCTCGGGAACAGGTTGCTGTAATCACGCGCATAGCTGACACCGGAAACGTAAACATCTTCCGCCACTTCTTCCGCACCGGGAACAGCTTCACCGGACTCAACCACGCGGTTGCCTTCAGCGGAGAAATCCGTCAGCTCGTAACGAACACCGTAAACCAGCTGGGCACGGTCCATCTCGATGCTGTTCATCACGTACAGCGCAGAGATGTCTTCGTTCATGGCGTAGTCACGAGCAGAGTCCAGAGCGGTATCTGTCTCGTCCACCTCGAAGCTTGACAGGTTGGCGTCAATGAAACTGTTGAGTGCGCCCATGTTGATACCGGGACCGAAGGCACCCAGGCCGTAGTCAACATTGTTCATGGCGAAGTCGGCCAGCGTGTAGTCGCCACCCAAACCATCGTAGATCACAGCGTTCAGGTCGCCCGACTTTTCACGACGACGCTCGTGCAGACCAAACTTCAGTTCAGACGGGTTACCGGCCACCTGAATTTCACGGGTGATGTCGATGCGGAAACTGACTTCCTCATCCTCGGTAAAGTTGTCTTCGATCACCACCTCGTCGAGCTCATAGAGCGCGGCATTCATGGCCGCGTCGAGGTCACCGGCGCCGACAGCCAGGGTGGGCTTCTCACCGGCACTGGTATAACCCAGCTGCAGGCCTTCCTGGACGAAAGCGGTATCACGGCGATGTGGCTCGGCTTCCTCAGCGTGGGAGTAACCCAGCGCGTACTCAACGCCCCACAGGTCCAGGTCATGCTCACCGCCAACAACCAGGGACAGGATCTCCTGCTCTTCGAAACGATCTTTCAGTGACTTGTCCAGTGCCGCATCTTCCCAGACTGCAGAATTGGCGGTGATGGTTGCCGGATCGTCGTTCTCCTCGTCAAGCTTCCAGGAGTTGCGCTGGCGCTCTTCCGCGTCGGAGAAGTCGGAATACAGGCTGTGCAGGAACAACTGGCTGGTTTCGCTCAGGCGCAGGTCGAAGTTAGCGGCCAGGCCGGTGCGCTCACGGTTGACGGTGTAATCGCGCTGTTCAATTTCAGCAGCACCGAAGGCTTCAGAGCCGTCTGCCGCGGTAAATTCTTCCCAGGTGCCATCCGTTTCAATGTTCTCAGAGCCGAACTTCCGCTCCTGGTGGCTGGCTGCAATGGCAACACCCAGTTGGCGACCACCATCCAGCTCCAAAACGTTGGTGAACGTGCCGGCGAGTTTCGGGCTGTTTTCTTCCTGCAGTGTGCTGTAGCTGTTTTCAACGCTCAGCTTGAATTGCTGTCCGCTCTGGCCCAGGGCATTCAGACTCTTGATCTCGATGGCACCACCGATGGAGTCTGCGCTCATGTCCGGAGTCAGGGTCTTTACGACTTCCAGGCTGGCAAGCAGGTCAGATGGGATAACATCCATAGCCACGGCGCGGCTGTCAGTTTCCGGCGCGGGCAGGCTGACACCATTGATGGTGGCGGCGTTCAGGTTCGGATCGATACCACGCACACCGACAAAGCGTCCTTCACCCTGATCACGGGCGATGAAGACACCGGGCATACGCTGCAGTGCTTCAGTTACGTTGGCATCAGGCAGTTCACCGATGGCATCGGAGGTCTGCACGGCAACGATTTTGTTTGAATTGCGCTGGCGGTCGATGTCACTGCTGGCGTTGGCCGCCTGGGCAGTAACCTCGATAGTTTCCATTTTGTCGTCGCCGGCCTGGGCGCTGGCATTGACGGAAATAACCGCTGCGGCAATGGCCGTCAACGGCACCGCAACGAGAGCTGCTCGAGTCGATCGATTTTTCATAACGTCCCCATTCCCTTTTTTAGTTGGAAGTCTTCGATGGGGGCGCAGACTAGACACCCAGCGTTAACTTTGGGTGACAGTTTTTTGAAGATTGTGGCATCGCAGTGTTTTTCGGTCGTTCACCGAATTGTCACGGCGCAGAGGCAGAATTCGAGATCCACTAAACTACTAACAGGTTACTAATCTGTGACAGCGGGCCTGGATCACTGACACGGAATAAGCCGGAGAAAAAATGAAAAAGCTGCCGCCAAATCCATCCCGTCGCACGCTCTTCAAAGCGATTGGTGCCCTCACCGCAACCGGTGCCGCCAGTAGCCTGTTATCGTCCTGTACCCGCAACAAAAGTGACGACCCGGCTGGACTGACGTTTACCGAAATTCCGCACCGCCTGGACAACAATCACCACCTGCCCGATGAGTATCGCGCCGACATCCTGCTGCGCTGGGGTGATCCACTCCACCCCAGTGAGGATACATTTGACCCGGTAAAACTGGATGCCGCATCACAGGCCCGGCGCTTCGGTTACAACAATGACTTCATCGCGTTTATGCCCCTCGATAGCGAAGCAGGTCTTGGAGAAAACGCGCGCCATCTGGCGAGTGGCAACAGCGCGCGGGGACTGCTGTGCGTCAATCATGAATACACGCAGCCGCATCTGATGTTTTCCGGCTACAACGATGAGTACAGCGCCACCCGTGGTGTCAGTGCCGAACATGTCGCTATCGAGCAGGCCGCCTGTGGCCATGCCATTACCGAGATTGAAAAAACGGCCGATGGCTGGCAGCCGGTGCTGGACAGCCCCTACAACCGCCGCATCACTCTCTCAACGCCGATGGAGATCGTCGGCTCCGCCGCCGGCGACCAGCGCCTGCAGACGAAAGCGGACCCCACCGGTAAAAAAGTATTCGGGACTGTGGGTAACTGCGCTGGCGGCAAGACTCCCTGGGGCACAGTGCTGATTGCCGAGGAGGGCTTCGGCGGCGCTTTCCAGGGCGATCCGGACAATATTGCCGACCCGGTGGAGGCACTGAACCATCACAGTTTCGGTATCTCGCCGGAAAACCGTAACTGGGGCGACCACGACCACCGTTTCGATATCGAGAAGGAAGCCCATGAGCCCAACCGCTTCGGCTGGATGGTGGAATACGACCCTTACGACCCCGAGTCGCAACCGCGCAAACTCACCAGCCTGGGCCGCTTCGAGCACGAGGGCTTCACCCTGGCGTGTAAACCCGGCCAACAGGTGGTGGCTTATGGCGGCGACGACGACGAACACCAGTTCGTCTACCGCTATGTCTCCCGGCAAAATTATTTACCCGGTCAGGATACCCACAACCGTACCCTGCTCGTGGAGGGCACTTTGTTTGCCGGCCAGTTCAACGAGGATGGTTCCGGGCAGTGGTTGCCACTGGTGTTCGGGCAGGGACCGCTGAAGCCAGAGAATGGCTTTCACAACCAGGCAGACGTGCTGATCGATGCCCGCCGCGCCGCCGCACTGCTGGGCGCCACCCCAATGGATCGGCCCGAGGATGTCGAAACCAACCCGGTCAACGACTGCACCTATGTGATGCTGACCAAAAACAAGCGTCGCACTGTGGCCAATGCCGCCAACCCGCGCCCCAAAAATGCCACCGGCCACGTGCTGGAAATCGTTCCGCCGGGGGTCGACGGTCAACGGGATCATGTCAGTGACCAGTTCCGTTGGAACACCTTCCTGCTCGGGGGCAATCCCAATGCCGAGGATCCCGGCGAGCGCGGCGCCTACGGCCAGCAGAGCCCCGGCAATATCTCGTCTCACGGCTGGTTTGCCAACCCGGACAATGTGGCCTTCGACCCACTCGGCAATATGTGGATCGCAACCGACGGCTGCGAGGACTTCGGCTTTCACGACGGTCTCTGGGTCATGGCCACCGAGGGCGAACTTCGCGCCGCCCCCCGACACTTCTTCGGCTGCCCCCAGGGGGCCGAGGTGTGTGGCCCGGAATTCACCCCGGATGGCACCACGCTCTTTGTCGCCGTGCAGCACCCGGCGGACAGCGGCCGCTCCACCTTCGACAACCCCCTGCACCGCTGGCCAGACAACGACCCTAACCTGCCGCCGCGCCCGTCGGTGCTGGCGATTTCCCGTCGTGATGGCAAGCGGGTGGGCAGCTGAAGCAGCGTCCGCCAGGGAGGGATCTCAGATTGAGAAAAACTGCTGTATGCCGAGGAGTACGTTGGTGGTGGCGACGGAGGCGAGAATCAGCCCCATCACCCGGCTAACGATGCTGGCGCCACAATCGCCGATAAAGCGAAAGATCCACTGGGCGGTGAGCAACAGCATCAGCACGATGCCCAGCACCGCAAACATGGCTGTGGCGGTGCGAAACTGGTGGATGGGGTCAAAGCGATAGTTGTCCGTCAGCACGACCGCCGCCAGCATGGCCCCCGGCGACGCAATAGACGGTACCGCCAGAGGAAAGATCGCCGTCTCGTGGCCGCTCTTGACGATCCCCATTTCCTGTTCCGGCTTGCCCTCACCAAAGATCATGGTCAGGGCAAACAGGAACAGCACCACACCGCCCGCCACCTGGAACGCCGAAAGCGGCACACCGATGGTTTCCAGCAGGTACTGCCCAGCCAGCAGGAAAAACAGCAAGATTGCCGATGCCACCAGTACCGCCAGCAGGGCGATCTTGCGCTTCTGCCATTCGGCATGTCGGGCGGTAACGGCAATAAAGACCGGCAGCGTCCCCACCGGGTCGATGACAGCAAAGAAAAAGACAAAGCTGCTGATCCAATCGTTCAAGGGAGGCTCCGACGCACCGTGCTACTATCGGCTTGATTCCTGCGGGCCTGTGGCCCGGGAATCGTGAATGGGGACCTGAATCTGAAGTCTAGTGCATGACCAATCACTCACCGACCGCGCGCAGAATCGCCAAAACCATCCTCAATGGCTTCGATGCCTACTTTGCGGATTTCCAGAACATCACGCTGGGGGCAAAGGCGCGCTTTGAAACCGCCTCCTGGCAGGCGGTACATCACGCCAATAAAGAGCGTATCGATATCTACAAGACCAAGGTGCTGCAGGTGCTTAAGCTTGTGCACTCGGTCACCAGCAAGGACACCAACGAACTGGAAATCTGGCGCGAGGCCCGCGCCACGTTTGCCCAGCTGATTGCCAACCACAACAACTACGAGATCGCCGAGACTTTCTTCAACTCGGTGTTCTGTAACCAGTTCAAGCACGCCCATATCCACGACAGCAATATCTTCGTGAAGTCCTCAAGGGCGCCGGACGAGAAGCCGCTGCGGGACTACAGCATCTACATCAGCTACAGCGGGCGCGATGGCCTCGAGTACATGATCGAGGACATCCTCAACGACTACGGTTTCTCCGCGCCCTGGGAGGACCTGCAGCGGGATGTGGAGAATATCTGCTCCGCCCTGCGCGAGGGGCCGCTGGCCGGTCTCGAGAATGAGAAAAAACTGCGGGTGGACATGCTGGAATCAGTGTTCTACCGCAACAAAGCGGCCTACCTGGTCGGGCGCATGATGTTCGGTGGCGAGGTGATCCCGCTGCTACTGCCGTGCCTGAATAACGGGCGCGGCGCCATCTTTGTCGACACCGTACTCTACAGCAACGACTCGGCCAGCATCATTTTCAGTTTCACCCGCTCCTACTTCATGGTGGATTCGCCCATTCCTTCCCGGTTTGTACGCTTTCTCTCCACCATCATGCCGCTCAAGGAGCGCTCGGAGCTGTACAACTCCATCGGTTTCCACAAGCACGGCAAGACGGAGTTTTATCGCCATATCCTCGCCCACATGAAAGTGAGCAACGACAAGTTCATCATCGCTCCCGGTATCAAAGGCATGGTGATGAGCGTGTTCACGCTGCCTTCCTATCCGGTGGTGTTCAAGGTGATCAAGGACAAGTTCGACCGTCCCAAAACGGTGACCGAGGAAATCGTGCGGGAGAAGTACAAGTTCGTATCCCGTTCCGACCGGGTGGGGCGTATGGCCGACACCCAGGAATATTCCAACTTTATCTTCTACCGCAATCGCTTCAGCGAGGAGCTACTGGCAGAACTACAGGAAGTGGCACCCTCCAAGCTGGAGATGGATGACAAGTGGGTGATCATCAAACACCTGTATGTGGAACGGCGCATGGAACCGCTCAACCTCTACCTGCAGCACGCCAGCGATGAAGAAACCCGTGAAGCGATGGAGGAGTATGGCAATGCCATCAAGCAGCTGGCGGCGGCGAATATCTTCCCCGGAGACATGCTGCTCAAGAATTTCGGCGTCACCCGCCACGGCCGGGTGGTATTTTACGACTATGACGAGCTCTGCCCGCTGACCGACTGTCACTTCCGCAAGATTCCCGAGGCGCGCACGGCCGAACAGGAGCTGTCCGACCAGCCCTGGTATACCGTGGATGAGGCGGATGTTTTCCCGGAAGAGTTCCGCCTGTTCTTCTCCGGCAACCCCATCGCCCGCAAGGCGTTCGAGGATGAACACAGCGACCTGTATGACTACCGCTACTGGCAGCACCTGCAAGAGCGCATCCGCGCCGGCCATATCGAGAGCGCCTTCCCCTACCGACGCGCATGGCGCTTCAAGCGCCAATCCGCCCGCAAGTCCAAAGAATGAGTTAACGGCTATAGTGAGGAAGAGGGACCCGAGGTAAGGAGAAGTTAGTGCGGTTCAGCAGTCTTGCAGCGATCGTCGGCTTACTGGCGCTGGCTGTTACCAGCGGTTGCGGCTATCTGCCCAGTGAGGACACCGTCCGCATGGCCGGGCAGCCGAGTGCTCACGCCCGCATCAGTGTCAAACCACAGACGGTGAGCTGTGGCACCCCGGCCCGGGGTTTCCGCACACTGGGCTTCAAGCAAGTCTTCACCTTCAACCAGAGCCAAAACCCGGCTTTCTCCGAGTCCAGCAAGCTGCCCGCCCAGTTCGATGTCTATGCCTATGTCTGGGGCCATCAGGACTGCCGCAAGACGAACTCCTGTGACAAGGGAGACTACTACTGGCTGATCGAACGCGGCCCGGGTAATGACTTCAGTACCTGGGTGGTCACACCTCAGTACCCCCACTTCACCATCCAGTCCAGTTGCCGGGGCCAGCTCAAGGTGGGTGAACGCTATCGCTTTTCCTTCAGTCGCGGCAAGCTGGTGGGCTTCAGTCGCTAGGCCCGCTCAGCCTCTTCCACTTCGACCGGGACCAGTTCCGCGGCGCGACGCTTCAGGTAGCGATAGATGGCGTCCTGGGACCGACACCCCTTGTCGCAGAAATCCGCAATGCGGGTATTGCTCTGATCCGCATCCAGTATCCGGGCCTTCTGGTCATCGCACCACTGCAGCTCCATGATTTTTTTCACCGTCTGCCGCTGGCGTTCGTCGACGATCGGGAAAGTCACTTCCACCCGGTGATCCAGATTGCGGGTCATGAGGTCGGCGGACGAGAGCCAGATCTGCTCGTCGCCACCGTTGTGGAAGATGTAGACCCGCGCATGCTCAAGGAATTTGTCCACCAGGCTGATCACCTGGATATTCTTCGACGCATCGCTGACCAGTGAACACATGCTGCGCACGATAATCCGCACCCTTACCCCGGCCGAGCCTGCGCGATACAGCCGCTCGATCACCTCTTCATCTACCAGGTTGTTGCACTTGAAGAACAGCTCTGCCCGCTGTCCCGCCCGGGCGGCCTCGATCTCCCGGTCGATGGCCTGCAACAACGTCTGTCGGTTCGTATAGGGTGAAACGGCTATATTCTGGTAGTCCGGACGCAGGTGCGGCTGCTGCAGAAACTGGAATACATGGAAGGCATCACGCCCGAGGCCCTGATTACTGGTCAGCAGACTGAAGTCACAGTAGACCCGCGCGGTACTCTCGTTGAAATTACCGGTGCCGAAATGGCTGTAATAGCGGATCTCGCCCTCTTCTTCCCGCAGGATCGAGATCAGTTTGCAGTGCACCTTGAGCCCGGGCACGCCGTAGATCACTTCCACCCCCGCATCCTGCAGCTCATTGGACCAGTGGATATTGGCCTGCTCGTCAAAGCGCGCCTGCAATTCCACCACCGCCACCACTTTCTTGTTGTTGCGTACCGCGTTGACCAGTGCCGCAACCACACGGGAATTCTTTGCCACCCGATAGAGATTGATGCGGATTTCCCGCACCTTGGGATCGATGGCAGCGGAAATCAGGAAATTGGTGATCGCGCGGAAGTCGTGATACGGATAGTAGAGTAGCTGGTCTCCGGCACGCAGCTGATTGAAGATACTCTCGCTTTCCGGCAGGGTCGGGATCGGCTTCAGCGGCTTGTAGCGATGTTTGGCGGAATCCGCCGGAAAACGCATGAAGTCCTTGGAGTTATGATAGCGGCCGCCGGGCGTATAGCTGTCATAGCGACCCATCTTCAGCTTCTTCTTCACCAAGTTGAGCAACACTTCCGGCATGGCGGCGTCGTGAGCCATGCGCACCGGGTCTGCCTGCTTGCGCTTTTTCAGCGACTTCGCCACCCGGTCGACAATATTCTGGGTAATCCCCTCGCCCAGCTCGAGCTCCGCATCGCGACTGATCTTGAACATGTAGGCTTCCGCCTTCTGGATCGGCAACACATTGCGGAACACTTCGGCGAGGCAGGCGCGGATGATGTTGTCGAGAACGATATAGACCTTTTCCTGCTTGCCCTCCCGCGGTGGAATCACGACGAAACGCGGCAGGGTATCGGTGGGGATTTCCATTGCGGCGAAACGCTCGCAGCCATCCTCCAGCTGCAGGTAGATCGCGAAATAAATGCTCGCTTCGTTCAGCAGCGGCATGGTCTCGCGGTCGTCGATAAAGAAAGGCTCCAGCTCCGGCAACACCTCGCTGTGGAAATAATTCTCCACAAACTGGCGCTGTCGCGGTGTCAGCTGGGTTTCGTTCACCAGGTGGATATGATGCTTGTCGAGGTCGGACAGCACCTGGGTATAGGCGGCAAAGGAACGACGCTGCAAGCGCAATACCCGATCGTTGATCCGATCGAGCAGGTCGGCAAACTGCGTCTTTTTTTCTTCGCCCTTGGCAAAGGTAGCCACACGTCGCACGTCGGCCACACGCACGCGGAAAAATTCATCGAGGTTACTGGAAAAAATACCGAGAAAGCGCACACGCTCGATGATCGGGACCGATTCGTCCTCGACCTCCTGCAGCACGCGCTCGTTGAAAGACAGCCAGCTTAGCTCTTTAGGGTACAGGGGAGTATTATCGGCCATTAGTATACTGCTTGGGCGTGTGTCCGGCCCGGAAGACAACAAAGAAGCCAGCAACAGGGCTCCGGGCGCTTTTAGTCTAAATAGTAGGGTATTTTGCTACATTCAGATGAAACTTTCGTGACAGGGTGGAAACAGGTGCAAGACACAGAGCGCTATGCAGCGCTGGATCTCGGTTCGAACAGTTTCCACCTGCTGCTGGCGGAATTTCGCAACCAGCGCATGGTGCGCCTGCATACGGACAAGGCCATGGTGCGCCTGGCCGCAGGCCTGGATGAGGAGCGCAACCTGGATCCCGCCGTCGCGGAACGCGCGCTCGAGGCGCTGGTCCGCTTCCGCCCGGTGCTGACCGGACTACCCACAGACCATGTGCGCGTGGTGGGCACCAACACCCTGCGGGCAGCGGCCAACGCCGACGGTTTTCTGCAACGGGCGGAGGATATTCTCGGGGTACCGATCGAAATCATCAGCGGCATCGAGGAGGCGCGGCTGATTTTCAGCGGCGTGCTCGCCGCCGGTGATGGTCCACCGCGCGCCCGCTGTGTAATCGATATCGGTGGCGGTTCCACGGAACTGGTGCGCGGCGAAGAGAAACCATCGAAGCTGGAAAGTCTTTATATGGGGTGCGTCTCCTACAGCCGGCGCTTTTTCCCCGAAGGCGCAATTCGCGACAAGAAAACCAATCATTTCGAACGGGCCCGCCGCGCAGCACGGGCAGAGTTGCAGGGCCTGCAACATATGGCCGAAGGCGTCGAGGTCGTCGGCGCATCTGGCACGATCAAGTCCGTCGCCCGGGTACTTAACGGCGGTGACCTGGGGACAATCGAGAGAAAAGCCATCGACCGCCTGGCGGAACAGGTCGCCTCGGCCAAGCATGTGGATGACCTGGACTTGCCGGGCCTGGAAGAGGAGCGGCGTCCGGTATTTGCCGCCGGTCTCGCCGTCCTCCACGGTATTTTTTGTGAACTGGATATCCGCGAGATGTCCGTCTCACCCTATGCGATTCGCGAAGGCATCGTCCACGACCTGGCCGGCCGCCTTCATGGTGGTGATCGCCGCGCGGATACGGTCGCCACGCTGATGGAGAGCGGTCAGATCGATACGGCCCAGGCCCGCCGCGTGGGCGATACCGCCACGACCCTGCTCTCTCGCCTGCAAGAGGATGCTCCGCGCGCCACGGTGCAGCGCCTGCGCTGGGCCGCGGACCTGCACGAGATCGGGCTCGCGCTCTCTCACAGCGCCTTTCGCAAGCTCGGTGCCTATATGGTGGAAAATGCTGACCTGGCCGGCTTCGGCAGCAGAGAACAGGAACACCTGGCCCACCTGATCCGCAACCAGCGCGGGCGCATCAAGCCTCCACGGGAACACTACGGCTTCCACCCGGACCCCAACCTGTTACTCAGCCTGCGCCTGGCCTGTATCACCCACCGGGACCATATCGATCGCGATATCACCGACTGGCAGCTGGAGGCGAAGAAAAACCGTTTCCAGCTCACCATCCCTCAGGCCTGGCTGGACCAGCAGCCCGCCATCGAGGACCTGCTTTATCAGGAGATGGAGCACTGGCGCGACCAGCCGCTCCCTCTGAAACTGGACACCGTTTAAGTCAGAGCGGAGGCCAGCTGGCTGACCGCTATTCCAGCCCCCTACAATGAAAAGATATGAAGCTCAGTGACGTTTCCCTAAGCCACCATTACGCCAGCCTTGGCGATGCCTTCGGCACGCCGGTATCACCCACGCCGTTTGCGCACCCCAAGCTGATTCACGTGAATCCGGCAGTGCTTGAGCAGCTGGGTATCGATCCAGCGGAGGCGGACAATCCCGCCTGGGCGGAAATCGGCGCCGGTGCAAAGTTGCTGCCGGGCAGCCGCCCTTTCGCAATGAAATACACCGGCCACCAGTTTGGCGTGTATAACCCAGAGCTGGGCGATGGCCGCGCGCTTCTGCTCGGCGAAGTGCAAAACGGCGAGCACAGCTGGGAACTGCACCTGAAAGGTGCCGGCAAGACACCCTACTCCCGCTTCGGCGATGGCCGCGCGGTACTGCGCTCGACCATTCGTGAATACCTGGCCGGAGAGGCACTGCACGGCCTCGGCATCCGCACCACGCGGGCACTTTGTATCGTCGGCAGCGATGAGCCCGTTACCCGCGAGCGTATCGAATCCGGCGCCATGCTGATTCGCGTGGCAGAGAGCCATGTGCGCTTCGGCCACTTCGAATACTTCTTCTACACCCGCCAGCTGGAAGCACTGCAGAAACTGATCGGCTATGTCTGCGAGCGCTTTCTGCCCGAGGCGAAGTCGCTGCCGGTGGCCGAGCAGGCTGAAGCGCTGCTGCACTTTACCGTCGCCCGCACCGCCGAGCTGGTGGCAGCCTGGCAGGCGGTGGGTTTCGCCCATGGAGTGCTGAATACCGACAATATGTCGATCATCGGCGACACCTTCGACTTCGGCCCCTACGGGTTTCTCGACGACTACGAGCCCGAGTTCATCTGCAACCATTCAGACCACACCGGACGCTATGCCTTCGAGCAACAGCCGGGGGTGGCGCTGTGGAATCTCAACGCCCTGGCTCACTCACTATCAGCTTTTGTCAGCGCAGAAACCCTGAAGGACTGTTTGGAGGAATTCCAGCCGCGCCTGGTGGACGCCTACGCGGCGCAGATGCGCGCCAAACTCGGCCTGGAACAGAAGGAAGACGGCGACCAGCAGCTGTGCGCCGACCTGCTGCAGCTACTGGCCGATGCCCGCGCCGATTACACCTTGTTTTTCCGCGCCCTGGCCCACTACCGCGGCGAGCGCCCCGCGGCCGCGCTGCAGGAGCTGATACCCGAGGCGCAACATGACGCTCTGGAAGCCTGGCTGCATCACTACGACCAGCGCCTGGCCCGGGACGGCGGCGATTCCCGTAGCCGCAACCGCGCCATGCTGGCGGCGAACCCCAAGTTTATTCTGCGCAACTACCTGGCCCAGCGGGTGATCGAGGCGGCCGAGGATGGCGACTACCGGCCACTGCGCACCCTGTTCACCCTGCTACAGAGCCCCTTCGACGAGCACCCGGAGCACGAGACCTGGGCCGCGGCGCCACCGGAATCGGGCAAGCATATGCCCATCAGCTGCTCCTCCTGACAACGATGCTTCTGCTGCCAGTGGCTACACTAAAACAAGATTCCTTTTTTACATGATGACTTGGTGTAAGATCCGGGTCACAACTGATAAGGGGCAAGCACCATGATGAGAAACCTGCTGCTGGCAGCCTGCTGCCTGCTGTTCGCCGTACAGGCCAGCGCTGCCGATGTGCTGGGCAAATGGCGCACCATCGACGATGAGACCGGGCAGCCGAAATCGATCGTCGAGATCTACCAGAAGGGCGGTAAATATTACGGGCGGGTGGTGGACCTGCTGATGAAGCCGGATGACACCGTGTGCGACAAGTGCCCCGGCCCCCGCAAGGGCCAGCGCATCGTGGGAATGAACGTGATTACCGGTATGGTAAAAAACGGCGATGTGTATGAGGGCGGGCAGATCCTGGACCCGAACAAAGGCAAGATCTACGACTGCAAGTTCTGGCTCGAGGGCAAGGATCGCCTGATGGTGCGCGGCTACCTTGGCTTCTTCTACCGCACCCAGACCTGGTACCGGGTCAACTGATTCGCTGTTTGCGCAACCACCGGCGGCCTGGCTCTCAGGCCGCCGACTCCACGCCTTTCTCTTCGCGCGGGTTTGCCAGCAGGAACACCAGTGGAATAGCCGCCAGGCTTACCCACATCAGCATCTGGAAATCGTTCACATAGGCGATCTCGGCTGCCTGGCGCGTCACCTCTCGCACCACCGCCTCCGGCAGCGCTGCCAATGCCTGCGCATCCAGATGGCCCGGTATCAGGTGATCGGGTACCGCCAGCCGCTCTCCCAACTGCTGCTCATTGATCCACAGGTTGCGGGTCAGCAGCGCCATCACGATCGACACCCCGATACTGCTGCCCAGATTGCGGGACAGGCTGAAGAGTGCCGTGGCCTCACCGCGCAATGCTGCGGGCAATGTGGCATAGGCCAGGGTCGAGATGGGCACAAACACCAGCCCCAGACCCAATCCCTGCAGGGCGCCGGTCCACACCAGCGTCGACTGGCTTACCTGCAGGTTGAAGCCCGCCATGATCTGTAGTGACAGGCTCACCAGCAGCATGCCGACGATAACCAGCGCCCGCCCGTCAACGAAGCGCAACAGCCGCCCCACCAGCATCATTCCCAGCATCACACCGACACCCCGTGGCATCAGCACCAAGCCGGTGGTCACCACCGGGTAGCCCTTCCACTGCTGCAGGTAGGATGGCAACAGGGCCAGGGTGGCGAGCAGGATGATGCCCACCACGAAAATGAACGCCAGCCCGGAGACATAGTTGCGGTCCCGGAACAGGGCCGGCGTCAGGAAAGGCGCGCGATTGGTAAAGGAATGCACCAGGAACAGCCACAGCCCCAGTGCCGAGGCGATGGCGTACAGCTGGATCTCCAGCGACTCGAACCAGTGCACCTGCTCACCGCGGTCCAGCAGCATCTGCAGGGCACCTACTGCCAGCGCAATCAGCCCGAAGCCGAGAGCGTCAAAACGGGTTTTGCTGGTCTCATCAGCCGGCAGAGATAAGTAAATGCCCACAAATGACAGGATGCCGAGCGGCAGGTTGATATAGAACACCCAGCGCCAGGAATAGTACTCGGTCAGCCAGCCGCCCAGGGTCGGGCCGAGAATGGGGCCGAGCATCACGCCCATACCCCAGATGCTCATGGCCGAGGCGTGCCGTTCACGGGGATAGGTGTCGAGCAGAGTCGCCTGCGACAGCGGCACCAGTGCGGCGCCAAATACACCCTGCAGCAGACGCCACAGGATCATTTCATTCAGGCTGCCGGCCTGGCCACAGAGCATGGAAGTGACGGTGAAGCCGGCCACCGACCAGAGGAACAGCCGCCGGCGACCAAAGCGCTGGGACAGGTAACCCACCGGCAATGTCATGATCGCCGCGGCGACGATGTAGGAGGTCAGCACCCAGGTGATCTGGTCACGTCCAGCACCGAGGCTGCCCTGCATATGGGGCAGCGCCACGTTGGCGATGGTGGTGTCGAGCACCTGAATGACCGTCGCCAGCATGATGCTGGCGGTGATCATCTGCCGGCGCGCAGGGCTCACCGGCTGCGCCACATTCATTAGAACAGCACCACCCGGCCGTCCGTACCGCCGGCAGCGCGCGCGGAGACCAGTTTCGCGTCCTCACTGGTGTCGATGCGCACCCGGGCACTCATACCAGCGCGCAGCGTAGGTGCCTCTTTCGCGGGCAGCAGTCGCAGGCGCACTGGCACCCGCTGCACCACCTTCACCCAGTTGCCGCTGGCATTCTGGGGCGGGATCAGCGCGAACTCACTGCCGCTGGCCGGGCTGACACTGTCCACCTGGGCCTGCCAGTGGAAATCCGGATAGGCGTCCAGCACCACTTCTGCCTGCTGGCCGGCCTGGATTCGCGCCAGTTCGGTTTCCTTGAGGTTGGCCTCCACCCACAAGCCGTCGCTGCCGAGCATGCTGATCAGGCCGACACCGGCGCGGGCCATCTCACCGGGCTGGGGAATATCGTTGGCGATCACCCCGTCCATGGGCGCGAGGATGCGCGCACGGGAGAGCTGATAGCGGGCCTTGTCCAGCTTGGCCTGGGCCACCTTCAGATCTGCCTGCTCTTCCAGGGGTAACTCGGGATTACCGCCCAGCTCCGCACGCAGGCTGGCCAGCTCTTCGGTATTGATGGCGATCTGGGCCAGCGCACGGTCCAGCTGCTGGCGCGCCTCGTCCAGCTCTGCCTCGGACAGCGCCACGCGGCCCAGCTTTTCACTGCGATTCAGCTGGCGGCGGTAATAGTCGGCATCCTTGCGCGCCTGCTCCAGTGCGGCTGCGGATTCGCTGAATTCCGCCCGCCGCGCCAGCAGCTGGTTACGCACCTGCGCCAGGTGCGCCTCGGCTTCCGCCACCGCCAGCTGAAACGGCGTCTCGTCCAGCTGCACCAGCAGGTCACCCTTCATTACCTGCTGATTCGCGCGCACGGCCACTTGAGCCACTACACCGCTGACTTCCGGGGACAGGGAAACCTTTTCTGCCTTCACATAGGCATTCTCGGTCTCCACACTGCTGCCACCGCCGAACAGGGCCCAGGCCAGCGCCACGAGCGCCACCGCGATACCGGCCCCGAAGCCGATCTTGCGCGCCGGCAGTTTTGCCAGTTGTTCTACCACTTGCTCACCCCTCAAAATTCGATCCGCTGCCCCCGGCTCAAGCCAGGTTGCCCCGCAATTTGTTCAGCAGCTGCTGCAGCTGCTCCACCTCTGCCAGTGAAAAGTCCTTCAGCGCCTGCGAGCGGGTCTCCTTGGCCAGACCACGCAATACCTCCAGCGCGGGCTGGGACGCTTCGGTCAGGAAAATACGGAAACAGCGCCGGTCGGCCGGGTCCTGGCGCCGCTCCACCAGCCCCTCTTCCTGCAGCTTGTCCAGCTGCCGTGCGAGGCTGATGGGTGCCACGTCCATCCGTTCCGCCAGTTCCGCCTGCTTCTGCCCCTGCTCACGGGCCAGGTGCCACAGCACCTGCCAGCGGGAACGGCTGAGCCCATGGGCCTTGGCCCGCCGGTCAAAATTGCGGCGCAGCAGGTGCGCGGCGCTGTGGAGCTCGAAACTCATCTTGGCCGCGGTCTCGTTGACCGGCTGTTCAAGCTCACTGTCCGCCAGTGCGGACTGGTAGTCGGTTCCCATAGGCTCCCCTTTTTATGAGGGCGCGTATTATAAGCATGCTTATGATGTGTGCAAGGCGGCCAGCCCAGGTACGGCTGCACGACTGGAATTAATCGCGAAGGAGAAATAGGAAGGGCATCTCGCCGCCTGCTGGCGGCCAGAAGAAATGTGCTGAAAGCCTTGATTAGTGACTATTCAATAGAAATCAGCGCAGTGACCAGCGCCTTACCAGCACCCTGAAACAAACCGCTCATCGCCGACAATTGACGGAACGCTTAAAGCAGCTATCAATTTTTTCGTTTGAAAAATTAATCGTCCCTCTGAATCCATATGACTTTGAGGACTCAATACAGGCGGAAAGGAGCGCCCTCAACCGACTGGAACACCCCTTTTCTCCTCCCGGACATTGGGACTCAATTGTTTTCGAGTAGTACTCATGAATATTGGAAACTCTTCTTTTCTGATCCCAATCCTCAAACCCTATCGCCACAAATAGAACTAACAGGGCACCAAACAAAAGGAGCGCATCCCTCACCCAGCTCGAACTGAAACCCTTAAACCGAATCAATACCCGCCCCCTATTAACTCCCGCGGCAGAGGCCGCTTACTTTGTGCAAACTGGAAATGATAGAGGGTGTTCAGCGACTCACGTAAAATACGCGCACAGCAAGATGTCCCAGCCCTTATAGTTTGACTAGCACTTAACGCCCACGGCAGGAGCGGCCGAAGCGAAGCGTAGGCCGTCCCGCAGAGTCCTCAGGGGCTGACGCAAACTGCTTGTGCTTGTTATGTTTTTGCACATGCTAAGTCCTGCGCCACCGCCAACCTTACTTGATTCATTTTGCTTAGCCCGTTGAGATAGGACTTTAACTCACTCCTCTCCACTATCGGAGGCTTAGATTTGTCGCACTTATCGACTTCTACTTTAACTATATACGAGCCACCTATTAAAACAGTGTATAGGCCCTCGCACTGCTCAGGAACCCAATGGAGAATATAGGCATTTTTGGGCTCATGGCCTCCAGCCTCTAATGCCTTCCTTAGCATTGAGCCAGAATCTTGGAGCGCATCGTTGGAGCGGGTCAATTCATCGCGAAAGTCACTTTCCATTTTACTTCCGATGAGTTTCATCTACTCGATGCCTCGAGAAATATAACGCCGCCGGCAAGGTAACCTGTCCTACGGAGGTCCGCAGGCCCGGAGCAAGTTGCCCGGCCTTGTTATGGAGCGCTACCACGAGACATGCTCCATGGCATTTCTGTACGAAGAAAGAGCTTTATAGGTAGCCACTTTAAGAGATAACTTTTGCCTCAACACCTGGTACAGAAATACTGGCAGCAGCAAAAAAACAAAAATTACCCCCTGCGCCACCAATCCGATAATTACTATCCCGCTTCCGAAACCCTCGCCTAGGAAAAATATCAGTATTAGTAAATTAATAGCACCCAGCACCCATAAAGCACGACGGGCGTCCTTCACCAACACATCTTCTACTTTTTCCTTTTGCTTATTGCTCATAGCTGAAAAGCTTCATAACGCCGCCGGCAGGGGCAGCCTACCTTGCGCAATTTTTTATGCAAAAAGGCAACATAGCCACTTGCGCGAAACGTGCACAAGGCAAGCTGTCCCGCGGAGGGCCCAAAGCCCAGAGCAAATTGCCCGGCTTTGTTAAGTGTTTTAGACCATTTGGTTACGACCATATCAATACACCCTATTAGAATCTTTATATCTCCTCATTTCTTTAGGCGACTGAGTTATGCCTACGATAGTTGCAGGGTCGAAAGGCACTAACTGTGATACGCTACTGCTGTTACATAGTTCGGATAAAGTAGCATCACCCGCTCAAAGGTTTGCCCTCAACATCTTTTACCGTGACTACCAATACGCCTTGCTTAAACTCCTCCAACGGCCCATTTTTTGGACAACATCCTTCGGAATTTGAAGCTCTTTTAGCGGGCAAATTATTGGCATACAAATTTGCACATAATGCCCCTTGCAGTGCCTTGTTAGAATTCCCTAGAAGGTTACTTCAAGGTACATATCCAGCGGAAACTCCATTTTACATGGGCTTCCATTACATGTTGCATTATCAAAGTCAGTGTTAAACAGGACTACAGTAGCCAGCTCGGCCATTTTTTTGCTCGGCGCTTTATAGACATCTACTTTTTCAACTTTACCGTGCTCACTGATCATTGCGATCGCGAATAACTTCCCCTCTCTCTTGTGCTTATGGTGCCCCCTTATAATTGGCAAATATATATCTTGCAGACCATTTTTGGGGAATGGTGGAATTTCCGTTGATTGTAATCCACCATAGTTATTCGCAAATAGATTCTTTTCAGCCTGACTCAATTTCGCATAAGGCTTATCAAATGGGAGGCTACTAACAGCATCTTTAGACTTAAACTTAGTACCGACTGGCGCATCTCCTTCAATACTATATTTTTCATCCGCCGTCACAAAAGTGGACAATACCAGAGCAATAAACACTAAAATGAAGTACACCTTTTTCATCACCCCCCCTTAAAACTCCAATAATTTATTCAAAGGCCATTGGCCTTATATCCCTTGGCCACTATTTCTTCAGGCAACCTACAAGACAAGCACCAAATGCCCCTGACATCAGTGACTTGGCGCTAATAAAATTTTATCGACTAGAAATAACTACACCTTGGCTCAAGCCGGCTTGCTCATCTGATGAGCCATTGAGCATATTTTCAGGCACTGGAAAGTCAATGACTTACGAGACTTTTACTGTAAATAGAAGACTAAGCACTATATTTCTTGCCCTACGCGGTCTGATAGACTGGGGATATTCAAAAAAAAAGCCCTGCCGGTAAGGGCAGGGCTTTTCGTTTCTGCTCGGGTAGTCGCTGGTTTATATCGACCAACCCATCGCACTTGTCGCTACTTTTCTACGACCTCAATCCGATCCACCTTCTGGAACCCTCGCGGCAGCTTGTTACCGCGCCGGCCGCGTTCGCCGATGTAGTGATCCAGTTCGGAGATCTTGATCTTGGTGTGGCGCTTGCCGGCGTGGATCACCAGCTGGGCCTTGCCTTCCAGTACCGCAACGCCGACAACGATCTCGTCGCGGCTGGCGGCGCGGGCGGAGGGGATGTTGACGATCTTGTTGCCCTTGCCCTTCGACAGCTCCGGCAATTCCGATACGGGGAACACCAGCATGCGGCCCTCACTGGTCACGGCGGCCAGCAGCGCCTCGTCCGGGTTTTCGATTTGCTGCGGTGGCAGCACGCGGGCGTTCTTTGGCAGGGTCAACATGGCCTTGCCGGCCTTGTTGCGCGATTGCAGGTCGGCCAGTTTCGCCACAAAACCGTAACCGGCATCGGAGGCCAGCAGCAGGCGCTGGTCGTCCGCCCCCATCAGCAGGCCTTCGAAGGTCGCGCCGGAGGGCGGGTTGATGCGGCCGCTTAGCGGCTCGCCCTGGCCGCGGGCAGACGGCAGTGTGTGGGTGGCGATGCCATAGCTGCGCCCGGTGCTGTCGAGCAGCAGCGCCATCTGGTTGCTCTTGCCGCGGGCGGCCAGCTTGAAGTGGTCGCCGGCCTTGTAGTTGAGCGAGGTGGGGTCGATCTCGTGGCCCTTGGCGGCACGGATCCAGCCCTTGTCGGACAGCACTACGGTAATGGGATCGGAAGACAGCAGGTCGGCGGCATCGAAGGCCTTGGCCTCGCCGCGCTCCACCAGTGGCGAGCGGCGCTCATCGCCGAACTCGTCGGCGGCCGCGAGCAGTTCTTTCTTGATCAGGGTCTTGAGGCGACGCGCACTGTCCAGGGTTTTGGTCAGATAGTCGCGCTCTTTTTCCAGCTCCGCCTGCTCGCCGCGAATCTTCATTTCCTCGAGGCGCGCCAGCTGGCGCAACTTGGTGTCGAGGATGTATTCCGCCTGGGTGTCGGTGAGTTCGAAGCGGTCCATCAACGCCCGCTTGGGCTCGTCGTGGGTGCGGATGATCTCGATCACCTCATCGATATTGAGGAAGGCGATCAACAAACCGGCCAACAGGTGCAGGCGCTTTTCCACCTTGTCGAGGCGGAACTGCAGGCGACGTCTTGTGGTAACGGTACGGAAGCTGAGCCACTCGCTGAGGATCTTGTCCAGGGACTTCACCTGCGGGCGGCCGTCGATACCGATCATGTTGAGGTTGATGCGGTAGCTCTTTTCCAGATCGGTGGTGGCAAACAGGTGGTTCATCACCTGCTCAAGATCCACACGATTGGATTTGGGCACGATGACCAGTCGGGTCGGGTTCTCGTGGTCGGACTCGTCGCGCAGGTCGGTGACCATGGGCAGTTTCTTCGCCTGCATCTGCGCGGCGATCTGCTCCAGCACCTTGGAACCACTGGCCTGATACGGCAGCGCGGTGATGACGATATCGCCATCTTCCTTGCTCCACACCGCACGCATCTTCACCGAACCGCGGCCGGTCTCGTAGACCTTATGGATATCCTCGCGCGGGGTAATGATCTCCGCCTCGGTGGGCATATCCGGGCCCTGGATGAACTCGCACAGCTCGGACACGGTGGCCTTGGGGTTTTCCAGCATGTGTACCGTGGCATCGACCACTTCACGCAAATTGTGCGGCGGGATATCGGTGGCCATGCCCACAGCGATACCGGTGGTGCCGTTCAGCAGGATATTCGGCACCCGCGCTGGCAGTACTGCCGGCTCGTCCATGGTGCCGTCAAAGTTCGGCTGCCAGTCGACGGTGCCCTGCCCCAGCTCGGACAGCAGCACTTCGGAGTACTTGCCCATGCGCGATTCGGTGTAACGCATGGCGGCGAAGGATTTGGGGTCATCCGGCGAGCCCCAGTTGCCCTGGCCGTCCACCAGCGGGTAGCGGTAGGAGAAGGGCTGCGCCATCAGCACCATGGCCTCGTACACGGCGCTGTCGCCGTGCGGGTGGTACTTACCGATCACGTCGCCCACGGTACGCGCGGACTTCTTGTATTTGGCGGTATTCTTGAGGCCGAGCTCGCTCATGGCGTAGACGATGCGCCGCTGCACCGGCTTCAGACCGTCGCCAATATTCGGCAGGGCGCGGTCCAGGATCACGTACATGGAGTAATCCAGGTAGGCCTTCTCGGTATATTCCTTTAGCGGCAGGCGCTCGGTCGCCTCATACACGGAGGGTTCGGTCATACTGCATCCGTCTCGTTATTCTGTTCGGAAGAGGCGGATTATGGCGGCAAGCGGCGAGCGGTTCAAAGGGAAGGATCCGCTTCATAACGCTCTGACAGCCCTGACCGGTTAGCCGTACAATCCTCCAATCTCTTTTCAGAACACAGGAAATAGCCCCCTTGGCATCTGGCGCCCTCACACTCGACCACCTCAAAGCTGGTGATCTGGATCCCGTTTCCCAGACCATCGCCCCCGGTGAGATCCTCTGCCTGTCCGGCCCCTCCGGCAGCGGCAAGAGCCGCCTGCTGCGTGCGGTCGCCGACCTGGATCCCCATGAGGGCAGCGTCAGTATCGCTGGCGAGTCTCAGCAGGAGCTGCGCGGCCATTCCTGGCGCCGGGCGGTGATGATGGTACCGGCAGACAGCGCCTGGTGGTTTGAGACCGTGGGCGAACACATGCCCGCACCGATGACTGAGGCGCTCAAACAACTGGGCTTCGATACGGAGGTATCGGACTGGTCCATCGACCGCCTGTCTTCAGGCGAGAAGCAACGGCTGGCGCTGGTGCGCGCCCTCGCCTACCAACCCCGCGCCCTGCTGCTGGATGAGCCCACCGCCAACCTGGACCCTGATGCCACCCGCGAGACCGAGCAGTGGCTGTGCAAGATGATCCGCGAGCAGTCGTTACCGACACTCTGGGTCGCCCACGACCGCGAGCAGATCAAACGGGTGGCTGACCGCCACCTGCATATCGAAGGCACGCGGTTGGTGGAAAGCAGCGGGGAGAAGGGCTGATGGATGTGATCGAACTCAGCTGGTGGCAACTGGCGATGGCGGCGACGCTGGTGCTGGCGCTCGCCGGCTGTGTTTACTGGGCACGGCTCGGTGTCGGTAATTCACTGCTGATTGCCGCCGCCCGCACCGCCCTGCAGCTGACCCTGGTGGGCTTTGTGCTGGAAGCGCTGTTTGCAGTGGGCAAGCCGCTGTGGGTGGCACTGATGGGGCTGGGCATGCTGTTGCTGGCCGGCCGCGAGGTAATGGCGCGGCAAAATTACCGGCTGCGTGGCGCCTGGGGCTTTGCCATCGGCACGGTGTCGATGTTCGTGTCCGCGTTCAGCGTCACCGTGCTGATGTTGATCGTCGTGATCGGGCCGACACCCTGGTATTCGCCGCAATATGCCATTCCGCTGCTGGGCATGCTGCTGGGCAATACCATGACCGGTATCGCCCTGGCGCTGGATCGACTGACCGAGGGTGTGCGGCGCGAGCGCCAGCTGGTGGAAGGGCGCCTGATGCTGGGACAGACCTGGCGCGAGGCCTGTGGCGAACTGCGCCGTGACGCCATGCGTTCGGGGCTAATGCCGATCATCAACGCCATGGCGGCGGCGGGTATCGTATCACTGCCGGGCATGATGACCGGCCAGATTCTGTCCGGCACCGCGCCGGCACTGGCGGTGAAATACCAGATACTGATTATGTTCACCATCGCCGCCGGCACCGGTTTCGGCACCTTCCTCGCTGTCAGCGTCGCCTCGCGACGCCTGTTCGATAGCAACGAGCGCTTGCGACTGGACCGGCTAAAGAGTGCGTAACTGAGCTTCCGGAAATCCGATCAATCATCGATATCCGGATGCTCCTTGCGCGTCTTGTTGATCAGGCCGCCCAGGCGCAGCGTTTCGATTTCCTCTTCGGATAAATCGTGTTTTACCTTCAGCGTATCTCCGGAGGACTTGATCGTGATTTCCACCGGCTTGCCCGGCTCCAACTGCCCGACGGGATTATCAAGCTCCAATTCCGCATCCTGCTCGATCTTGTCGTAGTCCGCGGGATCATCAAACAGCAGCGGCAGCACACCGAAATTAATTAAATTGCGGCGGTGGATGCGCGCCATGCTCTTGGCGATGACACAACGCACGCCCAGAAAGCGCGGGGCGATGGCGGCATGCTCGCGGCTGGAACCCTGGCCGTAATTTTCACCGCCCACCACAAAGCAGTCACCATCAACTTTCATCGCGCGATCGTAAAATTCCTTGTCCACGCGGGAGAAGGTATAGCGGCTGATCTCTGGGATATTGGAGCGCAGTGGCAGTATCTCGGCGCCGGCCGGCAGGATCTCGTCGGTGGAAACGTTGTCGCCGGCCTTCAGCAGTACCGGTGCGATCAGTTTTTCCGGCAGGCCCTCGAAGTCCGGCAGCGGCTTGATATTCGGCCCCTTGACCAGCTCCACCTCGGTAGGAATTTCCTGCGGAGCCAGCAGCGATGGCCGCATATCCGGCAGCTGCCCTGGCTCCTCGAAACTCGGATACTCCATCTCCATGTCGCGGGGATCGGTGATCTCCCCCTTGAGCGCACTGGCGGTGGCGGTCTCCGGGCTGCACAGGTAGACCTCATCCTCCTCGGTGCCGGAACGGCCGGGGAAATTGCGCGGCACCGTGCGCAGGCTGATGCGGCCGCTGGCCGGCGCCTGCCCCATACCGATACAACCACCGCAACCGGTCTGGTGCAGCCGTGCCCCGGACTCCAGCAGTTTACCGAGATCTCCACTGCGGCTGATCTGCTCCAGCAGCTGCCGGGTAGAGGGATTGATATCGAACGAAACCCGGTCATCCACGCGCTGACCTGCCACCATTTGTGCCGGAATCACGAAGTCACGCAATCCCGGGTTGGCGGAGGAGCCGATATAGCTCTGGTAGATGGGCTTGCCGGCCACCTCACTGACCTTTACCACCTTGTCCGGGCTGGATGGGCACGCAATCAGCGGTTCCAGCGACGATAGATCGATGGTGTCTTCCTCGTCGTAGCTGGCGCCCTCATCCGCTTTCAACTCGGTAAAATCCTCCTCGCGCTGCTGCTGGCGCAGGAAAGCCTGCACGGCCTCGTCGGCGGGAAAGACGCTGGAAGTTGCGCCCAGTTCCTGCCCCATATTGGCGATCACATGGCGATCCATGGCGGTGAGATTTTTTAGCCCCGGGCCGTGGTACTCGACAATTTTATTCACGCAGCCTTTCACCGTCTGCCGGCGCAGCATTTCCAGGATCACATCCTTGGCGCTGACCCAGGGCGGCAGCTCGCCCTCGAGGCGCACACCGAGAATTTTCGGCATAGTGAGAGAGAACGGCATGCCCGCCATGGCCAATGCCACCTGCAGCCCACCGGCGCCGATTGCCAGCATCCCCATGGAGCCTGCTGCGCAGGTGTGACTATCGGATCCCAGCAGGGTCTTGCCCGGTTTGCCAAAGCAGCACATGTGCACCGCATGGCTGATACCGTTCCCCGGGCGCGAATACCAGAGGCCCCACTTGCGGCAGGCGCTACGCAGGAACAGGTGATCGTCCGCGTTCTTGAAATCCGTCTGCAGCAGGTTGTGGTCCACGTATTGCGCTGACAGCTCGGTCTTTACCCGTGGCAGGCCCAGCGCCTCGAACTCCAGCATCACCATGGTGCCGGTGGCATCCTGGGTCAGGGTCTGGTCGATTTTCAGTTCGATGGGTGAGCCGGGCTCCAGGGAGCCGCTCTCCAGGTGGGACTCGATCAGTTTGTGGGCGAGATTCTTGGCCATATGGAGGACGCTCCCTGAGCTTTTAAATGGATGGACATCGGACTAGCGGGAGAACTCCACCCGTGGTGAGTCAAAGTCACTGCCGTCATAGTCCGGCGCACACTGAATAAATTCACCTGCCGAAACCCCGCGCTCCAGCAGATAGCGCTCTACCTGTCGACTGCGACGCTGCGCCAATTCCTGCAGCTCCTCGAAAATCTCGATCGGCGGATCGCGATAAAACTTTTCCCGCACCCTGCGACTGCCACGCTCTCCCGGCGTACTGCCGGGATAGAGTGCCATCCAGTCCCGTGCATTGGCGATACCGCAGATCCCCGGGCGAGCGTCGGGTTTTTCCTGCAGTGTTTCGGCCACTTCGGTCAATTCCTGACGCGCCTGCGCACTCAGCTCAATGCTGCCTGGCGCGAAATCAATCGGATCGAGCAGCACCAGATTTTTAAAGCGCCCCCAGGCCCGACTGGCCAGCGTGTAAAAACCGACGGGGCTGAAGTAGCTGAACAGTGCCTCCAGGATTGCCTGCTGCAACAGGTCGCTGAAAATGTAGCTGAATGAGAAGTTTGGATCGTAGAGATCGCCGGTAACCGGCATCTGGAAGTTCACATTGCGATCCCGGTCTTCCATCAATAGCAGTGCGATATCCAGGGGAATCATCGACGGCTCCACCGGCAGCTGATCACTCTCGCGCACGCGCCGCAGACGAATCTTGTTCAGTTGCATATGCGCCAGTGCGTCCACCTCATTGGCGCGGACTTCGATATCAAACCGGGCATCCAGCTGCCCCTGCAGGATTTTGTAACCGAGCAGGTTGGCGATGTAGGGTTGGGCAGGAATCAGATTGGCATTGGCGATATAACCAAGCAGTGTGGCATCCCACTTTTCGATATCGAGATAATCCAGTTGACCTGCCATATGCACCTCACCGAAACCTCCGGGACGTCCGCCGAGCAGGATCTCGGCGGGAGCATCGCCGGGATGGTTACTGGCTCCCAGCAGCAGCACATTAATCTGGCGAATCGGCAGTTTGGCACGGTACACATCCTGACGGTCGAGCCAGGTAAAGCGGCCACGGTCCACATACATCTCACCGAGCCGATAGCGGAAAGGAGAGCGCTCGCTGGCCGCCTCTTCCACCTCTCTGACAGCTGTCGAGGTGGGTTCACCCAAAAGCTCCGAGATGCCCTCGCGCACCGGGAAACGCCCCCGGTCGTCCCGGGCCAGGATAATCCGTGGGCGCGTGAAAAAGGCGCGCTGCACATCCAATTGCTGTCGCGGCAGATCGAACTCCATATCCTGCAGCAGCGCATCACCGCTCTCTAGCTGCCATGCGTGACGATCGTATTCCGGCGCGTGCTCCGCGCGCCCCAGCAGGCCGAAGTCCTTCACGAAAAGCTCCGCCAATGTGAAGTGCCCCTTATCGGCAAGAAGCTGCTGCAGCAGAGCAGACTCCGCTTTTATCAGCCGTTTGCCGTCACCACTCAGCACCCGTAATTCAGACAGCTCCAAGCGGGCCAGCTCCAGCTGGTCGCGGCCACCCTGCACGGAGCCACTGGCACTGATCGACTCCAATGTCAGGCAGTGATTGAGGCGCTCTACATAGCCCGCCGGCAGGCAGCCCGCGGCGCCCTCCACGGTAAAACCGCTGAACGCCACTGTCCCGGCGCCAACCGCGAGGCGCTCCACCGAGGCGCGCTGCAGCTGCAGGAGTTCGGCCGGCAGGCCGGCAGGAAAACCCTGTTGGCGCAACTGGATACCGTCGACCGACAACCCCAGTAATTCCGTCACCGTACCGGCAGCAGTCTGGCGACGCTCGATACCCTGTAGCTCCACCCGGCCAAATTCGTAACAGGGTGAGAGCCGGCCGCCCACCAGCCAGGCGGCTGGCAGGCAGCCACTGATTTCCGCCAGCTCACCGACCGCTCGCTCCATGCCGGTCTGGCTGTCGCGATAGACCGGCTCACTAAGTTGCACCGTTGCAGAGGCGCCACCGGCACTCTCGGCGCCAAAACCGAGACCGGTAAGGCGGACCGCGCCACTGACAGAGAAGGGCTGGCTCAACGAGAGCTGCTCGGCACCGGGCAGACTGAGTTCGCGCAGGAACAGGCAACGCGGCGATGCGCTGCCATCAGCTCCGGGGCGGCAGGCCCGGATTCCCCGCAGGGAAAAATCTGTCAGGCCGAGTTGGGTGCCGCCTTCCCACTGCAGCTGTCCCCAGCCGAGACTCTGGAAGGCGAAGGCTGGTTGACTGCCGCCCCCCAGCGACAGCGGTGCCGACTCCAGCGCCGCCAGTGTCACACTTGGATCCCCCTCCCCGAAAACGACGCGACTGCCCGAGGCCAGTTGCAGCCAGCCCCAGTCAAGGCAACCGTCGCCGGTAGCACCGGGCAGCAGATTACCCAGGCCGCAGGCCTCGATGTTTTCTAGCCGCAGACTGCCCAGTTGAATCGTGTCCGAGGTAAAAGCGAGGGCGCCCAGCTGCAACGTCTCCAGCCGCCACTGCGGTTCTCCTCCAGGAGCCGCGAGGAAGCTGATTGGTCCGGCAGCCAGGTCGCTGGCAACGGGTGAACTGCGCAGATTCCGGATGTCGAGACAGCGGGGCAAAACGACCTCCCCAGCCTGCAGGGCCTCGCCGGTTGGCAGGCAGGCGGTCAGTTCCTCCAGCTCCAGGCTGCCCAGTTCCAGCACATCGGCGGCTGCGGGCGGACCGGGCCAATCCACCCGCAACCGCTCCGTGGTGAAGCCGTGCAGGTCCAGCGCCATTCTGTCGCCGAGTCCGGTCAGTTGTAGCTGGCGGATAGCGGTGCCGTCGAGATTCGCGGCCAGGCGCCGTTCGAACAATGTGAATTGCGCCGCGGGGCCGAGCTGTAGTTCCTCCACCTGCGTACAGCGGACCGAAAGCGGCGACACCAGCGATCCCCCTGGCAGGCAACCGTCCAGGGTCTGCAGGGCAAGGTCCGGCAGAAACACTTGCAGCCGACCGCCCCCCGGTGCCATACGCACTTTCCCCGCCGGCATGTCGAGCTGCTCTAGCAGCACCAGGGGTTCACCCGCCCTGGTGCTGGCCCCGCCCCGTTCCAGCGCCAGCGCACTCGCCTGCAACCCGAACCCCGCCTGCCAGGAAACCCGCAGCGGCTCACCAATGCCCAGGGCACGCAAGTCGAAGCAGGCGGGCATGGACTCCGGCTGGCTGTAAATGAGGCGCGCCCAACTGGAGGGCAGGCAGCCGTCCAGCTGCGCGAGCTCGGCCGAAGACAGCAACAGGTTGGGATCGCTCAAGCTCGGCAAAGGCGCCGGAGTTTTGCCGGCGGTGCTGGCCGACCCGCTCTGCGGCCGTTCGTGCCCACTGTCGAGCAACCGACCTTTTTCCAGCCCCTCATCCTCGTCGTCCGCCGAGCCTGACGTGGATTGATCTGGGGCGCTCGAGCCTGAGGCAGTCGTCGGTATGGCCCAGGGACTGCCGATATCCGCCTGCGGCCGGAGAAAGCCATTGCCCACGCTGAGTCGCTGCAGCAGCAAGCCGTCGCCACCCCCACGCCGATCCCCGAGCAGCAGGCGCTGTAACTGCAGGTCACCGAAAATCAGGTAGCCTGCGTCGCTGGCCGCCCAGGCAAAGGTGCCCTGGCCACGCAGACTCTGCAGCTCTGTGCACAGGGGGCGCAGGCGATCCGGCAACAGGGACTGCGGTACACAACCCTGCAGGGAGAGGAGCTCGGGATCCTGCAGCAGCAGCGGCTCTTCGGTTGAACCGGGGCCACCGAGGGCGCGCAGCTGTTGCCAGCGAAGCTGCCGCAATTGCAGCGGCTCGCCGCCGCTGCGCTCCAGGCGCAACTGCCCCAGAGCGAGGGGGCCGCTGGCGAAGCCCCAGGGCAGAGACCGGCGACTATCCGCGAAGCGCACCTGCAATTCTTCCTCGGCCCGCAGGCCCGCCAACCGCACACAGTGATCGGGTAGCTGCCAGATCGCACCCGGCACACAGCCGGACGCGCTCTCCAGCTGCAGCTGCTGCAACGTCAGCATCCTGTCCGAACCACGGTACTCAAGAGCCGCCAACCGCGTGTCGTGGAGAGTCAGGGGATTGCGATTTGCGCCGGCCAGATCCACAAGCTGTATCTGTTGCAGGCGCCCGGTGTCGGTATCTACGACCAGGCTGCGCTGCCAGTGAAAAGTCACCGGGTCGGGCAGGGAGAGACTGCCGGCGCGGATGCACAGGTGATGTTGCTGGTCGCGCAGCCCCGGAGGACACCAGTCAAACCCGGTGGCACCGGCCTCGACCCAACGCAGGTTTTTGTCGCTGCGGCTGAAATGCATTTCATTCAGCGCCAGCGTTTCCGCGCGCCAGTTCTGCCAGCGGCGGTTGGCATAGCGCAGCTGTATCGCCTGCCCCTGCCCCCGGCGCCAGCCGACCTCCGCCCCGGCACCGAATGCGGCCACTACGTCGCCGGTAAGATTCAGTTGCCGAGCCGTAGCGCAGTGGCCGACAAGCCGCGCCATTCCCGGTATCGCCTCCCCCCAGCGCTCCGGCAGACAACTGCCAAAGCGCCTTACCGCCAGCTCGTCCGCTGTGATGCGATTGCCTGGGCGGGCAAACAAGCCGTCCGACAGCGCCAGTTTGACGATCACCGTGTGGTCCCGCCCAGAACCCCGGGTGCGCACCAGCGCATCGCGAATATCCAGCTTGTCCGCACCGATTTTCAATTGCAGCGGCTCGTCGCCATGGCGCTGCAGTGACAGGGACCAGTCGCGGGTGTAGAGATCCCGGAAGCGCAGGCAGTCGGGCTCCTGCCAGTACGGTCGCGCCAGGTAACAGAGCTGGCTGTCGCGAATATGCAGGCGCTCGATGGCGAGCATCAGATCGCGGTCGCGACGCTCCCCGCCCACCCCCAGCGCCCAGCCGGCCACCTCCCAGAGACGCCCCTCCGGAGTGACGGTGGAGACCAGATCCATATCGACCCCGGTCAGTTCTGCCTCCTGCAGGCGTAACCGGCCCCGCAGCAGGTCCAGCCAGCCATAGTTCAGTACCAGCTGCTCCGCATTGAGTGCGCGTCCCTCCGGGTTCCGCACCCGCACGTCGTGCAGATACAGAGCCAGCCGGGGGATCGAAAACCAGAAACGGCCAATGTCTGCTTCCAGGCCGCGTTCTTCCAGGAACTTCTCGAGACGGCCGGGCACCCAGGTGGAGATGGCAATGGAGAGCACGCCGAAAAACAGCAGGATGCCAAACAGCCACCACAGGATGCGGTTGAAGGATGTATTGGATCCGCTGGACAGCTTCGGCATGGAATCAGTGGGTCGCGGGCCGTAAATTGATGCACCGCGCCTGGCTGGAAACTTCCATCGGGCACGCCAGGCACAAAGTCCTGACGCAGAAATTCGCCGGGCGGCGTGCGGGTGTATTTATGCCCCGTAAGTAAAGACCAGCACCGGTGACTTTAGGTATGCTCTCCCGCCTCAGTTACCACCGCAGCCCCCTGTCCGGCCGCAGCGGTGCAGCGGGCGGCCAAGCCCAGAAACCCGGCACGACAAAAAGCATGCAGCAATATCCCAATTATCAGGACCTGGTCCTCGTCGGCGGCGGACACGCCCACGCTATCGTCCTGCAGATGTGGGCCATGCGCCCCATGCCCGGCGTGCGCCTCACCCTGGTTTCGCCCCAGTCCCAGACCGCCTACTCCGGCATGCTGCCGGGCATGGTGGCCGGCCACTATGAGCACGACGATACCCATATCGATCTCACCCGACTGTGCCGGGCCGCAGGGGCACGCTTCATCCGTGCCCGGGTTGAGGCAATCGATCCCGAGTTACGTACCATTTCCATGCCCGGCCGGCCGGACCTGGAATTTGATCTGCTCTCCATCGATGTGGGCTCGACACCGTCCCGGAATATTGCCGGTGCCGAGAGGGCCCTTCCGATCAAACCGGTGGAAAATTTCTGGCGGCATTGGCAGCAACTGCAGAAGGACATCGCGACTTCGAAACAGACGGTCGCTATCGGCGTGGTCGGTGGCGGCGCCGGCGGCTGCGAACTGGCCATGGCCGTGGCCCACGCGCTACGCGAACCGATCGGCGCCGGGCGTGCGGAGGTGCACCTGCTGACCCGCGGTGAACGAGTGCCGGACCAATTCCCACCGATGGCGCAGACTGCGGTGGTGCGGGAAATGGCGCGACTCAATGTGCAGGTACACGGAAACTGGGCGGTAACCGAAATCGAAGCCAACGGCGTTCACGCCAGCGACGGTCGTTTTCTCCCCCTGGATCAGGTCATGCTCTGTACCGGCGCCAGCGCCCCCGGGTGGCTCGCCAACAGCGGCCTCGCCCGGGATGAGAGCGGTTTCATCCAGGTGGATCATTATCTGCGCGCAGTGAATTGCGCGCATATTTTTGCCGCCGGCGATGCCGCCAGTTTGACCGGACGGCCACTGCCCAAGGCGGGTGTCTACGCCGTGCGCCAGGGGCCCATCCTGTTCCACAACCTGCGCGCCACCCTGACCGGCCGCCCCCAGAAACCCTTCCGGCCGCAGCGGGAATTCCTGCGCCTAGTGTCCTGTGGAGATCGGCGAGCCGTGGCAGTGCGCAATGGGCTCGCCCTGACCGGCGGCGCCCTGTGGCGGTGGAAGGATCATATCGATCGCCAGTTTATGGCCCGCTTCAGTGAGCTGCCGCTGGAGATGGATGACAAGCGCCCACACGATGGCGACATTATCCGTGAGCGGGATGGCCAGCATCTGGCCCCCATGCGCTGCAACGGCTGTGGCGCCAAGGTCGGCGCCGATGCGCTTTCCCGGGCACTGGCCCCACTACCGCCCCAACAGTCCTCACTGCTCCACCGGGGGATTGGCGACGATGCCGCGGTGATGCAACTGCCGGCGGGCGAACTGCTGGTACAGAGCACGGATCAGCTGCGGGCGCCGGTGGAGGACCCCTGGCTGTTCGGTCGTATTGCGGCGCTGCATGCCCTGTCGGATCTCTTTGCCATGCATGCCCGCCCGGCAACAGCGCAAACCCTCGTGACCCTGCCCCTGGCTGCGGAGGCCCTGACCCGACGCGACCTCCACCAGTTGCTGGCCGGCGCGGTGCACGAACTCAACCGCCACGATTGCGTGTTGAGCGGCGGCCACACCTCCGAGGGCGCTGAGCTGCAACTGGGGCTCTCGGTAAACGGCTTCGCATCCAAGGCACAACTGCTGGAGAAAACCGGTGCAAAACCGGGGGACTGCCTGCTTCTCACCAAGCCCCTCGGCATCGGTGCCATCCTCGTCGCAGAGGGCCTGGGCAAGGCGCACCCGAGCTGGCACGAGGCAGCAATCGACACCATGCTGCAGAGCAATGCCGCCGCTGCGGAAATACTGGCGCAGCACCATGCCCGCACGCTCACCGACATCACCGGTTTCGGGCTGCTCGGACACCTGCTGGAGACCCTGGATGGCGACGCCCCACTCGGCGCCACGCTCTTTGTCGACCGCCTGCCGCTGCTCACCGGTGCGGCCACCTGCGCCCGCGAGGGCTGGCTGTCCAGCCTGCAACCACAGAACGCCCGCGCCCTCGAGCGCATCGCCAATCCCGAGCCCTGGCAGTCGGACCCTCGCTGGCAATTGCTGGTAGACCCGCAGACCAGTGGCGGCCTGCTCGGCGCTGTACCTGCAGAGCGGGCCGGCGATTGCGTCCATGCCTTGCGCGAGTCGGGCTATGCGGAGGCGGCAATCGTCGGCGAGATAACCATGCCAGGAAGCGAAGAACTCGGCACGCCGGTGCGCCTGACCGGCGAAAGTCCGCAGTTGCAGGAAGGTTAAATTGCCATTGGGCGTCACAACGGAGATACTGTTGCGCGAAACGCCGCCATAACAAACCGTCAACAAGCGGTAGCAGCGTTATCCTCTGAAGGTCTTCACAGAGTGGGGAGTCGAATTTCCAGAAATCGACAGGAAGACCTCCTATGAAAAATATCGTGATCGTTGGCGGCGGCGCCGGTGGCCTGCAGCTGGCCACACGGCTTGGCCACTATTTCAGTTACTCGCCCATACTGCACCGGCGGCGCAGCGAGCCCGAAGTGCGGGTTACCCTTGTCGACCGCAACCGGACCCATATCTGGAAACCACTCCTGCATCAGGTGGCCACAGGCTCACTGGACTCCGGACTCGATGCCCTCAATTACCAGGTACACGCGCGCAAGAACGGGTTCCGCTTCGAACTGGGCAACCTGCAGAAACTGGATCGCAGCCGCCAGGTCATTGAGCTGGCCCCGGTCGAAGACGCCGATGGTCGCCAGCTGGTTCCGGCCCGGGAACTGGCCTACGACTACCTGGTGATCGCCCTGGGCAGCCAGAGCAACGACTTCCATACCCCCGGCGTGCGCGAGCACTGCGTATTTCTCGACAGCACCCAGCAGGCGCAGCGCTTTCACCAGCAGCTGCTGGACCGCTTTCTGCAGCTGGAAACCCACACCGCAGAAACCATCGAAGTGGCGATTGTGGGTGGTGGTGCCACCGGCGTGGAGCTGGCCGCAGAGCTGGTGGAAGCGACACAGCAGATGGGGCGCTACGGCCACATTCCCAAACAGGCCCTCAAAGTCACCCTGATCGAGGCCGGCGCGCACCTGCTGCCGGCATTGCCGCCGCGACTTGGCAACAATGCAGAGCGGGAGCTCAGCCGCATGGGCGTGCGGGTACTGACCGGCTGCGCGGTGGCCGAGGCCAACGAGGACGGGTTTGTCACCGCCAAGGGCGAGAAGATCCCCGCTGCCATTCGTCTGTGGGCCGCGGGCGTCAAGGCACCGGATTTCCTCACCCAGCTGGATGGGCTGGAAACCAACCGCATCAACCAGATTCAGGTCAGCTCAGACCTGCAGTCGGTTACCGACGAAAAGATATTTGCCATCGGCGACTGCGCCGGCTGCGTGGATATCGCCGAGCAACGGGTACCGCCGCGGGCACAGGCGGCCCAACAGATGGCCGGCGTCGCCGAGCACAACCTGATCGCACAGATCGAGGGCCGGTCAATGAAACCGTTCCGCTATCGCGATCGCGGCTCGCTGGTCTCCCTGAGCAAACACACCGCCGTGGGCAACCTGATGGGGGCGCTGGTCAAGGGCAGCCTGACCGTGGAGGGTCGCCTGGCCGGCGTGGCCTATCGCTCCCTGTACCGGATGCACCTGGCCGCGGTGCACGGCTGGCCCAAGGCCATGCTGATCTACCTGGTCGGCCAGGCCAATCGCTTCGTAAAGCCGCGAATGAAACTGCATTGAACTGCATTGAGTCTTGATCGAGGGAGAAAACCGGCGTGAATTACCAGCGAATCGTTGTACTCACCGGCGCGGGGATTTCCGCCGAGTCCGGCATCCGTACCTTTCGCGGCGCCGACGGCCTGTGGGAAAACCACCGCCTCGAGGATGTGGCCACGCCCGAAGCCTTCGAGCGGGATCCGGAGCTGGTACAGCGCTTCTACAACGCGCGGCGCCAGCAGCTGCTCTCTGCAGAGATAGCGCCGAACACGGCACATCGGGCACTGGCCGAGCTGGAGCAGAAATTCCCCGGGGAATTCCTGCTGGTCACGCAGAACATCGACGACCTGCACGAGCGGGCCGGTAGTCGCAACCTCATCCATATGCACGGTGAGCTACTGAAAGCCCGCTGCCGCGTCACCGGCGACCTTTTCCCGGTGACGGGGGATCTGACCACAGCAATGCCCTGCCGCTGCTGCAATGAGTCCGGCAACCTGCGCCCGCATGTGGTCTGGTTCGGTGAGATGCCGCTGGAAATGGAACGGATCTACGATGCCCTGAGCAGCTGCGATCTCTTCATCAGTATCGGCACCTCCGGCAATGTCTATCCGGCGGCGGGCTTTGTGGAATGCGCAAACCTGGCCGGTGCCCACACGGTGGAGCTCAACCTGGAACGCAGCAGTGTGGGCGACGCCTTTGCCGAGCACCACCAGGGACGGGCTTCGGAAGTCGTCGTGGATTATGTCCGCAAACTGACGGATTGATACCAGCCGCTCAATACGCCTCCTCACAGGACTGGCACTCACCGTAGCGCTGCAACAGAGTAGTGGTCTCATCCCCGCGCAGAACAAGCACATAGAGGCGGTCGTACTCATGGGACTCGCGGATGTCGCTGCCGGGCTCCCCGCCCAGCTGAGTCACCAGCTCCGGGGTGGTATTACTGTGCCCGACCACCAGCACGCTGGCGGGGCCGGTACGCAGGGTGGAGGCGAACCCCTCCAGATCCCTCGGATCGTACAGCTCGACCGGCAGCCCGAGCCGCTCGGCCACGGGAGCCGCAGTCTGCCGGGTACGCTGATAATCCGTGCTGTAAACGCGCTCTATCCTGGCGTCCCGCAATACTCTGGCGAGTGCCTCGGCCCGACGCCTGCCCTTCTCCGTCAGGACCGGATCACGTTCCCCGGGATCACCGGTCTCCTTTTCCGCATGTCTTACCAGGTAAATCACCCGGGTGACGGTTTCGTCGCGACTGGTCTCGCTGGCTGCCGTTTGGCCGAAAGCCAAATGAGCACCGGGAAATACCGAAAGTAGCGATGAAAAAAGTACCGCTGAAAACAGCTGCCTGAATGGTTTTAACATGAGGGACCGGGTTTATTGTCTTTGTATCGACGCAGGATAAGCGCATCTGTCGGATGGCGCCATCAATCCGGTAAATAAACGGGATCTTTCAGTGTGTCAGCAAAGCGATAGGCTGAGAGGGAAAACCGAAACCAACTGTGAAAGAAGATTAATCGGGATAGAGAGGCGAGCTCGCAATACTCTGGAGGTATAAGAACGGCACCGATAAACCGGTGCCGTTCTTTTGGAAAGGCGATTTCAGTGCGAAATCAGATCTTCCACTCTTTCACAGTTTCCAGACCGTGTTCCTCAATCCACTGATTCAGCTGCTTGGGATTGCGCTTTTTCTTTTCGATGGTGGCACCGGTATAGGGGTTGCGGTAATGGCCGGTCTCCAGCTTCGGCTCGCTGCTCTTGGCGGCAGCACGGCGGGTGCGACGCGGCGTCTCACCCTGCTTTTTCAGGGAGCGGGCAACACGGGCTTTCAGGGTTTTGACGAAGTCCGGCGCGGCTTCGTCGTCCAGCTGACCCACCAGCCAGTCCACAATCCGCTCACCGCGGGCAACGTACAGCTCTTCCTCTTCCATCTGGTGCTCAGCGGCAATATTCACCAGTGCCTTATCAAAGGCGATAACGCCTTCCTTCTTGCGCTCGGCCAGGGCCATTTGCTCCTGCAGCTCCTCGATCTTCGCCTGGTGTTCGGCGATTTGCTGTTCGATCTTTTCGTAATCCTGAAACATTTAACAAACCTCAGTCGGCATTGCTGTAATAAAAAAACTAAAGGGGCTGCCCGGGTTTAACGGAGGGCGCAGCCGTTATCCGATCGATATCTCGATGTTCTTATTCCCGACGATCTGCAATATCGCAAAATGGATATCCGCAAGCGGATTATCGGGTTGGTTATATACGCAATAACCTGTATTCGTGCTAACCCGGGCAGGCATAGCTCATTCGCTCTGGGCACGCCGGGTAAACAGGGACCATTTCACCGGGCCAGGCGCTTACGATAGGCGCACGGGGGCCGACGGGTGGGGCGGCAAATGATAAGTATTCGGCACCAAATATCAAGCATATGCTGAGCTTATCGGTAATAGGTGCCAGATATTCACAAATACATCAGGCGCGGGCCCACACCTGCCACGGTTGGAGAGTCTGTTGGAGTGACCTAAGCTATACGGGCCGCCGCATTCCCATCAATGGATTCCGAATACGCCATGAGCAAGATCCACGATATCCACCAGATGCCGACCCTGGCGACACTGATGACGCCCTTCCCCTACCATATCGATATCAACGCCAGGGTGGAGGACGCACTAGAGCTGATGGAACAGCATCAGGTCCATCACTTGCCGGTCACCCGCGATGGAGACCTGGAGACGGTGATATCCCGGGGCGATATCGAACGCGCCAACTCCCCGGGGCACCGGCTGGAAGAACAGCAGCTCTATGTCCACGATCTCTGCGCCCGCCGGCCCTATATCGCCGATATCCACGATCCACTGGACAAGATTCTCCTGGCCATGGCCGACACCGGTATCGGTTCCGTACTGGTAATGCGCGAGGGCGAACTGGCCGGCATTGTGACCATTACCGATGTATTGCGTTTCTGCGGGCACTTTCTGGCCGAGGTGGCACAGCCGGTGGATGACTCCATCGCCTGAAGTCAGCACCTGCCGCTCAGAGCGGCCATATCCACAGCAGCATCGGCACGCTGACCACCACCACCATAATCTCCAGCGGCAACCCCATACGCCAGTAATCCCCGAAGTGGAAACCGCCGGGGCCCAGAATCAGGGTGTTGTTCTGGTGCCCCACCGGGGTCAGGAAGGCGCAGGAGGCACCGATGGCCACCGCCATCAGGAAGCTGTCCGGGTTCACCCCCAGCTGGGCCGAGGCACTGATGGCAATGGAGCACATCACTGCGGCAGTAGCGGCATTGTTCATAAAGTCCGATAGCGTCATGGTCACCACCAACAGGATGACCAGCGCGATTACCGGATCCCCCTGGGCAATACTGCTCAGCATCCAGCGGGCAATCAGGTCTGCGGCACCGGTACTCTCCATCACTTCGGCCACCGCGATCAGGGCACCCAGCAGCACGATCACCGAACCGTCGATGGACTCGTAGACATTGCGCAGTGAGACGACTTTCAGCGCCATGTAGGCGAGTACACAGGTGGCAAAAGAGATCGCGGCGGGCAGCAGGCCGAATGCGGCACCGGCAACCGCCAGGGCCATAGCGAGTAATGCAACCGCTGCTTTCTCCTTGTTGGGAATGGTGATATCCCGCTGGGCCAGGGGCACACAGCCTTTCTCGTAGGCAAAGGTATTGAGGTTGTCGTCGGTGCCCATCATCAGCAGGGCGTCGCCGGCCATCAGGGGGGTCGAACGCAGACGCCGCACGGAGCGCCGACCCTGGCGGGAGAGGGCCAGCAGGTTGATCTCATAGTGGGCCGGCAAGCGCAGGAACTGGATGGTGCGGCCCACCAGGCTCGAGTCAGGCATCACTACCAGCTCCCGTAGCTGCAGGTCCCCGCCCCGCTCCTTGTCCCGTTCGCCCCCTTCTTTTTCCTCTTTGCCATCGTCAGCTTTCTTGCCGTCCCTGCTGCCTTTTTTTTCTTCTTCAGTGCCCGCTTCGGCTTCTGCGGCTTTCCGGCGATCACGCTTTTCCCGGCGCGGCACCCCCGCGCTGGCTGATTTGCCCTCACTCTCGTCTTTCTTGTCTTTTTCGTCTTCGCTGGGCTCTCCCTCCAATTTCAGACCCAGCTGGCTGATGGCGGCAGTGAGGGATTCCGGCTCGGCCTCGATCACCAGGATATCCCCGACACGAACGCGGTGGCGCGGCCTCGCCGGCGACACGCGGCCGTCGTCGCGGACCACGCCCACCACCTGCGCATCCTCGTCCTCCAGCATGCGCGCGATTTCCCAGATGGTCTTCTCGGCCACCGCGCTTTTCTCCGGCACCTGCGCCTCGGTCAGGTAGGTACCGGTATCGAAGGTTGCCGCACCCGCCTGGGTGCGCTCGGGCACCAGCCGCCAGCCGATCAGGCAGACGAACAGAATACCCACCACGGCGACCCCGAGGCCGACCGGGGTGAAATCGAACATGCCGTAGCTGCCGGCACCGGCGCTGGCGCGGAAGCCGGACACGATCAGGTTTGGCGGCGTGCCGATCAGGGTGGTCATACCGCCGAGAATCGTGCCAAAGGAGAGGGGCATCAGCACCTTGCCGGGGGGCAGGTGATGCTTTTCCGCCACGCCCGATGCCACCGGCATCAACAGGGCCATGGCACCCACATTGTTCATAAAGCCGGACATCAGTGCGCCAACACCGGTGAGGGCTCCGATGGCCAGGGTGGCACTGCCGGTCTTGGGGATCATGCGCTGGGCAAAGACATCCATGGCGCCGGTGCTCTGCAGGCCGCGGCTCAGGATCAGCACACAGGCCACGGTGACCACTGCCGGATGCCCGAAGCCGTCGAAAGCATGCTCCGGGGGAATCAGGCCAATCAGCACGCAGGCGAGCAGGGAGGCGAGCGCCACCATGTCGTGACGCCAGGATCCCCAGATAAACAGGACCACGGTGACAGCGAGAATGGAGAGGATTGTGATCTGGTCCAGCGTCATGCGGAGATGGGCCCGGCGGCGTCAAACGGTCGGAGAGAGCTATCTATTCAGGTTACACTGCGCCCCGGAGTAACGGAGACATGATTTGCGCCAGAACATTTCCCCCGATCAATACCGACAGCTGTTTCTCGATGACACGCCGCTGATGGACGTGCGCGCGCCGGTGGAGTTCGCCAAGGGTGCTTTCCCCTCGGCCACCAACCTGCCACTGCTCGATGACCGCCAGCGGGAACAGGTGGGCACCGAGTACAAGCGCGCCGGTCAGGAGGCCGCCATTGAACTCGGCTGGCACTTGGCCACCGACGAGGTTCGCGCCCAGCGAATTGCCGCCTGGCGCGATTTTACCGAACGGCATCCGCACGGCTGCCTCTACTGCTTCCGCGGTGGCCTGCGCTCCCGCACCGCCCAGCAACTGATGCGGGAAGCGGGCATCGACTATCCGCTGGTGGAAGGCGGCTACAAGGCGCTGCGCAATTTCCTGCTGCAGGAACTGGAACAGGGCTGCGAGAGACTGCCTATCGTGGTGATCTCCGGTCACACCGGCAGCGGCAAGACCGAGTTGATTCAGAGTGCTCCCCGGGCCATCGACCTGGAAGGCATCGCCCGCCACCGGGGCTCCAGCTTTGGCGGTACCGGCCGCCCACAGCCGGCCCAGATCGACTTTGAAAACCGCATTGCGGTGGACATGCTCAAGCTTTCACAGGCTCCCGGACGGGTTTTTGTGGAGGATGAGAGCCGCCTGGTCGGCCGCTGCGCCCTGCCACCGGCACTGCAGGATGCCATGCAGGCCGCACCCAGGGTGATCGTGGAAGAATCCGTTGAGTCCCGCGCCCGGCGGATCGTGCGCGACTATGTCAACGAGGCGCTGCCGCGCTTCGAGGAAAGTGGCGAGAACCCTGCCGAGGCGCTGGGTGAGTCCCTGCGTGACAGCCTGTCCCGGCTGCGAAAGCGGCTCGGCGGACTCCGACACCGTGAGCTGGACGAACAGTTACAGGCCGCCAACACAGAACTCGCCCGCAACGGCAGTGCCGACGCCTATATCCCGGTGGTGATGGCGCTACTCACCGAGTACTACGACGGCATGTACGACTACCTGATGGCGAAGCGGGAGACTGAGGTGCTGTTCCGTGGCTCACTGACCGAAGTGGAACAGTGGATTCAGCAGAATACCGCAGGGTGAGCGCCAGGGTTTCTGTTTTCAGGATTTCAGTGCCAGACGGCGCAGGCGGAAGCGCCGCGAAAGGATCCAGTCCCGCAGACCGCGCGGTAACCAGCGAGCCATCCATGGCAGCAGGCGACTGCGGTTACCCACCCGCACCACCGCCGGCGGCCGCTTGCGCAGCATCTCCTTGACCACCCTGCGCGCCAGGGTACTGGCCAGGGTGGCGTTCTGCTGCGACTCGAGTGCTCTCGCCTGCACCGTCTCCTCCTGCCGTTTGTACCAGGAGTCAGGTGCCAGCAAACCCCGCAGGGAAACCTGTGCGTGACGGCCAAATTCCGAGGCGATGGCGCCCGGCTGTACCGTCATGACACGAATACCAAACGGCTTCAATTCCAACCGCAGCACGTCGGAAAGTGCATGCAGTGCCGCCTTGGAGGCACAGTAAGCGCCGGAGAAAGGCGTCGGCATCACCCCCGATACGGAGCCGATATTGCACACCAGTCCGCGCTTGGCAGAACGCATCAACGGGGCACAGGCCCGGATCAGCGCCATCGGTGCGAACACATTGGTACGGAACTGCTCCTCGAAGACCCGGGTATCCAGTTCCAGTAACGGCCCCATCTGCCCGTAACCCGCGTTGTTGATCAGGATATCGAGACGACCATAAGCGGCCTTGAGGGCGTGCACCACCCGGTTGATATCAGCCTGGGAGGTGACATCCAGGGCCTCGGTCGCGATACCCAGGTCTGCCAGCTCCTGCAGACTCTCCGGGCGCCGCGCCGTGGCGATGACGATGGTACCGCGGCGGTGCAGGGCCAGCGCCAGCTCGCGACCGATGCCACTGGAGCAACCGGTAATCAGTGCCACCCGGTCCGGCACCACGTAGCCACGACCGATCTGCGCCAGACTCTCGGCGGCGAAGGTGTGATCTGAGGGGCGATGCCTGGAAGCCGGCGGCTTGCTCACGGTGTGCTCTCCTGGGCTACTCGATACAGAAATGGGGATTCTGGATCAGGCCGAAAATGTTGCCATCGGGGTCGAGAAACGCACTCATCAACACACCGCCGCCGACATCGGTGATCTCACTGTGCTGGCGGGCTCCCAGGGCATTGATGCGTTCCACCTGTGCAGCAATATCATCCACCCCCCAATAGGCGACGACGCCATCGGCGCGACTGGTGACACTGCGGGCATCGGGATTCAGCCCGAGCTCAAAACCACCAACGTTGAATCCCACGTACATTTCCGAGTTGAAATAGGGTTCTGTTTCCAGCAGCTGCTGATACCAGTCGCTGGCTTCGGCCAGGTTACTGACACCGTAAATCACGCTGCGCAGTCCGAGTAACTGTCCCATCCCTAGGCTCCTGTTATCGTTTTTTATCGCTTTCGCGTTTTTCTTTTCGTCTATTGCCTCATCGCTACCCATGCGATGCTGACATCCCGATACAGCCCTCTCTATCGTGCTGCGCTTGTCGCGACTGCCGGTCGCCCATTTCAGCGCTCCGGTTCAGGGCAACAGCTACTGCGGGCAAACCTGCTCGTAAATTCGTGACCAGAGAATTAGAGAGCCTACTGTAACTCCTGTTCCAGTTGCTCGAGCAGATCCAGGGGCTCCAGCTCTATTCCTTCCAGCTCAGCATTCCAGTTAATGCCTACCAGCAGCACATCATCGTGCATTCCGGTAAGCCAGTCGTCCATAAACTCTTCCAGGTCGATCGCTACCACGCGATAGCCCTGCCACTCGCCGTCGACGTGGCGCTCGGCAAATTCCCGCTGGGACCAGAACGGCATGACATCGGTCTGCGGATATTTCTCCGATGCGCACAGGGCAAACCCCTCATCGCCCTCCAGAGCCCAGACGCACCCCTGTGCGGCACTCTCGGGCAGAAAGCGGGCGCAATTTTCCTCAAAATCATCACTCAAGGGTTCGACTTGCATGGGTACAGGGCCTCAGGAATTTCAAAGAAGTTTACGCCAGTTTCCCGGCCGCACCAAAAAGCCATCGGCTTAATCAGACGGGCTCAAACACCGCGATGGATTCAACATGTGCAGTATGGGGAAACATATCCATGACTCCCGCCTTCTGCAGCCGGTAACCGAGCCGCGCCAACTCACCGGCATCACGCGCCAGTGTCGACGGATTACACGACACATAAACAATCCGCTGCGGTTGCAGGCGGACCAGCTGGGGCAGTACTTCGACCGCGCCGGCCCGGGGCGGATCCAGCAGCACTTTGTCGAACCCCTGCGCGGCCCAGCGGTGGTCGCCGATTTCCTCAGCCAGATCGGCGGTGACGAACTCTACATTGCCAATACCATTGGCCGCCGCATTCTCCTCGGCTCGCGCAGTGAGCGCTCCCTCGCCTTCCACGCCGACGACCTGGCCGGCACGCCGCGCCAGCGGCAAAGTGAAATTGCCGAGGCCACAGAAAAGATCGAGCACCCGTTCCGTCGGCTGAGGATCCAGCAGAGCCACAGCCCGCGACACTATCTGTCGGTTGATATCGAAGTTCACCTGGACAAAATCCAGCGGGTGGAAGCGCAGCTCCAGATCGAATTCCGGCAGACGATACCCGAGTCGCTCGTCGCCGCTTTCGGGCCACAATCGGTGGGTACTTTCAATATCTCCCGGCTGCAGGTACAGGTGAATGCCGCTGTCGACGGCAAACTGGCGCCAGCGCTGAAGGTCGTTGTCCGACAACGGCCTGGTATGGCGCAACACCAGTGCTGCGGCATCGTCGCCTACTGCCACCTCGAGATGGGTGAAATGGCCGCGTCCCTCACTGCTCGCAACCAGCTGGCGCAGGGCCGGGATCTGCTTTGCCATCGCGGAGTCCAGTACATGGCACTCGCGGATATCCACCAGCTCGTTCGAGCGTTTGGCACGGAAACCAAATGTGATGCCGGGTTTGGCTGCGCCGCCACCTTTCTTCTGGCGCTGGACGCGGATACCGATACGCGCCTTGCGACGGTACCCGAAGCTGTTACCCGTCAATGGCGACAGCACCTCTGGTACCGCTACTTCTCCGATGCGGGACAGCTGATCGAGCAGGATACGCTCCTTTTCTGTGATCTGTACCGCGGGCTGCAGATGCTGCAGTGAACAGCCGCCACAGGTATCGATATGCGGACAGCGGGGCTCGCAGCGCGCGTCCGCGGGCTCGAGGACCTCAACCAGGCGCCCCTCATCGAAACGTGTTCGGCGGTCGGTATAGCGGAAACGTACCCGTTCACCGGGCAGGGCGTTGTCGATAAATACAGGCTTACCCTCGACCCGGGCAACGCCGCGCAGATCGTGGCTGAAATTCAGGATCTCGGCTTCGATGGGTTTGGCGGGGAGCTGCCGCTGCCCGGACTTTTTCGCCGGTTTGAAGAATCTGGGTTTTTTCGCCATCGATGATCCAGGCCTCAGCGGTCCGCCAGTCTGCCCGGTTGCAAGCCTGCAGCACTATCGGAGTAATCAATCCATTCAGAGCGCCAGTCGGTGCCCGTTTTCCCGCAGCCACTGGCGCAGGTTTTTATAGTCGGGGCAGAGCTGTTCCACCAGCTGCCAGAAAGCCTGGCTGTGGTTGTGATGACGCATATGGCTCACTTCATGCGCCACCAGATAATCCACCACCGATTCCGGTGCCAGGCAGATCAGCCAGTTGTATTGCAGTTCACCGCGCAGGGTGCAGTGTCCCCATTTACTGCGGGTGCGACGAACCCGCACCGCCGCCGGTTGCAGCCCCAAGCGGGCAGCCTGCTCTGCGGACTTTTCTGTGAGCAGGGCCAGCGCTTCGCGCTGATAGAGCTTGTGCAGCGCACCCTGCAACTGACAGGGTTCCGGTGCTTTGGCGCGCACATAAACGCGAATAGCGCTGCGGTCGATGCGCGCATCCTCCGGCCGCGCGGCGCGCTCGAGCGGGAGACGTTGTCCCAGCCAGGGAAATTCCTCCCCCCACTGATAGCGGTAATCCGGCACCTCGGCGGCCCGCTCACGGGAGCGCAGCAGCTGTGCGCGCACCCACTGCACATTGTCCTGCAGAAAACGGTGGCCATGAATCGCCGCGCAGCGCTGCGGGATGCGCACCTCGATACCGCTGCGGGCCATGACCAGGCCCAGGCGCTTGCGTCGGGGCGACCGCACTAACGTGTAGGGAATATCCTCGTAGACGAAACTGCTTGCGTCACTCATCAGCCGTGGGGAACCACCGCCATGGTGAGCCGGGAAATACAGTTAAGCCTGCCCTTCGGATCAGTGATACGGATCTCCCATACCTGACTGGTGCGCCCCAGGTGCAGCGGCCGCGCTGTACCGGTGACCTCGCCCTCCGCCACCGGGCGCAGGTGATTGGCGTTGACCTCCTGCCCGACGCAGTAATATTTAGTGCCATCCACCACCAGGTTGGCGGCAACGGAGCCCAGCGTCTCGGCCAGCACCACACTGGCCCCGCCGTGGAGGATGCCAAAGGGCTGACGGGAGCGGGCATCCACAGGCAGCGTGCCCGCCAGGTAATCGTCGCCCACGTCGGTAATTTTCATGCCCAGATGCCCGGGCATGCAGCCGTCGATACTTTCATTGAGCTGCGCCAGCGTGGGCTGGACGTGCCAGATACTCATAGAGTTTGATTTCCCATTGGAAAGAGGCGGCATTGCCGCCATCAGAAGAACAGATCGAAGCCGGCGCCACCGAAACGGAGCAATTCCAGATCCAGCAAGCGGAGTTCCCGGGCTACGGCGCGGCGCTGCAGGCGCAGCTCCTGCAAGCGGGATTCATTTTCTTCCGCGCGGATCGCCGCCTGCAGCGCGCCCAGTTCGTATTCCAGGTAGTCCTGCCGTTCCTGCAACTGACGGTATTGTTGCTCTACCTGGAAGTGGGCCAGCCCCCGCTGGTATTCCCCCATAAACAGGTCGGCGGTGGGACCGGTGCAGACGCCCTCGTAAGAGTGGCCGCGCCGGCCGAGGTAATAACCGTTCTCCGGGGTACAGAACTGCTCCACCCCCATCTCATGGCCACGCAGCCAGGCCTCGCTGTCAGCGCGCACGCCGTACTGCTGACATTCCTGGGCAATTTCGTAGATCAGCGCCTGACTGCGGCCACGGGCGCCATCCTGCAGGCCACGCTCATACCAGAGTCCAGCCTGACACTGTTCCTCGGAAATCACCGTGCAACCGGCACTGAACAGCAATGGCAGGGCCAACAGAAGCCAGGCCAATCGGTGCACAGGGAAGTTCAGGCCGCTAATCAATGTCTCACCCGAAACGCTTGTCGGCCACGAACGGATTGGTCTGCCGCTCCTGGCCAAAGGTGGACATGGGGCCATGGCCGGGAACAAAGCGCACTTCATCCCCCAGCGGCCAGAGCTTTTCGGTAATGGAGCGGATCAGGGTGTCGTGATCGCCTTTGGGAAAATCCGTGCGGCCAATGGAGCCCGCAAACAGGACGTCGCCGACCAGCGCCAGGTTACTGGGGCGGTGGAAAAAGATCACATGCCCCGGGGTGTGGCCGGGGCAGTGATGGACCTCCAGTGTTTCATCACCCACGGTCACGGTGTCACCCTGCTCCAGCCAGCGATCCGGAGTAAAAGTCTCAACCGCCGGAAAGCCGAACATCTGCGCCTGCATGGGCAGCTGCTCGATCCAGAAGGCATCTTCCCGATGCGGCCCTTCCACCGGTAGCTGCTTCTGGGCCACCAGGGCCGCCGTTCCACCGACGTGATCCAGGTGACCGTGGGTGAGCAGGATTTTTTCCAGCGTCAGGCCCCGCTCTTCCACGGCAGACAGGATGCGCTCCAGGTCGCCGCCGGGATCCACCACGGCGGCCCGCATGGTCTGATCGCACCACAGGAGTGTGCAATTCTGCTGGAAAGGTGTGACCGGGACCGTGTGAAATTGCAGAGCCATAGAAAATCCGCTGCCAGAGAATGTGCGCCGGATTATACCGTGGCAGCGGCCCGAGTTCGCGCCGGGGTTCTGACCCGTCGCCGCGCCTGCTTCTCCAGTAGCTCGCGCACATCGGCCAGCAGTTTCTCGTGCACGATCGGCGCGGTCCAGTAGCCACCGTGAGCGCCCAGCTGTGGCCCCCCGTTGGCAGAGCGCCAGTCTGTGAGCGGGACCGTCTCGTAGTCGCGATAAACCGCCTGGTTGTACGATGGGCTCAGGGGCTTGAGGGGCCAGCCGAACAGGTCGTCCGGATGGTAGAAATTCTTCCACTGGAAGCGATAGCCGCGGGTTTCCGAGATGACCGCCTGAATCTGGTCCCTGGACAGACCGGCACACCAGAGTGGGTTGGTGGGGCCCAGGGTGTACCAGTAACTGAGGGTCTTGAGGCGCAGGAACAGGTCCCTGGCAGAGCCCTTGTGCACACCGCGCGGCCCGCCGTCACGCCAGATGCCGTGATTGACCGAGGGGCGCTGGGCGTCCCAGAGGTAATTGGAAAGGGTCACACAGCTGACCGAATGGCTGATCAAGATGACCGGCGTATTCTCACCGGCGCGCTTGCTGGCCTGATCCAGGACTTTATAGATGGCTTCCTGGCTCTTCTCGTAATTGCCACCATGCTGCTGAACGTCGGCCAGCTGGGCCGCGCTCTCGGCCATCCCGTAGAGCATGAACTTGCGTGCGCGGAGAAACTCCATATCCCGCTTCTGCATGCCCTCGAAGACGCGCTCGATGCTGGGTTGCAGGTGCTCCTGGCACACCAGCGTGTCGCAGTAGATTCTCGACCAGTCCTCGCCGAGGCCTTCTCGTAAAGTCTTAAAGACCGGCTCGGCAAAGTCGCTGTCTACCGCGCCCATGCCCGGCGCTGCCAGAATGATGATATCCGCCATGATCCGCCCCTGATTCTTTTTCTGTTGCAGCGCTTCACTCTGCCTGACCACGATCAGAGCCCTGCGCCATCTTTATATGTAGTGGGCACCGCTTAATCGGTCAAAAGTACCATTTGCCCTGCGCTTTGCAAAGAAAGCCCGCCCTACGCCGGACAGCAGGGGGATGCCGGGGAACTGTCACCATGGCAGAGTTATGATGCATAATCACGTCTGTACAAAAATCAAACATCAAAGACGGCCCTGCACCCAGCGATGCTACTGACCTCAAAATACAGTCTGCCGGATTGCCCCGAACACACCCTGGCCCGACCACGCCTGCTCGACTTGCTGCAGGGGAGCTCCAGCGAACAATTGCTGCTGGTGACCGCCCCCGCCGGTTACGGCAAGACCACACTGGTCTCTTCCTGGGCCGCTTCACAGGACACACCGGTGGCCTGGTATTCGCTCGACAGCAGCGACAATGAGCCCACCCAATTCTGCCGCTACCTGGTGGAAAGCGTGCACCGCGCCACTGGCAACGGCACTCCGGAAACCCACGCCCTGCTGGCAGCCCAACAGCGCCCGGATCCGGCCATCGTGATCAGCCAGATGCTGGCGGAGCTGCGCGGCCACCCCGACGAACTGCGTATCGTCCTCGATGACTACCACCAGATCGATAACGAGGCGGTCCACCACGCCACCCGCTTCCTGCTCAGACATGCCCCCGCGGGTATCGGGGTGGTACTGACCAGCCGCAGCCAGCCACCCCTGGGACTGGCGTCCCTGCGAGTACAGGGACGCCTGCTGGAACTTGGCAGCGCGGAACTGGCACTGAACTGCGACGAGATCTCCCAACTGCTCAACCAGCGCCTGCCCTTCACCCTGGAGAGTGACCGGGTACAGCAACTGCATCAGCTGAGCGAGGGCTGGCCGCCGGCGGTACAACTGTTTGCCCTGTCGGTGCGGGACCGCGAGGAGGTGGACCGCTACCTGGGAGAGCTGGAGCAGGGCCACAGCCATATTCTCGACTACCTGGCGGAAGAAGTCCTGGAGCGACTGGAGCCGGATTTGCGCGAGCTGCTGGCCTGCACCTCGATTCTCACCCGCGTCAACGCGCGCCTGGCTGAGCAGCTCACCGGCCTCGAGGACGGCCAGCAATTGCTGGAGCAAGTGGCGCGGCGGGGACTCTTCCTGCAGGCCCAGGATTCGAGCCGCCAGTGGTTCCGCTACCACCCGGTATTTGCCCGCTTCCTGCAGCGCCAGCTGACCGACAAGCAGCGCCGCTATGCGCTACACCGTCTCGCCAGTGACACCTGGCAGAGCCTCGAACAGCCACTGGAAGCCCTGCGCCACAGCCTCGCCGCCGAGGATGGCGAGGGCCTGCAGAAACTCCTCATCATCCACGGCGAACAGCTGCTGCGCGAGGGCCAGACCCGGGTACTCAACGACTGCCTCGACTGGCTCGGCGGCGAGACTCTGAAGCGCAACGCCCGCTTCACCCTGCTCGCGGCCAAGATGGCCAGAGACAACTTCGATTACGATCGCTGCAAGAAGTATCTGTCTGCAGCCGAGAGCTGGCTCCAGCGGGAGGATCCAGCGCAGTGGAGCGACTTCGAGGGGGCGTTTGCCACCATGCGCGCCCAGACAGCCGTGGCCAAGGGCCGCACGCTGGTGGCCAAGGAGTATGCAGAGGCAGCCCTCGAACTGCTGCGCCCGGATCAGCAGGGCGAGCGCATCGCCGCCCTGCTGGTGACCGGCGAGACCAGCTTCTGCCTCGGCGAGCTGGACGAGGGCTCCAACTACATGGGAGAAGTGGAAGCACTGGCCATGTCGGAGCAGGATTTCCCCAGTGCCGCCTGGGCCATCTGCCAGCAGACCGAGATTGCCATTGCCCAGGGCCTGCTGAAGAAGGCAGACGGGTTGCGTGAGCGCGCTGCCCGGCTGGTGGAAGAGCAGCATCTGACCGGCCTTCCCATTTCCGAATTCATCTGCCGCCTGCGTGGCCAGCTGGCCTGGGAGCGCGGCGACCTGGACGAGGCGGCCGCCGCCGCCCGCCACGGCATGCAGATCAACCGCAAGGTGGGCGAGCGCTGGCTGCTGCCTGAATACACGCTGCTGCTCAAGGTCGCCCAGGCCCGCGGTGAAAGGGAGGAGTCGCTGGAGTGGCTGTCCCGTATCGACCACCTGCTGAGTGGCGAACAGTATCATCGGGACTGGGTCGCCAATGCCGACTCGGCGCGCATCCGCGTGTGGCGCGCCCTTGGCGACCAGAAGGCGATCGCCGCCTGGCAGGAGCAGGCGCAGCCGGTGGCCGACCGCCCCAGCAACCACTTCGAACAGTGCCACGGCCGCAACCACGTGCGGGCTCTGATCGAGCTGACCCGCTGGTCCGATGCAAACCGCCTGATCACCCGCCTGCAGCAGGTGGCCCGGGATTGCGGACTGGTCACGGACTGTCTGCGCAACCTGGTTCTGGAGGCCCACCTCTTGTGGCTACGCCAACAGCGCGAGGCTGCAGTTCAGGCTATCCGTGAGGCCCTTAGCATTGGCGCCGAGCGGGACTTCACCGCCAGCTTCCTGCAGGTGGGCAAGCCGCTGATCGTGATCCTCAAGGCCGTACTGGAAGAAGAGGAGCTGCCCGATGCGGAGCGGGACAAGGCCCAGGAACTGATCCGGCAGGCCCAGGCGCAGCCGGAACTGGACGGCGGCATCCGCATCGAGCTGGACGAGACCATCATCCGCGAGATCCTCGACAGCGACGCGGTGCCGGACTTCCTGCGCCACTCGCCGCTGACACCACGGGAATGGCAGGTACTGAACGCGATCCACTCGGGCCTCTCTAACGAGCGCATCGCCCGGCACTTCAAGGTAGCGCCCAGCACCATCAAGACCCATATCCGCAGCCTGTATCAGAAGCTGGATGTGAAAGATCGGCAGGAGGCCATCGCCCTGGCGGAGCAGATGCTGCGCTCGGTGCAGGATCAGCCCTCGGACCAAACCTGACTTTCTACCACCCTCCCCCCCCTGTCAGGGATGAGGCGCCGGCCCGCCGGCGCCTTCATACTCCACCCTATCCTAAAGAACGGCAATCCTACGGGCTGTAGTTATGAGCGGTAACACCATTAGCACCACCAACGCGGAGTGGTGGCGTAACAGCGTTATCTACCAGATCTATCCTCGCAGTTTCTGCGACGCCAATGGCGACGGTATCGGCGACCTGCCCGGTATCACCCAGAAACTCGACTACGTGAAATCCATCGGCGTGGACGCCATCTGGATTTCGCCGTTCTTCAAGTCCCCGATGGCCGACTTCGGTTACGACGTTTCCGATTACCGGGACGTGGACCCGCTGTTTGGCAATCTGGAAGACTTCGACCGACTGATCGAAGCGGCGCACGAGCGCGGCCTCAAGATCATCATCGACCAGATCCTCAGCCACTCCTCCGACCAGCACCCCTGGTTCGAAGAGAGCCGCTCCAGCCGCGACAACGCCAAGGCCGACTGGTACGTATGGGCGGATCCCAAGCCGGACGGCAGCGCACCCAACAACTGGATGTCCAACTTTGGCGGCAGCGCCTGGCGCTGGTGCACCCGTCGCCGCCAGTACTACCTGACCAACTTCCTGAAGGAGCAGCCGGACCTGAACCTGCACAACCCGGAAGTTCAGGAACAGCTGCTGGCGGACATGAAATTCTGGCTCGACCGCGGCGTGGACGGTTTCCGTCTCGATGCGATCAACCACGCGTTCCACAACCGCTCGCTGCAGGACAATCCCGCACGCCCGCTGGAACTGGACGAGAAGGGCCTGCCGCCGGTGAATACCTATCACTACCAGTGGCATATTTACGACAAATCCCAGCCCGAAAACCTGGTGTTCCTGCAGCGCGTACGCGAACTGCTGGATCAGTACCCGGAGACGGTGACCGTTGGCGAAGTGGGTGACGATAACACCCACAAGATCATGGCCGACTACACCACCGAAAACCGGCTGCATATGGCTTACTCTTTCGACCTGCTGTCGGAAGACTGCAGCGCCGAGTTCCTGCGCGAGACCCTGCGCAAGAACCAGCGGGTGATCAACGAAGGCTGGCCGTGCTGGTCCATCAGCAACCACGATGTACCGCGCCCCATGAGCCGCTGGAACAAGGGCTTCGATAGCGAGCAGGCGTTCGCCCGCGTACCGCTGTTCCTGCTGATGCAGCTCAGCCTGCGCGGCAGCGTGTGTCTCTACCAGGGTGAGGAGCTGGGCCTGGAAGAAGCAGAGATTGCTTTCGAGGACCTGCAGGATCCATACGGCATCAACCTGTGGCCGGAATTCAAGGGCCGCGACGGCTGTCGCACCCCCATGCCCTGGGTCAATCACGGTGAGATCAACGCCGGTTTCTCCAAGGTGAAGCCGTGGCTGCCGGTTCCGGAAGAACATCACCACAAGGCGGTGAGCGTGCAGGAGGACGATCAGAACTCCATGCTGAATCGCTTCCGCACCCTGCTGGACTGGCACCGTCAGTGGCCCGGTCTGGCCAAGGCCGAACAGGAAGTGGTGGATACCGGCAACGACCTGCTGGTGTTCTACCGCCGTACCGACACTGAGGAATTCTTTGTCGCCCTCAACCTGGGCAAAAACGACGAAGCCCTGGCAGTGCCGGCGGAGTTCGCCGATGCCGAGGACATCACACCGGCCATGTTTGGTGGCGCGGTGGCAGATGGCCAGCTGACGCTGCCCGTAGCGGGCGCCCGCGTGCTGAAGCGGAGCGTTTAAAGAAGATTGTTTCCGAAGTGCCCCGGTGCCGTACCGCCATTCGTCAACCGGGGCATTTCACTCTTTCCCTTGCTCTAACTCTTCCCCGAGTTGTTTGCGCAAGTTTTAGCTCTCTTTCCGAGCTTTTATCGATGCCGGCCCTGTGCCGGCTTTTTTTTACCCGTAATTTACGCTCGCCGCGCATCGACAAGTGGCAACCGCGGCTCCGATTCCACTGATTACTTGGTGTTTTTACGCCGGCGACGACTGACACCAACCCAGAAGGTCGCTTCAAACAGCATCCCCAACCCCAGGAATACCACGCTGCCCTGCGGCAGGCCGTAGATGTAACAGGAGATCGCGCCCAGCAGGCACATCAACACCAGTATCCAGCGTTTGTGTGTACTCATCTTGTTCTGTTCTCTCTTCGCAACTCCGAACCCGGGAAACGTTACCCCAGAGTGCTGGCCGAGGAAACCAAAAACAGCAGTGAGCGCCCCCCACTGCCGACCGCAGAGCAGCGCTTTTCGCAAGCGGGTCGCACTTCAGTGGTGGGGCTCGGCACGCTCGATGTCAGCGCTGCTACAGAGGTGCGCCCGTGCAGGCCGCCACAGGTGAGAACACGAAATTGCCAGCGTGACTGATCTATTCGCTCTATGAGCGACCTCAAAAAGATCCAAACGATGTAAGACGGCGCATTTTTCCACTTTAGCCTTGGAACCACTCGCTGCGGCTGACACCGCTGCGTGCCCACTCTGCAGCCAAGCTGGGAAACACCGGATCGCTGCGCTGGGGAAAACCTGACCGACCATCGACCGCGATTTCGCGGTTGCGTACGCCTGTGCCCTGCAAGCAGACGCAGTCGGATCAGTTTGGCAACTGGCTGAAGTTTGCAAAGAGAGGTGCGCAATGCAAACCTGTTTTTCACTGCTGAAACGCTCGACCCTCGCCGCGCTGCTGGCCCTCAGCAGCATCCCGCTGGTCTCACCGATAACGGAGGCACGGGACTACCGCGATCCCAACAACCCACCACCCTGGGTGCGAAACTATTACCGCAACTCTCAAGGCACTTCGCCACAGATGCACAACAACGCCATGCGATTCACCAACAGATCCTGGTGGCGGCATGATGTGACAGGCGGAACGCCGCATATCAAGATCGACCTCAGTGAGCAGATGGCCTATTTCTACAAGGGCGGCCGCCTGGCGGGCATGTCTCCGGTGTCAACCGGCAAAGCCGGTCACCGCACCCCTGCCGGCAGCTTCCGTATTTCCGAGAAGAAGGTCAATCACCGCTCCAACCTATACGGTCACTATGTCAGCCGCAGCGGCTATGTGCTGCGCAGTAACGTGGACGTGCGCCGCGACCGCCGCCCGCCCGGATCGGTATTCCGCGGAGCCTCCATGGATTACATGATGCGGGTAAACGGCCCCGTCAGCATGCACGCGGGTTACGTGCCGGGCTATCCGGCTTCCCATGGCTGCATCCGCTTGCCCTGGCATATGGCGAAAATCTTCTTCGCCCATGCAACCGTCGGCACCAAGGTGAGCATTGTGCCCTGAGCGGTCTCACCGCTATGAACTCAACACGAGGAAACAAAAAGCCGGAGCAACTGCTCCGGCTTTTTTGTTAATAAACCGATCGGCTGATCAGGTCTCTTTCACCGTCCCCTCGAGCTCCTGCGCCGTAAAGTAATCGTGCGCAGCGCGATTCACCCGCTTGGCCAGCAACAGTGTCGAAGTCATGGTGGGGATAGCCATGATGGCGTACATGCCGATAATGATGCTGTTGACCGCATTCAGCGAAGCCACCGCACCGATCACAATCAGGGCAATATAAGCCGCGGTATAAAGCCCCTGCCAGCGCGCACCAAACAGGAATACAAAACACTTCACACCGTAATACCAGAAGGTGACGATGGTACTGAAAGCCAGCGGCAATACCATCAGTAACAGCAGCAATGGCCCCCAGCCACCGAACACTTGCGAGAAAGCCTCCGCAGTGAGGGATACCCCCTCGATGCCGGCGCCGTGCTCCCAGACACCGGTAAGCAGAATCACCAGCGCAGTACAGGTGCAGATCACCAGGGTATCGATGATCGGCCCGACCATGGCCACCACACCCTCGCGAATCGGCTCGCGGGTTTTGGCCGCACCATGAGCCAGGGATTCGGTACCGATACCGGCCTCATTGGAAAATGCCCCGCGACTGATGCCAGTAGCAATCACCGCGCCCAGTGCGCCGCCGGCCACCGCCTGGCCACTGAAGGCATCACTGAATATCAGTGCAAAGGCCGCCGGTACCTGCTGCCAGAAATAACCGATCACAATCAGGGTCAGAGCGAGATAAAAAATCACCATGCCCGGCACGATGCGCACGGCAAACTTGCCGATACGCTGAATGCGCCCGGCAATCACCACCAGTGCGGCAATCGCCAGCACCACCCCGACAACGAAGTCGAACAACATGGAGCCATCCCCAGACACCATGCCCAGCGGCACAGCAAACGACTCCCGCAGCAACTGCACTGTCTGGTTCGACTGGAATACGGGCAGCATGCCGCACAGGCCCGCAATCGCAAACAGGAAGGCCAATGGCATCCATCTGCGGCCGAGCCCCTCACGGATCACGTACATGGGACCACCCTGCAGCTCACCTGCCGCATCGCGACCGCGGTACATCACCGACAGGGTCGCGGTATAAAACTTGGTGGCCACCCCCACAAGGGCTGTCACCCACATCCAGAAGATGGCCCCGGGACCACCGGTACTGATGGCAATCGCCACACCGGCAATATTGCCGAGACCCAGCGTGCCGGAGAGTGCCGTCGACAGCGCCTGCCGGTGCGGAACCTGACCCGGATCATTGGGGTCATCGTACTTGCCCATCAGCAGGTCGACGCTGTGGCCCAGGTGGCGGTAGGGACGCCCTTTGGAAACGATCAGCAGGTAGAGACCTCCACCCACCAACAACACCAGCAGCGGGGTCCCCCAGACAAAGGAAGCAAAAGCGGCCAGCGCCGCATCGACAGACTGTAAAAATGACATGGATTTTTTGGTCAGTAATTTTTGATCGGTCAGTCTATGAAGCGGGAGTTGTGGTTGTCAAAGCACTACCAGTCACAGACCTGCCCGCAACCGGTCCTGCGCAGATACAAAAAAGCCCCTCGACGAGGGGCTTTTTCATTAAGTTCAGAGCAGGCTGATCAGGCGACCACCGGCTCGGGCTCCAGGGTGTCCACCTCCACTTCCGGCTCGCGGACGAAGAATACCGAGATGGCACCGAGAATCATGAACACACCAGCCAGCACAATGATGTAGATGGCCTCGTTGCCGAACACACCGTGCAGGATCGGACCGGCGACCAGGGCCGAGAGAATCTGCGGCGCAGCGATGGTGAAGTTGAAAATACCCATGTACACACCGGTCTTACTGGCCGGCAGGGAGTCAGACAGGATCGCGTAAGGCATGGCGAGGATTGCCGCCCAGGCGATGCCGACACCGATCATGGGCAGCAACAGTCCCAGCGCACCACTGGGTACGGTGACTTCGGTAATCAGCAGGTTCACCTGCGTGAGCTCGCCGCCCTGGAACATCAGGAAGCTGATATAGCCGAGGCCGCCCAGCAGCAGGGACAGGGCGTATGTGGGCTTGCGGCCGAAGGTGCCGGCAATTTTGGTGAGCGCGATCGAGAAAATCGCCGCGAAGAGAGAGTAGGCAGCAAAGATAATACCCACCCAGTCACCGGCAGCGCCTTTGGCCGCGGCGATATGCTCGGGGATCTGGCCCACGGTGGCCAGGTAGTCGTGATCGAACCACTTGGCATCCACACCCCAGACGTGCTGGGTGATCGCCGGAGTGGTGTAGACCCACATAATGAACAGGGCAAACCAGGAGAAGAACTGCACCACCGCCAGCTGGCGCATGGTCTTGGGCATATTGAACAGCAGCTTGGTGAAGCCCTGCAGACGCTCCAGCAGGCTCTTGCGCTCAGCCAGCTCGCCGGCCAGCTGCTCTGCATCGATCCCCTTGTACGCGTTGTATTCCTTCGGTGAGTACTCTTTGGTGCGGAATACGGTCCAGAGAACCGAACCCAGCAGCACGGTGGCGCCGATGTAGAAGGCCCAGATCACGGAGGGAGCCACCTCGCCGGCCTGCGAAGTGTTATCGAGGCCGATCACATTGGTGAGGATGAACGGCAACATGGAGCCAAATACCGCACCGACGTTGATCAGCAGGGACTGGATCGAATAGCCCAGGGTCCGCTGTTCCGAGGGCACCATATCGGAAACCAGCGCGCGGAAAGGCTGCATGGTCACGTTGAAGGCCGCATCCATCAGTGCCAGCATCACCCCACCGAATAACATCGGCGCAATGAAGGCCACCACAAGGCCGGCATTGGGCATAAAGGCCATCCCCAGTGCCGCGGCGATAGCGCCGAACAGGATATAGGGGTTGCGGCGGCCGAAGCGGCTCCAGGTGCGGTCGGAGGCCGAACCCACGATCGGCTGTACGATCAGGCCCATCAGCGGTGCCACGATCCAGAACAGCGACAGCGCGTGCAGATCCGCCCCCAGATCGGACAGAATCCGGCTGGCGTTGGCATTCTGCAGGGCAAAGCCAAACTGCACGCCGAGGAAGCCGAAGCTGACGTTCCATACCTGCCAGAACGGCAGTTTGGGCTGTTTCACTGACTGCGCAGGCGCGCCAGACTCTGTTTGGGACATAAAATCACCGCTGTTCTTCCGAGGTTTGCTCCGCTGGCAGCACCGCATCAGGGACAGGGGCGCGCAGACGGACTGTGATTATGGTTATGTGGCAATTCTGACAGAGCGGCCAGCCAGCTCCCTCCCCCCCTGGCCGGGGAGGAGGCCGACCAGGCAAGCACTTCCCGACCGCAACAGAACAGGCGGTCACGACCAATGCGACTGGGACTGCCGGAACACCGCAACCATTGCTTCCCGGCCCTGTATCCCCCTGCCATAGGGGGGAGCCGGAAGCGCGCCCCCTGCGCGACAATACCCAGTTACGACAAGTTTGCGCGAAATGGAGTCCATCATGCGGCAGCTTTACTTAGTGGCGCTGGTTCTGATCAGCCTGTCAGGCACTGTCACGGCCAGTGAACCCGAGCGAGTGGAACCACCCTTCTGGTGGACAGGGATGGCAGAGCAAAGCCTGCAGCTGCTGGTGTACGGGCGCGACATCTCCCGGTTGGAGCCGGAGACCAACTCCGCGGATGTCACCGTGCTCGGTACTGAAACGGTAGAAAACCCCAACTACCTGTTTATCAACCTCAATATTGCCGCCGATACCGATCCGGGCACTTTCAACATCGCACTGAAAGAGAAAGGCAAAGCGCGCTTCAATTTCGAGTACACACTGCGGTCACGCACGCCCGGCTCTGCCTCGCGCCGCGGCTTTGACAGTCGGGATGCAATCTATCTCATTACCCCAGACCGGTTTGCCAACGGCAACCCGGGCAACGACAACAGCGATGACACCCTGGAAGGCCCCAACCGGCAGCACCCCGGCGGTCGCCACGGCGGCGATATCGCCGGCATGCAGCAGCACCTGGATTACATTGCCGAGATGGGCTTCACCGCCATCTGGCCCAACCCACTGGTAGAAAACGACCAGCCCGGCTACTCGTATCACGGCTATTCGGCCACCGACCACTATCGGATCGATCCCCGCTTTGGTTCCAACGAAGAGTTCCGCCAATTTGTCGCCTCCGCCGATGCCAGGGGCCTGGGAATCATTCAGGATGTGGTTCTCAACCATATCGGCAGTGGCCACTGGTGGATGAAAGACCTTCCCGATAGCGACTGGCTCAACGGCAAAGGCATCAACAAAGGCGAATTTGAAATCACCAACCACAGCCGCTTCACCCCGGTGGACCCCTACGCTAGCGAAGTGGACAAACGCGGATTCCTGGACGGGTGGTTTGTCGACTCCATGCCCGATATGAATCAACGGCATCCGCTGGTGGCCAACTACCTGATCCAGAATACGCTCTGGTGGATCGAGTACGCAGGCCTGAGCGGTATCCGGGCAGACACCTACGCCTATTCCGATCCCGACTTTCTGCAGCAGTGGGCTTCACGAATTCACCGCGAGTACCCCAATTTCAGCATCGTCGGTGAAGAGTGGACCCGAAGTCCCGCCCTGGTATCTCACTGGCAGCGGAAAGAGGACGAAGCGGTCAGTGGCGGGCGCCTCAAGAGTATGATGGATTTCCCTCTGCACTATGCGCTGCGCGAAGGCCTCGCGGATAGCGAGAGCTGGAACAGCGGCCTCATCACCATGTATGAGGGCTTGGCGCACGACTTCGAATACCCGAACCCCAACCGCCTGGTCATCTTTGCCGGCAATCACGATACCAGCCGTCTATATAGCCAGCTTGATGGGGATCTGAATCTCTACCGCATGGCGATCGCGTATATCGCCACCATGCGTGGTATTCCGCAGTTTTTTTATGGCGACGAGTTGTTGTTTGAAAGCCCCAAACAGCGGGACGACGGCATTGTCCGCAGTGATTTCCCCGGTGGCTGGCAGGGTGACAAAGCCAATGGATTTACCGGCGCTGGCCTGAGCGAGGAGCAGCTAGAAGCCCAGTCCTTCACCCGGAAACTCTTCAATTGGCGTAAGCGCAATCCGGTGGTTCACAACGGCAAGCTGATGCACTACGCGCCGCTCAATGACACCTACGTTTACTTCCGCTACAACGACGACAAGACCGTGATGGTGGCAATCAACAAAGGCAGCGAGCCCTTTGCTGTTCCCACCGGCCACTTCAGCGAAGTCATGAACGGTAAGAAATCGGCCACAGACGTGATCAGTGGCAAGCAGCACGACATCGACACACTGAGCATCCCCGCCCGCGAGGTAATGGTGCTGGAGCTCGAATAGACTGCAGAAATTCCCGGGCGCCGCGACCGATTCCAGGTGCGGCGCAAAACCTATCGATTAATGAAGCAAAGCCCCGCGAGAGGGAAACAATCATAAGAGGCGATGATGACAGCCAATCCCCTATTGCGCTCCTGCGCGCTGATCGGCCTGCTTGGTGCCGGAGTTTTCCAGAGTGCACTGGCCCGTGACTATATCGAACACTCGCTGGACGGCGATGTGCTCAATCTCAAGCTCAGTGATGCACAGGTAACGCTGACTCCATTAAATGATTCTTCCATCGAGGTCCACTATCAGCGCGAGGGCATCAAACAGCTGCCCTCTTTCGCGATCGCCTCTACTGAGCACGCAGACGTCGATACCAATCTGGAGGAGACACCCAAAGAGTTGATCTTCGAACTGGATGGACTCACGGCTGTCATCCAGAAGTCACCTTTTTCAATCCAGTACCTTCGGGATGAAGAGCCACTGATTCGCGAGGAGAGCGGCTTCTTCGCTACGGAAACCATCCGCGGCTTCCGCTTCACCCTCGACGAGGACGAGAAATTGATTGGCGGCGGTCAGCGCGTGCTGGGCATGGACCGCCGCGGCAAACGACTGCCGCTCTACAATCGCGCTCACTACGGCTACACCACCGAATCCGAGCAGATGTATTTCAGTCTGCCGGCGGTGATGAGCAGCAAAAAATACGTACTACTGTTCGATAACAGTGCCGCCGGCCATATGGACCTGGGCGCCAGCCGAGAGGATCTGCTGCAGTTCGAAGCCATGGCCGGGCGCACCGCCTATATCGTGGTTGCGGGAAAGACATACCCGAAGCTGATCGAGAATTACGTCGACGTCACCGGCAAACAGCCGCTGCCACCGCGCTGGGCCCTGGGTAACTTCGCCTCCCGCTTTGGCTACCGCAGCGAACAAGAAGTGCGCGACACCGTGGACAAATTCGCCGAGGAGGATTTCCCGCTGGACGCCGTGGTGCTGGACCTGTACTGGTTTGGTCCCGATATCAAAGGCCACATGGGTAACCTGGACTGGGATCGCAATACCTTCCCACAGCCACAAAAGATGATGGCGGATTTCAAGGAGCGCGGCATTAACACCATCTTGGTGACCGAGCCCTTTATCCTTACCACCTCCAAGCGCTGGGACGAGGCCGTGGAGAACAATGCCCTGGCCAAAGACCTGGCCGGCGAACCCAAGCGCTTCGATTTCTACTTCGGCAACACCGGCCTGGTGGACGTTTTCTCCGAGGACGCCGGTGACTGGTTCTGGAGTATCTACGATGGCCTGCTGCAACAGGGCGTAGGAGGCTGGTGGGGGGACCTGGGCGAACCCGAAGTCCATCCCGCCGATACCGTGCACAAAATCGGCATGGCCGATGAAGTGCACAATGGCTATGGCCACACCTGGGCCCAGCTGCTGCATGACAAGCAGACAGCGCGATACCCCGAGCGTCGCCCGTTTATCATGATGCGTGCCGGCTTCCCGGGCTCGCAGCGCTACGGCATGATCCCCTGGACGGGTGATGTGGCCCGGGAGTGGGGCGGCCTCAAGCCGCAGGTAGAGCTGGCCCTGCAGATGAGCCTGCTCGGTTTTGGCTACACCCATTCCGACCTTGGTGGTTTCGCCGGCGGCGAAGAGTTCGACCGTGAGCTGTATATCCGCTGGCTGCAGTACGGCGTCTTCCAGCCTGTTTACCGCCCACACGCCCAGGATCACATTGCCTCGGAACCGGTGTTCCACGATCGCAAGACCCGCGATATCACCCGCGAATTCGTCAAACTGCGCTACCGCCTGCTCCCCTATAACTACACGCTGGCATTCGAGAACAGCCAGTCTGGCCTGCCGCTGATGCGCCCGCTGTTTTTCACCGATGAAAGCAATCCGGACCTGATCGACTACAAGGATGCCTACCTGTGGGGCAATGACTTCCTGGTGGCGCCAGTTACCGATGCCGGCATTGACGAAGTAACCGTAAAGTTGCCCGGCGGTGTCTGGTTCGATTACTGGAGCGACGAACTGTACAGCGGCAGTGATGCAGAAGTTGAAGTGGACCTGGAAACGATTCCGGTACTGGTGCGTGCCGGTGCATTTATTCCCACCATCGATGACATCACCACAACCCGCGATTACACCAGCAAACACCTGACCCTGGATTACTATGCCCACCCCACCGCGGTGGAATCCGAAGGCTACGTCTACGAGGATGACGGTAAAACTGTCGATGCCTTCCAGCGCGACCGCTACACCAAGTTGCAGTTCGCTGCCAAGCGGGATGCCGATGGGATCCAGTTCCATTTTGATCGTGAGGGTGGTGGTTACCAGGGCGAGCCCGCAGAGCGCTCCATCAGCCTCAATATCCACAACTGGAACATGGCCAACTCTACGATCGCAGTCGGCGACCAGCCGCTCGAGATCCTCGACCGCGAACGCGATTTCCAGCGCGCGACACAGGGCGCCTGGCTGGACAAACGGAACAATCAGCTGCGGGTTAAATTCCAGTGGTCCAACCAGCCACTGACATTGACCGTCAGCCACTGACAGATTGAGATTGCCCCCTGCGGGAGGGCAGATTCAAAAAACAATGACTAAGGAACGATGATGAAACTCAAGACGCTTTTTGCCGCAAGCCTGATGCTGTCAGCTCTCGGCTGCAGCCAGGAAGAACAGGCGCCTCGGGACATGGGAAGTGCGCAGCCCCCAACAGCCCCTCAGGCGGTTACCCTGGTGGAAGAAAAGCCGGTTATCTACCAGGTGATGACACGCTTGTTTGGCAATACCAATGCGACCAACAAGCCCTGGGGCACCATAGAAGAGAATGGTGTCGGCAAGTTCAATGACATTACGCCGCAAGCCCTGGAGGCAATCCGTAAGCTGGGTGCCACCCATATCTGGTATACCGGCGCTCTGCACCATGCGGTTGTCGGTGACTACACCCAGTACGGCATCAGCAACGATGATCCCGATGTGGTCAAGGGCCGAGCCGGCTCTCCCTATGCGATCAAGGACTACTACAGCGTCAACCCGGATCTGGCGGAAAACCCGGCCGAGCGGCTGCAGGAGTTCCGCGATCTGATCAAGCGCAGCCACGATGCCGGCCTCAAGGTCGTCATCGATATCGTGCCCAACCATGTAGCTCGCGCTTATGAGTCGCTCGACAAACCGGAAGGTGTCCGTGACTTCGGTGCCGATGACGATAAGACCGTCACCTACGCCCGCGACAATAATTTCTATTACGTGGTGGGCGAAGACTTCAAGGTTCCGGAGAGTGACGAATACCAGCCACTGAATGGCGAGACGCACCCGCTGGTCGATGGCAAGTTCGAAGAGAGCCCTGCCAAATGGACCGGCAATGGCGCCCGTGCAGCGCAGCCGGACATCAATGACTGGTATGAAACCGTCAAGATCAACTTCGGCGTGCGCCCGGATGACAGCAAGGACTTCCCGGAACTGCCGGAAGGCTTCGCCGACAAGGGCTTTGCCGAGCACGCAGCCTTCTGGGCCGACAAGGACGTACCGGACTCCTGGGAGAAGTTCCGTGACATCGTCCATTACTGGCAGGATATGGGGGTCGATGGCTTCCGCTACGATATGGCCGGCATGGTACCGGTGGAGTTCTGGAGCTACCTGAACTCCTCGATCAAGGCGCGCAATCCCGAAACCCTGCTGCTCGCCGAAATCTATACCCCGGAGCGCTATCGCGACTACATCCACCTGGGCAAGATGGATTACCTCTATGACAAGGTGGGCACCTACGACACAGTACGTGCCGTCATGGAGGGCAAAGGCAGTATCGACCAGGTGGTAGAGATTCAGGACAGCCTGGCCGACATCGCCCCACACATGCTGCGCTTCCTGGAGAACCACGACGAGCAGCGTATTGCCAGTCCGGAATTCGCCGGTGACGCCGAGATGGGTAAACCGGGTATGGTCGTCTCCACAGCCCTGTCCGCCGCCCCCACGCTGGTGTACTTCGGTCAGGAGCTGGCTGAGCCGGCCAGTGAAGATGCCGGCTTCGGCAAGGCGAGCCGCACCACCATCTTCGACTACTGGTCAGTGCCGACTGTGCGCCGCTGGGTCAATGAAGGTAAATTCGACGGTGGCCAGCTGACTGACGAGGAAAAAGCGCTGCGCGAGTTCTATCAGCGGCTGCTCAACTTCTCCACCAACAGCGAGGCGCTGCGTGGCGCTTTCGCAGACCTGCACGTATTCAATCGCGAGCATGGGGAGGGCTACGGTGAGCAACAGTATGCCTTTGCCCGCTGGTCCGATAGCGAGAAGCTGCTGGTAATCGCCAACTTTGCCAAAGAAGAAAAGAACCTGACCCTGCAGGTGCCGTCGGAAGTGCTGTCAGCATGGCAACTGGAGGACGGCCGCTACCGCCTGGTAGACCAACTGGACGAAACGACCGAGGTAGAGCTGGTTGTCAGTGAAGGAAAGGGGAAAATCCAACTGGCACTGGCCCCGGTCAATGGCTACATTCTGCAGTTGCAGCGATAAGCTTTGATACCTGAAGCTGGACCGAAAAGGGGCGCAAGTTTGCGCCCCTTTTTTATTGGAATGGTCCCTCAGAAAAACTCATACTCCACCAGCAGGCGCCAGCTCTGATCGGGGCTATCATCGGTGAGCCCCAGAATCACACCGAACTCCCATGTCAGGCGGCGGGCATCGGAAAAACGATGGCTACCGCGCGCTATTGGCCCCAGCCCCCGGTAGTCTTCCCCGGCATAAAATTCCAGCGCCGGCTCAAAAGATTCCTGTAACCGGTAGCGCCCTTGAAGGCGTAATTCTGACTCCCACTCGTTATCGATACGCTCTCCCCATTCGTAGCCGAAAGCCAGATTGGCAGTACCCACCCATCGGCCCCACTCCCGAAGTGCCAGCAATGTCGCAGCGCCCTCCCATTGATCCTCGCCGGTTTCCCTTTCAAGCTCAAACAGCAGTCCCCAGTCGGCTGCATATTCACCCTGCTCCGTCAGCTGCCACTTGGCTTCCAGCTCGACAGCTTCCACCTCGAACTCCTCCTCTCCGCCATCGGAGCCGATCAAGTAAATCTCTCCGAACCACCGGTCGGTAAAGCCGTAGCCGACACCGAGGCGATGTACCTGCAAACCGTCCAGCTCGGGCTTGTCCTTATCCTGAACCACCAGCGCCCGCCACTCGAGCTCTGTCTCCAGCGGTTGCACGTAGGGATCGTAAACCCGATCCACTACAAGCCCATCAGCAAAAGAAAAACCTGAAGCCAGCTGCAGGATGATCGATAAGAGAGCCGTCTGCGCTGTTCGTTCAGACCATCGGGGCTGCACTGGCTCGCTCCTCTTTTTTCGCCTTGACCGTAGCCCGGTGTCTGGTCCAGAACAGCAAGCCCAGCATCAGCAGCGCTGATACAAGATAGATTCCGACCTCCACCGGCGAAGGGCTTGCTTCGTAGCCCACCAGTGCATACAGCAACTGCCCAATGACAGAGCCCTCCGGCAGCCAATGACGGGTATCCCACAGGGGTGACTGGGCCGGCAGCCAATCGGCCTGTATCAGTAATTGGGTCGCTTGAATGCACATTCCCGCTGCGACCAGGGTCATTAGCCCACAGGCCACGCCGAGGGTATACCGCTGTGGCAAAGCCAGCAGGAAGTAATAGAACAGTGCACCGATACTGAAACCGATTCCGGCACCCAATAAAGCACCACTAAGTACACCTGGCAGCAAATCCGGGCTGGCTAAAAACGCGGAGAGATACAGGTAGATTTCCGACCCCTCCCGTATCACAGCCAGAGTCACCGCCGCGCCCATGACAAGAGCAATGGTTTTTGCTGAACTCTGCTCGCCATAGTGGGACCGGATCAAGAGCACAGTGACGCATAACAACAGCAAATAGATAACAAGCTGTAATGACGCATCGAAGATTTCCTGACCAACGCCACCCAAAAGTTCCGAAATGAAGCCCAACTGTGTCCCTACCAGGATAGCCACAGCACCGCCCAGCAAGAGAGACAGTGACAGCCAACGCGGGGCGATTCGCAGGCGTCGGCTCATGACCAGCAAGATGCTGATGAGCAATGCCGCCTCCAATACCTCTCGCAATATAATAATGACCGTATTCAGTAACATGGCTCTCTGCCGCTGAGCTTCACTTTACAATGACCTTGCCCTGGGCCGTGTTCGGGTTGAACTCACCAAAAAAGGGATACTCGCCCGGAGGCAGCGGCCCGATAAAAATGATCGCTCTCTGCCCTCCCATAATGACTTTTTCCCGATTGAGTTCATAACTCTCGAACTCCTCCGGAGTCGGGTCCCGGTTGTAGACAATAAGCTTCACTTTCGTATTTGCAGGCACAGTAATTTCCGCTGGGTGAAACAGGTGATCACGAATCTCCAGTTCGATCACCGGGCGCTCAGCGGCCACGGCACTCAACCCGACTGAAACGGACCACAGCAGCAGGACAAATCGACAGGAGAAAGTCCTTTTAATCATTCTCTTCTCCATCAAAATCACGGCCACTGCCTGCCGGAAAAAAGACCCGGATAGAGAGACCTGTGGCAAAACGCGAGTCGTCCAGTTGAACTTCTGCTCGGTGCAGGCGCGCGATATGCTCAACGATCGACAATCCGAGACCGCTGCCTTCAGCATGACTGGCGTGTCGATCGCCACCGACCCGATAAAATCGCTCGAAAATCCTGGCACGCTCCTGCTCGGGGATACCCGGCCCGGAATCTTCCACCTGAATGTAGGCTCCACGCCCAGTCCTTCCGGTCGTCACCAGGATCTCGCCGCGCTCTGGCGTGTACTTGCCGGCATTACTTAACAGGTTACTGATCAACAGTGTCAGCGCGAACGCATCACCCTGAATGGTTGCACTTTCCCCCTGCAAGGAGATGTTCTGCTGTTTCGCCGAAAAAAGTTCATAGCGCTCGGTGATCACCTCACGGGTAAGCTGCCGCAGGTCCAGAGTCTCAAGACGTGTCGGATAATGTTCCGGATTGGTCCGGAAGAGGGTCAGCATCTGCTCGACAAGCTGTGCCATTCTCGTGACGCTATGGCGCAGTTTCTCCAGCGATCCAGACCGCTCCGCAAGACCCGCATCCTGAAGTTCCTGTTCCAGATTGTGCAGATGCACCTGAATGGCACTGATCGGCGTTCGTAATTCATGGGCTGCATCTGCGGAGAAACGACGTTCCCTCTCAAAGGAAGCACCAAGACGAGTCAGCAGTGCATTGGTAGAGCGAATCACCGGCTGCAATTCTTCAGGCGGTTCTGACACCTGAAGTGGTTCCAGATCCTCGGCGCGTTTCTGCCGCAATGCACTCGCCAGTTCTCGCAGGCTGGATAGACCGCGCCCAATCACCAGCCAGATCAGTAATGCTGCCAGCGGCAGGGCCAGCAGCGTGGGCAACACCGATTCGAGCACCACCCGCTCTGCCAACTGAAAACGCAGATCAGCCCTTTCGCCCACCTGAATCCAGCGTGCGGATTCAGGGGAAAAATGCGTATAGACCCGCCAGCGGTAACCCGCAAAATTGTTCTCCCGGTAACCCTCTTCCAGTGGGACCATCGGCTGATCCGGCGTGTTGACAGATTTCAGCAGACTTTCACCCGCCTCATTCCACAGCTGCAGGGCGACTTCACCATCATCCGGCAACTCCGTTTGCACCCGCTCCAACGGTAGCTTTTCCAACAGCGCTGCAGTGGCGGCAAGCTGGCGATCGAGCAGCTGCTGGGCTGCAGCCATACTCTCCCGGTAACCATGTAAGGCGGCCAGAAAATTGACCAGAGTAATCGTCGATAACAGCGCGACCAGCAGGAAGACCCGGATCGATCTCACCGACCGGGCCCCAGCTTGTAACCGACGCCGCGAATGGTCTGGATAAACTCGGGATAGATTTTCTTGCGCAGGTTATGGATATGGACATCGACCGTATTACTGGCGACCTCCTCGCCCCAGCTGTAGAGTTTGTCCTCCAGCTGTTCGCGGCTGAGAATATGCCCCGGACGTTCGGCGAGAGCGCGCAGGAGCGCAAACTCGCGCCGCGAAAGCTTTACCGTTTGGCCATTCAGCAGCACTTCGTGACTGGCCGTGTTGATGGCTACCTCGCCGATCACTATCTCCGGGCTGCGACTGGCACCGCTACGGCGCTCCAGTGCCCGCAACCTGGCGAGTAACTCATCCACGGCAAAGGGTTTGGTGAGGTAATCATCGGCACCGGCATCCAGCCCCTGAATCTTGGCGGTCAGCGCATCCCGTGCTGTGAGAATCATCACCGTGCAGCCGACGCCCTTCTGTCGCAGAGATTTCAGTACATCGATACCATCCACGTCCGGCAGACCGAGGTCGAGAATGATGAGATCCGGGTGGGCCGCCTGGGCCAGCGCAATACCCTCCCTGCCGGTGCGAGCGCAATCCACCGCATAGGCCTCATGGCGCAGGGCGGTGGCAATGCCGTCAGCCAGCGATTCATCATCCTCGATCAGCAGAATGCGCACTAATGCAGTTTTCCTTCAATTTTTGCCTTCAGGCTTTTGATTTCACCCAGCCGTCCCTCACTGGCTACTGGCCGCGCCATATCACGGGGTGCGTTTTCTGCACGCTGCACATACTGCAGTGCGCGAGCATAGTCTTTACTCTGGAACAGATAGTCGGCATAGAAGTAATTGGCATCTATATCATCTTCGCCCAGCGCCAGACCTTTGCGGAGATATTCCTCTGCTTTTTTATCATCGCCAAAGCCGATTGGCCAACCGGGCACCTGGTAATAGAGTGAACCCAGGCTGGTGAAGGCCGCCCCATCGAGCACACTGCCATCGATTGCGATGGCATGCTCCAGATCGGCTTTTGCTTCCTTGACCGCAGACAGTGCACCGAGCCCACCCTTCGCCCCCGCGTAGGAGGCGCGAATAATGCCACTCCAGACCCAGACCGGGGCACTGTGACTGAACTCGCTGGTAGCGGAACGGGCCCGCTCCGACAGCTGCTGGAACTTCTCGGCCTGCTCCTTTTCCGGCGTGCGGTATTTGATCTGTGCCCAGGCGTGCTGCAGCTCCTGCACGGTCTGTGAAGCATCAGCCGCCCACAGCTGGGGAGCAACGGCCAGAGTCAGCGCAACGGCTATCAGCCGGACTAGTAATGCCTTTTTCATAGGACTTCTCCTGATAAGTCACCTTGTTTCGCGTAGCGTCGGATGACGGGCAGTTTCTTCGACAAGGCACTGTCCACCAGGCTGGGGAACAGTGCGTTGATCTTGATAAAAAGGCGCTCCGGCCAGCCGATAAAACGGCGCTGCCCTGAAGGTCGGTGAAGCAGGTCCGCGCACTGCCTGGCGACGACAGCCGGCGTGTCGGATTTGTTGCGCAGTGCCCGGTTCAGGGCGCGAACCGCAGGCGTATTCAGTTCCGTATCAACGGCCCTCGGGGCAAGGTAGTGAACACGCACACCACTGTCGGCACACTCACGCCGCAGCGCCTCAGTAAAAGCGAACAGTCCCGCCTTGCTGGCGCTGTAAGCCGTAAAGCCCGGATGGCCAATATGACCGAAAGCGGAGCCGATATTGATCACCGCCCCCTCGGGACTTTGCTCCAGCAACGGGAGAAGATCGCGGGTCAGTGTCATGGGCACCAGAAGATTGGTGTGGAGAATATCGGCGAGTTCACGATCCGCCAGGTCTCCCAGCAGCGCAAAGCGCGAGATGCCGGCATTATTGATCAGGACATCGAGCCCCGCTTCCTCACGGCACATTTGCATCAGCTGCCGTCGCCCGCCGCTATCGAGCAGGTCGGCGGCCAGTACCCGGTGACGTTCTGGGTCAGTGAGGGAGCGCCGCAACTGTTCCAGTCGATCGACGTTGCGTCCCTGTAATAGCAAGCGGTCACCCCGCTCTGCCAGAAGCCTTGCAATGGCATTGCCGAGACCGCCACTGGCTCCGGTCAGCAATACAGTGCGGGATTTTTGCCGGGCACCCATTTCAGGCCACCTCTGTTTGCGGAAATGCCGCCTGCCGTTCGACTTCGCGGAAGATGTCACCGTAGAGTCTGTAAATGACCCGGGCACTGTGAATGATGGCTTGCTGGTCTGCGGGATCGGTGATGCGGTTCATCAGACCCTTGAAAAATTCCACATGGCCGATGTCCAGGGCGCCATGTGAACGCAGGTAACTGAACGCCTTTTCCGGGAGTTGCAGCGACTCCGCGATCGCCCCGGCTGCGCTGTCGGCGAGCTGGATACTGGTACCTTCCAGCACGTGCACCATGCCGAAAAAGCCGAGCGGATTACCCCGTGCAATGGTGTCGTAGGCATAAGCCACCATCAATTCGGTCGACAGATTGGGGGAACTCCGGCGTATCACCTCAGCGTCGCCACCGCAGGCAGTAATGTCATTCAGGATCCACTCCTGATGACCGGTCTCTTCTTCGATATATTCCGCAATCGCCTCGCGGAGCCATTCCTGCTGATCGGTCAAACGACTGCCACAGGCCATCAGCAGCGGCACCGTGTGCTTGACGTGATGGTAAGCCTGGCTGAGAAAGGCGATGTATTCGTCCCGGGTCAGGTCACCGCGGGCTCCGCGCTGGATCAGCGGGACTTCGAGCAGTCCCTGCCGGGCGGCACGGGTTTGCTCCTGGAGCTGGTCAAAAAACTTCATGATGAGACTCTCGCTGTTTCGTACATGGAATCGATCAGATCGGCGTAAGTGCTGGCAATATCACCTCTTCGCGGTCGCCCGTTAGCAGTGAGCAACGCCCCCTGGAAAGTGAGCGGCTCCGGCAACGGCCGCCACTCACGCAGTTGTGCGTAATCGGGGAGTTTGGTATTGACTCGGGCCAGCCACTGATCGACAGCCGCCTCGTCCGTGCCGGGGAGCGGGAAAATCAATGCGCTGCAATAGGGACGGTCATCCCCCACAACGACACACTGGGCAATGGTCGGTGAAAGTAATACCTCGCTCTCGATCCACTCGGGGGAGATGTTGCGGCCAAACGAGCTGATCAGGATATTCTTGCGACGCCCGGTAATATGCAGGAATCCCGCTTTATCCAGAGCTCCCAGGTCTCCGGTAGACAGCCACGCATCCGGATCGGCGAGTTCATCCAGATAACCCAGATAGCGCGGCCCGCGCACCAGGACTTCGCCGTCTTTTACCCTGATCTCACAGTGCGGCAGAGGCCTGCCTGCAGCTCCCGGGTGATCGGCCCCGGGCAGATTCAATGCCACTACCGAGCCACACTCGGAGAGGCCATAGCCCTCAAATACCGGCAGTCCGAGACGGCGAGCCCGGCACAACAGATCCGCGGCCACTTTGCCGCCGCCCACGGCGATGAATCTCAATGAGGGTGGCGCTTTCCAGCCACGGTCAACAGCCGTCACCAGCAGCTTGAGCATCTGCGGCAACAGGATGAGACTATGCGGACGATGGTGATCGATGCTGCTGCACAGCCGGGCTATGTCTAGCTGCGAGCTCCCGCTCAACCCGAGGCTGTCGAGCCCGGGGGCAATAACCAGGCCGCCGAGGAGCCAGCTGGTATAGGCACCAGCCACGTTCTCGAGCAGGGTGGCCAGCGGCAAGATACACAGGTGGCGCCGACAGCCGAGGCTTTGCAGCTCGCGGGCCAGTGCCGCCGCTGTGTTCAGCTGTGTGTCATTGGAGAGACAGACCCCTCGCGGCGCGCCCGTGGACCCGGAAGTAAAAGTCACCTTGGAGGTCTCAGGCGGCAGCGCTGCCGTCCGCACCTTTGGAATTTCAATCAGTGCCAGATCATCGATGTTGGCTTTCGCCTGCCCGGTTTCCGGCAGTGTTGTAAAGCGCTCACAGTCATCGGTAAGAATGGCCTGCATGCCGCTTGCAACAATGGTGTGCGATAGCTGGGCTGAAGAGAAAAAACCCGGAAGAGGCACCAGCACCGTGCCAGCCTGCTGACAGGCCAGGTCGGCAATAAGCCACTGGGGACCGTTGTCGGCATGCAGACCGATGACTGACAGGGACAGTGTCTGCAGCTGTGCCGCCATCAGCCCGATACGCTGGCGCAGCTGGCCGAAAGTCAGCAGCTCTTCTCGACCCTCCAGGGCCGGGGCATCACTCGGCGGCTGTTGCAGTGCCTGGACAAGTGTCTTTCCGATCAATTCCATGCTGGAGCCCTCCGCAACACCTGAGCGAGTGACTGTGCCTCTGTGGCATAGGCATCGAGCATTGATCTTATTGCAGGCAATCGCAGTAGCCGCGCTCGCTCTGCCGGCACATTGATCGCGGTGACGACCGGACGGGTTTCGTAATAACTCCCCCACTCGGACAGACCATCACCGAGCCGCCGCCCATCGGCTTCACAAAGTGCCAGTGGTTCTCGGGCGAGCTTGCCCAGGAGTTGCTGTACTTCAGGGGTGGCGGTGAAAATTGCCCAGGTCAGGCCAGCGGCATGAAGCAGTTCAGCCAGCATCAGGAACAGGTACAGACTTCCACCGCGACTGGTGGCAACCAGATTGCCAATCTCGACCACCTGGTGGCGCTCGACCGGCTGCAAGGTAACACTGGCGAGACGCTGCTCAATGGGCTCGTCGAGATACTGCTCCAGAAACAGGGATTCCTGGCCGGCCCGGCGCAGGCCCAGAGCCGCCCGCGTTTGGTCAGCCCCGCGGAGAGCCAGTAAGCAGGGCAAGAAATGCCGAATACGGGCACCGTAGGTCGTGGCAAACTTGGCGGCGATATAGCCCTCAAGCGCATGCCGCCCACTGTCATACGGCGTCAAAAGATCGAATAACGGCGGCGCGAGGATGGGTCCAGAAGGCCCCACCGGTTCGACCGCCCCGGCGTACTGACAGGATTCCAGTGACATGGCTCAACCTCGTCTGGAAGGGAATACTGGCAGTCTACGGGTGGCAAATTAAGACAAACTTAAGAGTCTCGCCCGAGCGCAAAAACCGGCGCGCAAAGACACATACCTCGCCCTCCCAGGGGCCTCTCGTTCCAGAAGGCGATCACATACCTGCCCGCGACTCCCGCCGTAACCTTGTCCCAGCCGCCAATAGCCCTAGTGCTATTGCTCTCAGGATTTAGCGTAATCCGGCGTCATTGATTTCCATCAAGGCAGCCCCCATCCCGATCGCCACAATGGACCCAATTCTGTCACGGGCGGTGCGCATAATGCCGCGCATGGACCCTGGCTCTCCGGCACCGATCGCATAGCGGGCCGGGCAGCCGTTTTTATCAGTGCCGTTGTTATCAGGAGGAAACATGCAACAGCAAGCCACCATCTTCGTGGTCGTCGATCCCAATGATGAGCGCCATTTCGCACTCGACCGCGCCCTCACCATCGCCAGACTGCGCGCCCCGCAGCCGCGCCTGCTGGTATTCGTCGCCGTGGACGGCGAGGCAGTGGATACCCGTGCGGTGAACACCCACCTGTTTCGGGACGAGTCCTGGTTTCGGGAGCAGATCCGTCAGCCGGTGGCTGAAGCCGGGCTCGAATGCGAGATTCAGGTGTGCTGGTCCAGCGACTGGCAGGGCGCCATTATTCAGGAGTCACGGCGCTGCAATGCGGAAATGATCTACTTACCGGTGCATGCCAAATCCAGCCGGCGCTTCACCTTCGCCGAATCCAAGTGGCAGGTACTGAAGCAGGCCCGCTGTCCGGTGGTACTGATCCGTCCCGGCGCCAGGGCACAGCGTAAAGTGGTGCTGGCAACCGTGAACTACCAGGCCAAGACCGACAAGCAGCGCCAGCTCAACCGCCAGATTACCGAGCGGGCACGCTACATTGCCGCCTGCTACGGTGCCGAGCTGCACCTGGTAAACGCCTACCTGGATTCACTGCTCTACCCGGATCGCGGTGCCCTGGCAAAGCTGGCTCGCAAGACCGGTGTGCCCACCGAACGGATTCATGTGAAGCGGGGTTATACCAACGAGGTTGTGTCAAAAGTCGCTCGGGAAATCGATGCGGACCTGGTGGTGATGGGTACGCTGAATCAGTATGGCGAGACCGGCTCGCTACTGCGGGGCAATACCGCTGAGAGGGTCATCGGGGGGCTAGAGGTTGATGTGATGGTGTGTAATGAATTCACCAGCACAGCGGGCGCTCTCATTGAAAAAAGCGAACCCAAACTTGCTGCAGCCAGTTAACAGCACTGCAGCAAGGTAGACTCAGGCCAGGAGCGCGGATCAACCGCGCTCTTTTTCAGGCGCCAGCAGAACAATCTCGAACGGGGAATTGAGCTGTACGCTGCCACCGTCAACAGTAACAGCCTGACCAGAGTAATGGTCTTTCAGGCGGACACCATCGGCAAAGACTCCATTTACCGCAACGCTCTTCGGACCTTTTGGTGCATCTAGAGCGATCAACACGGCACTCTCACCTTTCAGGTTGCGGGTAAAGGTGTAGGGAGTTTTCGCGATCATACGATGCTCACCTGCGCCCACCGCCGGATGCATTTGCCGGAACTGTCCGAGCTTCTGCCAGTGCTCCAGCAGGTCGCGCGTTCCCTCCTTTTCGAGGTCGCCCCAATTCATCGGGCTGCGGAGCTGGGCATCTCCCTCTGCTTGATCAGCATTCAGCGGCCGCGCCAGCTCATCGCCGTAATAGATCTGCACCGCACCCGGCGCCAGCATCAGCTTGGTTGCCGCTTCGTGGGCCCGCTTGCGCTCACGGTCAAACGAATTCATATCGTCGTGGGACGTCAGGTAATTGAGCACACCCACGCCATCCAGCGGCCCATCATTCAGGTTTTCTGAATACGTGGAGAACAGGCTCTCCCAATCATCACCGGCACGCTGGGAGAAATCGAAATTGATCATGCTGTCGAAGCCGAAGTCGAAAAAGTCGACCTGCCGATCTCCAAAGTCGTAATTACGTCCACGTGTCACACCAAAATCATTGGCGCCAAATCCGTAGACCTCACCCACCATAAAGAACTCACGATCATCGAGTTTTTCCTGTGGGTTTTTCGCCTTCCACTCTGTCAGCGCCAGGCTCGCTTCTTTCTTCAGCACAGCCCAGACTTCCGGCTCCACATGCTTGGTGGTGTCCACGCGGAACCCGTCCACACCGTATTCACGCACCCAGTCAGTGGCCCACTTCACCAGGTAGTACTTGGGCGCACGCGGGTAGCCGGTGCGCTCAAAAAACGCATCGAGCTCTGCCAGTTCTTGCTCGAGCCGGCCTTCGCGCTGCCACTTTTCCCGTAGTTGCTGCGGCAGCTCCACCGGCTCCTCGCTCTCGGTCAGGATGTCCGGCAGGTTGTCGACCAGGGTACAGCTCACGGTGCCGGCAAAACCGGTCCAGTCACAGACGGGATCGGGACGCACCCAGGATTGCGGCGCCAGTGGATCCTGTTCGGTGACCGGGCCAGTGTGGTTGATCACCACATCCAGCAGCACACGGATGCCACGGCTACGGGCCTTCTCGATCAGCTCGGCCAGCTCGGCCTCGGTGCCAAAGTTGCGGTCGACCGTGGTCCAGTCCTTTGGCCAATAACCGTGGAAGGCATAGGTACGGCCGGTTCCTTCATCGGTGGCACCGTGGATCTGCTCATACACCGGTGACATCCAGAGGGCGTCGACCCCCAGGTCATTGAAATACCCCGCCTCAATTTTCTCGATCACTCCCCGCAGGTCGCCACCCATAAAGCCGCGCAGGGGCGCAGCGTCGCCTTTGCGGCCGTATGACAGATCATTGTCAGGATTGCCGTTGGCAAAACGGTCCGGCAGCATGAAGTAGACGGTCGCATTGCGCCAGAACGCTGAAGTTTCGGCCTTGCTCTCCGCCGATACGGCGGGCAGGCTTTGCGAGGCTGCCAGCAGCAGGCCGGCGCAGAGGCTAGTCAGTTTTCTCATTATGGGTGTTCTGCTCTCTCATTCATTGCGGTGACGGGCGCGGCGGCAGTCCTCCGCCCAGAAAATGACCAGCCTACTGTAACCGTACGCCAACAGACTGCATCCCCCCGGAATGGGGCGTAGGAGCCACCCTGCCGATTGCCGCTAACATGCCCTATCTGCCATCCGGGACCCGCGCCATGACCAGACCAATCCGACTGATGCCCCGCTCAGCGATACTGCTGGGCCTCGCCCTGCTCCTGGGGGCCGCAAGTGCCGCAATGGCCAGCTCCACCGCAAGCCACCGGGTTCAGATATTGCCGGACATCTGGATGGATCAGTTGCAGCGCCAGCGGACGATCCGCGTTTATCTGCCCGATGGCTATGGCAAATCCGACCGGCGCTATCCCGTTCTCTATATGCACGATGGCCAGAACCTCTTCGATGATGCGACCGCCTATGCCGGCGAGTGGGGCGTCGACGAAACCCTCTCTGAGCTGCAGTCAGCGCGCGGCCTCGCCCTGATCGTGGTGGGTATCGACAACGGCGGCGATGCGCGCATTAACGAGCTCAAGCCGTTCGACCATCCCAAGTACGGGCCCGGCGAGGGCGAAGCTTACCTGGATTTCCTGGTCCGGGAACTCAAGCCCCGTATCGACCGCGAATACCGGACCCTGGCCGGTCGCGACCACACGGCCATTATGGGCAGCTCTCTCGGCGGCCTGATGTCCCATGTCGCGATCACACGCTACCCGGAGACCTTCAGCCGCGCGGGCATCTTCTCACCGGCCTACTGGATCGCGCCCGCGTTTTTCCAGGAGGCCCGCCAATTCCTGCCCGCAGATAGTCGGCTCTACCTGCTTGCAGGTGGTCGGGAGGGAGAAGAAATGGTGTCGGATTACCGCCGCATGACGGCACTGCTCAAGGACAGCCAGGAGGCCGCCGTGCTTCATCGGCTGGCTCCACAGGGCGAACATAATGAACGTTTCTGGCGGTCGGAACTGAAAGCGGCTATCGAGTGGCTGTTCCCGCCAGAAACCCCTGACGCTTAATTCTTCCTGGCGATTCCCCGGCCCCGGCCAAGCCGCTCCGAGCCACCTTGTAAAAGTATTTGCGGTGTACGCATCATAGCGGGAACATTGTTCTCTCAAGCAGTCTAAAGTTGGGGCACCGTGGCACACGAGTGCACCTAGCTATCGTTATTAGATCGACACCGCAACTGACCAGATACAGCCGAGGAGACGGGGAATGTCAGATTATCAGTCGAGCAGGGGATGGATTCTGGGGCTGATTATTGTCGCCGCCATTGCCGCTGGCGCCTATTTTCTTTTGCGGGGCTCGCCCGAACCAACACCGCCCCCCGCCCCGATCACCGAACCGGAGCCCGAGCCTACGCCAGAAGTAGATCTGGAACCCGAACCTGAACCGGAACCTGTGCCGGTGGAACCCGCCCCGGAGCCAGAGCCGCAGCGGGAACTCCCGTCGTTGAACGAGAGCGACGAAACTGCCCGTGGCGATCTCCTCAGCCTTGCGCCCGATGGAGCACTGGGCCGCTGGATCGTATCCGATGAGGTAGTGCGCAAGTGGGTGGCTGCCGTGAATGCCGCCTCCACCGGCGAGATGATGGCAAAGAACCGCCCCTACAATAATCCTCCCGGCGAGTTAGCCGTAGCCGAGGAGGGCCCGACGGGCATGGTGCTGTCAGAGGAAAACTACCAGCGCTACGATGTGCCGGTGCGACTATTCGCGATGGCGGATACGGGCAAGGCCGTTGAACTCTATCGATTCTGGTACCCGAGACTGTCGGAGGCTTTCGGCGAGCTGGGTATGCGCGATAAAAACTTCCACCAGGTATTCCTGAAGGCCATCGATGTCGCCCTGGCCGCACCGGAGGCCGACCAGCCCATCCAGCTGGTGCGCCCATCGGTCTACTTCAAGTTTGCCGACCCGCAAATGGAGAAGCTGCCCGGGGTACACAAGCTGATGATCCGCATCGGGCCGGAGAATGCGGCGCGGGTGAAAGAAAAACTACGGGAGCTGAAGGCGGAACTGGAAAGCATGCCAATGCAAAACCCGTGAAGAGATAAAGCTCTTGTTGTTGATGTGGGCTCTGGAGGAAGCGATACCGTCAGAGCCCACTCAGCTTCCCTTTCAACCTCTGATTGACCAGCTCAGCCACTCTCCGACCCCACTCCCGATAGACACCAGGCCCCGGGTGGAAACCGTCACTCGCCATCAGCGCCTGGTCCTGTGAGAATCGCAGGCTGAGAAACTCTGTGTTCGCCTCGGCGCTGGTATCGTCCCTAAGAATCCGGTCAAAGCGCGTCGCCCGGCGCCCCAGATACCAGCGCAGCGGTTGAGGCAGGGCAGGAAAACTGTGCACCGGTGGCAGGCCGGAACAAATCAGCAGGCGGGCGTCGAGACGCTCCCTCAGCAGTTCCCGCAACTGCTGTTGCTGTGCGATCCACTGCCCGGGACCCACGCCACTGGTAACATCGTTCACACCGAGCGAAGTGATGACAACATCGAAACCACTTCCCCGCATCTCTTTTACCGCCTCAATCGTCTCAGCGGTCGTGGCGCCCGTGCGCGCGACTAGAGACCAATCCAGACAAAACTGCCGGGAGAGAGCCCCGACCACTTGGCCGAGCAGTGCCTCAGACTGGCTTGCGGCACCGACTCCCGCGGCGGCCGAATCGCCCAGAACCAGGACTCTCAAGCCAGGCCCCGTTCCAGACTGCCCCTGGCGGGCTCCATCCGGCTCTGGAAGGCGCGGAGTACGCCGGCGCACCCACTTGCCCTGTACGAGAAGCAGAGGGCCGAGCATCAGCGTAAGCAGCGTATCCGTTGTCATTGAGTGTTACCCCGTGGCTTTAGCCTGCCTGATCACACCAGCGAGAGCCTACTCTCGTTAGCTCTGCTGCGAGACTACTCCAGCGGGCACGGCTTTGGGCAAACCGAAACTGACAGGAGGCTTTCCCAATGTATCCAGGGATCGACTACTTGATGGGAAACCCCGGCCGTTTAGCTGCGGTTGCTACTCAAATGAAGAATACCGGTGTTGCACATACCTCAACTCAAGCCCGCCAAGAACTGCTCGTGACCTGGAAGAGACTTCACCGTTCCATCGACTAGAGTTCGGAGGCTGTTCATCAGGTCGCTGAGTTGTTCTTCAGAGAGGTTGTCAGCAATCGTATGGTGGTCCTCCGGGAAGACGCCCTGCCCGATCATAACCTGCTGCCAGGCCACCTCAGTAAACAGGTCATCGTAATCGCGGAAAACTTTGCCTGTGCGACGGAAAAGCTCGATCTTATTCTCCAGCGTTTCCGGAATGCTCATCGATTCACATTCACGCCAGAACGCACTATCACGCCGCTCGTTGAGCTTGTAGTGCAGGATGATAAAATCTCGAATGCGCTCAATCTCCACCTGTGACTGACGATTGAATTCAGCCACTTCCTCTGCCTTGATGCCTTGGTGCGGAAATGACTTGATCAGACGCGTCGCGGCAGACTGAATCAGATGGATACTTGTGGACTCCAACGGCTCAAGAAAACCACTGGAAAGGCCAATACTGACAACGTTCCTGTCCCACTGCCTGGTCCGGCGTCCGGTGCGGAATGGGATAACCCGCGGCTCGGCCAGAGCTTCACCATCCAGGTTCCCCATGAGTACTTCCCGTGCTTCATCATCACTCCAGTGCTTGCTGGAGTAGACCATGCCATTACCGGTGCGGTGCTGTAGTGGGATACGCCATTGCCAGCCCGCGGCGTGGGCAATCGAACGGGTATAGGGCACGATCGGCTTGCTACCGGCACTGGGCACAGCCATGGCCCGATCGCAGGGCAGCCAATGTGACCATCCTTCAAAATCCACACCCAGCGTTTTTTCAATCAACAGCGCTGCCAATCCGGTACAGTCAACAAACAGATCTCCTGCGATGCTCTGTCCATCCTCCAAAATCAGCGTTTCTACAAAGCCGTCCTGCGGTCGCACCTGAACACTTTTTACCGTTCCCTCAATCCGCTTTATGCCTTTGCTTTCACTGTAACTGCGCAAGTACTGAGCATAGAGTCCAGCGTCGAAATGGTAGGCATAGGAGATACCGGGCAGATTGGTGCCCTTGATCTGCGCCAGATGGGCAAATTTGTTATTGATCGCTGCCTGGTAATTGAGCGAGTAATCCCAGAGGCTCGAATCCTGACCGCTGGCGCGACTTCTGCGCCAGAAATGGTGAAAATCACAGAAGGGGAAATTCTTGCCGATACTGCCAAAGGCGTGCATGTAGCTCTCGCCCTGGCGCAGCCAGTTCTCAAACTGGATACCCAGCTTGATGGTTCCTTTGGTGGCTTTGAGGAATTCCCGTTCGTTGAGGCCGAGTGCCTGGTTGAAGTTAATGATCGGCGGAATCGTGGCCTCGCCAACGCCAACCGTACCGATTTTGTCGGACTCGACTAACGTAATGTTAATGCTCTTACCGAGGACCTTCGCCATTAGCGATGCTGTCATCCAGCCGGCAGTGCCCCCACCAAGAATGACGAGATTTTTTATATTCTGGTCGCTCACAATTCCCACCTGAAAGACAAACTTCGAGTCAATGACCCAAGGCTAGCGAATTCCGGGCAGGAGCGGTACCAAGACCCGGAAATTAAACTTTATTAATAAAAACAAAAAAGCCCCTGTAATACTTCTATTACAAGGGCTTTGGCTGGCTTAACGCCTAACTACCGGAATTACAGCTCGTAGCTGAAGCCCAGCAGGTAGATGCTGCCATAGCTCTGGTAGTCGCGAACCTGCAGAGCGTTGTCACCACTCAGGGTAGTGAAAGGCTCGTCGGTCAGGTTCTGACCCTGCAGGTACACAGACAGACCTTCCAGGCCGCTGATGCCGGCATCGGCAAAGTCGTAGCCCAGCTGCACATCGACGATGGTCTCACCAACCACGTCAACCTGCTGGGTGTCGAAACCTACACCGTAAACCTCGCCCTTGAAGTCATCACGCTTGCGCATGCTCGCACGGGCAGAGAAGCCATAGTTTTCGTAGTAGGCGGTCAGGGTCTGGATGCTCTCGGACAGACCCGGCAGCTGGTAGTCGTTGCCATTCTGGTCCTGAATATCAGTTTCCAGGCCGGTGTGGCTGGCCAGCAGACCGAAGCCGTCGAGGCTCTCGGAGAACATGTTGAACGGCAGTACTACAGACAGCTCGTAGCCCTGCAGAGTGCCGCCACCAGCATTGATCTTGCCGTAGCCGGTCGCAGTGGTGTTCTCTGGAACGATACCGGTTTCCGGATCAGCTACACCAGCCAGGTCGACAATGTAGTTGTCGTCGAAGTGCCAGTTGCTGAGGTCTTTCCAGAACAATGCAGCAGAGAAGTAACCCTCTTCGCTGAAGTAGTTCTCATAGGACAGGTCAAGACCAATGGCTTCCTTCGGCTCCAGCTCGGGGTTACCACCGCTGATGCTCCAGAAGTTGCCGTTCTCGTCCGGGCGGGGGTTATCGCCACCACCGAAGTAGTCGACCAGAATAGAGGCGTTCATCTCATCCATACGAGCACGAGAAATGGTCTTGGCGGCACCGAAACGAACAGTCTGTTGCTCGTCGATGGACAGGGCCAGGTTCAGGCTCGGCAGGAAGTGGCCGTAGTCGTGGGTAATATCTGTCGGAGAAGTTACCACCAGACCGTCAATGATTTGGCCCGCAGCACCCTGGGACTGCTGCTCGGTGTGCACGTAGCGCATGCCGGCATTACCGGTCAGAGCATAGCCGGCAACGTCAGTTTCGAAGCTAGCCTGAGCGAAAGCTGCGGTGACCGCCTCGCTCACGGACCAGGACTTGGTCAGGTGGCTGGTGTTGGTCAGGGATTCCGCCAGCAGGCTGTAGTAGCCATCTTTCAGCATGGCAGCCGCGTCATAGGCGATCATGTCACCCATGCCGATGAAGTCCAGAGAGGCAGTGCCGAGACGATACTGCTCGGGTACTTCCAGCATGCCCGGGAAGTTGCTCAGGGTCATGAAGTAACCCTCAGACTTCTTGGTCTTCTCACGGTCGCGGTAGGAAATACCGTAGGAGATCTCGTTGACGATACCGACTTCTACCATCTGGGTAGCCGCCAGCTTCAGGGAGGTCAGCTCATCGTCGATTTCCGGGGCGTTCAGGAAGCCGTCCTGTCCGGTGTTTTCCAGCGGAGTGCCGGTAATGCCGAGGCTATCGTTCAGAGCAGCGCTCCAGCCCCAGGTCAGCGGGCCACCGAGCTGGATCAGGCTGTAATCGCTGTAGTCCAGGCTGGGATCGAACTTGGCACCGGTGTTGCCGCCATCGAAGGTGTAGCTGATGTCGTCGGCAATACCTTCGCTGTCACCACGGCCAGTGCCGGCGTAGCTCTCGAAGCTCCAGATATCGCGCTCTACTGCAGAGTGGCTCACGTCGAACTCGAGCTGCAGAGTGTCGGAGAAGTCGTACTTGGTGTTGAAACCGAAGTTGTTCAGTTCTGCAGCACGGGTCTCGAGGTCGTTACGAACGACGACGCGCTGGCCTTCGGTGGTGGCACCGGTGATGAAACCAGTAGACGGATCTACAGTGGCGCTATCCGGGCTGATGGAGCCCTGGCCCCAGGCAAACGGAATCTCGATACCACGCAGGATCTTCTCGTCGGAGAAGTCTACGTACAGGGCATCGAAAGTCATGTTCAGTTTGTCGTTCGGCTGCGCTTCAACCACCAGCATTACGCTGTCACGATCCAGTACAGAGGAGCGAACGAACGGCTTGGCACCGCCAAGGATGGAGTAGTTATTGCCATCTGGGCCGGTGAACTCGGGGTAACCCCAGGAGTTCCAGCGCTCTTCCTGGTTCGGGGAGCTCATGGTGTTGAAGGCGAAAGCCACACCGATGGTGTCATCAGCGAACTGGTCGATGTAGGAAACGGTGGCGCGGTGGCCCTGGTCCTCACCATCGGGATTCAGCTTGTCGAAGCTGGTCATCTCGTACTGGGAGTTCACCTTGATGACACGCTCGCCACGCTCGAGCGGCTTGACGGTCTGCATGTCGATCACACCGGCAATGCCTTCAGCTTCGATGCTGGCAGTCGGCGTCTTGTAAACAGTCACACCGCTCATGATCTCGGACGGGTACAGGTCGAATTCCACACCGCGGTTGTCGCTGATGGAAACCTGCTCACGACCATTGAAGGTGGTGGCGCTTTCGTTTTCACCGAAACCACGGATGGAAACGCGGCTGGCGCGGCCGTCCAGGCGCTGAGCAGCCAGGCCAGGCAGGCGGGCGATGGATTCAGCAATGGAGGAATCGGGCAGTTTGCCGATATCTTCGGCAGAGATGGCCTCAACAACGGCCTTGGCATCGCGCTTGGTGTCGATGGAGTCCATCACACTCTTGCGGAAGCCGGTTACGGTTACTTCTTCCAGCGACTTCGCTCCTTCCTGTGCTTCCTGTGCGAAAACACCAACAGAGGTAACGGACGCTGCGATCGCTGCGGACAGCAGGGCTGGCCGGAAGCGCTTGTTGGATAGACTCATCATCTTCTCCCTGGACTTATCGTTATGGTGAGACCCTGCATCCTAGGCCCGCCCGATGTCCATATCATCCTCCCCCGTGGGGGAGGAGGTGGGAGGAGTCGCGGCGCCCCAAAAGGAAGCGCCTAACACCAATCTAAGTCTTTGATTTGTTAAAGGTTTCTGTTTTTAAGCTCAGTTTTCTAGTGCCGCCGCCGCGCCGATCAATGCCTGGTAACCGGCATTCAGCGCGTAAAGGGGCACCGTTTTTATCCATTGCTCCACCCGCCCTTTGGCGAGGAAGCGCTGTTCGAATTCACTTTCCGGCAGCAGCTCTGCGATCCGCGGCAGGATTCCGCCGCCAATAAACACACCGCCGCGAGCGCCCAGGTACAGGGCGGTATCACCGGCAACGCTGCCGAGGAAATTGAGGAAATCCAGCAGGGTTTCCCGGCACAGCGCATCGGCACCGCTCAAACCGCGCGCGCTCACATCCTGCGGCTGCAGGTCTTCTGCCGTGCGGCCGTGTAATTCACACACCGCGCGGTACAGGTGCACCAGCCCGCTGCCGGACAGCACCCACTCGTTAAATACCGGGCTCTGGGTGCGCATCATGATCTGCAGTAACTGCAACTCGCGCTCACTGACCACGCCCAGGTTGGCGTGACCACCCTCACCCGCCAGCACCTGCGGCTTATCGCCGCCAAGCGCCAGTCCGGCCACACCGAGGCCGGTACCCGGTCCGAGAACTGCCATGGTGGCGCCTTTCAGACGCGGCACGTCGCGCAGCACCTGGTATTCGTCACTGCCGAGCAGCGGTAACGACTGGGCCAGCGCAGCAAAATCATTGATCAGCAGGGCCTGCTCCAGGCCGAGATTACTCTTCAGGTCTTCAGCGCAAATCTGCCAACCGAGGTTGGTCATGATCACCCGCCCACCGGCGGCATTACGCTCTACCGGCCCCGCGGCTGCGATACAGGCGCGTTGCGGGTGTGGCTGATCCAGCCCATCGAGCCAGTGCTGCAGGGCACCGGCAAAGCCATCGAAGCGCTGGCAGTCCACCACTTTCAGCGCTTCCAGCGCGTAGCCGCCCTCTTTGGGTACGGCAATGGCAAAGCGGGCGTTGGTGCCGCCGATGTCCGCTACGATGCTTGTCATGGGTTCCTGCTCGTCCTTCCTAACTGCTGTCACTCACTTTGCCCGCGCGCAGGGGTGCCACATCGTGTGGTGCGGCAGGCAAAGGCCGCGCAATTTACGCGGCTTTTGGTGAAAAATCCACCACCCCCAGGGGGCGTAGGCGCATAAAACTACTACCCCTTAACCGCGCCGGAAGACAGACCGGACACGAGGAAGCGCTGCAGCGCCAGGAACAGCAATATCACGGGCACCGAGACCAGGATGGAGCCGGCAGCAAAGTAGCCCCATTCGGACGAGTAATCGCTGACGAAAAAGCGCAGCCCCACTGGCACGGTGTACAGCGACTCATCGTCCATAAAAATGGAGGCCAGAATGAACTCGTTCCAGGCAGTCATAAATGAGAAGAGCCCGGTCACCGCGATCGCCGGCCGCGCCAGCGGCAGGATGATGCGGTAGAAAATCGTCATCCGGGATGCACCTTCAAGCAGCGCCGACTCCTCGATCTCGAACGGCAGGGTGTCGAAGTAGCCCTTCAGCATCCACACGCAGAAGGGCAGCGCGGTGATAGCGTAGACCAGGATCAGCCCGAGCCAGGAATTACCCAGCCCCAGCCACTGCACCACGATGACGTAAAGCGGGATCAGCATCAGCACTGCCGGGAACATCTGCGACACCAGAAACAGCATCAGGCCACGGTTGCGCCCGGGGAAGCTGAAACGGGAAAAGGCATAGGCGGCGGTACAGGACAGCACCAGCCCGATCACCGTGGTCCCGGCGGCCACCACCACACTGTTCAGCAGCCAGCGCATAAAGGGCTGCTCGGTAAGCACCGCACGGAAATTATCCAGCGACCATTGCTCCGGCAGTGGCACCAGCGCCGCCAGCTGGGCCCAGAACCCCATATCCTGGGTGTCCTGCACCAACTGCAGGGATTGCTGGCCGGAAAAGGCGAGGCTCACCACCCACAGCAATGGATAGATCACCACCAGCGAGGCAAACACCAGCAGGGCGAAACGCCAACTCAGTACCTCTCGCAACACGCGCTGCGCCCGCTCCCACCGGGGAACCCCCGGAATCTCGACCGCGGGCTTACCTTGCGCCAGGATCTCTTTCATCGCGCTGCCTCCCGGCCAGTCTCAAACGCGCCACTCACCCGGGTCTGCCAGAGGGCATAGACGAACAGCAGCGCCAGCACCACGATGGAATAGGCAGCCGCATAAGCGTACTGGTACTTCTCGAAACCGATGCGGAAGGCCTTGGTAATCAGGATGTCGTTGGCACCGGCCGGTGCGCCGTCACTGACCAGGTAGATGACATTGAACATATTGAACGTCCACACCACCGACAGGATCACCGCCGGCACCAGCACCGGGCGCAATAGCGGCAGGGTAATGGTGCGGAACTGGTACCAGCGACCCGCACCCTCTACCTTTGCGGCCTCGTAGAGTTCGCGGGGAATAGCCTGCAGGCCGCCGAGGATCACTACCATCATGAATGGAATACTGAGCCAGACGTTGGTCACAAGACCGGTAAAGAAGCTGGTACCGACCGAATCGAACCAGGCCACCGGCGCAAAACCGAACACCTGCAACCCCTGATTGATGACACCGAACTGCGGGTGGAACATGCCCTTCCAGACCAGGGCGGTGATGTAGTTAGGAATTGCCCAGGGCAGGATCAGGATCAGGCGGAACCAGGTGCGGCCGAATATCGGCTTGTTCAGTGCCAGCGCCAGCAACAGTGACAGCCCCACCGAGATGACCACGTTGCTGGCGGTCCAGCAGATGGTCATAAAGAGGGTCCAGTAGAAGTTGTCGTAGTTGATACTGCGCTGGCTGCCCTCGCCGTAGAACAGGTTCCAGTCCCCGAGAATCGACAGGTAGTTGCCGAGACCCAGCCAGCGGGAGGCCAGCGGCGCACCCTCATTCAGCAGCGTGGTATCGGTAAACGACAACAGGAAGCCGTAAAGCAGGGGGAAGAACACCAGCAGCACCATGCCCAGTGCCGCGGGCAGGATATACAGATAGGCGGTGCGGTGCTGGCGCCAGCTATCCCAAATGTGACTGCGGTAACGCCAGAGCGCCATGGCCACCGCCAGACCAGCCAGCAGTAACGTCAGGGGCAGCCACAACGGCAGCTCGCCGGGCCGCTCACTGCGGCGCTGCGCTTTTTCCAGCACCGCCACATCTTTCTGCAGTTGCGCCTGCAGGCGCTGAAGCTCAGCCGCCGGCTGCGCTGCACCTTTCACCACTTTTTGCAGCACGGTTTCCAGCGGTTTCCACAACAGGGTCATTGCCGGGTGGTTGGGGATCGGCACCGCGGTATCCAACTGGTTGCGGAAAGCCATGGCGACCGGGTCGCTGGCAAGGCGTGGACTATCGAAGGCCGCCAGGTTGGCCGGCAGCTGGCCACCCTCAACCGCCAGACGCTCCGCGGCTTCGGTCGAGGTGAGATAGGTCATCAATCTTGCCGCCGCCTGCTGCTTCTTGCTCCAGGGTGAGAGGAACAGTCCCTCCACCGCAACCCACGGCGATAGCGGGCGCTCACCAACCAGTCGTGGCAGGGGCGCCACGGCATAATCGATGGACGGATCAATTTCGCCCAGCATCCATGGGCCACTGATGACCATACCCGCGCGGCCCTGATTGAACAGGTTCGTCACCAGCGTGCTGTTGGGCTCCTCGGGTAATACCTGCTCACTGCGCACCCAGCTTTCCAGCAGTGCCAGCGAGCGGATGTTGTCCTCACTGTCGAGGGCCAGCTCTCCCTGGGCGTCGAAAGGGCCACTGCCAAAGGCATTCATCAGGGCGCCATGGAAAAAGGGCTCCGTATAGCTGTAAGCGAGCCCGAAGCGCCCGCGCTCCCGATCCGTCAGCTCGCGGGCGCGATCGAGCATCTCGCTGACCGTCGCCGGCGGTGCGGCCACCAGGGCGCGGTTATAGATCAGCGCGGTGCTCTTGAAGTTGAGCGGCAGGCCATAGAGCAGGCCTTTATAGGTCATGGCGTCCAGCAGGCTCACCGGGAAGCGGCTCAGGACTTCCTGTGGCAGCAATGGCGCCACCGGCGCGATCATATGTCCGGTCTCGGACCAGCCACCGATACGATCGTGGGCAAAGATAAACAGATCCGGCCCCTGGCCGCGGGGCAGTGCGGCAGAGAGCTTGTCCGGGAAACTGCCGAAGGGGACGGCCAGGGCGCGGACAGGAGTGTCCGGATAGTGACGGTTATAGTCCGCCAGCAGCGCCTCAAGCGCCTGGCGCTCCGCGCCGCGGTAGCCGTGCCATAACAGCAGCTCACGGGACTCCTGTGCACAGACCTGCAGCGCACCAAACCCGAGCAACAGCCCCAACAGCGGGGCCAGCAGGCGTGCCATCACGGAGAGACCGCCTCCGGCTGGGGAGCGGCAACGGCGCGAGCCTCGCGCAGGCGCAGGCGGGTGTTGGCATCAAACAGATAGAGCGCGGCGGGATCAAAGGCCAGCGTCAGATTCTCACCGGGAGTGAGTGGCCGCAAACCGGGCAGCCGCGCCACCAGGCGCTCGTCGCCCTCACCCAAGTGAACGAGCATTTCGGCTCCCAGGGTTTCCACCATCTCGACCGGCGCAGTAAGGCGCGGCCAGTGCGCCGGCGCCTCGGATGCCGGGCAGAGGTTTTCCGGACGCAGGCCCAGCAGCAGCTCGGCGCCGAAACGGTCCAGCCCCTCACGGGGTAGCCGCATCAGGCGATTCTCGAGCGAGTGCCCCACATTGCGGGCCGGGAGGATATTCATCGGCGGAGAGCCCATGAAACCCGCCACAAATACATTGTCCGGGTCGCCATAGAGCTCCATCGGCGTTCCCACCTGCATCAGCTCGCCGCCATTGAGGATGGCGATACGGGAGCCCAGCGTCATGGCCTCCACCTGATCGTGGGTGACATAGACAGAAGTGGTGCCGAATTCCCGGTGCAGACGGCCGATACTGCCTCGCATCTGCACTCGCAGCTCGGCGTCCAGGTTCGACAGCGGCTCGTCAAAAAGGAATACCTGGGGATCCCGCACCATGGCGCGGCCCAGGGCCACCCGTTGACACTGCCCACCGGAAAGCTGGCCCGGCTTGCGCGCCAACAGGCTGGACAGGCCCAGGCTCTCTGCGGCGGCCTCCACCTGCGACTGAATCGTGGCCTCGGGCTGCTTGCGCACACGCAGGCCGAACGCCATGTTTTCAAACACGGTCATGTGGGGGTAGAGGGCATAATTCTGGAAGACCATCGCCACATCGCGGTCTTTTGGCGGCAGCTCATTGACCAGGCGATCGCCGATCCACAGCTCACCCGCGGTGACCGACTCCAGTCCGGCGATCATGCGCAGAGTGGTGGACTTGCCGCAACCAGAGGGGCCGACAAGTACCATAAACTCCCCGTCCCGGATGTGCAGGTCGAGGCCGGGCAGTGTGGGCACACTGTCCGCGTAGCGTTTGACTACGCCTTTGAACTCAATACTGGCCACGGCAATACCTGTTACTGGCCCGTGCTCCATCGGCAAGCGGCATCTGTCGGCTGGATACGGTCATGGGCTCTAAGCTTGAAAGTGTTCTTCTTGTCCGGCGCTCAGGGCAGACCGGCCAGTATCATTCTGAGTCAGCCCCCCTGCAGGCGGCATCATCCCCGCCCGGGGCGTAGCCGGGCGGAATCGAACAATAATTGATCAACCCTTAAAAAGCAAAATGCGCCTCGGCTCACCGGTCACAGCCTAAGCGGTCTGGCCGGGCCGCGCTTGTCATTGCGGGTCATCGCGGGTCATTTGGAAAGTTTCCGCAGAAAGACGCCGATCTCCCGCTCGACCTGCACATCTCCTTTGTCCCGGGCGACCTGCAGCCCCCGCTCAAACGCCAGCCGGGCCTCTGCATCACTGCCAAGCGCCATATGACTGCGACCGAGCAGCTTCCACGCCGCAGAGTGATCGGGCATCTGTTCAACACACACCGCAAGATGTTCTGCCGCCTCCTCGTACTCCCTGGCATTGAACAGTGCACTGCCGAGCCCGAACCGCAGCAGCGGCGCGTCTTTGCCCTCTGCCAGTTGTGTTCGCAGGCGCTCGATGATCGGATTGGTCATGGGGGCTCGCTCCGCTTCCGCGCTAGAATCCGCCTAGAATAACGCACAACCGGGGGTATCCATGAAAAGACTGCTCACTCCGATCGCTCTGGGCCTGGCCCTGAGCGGCAACGCCAGCGCACAGGAAAACGCCAATCTGGACCGCTTACTCGAAAAAACCGAAGACAAGGTCATCGAGTGGCGCCGCCACATTCACCAGAACCCGGAGCTCGGCAACCGGGAATTCGAAACCGCCAAGTACGTTGCCAGGCATTTGGAATCCCTCGGTATGGAAGTGGAAACCGGTATCGCGCACACCGGTGTCGTAGCCCTGCTGAAAGGCGGCAAGCCAGGCCCCACCGTGGCCCTGCGCGCTGACATGGACGCACTGCCTGTCACCGAAGAAGTGGACGTGCCCTTTGCCTCCAAGGTCACAACCGAGTTCAACGGCGAAAAAGTCGGCGTGATGCACGCCTGTGGCCACGATACCCACGTGGCCATGCTGATGGGAGCAGCGGAAGTCCTCGCCGGCATGCGCGATGAACTTCAGGGCAATATCCTTTTTGTCTTCCAGCCCGCCGAAGAAGGCGCACCGGAAGGTGAAGAGGGCGGCGCCGAGCTGATGCTGAAAGAGGGCCTGTTCAAGAAGTACAAGCCGGACGTGGCTTTCGGCCAGCACGTCACCTCAAACCTGCCGGTGGGCGTGATCGGCTACCGCTCTGGGCCGCTGATGGCAAGCTCGGACAGGTTCCGCATCATGGTCAATGGACGCCAGACCCACGGCTCCCGCCCCTGGGGTGGTGTCGATCCGATTACCACCGCAGCCCAGATTGTGATGGGCGCGCAGACCATCGTCAGCCGCCAGATCGATATCACCAAGGAGCCGGCAGTGGTCTCGTTTGGCAAGATCGACGGCGGGGTGCGCAACAACATCATCCCGGATAATGTGGAACTGGTGGGCACCATCCGAAATTTCGATATGGACAACCGCCAGCAGATTTTCGAGCGCCTGAAAATCACCGCCGAAAACATCGCCCAGAGCACCGGCGCCAAGGCCGACGTGACCATCTACGAGGGCTACCCGGTAACGGTGAACGACCCCGCACTGACCAAACTGGCGGTGCCGGTACTGCGTGAGGTAGCAGGCGAGCGCAAGGTGATGGAGATTCCCAAGATTACTGGTGCGGAGGACTTCTCCTTCTTTGCCAATGAGGTACCGGGTTTCTACTACTTCCTCGGCGTGACCCCCAGGGGCACCGACCCCTCCAAGGCCGCCAGCAACCACTCGCCACGTTTTTACGTGGACGAAAAGGCATTGCAAACCGGCACCGAGGCCCTGACTCGCCTCGCCCTCACCTATATGGCCAACAACAGCCAGTAATCGCTGTCGCTGAATAAAGAAAAAGCCACCGTGGTTTCCCACGGTGGCTTTTTTATATCGCGCGTTTTTTACTTACGCGTCAAGCAGTGCTCTTCTGCGGCGAGCGCCGACGTCGCCGACGAGGCGCATCCTGCCCGCCATTTCCCGAACGGTTGCCGCGATTCCGATCACCGCGACCACCATCGCTACGGGCATTGCCGCCGCGAGATTGATTGGACCGGTTTCCGGCTCCGCCATTGCCGCTACCTTGTGAAGCGCGACCGGCCTGTCCACCTCGAGATCCCGCCTTGCCTGATTCGGGAACCACGTGGTCGGGCTCAAAGCCCTCGATTTCCTCGCGGGCAATCGGCTTTTTGATCAGACGCTCGATATCGCGCAGCTGTTTGATCTCGTCGGCACTCACCAGCGATACCGCCTGACCGCGGGCACCGGCGCGGCCGGTACGACCGATACGGTGTACGTAGTCCTCGGGCACATTCGGCAGGTCGAAATTCACCACCTGAGGCAACTGGTCGATATCGATACCGCGCGCGGCGATATCGGTTGCCACCAGAATCTGCACCTTGCCGTTCTTGAATTCTGCCAAGGCCTTGGTGCGGGCATTCTGGCTCTTGTTACCGTGAATGGCAGCCGCGCGGATGTTATCGGCCTCCAGTTGTTTCACCAGACGGTTAGCACCGTGTTTGGTGCGACTGAATACCAGCGCCTGGTGCCAGTTGTTTTCACGGATCAGGTGGCTCAACAATTTCTGCTTACGCGCCTTGTCGACTGGGTGCAGTTTCTGTCGCACGGTTTCGGTCGTACTGTTGCGCGGGCTCACATCGATTTCTACCGGATCTGTCACCAGCCCCTTGGCGAGCTGACGAATCTCCGGTGAGAAAGTGGCCGAGAACAGCAGGTTTTGACGCTTGGCTGGCAACACCTTCAGGATACGCTTGATATCGTGGATAAAGCCCATGTCCAGCATGCGGTCGGCCTCGTCGAGGACCAGTGCCTCCAGCTTGTCGAAGCGAATCGCACGCTGGTTGTACAGGTCCAGCAGGCGGCCTGGGGTTGCAACCAGAATATCGGCACCGCCGCGAAGGCGTTGCATCTGCGGGTTGATCTTCACTCCACCGAACACCACCGAGTGGCGCAGCGGCAGGTACTTGCTGTAAAGCTGCACATTGTCAAAGACCTGTGCCGCCAGCTCACGGGTTGGAGTCAGCACCAGCGCGCGCACCTGGTTATTCCGCGCCGGGGCACCCTGGGCCAGTCGGTGCAGCAGCGGCAGGGTAAAACCGGCGGTCTTGCCGGTACCCGTCTGGGCCGCGGCCATAATATCTCCGCCGCGCATCACGGCCGGAATCGCCTGTGCCTGAATGGGGGTAGGTTTTTCGTAGCCCTGCTCGGCCACAGCCCGGGCAAGCTCAGCAGCCAGCCCCAGATTTTCGAATAGCATAAGTTTCCTCGGGCCACATTTGCCTGCAGCCAAAGCGTCCCGCCCAGAGGCGGAGAGAGAATGAATCAGAGAATCCGGGCACTACTGCCCGCTCTGCCGTCAAATCACGGCCATACCGAGGCCGAATCGGTGCGGCATTCAGTAGGTGTTTCCGGGGAGACTTCGGAGAGTGTTCCAGGGAGGGTACCGCTGGGTCACAGCGGACTACAGATGACGCAGCTGACCAGTGGCCAGCGCGGGCACTATATCACAGCCGCACCTACTGCAAAGTTTTATTTTTTCTTTGGCACCCAATACTTAGAACCGCACTTTCATAGATGCACGCTGGTTAGCAGCTTCAGGCCTTGGAGAGCAATCCCATACAGCTTAGCGTTTAGTCGAGACCGCAGCGCGGTCGGGGCAGTGAGACAACTGGTTTAATGCAACTGACGGAAAAAATTGCCACAACAAGGCGGGGAGGTAGATCTTATGTCTACCCAATATTTTTGTGAAAACTATGAGCCGGAAACGGTCACTCTGCAGGACGGCCGCCAAGTGCAGATTCGCGCAGTGTGCAAGACCGACGGCCAGCTGGAAAAACAGTTGTTCGAAGGTCTCTCACCCGAATCGCGCCGCGATCGTTTTCTAGGTGGCAGCCATAAAGTCAGCGAAAAGCTGTTATCGCTGCTCACAGAAAATGACCACAACACTCATGAGGCACTAATTGCCGTCGCCGATGTTGACACGGATCCAAAAGCGGTTGGCGTAGCACACTATGCCTGTGACCCGGGCGGACATTCATGCGAATGCGCCGTGGTGGTTGCCGACGAGTGGCAACACCAAGGGCTTGGCTCGGTATTACTGAAGCGCCTGACGGAGATTGCCGAGGATCACGGCCTCGATGAAATCTATTCCATCGATTCCGCCGAGAACCATGGACAGGAACACCTGGCCAAATCCCAGGGGTTCCAGTGCACGGCTGACCCACGAGACTACACACTACTGACCTACAGCAAGTACCTGCATCCAAACTACCTGGCTAGCAAACAGGCTGCAAAAGTAGCGTCCTGGACTCAATGACGGAGGGCACACGGTGCCCGGGGTGCGGATTAAGCGTCCTCCCCGGGCTCAACAACCTCAAATGTCTGCCGCATCAGTTCCCTTCCCTCTATATCGAAGAATTCGAGCGTCCAAGTGCCGGGCACCATTTCGTAGTCGAAGTCAAAACTGTACGTCATGGAACTATCCTTACCGAGTGTCGGCAGTAGGATGTCGTGTTCCTCCGTCACCCTGCGACCGGACGGCAACACCTGCTCGGGATGGGTCCACTTCAAACGAATGACGGCGTGTGTCTTATCGGCCTCCCCTGTCATCGCGTAACGCGTACCAAACTTCAGGCCTTTCCGCAGTGGAACCTGTAGGGTCTCCTCCCGAATGGTGTAAGGGTAGCTATCCCCCTCAGCCAGGCCGGTCTGGGTCTTAGCCAGGGTCGCTGCTTGGTCATACCCGCCCCCAAACTTGAAAAATGCACGAATCTTCTCCAGCTGTTCTCCAGTGAAATCCACCCTGTCGAGGACTTCGGCCAGAACAACCGACTGTTTATCCCAATTGAGCTGGCCCACCTGTTTCAGGCGCTCGCCCTTCAGGCCCTGGTCCTCGAAGTCAACGTTCTGAAATAGCTTTTCAATGCACGCACCCAGATCTTGTTCGGTACCTATTCCCAGGCACTGGTGCCTCGCTACACCAATATAGGCAAAGTAGGCACCCTCTCCCTCAGCCCGGCGGTACAGGTCGTAAATGTCTGAAGCTTCCACTGCCGGGCCAGATCCCTGAGCAGACAACTCGGCCAGCATATAGGTCGCGCCGCCGGCACCTTGTCGGGAAGCCGACTCGTACCAGCGTATTGCGGCCTCCGTTTGCTTTGGATTACTGGTGTTGAGGAAGTGATCCCCCAGCCGCGTTTGAGCGCTGGCATTGCCCATTCGTGCCGCGCGCTCCAGGTATGTCAACGCACGACTTTCGTCTGCCGCTACTCCGGTGCCATTCCGGTAACTCTCACTGAGATACAGAAGGTCTTCGGAAATAGCTTCGTCGTTATCCGGAAACGGCAAAGACAACACACGCCGGATAAAGTCGTCAACATAGGCCGCCTGGTGGTACTCACCACCCCAGTTCGTATGTCCATGCCCAACGCCCTTATAAGCCACAAACTCAACTTGTTTGCCTAATTTCTCCATGACGTAATGCATGCGATTGGCCTGTTCGAAGCCAGATATCTGGTCCTTCTTTCCCGCGACGATCAGGGCCGGGGCCTTGACCGCACCTGCAAGCCGGAATGGGGAAAACTGCTTCAGCGATTCGCCCTCTTCACCGACGGTCCTACGAACACGCTGGCGGTAGTCTTCGTGAACTTTGTAATTACTGGCATTGAACAGCAGTGGCAGGTCGTAGACACCATACATTGAGATAACACAGTCGACCTGCTCCGGGCGCTGGATGGCCAGCATCATTGACGAGTAGCCACCATAGCTGCTGCCAATGGTACAGATATGATCGAAGCCATACGTAGCCATGGCTGCGTCTATCGCGGACCCGATATCGTCCTCAATCAGCTGACCCCATTGGCCCACGGCACTGCGATAGAACTCCTTACCGAAGCCCACCGAGCCGCGAAAATTGACCCTCAATACCGAATAGCCGCGATTGGCATAAAACTGGGTTTCTGGGTCAAAAAAGGTGTGGTCCCGCACGCCGATAGGGCCACCATGTGGGTACACGAGCAGGACACCGTTACTGCGCTCCGGCACCGTGATCAGAGATTCAATCTCGACACCGTCACTCGAACTTGACAGGAGCGGCTCAGAGCGAGTGAGCATGTTCTGGGGAATGTCTTCATTGAGGCCGTAAAGCTTCTCTGCCTTAAGAGTGCTCCGGTTAAACAGGTAATAGGCGCCCGGGTCGTCCGACGCATAAACCAGTGCGATGTATTTTCCCTGCTCGGCAGTTTCATCCACGATGACAATCTGCTTCCCGGGGAAAGCCTTCGCAAACTTGCTACTGATTTTTCCAGCCTCGGCACTGATGTATTCATTCACCAGCCGACCATGGTCAACATAGGCGACGGAATTCAATGCGCCGGATGCATCAGTCCGCGCTCCTACAAGATCATATCTTTTGTGACGGTAAAGCACCTCACCGAAGCTCCCCGCCGCGAGGTTGAACCGATACAACACCACCTTGTCGGAATTGAAATTACTCAATACCGCGAGCGTACCGTCCTCCATATAGCCGACTGGCTTGAAAACATCATCGGGCTGCGCGAGTGAGTGGACTCTCTGCCATGACGAATCATCACTGCCAAATTTCCAGATAATTACTTCATCTTCTTCGCGCGTCTTCGCGATCAGGGTCGATACTTGAGGATCCCATATGTAGTCAACCACATTCTCAAGGGGCTTCTTGAACAGAGTCGCGCGAGAGAGTGCATTCTGCGCAACCTGGGCCGTTGAGGCGCGGTGAATCCAGACACTGTCACCGTGTTTTTGGGCGAAAAGCATTTGGTCGTTCACGTCCGGGAGAGCGTCAATCAGTGATCCCTCCGCCCGAATTTCCCGCGAGCGGTACTGTGGCTTTTCGCCACTGTAATCGATATCGATGAAGCCTCGCTTCCACTCTTCACTGCCCTTGAAGTACACCTCGTAATAAACCGTGGAGGAATCGACCCAGTCGTATCGCTGCAATGAGCCCTGGGTTGAATCCAGCTTGAGCATCGGGTAATGCACACCGCTAGCCAGGTCAACCAGAGCAACATGGTGCTTGGGACGAAGGACATGCCCTGCGATCATCCGACCCGAGGGATCGAGCTTGAGTGACAGCACCTCCGGACTGCGAAAAAACAATTCAGCCGGCAGGGTCTTCGCCCAGCCATAAAGAGAAAAGCTGAAGGTAAAAACCAACAGTGCCAGGCGACATAGTTTCATTCCCCTGCCCCCCGCTCCAAGCTGCGGACATAGAGAAAGAAATCATCCTCTCCCGGCCCCGCGTACCTTACTTCCTCGCTATCAATGAGGTGCGGAAAGTTGGACTCCAGAAACTCCAGGGCTTCGGAGGAGCGGTTCTCCAGTTCGATCCTGGCGGTCATATTGCGAAGCCGGTTCTGGACATTCAGATGCCCCACGTAGCTCACAACCCCGGGTGTGACTTCAAAGCGCCAGTTTTCGTCGTCCAGCTTGAATGCATAGAGAAAGTTCAGGTGTACACTAATAATCCGGTACTTGCCTGCGGGCACCCTGGCCAAGATAAAGTTTGTTCCATGCTGCAGATCGTCGCGGTTCAGTGAGAGGTATTTTCTCCCACCCAGCTTGATCTGATCGAGGTTGAAGTTGGTGTCCACCGCAATGAGGAGATACCCCGCCTCGGCCTCGAGCACATCAAGCTGGCCCTCATCGATCGACTCAACAGGGCTCAAACAGCCCTGTAACAAAAGTGTTGCCAGCAACAGCACAATCGCGCCCGCAGCCCTGTGAACCATTCTCCTCTCCTTGTTGCCTTATTCTTTTTTCTCTCTGGGGCTTTCCGCTCTGCGCATACACCCGACAGGCGCCATCACGCCTGCATAAAAAAACCCGCATAGCGGGTTTAAAAAATCGAAGACTGCTAGCCGACTTCAGCCAGATTGCCCTTGCTCTCGAGCCACTGCTTCCGGTCCCCGGCACGCTTCTTCGCCAGCAGCATGTCCATGATCTGGTTACTGTCATCCCCTGCGTCGATATAAAGCTGGACGAGGCGGCGGGTATCCGGGTCCATGGTGGTTTCGCGCAGCTGTAGCGGATTCATTTCACCCAGCCCCTTAAAGCGGGTGACCTGTACTTTGCCTTTCTTCTTTTCCGCGGTGATGCGGTCGAGGATGCCCTGTTTTTCCGCTTCATCGAGCGCGTAGTAAACGTCCTTGCCGATATCGATGCGGAACAGTGGCGGCATGGCCACATAGACATGGCCATTGGTGACCAGGGCGCGGAAGTGACGCAGGAATAATGCGCACAGCAAGGTGGCGATATGCAGACCGTCGGAGTCGGCATCGGCGAGGATGCAGATCTTGTTGTAGCGCAGTCCTTCTAGATCATCGCTGGCTGGGTCCACCCCCAGCGCCACGGCGATGTCGTGCACTTCCTGATTGGAGAATATCTCACCGGAGTCCACTTCCCAGGTATTCAGGATCTTGCCCCGCAGGGGCATGATGGCCTGGAAGTCGCGGTCGCGAGCCTGCTTGGCGGAACCACCGGCCGAGTCGCCCTCGACCAGGAACAGTTCCGAGCGGCTGGCGTCGCCACTGGCGCAGTCTGCCAGCTTGCCCGGCAGCGCCGGCCCCTGGGTGACCTTTTTACGGGCGACTTTCTTGGCGGAGCGCAGGCGCTTCTGGGCGTTGCTGATACAGAGCTCGGCGAGCTTGTCGCCCTCTTCCGTGTGCTGATTCAGCCACAGGCTGAAAGCATCCTTGGCCACGCCAGAAATAAACGCCGTCGCCTCGCGGGAGGAGAGCCGCTCCTTGGTCTGGCCGGAAAACTGCGGATCCGCGAGCTTGGCCGAGAGCACATAGGAGCACTGTGCCCAGATGTCCTCGGGGCCGAGTTTGACGCCGCGGGGCATCAGGTTACGGATTTCACAGTACTCGCGCATGGCCTCCAGCAGGCCCGTGCGCAGGCCGTTCACATGAGTGCCGCCCTGGGCGGTGGGAATCAGGTTTACGTACGACTCCGCCGTGACCTCACCGCCTTCTGACAGCCATTGCACCGCCCAGTCGGCGGCCTCGGTGGAGGCAGAGAAGCTGCCCACGAACGGCTCGGCGGGGAGCACTTCCCAGCCCTGATTGGCGGCAGCCAGGTAATCTTTCAGGCCGTCTTCGTAGTACCACTCGTCGGACTCACCATCCTGCTCGTTGATGAATACCACAGTCAGACCCGGACACAGTACGGCCTTGGCCCGCAGCAGGTGACGCAGGTGGCGCACGGCGAACTTGGGGGTATCGAAGTACTGCGGATCGGGCATGAAACGCAGACTGGTACCGGTGGTGCGCTTGCCACAGGTGCCAATTACCTCCAGGTCGGAGGCCTTGTTGCCGTTCTGGAAGCCCATCCGGTAGACCTGGCCATCACGCTGAATGGTGATTTCCAGCACTTTGGACAGTGCGTTTACCACGGAAACCCCGACGCCGTGCAGGCCGCCGGAAAACTGGTAGTTCTTGTTAGAGAACTTACCGCCAGCATGCAGCGTGGACAGGATTACCTCGACACCAGGGCGCCCCTGCTCCGGGTGAATATCCACCGGCATACCGCGCCCGTCATCGCTGACGGAGAGGGAGTGATCCTTGTGCAGCACCACCTCGATCTTCTTGGCGTGGCCGGCCAGCGCCTCGTCCACGCTGTTGTCGATGACCTCCTGTGCCAGGTGGTTGGGACGGGTGGTATCGGTATACATGCCCGGGCGCTTGCGCACCGGATCCAATCCCGTGAGGACTTCAATATCTTCGGCAGAGTAATTGGCCATATTTTTATTTGTTTACTGCTGGTTGAATAAAAAATCGATGATGGCTTGGTGGTAGCGCTCAAACCGCTGGAAGCTGTGATCGCCTCCCTCTTCGATAGTCTGATGCTGGTTCCGGTAAAAGGCTTCGGCCTCGCGGCTGTCCAGTGTCTCGTCGCCGCGCTGGGCGAGCAGCCAGTAGCGCCCGTTGAGCGGCCCGGCAATCTCGCCCTCCAGTTGGCGCATGGTATCAACGTCGGACTGGGTAAGGCGATACTCGCGATCCTCGCCACTGTAAGGATGCAGGGTCTGACCGAGATAGGCCGGCATAAAACGCGCCGGGTGCACGGCCGGATTCACCACCACCGCCGGCAACCGGTAGCGCTCACCAAGGACCGTGGCCATAAAGCCCCCCATGGAGCTGCCCACTAACCCGATCTGCGGTGCCGCGGGTTGTTCGAGGTAGCGATCCAGTAAATCCGCCAACAAGTCGATGGTCGCGCCCGGATGAGGCGACAGATGCGGGGCGCAGAAGGTGATCTCAGGATGGGCTTCCGCCAGCCAGGCATGCATCTGCTGACACTTGAAGGACTGCGGGGATGAGAGGAAACCGTGCAGATAGACCAGTATCGGCCGCTGCTTGTGTTGTGATTCAGACATGGCCGGGGATTATATCCCGCATCACGCGAGAACAAACCCCGACTCTTCAAGTGGATCAGCGCAGGCTGCGATCGAGACTTTCGAAAATGCTGCGCATATCCATGCGCATATCCGCCCAGAACGCGGGCGGGGAAAAACGCTGGAGTGAACTGCCACCGGGCCCGGCAAAGTTCTCACCAAACTCGCGGCGATCGCGGAACTCCAACACCACGTTGCCGCGACTGTCGTAGAGGGTCCCCGACAGAGTGCCGTAGGCAACACTTTCGGTGAATACCTGCCGCAAACGTGTCGTCTGCTCCAGTGGTGCGGGCAGCAGGAAGTCGTCCAGCGCGAGGCGCAACGTATAGTCTGCCGTGCGCGCGTCGGGGGTCAGGCGACCGCCCCGGCGGCCGAGGAAGCGCTCGGCAAAGGCCTCTTCCACGATGCCCTGGAGCCGCGCACGGTCACTGGCATCAAGTTCACGGTTGCGCCACCCCAGGGGCTGAATTGAGCCGGGGGACTGCCGGCGATAGCGAATTTCCAGAGGCGCTACGTGAACCTTGGCACCGCTCAGATCGAGGGCAAAAACTGCACTGACCTGGTCCAGACGGCTGGAGCGCGGCTGCAATCCCCCAGTGCGCCCCCCTCCATCACCGATCATCGTAAAGTGGGCGGACGAGGCGGCCGCGACATCCGGACGGTCCGCTGGAGCAGAGGCACAGCCGCCAAGCAATGCCAGTATCAATACCGCAGCACCAAAGGGCAGCGAAAACGTTGGGTACACGACTCTCATTCCTTCACTGCAACAACTAGCAGCATTGTAGGGCGGGAAACACCGATCCCCAGATAGGGCGGTCAGGGGTGCATTGCCGGGGAGAAGAGTAGGAAGGGGGGAAGGTGGCAGAGAGCGATCAATAACCACCAGAGGTCAGGTCGACACTGTATTCCGACACCAGAACGCGTTCGACCCCGGTCTCATAAGTGCCATCCTCGAAAAGGTCCAACCAGCGGTAACCGGGCATCTCCTCGTCGACCGAGAACGGGCCGCTGCCAGGGGTGAACTGCACCGAGGTGGAAGGGGTTGCGTGAAGGCCGATGTGACCGAGGTGGCTGTCGAATTGCTGGTGCACGTGGCCCCACAACAGGGCGCGCACCTGGGGTGCTGCGCTGACGACCGTCAGGAAGCGCTCGTGCCCCTCGCGCAGCATGTGACCATCGATCCAGTCGCTACCCACCGGTACCGGCTGGTGGTGCATCAGGATCAGAACTGGCCGCTCCGGCTCGCGCTGCAATGACGCCTCAAGGCGGTGCAGCTGGGTCTCTGACAGACCACCGCAAATCTGGTTTTCCACGCTGGTATCCAGCAGCAGCAGTCGCCAGTGCCCGAGTGCCAATTCCTCGACAAAGCGACCGGGCGCCAGTTGCATCATCCGCTGCACTGAGTCGTGGTTGCCGGGCAGCCAGTACCAGGGCTTGTGTACCGACTGCATTCTTTTCAGAAAGCGTCCATAGGCAGCCTCGGAGCCGTTGGCGGTGATATCGCCCGTTGCCACGAGAAGGTCGGCATTCCCCTGGTCACGCGCGATTCTGGCCAGAACCTCATCCAGGGTGCGGCCTGTGTCCAACCCCAGCAACTGATAGTTCGGCCGACCGCCAATGTGGGGGTCGGTGAACTGCACCAGTCGATGTACACGGCCTTTAGACTCTTCGCTCACTTGCTTTACTCGTTGTTCAGATCCATCTGATGCCGCACCAGGCGGCAGGACGGAGGGCTATGAATCACCTCTCCTCCAGCGGCGACAGTATTTCCTTTACAGCCGCCAGCCATCCAATATCAATTCGAATTCTGTGCGACCATTTGCCAGGCAATGCCCGAGCCACTCGCCCAAAAAGCGGTTGGCCTGCTGTCGCTCGTCCGCGCCTCCCATTCGCGCGTTTTTCCCATTGTGTCCTTTGCGTTCCTGGTCCTGCGCTGCCGCGGCCGGCTCGGGGAGCGGCCCGCGACCATCCACCGCCACCACCTCTGCCATACGGGCATCGTGGTACAGGCGCACTGTCAGCGTTGGAGGCGCCAGCCAGTGCTTCTCATCGGGGCTGGCCGTCGCACTCAGGCTCACTTCTGTGGTGTAGCGCGAGCGCTCCAAAACCGTTAACTCCAGCGCGCCATGGGGCATCTGGTAACGCCAGTGGCCGCGGCTGGACAGCTCTGGCAACAGCTTGCACAGGCGCAGATAGTTCGCATCGCAATCGGCATGGTACGCCGGCAGATCAACCTTATAGGCTGTCTTTTCGCGACTTTTGCGTACCAAGTTGTCGACTTTGCGCTCAATCGTCGCCAGGTTTTTCCGTGGGGTCATTATCGACACTCCGGTCGGCTTGCCGCCGTGATTCAGATCTCAGTTTATGTGCGCCGGGCTGCGTTTCAGCGCGGCCAGATATCGCTTCACCCCGCAGCGCGCAACTCCTCACGGTGGCGCCGCAGCCACTGCAGCGAGATGATACTGGCGGCGTTGTCGATGGGCGTCCCATCCGGGTCACCCCCCTCGAGCGCTGCCAACACCTGCTCACAGGGCAATACCCGCAGGCGGATATCTTCGTGTTCATCGGAAACACCGAAATGGCCACCCGCCTCGCTTAAATCAACAAGCGCACAAAAAAGGTGCATTCGCTCGCTGCTGCCACCGGGGCTGGGCAGGTAACTGCGGATATAGCGCAGCGCTCCCACCTTCAGACCGGCCTCCTCGAGCACCTCCCGACGGGCCACTTCCTCGAGCGTTTCGCCTTCCTCAACCATACCCGCCACCACTTCAAGGCACCAGGGCCCGCCGGCGCGATCCAGAGCACCGATTCGAAACTGCTCGGTCAGAGCAACCTGGTCTCGTCCGGGATCGTATAGCAGCACCCCCACCGCGGGGTCACGCACGAACAGCTCCCGCTGCATCTCTCCGCTCCAGCCACCGCGAAAGAGACGGTGCCTGAGCGTGAGTCGCAGCATGGTGAAAAAACCCTTGAACACCGCCTCCCGCTCCAGCACTTCGACTGCTTCGCGCGAGAATGGCGGATTGAGGTCAATCGGCTCGTTCTGCTGCTCTTGCTCGATATCCCGAGGCATGGTTTTACATCCGTTGCTGACGTTCTGGTTATTGGATTCTGCGATTCAGTAGGGCGGGAAACGATTCAGTAGCCGGGCTGCCTCGTTGTGCAAGCGCTGCTGCTGATCCTCCGGGCTGCGCGCTCCCATGGCGCCGGACGGAATGCTGCCACGCCAGAGTGGTGCCTGATCCGGGGTCAGCGCATCGATGACGAAGTAAACCTGGCGGTACTGGCGCACATTGAGTGGCACCTGCCAGCCGAAACCCCAGGGACCGTGACCACCGTATATGCCGAAGCGGTCCTCATAGACAGCCACCCGCTCGGCGCCCTGCAACTGGACACGCACGAGGAAATCCGCATCGCCGGCGCTGGCGGCGGGACGATAGCGTAACCGCAGCTGTCCCTCCACCGCTTGGCGGGCCCGCTTCAGCTCCAGCGGGGCAACCGGACCGGTACCCAGTGGATCCAGCAGGAAATAGGTCTGCAGGCGGGAGAAGTCCGCCTGCGGATCGTAGTCTACCGCCACCGGTGGTGCCGTGGCGCAGCCGACCATCCACAGGCAAGCCGCGATCAGAGCGGCCCGCATAGCGCCCATGCTGTAATGGCGCGATACGGCGTTAGCGGGGAATCGAAAAAGCATACGGATCTCCGGGGCACACTTCAGCTTCAGGAGTTCCGGCATCCCTGTCCGGGGTAATGGCGCATTGTCCGGCTTTACGTAGCGGCAAGCAAAACAGACCGGGTCAATAGGCGGGCGGCAGGTCCCGTAACAGCTCTTGCACCGCGGTGTTGAGGACCCGACGTCGCTCTTCGCGATTCTCCGGACGCGCCAGTAACTTGGTGGCGTTGCCGCCCCAGATCACACGCCCACCGGGCCGACCGAGGCCGAGCGTCAACGTGACACGTGGCGCACCGGTCTGGCTTGGCAGTTCCACCACGCCACGCTGCGCGTTGGAGTCGAACTGGGCGTCCCAGCTCGAGTTCTCAGTATCGCTGGCAAATTCCTCCTCCACGATGGCGACCTGGTAATCCATCACCATATCGGCAGTGGTCGGATCCTCCACCAGCCGGTAGCCGCGGGACTGCATCAGCCCTGCCACGGTGGCACGCAAATCCTCATCCAGCTCTACCAGCTGTGCCGCAGCTCCCTGCGTTTCACCGAGAGAGGACTGACCCCAGGCATAGGTCGAAAAGGCCACCGGCGCCTCAGCGGGCTGTACGCGCTCGACGTTGAGGGTTTCGCAGGCCATCAGTGCCACTGCACCCAGTGCCAGGACCGTCAGCCGGCCGAGGGTTCCAAATTGCATAACGCTCTCCCTGTTATTCCTTGTAGCCATAACCTGACGACCTCAGCGATATCGCAGTCTCATTTGGTCGGCTCTTCGCTGGCATATATTTCTATTTTAGGACGCCAGCCCAGCCATTCGGGCTCCGGCTCCGGATAAAGTGGGTAATGACTGCCACTCTCCACTTCCCGCCCCATCGCCGGTCGTTCCGGGGTCGCAAAGGCGATTCCCCCATCGAGTAGCGCCCTGGCGGACTCGGTATGGACTGTGAGTCCGGTGCGCAGGCCAAAGTTCACGTCAATGCCGCTGGCGCTCCAGAAAACCGTGCCTTCGCGCACCAGAGTCTGGTAACGGGGCTCGATGTGCACGTAGATGTAGACACGATCCGCCAATTCGCCGAGCGCATAGCCAATGACCTTTCCCACCTGCACCTGGCGATAGTAGACAGGACTGCCCGCTTTCAGCGAACCGCGCCGCGGGGCGTTGAGAATGACGGTCAGCCCCGGGCTCATCAGGCTCTCCGCCAGATCCTGGCGCGGCGGCTGTAATTCCGCAGTAAACGCCATCTGCGGCGCACCGTTACCCGGTTCCAATGACAGGTAGCGGCCGGTGATCAGCGTGTCCACATTGGCGACATTTTCCAAGCCGATTTCGGGACCCACGACCCAGATACGGGTTCCTTCCCGGGCGAACTGCTCCGCGCGGTGAAACAGTGTCGCCCGCGCCTGCACGGTGGTGAGATCCGGCCCCAGCCGCAACCGCCGCACCTCTCCCACCTGGATACCACGGAAACGTATGGCCGCACCCTCCTTGATACCCTCGGCGGAGGGCAGGTCGATGGTGATATCCAGCCCCTCTTCAAATGCGTCCTCACGGCTCGGGTAGAGAGGGAAGGAATCCCCGTTTTGTGCCGGCGCAGCATTCTCGCGGGCGCTACGACTGCTGCCGAAAGCGAGACCTCCCCTTACCAGCGAGAGCAGTGAATCCGCCTCAACCTCGAGGCCCGTGAAACTGGCGCTGGCGCGCAGGCCGCTGACATTCCAGAAGCGGGTGCGCTTGTGCACCAGGTGCGCATAGCGAGGCTGAATCACCACGAAAACCGTTACCCCGGAGCCGTCGCTATTGAGTTCCATCCCCTGCACACGCCCGACTTCGATACGGCGAAAATACACTGACGCGCCTCGCTGCAGCGAGCCGGTATTGCGGGCGTTGAGCTTCAGATGCAATCCCGGCACGCGCGGGTCTCTCTGCGGCGCCTCGGAAAATGCGGGGAACTCCCGCACCGAGCGCTGCCCACGGCGCAGGTCCACCTCGATACGGTTCCCCTCCAGCAGCTGACTGAGACCGGAGGAGATATCAATGGTTGGGTTGGCCATCCAGAAACGCGTGTTTTCGGTGAGCAGGTCATCGGTGATCGGGTCCATCAAGACATCGACCGCCATGCCATTGAGGGAGGAACTGGCCTTGGTGTCGCTGACTTCACCCACCTTGATACCCTGATACACCACCGGTGTGCTGCCGGGCGTGACATTGACGCCGCGATCGAAATTGAGGGTGATGGGGATACCCGCATCCGCATCCGCAAAGCTGTTGTACAGCGGGAATTCCTGGCCATTTTTGGCCAGCGGCGATTGCAGGTGCTTCTCGGGGGTATAAAAACTGACCCCGCCCGCGAGCAGCGAAGCGATCGATTCGACATCCACTTTGACGCCACTGATGCCCCCCTCAATGGAAACACCGGAGCTATTCCAGAATCGGCTGCCGCGATGCACCAGGTGGGCATATTGCTTGCGGATAAAGAGCTCAATCTCCACCTCGGTATCGTTGTCCGAAAGGCGATAGCTCTCCACCTCACCCACCTCCAACTGGCGGTAGTACACCGGTGAACCCCGGTTCAGGGAACCGAGTCGCGGTGCCCGCACCAGCACACGCAAGCCCTCCCCCGAAACCTGTGCCGGAGGCTGCGCCAGTGCCACGAACTCCCGCTGCGGTGGACCACTGCCGGGCTCCACGGCGATATAGTTGCCGGAAACCAGCGTCTCAAGCCCGCGGATTCCCGTCACCGAGACCTCCGGCTTGACCAGCCAGAAACGGCTGCCCTTTACCAACAGAAATTCCGCACTGGGATTGAACTCCACTTCCGCGAGCACGCCGTCGGCACCGTCGAGCTCCTCGGCGCCTGGCACCAGCCGGAAGTCCCCCACCCGGCCAATATCGACACCGGAGTACTTCACCACTGTCTTGCCCTGAACCAGTCCCTCGCCGGAGGGGAACAGAATCTCGGCACGGATATCACCCTGGGTGACATCCCGGTACAGGAGCCAGACCGCGATGATCGCTGCCACCAACGGCAACAGCCACACCAGCGGCAGGCCGCGACTGCGTTTGAGCTCCGCCTCGGGGATCTGCGACTCAGCCATCGCTGCCCTCCCCGTCCGCGGACTCACGTGCTGCCGATACGGCCGCCCGGCACTGCCGTGCGTCCCATAACAGTCGCGGGTCGAAAGTCCGCACCGCCAGCATGGTCACCACCACCACGGTGGCAAAGGCGGTGCTGCCGGGACCGGCGCGCACCTCGGCGATGGCGCCCATGTTTACCAGCGCCACCAGGATGGAAATCATGAACAGGTCCAGCAGTGACCAGCGCCCGATGGCCGCCACCACCCGATACACACGCATACTCTGCATCGGATTCCGCGGCGCGCGCCACTGTACCTGCAGCAGCAGGACCACCAGCCCCACCAATTTCATCACCGGTACCGCGATACTGGCGATAAAGACGATCAGGGCGATGCCCCACAGGCCGTTGCGGTAGAGCTCCAGGGTGCCACCGATGATGGTGCTCGGCTCCCCGGACCCCAGGTAGATCACCGTCATCACCGGCAGGATATTGGCGGGAACCAACAGGAAAGTGCCGGTGAGTACCAGCGCCCAGGTCAGCATGAGGCTGCGCTCGATGCGACCGTGTACAGTGGCACCACAGCGGCCACAGCGTCCCCGGGACTCACCGGCGGGCAGACGCATCAGCTGGTGGCAGCAGAGGCAGGTGCAGAGGCGGTGCGCGAGGGCGGTATCGAGGCGACTCACGGGGTCACCCCACCGGCATCGGTCACCGCGGCGGCGGCACGGCGACGGGCCATACGCCGCCAAACGGACTGCTGATCAAAAGACAGCAGCGTCAGATTAGAAAGCACCATGAGGCCCACAAAGCAATAGAGCCCGCTCTCCACCACCATTTTCCCCAGGCTCTGCATTTTGATCAGCGCTACCAGGACGCCGAGCATATAGACATCCAGCATCGCCCATTCCTTGATGTGCTGGTACCAGCGCACGGCGCGGGACACCGGGCGATCCAGAGCCCCCCACAGGCAGCCAAGACTGATAAAAGCAAGCAGCAGGAAACGGGTAAACGGCGCCACTACGCTGCAGAACAGCACCAGCGACGCCAGCCAGATATAGCCCGCCCCGAATAGTGAGAAAACGCCATTCAACAGCGTGTTTTCCGAACCAAAGGCGATGATGGAAAAATTCAGCAACGGCAGAGTCGCGGCGGGAATAAATAACAACAGGCCGCTGATACTCAGTGCCGCCGTATAGTGAATGCTGCGGGCGGGATTGCGGTGAATAACGGCGCTACAGCGGGGGCAGACCAGCTTACCTCCCGGCGGAGCGTTGTTGTTGCCGAGCAGCAGGTCGCACTCGTGGCAGGCTCGCTGCCAGCCACTGGCGGAATCGGTCGCACTCTGCTCCATCGGCGAAAAATTCCCATTTGATCGTTCGTGCATCCAAATGCCCGGCGGCGACGTCTATAGAGGACCACACGGCGCTTCAAGGCGCTGCCTGTGTCCCCGGCCGCCCCATGGTGAGTAACCGCACATTCGTGTCGGTTCAACGAAGATATACCAAAAAGGGGGCCCCGTCGCCTCGACGCCCCCACAGGTGGGGGGTACACTCTCGCGACTTGAAGGCCCGCTCGAGGGCCCGGCCAGTGGGGAGACTGGCAAGTTTGAGACCGCATCCACCACAGGAAGTAGAGTTCAATGAAAAGAATTGAGTCCAACCACAGGCGCCACAGCAGCGCCCGTCGCCCCCTGAAATCCCTGCTCGCGGCCGCGCTCTTCGGCCTTAGCGCCATGCAGGCCCAGGCCGACACCCTGTGGGAAATCTATCTGCAGGCACTGGACAACGACCCGCAACTGGCCGCCGACCGCGCCGCCTTCGAGGCTGGCCTCGAGGCCAAAAACCTGGGCCGCTCCGCGCTGCTGCCACAGATCAACGGCTCCGCCGAACACAGTAACACCAGCTCAAACTCCACCCAGTTTGACTACACGTTCGGCCCCAACGGCGTGATCGCCACACCGAACAGCCGCGATACCGATGTCGATGACGAAATCTATTCCGCACGGCTGGATCAGGCGATCTTCGACCTGCCCGCGTGGTTCGGCTACCAACAAGGCAAGTTTCAGAGTGAACAGGCTGCAGCGGAGTTCAGCGCCAACCAGCAGGAAATGATGCTGCGGGTGGCCACCACCTACTTCAATGTGCTGCGGGCCTACGATGTACTGGCAGCCGCCAAGGCGGAAGAAGAAGCACTGGCCAAGCAGCTGGAACAGACCCGCCAGCGTTTCGAGGTGGGCCTGACCGCGATCACCGACGTCTATGACAGCCAGGCGGCCTACGAAAATTCCGTCGCTCGCCGTCTGACTGCCGAAGATGCTCTGCTCAGCAACTTCGACGCGCTGTCGATTCTGACCGGCACCGAGCACGACCAGGTGGCGCCGCTCGAGGACGGCTTTACCGTCGCCCCGCCGGAGCCCGCCGAGCGCGCCGCATGGGTCGATTTTGCAATGCAGAACAACTTTGATCTGAAGGCCGCAAGTCTGGCTGCCGACGCCGCGCGCAGCAGTGCCCGCGCCGCTGCCGCCGAGCACCTGCCGACGGTTTACGGTTCCGTCAGCTACACAGACTTCAGCCGCGAGGGCGACACGTCCACCTCGATCCCCGGTGAGCCCACTATTGACCTGCCAATCGAAACCTCGACCGAGAGCACCGTCACCGCGCTGACCCTGAACGTGCCGATCTTCACCGGTGGCCGCCTGAGTGCCAGCCGACGTCAGGCCCGCGACCTGTCGTTCCAGGCCCAGGACCTGCGCAACCTGGTACAGCGCAACACCATTCAGGATACCCGCACCCTGCACCGCAACCTGGTCACCGACGTCTCCCGGGTAAGAGCGCGGGAGCAGGCGGTGATCTCCGCGCAGAGCGCCCTGGAGGCGAATCAGGCAGGCTACGAAGTGGGCACGCGGAATATCGTCGACGTGCTGCTGGCCCAGCGGACCCTGTTCCAGGCCAAGACCGATTACGCCAACGCCATCTATGACTATATCGATAACACCCTGCGCCTGAAGCGCGTGGCCGGCCTGCTGGCCCCCGCCGATCTACAGGAGCTGGAGGCGAAGCTGAACCCTGCCACCCCGGTTGTCCGGGTCGGCGAGACCGCTGCCACCTCAGCAGAGCCGACCAAGTAACGGTGGAGCTCGAAGCCGGCTGAAGTTGGGCTGGCATGCAAGAAACAAAAAGCGGGGCTCAAGCCCCGCTTTTTGTTTGCGCTGCGACCACTCCTGATCGTCAATCAGCTTTTCCACCCGCAGCCATCAGACCTGCGCCGCCAGCGACTCAATCTCGTCCACCAGGCGCCCAAGCGCACCGGTATTGGCCTCAGCCACCAGGCGACCGGCTGCACCGTCCTCCCGGCGCTTGTCGGCATCTTCCAGCCACTCCGCGACGGCTTCGGCCATCTGCTCCGGCGACTCCACCACCCGCAGCGCCCCCGCATCGCGCAACAGCTCCGCCACGGTGCTGAAATTGTGCAGATGCGGACCGCAGACGATCGGCACCGCCCAGGCAGCCGGCTCAATCATGTTATGGCCACCCACAGGCACCAGGCTGCCGCCGACAAACGCAACATCACTGGCGCCATAAAAGCGCAACAGCTCCCCCATGGTATCCCCCAGCAATACCTGCTCCGAGGCGTCCACGTAACCGCCGTCGCTACGGCGACGACAGTGCAGGCCCCGCTCCCGACACAGGCGCGCCACACTGTCGAAACGCTGTGGGTGGCGCGGGACCAGTACCAGCAGCAGGTCAGGGAACTGCTCACGCAGGCGGGAGAAGGCTTCGAGCACCAACTCATCCTCCCCTTCGTGGGTACTGGCAGCCAGCCACACCGGGCGATCACTGCCACCCCGCCACTGGTGGCCGATGGCCTGGGCTTCACTGGAGAGCCCCAGATCGATGGTGAGATCGAATTTGATATTGCCGCTGGTGAGCAGGCGCTCCGGAGGAAGTCCGAGGCGCACAAAGCGCTCGGCATCAGCCGGGTACTGCGCCACAACCCGAGACAACCGGTTCAGCATGTTTTGGGTCAGTGTCGCGAAGCGCCCGTAGCCCTGTGCCGACTTCTCACTCAGGCGCGCATTAGCCAGTAATACGGGGGTCTCGCGTTTTTTACAGAGGCGCAATAGATTCGGCCACAGCTCGGTCTCAATAATGATCAACAACTTGGGGCGCAGGCTATCCAGGAAAGGCTTCAGGCACTCGGGTAGGTCGTAGGGGAGGTAATAATGCAACAGACGCCCACCGAGCTTTTCCGCCAGCGCCGCCTGAACGCGCTCAGACCCTGTGGGCGTGGTGGTGGTGACCAGCCATTGCCAGTCCTGATGGCGGGCGGCCAGCGTCTCAATCACCGGCACAGCCGCGAGGGTTTCCCCAACGGAAACCGAGTGTACCCAGATGAGCGGTTTGTGACTGGCGCGTGCCGGGACCTTGCCCAGACGCTCACGCCAGCGACGCCGGTAGGCGGGCAGGGAGCGCCCCCGCCACCAGAGGCGTAACAGGATGATCGGCAGGGCGAGGCGCAGAAGCCAAGTATAGAGAAACTGCATGCAGGCGTCGTGTACTTAGTTGAAAGTGCGCAAAGGGCGGCATTCTAACCGCCCGCGACCGGGGCGTCGCCTGTGTTGGCCCAAGACAGAATACGCAGCTCGAGGATAGCCCAGCGGCAGGACTCAGGAGTGGGCGCGGCGGTAAAACTGCGACTCTGCGCCGAATACCCCGCCCGCCATGCCGGCAGACCGGCAGACACGTAACCACGCGCGCTCACGCTGGCGGCGCACGGTCATGCTCAGCGCACAAACCAGGGAGGCGGTGAGCAGCTGCAGCAGCGCCGACGCGAGCACATCCACGCGGCTGCGCCCGGTGATCAGCTTCTGGTGGGCCTGGGTGATGCCCACAGAGTACTTGCGACGGGACAGCCAGCGAAGGTTGGCGCGGTCCTCGGGGATATCCTCGTAGACCACCGCCTCGGCGCAGTGGAAAATCGCCATCCCACGCTGCGACGCCGCCGTGAAGAACATCACGTCCTCGCCACCGGCGAAGGGGCGCGATTCATCAAACCGCAACCCCAGCTCGCGCACCTCACCCAGGGGAATCAACACGTTATTGGTGGCGCAATAGGGAAGCCGCTCACCGGTGCGGCGGCGTTTGCGGGAAAAGAACATGTTGTAGTAATCCGGCGAGGATGCCGGCAGCAGACTGATCACGCTACCGCAGACCACCGCCCTGCCGCCCGCATCCCGCGCGAAGCTGTATAGCTTCTGCAGCCAGTCAGCGGCCACCCATTCGTCATCATCGATGAACACCAGGTAATCGGCGCCCTTGGCCTGCGCCTCGTCGAGGCAGCGGTTGCGAGCAAAGGGGATACCGCGACGCGACTCTGCCGCGTAGTGAATGGGCAGCGGATAACTGCCCTGCAGACTGCGGATCACAGGCTGTGCGCTCTCCTCGGGATCGTTGTCTACCACCGTCACGGAAACGCGCACGGTATCCGGTAGTTCAACCTGGGAGAGACTTTCCAGGGCACGGCGAAGCAGCTCGGGCCTCCGGCAAGTGCAAATACAAATGTCCAGCAGTGGTCGCAACGTCAACTCCAGTTACCAGCCAACTCCCGGGGAATGCCTGCCGGGTGAGAGTTTTGGCAGCCTATACCCCATCGACGGGGATGTCTATAATACGCGGCTTTCACTACTTTGCTTCGCCGTGCGAGACAAAACGCAACGATTCCCGTTGCTATCGTTGCGCGAAGCCCCGGGCATCTGATTCAAATCAGGCGCCCCGGCCAAGGTATGGCTAATGTGAGGCCCCGATGAAAGTCATGCAGTTGCTGCCAGCGCTGAATTCCGGCGGCGTCGAGCGCGGCACTCTCGACCTTGCCCGCGCGCTGGTAGCGGCGGGGCACGACTCTATCGTTGTCTCCAATGGCGGCAGGATGGTGGAACAGCTGGAGCTTGAGGGCTCACGCCACCTCTCCATGCCGATCCATCGCAAGTCCCTGTTCAGCCTGCGTCAGGTGCGCCCGCTGCGCGAGCTCATTCGTGCCGAGCAACCGGACATTCTGCACGTGCGCTCCCGCGTACCGGCGTGGCTCACCTATTTTGCGTGGAAAAAACTGGATTCCAGCAATCGACCGCGACTGGTAAGCACGGCACACGGTCTCTATTCGATCAATCGCTACAGCGCCATTATGGCCAGCAGCGAGCAGGTTATCGCCATTTCCCGCTGCGTCCGTGACTACCTCACCACCAACTACAGCAGGTATCTGCAGCGCCCACCGGAGATCATCTACCGCGGCGTGGACACCACCGAATTTCTTCCAGGCCTGACGCCACCCGAGGGCTGGCGTGAATCCGTAGAGTCCGAGTTTCCTGAGCTTCGCGATAAACGCTGGCTGTTACTGCCCGGCCGCCTGACCCGCTGGAAGGGCCAGGAGGATTTCCTCCGCTTGCTGGCGAATCTCGACCGCGAGGATTTGCACGGGGTGGTGCTCGGCGGTGCCGAGCCAAACAAGGAACACTACGCTCAGGAGCTGCAACAGCGAGCGGCGGAGCTGGGCCTGCAGACACGCGTTTCTTTCGTGGGCCAGCGCAGTGACATTCGGTATTGGTACGGCGCCTCGGCTCTGGTCTACAACCTGTCGAAGCGCCCGGAACCCTTTGGCCGCACGGTGATTGAGGCTGCGGCGATCGGCACGCCCGTGATCGGCTATGACATCGGCGGCCCGGCAGAATCCCTGCAGGCCTGCTTCCCCGAAGGCCTGGTGCCCGATGGAGATATCGCGGGACTCAAAGACAAAACCCTTGAGCTGCTGGACAGCGAGGTCCGTCCGGTGCTGCAAAGGGAGTTCACGCTTGAGGCCCAGGCCGAACGAACCATGGGGTTGTACGAGCAATTGCTGGCAGAGAGACAGGGGGCAGACTCGTGATCAACCTCACCGGCCTGTCCCCCTTTGCCAGTGGCGGCAACCGTCATTGTTACCGGCACCCGCAGGACGCCGAAAAGTGCGTCAAGGTGATGCGCACCGGCCGCGTCGAAGAGCTGCGACGCCGCGCCCCCTGGTACAAGCGGATCGCGGGCGACGACCGCTTTGACGACAATCTGCGCGAACTGGCCGGCTACCGGCAGCGAGCGCTGCGCGATGCCGGGGACAGCAGCTCAGCGTGGCGGCACCTGGCCCGCTGGTATGGCATTGAGGAGACCTCCGAGGGGCCGGGCGCAGTGACGCAGCTGATTGTCGACGAGCGAGGGGAGCCGGCGGTCACCCTGGAACGTTACCTTCAGCAGCATGGCCTGGACGAAAGCATCGAGGGAGCACTGCAACGCTTTGCCCAGTGGCTTCGGGAAACCGGCATCCTGACCAAGAACATCCTCCCCCACAACCTGGTGATCCGGCACGAGAACGGTCGCCCGGAACTCTACCTGATTGACGGTATCGGGTGCGCCGCCTTCCTGCCGATGGCGGAATTCTTCTCCAGCTCTCGCAAAAGCTATATTCAGAGACGGATCGATCGCATGTGGCGGCGTATCCGCTGGGAGCTCTCCGATCGCAACATCACCTGGAAAGAGGCTGAGCGCAAAAGCCAGTAAGGCTCTCGCGGATCCATCCAGCGCTATCGTGAATGGGCACCCTGGCCCGCCACCCTCCCCGTCCATATCCACACGCCCAGCAACCTGAGAAATGGCCCCGATCTCCGGCGACGTCCATACTGAACAGTCGAGAAATGGCACGGTAGGAGTACTACGCTGAAGCCATCTTTTAGTGCGCTCCAACCGAATGGAAAGGGCTTTCCACGATCATGATTTTGCCCGTGATAATGGCTGGCGGCTCAGGCTCTCGACTGTGGCCACTCTCCCGCCAGCTTTACCCAAAGCAATTCCTCTCTCTGTGCGGCGACCAGACCATGTTGCAGCAGACCTGTAGCCGGCTGGCCGGCCTGCAGCACCTGCCACCCCTGCTCGTCTGCGGCGAAGAGCACCGCTTTACCGTGGCCGAGCAGCTGCGCGTGGCTCAGCAAAACCACAGTGGCATTATTTTGGAACCGGCCGGCCGTAACACCGCGCCGGCAGTGGCCCTGGCCGCACTGCACAGCCTCGCCTCCGGCGAGGGAGATCCACTGCTGCTGGTGCTCGCCGCCGACCATGTCATCCGCGACGCGGCTGCTTTCAGACAAGCAGTCGTCGAGGCCAGCAACTTTGCCGAGGAGGGTGCACTCGTCACCTTCGGCATTGTCCCCACAGAGCCTGAAACCGGCTACGGCTATATCCACCGGGGAGCGCAACGAAGCAGCGGCTCTCACTCCGCCTTCACGGTGGACAGATTTGTGGAAAAGCCCGACCGGGCCACCGCAGAGAAATATCTGCAAAGCCAGGAATACCTCTGGAACAGCGGCATGTTTCTGTTTCGCGCCAGTCGCTATATCGAGGAGCTCGGCAGGCACAGACCAGATATATTGAGCGCCTGCGAGCGCGCCCTGGCCGGGGCGAGCCTGGACGTGGACTTTATTCGACCCGAGCAAAATGCATTTCTTGAATGCCCGGAAGACTCGATCGACTACGCCGTGATGGAGAAAACCCATGACGCGGTCGTGATTCCCCTGGACTGCGGCTGGAGTGATCTGGGCTCCTGGTCGGCTTTGTGGGAAATTTCCGACAAAGATGCCCACGGCAATACCGCCAGCGGCGATGTCATCCTCCACGACAGTCGCAACTGCTATGTACAGAGCGACAGCAAGCTCATTGCCCTGATCGGGCTCGACAATCTGGTGGTGGTCGAAAGCGACGACGCCATCATGGTTGCGGCCAAGCATCGCGTGCAGGAAGTAAAAAAAATCGTGGAACTGCTGAAGGCGGAAAACCGGCCGGAAGCCATGGTGCACCGCAAGGTGTACCGGCCCTGGGGTTTCTATGACTCGGTGGACGCAGGGGAGCGTTTTCAGGTCAAAAGGATCGTGGTCAATCCCGGCGCCCAGTTGAGCCTGCAGATGCACCACCACCGGGCCGAGCACTGGGTGGTTGTCTCCGGGACCGCCCGGGTCACCTGCGGCGACAAGCAGATGCTTCTCAGCGAGAATCAATCCACCTACATCCCGCTCGGCATCAAACACCGACTGGAGAATCCGGGCACGATTCCCCTTGAACTGATTGAGGTGCAGTCCGGCTCCTATCTCGGTGAGGACGATATTGTGCGCTTCGAGGACAGGTACTCCCGCTCCTGAGCCGTCACCCTCCTCCCAGGCTCGGGCCGTCGATGATTACTGAACGTCCGGATGCGTATCGCCTTAACGCAGGGCCCCGAGGAATTGTTCGATCGCCATGTGCCACTGCCCCGGACCTCGGGCAAGTTCGGCGGCATTCTTCCCCATGCGCCGCAGCCCATCGCTGTCATCCAGCATGGCAAGGAGATGGGCGGTGACATCGGCCTGATCACTGGCATTACAGAGCAGCCCCGTCTCTCCCTCGATCACCGCATCGGCGGCACCACCTTCGCGCCCGGCCAGGCCCGGCACTCCGTACCAGTTGGCCTCGCGGTAAACGATCCCAAACCCCTCAACCGAATCCCCCTCTCGCCGAGCGGGCATCACGAACAGGTCCGCACGGGAGAAAAGTGCCGCCTTTTCCCCATCACTGACCGCTCCGGCGAAATGAACACAATCCGCGACCCCCTCCTCTGCTGCGAGCGCCTCGAGCCGCGCCCGGTCATCGCCCTTCCCGGCGACGATGTAGAGCACATCGGGATGATGCCTGCGCACCGCGGGCAGCGCCCGAATTACGGCATCCACACCCTTGCGTGGTTCCAGTCGGGCCAGTGTCAACAATACAGGGGCTCGCCCGGAGGTAACCTTTTCCAGGGCTTCCAGGGCCTGTCGTTCAGCATCCGCTTGCGGACCGATCGGGGGGTTGATGACGATCAGGCGCGACTTACCGCTGAGATAAGGCTGTACCAGGCTGGCGGTGTAGGCGGAGTTGGCAATGATGCAGTCGGCTACAGATAGAGCCTTCTGAATGCGCGTCCGCTTGGCATCACTCGGGTTGGCGGGAAACTCCATCCCGTGGGCGAGCACTGCCAGAGGCACATCCAGCTCAGACAAAAGTTCGGCGCTCTTCCAGGAGTCGGCAAAGACGCCCTCGATATCCCCGCCGCGGATCGCGGAGCGCAGGGCCTGGGCCTTGCGCCAGCGGCGCCAGTGCTTCCAGCCACCGAAGAAACGAACGTCATAGGCTCCGGCCACGGAGCTCTCGTCGCCCTCGGCATGATCCGCCAGCACCAGAACTTTGTGGCCCGCCTGACCGAGATTGTCGGCGAGGCCTTCCATCAGGTTTTCAATACCGCCGCGACGGGGCGGAAAACACTGGGTCGTAATCAGGATCATGCTTACCTCAACCGCGCGGATTCACTCGGCCAACCAGTCACTCCGGCGCAGAAGCGCCCGCGCACAGAGCACTTCCTGGGCCAGGGGCTCCCGCGGCGCACCCACGGGGATCGCCACATCCTCAACCCTGTCGGTCAGCCGTTCCTGGTCCACCAGCCTCTGCACAGCGGCCCGAACCTTGTTGGCCGGCCTGCGGCTGGGCAGAGGGATCACCCCGACCCGCGCCTCGCTCTGCAGGGCCTCAAAAATCATCGACACACTATCACCGGTAACCCAGATCTGTTCCGATTCCGCCAGCTGCTCGGCCAACCAGCCGGGCGGGCAGTCACGCCAGTGGCATATTTCACCGGACTCGACGGAAAGTCCCCGGAGCGTTTCTTCGGGGGTGCGTCGGCTATCGGAAACCGTCCACTCAAGGGGTTCGGCCAGCAATCGCTGCAGGCTGCCACGCACGGCAGCGGTGTCCCAGCTGAAGTGTTTACTCGGTCCACCCAGCAGGATCAGCCCCTTGCCCGGGCGACGGCGCCCACGCGGCAGCGGCTCGGTCAGGGCGCCCTGACTGAGAATCACGTTTTCGAGCGGCGGTGGCCGGTCGTGCTCGGGAATAACCGCGAAATCAAACCAGTGCAGAGGCAGTGACGGCCGCATCACCACCACACTGCGACCGCCGAAGTAGCGGCGCGCGAAGAGGACTGACCAGTGGCTGCGGTGGCCCGCACCGACAATAAAGTCTGGCTGCGGCAGCGAGCGCAATTGCTGGTCCAGACCGTGACGGAGGAGTGTGCTGAGCGCAGCCGCAGGAATATCGTGGCTATCGACCGCACAACCGCAGGCGCGCAGGCCACAGAGCAGTGCCGCCGTCTGCTTCTCATGGGCGCGATTACCATCAAGAAAACGCCAGACCGTCAGCCGCAATTGGGGAACTCCGACTCTAGAGATTGGGATTGCGCCAGATCTGGCGCGGGCGCCCATGCTACCCGATCGCCCTGCAGTATAGAACCCGCGCCAGCCCCCGCCCGGGCCCCCTCTGACAACGGAGCCTTGACCGTCGCTGTGGGCAAATGGACGTGTTCTCCACCCCCCCGGTATAATCGCGCCCCTGTATCCATAGCAACCGTCCCGGGCCGCCCCGCCAGCAGACAAGAACGGCGCCAGCGGCAGGCGGTTCACCAGATTATCCGGCGTTATCCATTCCTATGCGTATCATCCATGTCGATAACCACCAGCAGCGCAAGTACGGCCATACCTCGGTCAGCTGGGCCCTCAAACTATATAGCGGGCTGGTTCGCGCCGGACACAATGTGCTGGCTTTCAGTGATCGTGACGTGGCCGCGTTTGAGGCGCCTTTCCGCATCCGTGAACTCGTCAGCCGCAAGAAGGTAAACCAGCGCCTGCTGCAAAGCGTAGAGGCGTTCGAACCGGACCTGGTGATCTTCGGTCACTGCGACCTGATCGACAACGAGACCTTTGCCGAGATTCGCCGGCTGCGCCCGCAGACGGTGATCGCCGCCTGCAACAATGACCCGCTGTTCGTGCCGAGAAACTCGGACAACATCGCCAAGCGGTGCGAAATTGCCGATGCCATGTTCGTTTCCACTGGGATCGAGGACCTCAAGCGTTACGAGGGCAAACGGGCAAGCCTCTGGCATATGCCCAACCCCGTCGATCCCTCCGTGGAGACTGCGGATTGCAGCGCCCGCAGCGACCTGGAAGTGGATCTGCTGTTCTGCAGTAAAGCCCAGGCATACACAGAGCGCGGCAAGATCGTGCAATACCTGAAAGACAACCTGCCGCAGGATCTGAACTTCCGAACCCCGGGAATGTACGACCAGCCCACCCTGTGGGGGCGCGATTACGACCACATCCTCGCCAACAGCAAGATGGGCCTGAACCTGAACCGCCAGGAGGGCTACCAGTGGTACTCCTCCGCGCGCATGGCACAACTGGCCGGCAACGGCCTGCTGGTTTTCACCCATGCAGCAGCACGCTTTGACGAATTTATGCCAGAGGAGACCCTGGTCTATTTCGACAGCGAGGAATCTCTGCTGGAGAGGGTTGTCGAATTCCACTCGGACGACGATAAGCGCCGGGAATGGGCCGGCCGCTGCCGGGAATTCTTCCACCGGGAAATCAATAACACCCTGTACGCCCAGTACATCGTCGAAACCTCGATGAACCTGCCGTACAGCCACAACTATGTGTGGATCAAATAAATATGTCTGGATGTAGCAGTACCACCCGCCCGCTCCACGATCTTTACCGCCAACCGGATTCCCGCTGGGTTACCGGGCTGATCCGTTTTATCAGCGCAAGCCTGCTGATGATGCTGATCGGCTTCCATCTGTTGCCCGATGTGGGCCGCATCCAGACCGTGTTTTATCTGACCTTGCTGCCGGCAACGCTGCTGTTGCTGGTCTGGCGGCGGGACTGGGCATTCCTGCGTAGCTGGCAGTTCGCCTGCTTTATCAGTGTGCCCCTGGTGCTGGCCGTATCCACACTGTGGGCCGACAATTCCACAGCCACCGTTGAGCGCGATATCAGCTTTTACTTCAAGGTGCTGGCCTACTTCGTGCTTTTCTACTGCGCCCTTTACCTGGTCATGGAGCAGCGCGGTGATGAGATGTTGCACCGCTGGCTGCGCTGGCTGATCGTGCTGGGCACCGTTTCCTGCGCTGCGTCGCTGGTGGTTTACGGCCTCGACGGAGGCTTCCGTAAGCTCTATCGCATCGGCGGCATCTCGATGCAGAACAACATCGACAAGACCGCCATGCTGTACGGTTTTCACGTGCTGTTCTGCTGCTACGGTCTGTCACTGGATTCCCGCCGCTGGCGCTCGTTGTCTTGGCTTGGGCTCGGCCTCGGTTGTGTCTATATCGTGGTCTCGCAGACCAAGATCCCCATCGTGATGGCCGCCTTCGCCATCTGCCTGGCGGCCGTCGTCAGCCATTCCAAGGTATTGCGAGTACTGGTGGTGCTGGGCGCGGTGGCAGTCCTGCCAGCGGCCTACCTGCTGCTCTACGGCGACCTGCCGCTGCTGCACCGCGGCGCCGCCTATTCCATCCGCCTGGAGCTGTGGGCAAAGAGCCTGGAGGGCTTCCTGCAGTCGCCCTGGATTGGCACCGGCCTGGTGCACAAACAGTTCATCGAGCTGGACCACGTACTGCCTCACCCCCACAACTATTTACTGGACGTGGCCCGCTTCGCCGGCCTGGTGGGTGTTGCTGCCTGCCTCTGGCAGCTGTTCGCCGTGGCCTTTATCGGCCTGCGCCGCGATCAGCTGCTGAACTGGGTGCCGGGCATGTACCTGCTCTGGTTCGGCTTTGGCGCCCTCGCCATGTTGATCTACGCCCAGCAACCGCTGGTCAAACCAAGCTATATCTGGATTTTCTACTGGATTCCCCTGACAGTGCTGCTGGTGCGCAACCAATTGGTCGCCCCGGTAGAAAAAGCTGTGCAGAATGACCAGCAAGAGCCGTCACGAACTCGCAATCATCAAACACTAGAGTCCCACGGATGAATGTCACCGTATTCGGCACCGGCTATGTCGGCCTGGTGCAAGCTGCAGTGCTGGCGGAGGCCGGCAACAAAGTCGTCTGTATCGATATCGATGAAGACAAGATCGCCCGCCTGAAGCAGGGCCATATCCCGATTTATGAACCGGGCCTTGAGCCGATGGTGAAAGAGAGCATCGCCACCGGCAATCTCTCTTTCTCCACCGATGCCAGCGTCGGAGTCGAGCACGGCGAACTGATCTTTATTGCCGTCGGCACACCACCGGACGAGGATGGCTCTGCCGACCTGCGCCATGTGCTCACCGTGGCCGACACCATCGCCACACACATGACGGTGAAGAAATACATCATCAACAAGTCTACCGTGCCGGTCGGCACCGCCGACAAGGTACGCAATACCGTCGAAAAGAGACTGGCAGAACGCGGCCTCAGCGACCTGCCCTTTGATGTGATCTCCAATCCGGAATTCCTCAAGGAAGGCTCGGCGGTGGCAGACTGCATGCGCCCCGACCGCATCATTGTCGGCACGTCGGAAAAGGAATCCGAGCAGAAACTCCGTCACCTGTACGCCCCCTTCAACCGCAACCACGAGAAGATCCTGGTGATGGATGTTAAGAGCGCAGAGCTGACCAAGTACGCCGCCAACTGCATGCTGGCCACCAAAATCAGCTTTATGAACGAGATGGCCAATATCGCCGACAAGGTTGGGGCAGATATCGAAGCCGTGCGTCGGGGTATCGGTTCCGATCCGCGCGTGGGCTACCAGTTTATCTATGCCGGCATCGGCTACGGTGGTTCCTGCTTCCCGAAAGATGTGAAAGCCCTGATCTCCTCAGCGGAGCAACTGGGCTTATCCGCTGAAATTCTCACTGCGGTGGAATCCCGCAACGAGCAGCAGAAGCACTACATGGCCGAGAAAATCCTCGCCCATTACAACGGCGATGTGCAGGGCAAGGTCTTTGCTCTCTGGGGTCTGTCGTTCAAGCCCAACACCGATGATATGCGCGAGGCGCCGAGCCGGGTACTGATGGAGCGACTGTGGGAAAAGGGGGCCAGCGTGCGCGCCTTCGACCCGGAAGCCATGGAAGAGTGCCAGCGTATCTACGGCGACCGCGACGGCCTGGAACTCTGCGGCACCAAGGAAGCGGCCCTGAAGGGCGCCGACGCACTGGTCGTGGCCACCGAGTGGCAGCAGTTCAAGGCGCTAGATACCAATGAGGTCAGAACCCTGCTGAAATCCCCGGTCGTTTTCGATGGCCGCAATCAGTACGAGCCGGAGGAGATGGAAGAAGCCGGCTTCTGCTACTACTGCGTCGGCCGACCCGACACCAGCGCCTGCTGATCTTCGCTATTTCGCGATTTTTGAAAGCCCGGGTTCTCCGGGCTTTTCTTTATCTGAGGGGGCTGCTCCGGTGACAACGGGGCACCGGGGGCGACCTTTCGAAACCACTCGCATGGTGCTTTGCCGCCCCACACGCATTCATCGCTCACAAACAAAAAAGCCCAGAAAGTTTCCGGGCTTTTTAACAGGTCCAAACGAGGGTCAGGCGATCTTCGCCGTTACCTCCGGTGGCTGATCCACTACATCGGTCAGCCAACCGCGATGCGCCACACTGCGCCCCTGTACTACATCGAAGTACAACTCCTGCAGGCGCCTGGTGATGGGGCCGCGGCGGCCCGCGCCGATGGTGCGGCCATCCAGCATGCGGATGGGCAGCACCTCTGCCGCAGTACCGGTGAAGAAGGCCTCATCGGCAATATAGACCTCGTCGCGGGTGATACGCTTCTCAACCACCTGGTAGCCGCACTCGCGGGCCAACTCGATCACCGTGTTGCGGGTGATACCGTCCAGGCACGAGGTCAGCTCGGGGGTGTAAATCACACCATCGCTGACAATGAAAACATTCTCGCCGCTGCCCTCGGCCACATAACCCTCCGGATCCAGCAGCAGGGCTTCCTCGCAGCCATTGCGGATCGCCTCCTGCAACGCCAGCATCGAATTGATGTAGTTGCCGTTGGCCTTCGCCTTGCACATGCTGATATTCACATGGTGGCGGGTATAGGAAGAGGTATTCACCTTGATACCCAGCTCACGGGCCTCCGGGGTCATATAGCTGGGCCACTCCCAGGCAGCCACGATCACGTGGGTCTGCAGCGAATCGGCGCGCAGGCCCATGCCCTCGGAGCCATAGAAGGCCATCGGCCGCAGGTAGGCTTCGTTCAGGTTGTTCTCCCGCACCACCATGCGCTGTGCCTCGTTGAGAGTCTCGGCGTCATAGGGCATGGCCATATTCATGATTTTGGCGGAGCGAAACAGGCGCCGGGTGTGATCGTGCAGCCGGAAAATACTGGCGCCGGCATCCGTTTCATAGGCGCGCACTCCCTCAAACACCCCCATACCGTAGTGCAGGGTGTGGGTCAGTACGTGGACGCGGGCATCCCGCCAGGGAACCAGCTCGCCATCAAACCAGATAACGCCGTCGCGATCGGCAAAAGACATGGAAAACTCCTACAAATCCGCAAATCGGATTCCTGAAAAACAGTTTATGCACAAAGCACAGCGACGGCAGGAGCAATCACGCTTCAGCCGAATAGCTGTTGCCAGTTTGTAGAAACGGTCTTTCTTTCCGCTTTGTACTGGTCACCGTCTACTACTCCCGGCAGTTGTTGTAATGCCAGGCGGTGACCCTCAGATCGGTAGGCTTTGTAGGCGTCGATCAGATGTCCAGCTTGGTGGGCCGACATCAGGCCTGCCTCGTCGAGGCTTTCGAGAATGCGAATATTATCGGTGTAACGCACGATCGAAGGGGCTTTATGCGCCCAGGCCAGAGCAGCATATTGAACCATAAACTCGATATCGACAATACCGCCGGAACCCTGCTTGAGGTCGAATGAATCCTTATTGCTCTTATCCAGATGCGCGCGCATTTTATCGCGCATGGCGACCACCTCTTCCTGCAACTTCTGCTCGTCCCGCTGCGAACAAAGCAAGTCGAGTCGCAGCTGCTCAAAATCAGCACTCAGGCGCCCGCTGCCAGCCACCGGACGCGCCCGTACCAGCGCCTGGTGTTCCCAGGTCCAGGCGCTCTCGCGCTGGTACTTGTCGAACGAAGTGAGCGACGTCACCAGCAGGCCGGAGTTACCCGACGGCCGCAGGCGCGTATCCACCTCGTAGAGCGGGCCGCTGAGGGTGCGGGTCTGGAGAATGTGGATCAGACGCTGCGCCAGGCGGGTGTAGAAACTCAGGTTGTCGATGGCGCGCTCGCCTCCGGTTACCCCCTGCGGATCGGCGTCGTGCACGAAGACGATATCCAGGTCAGAGCCGTGGCCCAGCTCGAGCCCGCCAAGTTTGCCGTAGGCAATGATCGCAAAGCGCATATCGTCGGCAGAGGCACCGGCGGGCTCGCCGTACTTTTCCACCACCTGCTGCCAGGCGAGCAGCAGCGACTGCTGCAGGATGGCCTCCGCAAGCCAGGTCAGCGAGTCGCTCACCTTCATCAGTGGCAGTGCCCCGGTGACTTCCTGGGCCGCAATACGCAGCGCCTGCCCCTGCTTGAAATGGCGCAGGGCCTCCATCTGCGCCTCCAGGTCGTCCGGATCCACCCGCAGCATTTCGCGGCGTAATTCATCGGCAATATCTTCCGCCGACGATGGTGCCAGCAGGCGACGACTATCCAGCAGCTCGTCTAGCAGGATCGGATGGCGGGCCAGCTGGTCAGCGATAAAGGGGCTGGCGCTGCAGAGTCGCAGCAGCTGGCTCAAGACCGGGGGGTTCTCGTTGATCAACACCAGGTAGGCACTGCGTCGCAGCACTGCACGCACCAGCGGCAATACCCGCTGCACCGCCAGCAGGGGTTGATCCTCCTGTGCGGCCGCCGCCAGCAGCAGCGGCATAAACTGGTCGAGACGCTCGCGGGCGGCATTGGGCAGGGCCCGCACCATTGTCGAGTCATGGAGCTCGGCGATGGGCTGCAGGGCCTCCTCCGCAGGTTCGAATCCGGCGCGCTGCAAGCTGAGAAGATTAACTTCGCGGCTGTCCTCGTTACTGCAGCTGGCCCAGAGTCCCTCCCATTCTTCGGCCGCGCTGGGCTCGGCGATCTCCTCCGGTGGTGCGATGACGATATCGAATTCCCGCTGAATCAGTTGGCGCGCCTCGGCCAGGTCGCCCAGCAGCACCTCCCAGTTATCGCGCCCAAGGGCAAACGCCAGAGCCTCGCGGCGAAGCGCTTCGGCGGGCAGGGTCTGGGTCTGCTGGTCTCGCTCTGCCTGCAGGGCGTGCTCTACCCGGCGCAACAGCACGTATGCTTCCGCCAGCACTTCGGCAACGCCGCTCTCCAGATGGCCGTCCTCCTCCAATAGGGGCAGCAACTTGAGCAGGTTGCGCTCCCGCAATGCCGGTTCACGCCCGCCGCGAATCAATTGGAATGCCTGGGCAATGAATTCCACTTCACGGATGCCGCCGCGCCCCAGCTTGATATTGTCATCCAGGCCCCGTGCGCGGACCTGCCGCTGGATCAGCCCCTTCATCTCCCGCAGGGCATCGATGGCACTGAAGTCGATATAGCGGCGATAGGTAAAGGGTCGCAACATCTCCATCAGTTCCGCGCCGAGCTCGGTATCACCCGCTACCGGCCGCGCCTTGACCATGGCATAGCGCTCCCACTCCCGGCCCTGGGTCTGGTAATAGTCCTCCATAGCGGCGAAGTGGCTCACCAGCGGGCCGCTGTCACCATAGGGGCGCAGGCGCATGTCGACGCGGAAGACGAAGCCGTCGGCAGTCATGGCGTCGAGAGATTTAATCAGCCGCTGGCCCAGGCGCTCGAAGAACTTCTGGTTCTCGAGCCCGCGCTCGCCATCGCACTCGCCGGGTTCGGGGTAGGCAAAAATCAGGTCGATATCCGAGGAGAGGTTGAGTTCCCGCGCTCCCAGCTTGCCCATGCCCAGCACCACCATGGACTGGGCATTGCCAGCGCGGTCCCGCGGCTCGCCATAGCGGGCCACGAGGTCGCGGTGATGCCAGTCGAGGGCGGCCTGGGCACAGGTCTCCGCCAGCTCCGACAGTCGCAGGCACACGCGGGGGATACCCCACTGCCCGGCAAAGTCGCGCCAGATCACCTCGGCGGTGACGCGGTTCCGCAACCGCCGCAGGGCGCGATCGAGTTCCGCTTCCTCGTCGATGGTACGCATCCAGTCCGCGTCGAGCCCCAGGTCATCTTCCTGCAGCAACTGCGGCAACAGATCCGGATAGCGGCAGCACTGCTGCACGAAGAAGTCCGAGCCAACAAAGCTGCGGGCGACGGCAAGTTGCGCGTCCGCAGCGCCAAGGGCCGCGGAAACCTTGCCGAACAGCTCTTCACCGGCTGCCTCACACCAGCGCAGCCAGCGCTCCTCCAGCAGTGGCTGCAATTCCGCGGGACAGTGAGCGGCGTCGAACATGGCGTGGATCATCCTTAAAACATAACCGGAAAAGAAAGCTTAGGGCGCTCTGGCTCTGGAGATCAGAAGGCAATATCCGGTGGTGGTGCCACCCGCAGAACCTCCGCCACGGTAGTGATGCCGGCGGCAACCTTCCTGGCACCGGAAAGGCGCAGACTGTTCATTCCCTCGCGCATCGCCTGACGGCGCAGCACCTGCAGGTCACAGTCTGGTGTCACCAGGCCCTGGATCGACTCGGTGAATGGCAGTATCTCGTAAATCCCCTGACGGCCGCGGTAACCGGTATTGCGGCATTCAAGGCAGCCCTCCGGGCGGTACACCACCTCGGGCTTGGGCGCTTTCCAGGGTTTGGTGAGGGCCTGCCAGTCGTCATCGCTGACGCTGTCGGGCTGCTTGCAGGCCGGGCACAGGGTGCGCACCAGGCGCTGGGCCATCACACCGAGCACGGAGGATTTCAGCAGGTAATGGGGCAACCCGAGATCCAGCAGGCGGGTCACAGCGGTGGGCGCATCGTTGGTGTGCAGTGTGGAAATCACCAGGTGGCCCGTGAGCGCCGCCTGCACGGCCATCTGTGCCGTTTCCAGGTCGCGGATCTCCCCCACCATGATGATGTCCGGATCCTGTCGCATCAGGGTGCGGATACCGGCGGCAAAATCCAGCCCGATGGCGTGGTGCACCTGGGTCTGGTTGAAGCTCTCCTCCACCATCTCGATCGGATCCTCGATGGTGGAGACATTTACCTCGCTGGTAGCCAGCTGCTTGAGGCCGGTATATAGCGTGGTGGTCTTACCGGAGCCGGTGGGACCGGTCACCAGCACGATGCCATTGGGGCGCCCCAGCATGGTCTGCCAGCGGGCCAGGTCATCGCCACCGAGGCCCAGATCGCTGTAGGAACGCGCCAACACTTCCGGATCGAAGATCCGCATCACCAGCTTTTCGCCAAATGCGGTAGGCAGGGTGGAGAGGCGTAGTTCCACCTCGCGGCCGTCCGGGCGCTTGGTCTTGATGCGGCCGTCCTGCGGCTTGCGCTTCTCGGCAACATTCATGCGCCCGAGAATCTTCAGACGGCTGGTGACCGCGGCATTGACCTGGTCCGGCAGGTCGTGGATTGGGTGCAGTACCCCGTCGATGCGAAAGCGGATCCGGCCCACTTCACGCCGCGGCTCGATGTGGATATCACTGGCACGCTGATCAAAGGCGTGTTGCAACAGCCAGTCGACGATATTGACGATATGCTGGTCGTTGGCCTCCGGATCCTTGAGGCTGCCCAGCTCTAGCAGCTGCTCGAAGTTGCCGCTGGAGGAACTGCCCTTGAGGCCGCTGGCACCGGAGATGGATTTGGCCAGTGAATAGAATTCGACGCAATAGCGCTGGATGTCCGCCGGATCCGCCACCACCCGCTGCACCGAGCGGCCACTGGTGTGCTCCAGCTGCTCTTCCCAACCATGGGTAAACGGCTGCGCTGTGGCCACCAGCAGTGAGTCCTTACTCGCCTCTACACAGAGAATCTGGTGGCGCTTGGCAAACTGGAAGCTCATCACCTCGGTGATGGCCGCCACATTCACTTTCAGCGGATCGATATGGTACAGCCGGTGCGAGGCAATCTCGGCCAACCACTGAGTCAGGGTCTCACCGTCCAGCACCCGCCCGGGGGACTTGAGGTTCTCCAGCTCACAGCTGGCGATATAGGTAAGCGGGTGCATCTGGGCCTGCTCGGCAGTGCGCGGCGTACCGATCACCCGGTTGGCGTCCGGGCGGCTGACATAGCCCTGGGCCACCAGGTCCTCCAGCAATCCCGCCAGATCCAGCAACCTGTCCGCCAATTTGCTCACCGCCATAGGAAACACCCATCTTCTATTCTTTTGCTTGAACACCCGGGTTACCTTGCCCGGCGTCCGACCGACGGGGCATTGTAGCCCTATCGGCGACACCCAGCAGTGCAATCTATTCACCCGGTTACCGTGATCGCCACGGTTTAAGGTACCATGCGCGCGTTTTCGACCCCGAGCCAAGGAGCTAACCATGGCCCTGACCAACATTGCCAACCTGTTTGGCCGCTCACCGATCAAACCGATCAAAGAGCATATGGCGACCGCCCACGAGGCCTCCGCCGACCTGGTTCCCTTCTTCGAGGCCCTGATTCAGGGCGATCTGGCCAAGGCCGAGGAAATTCAGAAACGTATTTCCGCCGCCGAGAACCGTGCCGACGATATCAAGCGCGACCTGCGCCTGCACCTGCCGGACAGCCTGTTTATGCCGGTGTCCCGCTCCGATCTGCTGGAGCTGCTGCACGCCCAGGACAAGATCGCCAACACTGCCCAGGATATCGCCGGCCTGTCCATCGGCCGCAAGATGGAGATTCCCGCCAAGCTGCAGAACCAGATGGCCACTTTCGTCGAGAGCGCCGTCGCCACCTCGGCCCAGGCCCTGCGTGCCATCAATGAGTTGGACGAGCTTCTCGAATCCGGCTTCGCCGGTCGCGAGGTGGATATCGCCCAGCGCATGACCGAAGAGCTGGACGACCTGGAGCGCAAGTCCGACAAGCTTGAAGTCGAAATTCGCGCCTCCCTGTTCGAGATCGAAAAAGACCTGCCGCCGGTGGACGTGATCTTCCTGTACCGCGTGATCGAGTGGATCGGCGATCTGGCCGACTGCGCCCACGGCGTGGGCAACCGATTACAGTTACTGCTGGCGCGATAAGGGGGAAGTACGATGGAAATTATCAGTCAGTACGGGCATATCTTCCTGATCATGGCCTGTGTATTCGGCTTCTTCATGGCCTGGGGTGTGGGTGCCAACGATGTCGCCAACGCCATGGGCACCTCGGTGGGGTCCCGCGCCCTGACCATCAAGCAGGCGATCCTGATCGCCATGATTTTCGAGTTTGCCGGCGCCTACCTGGCCGGTGGCGAGGTGACGTCCACCATCCGCAAGGGCATCATCGACTCGGATATCTTCTCAGACCAACCTGAATTGCTGGTGTACGGCATGCTATCGGCGCTCCTGGCCGCGGGCACCTGGCTGTTGATTGCCAGTATCCTCGGCTGGCCGGTCTCTACCACACACTCCATCGTCGGTGCCATCGTCGGTTTCTCCGCCGTCGGCATCTCCGTCGATGCCGTGGCCTGGGGCAAGGTGGGCAGCATTGTTGCAAGCTGGGTGGTATCACCCGTGCTGGCCGGCACCATATCCTTCCTGCTGTTCCGCAGTGTGCAGCGGCTGATCCTCAATACCGAGGACCCGTTTGCCAACGCCAAGCGCTATATCCCGCTCTACATGTTTGCCGTCGGCTGGATGATCGCCATGGTCACCCTGACCAAAGGCCTCAAGCATGTGTTCAAGGATGCGAATATCCAGCTGAACTTCCTCCAGGATGCTGGTATCGCCGCCATTGCCGGCCTGATCGTCATGGGCATTGGTATCGTGATGCTGAAGCGCATCAAACGCGACCCCAGCCGCGAGAAGGACAACCGCTTCTACAACGTGGAGCGGGTTTTCGCCATCCTGATGGTCTTTACCGCCTGCGCCATGGCGTTCGCTCACGGCTCCAACGACGTGGCCAACGCCGTCGGTCCGCTGGCTGCAGTGGTCAACACGGTGCAGATGGGCGCAGTGACCGCCAAGGCCACCATGCCCTCCTGGATTCTGCTGCTTGGTGGTGCCGGTATTGTGGTCGGCCTGGCCACTTACGGCTTCAAGGTAATGGCCACCATCGGCCGCAAGATCACCGAACTGACGCCGAGCCGTGGTTTCGCTGCCGAGCTGGGCGCGGCGGCCACGGTCGTGCTGGCCTCCGGCACCGGCCTGCCGATCTCCACCACCCACACCCTCGTCGGTGCGGTGCTGGGCGTGGGCCTGGCGCGGGGTATCGGCGCACTGAACCTGCGCATGATTACCACCATCGCGGCGTCCTGGGTGGTCACCCTGCCCGCCGGCGCTGGTCTCGCTATCCTGTTTTTCTTCTTCTTCAAGGGCATCTTCGGCTAGCCGCCGACCTCTCAGCCCTGTTACAAAGGGGAGCGACGCCAAGCGTCGCTCCCCTTTTTTATTACGATAAAAAACGCACGTGGACACCACCATGCGACTACCCATCTACCAGGCCGATGCCTTCACCAGCCGGATCTTCGGCGGTAACCCAGCGGCACTGGTGCCGTTCGAGCAGTGGCCTCATAACGAACTACTGCAGCGGATCGCCACGGAAAACAATCTCTCCGAGACCGCCTTTACCGTGCCGGCAGAGGATGGTTTCGAATTGCGCTGGTTCACCCCCGCGGCGGAAGTGCCACTATGCGGCCACGCGACTCTCGCCACAGCGCACCTGCTGTGGACCCAGTTAGGATTTTCCCGAAATGAAATCCACTTCTCTACCCGCAGCGGACTCCTGACTGCCAGGCGCGAAGGTGACCGCATCGCGCTGGATTTCCCTGCACAAAAACTGCGCTCACTGAAGCTGGAATCGCAATTTACCGCGCCTTTCGCCGCAGAACCGCGCGAAGTGCTGGCCGAGGACGCCGACGGCGGCAAACTGCTGCTCGTCTTTGCCGACGCAGAGACGGTAGCCGCCCTGCAACCGGACTTTCGTGCAGTGGCGATCCTTCCCTATCAGGGGATTGTCTGCACCGCGGAGGGAAAGGGCTGCGACTTCGTCAGCCGTTTTTTTGCGCCCAATGTGGGAATCGACGAGGATCCCGTCACCGGCTCCGCCCACACCCTGCTCACGCCTTTCTGGGCAGAGCGACTGGGAAAAACTGCCATGCAGGCGCAGCAGGTCTCGCCCCGTGGCGGCGAGCTGGAATGCGAACTGCAAGGCGAGCGGGTCATCCTGCGGGGCCGGGCAGTGACCTATCTGCGCGGGGAAATTTTCATCCAGGAATGAGCGGACAGATCACCAGTAGTGGTAGTGGAGTCTTTCCGCTTTGCGCGGGCCGCTAATGGCCCAGATCAGCTCAATCTCGCTGCCGTGAAACAGCAGGTCGGCGGTATAGGTATCAGCCCCGCAGAGGTGAGGAGTCACCTGGCGCAGGCCATGGACAGTGACCGGGGCCAGCTCAAACAGCAACACCGGATCCTCCCGCCGCTGGTGTTCCAGCCGCACACGGTCCTCCAGGCGCCCCCAGCGGTAGCGGTTACGCATGGGCAGGGTGCGGCCGTCACTGCGGGTAAACTGCGCTTCTTCTTCAAACAGCAGCAGATCGCCACAGCGGGACACTGCAACCTTACCGCGCCCATGGCCGTGCCAGTCCGTAGCGGAGCCGGCACTATTGCTGGCGGTAAAACTGAATTCTGTGACTTTCGCGAGACGTGACCATAGCGCCTCGATGACTTTCTTTTGATCAACCACTGACTAGGAAACCATGTCGCTACTGATTTTCGTCACTGTGCTCTGGGCCTTTTCATTCAGCCTAATCGGCGTTTATCTGGCCGGCCAGGTGGACAGCTATTTTGCCGTACTTACCCGCATCCTGTTGGCCGGACTGGCGTTCCTGCCCGCCTTTCGCTGGCGTGGCTGCGACCGACGCACGGCTCTGGGGCTGATGGCCATTGGTGCGGTGCAACTGGGTCTGATGTACCTGTTCTACTACCAATCGTTCCTGCTGCTCAGTGTACCGGAAGTACTGCTGTTCACGATTTTCACCCCGGTTTACATCGCGGTCTTCTATGACTTGCTGGAACGGCGCTTCTCTCCCTGGAACCTGCTGATTGCGGCCGTCGCTGTTGCGGGTGCCGCCATCATCCGCTGGGACCAGCCTGCCGGTAGCTTCTGGGGCGGGTTCCTCGTCGTGCAGGGGGCCAATATCTGCTTCGCTGCGGGGCAGGTAGCTTACAAACAGTTTATGCAGCGCCGGCCAGCCCTGCAGGCCCACACCGCCTTTGCCTGGTTCTATCTCGGTGCAGGTATCGTTGCTGTGGCAGCCTGGGGCCTGCTCGGGCAACCAGCCTATCCGGGCACCCCGACACAATGGGCGGTGCTACTTTGGCTGGGACTGGTTGCCTCCGGACTCGGCTACTACCTGTGGAACCAGGGTGCAACCCGGGTCTCGGCGGGTACCCTGGCCGCCATGAACAACGCACTGATTCCCGCAGGGCTGCTGGTAAATCTGTTAATCTGGAATCGGGACGCGGACCTTCCCCGACTCGCGCTGGGTGGCGTCGTCATCGTCACCTCGGTGCTAATCAGCGAATGGAGAGTCCGGAAAGGCACACAAGCGGCCAAATAAATGGCAGGGAATCCTCATGGCTGACACGCTTCCGAATCTCAAGCAGCAGCTTGCGCAGCTGGTGGCAAGCCCCAGTGTCAGCGCCACCGATCCGAAACTGGATATGGGCAACCGCGGGGTAGTGGAGTTGCTGGCAGCCTGGCTGGAGACTCTCGGCTTTGCCGTCGAGTTGATGCCACTCCCCGACCAGCCCCACAAAGCCAACCTGATTGCCACCCTTTCCAGCGGTGGTCCCGCCGATGGCGGATTAGTGCTCGCGGGCCACACCGATACCGTCCCCTACGATGAGGGGCTCTGGCAATCAGATCCATTCAAGCTGGACGATCGTGACAGCCGCTTTTACGGTCTCGGCAGTACCGACATGAAAGGCTTCTTTCCCATTGCCATCGAGGCCGCCAAGACGTTTGTCGGCAAACCCCTGCGACAGCCGCTGATCATCCTCGCCACCGCCGATGAAGAAACTTCCATGGCCGGCGCCCGCGCTCTGGTTGACGCCGGACGACCCAAGGCCCGCTATGCAGTGATTGGCGAACCGACCGGGCTCAAGCCCATACACATGCACAAGGGCATGATGATGGAGTCGGTGCGCATCAGCGGAAAGTCCGGCCACTCCTCCAATCCGGCCCTCGGGGCCAATGCGCTGGAAGCCATGCACGACGCAATCGCCACACTCCTGCGTGTCCGCGCCGAGTGGCAGGCCCAGTATCGCAATCCCGGTTTTGCCGTACCCGTACCCACCATGAACCTGGGCTGTATCCACGGTGGCGATAACCCCAACCGCATCTGCGGGCACACAGAACTGCAGTTCGATGTACGCCCACTACCTGGCATGATGCTTGACGATCTGCGCGCGGAACTGGACCGGCGGCTGCATGCCGCAGTTCAGGATGAAAAGCTTACGCTGGACTACGGCCCGATTTTTCTCGGCACCGAAGCCTTTGCCCAGGACCGGGCATCGGAACTGGTCAAGGTTGCGGAGAAGCTCACGGGCCACAGCGCTGAGAGCGTTGCTTTCGCCACCGAGGCTCCGTATTTCAAGAGTATGGGGATGGAGACGATTGTGCTGGGCCCGGGGGATATCGATCAGGCCCACCAGCCGGACGAGTACCTGGGGCAAGAGAGAATCCAGCCGATGGTGAAGGTATTGGAAGGGTTGATCAATCAATTCTGCCTCTGAGAGATCCATCGATTGTCAGCGGCCCGACGACATCAACAGGGACCCAAAATTGAAATTTCTGTTACCGGGCCTGCTTCTGTTGCTGCCCCTTCTCAGTACTGCGGCATCCATGCAGCCCGGCTTCCACATCCCGAGAACGGAAGTACTCGGTGTGCGGGATGAGCGAGCCGGCAGGGACTACGAACTCTTCATCAAGCTGCCACGCAGTTACAGCAATCCGGAGACCAGGCAGAAACACTACCCCGTTATCTATCTGACGGATGCGATGTACACGTTTCAGATCGTGTCTGGTGCCACACGCTTCCCAATGGCCGTCGGTAAAATGCGGGAAGCAATTATTGTCGGAGTATCCTGGCAAAAGGGGATTCATTCCACGCCAAGCCGCGTCCGGGACTACACGCCTTTCCACGAGCCGAGCTGGAAATTAGAGACGGGCAAGGCCGAGGCTCACCTGAGATTTTTTAGAGAAAAGGTTTTCCCCAAAGTAGAGCAACGCTTTCCAGTCGATGCAGGAAACCGGACTTACGTGGGAAACTCCCTCGGCGGTTTGCTCGGAGCCTATGCATTGGTTGAACATCCGGATATGTTTCACAACTATGTCATCGGCAGCCCGTCCCTCTGGTTCAACAATGGGAGGCTTTTCTCCCTGCTCGATCGACCACGGGAGAAAAACGAAAGTCTCAAACACCGAGTATTTCTCGCGGTAGGCAGCCTCGAACGAGCTGGCTCACAGTCTGACTCACAGCCCGACATGGTTGCAGATACGGAGCGCTTCTATCGTGCACTCCGCTCAAAAAATTATCCCGGACTCACGCTCGAGTTCAGGGTAATCGAGGGGGCGACACATGAGACTGCCTTCCCAACAACGGCGGCACAGGGGCTTTACTGGCTTTTCAAAACCAGTGAGGAGGCCTGAATCAGCCCGCTGGATAAAAGTGCGGTATATTCACAGTAACTGAACACGGACCATTTCCGAGTGAGCGACAACAAAGCCCCATTACATTGGTTCCGCCACGCCGCGCCCTATATCAATGATCTGCGCAGCCGTACGCTGGTGCTCGCCGTACCCGGTGATGCGCTGGAACACGCCAACTTTCGCAGCCTGATCCATGACATGGCACTTCTGGCCAGCCTGGGCGTGCGCCTGGTTGTCGTCCATGGCGCACGCCCACAAGTCAACCAAGCCCTGGACGAGCGGAAGCTTTCACAACGCTTTCACGGCAGCAATCGGGTGACCGATCGCGAGACCCTGGAGGTGATCAAGGCCGCAGTGGGGAAACTGCGCTTTGATATTGAAGCGGCTTTTTCCCAGGGACTACCGGACTCACCGATGGCACGCTCTGCGCTCAAAGTGGTGTCGGGAAACTTTGTTACCGCGCGACCGATCGGCGTACTCGATGGAATCGATCTAGGCTGGACCGGTTCCGTAAGACGAATGGAAGTGAACACCATCCGCCAGATCCTGGACCAGGGCGGGCTGGTGCTGCTCTCGCCCCTTGGAACCTCACTCACGGGAGAGCTGTTTAATCTCAATTACCTGGATCTAGCCGCCGAGGCAGCGCGCACACTGCAGGCTGAGAAATTGGTGATTTTCCGCGAGTCGCCACAGCTACTGGTGGACGATAGCCCGGTGCAGGAACTGAGCCTGGTCCAGGCTGAACAGGTTGCAGCCCGGACCGATAGCGCTGCGTTACGCTGCGCGATTCAGGCCTGCAACGCCGGCATTCCCCGCACCCACCTGTTGAGCTACACCCAGGACGGCGCCCTGGTACAGGAGCTGTTCAGCCGCGAGGGTACCGGGACCATGGTCTACCGGGACAGCTATGAAGTGGTACGACGGGCCCGGATCACCGATGTCGGCGGCATTCTCGGACTGATCCGTCCACTGGAAAAACAGGGCATTCTGGTGCGGCGCTCCAGGGAGAAGCTGGAGGCCGAGATCGAGCACTTTACGCTGGTGGAAGTGGATGGCACACCGGTCGCCTGTGCCGCCCTGTACCCCATTGCCGATGAGAGTGGTGCAAACGTCGCTGCGGAAATCGCCTGTGTTGCTATCCACCCCGATTTTCGCGGCGGTGGCAGGGGTGCCAAGCTTCTACATCACCTGGAACGACAGGCGGCGGTGCTCGGGATCCGCGAACTGTACGTTCTCACCACCCAGGCGGAGCACTGGTTCATCGAGCGCGGCTTTGAGCAGATAGAGGTACGGTACCTGCCCACAGCGCGACAGTCGCTGTACAACATCCAGCGAAACTCCCGCGTATTACGCAAGGTCCTCCAGCTCGCAAACTGATTGCTAGCTGGAGGCTATAAACAAAACGCACATCCTAATCTGCGTTCAATTTGTCTTATTCAGCGCGAAATCATCCCGGCTCAAATGCTTTTTTGTTAAAGTAACGCTCCCGATTTACTGAATCTAGCCGGAACGTTTTATGCCAGCTTATCGCTCCCGCACCACCACCGCCGGCCGCAACATGGCCGGCGCCCGGGCCCTCTGGCGGGCCACGGGAATGAAGGATGATGACTTCCAGAAACCCATCATCGCCGTTGCCAATTCCTTTACCCAGTTCGTGCCCGGGCACGTGCATCTGAAGGACATGGGACAGCTGGTGGCCCGCGAGATCGAGCGCGCAGGGGGGGTGGCAAAAGAGTTCAATACCATCGCCGTCGACGACGGCATCGCCATGGGCCATGACGGTATGCTTTACAGCCTGCCGAGCCGCGAGATCATCGCCGATTCCGTGGAGTACATGGTCAACGCTCACTGCGCAGACGCACTGGTGTGCATTTCAAACTGCGACAAGATTACGCCCGGGATGTTGATGGCAGCGATGCGGCTCAATATTCCGGTGATCTTCGTTTCGGGCGGGCCGATGGAAGCAGGCAAGACCAAGTTGGCGGAGCACAAGCTGGATCTCGTGGATGCCATGGTCATAGCGGCCACCGATTCCGCCAGCGACGACGAGGTGGCCGAGTATGAGCGCTCCGCCTGCCCCACCTGTGGCTCCTGCTCCGGCATGTTCACCGCCAACTCTATGAACTGCCTTACCGAGGCACTGGGCCTGTCCCTGCCCGGCAACGGCACGCTGCTCGCCACTCACGCCGACCGGGAGCAGCTGTTCCTGCGCGCCGGGCGGGAAATCGTTGCGCTGGCGAAACGCTACTACGAAAGTGACGACGAAACCGCCCTACCACGCACCATCGCCAACCGGGCGGCTTTCGAAAATGCCATGGCGCTGGATATCGCCATGGGCGGCTCTACCAATACCATCTTGCACCTGCTGGCCGCCGCTCAGGAGGGCCTGGTTGCTTTTGACCTGGCTGATATCGATCGCCTCTCGCGCAAGATCCCGCAGCTGTGCAAGGTGGCTCCGAACACACAGAAATACCATATCGAAGATGTGCACCGGGCCGGCGGCGTGATGGCCATTCTGGGTGAACTGGAGGCGGCGCAGTTGATTGATGGATCCCTGCCGACTGTACACAGTGAGTCGCTGCGCAGCGCGCTGGACCAGTGGGATATCCGCCGTACCGATGCTCCTGAAGTGCATGAATTTTATCGGGCAGGTCCGGCCGGCATTCCCACCCAGACCGCTTTCAGCCAGGCCTGCCGCTGGCCGACACTCGACGGCGATCGTCGCACAGGCTGCATCCGCTCTGCAGACCATGCCTACTCCAGCGAGGGCGGGCTGGCAGTGCTGTTTGGCAATCTTGCGCCCAATGGCTGTGTGGTAAAGACGTCCGGCGTCGAGGAGTCGCTGTGGAAGTTTGAGGGCCCGGCACATGTCGTCGAGAGCCAGGAAACGGCGGTGAAGCACATCCTCGATGGCGAGGTGAAGGAAGGCGAAGCGGTTATCGTGCGCTATGAGGGGCCCAAAGGTGGTCCCGGGATGCAGGAAATGCTCTATCCCACCAGTTATCTCAAATCCAGAGGACTCGGCCAGTCCTGTGCGCTGATTACAGACGGTCGTTTTTCCGGCGGAACCTCCGGCCTGTCCATCGGACATGTATCGCCGGAGGCAGCTGCCGGCGGCAATATCGCGCTGGTAGAGGACGGCGATACCATTCGTATCGATATTCCCGCACGCACGATTGACGTCGTTGTGAGTGAAGAGGAATTACAGCGGCGACGGGAGGCAATGGAGCAATCTGGTGCTGAGGCCTGGAAGCCCAGGGAACAACGACCGCGAAAAGTCAGCACCGCACTCAAGGCCTACGCAATGCTGGCGACCAGCGCCGACCGGGGTGCGGTCAGGGATCTTGGCTGAGTAACTACTTCGTTCTGCCGGGCCTAAGCATAAGAGACAGGCGGCGCATAGCGCCGCCTGTTATTTTTTAGCTGACCTCACTCCGCCAGCTTGAAGCGAATGCGATTGCGCACACCATGTCGCACCACAGGCTTGCCATCCTGCTGCTGCGGCCGATACTTGAACCGCTCTACCGCCGTGATTGCCGCTCGATTGAATACGTCAGTCGGATTACCGGCACTGTCATACCCCCCGACAACGATCGGATTAAGCACATTCCCAGCCCTACCGATGCTGAACTCAACCACCACGTAACCCTCGATTCCCTGCCGCAAGGCAGTGCGGGGATAGCGGGGTGCAGGCTTGAAGATTGGCACAGGCCCACTGTCGGCAAGCACCGGCCCAAGTTTCTCCCCCTCCGGCGCTGGCGGTGCAATCACGATCGCAGGATTTGCCGGATCAATTTCCGTGCGGGCTTTAGGTGGCATTGGTTGTGGCTGCGGATCCGCTACTTTCTGCGGCGGCTCAAAGCGATTCACCGTTGGCTTGAGTACCGGCAAGTGAATATCTTCGACTTTGATGGACTGCTCGGAATCGGGAGCCCTGTACTCCGTAGCGATCAGCTGACTCATAAGCAAAATCAGCAACAGCGTAACCAGGGCAGCAAGCAGCCAATTCTGAAATGAGCGGATCAGAGAGCGATCGGATTGAACAAAATAGAATGGATTTAGCGAATAAGCTTTGACCATAACACCTCTCCTCATTGTTATTAGGGTGTTAATTGAGGCAGTGGAAACTGCCATTGATGGAAAAGCTGATCAGCTACTTTAACTAATTAGTCGAAAATAACGCTTTTGCAAATTATTCCCGATTGCATGTAGATCATTTGAGCAACCCGCCCAAATAAAAGGCACAAAAAAAGGCCGCACAAAGTGCGGCCTTTTTTTGCTGAGCTCGAACCGACAATTAGATTGCCAGTTGTTCCTCACGCTTCTTCTCGTTCTCGACGTAAGAAATCCACTGCTCGGCGAACTTCTTGGAACGTTCGTCCTTCAATGCCTTCTTCAGGGTCTCGAGAGCATCGTCGTACTGTTTGAGGTTGGCTTGCGCCATACCCAGCACGATGTACAGCTGATCCGGGCGCTTGAGGCTACCCTTGTTCAGTGCACGCTTGGCCATCGTCACGGCTTGCTCGTTCTTGTCCAGGTCCAGGTAGATACCGGCCAGACGGGAGTAAAGCTCACCTTTGTCGGACAGCTTGGCGGCGCCTTCCAGCTGCGGAATTGCCTTCTGCAGCTCTTGTGCCATCTGGTACGCCTGAGCCAGGGTTTCCAGATTCTTGGAAGTGCGCTCGATCTTCTTCTCGTCGAGTCCCTTCTTGATGACCTTGGCGCCCTTGTAAGGCATCTCGTTACCCATGAAGAGATAGGCCATATTCAACAGCTCTTTCTCTTTCTCCAGGGCACCGGCGATGTAGGCCGCTTCCATCATGTGCAGCTGGTCTTTCTCACGCTTCAGCTCACCGTACATGCCAGAGAGCTGCTTGTAGTACTCCCCTTTCGGGTAGTGCTTGACCAGTTTTTCCAGGATATCGGTCACTTTCTTGTAGTCGTTCTTCTCAAAGTAGAAGTAACGCTGCAAGCCGTACCAGTTCTCCTTCGGCACCTTGCCTTCGCTCTCGTACATGGATACCGCTTTATTGATATCCGCCAGCGCCTTGCCTTCCTGACCGGCCTGGTAGTAGACCTGGCCACGCAGGGCGTAGTCGGCGGCACCAATGGTATCCGCGCGGCTGAACCACTGGTTCAGGTAGTTGAGCGCGTTGCTCCAGTCCTCGGTCACGAAGTACAGCTGGGCGATGGTCTTGAGCGTGTTCAGCTCAACCCCTACCGGGATGTTTTCCACACCCTGGGCGAGTACTTTCTTGTACGCGTTAATCGCGTCCTTGTACCGCTCCATGCTGTAGTAGACGAAGCCGTAGAAGTAGTACATCTGCGCACGTTCATACGCGTTGTACTTGTCCGCACCGGACTCCATCTCACGCAGAGCCTGCAGGGCTGCTGGCCAGTTTTCGGCGTCTGCCGCTTCCTGTACCTTGCCCAGCTTCTTGAACACGTTCTCCCGCATCGCCGGGACCTTACGCGTTTCCTCTGCTGCGTCCGCCTGGGCGAACGGGGCTGAAACCCCAACCGCTTCGAGGACGGTAACACTGACCGCGGGAGCCAAGACCAAGGGCAGCGCCACGGACGTTCGCAAGACGAATTTGGAGAATCCCTTCGTCATGGTCGTCAACTTCATATGCTTCCCCTTTAGTTCTTGGCCAGGTTAAAGCTGATCTTGGTTTTTACACCAGGAACTTCGATCGGCTCACCATCGACCACCCGCGGCTTGTACTTGTACTTCAGTGCAGACTTGATCGCCGCGCTGTTGAAGATGGTGGTGGGGCGACCGTCACTGGTGAAGGCCTCCACAACCCGCGCATCACGCACAGAGCCGTTTTTGGTTACGGTGTACTCAACGATCGCGTAGCCCTCGATGCCGCGCTGCAGTGCGCGACGCGGATACTGCGGAGCCACCTTCACGATGGGCAGGTAATCACCCTCGCTGGCGAAGCCGCCGATTCCACCCACCTGCACCGATGCGGAAGCACGCGGTGCAGACATATTGATGGAGTCATCCAGGTTCGGATCATCGAACTCAGGCTCCGGCATTTCGGGGGGCGGCTGCTCCGGCTCCTCCGGCTTGTCCGGCTTGCTGGTGTCGTACTGGGTTTCGATCTTCTGCTCAGGCATCACGACGTCAGCCACCTTGATCTGCTCCTCCTCTTCGGGAGCACCCAAGTTTGCTGCAATCAACGCATGCATGGTGAAGATCAGGGCAAAGGTGGTGGCGACTGCCAATACACCCGCCCCTAATAATCTTACCGGGTTCATAGCTGTTAACTCTTTTCTGTCGCGACCGAAACTTTCTCGATACCGATTCTCCTGGCAGCATCAGCAATCAGGGCAACCTTCTCGATACTCGCTTTCTTATCGGGCTGAATTACCAACCACCCCTTGGGGTTTTCTGCATACAGACGCTCGAGGGTGACCTTCACCAGCCGATCGTCTACCTGCTCTTTGGCAATCCAGATTTCGTCGTTTTCGTTAATCGCTACCAGAATAGAGGCGGCTTTGAGTTCAGCGGTTGTCGCTTCCGGCTTTAACACATCGACGCCCGGCTCCTTGATAAAGGTGGCGGTGACGATAAAGAAGATCAGCATGATGAACACCACGTCCAGCATGGGCGTGAGGTCAATCGCTCCTGCTTCTTCTTCTGCCGTATTTTGTCTCTTGCTCATAGCAACTCTCTTAGCGAACTTCCTCGACGGAGCCCCTGCGGGACTCCGCGAGAGTTTCTGGCTTGGCTAAACCTTCACAGCAAATAAGCTTGCGCCTCGGCCGGCTCATTGCCTTATGCGGTGCCTTAGTGATCCATCGTCAGATGGTCTTCCAGCAGCTGGGTTTCACGCTCCGCTTTACGCTGGAGGTAGGTGTTGGCAAACACGCCAGACAGTGCGGTCACCATACCCGCCATTGTCGGGATGGTGGCCATGGATACACCACTGGCCATTTGTTTGGCATCACCACCACCGGTAATCGCGAGAACTTCGAACACGTTGATCATGCCCCAGACCGTGCCCAGCAGCCCGAACAGGGGTGCCAGAGCCACACAGGCCTGAATCATGTCCATATTGTCCTGAATCTTCTCGGATACCCGGGAGATCAGCGCGTAGCGGACCTGGTGCGCACCCCAGGATTTGCGCTCGGGGCGCGCCTCCCACTGGTCCAGTGCACCTTGCACGTCTCCCTTCAAGCTCTTGTTGAAGTAGAAGATGCGCTCAAAGATCAGCGTCCACATAAAGAAGGTCAGGCCGGCGATCAGAAGCAGTACTGGCCCGCCCGACGCCATAAAGGCGTTGACGGCGGCCCATGCGTCAAACAATGCGTGCATGTTGCCGCCTCCTCTTATTTACGCTCGGCGTTTTCCGCCACAATACCGGCACTCTGCTCTTCCAGAATGTGCAGGATACGCTTGGCGCGGCCGTTCACGATGGTGTGCATCAGCACAGTCGGGATCGCCACACACAGACCCAGTACGGTGGTTACCAGTGCGGAGGAGATACCGCCTGCCATCGCTTTCGGGTCGCCGGCACCAAAGATGGTGATTGCCTGGAAGGTGATGATCATACCGGTAACGGTACCCAGCAGACCCAGCAGCGGGGCTACCATGGCGATGATCTTCAGCAGGTTCAGGCCGGACTCGATCGCCGGACGCTCCTTCAGAACCGCTTCTTCCATCTTAAGCTCGAGGGTTTCACCGTCCACACCCTTGTTCTCTTCGGCAACGGCCAGAACACGACCCAGCGGGTTGTTGGTGTTGGCGGAGTCAGAACGCAGCTGGGCGTTAACCTTGCTGTTCACACCGGACAGTACGATCAGGCGCCAGATGGCCAGCAGCATAGCGATCACACCAACACCGGTGATGATGTAACCAACGATGCCACCCTGATGCCAGCGCTCAACGATTCCCGGGCTGTTGATCAGTGCCTTCAGCAGGGAGCCGCCAGTCGGGCCAGTCGGGTCAACACCGAAAGCGGTGAAGCCGGAAGTGGCGTTCTGCAGGTCCGAAGCCATGGACAGGTACTTGCCGTCGGGCTGGCGAATCAGCTCGGCCATTTTGTTGGCGTCGGTCATTTCCAGATATTTGCCATCGGAAACCAGGTTGAAGTTACCAATACGGACTACTTCCTGCTCTACCTGCTCACCGTCGGGCTTGATCACGGTACCGTTGAACTTAACAACCTTGCCGGATTCAACGATTTCGCGCTGCATTTCGTACCACAGACGCTCGATTTCCTCGATGGTCGGCAGCTTGGTCTGGGAGTTCATCTTGTCGATCAGAGTGTCGAGGAACTCGGTACGACCCGGGTACTGTGCAGAAACAATGGAAGATTCCATGTTGGCGCGCAGGTCACCAGCAGTAGAGGTCATGTGACCGAACAGCTCTTTCAGGGAACCCATGCGCTCGTCCAGCTGCTCACGCTTCTGCTGAACCATTACTTCCTGCTCCTGGTACTTGGCTTCCAGGCGCGCGGAACGCTCTTCTTCGGCAGTGCGGGTTTGCTTGGCCTGGTTCAGCAGGTTCTGCTGGTTGGCCTTCTGGCGACGAAACTCTGCTTCACGCTTTTTGTGCTCGGCAGATTCGGCAATCTTGGACTGACGCACCATCTGCAGCAGCTGGTCCAGGGACTTTGCTTCGTCCTGGGCCACTGCAGTGCTGTTCAGAAGACCAGCCGCCACTACTGCGGCCGTCATAGATACTAGGCGTTTGGCGAAAGTGGTTTTCATTGCGCAGCCTCCGGAGCGTGGATCGGCGTGGTCATGATGTCTTGGGTAGCCTGCTTGCGGGCGATCTTCAGGCCATTCTGAATGGCACGGCGGTACTCGCCGGCGCCGATTTCAACCCAAGCCTTCTGCTCTTTGTCGTAGGCCAGAGAAACCTTGGAATCGGTGGTCTGCGCGACCAGCGCGATACGACCGATCTGCAGGACGTTAACTTCGCGGTCCTGACCGTTAACAACCAGGGTGTCACCGTAGCTGTCGATCTTACGCGCGTATTCGGCTTCGAAGTTGTACAGTTCCAGCACCTGACGGAATTTCTCCGCAACGGTGATATCGGAACGGTCCATATTGTTCTTTACGCCCTGGAGGTTCGCCATACGCTCTTCCAGCTTGAACGGCGCGTCCAGTTTGATGAACTGCTCCAGGCCATCCAGCATACGCAGAATCAGCGGCTGGATCTGACGCTCGATTACAGTGACGTTCTCGATGGACTCGTCCAACTCCTTGATGACGGCGAGCTGGTTCGCCAGCTGCTTCTCGAGCTGACGGTTGTAGACACGCAGACCGTCGATTTCCTTGTTCACCACCTTGAAGTCCTGCAGCAGGCTGGTGGTTTCTTCGGCAATCTTGTCGATGCGCTTTTGTGACGCCTGAGCGGCAGCAGTTTTCTGCTGACCAACGGTCAGGACGTTATCGAGTGTATCCGCAGTGGCTACGCTGCCATAGAGTGCGCCGGCAGACAGCGCAGTGGTCAGCGCCACAGCCATGAATCGCTTGGTTTTCATTAGACCCCCCAGTGGGTTCAATATTTCACAACATGGTCGCGATGGTTTAGCTGCCACAACGCGGTGTGATTTTGGTTTGAAGACAGCTAAGAGCCGCACATTGTAAACAGCCGATTTGATTATTCAAATGCCGATTGACAGTCTCGACCTGCATGTGTCGCTAGGTAACACCTGGGTAACAAACCCGGGTTGCATGCACACAAATGCAGCGGAGCGAAATGTGCGAGAGATCACGAAAGCTAACAGAAAGATTAAAGTTTGATCAAGGCGTTTTTATTTTGACCTGTCGTACTGAACTAAGCAGTAGTTGTATTCGTCCCTGTCCGACGACGGGTAACAATCCCGACTGGTTTCTGACCAGCCATTCGCAAATTCCGGGAAAAAGGCGTCTCCATCCACCTCTGCCTCCACTTCTGTGATGTAGAGCCGCCGCGCCATCGGTAGCGCCTGGCGGTAAATCTCCGCACCACCAATGACCATCACCTCTTCGGCGCCACTTTCGGCAGCCGACTGGCGGGCTACCAACAGCGCGTCTTCGAGGCTGGAAACGGTGGTCACCCCCTCTGCCCGCCATTCGGGATTGCGGGTGATAACAATGTTGGCGCGGCCGGGCAGCGGTCGCCCGATGGACTCAAAAGTTTTGCGCCCCATGACGACAGGCTTCGACATGGTCACCTGCTTGAAGAACTTCAGGTCGCCGGAAATCCGCCACGGAAGAGTGTTGTCGCGGCCTATGGCCCGGTTTTGCGCCATGGCCGCGATCATCGCAATGGGAACATCCTTCATTTATATCGCCACCGGTGCGGGAATGTGGGGATGGGCCTCGTAGCCTTTCAGCTCAAAGTCCTCGAACTGGAAAGCAAACAAGTCCGTCACTTCCGGATTGAGATGCATCTGCGGCAGGGGCAGCGGCTCCCGGGACAGCTGCTCCTCCACCTGCTCCAGGTGATTGAGGTACAGGTGCGCATCGCCAAAGGTATGAATGAACTCTCCGGGCCGAAGATCGCAAACCTGAGCCAACATCAAGGTCAGCAGGCTGTAGGAGGCAATATTGAACGGTACACCGAGGAAGATATCGGCACTGCGCTGGTACAGCTGGCAAGAGAGCTTGCCGTCCGCCACATAGAACTGGAACAGCGCGTGACAGGGTGCCAGAGCCATGCGGCCGGCAGCAGCGTTATCCGACGGGGAAACGCCTTCGTCCGGGAGGTCGGCGGGATTCCAGGCGCTCACGATCAGGCGGCGGGAGTCGGGCCGACTCTTCAGCTGCTCGACGAGGTCCGAGATCTGGTCGATCTGGCGCCCGTCTGCAGTCGGCCATGACCGCCACTGGTGTCCGTAGACTGGCCCGAGCTCTCCACTCTCGGTGGCCCAGCCATCCCAGATTCGCACCCCGTGCTCCTTGAGGTAGCCGATATTGGTGTCCCCCTTCAGAAACCACAGCAGCTCGTGGATGATCGAGCGCAGATGTAGCTTCTTGGTGGTCACCAGGGGGAAGCCCTCGGCCAGGTCGAATCGCATCTGGTAACCAAACACGCTGACCGTGCCCGTGCCGGTTCGGTCACTCTTGCGGGTGCCGTTGTCGCGCACATGGCGCATAAGATCGAGATACTGCTTCATCTTTTATTAGGTTCCACTCTTGGCTGCAGTACGCCCTTCGGGCAGTGGCTGGGTGCGGTAGCTCCACACCAACAGGATGATGCCGGCGGCGATCATGGGCAGGCTCAGCAATTGTCCCCGTGTCATCCACCCGAACAGGTCGAAACCAATGTGACCATCCGGCTCACGCACGAACTCCACCAGGAAGCGGAATACACCGTAAAGAAGAACAAACAGACCACCTACCGCTAGGCGCGGACGCGGCTTGCTGGAGAACCACCAGAGCACAGCAAACAGCACCAGCCCCTCCAGGAATGCCTGGTAGAGCTGGGACGGATGCCGCGCCAGCAGCTCCGGATCCCGCGGGAACACCATTCCCCAGGGCGCATCGGTCGGGCGCCCCCAGAGCTCCTGACCGATAAAGTTGCCGAGCCGGCCAAGCCCCAGCCCGATTGGCACCAGTGGCGCGACAAAATCGAGCAGTGCCGGGAAAGTCGTACCGATCTTGCGCGCGTAGATCGCTGCCGCCACCATCACACCGACCAGGCCGCCGTGGAAGCTCATGCCTCCTTCCCACACCCTGAACAGGGACAGCGGCTCCGCCACCAGCTGCGGGAAATTGTAGAAAAACATATATCCGAGACGCCCACCGGCCACCACACCGATGGCACAGTAAAGAATCAGATCCTCCACCTCGGATTTGATCACCGGCGACCAGGGCTTGCGGCTGCGACGCAGCGCCAGCCACCAGGCGGCGATAAAGCCTCCCAGGTACATCAGGCCGTACCAGTGCACCTTGAGCGGGCCGATGGCAACGGCAACGGGATCGATCTGCGGGTAGGGAATCATCGGCTGTTCACTGTATCCGGCGTAAAAGTTGAGGCGGAAATCTTACCAGAAGCCCGGGGCCGTGACCTCACGCTCGCGCCCCAAGATGGCTATCATTGCCCTTCCGGAGAGGAAACCTCAACTATCTATGTGTCTGCTGCTGTTCGCCTATCACTGCCACCCGAACTACCCGCTGCTGATGCTGGCCAACCGGGACGAGTTCTACCAGCGGCCCGCCGAACCGGCAGGACCCTGGCCGGGGACACGGATGGTGGCAGGCCGAGACCTGGAGGCAGGCGGCACCTGGGCGGGCATCGCGTCCGGCCGCGTGGCGGCAGTCACCAATATCCGGGAGCCCGACATTCCCAGCCCGCCAGATGCGCTCTCCCGGGGTGACATTCCCAGGGATTTCCTGCAGGGGCAGGCCTCCCCTCTGGCGTTCGCGGAGGCCCTGGAGCGCGATCGCTACCGGGGCTTCAACGCCCTCCTCTTCCACCTGGGCGCATCGGATGAGCTGGTTTGCGCCGGTAACCGGCACCAGCCTTTCCGTTTTGCCCCCGGCGTCCACGGGATCTCCAACGGCACCCCCGACGCGCCCTGGCCCAAGGTGGAACGCGGGCGCGCCGCCCTCGCCGAGCTCCTTAACGGCATGCCAGCGGACCTCAGGGAATCCAACTTTGTCGACCGCGCCCTGGCACTGCTGCGGGATCAGCGACCTGCACCGCCGGAAGCGCTCCCCTACACCGGCGTCGGCCCTGCACTGGAGAGCGCTCTGTCACCGATTTTTGTCCGAATCGAACGGGGAGATTTCCCCGGCAGTATCGCTGCCGAGACTCCTGGCCCTTACGGCACCAGAGCCAGCACCATCGTGGCAGTGCACAGTAACGGCACCACCCAGCTGTGGGAACAGACCTACCGGGAAGGCAGACCTGCGGGCCAACTGCGCCAGTTCACCCTGTCGGCAGAGTGAGCTATCGCCTATCGCTTCAGCACTGATTCAGTGCTGACCGGGACCGCACATTCAGTCCAGTCAATACCAGTCTTCGTAAGGTGAAATACATTCGGCGCCAAGCAAATTTTGCATTTGTTGCCATACTTATTTTCACGGGTCTGGTTTGGTTGAGTTTCGTGCCGCCAATCCAGCCCCAATAAGGAAAGTCGCGCGGGACGCATGACAATGGCGAGCCGTCGATAGATATCGACGAACAACAGGACCGGCTCGCCGCAGGTTGGGAAGGTATGAACGATCTGGCGCCCGGCTACTCATCAAAACAGATAAGCAGACGGGCCCTGCAGCATCGCTGAGGTACCATGTCGTATTTCAACCCAGAGCGCCGCACACGCAAATCACCGTTGCCGCTGCTGATTCTCGGCAGCCTGTGTGTATTTGCCCTCTACTATGCCTTTAGCGCCAACCAGAAAACGGTGCCGGTGCTGCCGGAGAATGCCGTCCAGCCACACCTGATCCGCTGGCTGGTGGAAAACCCGGAATCCTGGCCGGCACAGGACCCTATCTTCAACCCGGCCGCAGTACGGCGTATCTATGAGCGCACCGACTACCGTCTGCTCTGGTTCGATAATTACAGCCTGAGCGACACCGCCAATGACCTGCTCAAGCAACTGACTGCGGCCAGTTCCGGCAATCCGAGCAGCATGGTGGATTACCGCTATCACCTGGGCTATTTCGACCGCACCCTGCGGGATACGCCGCAGCGACTGCAGATGGCGGCGGTACTGGACGTGCTACTGACTGACGCCTTCGTCTCCTACGCCCAGGACACCCAGTTGGATAATCTCAAGCCCCGGGTCCGCCCCAAGCGCGATATCACCCCCGTGAGCACGCTGACGGAGGGGTTCCGTCTGGCCAGTCACCGCGTTGGCCGCCAGACCTCTCCCAGCCCAAGCGGGCGCCAGTATTTCCGCGGCTACAATCGCGGCGAGACCAGCGGCAGCGACAACTATCGCCGCGACTATTCAACCGATCGCTCGCGCCACTATTCCCAGGACAGTTCGTCTTACCGCGCAGTACCCCGCTCCGCCGATGGCAACAGCCACAACGCCAGGGGTAATCGCGCTCGCTTCGCGCCGGGCGGTCTGCCGCCGCGCAACGGCTACCAGCGCTACCTGCGCAGTGATGGCGGGCACCCCAGTGTGGGTCGGGTGCCAGAAAACAGTGAAGGGCCCTTTTACCCGGCCAACGATCCCTTCGGCAACGACGCCTCGGCACTGCGCTACGAGCTGGATCGCTATCGCCAGATCGCCGCAAGCGGACGCTGGCGCCCCATGCCGCCGGGACCGGCCATGACCATCGGCGCCAAACACCCCCATGTAGCACTGTTGCGCGAGATGCTGACACTGTATGGCGATTACCGCGGCTACTACGGTTACGGCGGCGGCGAGCGTGACAAGTTCGACCGTGGCCTGCACGAAGCGGTGCTCAGCTTCCAGGAGCGCCACGGCCTGAAAGCAGACGGCATCGTCGGTCGCGAGACGCGCAAGCGACTCAACCTGTCGCCGACAGCACGCATTCGCATCATTGAGAACAATATCCGACGCCGGGAAGCACTGCCCGCCGAGCTGGGCGAGCGCTTCATCCAGGTCAACATTCCGGCCTATCGCCTGAAGTATGTGGAGAATGACCGCGTGCGCCTGGCCATGAATGTGGTGGTGGGCAAGCCCAAGCATGCCACCCCGGAGATCACCACCCGGGTGAGCCGGGTGGTCTTCAACCCCACCTGGACCGTGCCGCGCAGTATCCTGGTCAAGGAGATCCTGCCCAAGGCGCGGGCCAATCCAGGTGGTATGCAACGCATGGGTTACCGGGTCGTGAATGGCAGTGGCGACCACCTGCCACTGACCCCGCAAAACCTCTCCGCCGCCGGGCAGGGCTCGTTCCTGATGCGTCAATTGGGCGGTGAGGAGAACATCCTCGGGCGGGTGAAGTTCGAGATTCCGAACACTGACGAAATCTACCTGCATGACACCCGCGCCCGCAGCCTCTTCTCGCTCACCGAGCGCGCCTACAGCCACGGCTGTATTCGCCTGGAGAAGCCGCGGCATCTGGCCGAGGCCCTCCTCAGCCCCGAGGGGGACTGGGACCAGTGGCGTATCGACCAGCTGACCGTCGGCGACGAAACCACCGAGGTGCAGATGAAGAAGAACGTGAAGGTCTACGTCACCTATTGGACCGCGTGGGTGGACGGCCGGGGCCGCCTCAACTTCCGCCCGGACATCTACGGCAAGGACGGACTGGCCGCCAACCAGTTCTGAGCCCGCTGGAGGGGCGGCGCACGCCGCCCCGATCCCCCTAGATAGCTCGACTCCGCCCCACTAGCCCCGCACGGAATTCTGCAAAAGACTTGGGGCCAACCCGGTCACAAATTACCACTGTGAGCACGGCAATCCGTCAACCAGACGCTTTCCGACTCACAGGGGTAAGTTATGGGTGTTGGCAATTCCCTCGAACATCTTCACGCGCATCCTCAGCATTGCAGCGCGCTGGCGCTGGCCCTGGCCTTCTGTCTCGGTGCAGAGCCGGTGGCCGCCAGTGCCGCTCCGGACCCGCAAACCAATGTAGTCACAGAACTCTCCGGTTCTGACCCATTCATCCCCTATGGTCGCCAACACGCGCTGATGCGCGAGGAGCTGGCCCGTTACCGCGAGCTCGCGCAGGGGGATCATTGGCAACCGCTGGCCGGGGGCCAGACCATTGCCCCCGGCGCCCGCGACCCGCGGGTATTACAACTGCGCAGCCTGATGATGCTGTACGGCGATCTGGTCATGAATGACCAGACCAGCGGCGACGGCCGACATGCCGACGCCTATGACGCCGATCTGCAGGCCGCGGTGCGCCGCTTCCAACGTCGCCATGGCCTGAGAGATGACGGACTGGTGGACGACCGCACCCGTGCCCTGCTGAATATCCCCCCTGCCGAGCGTGCCCGCACCCTGGCTGCCAACCTCGACCGGCTGCAGCAATTACCGCGGGAACTGGGTACACGCTACATCCTGGTCAATATCCCTGACTTCAGTCTGCGCCTGATGGAAAACGGTCGTGAGCAGTACCGAATGCGTGTGGTTGTCGGCAAGCCGAAGCACGCGACACCCCAGCTCTCGACCCGCATGACCCGGGTGGTGTTCAACCCCATCTGGCGAGTACCGCCCAATATCGCACTGCACGAGCTGCTGCCTAAGGGCAGTGCCGCGCTGCGGGCCAAAGGTTTTCGGCTGGTCAGCCACAGCGGCCGCGCAGTGCCTTTCACCGCTGGCAATATCGCCGGCATCCGGCGCGGGAAAATCAGCCTGCACCAGAAAGGTGGACCGGAAAACGCGCTCGGCCGGGTCAAATTCATCATTCCCAACCGGGAGGCCATCTTCCTCCACGACACCAACAGCAAACACCTGTTCAAGCGCCCGCAGCGGGCATTCAGCCACGGCTGCATCCGCCTGGAAAAGCCGCTGGAATTTGCCCGCATGATGCTGCTGGAACAGAACGACTGGGAGCCAGCCCGCGCAGAGCGGTACCTCAACACCGGCCGAACCCGTGCGGTCACACTGAAAAAACCGCTGCCGGTGTACATCGCTTACTGGACCGCCTGGGTGGATGAGGATGGCCTGCTCCAGTTCCGCCCGGACATCTACGAGCAGGACGGCGACAGCAGCGAAAATGCCGCAAGAGCCACTGCGGTGCGGGTGCAGAGCGAGTCGGGGTGAACCATGCAAGGCAAGCCGCGCCGCTGGCCATTGCTGGTGGCGACACTCGCAGTCTCGATCGGAGCCCTGAGCGCCAGCTGGGCTTCAGGATCGAACACCGGGGAGGCGGCCCTGAAGCCGCAAGCGACTGTTCGCGCCCTGCAGACTGCGGCGGCGCGCTACCGTGACCTGGCTGCGGATTGGCAACCCCCAGCCGCAGGCGAGCCGCTGCAGCAGGGGGTGCGCAGCCCCCGCGTCGCCCAGTTGCGGGAGATTCTGCGACTCTACGGGGACTATCGGGGGACCCCGCCCCCCCTGCCTGCCAATAGCCAGCCCGACGATCATCGCTACGATAGTGCGCTGGCCCGTGCGGTGGAGAATTACCAGCGCCGCCACGGGCTCGAGGTGACCGGTAATATCGACAGCGCAACCCTGATGCAGCTGTCCGTGTCGCCCGCCGAGCGGGCCCACCAGCTGGAGGTGAATGCAGAGCGGTGGCAAAAGCTGGCCGCCCAGGCGGGAGAGCGCTACCTGCTGGTGAACGTGCCCGCGTATGAATTACAGCTGGTCGAGAAGGGTCGCGTTACCCTGCGTATGAAAACGGTGGTGGGAAAGACCAGCACCCGCACCCCCTCCCTGCGCAGCCGCATTACCAATGTGGTCTTCAACCCCACCTGGACCGTGCCGCGCAGCATCCTGCTTACCGAGCTGCTGCCCAAGGCCCGCAATAATCCCGAGGCTATGCATCGCCACGGCTATCGTGTCGTCAACTACGGCAGCAGCGATACCCGTCCGATCTCGCCGGAGACGCTGACCCGGGCCGCCGAGGGGCAGGCGACCCTGCGGCAGATCAGCGGCCCCGGCAATACCCTCGGCCATGTGAAATTTATTCTGCCGAACAAACAGGCAATCTTCCTGCACGACACCCAGGCTCAGAGCCTGTTTAAGCACAACGAGCGCGCCTTCAGCCATGGCTGTATCCGCCTGAAGGAGCCGGAGGAGCTGGCCTACGCACTGCTCCGCCCCCAGGGTTGGGATCGCACCCGGGTGGCCGAAGCCGCCACCGGGGATGAGACCCTCAATATCCGTGTGGAAGAGCCCCCGCGGCTGTTCATCAGCTATCTCACTGCCTGGGTCGACGGTGAGGGGCGCGCCCACTTCCGTCGGGATATCTACCAGAAAGACCAGCGCGAGGACGCTTCCAGGGCCGACAGCCAAGCTGCAGACTAGTCTTCCCCCTCCCTTCCAGCGCCCAGATTCCGGGCTTTTCCGCGGTTTTCGGCTTCCGAACACGGAAATAGAACTTACCAGTCAGAGAAAAATGAAATTTTAGTGCGGATGGCCTAAATGACAACGTTGTCTCGGAAAAGGGGCCTTTAATCGACCCAAAAGAAAGGTTTGAATCAGTTTTGCGTAGACCAGAAGAAAAAAATTCCAAGTTCCGCCTTCGACTAATTCCTCATTAGGGCTGTACGATTTGTAACCACTGGTTATTTTTTGTACATTACTTCCCAAGCCCGAAGGCAAACAAACGCCACAGCGGGCTTGCCACGAGAGATACGAGAGGCGGAGATTAGGGTATGAAACAGGGTATTAAGAATCTTTCCAGACGTCGATTCCTGGCTGTGACTGGTGCAGCAGCAGCAACCGTCGCCGCCAGCCCGACTTTCGCTAAAGTGGGTAATGCGCGCACTCTGAAAATGCGCAACCTGCACACCGGCGAGCGTCTGAACACGGCTTACTGGTCTAATGGCGATTATGACAGCGCTGGACTGAAGCAGTTCAACCGTCTGCTGCGCGACCACCGCGCCAACGAAGTGACACGTATGGACCCGAAGCTGTTCGACATCGTGTACAAGCTGAAAGAGAAACTGAACTACAACGGTGAAGTGGAGATTATCTCCGGCTACCGTTCAGCCAAGACCAACGCCAAACTGCGTGCCGCTGGCCGCGGTGTGGCCCGCCGCAGCTACCATACTCGCGGCATGGCGCTGGACATCCGGATGCCGGGTATCAGCACCTCCACCCTGCGTAAGGCGGCGATGGAACTGCGCGCTGGCGGTGTAGGTCACTATCCGAAGAGCGGCTTCGTACACGTCGACACCGGTCCTGTACGTAGCTGGTAAACAGCAGCCGGCCGCAAGGCCAGGCTCCATGAACACGAACCCCGGCACTCGCCGGGGTTCGTCGTTTCCGGACCCGTAAAGTCGGCCTACTGGCCCTGCAGGGAGACCGGGGTCATGTCTTCCTCTGCGGCGGGCACTTCCAGAGTGCCGCTCATCAGGCCAGCCACGGCCTCCATAAGCTGCCGCGCCCGGGCGAGCTGATTCAGCTCCGCCAGCTCAATCGGATCCTCCATTGAGAGCAACAGCTCCTCCAGAGCGACAAAGTGTTCCGCTAAAGCCTCCTGCTGATAGCGGTCCAGAAGCAATTCCGCCATTCCCGCGCCACTAGCCGGCAGCCAGTTCGCCTGCAGGGTTCGCAACATGGCCAGCATTGCCTGCTTGGAGTCTGCCGCCCGACTACTTTCAACATCGCTCTCAGAACTCTCCGGCAAGCGCCGCAACAGCTCCTCGTCAATGACCTGCGCGTGGATGGCCCGGATCTGCTGAAGGCGCGACACCGGATCGAGGGCGAGGAATGGCCGCGACAGATCATTGGCTCCGTACGGCAAACGCTTCGCGAGCCTGTCGATATCTTCGGCCAGTGCCTCACCCATCAATCGGGTCAGTTCACGGCGCCGGTTGGTCGCCAGGGCTTCGGGCTTTTCTCCGGTACTGACAGCGATGAAGTCATCGGCAATCCGCTCGCTGGTGGGGCCCCAGAGCATCACTTCCAGCGCGTGGAAACCGGTACTGGCTTCCTCGTGTGCCGTCAGCCGGTGCTGGCGACGGAGGTTGGCGAGCGTCAGCTCTACCGCGGTATCGTTAACGATGCCACTTTCGGAATAACCGGGAACGGTATCCAGGTAACCGGGTTGCGCCGGCCAGCTGTCCACCTTCAGCAACAGTTCGCGCCCGTCATCACGCAATGGTGCCGGGGCAAAAGCGAGGCGGATATAGGGCAATACGCCGGCAAACTCCCGGTGGGCATCCAACCAGGCCAGCTTCGCTGCCTCCAGATGATCTTCAGAGGGTGTTTCCAGCAGGGTCGTCACTGCACGATTCAGTGCTTCAATGGCTGCTTGAACGTCAGCGACCTGGGCCTGGCCGGCCTCCCAGACAGCCCGGGAGAGCGACTCGGCCGCCTGCTGATCCACAACTTCAACAACCTGGCGCTCTTCCGCTTCCGGCGCCTCCTCGCTGGCCCGCTTGCTATCGCAGGCACCAACCACTGTCAACGCGACCAACAGCAGCGCACCACGGGCGCGCCCAATCATCGCTCTTGTCACATGCATCCCCTATCAAACTCAGTCAGGTTCACCCACTGGCAGCCAGCCGCGGGTTACTCAACACTCAATCGCGCAGGCTGATAATGGGCCAGCCCCGTTTTTCGGCCTCTGCCTGCAGACGCGGGCAGGGATCCACCGCCACCGGGTGATCCACTTCCTGCAACAGTGGCAGGTCATTGATGGAATCGCTATAGAACCATTTCTCATCGCCGGCAAACCCTGGGTTTTGCTCGAGCCACTGGTGCAGGCGTACCACCTTTCCACCCTGATAGCAGGGATGCCCCACAACCTTGCCGGTAAAGCGACCCTCTACTTCCTCGGGTTCTGTCGCGAGGAGGCTGTCCACGCCAAGACGCTCCGCGATCGGCTCCACCACAAACCGGTTGGTCGCGGTAATGATCATAATATGGTGGCCCTGGCGGCGATGCCGACTGATTAACTCTTCTGCCCGCGGCAGCCAGATTTCGCTCACCACTTCCTGCATGAACTCCCGGTGGAGATTGTTGAGCTGCCCCCGGCTGAGCTGGGCGAGTGGTTCGAGGGCGAATTCGAGATAGGCGAATATATCCAGCTCACCCCGCTGATAATCCTGATAGAAACGATCGTTGGCGGAGCGATAACGCTCGCCATCAACGTGCTCGTGCTGGACGAGAAACTCTCCCCAGGCGTGATCGCTGTCGCCACCAATCAGCGTGTTGTCCAGGTCAAAAATTGCCAGTTGCACTGCCATCTCCCCCAATAACTATAGGTGCCAGAGGTGTTTTTTGCCGCCTACACGCTCCCTCCAGCGGCGGGCATTTTACCCTCCCGCGCTCCCGTTCACAGTGACGCTTTCGCGAATTGCCGTAATACCGTCGCTGTGGAACAATGCTGGACAAGTATGCGCGGCGGCAAGCCGTGCGCCAGTGATATCGAGGACAGTATTTTGGGCGACGGCAAGCCGGCATCCGCCGGACGCAAGAACCGCCGCAGGTCCGCCAGGCACTCGAACCGCAACGATGCACCCGCCAATAGCGGACGCAAAAATCGCGGCCGCGGCGCCGAAAACAGCAGCAACATCGATGCCGAGGGCTTCCGCCCGAATGTCGGCATCATCGTGTTGAACGACCGCGGCCAGGCGCTGTGGGCGAGACGGGTCGGGGGCAAAGACGCCTGGCAGTTTCCCCAAGGCGGCATCAATCCGGGTGAGAGCGCGGAACAGGCACTCTATCGTGAGCTCTATGAGGAGATCGGCCTCACGCGCGACCAGGTCAGTCTGATTGCCTGCACCCGCGGGTGGCTACGCTACCGACTGCCGCAGCGACTTGTGCGCCGCCGCTCCGAACCGCTCTGCATCGGACAGAAGCAAAAGTGGTACCTGCTGCAGCTGCAGGCTCCGGAGAGTGCAATCAGCTTCAACAATGGCTACAAGCCCGAATTCGACCACTGGCGCTGGGTGAGTTACTGGCACCCCCTTACCAAAGTGGTGACGTTCAAGCGCGAGGTATACCGTCGCGCGCTGACCGAACTGGCGCCACAGCAGATACAATTGGAAAAGCGCTGGGAGCGGGAACAGGAATAGGGAACCTCTGAGTAAGCCCGCGATATCTCAGGCTTTAAGAGCTTCCCTGCTCCCGCAGCACTTCATTCACTCCGCACCTTGGCGAGGAAAGGCCTTTGCTCGGATCACTGCGCAGCATCGTTCAGCAAGTCAACGCGGCCCGCGACCTGCCCGCAGTGCTGGACATCATCGTGCACCGCGTGCGCGAGGTGATGGACACCCGCGTCTGCTCAATCTACCTGCGCGACAAGCAATCCGGCTCCTACGTTCTGATGGCCACCGAAGGCCTCAATCCCGATTCCGTCGGCCAGGTAAGCCTGGAGCCCGGTGAGGGCCTGGTGGGCAACGTGGTCACCCGCGAGGAACCGATCAACCTCGAGCGGGCGGAGGCTCACCCGGCCTACCAGTATTTTCCCGCCACTGGCGAGGAGCGTTTCAGCGCCTTTCTCGGCACCCCCATCATCCACCATCGCAACGTACTCGGCGTGCTCGTGGTTCAGCAGGCGGAACAGCGCCGTTTCGATGAAGGCGAAGAGGCCTTCCTGGTCACGCTGTCGGCCCAGTTGGCCGGCGTCATCGCCCACGCCGAGGCCACCGGTGCCCTGGCCACCATCGGCCAGCAGCGTCGCGAGGCCAAGTTCGACGGTATTGCCGCCTCCCCGGGGGTGGCCATTGGCCGCGCCCATATCGTCGCCCCGCCGGCGAGCCTGTCCACCGTACCCTACAGCTGCTGCATGGACGTGGAGGCAGAACTCGAACTCTTCCACCAGGCCCTGGTGGCCGCACGGGAAGAAATCCGTGCCGTGGGGGAACGCCTGAAGGACGAGCTGAACCGGGAGGAGCGGGCCCTGTTCGATGCCTATATCAGCATGCTCGACGACAACTCTCTGGCCGTGGAAGTGTGCGATCGCATCCGCGGCCAGCAGCTCAGCGCCAGCCGCGCCTGGGCGGAAGTCATGCTGGAGCATGTGCGCCGCTTCGAGGCCATGTCCGACTCCTACTTCCGCGACCGCGCAGCCGACGTACGCGATCTGGGTGCCCGGGTGTTGATGCACCTGCGCCAGCAACAGCAGAGCGAGCGCGACTACCCGGACAACGCCATCCTGATCGGCGAGGAACTCACCGCCGCAGCACTGGCCGATGTGCCGCGGGAAAAACTCATCGGGCTGGTCTCGATCAAGGGTTCCGCCAACAGCCATGTGGCGATCATTGCCCGCGCCATGGGCCTGCCAGCCGTCATGGGCGCCCAGGAACTCCCGTTTGAACGGATCGACGGCGCCGAACTGGTAGTGGATGGCTACCGCGGCGAACTCTATGTGCATCCGACCACGGAGCTGCGACGCCGCTACGACTGTATCGTTGAGGAAGAGCGCGAACTGGCCCGCCACCTGGATCATCTGGCGGGCCTGCCCGGTGAAACCGCCGACGGCCATCGGGTGCGCCTGTGGGTAAATACCGGATTGATGGCCGACGTGGTGCGCTCGCTGGAGCGTGGGGCCGAAGGCGTCGGCCTGTACCGGACCGAAGTCCCCTTCCTGCTGCGCGACCGCTTCCCCTCGGAAGAGGAGCAGCGGGAGATCTACCGCGAACAGCTGGAGGCCTTCGCACCGCGACCGGTGACCATGCGCACCCTGGATATCGGCGGCGACAAAGCGCTGGCCTACTTCCCTATCGAGGAGACCAACCCGTTCCTGGGATGGCGCGGAATCCGGGTCACCCTCGACCACCCGGAAATTTTCCTGGGTCAGGTCCGGGCCATGATGAAAGCGAGCCTCGGCCTCGACAACCTGCGCATCATGCTACCCATGATCAGCGGGCTGGGGGAACTGGAGGCCGCCCGCAAACTGGTAGAGCGCGCCCACAGCGAGCTGGTCGACGAGGGCTACGATATCGTCATGCCTCCACTGGGGATCATGATCGAGGTGCCCTCCGCCGTTTACCAGGCTCGGGAGCTGGCCGAACGAGCCGATTTTATATCCGTGGGTAGCAACGACCTGACCCAGTACCTGCTGGCGGTGGATCGCAACAACAGTCGTGTGGCCAATATTTATCATGCACTGCACCCGGCGGTGCTGCGGGCACTTCGCCATGTGGTAGACGCGGGACACGCTGCCGATACCAAAGTCGGAATCTGTGGAGAGCTGGCCGGCGATCCGGGTGGCGCTCTGCTGCTGGTGGCGATGGGCTACGACGTCCTGTCGATGAACGCCACCAACCTGCCCCGGGTAAAAGCCGCTATGCGCGCGGTCACCAAGGCCGATATGGACAGCCTCCTCGAGCAGTGCCTCGAGCTCCACTGCCCAGAGCAAATCGAGGAAACCCTGAGCAGCTACCTGAAACGTGTGGGCCTGAAATCACTGCTGCAGCCGATGTGATTGCACAGCGCCAACCCAGATAAGGCGAACGAACCCATAAAAAAAGCCGCACGGGTCATCCCTGTGCGGCTTTTTCTTTTGCCTGGAGTTGATCGCGGTGCGATCAGTCCTCCGCTTCCTCGCGGTAGGCGTCGGCGTCCAGCATGTTTTCCAGCTCGCTCACATCACTGGGCTTCACACGGAAAAACCAGCCGTCGTCATAAGGGGAGCCATTAACGGTTTCCGGAGCGTCCTCAAGGTCTTCGTTGATTGCGACCACTTCGCCGGAAATCGGGGAATAGATATCGCTAGCCGCCTTCACGGACTCAACCACGCCGGCCTCGTCGCCAGCGGCCAGGGTGGCGCCCACTTCCGGCAGCTCCACGTAAACAACATCGCCCAGTGCATCCTGAGCATGGTCACTGATACCCACGGTGACAGTGCCATCTTCTTCCAGCCGCGCCCACTCGTGACTGGAAAGGTATTTCAATTCGCTGCGAATCTCGCTCATTCTGTATTCCCTCGATTAAGCTCTCTGAATTGGGTTGTCCGCCGCCGGGGCGCGGGAATTCGGCTCTGCGGCCCTCACCACGCCCACTGCTGTTGCGGCCTTAGATTACCGACTTGCCGTTGCGGACAAAGCAGGGCTTGACCACCTTGACCGGCACCAATTTTTTACGGATTTCAACCTGCGCTGTATCGCCCACCGTGACCGGCACCCGCGCCAGGGCAATAGAAAAGCCCAGGGTCGGCGAGAAGGTTCCGCTGGTGATGATACCGCGGTCCTCGGTGCCGTCCACTACTACCGGCTGGCCCGCGCGCAGTACGCCGCGCTCTTCCAGCACCAGACCTACCAGTTTCTCTTTCCGGCCTTCGGCCTTTTCCTGCTCCAGCGGCTTGCGACCGATGAAATCACGCTCCTCCGGCTCCCAGGTAATGGTCCAGCCCATATTGGCTGCCAGCGGGGAGGTCTCATCGTCCATCTCGTGGCCGTACAGGTTCATGCCCGCTTCCAGACGCAGGGTATCCCGCGCACCCAGGCCGCAGGGAGCGACACCGGCATCGGCCAGCGCCTGCCAGAAACCGGGCGCATCCTCGGCCGCCAGCATGATTTCCAGGCCGTCCTCACCGGTGTAACCGGTGCGCGCCACGAACCAGTCACCGCGGGCCACGCTCTCAAACACTTTCAGGTCATCGATAATGGTGGTCCACTCGATGCCGAGAACGGCTTTGGCCTTCTCCAGTGCCTCGGGGCCCTGGACAGCCACCATTGCCAGCTCAGGGCGCTCGGTGAGGGTCACATCAAAATTCTGGGCCTGCTGCTGCATCCACGCCAGGTCCTTTTCCCGGGTAGCGCAGTTCACAACCACCCGGTAGCCCGGGTCGCGAAGGTAGACGATCAGGTCATCAATCACCCCGCCCTGCTCATTGAGCATACCGGTATAGAGGGCCTTGCCCGGTTTGCCATCCAGCTTGGCCACGTCATTCGCCAGCAGGTAGCGCAGGTAGTCCCGCGCGCCGTCGCCATCGAGGTCGACCACGGTCATATGGGAGACATCGAACATACCCGCGGCAGTGCGCACCTTGTTGTGCTCTTCCAGCTGGGAGCCGTAGTGCAGGGGCATATCCCACCCGCCGAAATCAACCATTTTGCCGCCCATGGCGACATGAGTGTCATACAGAGGTGTTCTGTTTCCCATCTTTTGTTCTCGAATCCAGTGGCAAATAAAGCCGCGTATTCTACCGGCGCCGTGGCCGGGCTTACCAGACGGCAATCTTCTGCAAGCCTAGCAGGCGCCGGGATGAAAACCTGTGGCAATCGGAGATCACCGACAAAAGTACTTGGCGGTCGGTTTATAGCGAATAAAAGGCTTTGCGGACAGGTGGAATCGGTATATAAGGCGCCTCGGCGGCCGTCCTGAGCCGCGTTGCCTGCCCCGGAGCTCACCGTTGAATACAAGCCTGAATCTGGCGCCCCCCACCGCCCGGCCCCCGCTGGAGGAACCGGTCCTGACGAGCATCGCCGATGCACTGCGAAGGGACGGCCACATCGTCTTGCGCGCCCCCCTGCCTCCGGCAATGTTGGGTGGCCTGCTGCGGCATTTCCGCTCCCTCGACGACGCTGATTTCAAGCGGGCGGGTATCGGCCGCGAGGAAGAGCACCAGCTGGACCGCAAAGTGCGCAGCGACCGGATTTTCTGGCTGGACCGCGATAACGCCTATGTCTCGGCGTATCTGAACTGGATGGAGGAAATGCGCCTCGGCCTGAACCGCCATCTCATCCTGGGTTTGTTCGACTATGAGTGCCACTACGCCTACTACGATCGCGGCACCTTCTACCAAAAGCACCTGGACGCCTTCCATGGCAATACCAACCGGGTCCTCAGTACCGTCCTTTACCTGACACCGAACTGGCAGCCGCGGGATGGTGGTGAGCTGGCACTCTACCCCTCGGTCCTGCACGGCAACACCGAAGCGGAGGAACCACTACTCCGGGTAGAGCCCCGCTTCGGACAGATGGTGATTTTCCTGAGCGAGGAATTCCCTCACGAGGTGTTGCCGGTCCAGCGGCCCCGCTACAGCGTCACCGGCTGGTTCCGGGTCAACAGCAGCCTGGGTGGCACTGTCGACCCGGCATCCTGACGGTCATAGGAGAGGTTAGCTGGAACGTCTCAGTGCACCAGTGACAGGCTCTTCATTAACTCGGCCACATTCGGTACGTCTTCGATACGGATCTCCGCATGCAGGCGCAGGCCGATTTCGCCGGCGCTGATCAGGCCTCGTACCTGGTGATTGGCCGTATCCACCACCAGGCAGTCGCGCTCGCCATCACGTCGCATGACAGCGAGGACATCACCGATGGTGCTGCGTTCCACTTGACTGTACTCAAGGAACTTGAGCATATGACGGGGCCGCATCAGGTCGCTAACCGTAAGCTCTTCGCGCGACACACCCGAGGCCACCCATTGCATCAAATTCTGGTAAGAAACGTCCTCGACACTGAGAAGCCCAGCCAACTCGCCCCTGCCGTCTACCACGAGCATGGTACTGCGATGACCAATCCGCATTAACAATGCGGCATCGAGCGCCTTCATCGAGGGCGCCAGCACCGCAGCCGAGTGCTCTTTAAAATCGGAAATAAACTCGAGCGCAGGCGAGCCCAGTGAGAGCTCGCTGAAGTCGTCGGGGAAAACCAGCCTGTCAGCTTGCTGTAACTGAGAAACATCTAAGTTCTTCATGGCATTAACTCTTCATTTCAGCCACCGCGTTGTGGTGGCCGGGAGAACCCAATAGTGATCCTGCGACACAACTGTCAAAGCCGCAGGCCACTGAGTGAAAAAAGGAAAAAAGAGAGTTAAGCGCGGAAGGGTGGTGCGCGTATGGCATGGCCATCACGCAACGGCGAAAGTGCGAGACCAAGCGCGGGCAGCGGCTTGCCGACCCAGGAGTTGGGAGTTGCGGAGAAGAGGGCGGCACATCGCGGCAGTACACTGTCTGTATCGCCGTCAAAGGTATCGAGAAGGGAAAGTGTGGAGACTTCGGGCTGACCGCAGCTTTGCTCAAGGCGTTCGTCCTGCTGCGACACCGGCTCCGCCAGCACGGCTGAACACAGCAGTACGGATTGGAGCAGAATGAAAAGCAGGTTTTTGCGCACCGCGAAAATCCCGAAATTTAAAGCCAACGTCAAGCCGGGGACTTCTTTAGCCCGGCATCGTTTAACCGAACGTAACCAGACAAAAACTCGCCCGGCTCAATCAATGGACCGGTCAGCGCCAGCAGAAGTTCCCGAGGGTTCACTGCGGCCGCTCGTCTTCATCCTCATCAGGATCATCCTCCTGTTTTACCGATTCGTCCACCTTTAATCCATAGCGCTTGGAGCGCCAGCGCCAGAGCCGGCGGGCAAGTAATTGGCGATCCGGCGTTTTGTCCGCCTCATCGACAATCTCCTCGCCCAGCAAAGTCTCGAGTAAATCTTCCAGGGTAACCAGGCCCTCCAGACTGCCATACTCATCCAGTACCGCACTGATCTGGACCCTGCGGGAGAGCATCTTCTGGAACGCCTGATAAATGGTGGCCGTCTCGGGCAGCATCAACAGATCGCGTCGGAACTGGAATAGCTTGTCGTCCTGGTTGCCTTTCGCATAGGCCAGCAACAGCTCCTGTTTCAGGACAAAGCCGACCACGCAATCCGGGTCGTTGTGCTCATAGATGGGAATACGGGAAAAGCGACTTTTCTCCACATCCTCGTAAACCTCCGCCAGCGTCGCATCCTTGGAAAGCGAGTACACCACGGTCCGGGGTGTCATTACCTCCCTGACCGAGTGATCGCGCAGAGTGAAAAAGAGGTTGCGAAGAATATTCGACTCACGTTCTTCCAGCTGCCCCTCCGCTTCGCCGAGCTCAGCCATCACGGCAAATTCCTCGCGGCTGAAACCGGTCAGTGTCGGCCCATGGGACAGCCCTCTGGTCAGCCACTCGGACATCTTTACGAATGGGTACAGCACCCACACCATAAACTGCACCGTATAACCGGTAAGCGGCGCCAGCTGGCGCCAGTAAACCGCGCCGAGGGTTTTCGGAATTATTTCCGAAAATATAAGGATCAGCAGGGTGAGGATGGCCGAAATCACCCCCAGATACTGATTGCCGAAAACCGCAGCGGCCTGGGCACCGGCGCCCGCCGCACCGACAGTATGGGCGACAGTATTGAGGGTCAGGATTGCCGCCAGTGGCGCATTGATATCGTCCTTGAGACGGCGCAGCACAGCGCCCGCCCGGTGCTCTTCCCGCTCGAGCAGGCTGATATAGGGCTTGGTCACGCTCAGTATGACCGACTCGGCAATCGAGCACAGAAAGGAAAAACCCAGCGCAATCAGCACATAAACAATAAGCAGCGTCATGGAGTGTCAGTCGTTCCTCTCGACAGCGAAAAGTTGCGGGCTCCCCCAAGCAGGCAGTAAAGCACTGTCAGCAGCGAGCCACTGATAAAGCCACCCAGGTGTGCCGCGTTGGCAACACCGACACCGAATATCAGGGTGAACAAGCCGGTGGCACAGAGCAGCAGCCAGCCCACCGCCAGCATCACGATACCCGCAGGTACATCACTCCACCGGGGAGCGACCCGCTGTAGCACCATCACCGCGCCTACCAGGGCATAGACCACGCCGGACATGCCACCGAATACGATTTCCGGCGACCAGAGATACTGGGCCAGATTGGAAACCGCAGCACTCACCAGAACCAGTACCGCCAGGGCCAGAGTCCCGGCGCGCGCCTCCAGCGAACGGCCCAGAATCCACACACCGAGCGCATTGAACAGTGCGTGAGGCAGGGAGAAGTGCACGACGGCCGGTGACCAGAGACGCCAGTACTCCCCCTGGGACCAGTGCCACGCCAGCGTGGAGGAGGCCAGCTCGAAATCCTCGCGCCGGTCGGGATAGATCACCAACCCCTGAACCAGGTTTTCCCGCAACAGGAACCAGCCAACAAAACAGAGGCCGATCAGTAAAAGGCACAGCGGTGTTGCCTGCAGGGGCCAGTTGGGCAGCGGCGAGGGGCTGACCGCATCCGCCCGCACCTCGGCTCCAGCCGGTGCATGTCCGGCACCTTCCAAAGCCCCGCTGTCATCGCTTGATGGCACGTTGCCTTCCGGGCGCTGATCAGATTCAGAGCCATCACGGACGGGCTCGATGCGGACATCCGCAAGCCGCAGCGTACCGGCTTCCCAACGCTCCAGCACCGGCAACAACAGGGACTTGAGGCGAGGGTCCGGAGCCCATAACACTTGGTGATTATTCTCTTCTGTGATGCGCAGAGGGAGGCGGCCACGCGCGATGAATTGCGCCAGCTCGCTCAGGTCCTGATCGATGGGGAATTGGTAGACAGCGGTCCAGTCGCTCAAAAGTCAGTCCGGGCCATTACAGGGATAAATCGAAAGCTCGATAAAAAGCGCTGCCACTGATATTGGGTTCGCACGACAAAAAAACAAGCGCCCTCGGAGGGCTCGCGCTGCCTGCACGCACTTAAACCGCCATCGCGCGCAGGATGATCCTTTTTTTCAGTAGCGGGCTGGCATCCACCATGCTCAATCCTGTATTGCGGAGCCAGCGCCAGTGCAGCTCGCCCGCTCCGAAAAGGGATTTAAAGGTGCTCATGGCCTTCAGGGTCGCCTCGTTATCACCGCGGCGACGACGTTGGTATCGCGCCAGCACTGAGTGGTCCGACGGTTCCAGCCCACGCTTGAGTGCGCGCTGTATTTCCTCGCCCAGCACGCGCACATCCTGCAGGCCGAGATTGACCCCCTGGCCCGCCAGCGGATGAATGGTGTGGGCGGCATCTCCCACCAACACCGCACCGGCACCAAAATAGCTTTCTGCATGACGCCCCCGCAGCGGGAAAGAGACCCGCTCGCTCACCGACTCGATCGGGCCCAGGCGGCTCTCGAGAGCTTTCTCCAGGTTGAGGGCGAAGGCCGCATCGTCGAGCATCAGGAGTTCACGCGCCAGCTCTTTATCCGCCGACCAGACCACGGCACAGTGATTTTCGTCACCAAGTCCCGACAACGGCAGAAATGCCAGAGGGCCCGAACGGAGAAAGCGCTGTCTGGCAATGTGACGATGTTCCTCTGCACAACGGGCCACACAGACCAGTGCCGTCTGGTGATAGTCGGTGTCCTTGCAGCGGATACGTAACAGATCCCGCACCCTCGAGCGCGCACCGTCGGCACCGATCAGCAGCCGCGTTTCGACCACCTCGCCACGGTCCTCCAGCCCCTCCACCAGTTGCCCATCTTTGGGCCGCGACTGCAGGTGCCAGTGGCCACAATCACGCCACCAGCTATCGAGCCGGAAGCCATTGATAATTTCCACATTGGGGAGCGTCTCCAGCCGTGTCCGCAGTGCGGTGGTGATGACGCTGTTCTCGACGATATGACCCAGATTCGGCTGGTGTACATCCCGGCAGCTGAAGCTGACAGAGCCGGTGCCCTCCGCGTCCCATACCCGCATATCCGTATAGGGGCAGGCACGGGCGGCGATGATGTCATCCCAGGCGCCGATTTCGTTGAGCAGCTCTTGAGAGGCGCGGGTGAGCGCCACCACACGGGGGTCGTATTCATCTTCAGGCACAGACGGAATATCGGTGGACGCTTCCAGCACCGCCACCCTGAGTTGCGGGTGCCGCACAGCCAGCAGGGCAGCCTGGGCCATGCCCACCATGCCTGCACCAACAATGGCAACATCCAGACGGTTTCTCTTCATAATCTGACCATTTCGCGGTTTTTCCACTCAGATACCGCTGTTTGTCCTGATAAAGCTAACGGGCGCGGATCACAACTCTGCAGCCGTGCGGACAATTAAAGCCCAAAACCGGCCGCCTGGCTGAGAAAACTGGTCCGCAGCGGCGGCGCCACATTGAGCCCCAACAGGCCGAGCTGCCGGGAACTGCGGACCAGCGGATTGCCCGAGGCGAACAGCGCCGGCACCCGGTCACTGAAGCCAATGGTCAACTGCTGGTCCTGCTGCCGCTCGCGACCGTAGTTCTCCAACAAGTCTAGTGCGGCAGAGGAATTTTGCGCCAGAAGTCGACCGCCATCCCCGGACAACGCACGCGCCAGTGCCTCGCTGTCACGCAGTGTAAGGTTGAAGCCCTGCCCGGCAACGGGATGCAGGAAATGCGCACAGTTTCCGACCAGGACCAGGTTCCGTCGCCATTGCTCCTTCGCCAGGCTGAGACTGAGGCGGTAGGAGGCGACTGCACCGGAGCGCACCAGGCGACCCGCACGCCAGCCGAACGTCCGCTGCACACGGTCGACAAAGGCGTCGCTGTCCAGGGCACACAGGGCGTCGGCATCCTCCTCCTCGCAGGTCCAGACCAGAGCCGCACGGTGAGCGCCCTCCCGATCCGGCAGCGGCAGCAGGGCCATGGGCCCGCTGTCGGTAAAACGCTCATAGGCCACACCACCGTGGTCACGTTGAAGACCAACGGTGGTCACCAGTGCCCGCTGGTGGTAGTCGACGCGCTCAGTCTCGATGCCGAGCTGCCGGCAAAGCGGAGAATCGACTCCGTCCGCCGCTACCAGAAGAGAGGCCCGCAACCGCTGCTCTGCGCCGGCATCATCCCGCCAGTACAGCTCAGCACCCTCTTCGCCAAAGGCCACCCGCTGGACATCGGCGGGAGCCATGGCGTGGACTGATGTGTCGGCCAGGGCTCGATAGAGCACCGGACCCAGGGCGGCATTTTCCACCACGGCGCCAAACATGCCCTGAAACTGTGCCCGCGCCTCTCGCGCTGCAGACAAGCGGGCCCCCACTCCGCGCCCGCGGTCACTGACGTGAATCTCGTTGATGGGCGCACAATAGGTTCTGAGCTCGGGCCAGAGTCCGAGCTGTTCAAACAACTGCAGGCTTCCGGCGGCTAGCGCTGTGGCGCGGGTATCGAAGCTGGGCAGGACCGGCTGAATGCCGCTGGCGGGCAGGGGCTTTTGCTCCAGGAGCGCCACCTGCAGATCCGGGCAGTAGTGGGCCAGCATCAGCGCCAGACTGGCGCCCGCCATACCGCCGCCGACGATGGCAACATCAACCCGACTGTCCGCTGTCCGCTTTTCACCACCGGAATTTGTTGCGTTCACCACAGCGCCTCCTGAAATTCCCCCTGCCCCATGGCATGCTCGATATCAGCCACTGCCTTTGGCGCCGCCTCCGAGAGTACCCGCGCCCCCTCCTTCAGCAGTGCCACATCGTCCTCTATACGGATACCGATCCCGCGGAACTGCGCCGGCACATCGGCGTCCTCAGGAATATAAACACCGGGCTCGATCGTCATCACCATCCCCGGTTCCAGTTGCCGCCACTGGCCATGCACGCGGTAATCCCCTACATCGTGAACATCCATGCCGAGCCAGTGCCCAACGCGGTGCATATAGAAACGGCGATACGCACCTGACTCCACCAGTTCGCCGGGATCGCCCTTCAACAGGCCCAGGTCCACCAGACCGCGGGTAATCGTCTCGACACTGGCCATATGGGGCTGGTCCCAGTGATTGCCACTGCGCACCTGCTCGATGGCCGCCAGCTGTGCTGCCAGCACGACTTCGTAAAGGGCGCGCTGGGCGCCGCTGAAACGACCGTTCACCGGGTAGGTACGCGTCACGTCGGCGGCATAACCGCGGTATTCACAGCCGGCATCCACCAGTACCAGGTCACCGTTTTTCAGGGCCATATGGTTGCTGCAGTAATGCATCACCAGCGCGTTGCTGCCGCCGCCAATAATGCTCGGATACGCCGGCTCGCGGGCGCCAGCATCGGCGAAGGCATGGAGAATCTCCGCCTCAAGCTGGTATTCAAATACCCCGGGACGACAGCGCTTCATGGCGCGCCGGTGGGCCTCCGCGCTGATCTCGGCAGCACGACTCATCAAGCGGATTTCTGCGGCACTTTTGTAGAGGCGCAATTCATGCAGCAGGTGATCCAGGTCCACCATCTCCGGTGCACCGCCACCACCGGGCGCTCGCTCGATCGCCTTCAGATAGCCCTGCAGCCGCCGATCGAGCTGTGGAAAGCGTCCCATGGTGTAGTAAATTCGCTCGCGCCCCTCCAGTAGTCCCGGCAGGATGTCGTCGAGATCACCGATCGGAAAAGCATCGCAGAGGCCGCACTCATCGGCGGCACGCTCGGGCCCCAGTCTGGGCCCGTCCCACAACTCCCGCTCAGCGTTGCGCTCCCGGCAGAAGAGAATTTCCTCGCCGGACACGCGCCCCGGCACCAGCACCAGCAGCGCTTCAGGCTCCTTGAAACCGGTGAGATAGAGAAAGTCGCTGTCCTGGCGAAATGGGAAAAAAGTATCCCGGGAGCGCAGCTGCTCCCGTGCCGCAGGCACAATGGCGAGGCCGCCCTCGGGCAGGCTAGCGATCAGCCGCGCTCGACGGCGCGCATATTCCGCCTTGCCGATACTCATCAGTGCAGGGTGGCTCCCTTGCTGCCACTCGCGGGACGCGGGGCAGTCTCGGTGAAGATATTCATCACCGCCACGCGGACAAACTCCTCTACCTCCAGTAGCTGGTGTTCCGCCTCTTCGCCCTCGCTGACCGCATCGGCATCCACCTGACTGACGGCGCTGAGATCTTCCAGCGCCTCCTTGCTGGTTGGAGGCAGCTCACCCTGGTAGGCGCCAACCCCAAAACCATGCAGGAACCCCTGGCACCACAGGCCCAGGGAAAGCGCGCGCTCGCTGATGTCGGAATCTTCCGCCAGGAGCAGCCGGAAATCGAAGTTGCGGTCATTGAGCTGTGCCGCACTCTCTTCAGCAATACGCTGGAATTCCGCCGACAGATCCGCCGGCACCGCATCCAGGTCCAACAACTGCCCCAGTTCATCCTGCCAGCGTCGGCGGTCCGGACGCGCGCCGGCGGCAAGCACCCCGCACACAAAACCATGCAGCTCACTGGGGCTGGTATGGCCGCCGGCGGCGAGAATGCCATTGGCAAGCTTGTCGAATTCACTGAGGTTGTTGGTCATGTCACTGCTCGATTCTGGATTAGAGGCAAACTCTGATCAGAGTTTGCGCAAACTGTCTTTTTCTGCGGCAACGATCCCCGACGCGAGGCACGGATGCGGTGCAGAGTCGTAATCTGTGCACAAATTTGTGAATGGCCGCTCTGGCGGGGCAATTGACCCTCTCATGAGCCGGCAATATAGTAGCGGAATCCCTCGCGGTCTGTCGTGTTGCATGCATAAGCGGAGCGCTGCGTTTCAGCCTCCCGGCGCCACGAAGCTCGGCGTCCGGAAAAGACGCCCCGAGGCGCAGTCACAAACGCAGGATTTATGGATAAGTTACAAGCGTTAGAAAGCACCGTGGACTCGCTGATTGCCCGTTGTGAGCAGCTCGCCGAGGACAACCGCGCGCTGCGCCAGCAGCAAACCGACTGGCAGCGCGAGCGCCAGCGTCTGATAAAAAATAACGAAGTCGCCCGCACGCGGGTCGAAGCAATGATCAACCGCCTCAAGGGCCTAGCGCAAGAATCCTGATGGGTGACTCAGCCACAAAATCCGAAACCGTCACGGTCTCCATTCTCGACAAAGAGTACCGTGTGGCCTGTGCGGAGGACGAGCGCGCGGAACTCGAGGCTTCCGCCCGTCTGCTCCACGAGCGTATGACCCGCATTCGTGCCAGCGGCTCAGTGATTGGTCTCGAACGCATTGCGGTCATGGCCGCACTCAACATCGCTCACGAGCTGATTCAGGCCAAGGCAGAACTCACCCGCGTACCGCTGGAGCAGGAGATGCTCGAGCGACTTCAGGACAAGGTACAGTCCGCGCTTTCCTCCATCGACACGGAAAAAGACTGACTCGCCGTCATTTGACAAACGGGAAATTCTTCTGGAACCGAGACCTGCGGCCTTAGCCTTTTAAGGGCATGAGAGTTATACTGCGTATAAGCCCTGAGGTGTTGGCCAGTTGACAATGTCCTGAGCCGATACTTTTACCCTGGAGGTTTCCAGCGGGTGTTGATGTGCAAGTCCGCCATGTAGCGGAAAGCCTAATGCATTCCGGAGGCCACCACCTTGAACTTAACGGTTCAAGGCTACGTCATCAGCCGCACGCTCGGGGTGTCCTAATTCCAGACAGTCTCTCCGGACGAGAGAATCCAAAGCGAGCGGAACTCGCGCCCATCGTGTCACAACTCAACGATCCCACCACTGAACGCATCACTGCCGCCAATGAGAGTTCATCTTTTGAGGGCAAATGGCAGCTACGTCGCCGTATGCGTGCAGCGCGACGTAACCTGGACACCAATCGACAGCGGGTCACGAGTCAGGCGGTGGTTAACCGCCTGAGCAGCCACCCGGCGTTGCTGAAAGCCCGGCATATTGCGCTTTACTGGCCGATGGATGGCGAGGTCGATGTGCGGGGGCTGGTCAAACGCTTTCCCGAGAAACGTTTCTACCTCCCCGTCCTTCCCCATGCCCCCCACCCGCAGCTGCGCTTCGTGCACTGGCATGGTAGGGCATTGACCTACCGCAACCGTTACCACATCCCCGAACCTGTGCGCGGACACAGCCATACACCCGAGCGACTCGATCTGGTACTGATGCCGCTGGTGGCTTTCGATCCCAGCGGTGCCCGTCTGGGTATGGGAGCAGGGTTTTACGACCGCACGTTCGCAATACAGCGCATGCTGCCTGGTGCCGGACCGCGCCTGCTCGGCATTGCCCATCAACTCCAATGCGTGCCCTTTCTGCCCACAGACAGCTGGGACATCCCCTTGCACGGTGTGGTGACCGAGAGCCACAGTTTCCGCTGCCGCTGAGTATCGCAGCCGACGAAGGGGCACAAAAAAAGCCGAACGCTTTCGCGTTCGGCTTTTTTCTTTGCGGAGAGGGCGCTGCGCTTAGCGCGTCACAACCCCCTGCTGCAGTGCCGCGGGCGGTTCCGGCTCCTCCGAGGAAAACACCTCGGTCAGACCGGTACTGCTCAACAGCACGCCCGCAACAAAGACAACCACTGCGATTGTCATTGCATCGGGTTTCATGGGGACCATCCTGTAAGTATTGTTTTGTTGTTATGTGCTAGACACCACGCGTTGGACTGCCGGTATCGCAAAAGTTCCAACGAGGGCGAGAAAATCATTCAGCGGTGAAATAGTAACCGATTTGCGATCAAATTTTGAGACCTTTGTCTCATTTTTACCCACAATAATTCGACAAGTTCAGTCCACTGGTCTACCCGCAGCCAAACCGACCATGCATTGCTGCCCCGGCTGTCTCACCGGTCAGCTGGCCAAGAAGAAACTGTAAGCCGGGTTGTCTGTCTCGTCCCAGAACGGGTAGTGCAGCTGCTCCAGTAGCTCCCGCAGCGCCTCGCGCTCCGACGGCGGTACCTCCATACCCACCAGCACGCGCCCATAGGCTGCGCCATGGTTGCGGTAGTGGAACAGGGTGATGTTCCACCGCCCGGCCAGCTGCTCGAGGAACTTGCGTAGCGCCCCTGGCCGCTCTGGAAACTCGAAACGGTACACGACTTCATCCTCAAGTCCCGGCGCCCGCCCGCCGACCAGGTGGCGAATGTGCAGCTTCGCCATCTCGTTATCGGTGAGATCGGTGACCCGGTAACCACCCTCCTTCAGGCGATCCAGCAGCTGGAGCCGATCCGCATTCGCCGCCACCTGCAGCCCCACGAAGATATGGGCCTCGCCACCGTTGGCATAACGGTAATTGAATTCGGTGATCGCACGGTCGCCGAGATCGCGACAGAACTGCAGGTAGCTGCCCGGGCGTTCGGGAATGGTCACAGCCAGCACCGCCTCGCGCTTCTCGCCGATCTCGGTGCGCTCGCTGATATAGCGCAGGCGATCAAAATTGGTATTGGCGCCGCTGCAGATGGTAGCGAGCGCCTGATTGCTGCCGCCCTGTTCCTGAATGTATTTTTTGAGGCCCGCCAACCCCACGGCACCGGCGGGCTCGGCGATCGAGCGGGTATCTTCGAAGATATCCTTGATGGCCGCACACACCTCATCGGTGGAAACCGTGATTACCCCGTCCACCGTCTCCCGCAGCACGCGGAAGGTTTCCTCCCCGATCTGGGCCACCGCCACGCCATCGGCGAATAGCCCCACCTGCGACAAGCGCACCCGTTTGTCCGCTTCCAGGGCCACCTTCAGGCACGCGGCCTCTTCCGGCTCCACGGCGTAGACTTTCACTTCGGGACGCACATATTTGATATAGGCCGCCATCCCCGCAGCCAGGCCACCGCCGCCCACCGGAATAAAGACCGCATCCAGGTGACCGGGGTGCTGGCGCAGCAGCTCCATGCCAACCGTGCCCTGGCCGGCAATCACATCCGGATCATCGTAGGGGTGTACGAAGACCAGGCCGCGCTCTTCCACCAACTGGCGGGCACGGGCCGCAGCCTCGTCAAACGTATCCCCGTGGAGCACCACTTCAGCGCCGCGCATGCGCACGGCGTTGACCTTGATCTGCGGGGTGGTAGTGGGCATCACGATCGTGGCCCGCACCCCCAGCTGTGCGGCGCCCAGAGCCAGGCCCTGGGCGTGATTGCCCGCAGACGCAGCGATCACGCCTTTGGCCCGCTGCTCCGCCGGCAACTGCAGCAACTTGTTGTAGGCGCCACGAATTTTGAAGGAGAAGACCGGCTGCAGGTCCTCACGCTTGAGCAGAATGCGGTTACCGAACCGGTGCGACAGCTGGCGCATGGGCTCCAGCGGGGTCTCGGTGGCGACATCGTAAATGCGCGCGTCTAAAATGCGCTTGATATAGGACTGGGGCATGGCGGAATTCAGCAGCCGTCTTCATCTGATACAAAGGCCCGGGCACACGGAGTGCCCGAGGCAGCCAGTCTAATCCTCCGGCAGCAGGATTGCCACCATAACGCCGAGACCGCGAGAATTTTTCTCCCGAAAAACACTTATTCCAAGAAAATATTGCACAGGACCAGGAGCAACATGACTCAGGATGAACTCAAGCGCGCCACCGCCCGCGCCGCCATCGACTACATCGCCCCCAAGCTGGAAGCCGATAGCATCGTCGGGGTTGGCACCGGTTCCACCGCCAACTTCTTCATCGACATGCTGGCGGAAATCAAGGGCCGCTTTGACGGCACCGTTGCCAGCTCCGAGGCCTCGGCAGAGCGCCTGAAATCACACGGCATCCCCGTCTACGACCTCAACGCAGTGGACGGTATCCAGGTGTATGTGGACGGCGCCGACGAGGCCAACGCGGCACTGGAACTGATCAAGGGTGGTGGCGCCGCACTGACCCGCGAGAAGATCGTCGCCGCCTGCTCCGACGAATTCGTCTGTATCGCGGACGAGAGCAAGTGGGTGCCCGTACTGGGCAATTTCCCACTGCCGGTGGAAGTCATTCCCATGGCCCGTTCCCTGGTGGCCCGGGAGATCGTCAAGCTGGGTGGCGACCCCGTGTATCGGCAGGGTGTGACCACCGACAACGGCAATGTCATCCTGGATGTGCACAATCTGCAGATTGCCCAACCGCAGGCATTGGAAGAGGCGATCAACAATATCACCGGCGTCGTCACCAACGGTATTTTCGCTCGACGTTCGGCGGATATCCTGCTGCTGGGCACCGCGTCCGGGGTCAAAACCCTCACCGCTTCTTGAACGCCTGGGATTGGAGAGGGGCCTGGCCCCGCCCAAGGAAACCCCCGAGCCAAAAACAATAAAGACCAGCAGCGACCACCGTCGCCCGTAGTTTAGAGATATGTTTCAGAACAATAACAACCGCCTGATCACACGGCTGCTCCTGTTACTGCTCGCCGGCTCTCTCGCAGGTTGCGCCACCAGCCCGCCCAGTAACCCGGACGATATCTGCAGCATCTTCCGCGAGAAAAAAGACTGGTACGGGGCAGCCAAAGACGCGGAGGAAAAGTGGGGCTCGCCGGTGGCCACCACCATGGCCTTCCTGCACCAGGAATCCCGCTTCGTACACGACGCCAAACCCCCGCGGACCAAAATCCTGTGGATATTCCCTGGCCCCCGCCCCTCCGATGCCTATGGCTATTCCCAGGCGCTGGGCACCACCTGGCGCGGTTACCAGCGCTCCACTTTCAACTACGGCGCCGACCGGGATGACTTTGAGGATGCGGTCGACTTCGTGGCCTGGTACAACAACACCAGTGCCCGCCAGTGCCGCATCAAGCCCCACGACACCTATCATCTCTACCTGGCTTATCACGAGGGGCATGGGGGCTTTAACCGACGCAGCTTCCGCAACAAAACCTGGCTGAAGCAAGTGGCAAAGAAGGTTTCCGCGCAGTCGAGCAAATACCGACGCCAGCTGGCAGGTTGTGAAAGCAGTCTCAAACGGCGCAAGAAATTTCTTGGAATTTTCTGAATCGCAGGAACTCAACAGCAGAACTGGCGCCCAATGGCCCATCAGGAGAGAAAAGACTGTCTACCCTGATGGGACGAATCCCCACTTTTGCCCGGCAAAAGTCCGGCGTTTGCAGACCTGCCGCAGCGGGCACTCTCGCCATCCCTTACTTCGCCTACGTCCAGCAAATACGCTCCGAGGAGAGACGCCCATGAAAACCTCCCCTATTCTGTTTACGGTTCTGGCACTGCTGTGTGTCGCCCCTCTCGCGCAGGCGCAAGGCAACGCGCAACCGGTCGCTCAGGCCGCGGCAAACTATAGCCAGCCGAAGCTGGAACAGTTCGCCAATGCCTATCGCTCAATCGTGATTCTCAGCCAGGAGTATGCCCCCAAGCTGAAGGCCGCCGCAGACATCCAGGAGGCTGAGGCCATCAACCAGGAGGCGCAGGGCAAGATGGTGTCCGCAATCCAGAATGCGGGGCTGTCAAAGGAGGAATACCAGCAGATCGCCACCAGCCTTAAAGCTGACCCGAAGCTGGTAGAGCGGGTGAACCAGATTCTGCAGGAAAAATCTGCTCAGGACTGACCATTGTCGAGCCGCGGCCCCGGCCGCGGCTGACTTCAACACTTTGCCTGCCCCTTATTACTCCAGCGTGACGTCCAGTACCTGACAAATCTCCGCCAGGTGGTTGCGCACCCAATCCCGATCGAAAGACCCCCAGTCCTGCAACTCGTAATACCCGTCGTTGTTGCGCACCCCCTCCTGCACGAAGTTCACCTGCGTTCCATGGCCGGGCAGCCCCTTGGCGATCACGTCCTGCACGGTGCGCCTGGGCCAGCCGGTGGCCTCTTCCAGTGCGGGGTTGTTGGGCTTCGGCAATGTCTCGATCAGGTGAGCGATCAGCATCCGCCGGCAAATGGTCGGATTTAGCTGGCTCGTCAGTGCTTCGTTCATGAAGTCCCTCTTCTTGTGGATATCCGGCATGCCGCCTTTTGTACCACAGGGATGCCCACTACTCACCTCGCTGGTAGCAAACCTGACTTTCTCGCCGGCATTGCGCATAATCCCCTGACTCAACGGCTTCAGCGCCGCGAAGACAATAACAGCGAGGGCACCGTCGTGGACTCCGAGAACGCTACCGTCCCAGTGAGAGAACCGGGCATACTCGCCGCCGCCATCCGCGCCCAGCTGGCTGGTGCGAACGCCGCCGGAGTGGACACCAATCAGCTGCTGCGTGATGCCGGCATCGACCCGGCCACACTCGAAGAGGCCGACGCCCGCCTCGGGCGGGAACAGGTAGCCCGCCTGTTGCGCCTCGAATGGGACCTGCTCTCCGACGAATCCGGCGGCTTCCTCGCCCGTCCCTGGCTACCCGGCACCTTTGCCATGATGGGCCACGCCTGCGTCAGCTGTCCGAACCTGCGCCGCGCCCTGTTGCGCTCCAGCCGCTTTATCTCCATGGTCAGTGACGACCTGCGGATCCGACTGATCGAGGATGGCGAAGAAGCCCGGCTACTGATTCACCACGGCAATGACAAGAACCTGCCGAACCAGATCTTCGTCGAGTCACTGGCCCTGATCTGGCTGCGCTTCTTCAGCTGGCTGATTGATCGCACCATCCTGCTCGAGCGGGTACATCTGGCATTCCCGCCGCCCGACTACAACGAAGACTACAGCGATATGTTTCCGTGTCGGCACTACTTCCACCAGCAGGAAACCTGCCTGGTATTCAGCACCCGCTATCTGCAGATGCCGCTGGTGCGCGACGAGCAGCAGCTGAGTGAATTCCTCGGCCGCGCGCCGGAGTGCCTGCTGGCCCAGTACAAATCCGACAACAGCTACACCGGCCGCATCCGCCGCATGCTGATGGGGCAACATGGGATCGAAAACCTGTCGCTGGACGATGTGGCGGAACGGCTGTTCACCTCCCCGCAAACCCTGCGCCGCCGCCTGAAAGACGAGGGCAACAGCTGGCAGGACATCAAGGATTCCGTACGCCGGGATATGGCTGTCTACCAGCTGAAAAAACAGGAAACCGCTGTAGCAGAGATCGCCGAGCGCCTGGGTTTTTCCGAGCCCAGCGCCTTCAACCGCGCTTTCAAAAAGTGGACCGGGCTGGCACCCGGCGCCTACCGGGAGAAATTCAGGGGCTGATAAGCCAGTTTCAGCAGAATATTTGCCGGACAAAAAAATCCCCGCGTTTGCGGGGATTTTTTTGGCTTAACGACACTGGTTATTCGAAGGTCACCACCCGCACGGTGATCCGGCGATTGCGTTGCTTGCCCTCCTCGGTCGCATTGTCCGCAACGGGTTTTGCCGAGCCCATACCAGTGGCGGTAATACGGTTGGCATCAATGCCCTTGTCGATCAGCATCTGACGTACCACTTCCGCGCGCTGCTGGGACAGCGACTGATTGCGCATCTCATCCCCCTCGCTGGAGGTATGGCCCTCGATGGCGATGGTCATGCCGCTGTTGTCCTGCAAAATAGCCACCAGCTCATTCACGTCGGGTACCGACTCACTGGTGGGCCGGGCACTATCCTGGGCAAACTCGATGGTGAGCGGAAACTCCCGGTTCGGATCACGGGCATCGCTCTGCAGATACTCCTTGAAACTGCTGGCGAAACCGTCAGTACTTACCTGCCCCTCCATCCGGTCACCGCCCATATCGCGGTCTTCCCCGGTCATCACCTGCTCTTCTTCCAGGATCACCGCACCGGGCTGATCATCATCCAAAGCTTCCTTTTTGGCACACATATTCAGTGCCCAGAGAGCAGCCAGGGCAATCAGGATCGGCCAGAACCACTTGGCAAACCCGGTGCGACCTTTCTCTGCATGCCGCACTTTCTGCGGGCGCGGCTCCAGCGGCTCGGCGTGGCCACGGGACTCGAGGGAAGCCCCCAGATCACTGAAGTCATTCACGCCGAGCTCTTTGAGAAGGCCATCGGGGATCTTGCCTTTGATGTATTCCTTCTGCCCAAAGAGGAAAGAGGCGAGGCCACTGATATCGAGTCCCTTACCCTTGACCACCTTGCCGAGGAGCGACATCACCACCGGGCCCAGCAGTTTCATCAGGCTACTACCGGTCCTGCCATCGAGGTTGAGAGCACTGGCCAGCAGGTTTACCGCATTAGTGGACTTGCCGCCAAAGAGGGCATCCAGGAGGCTGCCACCCTTCTCCTCCAGACTGGAAACGCGGGCGGGGTCTCGGAACACATCGGCGATGGAGGAGAAATCGAAGTCCTCACTTTCCGTCACGTGCTTGAAAATGCTGGCCATTCCGGTCTTGCTGGTGCCCTTGTTGAGCATGCCTGCGAGCAGGGTGGACCCCCCGGTTCTCACTGCAGCTTCCCGTTGGTCTCCCGACAATCCGAGGGCATTGCCAAGCGCATCTAGCCCCGTAGAACCCAACTGGTTCAGGGCCATATCCAGAAAATTGTCAGCCATGATCAAACCTCGTCGCTTAAAACCTCTAAACGCTTCCAATGAGTGTAAGGCAGGGGAGCGACACTCTTAGTCCGAATCCGAATAAGTGATTCGCACGTCGTTCCCCAAAACTCACCACTTTTGTCACGCTGTTCTAAATGCAGATTAGCACGCCAGAAACCGGACCTGTGTCCGCGGGTCACCGGCACTGGCGCCTTTGATCATTGCGGGGCCCGACCGGCCCGCTATGTTAAGGGCACAACCAAAATAAAGAGGCTGCTACCATGACCCGAGAAGCGTTTATCTACGACGCGATCCGCACGCCGCGGGGCAAGGGCAAGCCCGGTGGTGCACTGTACGAAGTGAAACCGGTAACCCTGCTCTCCAACCTGCTGCGTGCACTGCAGAGCAGGAATTCGTTTGAAACCGCTACGATCGATGACGTCGTCATGGGCTGCGTCACCCCGGTGGGCGACCAGGGCGCAGATATCGCCAAAACCGCGGCACTGGCCGCCGGCTGGGACTGGGACAACGGCGGTGTCACACTGAACCGCTTCTGTGCCTCAGGCGCCGAAGCCGTCAACCTGGCCGCCGCCAAGGTACGCTCGGGCTGGGAAGAGCTGGTCGTCGCCGGTGGCGTGGAGTCGATGTCGCGTGTGCCCATGGGTAGCGACGGTGGCGCCTGGGCTGCAGACCCCCGCACCGCACTGGATACCGGCTTCGCCCCCCAGGGGATCGGCGCCGACCTGATTGCCACTCTGGCCGGCTTCACCCGTGAGGATGTGGACGCATTTGCCCTCGCCTCCCAACAAAAGGCCAGTGCCGCCTGGTCGCGCAACGCCTTCGAGCGTTCACTCATACCGGTGTTGGACCAGAATGGCCTGACCATCCTCGACCGGGACGAGCTGGTGCGCCCCGACACTTCCATGGATGGCCTCGCCCAACTGAAACCCGCGTTCGCCGGTATCGGTGAATTTGGTTTCGATGCCGTAGCCCGCCAGCGCTACCCGGAAGTGGAGCGCATCAACCATGTACACACTGCCGGCAACTCCTCCGGTATTGTCGACGGCGCCGCAGCACTACTGGTCGGCAGCGAAGCTGCTGGCCAAAAGCTCAATCTCACTCCCCGCGCCCGGATCGTCTCTGCGGCCGTAGTCGGCACCGATCCCACCATCATGCTTACCGGCCCGGCGCCGGCCACCCGCAAGGCGCTGAAGCTGGCCGGGCTCAAGGCCGAGGACATCGACCTGTTCGAAGTCAACGAGGCCTTCGCCGCGGTGGTGATGCGCTTCCAGCGCGAGCTGGATGTGGATCCGAACCGAATCAATGTCAACGGCGGTTCCATCGCCATGGGTCACCCACTGGGCGCCACCGGCGCCATCCTGATCGGCACCCTGCTGGACGAACTGGAACAGCGCCAGGGGCGCTATGGGCTGGTGACCCTGTGTGTCGGTGGTGGCATGGGTGTGGCCACCATCATTGAGCGGATATAAGCGGGGACTACATGATGAAATCTATTCGTATCGAAAAAGGCAGTGACAACATTGTCCACCTGATTCTCGACAACCCGAACGCCTCCGCCAATGTGATGGACGGTGACTTTACCGACTCCCTGCGCGAGGTGGTCAAGCAACTTCAGGGTGAGGAATATCGCGGCATCATACTGCGCTCGGCCAAATCCACTTTTTTTGCCGGCGGTGACCTGAACGGCCTCTACGCCGCAAAGCGCGAAGATGCAAACGAATTCTTCCGTGAATGCCAGGCACTGAAGGCTGACCTGCGCTGGCTGGAAACCCAGGGCAAACCTGTGGTGGCGGCCATCAACGGAGCGGCGCTGGGCGGTGGATGGGAGCTGGCACTCAGCTGTCACCACCGCATCGCCCTCGACGACCGCAAGGTAAAGATCGGTCTACCGGAAGTAACGCTGGGTCTGCTGCCGGGTGGTGGCGGGTGTGTGCGCATGCCGCGCTTGCTCGGTTTGCAGAATGCACTGCCCTATCTCCTCGAAGGCAAACAGGTGAACCCGCAGCAGGCGCTCGATGCGGGCCTGATTCACCAGCTTGCCTCAAATCCCGAAGAGCTGATCGACCACGCCCGCGCCTTTGTAATTGCCAACAGCGAGAGCGAAGAGCCGACCCTGCAGCCCTGGGACCAGCCGGGCTACCGCATGCCCGGTGGCGACCCACGCAACCCTAAAAACGCCCAGCTGCTGGCGGCGGCACCCGCCATGCTGATCCAGAAAACCAAAGGCTGCTACCCGGCGCCGGAGGCCATTCTCAGCGTGGCGGTGGAAGGTGCGCAGGTAGACTTCGAGACCGCCACCCGCATCGAGTCCCGCTACTTCGTCGAGCTCGCCTGCGGCCAGGTGGCCAAGAATATGATTGGCACCTTCTGGTTCGGGCTCAACGCCATCAAGGCCGGTGCATCCCTGCCCGAGTCCGTGCGCAACATGAAGGCAGCACCGGTGAAAAAAATCGGTGTCCTCGGTGCGGGAATGATGGGTGCCGGTATCGCCTACGCCTGTGCCAGCAAGGGCGTTGAGGTGGTGCTCAAGGACGTTTCCATGGCAGCCGCAGAGAAAGGTAAGGCCTATACGCAGAAGTCCCTGCAGAAGAGGCTCGACCGCGGCCGCATGGATCAGTCGCAGATGGATGCCGTTCTCGACCGCATCCAGCCCACCGATAGCGCGGCCGCACTGGAGGGCTGTGAGCTGGTGATCGAGGCAGTGTTCGAGGAACGCAAACTCAAAGCCCGGGTCACGGAGGAAACCGAGGCCGTGCTCGCCGATGATGCGCTGTTCGCCTCCAACACCTCTACCCTGCCCATCACCGGTCTGGCGGAAGCTTCCAGGAGACCGCCGCAGTTTATCGGCCTGCACTTCTTTTCTCCGGCCGAGAAGATGCCGCTGGTGGAAATCATTTGCGGTGAACAGACCAGCGAGGAAACGCTCGGCCGCGCCTACGCGTTCGTGCTGCAGATCGGCAAGACGCCGATCGTGGTCAACGACAGCCGCGGCTTTTTCACTTCACGGGTATTCGGTTGCTTCACCAACGAGGGCATCGCCATGCTGGGCGAGGGGGTAAACCCGGCCACCATCGAGAATGCCGCCGCCCAGGCCGGCTTCCCGGTCGGGCCGCTGGCAGTGAGCGATGAAGTCTCTCTGACCCTGATGAGCAAAATCCGCCAGCAGACCATTGCGGATCTCGAGGTGGAGGGCAAAGCCGCTCCCTCCCACCCGGCAGACAAGGTCATCGACCATATGCTGGAACTGGGACGCGCAGGTAAGGCTGCCGGTGGCGGTTTCTACAGCTATCCTGAAGGCGGTCCTAAACACCTGTGGCAGGGCCTGGCAAAAGAATTCCCGCAGGGGGAACAGCCACCGTTCGATGACGTGCGCGAACGACTGCTGTTCGCTATGGCAGTGGAAACCCTGCGCTGCTACGAGGAGCAAGTCCTGCGCAGTGTGCGCGAGGCCAATATCGGTTCGATTTTCGGTATCGGCTTCCCGCCCTGGACTGGCGGCGCACTGCAATACGTCAACCAGTACGGGCCGGCAGAATTCGCCGCACGTGCCCGCGAGCTGACCAGCCGCTACGGTGAGCGCTTCCACCCACCGGCCCTGCTGCGCCAGCTGGAGGAATCCGGACAGCAACTCACTGACAAATAAACAGAAAGCAAATAACCCAGAGGGGCCGCATTTACGGCCCCTCAAAGTGGAGAACAGCGATGATCCCGAGAACCGTCTTCACCGAAGAGCACGAACAGTTCCGCGATACCGTGCGCAAATTTCTGGAAAAAGAAGTAGCGCCCTATCACGCTCAGTGGGAGAAAGAAGGGCAGGTAGACCGCGCCCTTTGGAACAAGGCCGGCGAAATGGGTTTCCTGTGCCCGCAGGTGCCAGAAGCCTATGGTGGCCTCGAGCTCGACTTTGGCTATAACGCCATCATTGATGAAGAAATCGGTCGCACCGGATTTACCGGCATTGGCTGGGGTCTGCACTCCGATATCGCCGTGCCTTATATCGTCAATTACGGCACCGATGAACAGAAGGATCGATACCTGCGGCGCTGTATCAGCGGCGAGGTCGTCACCGCTATCGCCATGACCGAACCCGGTGCCGGTTCGGACCTGCAGGGCGTGCGCACCACCGCCGTGCGCGATGGCGACCACTATGTGCTGAACGGCTCCAAGACTTTTATCACCAATGGCCAGCACGCAGACCTGGTCATCGTGGTTGCAAAGACCGATCCGGGTGCCGGCGCTGCCGGTACCAGCCTGCTACTCGTCGAGGCCGACAGCCCCGGATTCAAGAAGGGCACCAACCTGGACAAGGTGGGCATGAAAGCCCAGGACACCTCGGAGCTATTTTTCGATGACGTGCGCGTTCCGGCGGAAAACCTGCTTGGCGCCGAGGGGCAGGGCTTTATCTACCTGATGCAGGAACTGCCGCAGGAACGCCTCAGCGTCGCCATCAGTGCAATGGCTAATGCGGAAGCGGCGCTGGGCTGGACTGTGGATTACGTGAAGGAACGCAAGGCCTTCGGTCGCCCGGTTGCCAGCTTCCAGAACACCCAGTTCAAGGTGGCCGAACTCGCCAGTGAATGTACGGCCATGCGGGTGTTTGTCGACCGCTGCCTGGAGCTGCACTACGACAAGCAGCTGGACGTATCCACCGCCGCCAAGGCGAAACTGCTATCCACGGATTTCCAGTGCAAACTGCTGGACGAATGCGTACAGCTGCACGGCGGTTACGGCTACATGTGGGAATATCCCATTGCCCGCGCCTGGGCTGACGCACGGGTGCAACGTATATACGCCGGCACCAATGAGATCATGAAACTGATCATCTCGCGGGAATTGCTGAAGGACGGCTGATACCGCCTTCGGCCGCTGTAGTGGGAAACAACCATGCTGCCAGAATCCGGCCCGCTCGCGGGCCTCAAGGTGCTAGACTTCTCCACCCTGCTCCCCGGCCCCTACGCCACCATGCTGCTGGCGGATATGGGTGCCGAGGTGTTGCGGATTGAATCCCCGCAGCGCCCGGACATGCTGCGCGCCCTGCCACCCTACGTCGGTAGCGACCAGCTGTCTGCCGCCCACGCCACCATCAACCGCAACAAACGCTCCCTGGCCCTGAACCTGAAAGATCATCGCGCCGGCGATATCGTGCGCCGCCTGCTGGCGGAGTACGACATCATCGTCGAACAGTTCCGCCCCGGGGTGATGGAGAAACTGGGTTTCGGTTACGAGAAATTGCAGGAAACCCGCGCGGATCTGATCTACTGCTCCATTACCGGCTACGGTCAGAGTGGACCGCTGAGACAGCGCGCCGGGCACGACATCAACTATCTGGCCCTGTCCGGTCTCGCCAGTTATTCCGGTCGAGCCGACAGCGGCCCGAGCCTCTCCGGCACCCAGGTGGCGGATATCGCCGGTGGCTCGCACCACGCCGTGATGTCCATTCTCGCCGCTGTCTACCAGCGCCAAAGGAGCGGCCAGGGCAGCCGGATCGATATCAGCATGACCGACTGCGCTTTTGCCCTGAATGCCATCAGCGGTGCCAATGCACTGGCCGGGGGGGACCTGCCGGGGCTCGAACACGAGTTACTGAACGGTGGCAGCTACTATGATTACTACCGCACCAGTGACGGCCGCTACCTCGCTGTAGGCAGCCTTGAGCCCCAATTCGCGATGCGCTTTTTCGAGGGCATCGGCAAGCCCCAATGGGCCGAGCGCCTGATGGGTAACGAGCCGCCAGGTATCCTGAAAGGGGATATCGCCGCGGTCATCGCCAACCGTCCGCTGGAGGCCTGGGTGCGCCTCTTCGCAGACGAGGATGCCTGCGTGGAGCCGGTACTGGATTTCCGGGAGGCAGCAGACAGCGCCCTGCTGCGAGAACGGCAGATGCTCTGCTCGACAGATCTCGCCGGTGGCGAATCGGTGGAGCAGATCAACACGCCATTCGTCTTCGATGGGCAAAAACCCGACTATCACCGGCCCGGAGCCGGGCTGGGCGAGCATTCCCGTGATGTGCTGACTGAGCTGGGCCTGGAAGAGAGCGAAATCGAGACACTGCAGGCCGACCAGGTGATTGCCTGAACCAGAAACACTAACCGGCACCAGCCCATGGCCCACCGCAAAGCGCATCTCCCCCACAAGACCTGTCCGGTCTGTGGGCGGGAATTCAGCTGGCGCAAGAAATGGGAGCGCGACTGGGCGTCGGTGATCTACTGCAGCGAGCGCTGTCGAAGGCAGGGAAGAAAGCCCGGCCAGGAATCGACGAAAACCGGGGAGCACGATTCATGAACCTGGTCTGGTTCCGCAACGACCTGCGCAGTAGCGACAACTACTCCCTGGTGCAGGCCTGCCAGAATCAGGGGCCGGTGGTTGCCCTCTACTGCTTTGATCCCCGCCACTATGAAAAAGACCACTACGGCTTCGTACGCACCGATAAATTCCGTGCGCGCTTCCTGATCGAAACCATTCAGACACTGCGGCAACAGCTGGCCCAGTTGAACATCCCCCTGCTGGTATACCAGGAAAAACCGGAAGTAATACTGCCCAAGCTGGTGGCGGCACTCGCGATCGACAGCATCTACCTGCAGCGCGAATGGACGCGGTACGAAGAACAGGTGCTGGACAGTGTTCGCGGCACGGCGGGCATGAATGCCGTCGATTTCTATCAGGCGCTGGATCAGTTTCTCCTGCACCCGGACGATCTTCCTTTTGCCGATCCGGATGATATTCCGCGTGTATTTACCGGATTTCGCAAGCGAGTAGAAAAGGAACTCATGGTGCGCAAGCCGCTGTCGCCACCACTACCCCGTGCCCCAGAAAATCTCGCTGCTGCCGAAACAGCACCAGTGCCTGATCCCATTCCCGAGCTCACAGACCTGGGGCTGCAGCATTTCACCCTGGATACCCGCTCCGCTTTTCCCTTCAAGGGAGGAGAACTGGCAGCGCAGGAGCGTATCGATCACTACTTCTGGCTGACCGAAAACCTCAAGCGCTACAAACACACACGCAACGGACTGGTGGGCACGGATTACAGCTCCAAACTCTCGCCCTGGCTTGCCAACGGCAGCCTGTCCGCGCGGCAGGTGTACTGGCAGGTGAAAGAGTTTGAGCGGCAGGTCGTCGCCAATGAGGATACCTACTGGCTGGTATTCGAGCTGCTGTGGCGGGACTTTTTCAAATATGTCTCTCTCAAATACGGCGACCGTATCTTTCAGCTCGGTGGCATCCTGCAAAAGGAATATGAGTGGCACCGTGACCCGCAAGAGTTGCAACGCTGGATCGATGGCGAGACCGAGTATGACTTCGTCAATGCCAATATGCGGGAGATTGCCAAAACCGGCTGGATGAGCAACCGCGGCCGCCAGAACGTGGCCAGCTATTTTTCCCGCGAGCGGCAACAGGACTGGCGCATCGGTGCGGCTTACTTCGAGAGCCTGCTGCTCGACTACGACGTACACAGCAACTACGGCAACTGGATGTACAACAGCGGCGTTGGCAACGACCCGCGCGACCGGCGCTTCAACATCGACAGTCAGGCAGAACGCTACGACCCAAACCACGCCTTCCGCAATCTCTGGCTGAAACAACCCAACGGATAGCTCCTTGAAGATCCTGCGACTGATTCTCGGCGACCAGCTCAACCACAAGCACAGCTGGTACAAGAACGACGATGACGACACCCTGTACTTTATCGCAGAGATGCGTCAGGAAACCGACTACGTCAAACATCATGTACAGAAGGTAGTGGCCTTTTTCGAGGCCATGGAGGCTTTTGCCGAGTGGCTGCGTGAGCAGGGTAAGAAGGTGGTGCACTACAAGCTGGACGGCAAGAACAATACCCAGAAGCTCGGCACCAATATTGCCGCCCTGATCGAGGAGCGCGGCATCGAAAAGCTCGAGTACCAGCTCCCGGACGAATACCGCCTGGATCAACAACTCAAGCAACTGAAGGATGACCTCAGCATCGAGTGCGAAGCCTTCGATACCGAGCACTTCCTCACCAGCCGCGACGAACTGGCAGAATTCTTCGAGGGCAAGAAATCCCTGTTGATGGAAAGCTTCTACCGGCATATGCGCAAGAGGCACAACGTGCTGATGACGGAGAACGGTAAGCCTCAAGGAGGTAAGTGGAACTTCGACCAGAGCAACCGCAACAAGTGGAAGGGGCAACCGAAAATCCCCCATGAGAAGGGCTTCCGCAAGGATGTGCGCAAGACTCTCAAGCGTATCAAGGCTGCCGGCGTTGAGATCTTCGGCAACATCGATCCGGAGAACTTCAACTGGCCCACCAGCCGGTCAGACAGCCTCAAGGTATTGCGCCACTTCTGCGAACACTTGCTTGTGCACTTCGGTGACTACCAGGATGCCATGGATCCGGAGGAAACCTACCTGTTCCACAGCCGCCTCAGCTTCGCCATGAACAGTAAACTGCTACACCCCATGGAGGTGATTGAGGCGGTTATCGATTACTGGGAAGACAAAAAATCCACGATATCCATCAACGAAGTAGAGGGCTTCGTGCGGCAGATCCTCGGCTGGCGGGAGTATATGCGCGGAATCTACTGGAAAGAGATGCCCTCCTACGCCCGCTGCAACCGGCTGGACAACCAGCGGGACCTGCCCGACTTCTACTGGACGGCGGAAACCAAGATGAACTGCCTCCACCACGCCATCAAGAACAGCCTGGATCACGCCTATGCCCACCATATCCAGCGCCTGATGATCACCGGTAATTTCGCCCTGCTACTGGGCGTACACCCGGATCAGGTAGATGCCTGGTATCTCGGTATCTATATCGATGCGATCGAATGGGTGGAGATCACCAATACCCGGGGGATGAGCCAGTTCGCTGACGGTGGTTTAGTCGCCACCAAGCCCTATGTGAGCAGCGGCAGTTACATCCACAAGATGAGTAATTACTGTGAGGGTTGCCGATACAACGTCAAAGAGAAGACCGGGGAAGACGCCTGCCCTTTCAACAGCCTGTACTGGAACTTCCTCGCGGAGAAACGGCAGTATTTTGAGGGAAACCAGCGGATGGGGATGATGTTGAGCACACTGAGCAGGATGGATAAGGACGATCTGGCCGAATTGCGCAAAAGGGCCCGTAAGGTTATCCGGAACCCACAAGACTACTGAAGCTCCATTTCTTCATTAGAGGCCGGAAAGCTATACTTCGCCTCTCAACAGGCAAAACCGCAACCCACCTGATCGGCAGGCAATAGCACTTACTTTTATGCAGCAATCCCAGCCCAACAACCCCCTCCATGGCATCAAGCTTGCGACTATCGTCGAAGAGCTCCAGGAGCACTACGGCTGGGACGGGCTGGCGGAGCGCATCGATATCAACTGTTTCAAGAATGATCCCTCCGTGAAATCGACCCTGAAGTTTTTGCGCAGAACGCCCTGGGCGCGCAGCAAAGTAGAAGCGCTATATTTAGCTACCTTTTGCCGGGACAACCCCTGGGTAAAACACTGACGCCTTTTCATTGCATAGCGAAGAATGGAATAGATCAGGAAGTATTGCCCTCAGGGTAAGGTACGATCAATAGCAATTTTTATAGGTAGTGCTTCTTATTACCACTGCAGTGGTCGGTGATCTGAAGCTTGTGTATTGAACATTTTCCCTTCAGTCTCTTATCCAGACGCCCTAACCCTCTCAGTTACCTCAGGACGAAATCCCGTGTCATTATTGTTTGAAGAGATCGACAGCCAGCCCTCACCTCTGGGTGAAATTTCTCTACGCAGGCGACGGATACCCGCTCTTGGAGACCGGGATATCTATGAGGTCAAGCTGGGTGAAGAGTTTCTGATGTCGAGCATGTTCGTCGAAGCTGAAGAAGCGCTATCGACTCTAGGCTTGGCGGCAGTCAAAGGCGACAATCTGAAGGTTGTCGTTGGCGGCCTGGGTCTTGGCTATACCGCCGTGGCAGCATTGAAGGACGAACGCATTTCCGAGCTGCTGGTGGTAGAGGCCCTGGATACGGTCATTGGTTGGCATAGAGATGAACTGGTACCGCTGGGGAAGATCCTCAACGCAGATCCGCGTAATCGCTACGTGCACGGCAGTTTCTTCGATCTGGCTACAGCCCCGGAAGCCGGTTTTGACCCGAATAGCGCTGGCAAGAAGTTTGATGCCATTTTGCTGGATATCGACCACTCCCCCACCGAGTACCTGAACGAATCCAATGCGGGCTTTTATACCACCGAGAATCTGGCGCGCATGGCAGAGCAGTTAAAGCCCCAGGGTGTATTTGCCATGTGGTCGCAAAACTTACCGGAGGAAAGGTTTGAGGCTCTGCTGAGAACGGTCTTTGAGACTGTCGCATCCCATGTGGTTTCTTTTTATAACCCCTTCCTGAACGGTGAATCGACTAACTCGGTGTATGTGTGCGTAAAAGGCGCAACGATCGAACGTAAAAAATGACTTTTCGCATATTGCACCCCCAAATAATCTCCTAGGCTGGAGCTTTAGTGAAGTCGATGGTGGCTTTGCGAACGTCAATCTGGGGATCTGAGACATGAGCAACGATGAACTGGAATGGGATATCTTCGCCGAAGAAGCCCTGAAGATGGCGCCAATGTTTGTACGCTCGAAGATCAAGAGGCGGGTCGAAGAGGTCGCGAGAGAACGCGGGATTACCCTGATCACGTGTGACTTTATGACCGAACTTCAGCAACAGGAGCAGGGGAAGTAGCCAGGCTCCCATCTCCTCATCCTGCCTGCGGAGACGTTACCGCCTCCGCAGGCTGGTTCGCTGTGAATCATATCGGCAAGTAAGCGCACCAAATTGCGTTCTACACGCACTGGCGCTGCAAAAAGCGTCCATTTCTCTGCATATGCCCCCTAGCCGCCCCCTTGCCCCAATATCCTGCCACAACCCGGATTGCCCCCGGAACTCGCCAAACTAAAACGGAAGTGTCTAGAAGCGAACCACGCGGCAGGAAAGGAGAGCGACGGGTGGAGGCAGAGCGAAAACGACAAATAGAAGCGCTGTGTCGGTGCTACCTGACATCCCTGGAGAGTGGCGACCTCCCAACCCTGCTGTCGCTGTTTACTGAAGATGCCACCGCCACATCGCCGATTTCTGGCAAGCAGCCGGTTCCGGACTTCTATAGCTACGTCATGCAGGTGACCAGTAATCGCTCCATGCCACTGAAAACGATTTTCGTCGGTGCATCCAACCCATATCAGGCTGCGGTCCATATGGTGTATACCCGCACTGTGAAGGAAGGCCAACCTTCGACAATCGAGTGCGTGGATATTTTTGACCTCAATGAGGAATGCACCAAGTTCACCGGCATCAGGATTATCTACGATACCGCACCGGTCCGTTCAGAATTTGATCTCCACAAGTAAAAGCCCGGCAGCAGCCGGGCCCAAAGTCACACCTACTGATACAGGCAACCCCTAAACCGCAGCTTCCTGAAATTGCAGCTCAGCCAAACGCTTGTACAGGGGCGAAATTTCGATCAGCTCTTGGTGGCTGCCCTGTGCAACTAACTGCCCCTGATCCAGCACCGCAATACTGTCTGCATGTAGAACTGTCGCCAGCCGATGGGCAATCATGATTGTTGTGCGCCCCTTCATGAGCGTTTCCAGTGCCTTCTGCACGTGGTGTTCGCTCTCGGCATCCAGTGCACTTGTCGCTTCATCCAGCAGCAGAATTTTTGGGTCTTTCAGGATCGCGCGCGCGATGGCCAGCCGCTGCTTCTGTCCGCCGGACAGGCGGGCACCCTGCTCGCCCAAATGGCTATCGTAGCCATCCGGTAGTTGCTGGATAAACGCATGGGCATGCGCGGCCCTGGCTGCAGCAATCACTTCCTCATCGGTGGCATCGGGCCGGCCGTAGCGAATGTTGTACCAGACATCCGCGGTAAACAGGGCCGGCTGCTGTGGCACGACAGCCAGCTGCCGCCGCAGTGTGCCGGTATCTATCTCGCGGATATCCAACCCATCCAATGTAATTCGCCCGCCCTGCGGATCGTAAAAGCGCTGCAATAGTTCCAGCAGTGTGGACTTGCCCGCGCCTGAAGGCCCGACCAGGGCCAGGCTCTTACCCGCCTCCACCACCAGGCTAAGCCCCTTGATTGCGGCGTGGTCTGGTCGCGAGGGATAGCTGAACTCTACGGCCTCAAAGGTGACTTCGGCTTTGGCATTGCGGAGCATGTTTTCGGATACAGGTTCCCCCGCACTCACGGGAATATCCGCCTCCACATTGAGCAGGTCCACCAGCCGCTCGGTGGCGCCGGTCGCCCGTTGCAGCTCACTGTAGACTTCGGAAATGGTGGCCACCGCGGAACCCATGAGCATGGCGTAGAAGACGAACGCGGCCAGATCTCCGGCACTCATGCGTCCGGCAATCATGTCGTTACCACCCACCCACAGCAAGCCACTGACCGCGCCGAACATCAGCAGTATCACGGAGGTGATCAGCAGGGAGCGCTGGCGGATACGCCGCTTAGCGACCCGGAATGCGGTTTCCACTTCCCGACCAAAGGCCCGCATCTCATGATTCTCGCGGGTATAGCTCTGTACGGTCTTGATATGCTGGATGATCTCACCGGCGTAGCTGCCCACATCGGCAATCGAGTCCTGGCTGGCCCTGGCCAGCTTCCGCACCCGGCGGCCGTAGAGCACGATGGGGAGCAGTACCAGCGGCACGCCCACCAACACCATCAGGCTCAGTTTGAGATTGGTGAACAGCAGCAGAACCAGGGCACCGACAAACATCAGCGCACTGCGCAGCGCCATGGAAAAGGAGGTACCAATGATGTGCTGCAACAGGGTGGTATCAGTGGTGAGTCGGGACATGATCTCGCCACTGCGGTTGGTCTCGAAAAAGCTGGGGTGTAGCGTCACGATATGGTCGAACACCGCCTTACGCAGATCCGCAACCACCCGCTCCCCCAACCAGGACACCAGAAAATGACGCGCGTAGGTGCCCACCGCCATCAGCAGAGCGAGGGCCATCAGCACCAGTACCGCATTAGCCAGCGCCGCGCTGGAACCGGCCATGAAACCGCGATCAACCAGGATTCTGATGCCCTGACCAATGGACAGGGTGATGCCCGCCGTAAATACCAGCGCCACCCCTGCTGCGAAGAGCACCATCTTGTAAGGACGAATAAACTGCCACAGCTGAGCCATCATCTCGGCAAAGCTCATCGAGGATGAGCCCTGGGCTGTCGGCTGTTCGATTGGCGTACCCATGGTGGGGTCTGCGCTGTTTGACATACCTTCCTACTATTTAGTGCGTGCGGTAAGTCCGTGGCGCCTGCTACGGACTATGCGGAATCACGAGCTCCCAAGCCATTAGCGCCGGTATTGACTTTGGCCGCTGGCAGGGGATCAATGGGTCAGTACAAGGTGATGTTAACCGCTGGCGGAGTCAAACGCCGATCAGGCCATACAGCCCCGGTACTCCATGACTGAATTCAGAAAACTCCTGAGGGGAGGTAGATAGTGAAGCCATTGCTCGGCGGCTGCGCCTGCGGTCAAGTGCGGTATCAGTGTTCGGAAAACCCCCTGGTCCAGTTTATCTGTCACTGCCGTGATTGCCAGCACAGCAGTGGCAGCGCATTTATGGCGTTTGTCTTCGTGCCCCGGGACAGGCTTACCTACCTCTCCGGCGACTTGCATTATTACGATGTCGAAGCGAACAGCGGCCGTGCGTTACGACGACAGTTCTGCAGGGCGTGCGGGTCACCCATATCGGCATACTGGCCGGGCGCGCCGATGGTGGAGCTGCTGACCGTGGCCAGCCTCGACGACCAGAGCATCTTCTCCCCGACCCACGAACTGTGGATGTCCCGTGCCGAAAGCTGGCATCCCGTGCACCCAGGTACCACCAAGTTGCCGGAAGGGCCCGACGAGGAACTGGTGCGCGGGCCCGTGCGCGCTTACTTCGCCGCACGCGAGAGCTGATATAGCCGACGCTGACGAAACTCGTGAGGTTTAAAGTGAACGGTGAATAAAGAAATGACTTCTACTGACTTTCTGGGTGCCGCCAACCCGCGGCTAGTGCTGTACCTGCCTCACCGCCCGAATAACTTGGCAGATCTCGTAGAGGCCCCCAGCAGCCAGGCACTGATCGCGGCCAATTCCAACCACTGGCGCAAGATTGTCACCCTGCTGGCCAAGGTCGCGAGCCCGGTTGCCGACGACTGGCGTACATTCAGGGATGAATCCCTTTTCCAACAGACCGCACTCTACTTTGCCCCCGGACTTACCAACACCGCGGACTGGCACTGGATCGGCGGCAAGGACAACCTGCAGCGCTTTGGCAACCTGGATGATGGTGCCCACCCGCTGGTCGATTGCCCCAGTGTTTGCATCGATCCAGACAAGAAACTGTTACTGACGCCTTACCCGGACTACCGTCAGCTGAGCAATGATGTGGTAAATCATATCCGCACGGCACTCGACCAATACGGATTTTATCCTCGCTGAAAAGCGTCATCGATACGATCTGCTTCTACAGCCGCCCTCTACCTGAACATCAGTTCCGGATTCACCATCGACTTCATCTCCAGTACGTTGCCGTTGGGGTCTTTGATGAAAAAGGTTTCCTGTTCGTATTCATCGCCCACGAAACGCCGATAGGGTTTGTCGAGATACTCGAGGCCGGCAGCCTCAATGCGCTGCTTCAGTGCCTGCAGCTCTTCATCCGGCAGGTGAATCCCAAAATGAGGGACTGCTACCGCGCCCATATCCACCTCGTGGCGCACATTTGGCAGCTGCTCTTCACTCTGGTGCAAGGTCAGCTCATTGCCCCAGAAGTCGATATCCACCCAGCGCCCCGGCTCACCGTTGCCGGTTTTACAGCCCAGAATATCGCAATAGAACGTCTTGGCTTTTTCCAGATCCCCGGCGGGTATCGCGAGGTGCAGGCATTTGGATTTCATAGGTGCTCCATTGATTTATTATTCTTGAAGTCGTTCTGACCCCGACAAGCCTTGACGCTATATTCATTGACAATAGATAGAGCGATTCCGGTAGAGAACGTAGCAAAATATCGCCACTCGCCCAACCGCTTATTCTTCGAGGAATAGGGTGCCAAAACCAGTTCGCCTGAAACGATCGCTCTCGCTTGCCGTTATCAGCTTCTATGGCATCGGCACAATTATCGGTGCCGGGATCTACGTACTGATCGGCAAGGTGGGAGCGGTTGCGGGCCATGCCTTACCCAATGCCTTCCTGCTGGCAGGCATGATTGCTGCATTGACTGCCCTCTCCTACGCAGAACTATCCTCGCGATTCCCGATCAGCGCCGGCTCCGCGGCCTATATCTGGAAGGCATGGGGGCTTCGCTGGCCGGCACAGCTGGTCGGGATCCTGGTAGCGCTTACAGGCATTGTTTCGGCAGCCACCATTGCCAATGGCTTCACCGGCTATCTAAGCCTGTTTGTCGAAATTCCGGATTTTCTCGCTATCACACTGTTGGTTGCGCTGCTGACAGTGATTGCCCTGTGGGGCATCAACGAGTCCGCCCTGACGGTGACACTGGTAACGCTGATTGAAGTCGGCGGTTTGCTGTTTGTGATTGCGGTCAGTCGCGGGGCTCCCGCTGCCAATGAGTGGGAGCAGATTTTTGCACCGCCGGAATGGAACGCCCTCCCGTCGCTGGTCGTCGGCAGCTTTCTGGCTTTCTATGCCTTTATCGGTTTTGAGGACATGGTCAACACCGCGGAGGAGGTAAAGAATCCGCGCCAATCCCTACCGCGAGCGATCCTCATTGCGATCACCGTCTCCACCGTTCTCTACATGAGTGTGGCCGCACTGGCGGTGCGCACACTGCCTGTACAGGAACTGGCACACAGTGAAGCGCCACTGGCCAGCATGGTGGTCAATGCCGGGCAGTCTCCGGTGTTTATCGGCGTGATCAGCCTGTTTGCGGTGGTGAATGGAGCTCTGGTGCAGATCATCATGGCCTCACGCTTGCTGTATGGCATGGCCATAAAGGAGATGGCGCCGCAAGTCTTTGCGCGAGTCAACATCAGAACCCAGACACCGGTACTCGCCACACTACTGATCGGAGCCATGATCCTGGTTTTTGCCTTATGGCTGCCGCTCACCACGCTGGCCAAAATTACCAGTTTTATCATGCTGCTGATTTTCTGCCTGGTGAATGCGGCCCTGCTGACCATCAAGCATCGTCGGGAGGCTGTCGCGCACAATGTGATCAGTTACCCGGCCTGGATACCGGCGGCGGGCTTGTTGACCTGTCTGGCACTGATGGGGTTCGCGCTGGCCGGCTGATGATCTGTATGAACCAGCTATCCGATCATCTTGCGCAGCGAACGTTCGATCTGCCCACCGCAATAGCCCCTGCCGTACTCTTCGCGTTGCTTGATCAGGAAGCTCTTAATTGCGGGACGAGCCTCGATTCGCTGGCAAAGCTCGGCAATATGCGGCGCAGTCTGCTGCAGGTCATCTTCGAACTCAGGAAATGAATACACCAGTGTGCCGAACAGGGCAGTGGTGGCAATATCTGCTACCGATATTTGGCTGCCAAGTAGGTATCCCTCTCCCCCCTTCAGGCCATGGTCCAGGCCGGTTTTCTCGAAGATCTGCATCCACTGGGGTAGGCGGCTGTGGCGAAAGCTTTCCCAGTCGTTTTTCTGCCACATCACCTGGCCATTCCAGTTGGTGATTTCCACCAGTATGTCGTTGCAGTCCAGGATCGTTTTCAGAGCCAGCGTATGTGTTTCAGCGCGCTTGGGCAGGTAATCGTACTCTCGGCCAAGGTGCATGAGGCAGGCGGGCATCTGGGCGTAATAAGTTTTGCTCTTGCACTCATAGAGGTAGGGCGGGGCCATACTGGGGTTGTGAAGCTTGAGGCTGCGGTCCGGGTAGATTTCCGTGGCCTCGTGTCGCTCGTACTGTGCGCCCGCCTCTTCCAGCATCAACTGGATAAAGTTGCCACGAAAAGGTAAGTCCCAGTAGTACAATTTGTAATCCAGCATGATCGTCGCGCGGGCACCCTCGATAGGCGGTATGGGAAAGGCCAGTCCGGCGCTTTCACCTTACACCAGACTGAAGTCGAAGCTTAGCAAACCCCGTGGTCAGGATGCGCTCCCGGAATAAACTCTCTCTTTAAATCAGGCAGGCTGAATAAAACGCCAACTTTTTGATGAAGCCGCTCTTTGGCGCTTTACTGACTCGCCCGGCTTGGCCTGCATGTCTATATTGGTGCCTTGCTAACCAGTATGCGCTTGGAGTGCTTGCTCGGCATCAAGCGTGCTTTGTAGTACCACAGCCCCGCAAATAATAAGGAGATTGAGCATGCCCAAGTTTGTGATTGAAAGAGAAATTCCCGGTGCAGGTAACCTGACGGCGGAGGACCTTAAGGGTATCTCGCAGAAATCCTGCGGCGTACTGCAGGAGCTGGGACCGTCTGTACAATGGGTACAGAGTTTCGTTACCGAGAACAAGGTTTACTGCCTTTACATTGCCCCCGACAAGGAAGCCGTCCTCAAGCATGCCGAACTGGGCGGCTTCCCGGCGAATGTGGTCTCGGAGGTAACCAGCGTAATCGACCCGGTGACTGCAGAGTAGTAGCGCAGTGCTGAGCTGGAGCCCACCAGTTTCTCGGCAGGCTCTGGCATCCCTCCCCAGTCTGCACCCGTCCCGCCTTTTCCATACCGCCAGTACGTCTCGGCAACCTGGGTGCACAATATATAGACAACCGGCTGTTTTACCTATAAAGTGGGCACCTGCTAGAAAGAAAGCCTTTTATTTACGATCTACATTACGCCGGATTACTTGTAAGACCCGTCCTGCAGTTTCTAAGTTTCAGTCTGAATTTCCAAGCAACACCCCGCCTCTCGTAGGCATAAGACTTTTATTTCAGTTTCAGGATTTTATTCATGTCTAATACAGTGACAGGAACCGTAAAGTGGTTCGACGAATCTAAAGGCTTCGGTTTTATCGCGCAGCAGTCCGGCCCGGACGTATTCGCACACTTCAGCGAAATTGTAAGCTCTGGCTTTAAGACTCTGGCCGAAGGCCAGAACGTTGAGTTTACTGTGACTCAAGGTAAAAAGGGCCCTCAGGCTTCTAATATCGTAGTGGTGTAAGCCCCTACGATTCTTAAAAAGGCAGGCCCACAGGGCCTGCCTTTTTTTATTGTTGAGTGCCGTAAAACTGGCGCCACCGCATTTGTGGTATCCGACCACTTCTCACCAGACGTCGCCCCCCGCACAGCCCGCTCAGCTCCGCTGATTCCCGGGTCTCCAGTGCAAATCCCCTCCCCTTTTTACCCACATCCACTGACCTCCTCTCAACTGGTCTGCAATGGGAATGCCGTAGATTAACGTTCTGCAGGCAGGGTGTTTATTCGACTTCTGAAGCACAAAATTCCCAAGCTCCCAACCTCGTTGGCACATCGCTGTTCAGACCGCGCTCATCGCCGCTAGTCAGTGGAAATAAAGTGGAAAAAAAGTCACCAATCCGGTAAATTCCGCGCTCACTTTTTAACCAGCCGCAGGTTTACCCAGCCTGTAGCCCCCGCGGGGCCTGCCCTGCGACCCCATTTGCTGTCACTGAGGTACCCCGTGAACCTGCCCAAGACTCTGCTTTTTGTGGCCGCTGGCCTGGCATCCCTGACCGCCCGCGCTGAGATGCTGTGGAATGACAACAGCCTGAGCCTGCTCCATGGGGACGACTACAAGGTCCATTACAGCCTGGATACCGATGATTCCAGCCGCACCGTGATGACCTATGAGCACGTCAGTGGCCACAACTGGGGTGACCTGTTCATGTTCGCCGACTACCTGACCTCTGATGCAGGTTCCGACGAGTTGTACACAGAAGTCTCCCCGCGTCTGAGCTTTGGGAAACTGAGCGGTCGCGACCTGTCTTTTGGGCCGGTCAAAGACGTGCTGGCTGCAGGAACCCTCGAGATCGGTAACTTCGACGACCCGGACAACCTGACAGCCACCGGCCCCCATTTCATGAACAAGCTGGCGGGCGTCGGTTTTGACCTCGCGGTTCCGGGCTTCAGCTTCTTCCAGGCCAACGTCTACCATCGTGACAACGACGACAAGGCCGACAATGAACAGCTAACCCTGGCCTGGGGGCTGCCCTTCGTCCTCGGTGGTGAGAGCTTCCTCTACGACGGTTTCCTCGACTGGGCCAGTGCTTCAGCCGATGCACACCCGAGCCTGAACTTCACTTCCCAGCTGAAGTGGGATCTCGGTGCCCGCTGGGGCCAGCCGAAGGCGCTGTATGCCGGTCTTGAATACGTGCACTGGAACGACAAATTCGGCATCAAGGACGGTACCTTTGGTATCGATTCCAATGAGCGCAACGTGAACCTGCTGGTCAAGTACCACTTCTGATCTCCGCTTACTGCAACTGGGCAAGACTATGACTGACATCCGCACTCAGGCAGCAGCCAGCTCCTCCGTTACGCAGCCGTCCCTGCTGGAGCGCCTTTTCAAGCTGTCAGAACGGGAAACGACCGTTCGCCGGGAAGTGATCGCCGGTGTGACCACCTTCCTGACCATGGCCTATATCATCTTCGTGAACCCGAACATCATGGCTGCGGCCGGGATGGACAAGGGTGCAGTATTCACCGCCACCTGCCTGGCGGCGACGATCGGCTGCCTGATCATGGGGCTCTATGCGAACTATCCTTTCGCACTGGCACCGGGTATGGGCCTGAACGCCTTCTTCAGCTTTGTGGTCGTGGGCGAGATGGGATACAGCTGGCAGGTAGCCCTGGGCGCGGTGTTTATTTCCGGCGTGGTGTTCCTGCTACTCAGTATCTTCAAAGTGCGCCAATGGATTATCGACAGTATTCCCATGTCGCTGCGGCAGGCACTGGCGGCGGGTGTGGGCCTGTTCCTGGCCATTATCGCCCTGAAAAGTGCCGGCATCGTGACCGCCAGCCCCGCCACCCTGGTGACCCTGGGTGACCTCACTTCCAGCGATGCCATCCTCGCTGCACTGGGCTTCTTCGTGATCTCAGCACTGGCCTACCGGCGTATGCTGGGTGCGGTCATGATCGGGATTCTCGTTGTGACCGTGATTGCCCTGGCAATGGGCAAGGTAGAATATGCGGGCATCCTGTCTGCACCGCCGAGCATGGCCCCGACCTTCCTGCAGCTGGATATTGCCGGCGCCTTTGAAGTGGGCATGATCAGCGTGATCTTCGCCTTCCTGTTCGTGGACCTGTTTGACACGGCCGGTACCCTGCTGAGTACTGCCGACCGCGCCAAACTGCTGGATGAGAAAGGCCAGCTGCCGGGCATGGGCAAAGCGCTGATGGCCGACAGCTCCGCCTCTGCGGTGGGTTCTCTGCTGGGCTCCTCCACTACCACTACTTATGTAGAGAGCACCGCGGGTGTTGCCGCCGGTGGCCGCACCGGCCTCACCGCCGTCGTGTGTGCCGGCCTGTTTCTGCTCGCCCTGTTCTTCTCACCGCTGGTGGGTATGGTTCCCGCCTATGCGACCGCCGGTGCACTGCTCTATGTCGCGGTACTGATGACCTCCGGCCTGTCGTCCATCGACTGGGACGACATCACCGAAGCGGCACCTGCGGTGGTGGCTGCGGTGATGATGCCGCTGTCCTTTTCCATCGCCAACGGTATTGCGCTGGGCTTTATCGCCTATGCCGTAATCAAGACCCTGAGCGGGCGCAGCAAAGATGTCAGTATCAGCGTTTACCTGCTGGCTGCACTCTTCATTGCCAAATTCATGTTTTTCTGAGGACTTCCCTGATGAGTGCCAACGTGAACAAGTACTTTATTAGCGCGCAGCAGCTCCTGGCGGACTCCTATGCGCTGGCAGAGCAAGTCTTCCAGAGCGGCTTTCGCCCCAACTATATCGTCGGCGTCTGGCGTGGCGGTGCACCGGTGGGTATCGCAGTGCAGGAGCTGCTGCATGTAATGGGCGTGGATGCGGACCATATCGCCATCCGCACCTCTTCCTACAGCGGCATCGGCCAGCGCGACAAACACGTGCGCGTACACGGCCTTACCTACCTGATCAAGCGCCTGGAATCCCACGACAACCTGCTGATCGTCGACGATGTGCACGATTCCGGTCTCAGCATCGACCAGACCATCAGGGACCTGCACAAGGCGTGTAAGAAAAACACCCCGGAAATCCGCGTGGCCACGCCCTACTACAAGCCGGAGAACAACAAGACCGAGCGCGAGCCGCACTACTTCCTGCACAAGACCAGCGAGTGGCTGGTCTTCCCGCACGAGATCGATGGCCTGTCCCGTGAGGAAATCCTCACCCACAAGCCCGAGCTGGCGCCCTATATCGACCGGATTGCTACCGCGGTCTGATCTGTTGCTCCTGCGGGGCGGCGCAATGCCGTCTCGCACTGGCCCACTCCGGCTGTCTTCAAGCGCAACGCGCTTCGCCTTCCAACAAGCCTGACTGATCAGGTTTATCTCCCCTCAGTTGAGCGCTATCCTTGCGACTTTCAGGAATTGAGAGTGGTCACCCGTCACTGAATACCGGGTGGGCAACTCCAACTGGGACAGGCTCTCAAGGCGCTTATGGATCATTCCAAACTCCGTATCCCCGGTTACACCATCCACGGCCAGATAGGTCACGGTGGTATGGCCTCGGTCTACCTGGCCACCCAGGAGTCATTGAACCGAAAAGTAGCCATCAAGGTTTTGCGCAAAAGTTCCGATGAATCGCTCAATGCCCGCTTCATCAAAGAAGCGCACTTTATCGCCAGCCTGGCGAACCCGCACATCATCACCATTCACGATATCTCGACACTGACCAGTGGCGATTACTACATTGCCATGGAACTGCTTGATGGTGGCGACCTGACCAACAATCTGGATCGCTTTCAGGAACCCGACGCGATTCTGCGATTGATCCAGCAGATTGCCGAGGGGCTGGCTGTGGTGCATGACAAAGGCATCATCCACCGCGATGTGAAGCCTGCCAACATCTTGTTTCGCAACGATGGAGCTGCGGTCCTGACGGACTTCGGTATCGCCAAGGATGTCGATAACAACTCGGATCTGACACAAGCCGGATTCAGCCTCGGCAGCCCTTCTTACAGCAGCCCGGAACAGGCTCAGGGACAACCCATCGATATCACCACCGATATCTACAGCCTGGGCGTTATTCTGCTGGAACTATTGCTGGGCTATAACCCGTTCAAGGGCGACAGCCACACCTCCACCGCCATCAACCATATCCAGCAACCTGTACCAGTGCTGCCGGCCGAGCTGAACTATCTGTCGGCATTGCTCGACCGTATGCTTGCGAAACAACCCGGCGATCGGTTCCAATCCTGCCGGGAACTGGCTGAGGCCATTGAGCCCCTGCTGAGGCCGGAAGCAAAAGTCCCCAGAGAAAAACCTCTTGCACCGATTGCAACCCGGCTTGGCACAGTCCAACTTGCCGGCAAGTCTTATCCACTGCTCCTGCCTGCCGTCGCCGTCATTGTCGCCATACTGCTATTCTCGGCCCTGACCTACGAGAGCGAGACAGATCGGCAAATCCGCCAGCTGCTCGAGCAGGCGGAACTGAGCATGGACGAAGGCCGCTATGTTTTTCCCGAGCACGACAATGCCCGCTATTACTATCGCCAGGTCTTATTACTGGATACCGATAACAGCTCAGCGACTGATGGACTCGAAACCGTCACTCAGAAGCTGATTGAGAGCTACGTCACTCGCGGCGCTGAAGCCATGGAGGAAGGCCGCCTGAACCGCCCTAAGGGAAACAATGCCCTGCACTATTACCGCAAGGCATTGGCACTGGACGGTGAGAACCCGCAGGCTCTTGCGGGAATGGAACAACTGGCTGCGGAATTTGCCCGCCGCGGCAGGGCCGGCCTGCTGGAAGGCGACCTGAAGCGGGCAGATTACAATGTCACTCGCGGCCTGCGAATCAGTCCTGAGGATGAAGAACTCCTGGCACTGCGCGCACAGATCGACCAGAAAACGCCGACCACCAAGAAAGTGCTTCGCAATGTGCTGGGAAAAATTCGCAAGACGATCGATGGGCGACCAGAATAGCCGGACATTCGAGGATCAGGTGGATGTAGAAATGGAGGGTGGAGAAGAAGGGGAATATAAGCGCGAGCAGATCGCACAACCTTCCCCTATTTTCTGAAAAGCGCGTTTAGCAACTAAGCCGTTTATTATAGCTCCAACCGGTTGTATTCCCGCATCAGCTCCTGCAGCATCTTAGTATCGATCGCCTCCAGTACGTGTCCGGCCGGTTTGATGGTGGGAACAGACTCCGCCGCCACCATCGCATTCAACACAGACTCTTCCACCGCCTGCACCGCCGCCTCATGGATCAGATCACAGTGGGCGTCGTTGACCATCTCCAGATTGAAGCTTGCCGGTTGCTCTGCACCCAGTGCCGGCATGTGAATATCGTTGGCAGTAGAGAAGGCCAGCATGATGTCGCCGGAGAAGTGACCCCCGTAACTGCCGGTGCGGCCGATGCCAATGGCACCGCGCTTGGCCAGACGCTGCAGCTGGATCGGCAGCATCGGAATATCGGTGGCGATGATCGCAATAATGGAACCGGTCTCGTGACCAATGGTACCGGTAACCAACGCATTCTCGGTCATGTGCTGGCCGATCGGCACACCGCACACCTTGAACTCCGGGCGCAGACCGAAGTTCGACTGCACAAATGCCGCCACCGTATATTGTTTGCCGCAGATGTTCACAATACGCGAGCTTGTGCCGGAGCCGCCCTTGAATTCGTATGTCTGCATACCCGCACCGCCGCCCACATTGCCCTCGGCCACCGGACCAGTCTTCGCGCTATGCAGGGCGCTCAGCACATGCTCTTCTTTCAGCCGCTGGCCACAGATATCGTTCAGTACACCATCGTAGGTCTCGGCAATGACCGGCATCGCCCAGGAGTGATAATCGCGGAAGTACTCGCGGTACTGGTCGATCATCCACGCGGTGGTCGCGTGATGGGCCATCCCCACGGAATGGGTGTTGGTGATACAGATCGGGCTGATGAAATAGCCTGCGTCCTGGATCCAGTGGGAACCGGTCAGTTCACCGTTGCCATTCAGGTCGTACTGCCCTGCCCAGATCGGGTTCGGCTGCTGCTGGCGGCCACGCGGCAGAATTGCAGTGACACCGGTGTAGGTCTGGGTGGGAGGGTTCTGGGTAAGACCCGACTGGTCGATCAACGTGTGATAGCCCACTTCCACGCCGGGCACATCGGTAATCGTATTCCAGCGCCCGGGAGTGCCTTCCAGCGGCAATCCCAGCTCACGTGCTCTCGGCTTGACTGCTTGATTCATAAAACTCACCTGCTGATTTTTTCTTGTTTTGCTGTTGTTATTCAGTACAGAGCGCGGGACTCATATGCGTGCTGCGCTGGCGCAGACTGGCGAACACAAATAGCGCAAGACTGGCCACGACGCCGGCTGCAGAGAGCACGTACACAGCCCTGAAATCCGCATTGCCGACAAAGGCCGCCGCCAGCGCGGGCCCTGCGGCCGCACCCAGGCCGTGGAATGCCGGCGCTACGGCCACTCCGCGACCGCTCTTATCTGCGGCGTTAACCGCGGCATACTGGAATGCGAGCGAAAAATTCCAGCCAAAGTTATACAGCGCCAGCGCCATCAGGTAGCCGGTGGGTGTCATGGCAATGACCAGTACAACAATGGAGGCCACAGTGATGAGCGCGCCCAACGCCAGTGGCAGCAGGCGCCCGAAGCGCGCCCCGCACCAGGAAGCCAGCAGCGCGCCGGGCACACCGAAAGACACCCCCACCGCCAGGCTGATGCCGATGTGCGCGGCGTCAAAGCCAGCTGCGGCGCCAATGCGCTCGATAAAGGTCCAGAAAACGCCGACATTCAGGAAAAACAAGAAGCAGCCGGCGAGGGTCAGCAGCACCAGCGGGTTGCGCACCACCGTGAAGACAGCCTGCTGCGACGACTGCGAACCCTGATCAGGCAGCCAGAACAGGAGCAGGAGCGCCACGCCATCCATCGCCACCAGTGTGAGTAGCACCGGCTCCAGGCCATAGTCCGCCACCGGACTCGACAGCGCCAGCATGCCCACCACCTGGAAGGTCACCTGCGCCGCGATCGAGTAACCGAAACAGCGGTCGGCATTGCGGTTGTCGGACAGGGCCGTCAGCGCCACGGAATACACGGCACCAGCGCCGAGACCGGCGAGGAACTGCAATACTGCAAACAGCGCAAAGCTCTCCACCAGCAGCGAGCCGATATGCGCCACCAGCATAGTGCTGATGCCCAGATACCCGGCAAGACGCCAGTTGACCCGGCGCACCCACACGACTGCGAGTAATGAGCTGATGGCGGAGCCACTCATCGCCGCGGTGGACAATACCCCCAGCTGGGACTCGCTCAGGGAGAGTTCCACAGCCACCGCACCAATCAGCAGCGGCAGGATCAGGAAGGCCCCCATGGCGATCATACTGACCACCACGGCCGCCATCACGGCACTGGCGCGGTCGGGGTGGGCTCCGGCGGAAACCGGTAGCGCGGAGAAAGAGTTCTGGTCGTACATCTTGGTTCCAGATTCTGGCATCGGGTCCGGCAGCCGGACCCGATGCGGAAGATAAAGGTTATCCGATCATATCGCTTAGAAGCGGTAAGTCGCATCAAACCCCAGCGTGCGCGGCTCGCCGTAAAGGTTCATCTGGCCGGTGGTACCCGGGAAGAACAGCGGCGTCAGCGGGTATTTCCACAGCAGTGAGTTGTACTCCTCATCCAGCAGGTTCTTCGCCCATACGTAGGCGGAGAAGGCACCATCAGCAGACTCGTAGCCCATGCGGCCATTTAGCAGTGCACGCGCCTCGACGTAGGTGTCGGGGTCATTCAGTGCGTCATTGAAATAGCCATCGCGCTTGCTCCAGTCGGCGCGGAACACCAGCGAGGCGCCACTGGCCAGCGGGTAGTCGTAGTTCGCATAGGCGGAAGCAGTCCAATCGGACACCAGCTGCAGGGCATTGCCGTCACAGCTCACTGCCGGGCCATTGCAGCCCTCATAAGAACTGTACTCGTGGTCGAGGAGGCCCAGGCTCATGCCCAGCTCCAGGCTATCGGTCGGCAGCCAGGTCACATCCAGCTCGAGACCGTTGATCACCGACTCACCGGCATTGGTGGTGGTAAAGCCGAGACCCAGTAATTGACCCACCTGCATATCGTCGTAGTCGGTTCGGAACACCGCCGCATCCACTTTCAGGGTGCGGTCGAGGAGCATGCCCTTCACACCCGCCTCATAGGAAATGGCGGATTCCGGGCCAAAGGAAAACAGGGACGGGTCGGCAAAGTCGATGATGTCAGTCTGGAAGCCGCCACTCTTCACGCCGGTGCGCACAGAACCGTACAGGTTGACGGCGTCATTCAGCGCGTAGGACAGGCTCAGGTCACCGGAAACGGCGCCATCCTTTTGCCCCGGAGCGAAGTTCACGATCGGAAAGCCGAAGCCGACGGTATCGAGCTGGGAATAATCCGCGCGTTTCTCTTCCTCGGTGTAACGCAGGCCGACGCTGGCTCGCAGGGCATCGGTAAGGTAAACGTTGGCGGTACTGAATACGGCCCACGATTCGGTCAGCACATCGGCACTGTTGATGATGCCGAGCCCTTCCACGGGATATGGCACTACCGAGCCGAGACGATCAGCATTCACTTCCTGGTCCAGGTAGTAGAAGCCTACCAGGTAGTCGTACTGGTCGTTCGCCGGTGAGGCCAACTGGAACTCCTGACTGAAGGTCTCGGAGTTGTCCTGGAAGTAGGCGTAACTCAGGGTTTCCGGGCCCATGTCGTCATCGACACGCAGTTCGAAATCTGCATAGCGCTGGGCGGTGATGGAGGTAAAGGTAAAGCCAGATTCCATATCCCACACGGCTCTCATACTGGCTCCGCCAGACTCGATGGCCTCGCTGTTGGGATCATTGGCATTCACTGTAAAAGGATCGTCCTGATACCAGCCGGGAATAAACGCATTCACGCCCGGCTCCGCCACCTGGCCGAACAGCGTGCGATTTTCCTGTTCGAGGAAATCCGCCGACAGAGTCACCTCAAGCGCATCGCTCGGTGTCCAGTAGAGCGCACCGCGACCACCTTGGCGGTTGTCGTTCATGTAGTCTTTGCCATCGTAAAGGTTGTCGATGTAACCATCACGCTGAAACGAGAAGGCACTCATCTTGCCGGCAAGCACCCCGTCGACCAGCCGTCCGGCGATCCGGGCCTGCAGATCCTGACGGTTGTAATTGCCGAGGCTCGCCTTCACCTCGCCTTCGAGTTCTTCCCCGGGCTCCCTGGTGGTGATGTTGATAGCACCGGCAATAGTATTGCGACCGAACAACGAGCCTTGCGGGCCGCGCAATACCTCTACCTGCTGAATGTCGTTGAGCGGAAAATTGAACGATGCCGGGCGGCCGGCGTAGACACCGTCAATGTAAACCCCCATACCGCTCTCCTGACCGGCATTGCGCGTCACGCTGACGATACCGCGCATGCCCCAGGAGTTCAGGGAATTGCCGTTGGGGTCCAGCGCCAGGTTCGGCACGCCACCGACCAGGTCGCTCATGGCAGTCGCACCCTTGGCGGCAATAGCGTTCTCACCGATGGCGGTAATGGCGATAGGAATATCCGTGGAACTCTCTTCGCGCTTGCGCGCTGTGACCGTGACCTCTTCAATGCCCGCGCGTATTTCCTGCGCCAGCGGCTGGAGGGAGAAGCCTGCGCTGGCCGCGACCATAGCGGTCAGCATAGTCGCCTTACAGGCGGTGAAAGATTTGCACTCTCGGTCGTGTTTCATGAATGATTCCCTGCTTATCGTTGTTATCGGTGTTCGGTAAATTCTGTATTCTTATGCGCTTTCCGGTGTCCGCGGCGGGAATACCTCAAAGGGCCTGCGACACTGCTTTCCGCAGCCTACTGCAGGCAATCGCGGGCGCCATAGGCACTGGACGCCAGATATTGGCACCCACGGCAGTGACCGCAATGACAGGCAGAGTCGCATGCGAGGCCAAAAGCCTAGGCCCTAATCGACAGCGAATTTCTATGACGAACTACAGCGCATGACCCGTAAAGCAATCGGCATCTATTCGGCACAAATCAGTAGCAACTACGCGCTGGCACTGCTCGACTATATGCGCGAGCGGGCAGTCGATACGGATGCGTTCCTTCGGGAACTAAAGCTCAGCGAGGCGGATCTCGGCGGCGAGCATGGCCAAATGCCGATGGCGACCTTCCTGATGCTGATGGAGGAGGCAGCCAAGTATCTGGGTGACCCCAATCTTGGTCTGCACTACTACGAGGGGATGGATTTCCGCCGCCATGGTGTGTTCGGCTATGCCTTGCTGAATAGCAAAAACCTTGGCGACGCTCTGGCACTGGGCAACCGCTACTACTGCTTGTTCCAGCAGGACACCGAGATGCGCCTGGAACGCTACGGCGACCGCGTCTCTCTCACCTATATCATCACGGCCAAGAACTTGCCCCATAGCCGCCAGGATGCAGAAATGACCACCATGTCACTGATGTCGCTGGTGCGGCAGATGGTGGACCCCAACTGGCGACCGGACGAGGTGCACTTCAAGCACGACGCACCCGCAGACCTGAGCGAACACAAACGGCTGCTGTGCGACAAACTGGAATTCAACGCCCCTTACAACCGCCTGTACTTCGCCGCTGATATCCTGGACGTCCCGTTCCAGAATGCGGACCCGCAGCTGAACCTGTCCCTGACTTCCACTCTCAACCAGTTGCTGGAGCTGCGACAGCTGCCGTCGGAAAATGACTGGCTGAAGAGCATCCAAGACCACATCATCGATGCTCTCAGCGAGGGCGTGCCCCCCATCGAGGAAATTGCCGAACGGCTGCACATGAGCCAGCGCACCCTGCAGCGCAAACTCTCGCAACAGGATCTGACCTACAAGGAACTGGTGGAATACGTGCGCCGCGAACTGGCGATCAATCACCTCAAGGCCTCAGACATCGCGGTTCAGGACATTGCATTTCTGCTCGGGTATTCGGACTTGAGTACCTTTAACCGTGCGTTCAAGCGCTGGACCGGCGAAACTCCGCTGGAATTTCGCAGCAATCGCCGTCCACGAACCTAAGGCAACCGCTCAGCATTTATCGGTGAGCCTCCTGCAAGCAATCCCAAAGAGTCTTCACAATCCGCGACGGCTTGGGCGATACCCGCTGGATCGCCACAAAATCACACTGGTATTGATAGCGCTGCGGACAGATCGCACGGATTTCCCCTTTTTTCACAAAGCTCTCCGCATAGTGATCCGGCAGGTAGCCAATGTAGCGGCCTGACTGCAGGCAGTGCACGATGGCCTCCTGATCGTTGACGGTGATATCCCGCTCCAGCCCCAGCTTGTTGCCCACTTCCATATTCGGTGAGTGGTAGCCGAGTCCGGCATATTTGCATTCTCTGATGGCATCATCGTCGATAGAGATATCCGCAGTGCCGAACAGCGGGTGGCGGTAGCCACAGTAGAGGTACATCTGCTCGTAGAAAAGATGCTGGTAGTCGAGGCTGGGGGAGGCCCGATGGGTGGGAATCACCCCGAGCTGGAAGCGCCCTTCCATCACTCCGCGCTCGATCTCGTTGATGGGCTCGATATGGATATCCAGGCTCACTTCCGGTGCCAGGTCATCGAACCTGCGCAGGGCCTCCCCGATATGAGCGGCGGGGTTGGTGACCATCTTGTCGAACAGGGCGATGGAAATATGGCCGGTCATACGCTTGTGTACATCGGCCACCTCGCCGCGAAACGTCTCCAGGGAGGCGAGCAGCTTCAAGGTCGCCTGGTAGATCTGCCGCCCCTCCTCGGTCAGGGCAAAACCGGCGCGGCCGCGCCGACACAGGGTCACCCCGAGGCGCACCTCCAGATCCTTGATATGGCGACTGATGGTCGAACGCCCCACATTCAGCTCCAGCTCGGCAGCCGAAAAGCCCCCGGCCTCCGCGACGGCACGGAAGACCCGCAGCAGCCGCAGGTCGATATCACTCAGCTGGCCCAGCAAGGCGGCCTGTTTGCGTCCCATCAGTCACCCCTGAAAAGATAGTTTCATCAATATGAAACCAAACGTCGATAAATTGCAATTTATGCAACATTAAAGCTCACCTAAAGTCACTGCCATTCCACAGTCATACCGAGTGTTTCCGGGAGAATAAGAATGAGTGACAAGTTCGCCGGGCTGACCCAGGCACAGCTGGACGCCCACTGGATGGCCTACACGGGCAACCGCCAGTTCAAAAAGGACCCGCGCATCATCACTGGTGCCGATGGCTGCTACTACACCAGCGCCGATGGCCGCCGCATCTTCGATGGCCTGTCCGGCCTGTGGACCTGCGGCGCGGGGCACAACCGCGCAGAAATTGCCGATGCAGTTAGCGAACAGCTGCGCACCCTCGACTACTCGCCCGCGTTCCAGTTTGGCCACCCCAAGGCCTTTGAACTGGCCGAGCGTATCACCCAGTTCATGCCGGAAGGGCTGAATCGGGTGTTCTTCACCGGCTCTGGCTCCGAATCTGCCGAGACCTCACTGAAGATCGCCCGCGCTTACTGGCGCAAAAAAGGCATGCCCACCAAGACCAAGCTGATCGGCCGCGCCAAGGGCTACCACGGCGTGAACTTCGGCGGTATCAGCGTCGGCGGTATCGGTGCCAACCGCGCCCTGTACGGTACTGCGGTGGATGCCGACCACCTGGCCCACACTGTGCTGCCAGAGAACAAGTTCAGTAAAGGCATGCCGGAGGAAGGCGCACACCTGGCAGACGAACTGCTGGAGCTGATCGCCCTGCACGATGCCTCCAACATCGCCGCCGTGATCGTCGAGCCCATGGCTGGCTCCGCCGGTGTACTGCCGCCGCCCAAGGGCTACCTGAAGCGCCTGCGCGAGATCTGTGACCAGCACAACATCCTGCTGATCTTCGACGAGGTGATCACCGCGTTCGGCCGCATGGGTGCCGCCACCGGTGCCGAGGCCTTCGGTGTAACACCGGATATCCTCAACACCGCCAAGCAGCTGACCAATGGCGCTGTGCCCATGGGTGCGGTGATCGCCAAGCAGGAGATCTATGACACCTTCATGGAACAGGGTGGCCACGACTACCTGCTGGAACTGCCCCACGGTTACACCTACTCCGCCCATCCGGTAGCCTGTGCCGCGGCACTGGCCTCCCTGGATATCCTCGAAAAAGAGAGCCTGTTCAGCCGCGCCGGCGAACTGGCCACCGTGCTCGAGGAGCGCGTACACCAGCTCAAGGGCCTGCCACTGGTCACCGATATCCGCAACTGCGGCGTGGCCGCAGGCCTCACCATCGAAGCCGCACCGGGCGAGCCGCTGCTGCGCCCCTATCAGATCGCCATGAAGATGTGGGAGAAAGGCTTCTATGTGCGTTACGGTGGCGACACCGTGCAGCTCGGTATGCCGTTTGTGGCCGAGCCGGAGGAAATCGATCGACTGGTAAGCGCGCTGGGCGACTGTATCAAGCTGGTGGCCGACAGCCAGTAGCCATCCATGATGAGTCCCGGTCTTGGCCGGGATCACAACACAAATTAAGAATTCCGAAAGATTAAAAATAGAGAGAGGTTCTTCCATGAAGATTGTGGGCCATTACATCAACGGCCAGGTCTCCGAGGCCGCCGAACGTACCCAGGACGTATTCAATCCGGCTACCGGCGAAGCGACCAAGCAGGTCGCCATCGCTGCCAAGGAAACCGTCGAAGAAGCCATCGCCGCAGCACAAGCCGCTTTCCCGGCCTGGCGCAACACACCACCGGCCAAGCGCGCCAAGGTGATGTTCAAGTTCAAACAGCTGCTCGAGGAAAACGCGGAACAGATCTGCGCGATGATCGGCGAGGAGCACGGCAAGATTTCCCACGACGCCATGGGTGAACTGACCCGCGGTATCGAGAACGTGGATTTCGCCTGTTACGCACCACAGATGCTGAAAGGCGAGCACAGCCGCAATGTGGGCCCCAACATCGATTCCTGGAGTGAAATGCAGCCGCTGGGCGTCGTGGCTGGTATCACTCCGTTCAACTTCCCGGCCATGGTACCCCTGTGGATGTTCCCGCTGGCTATCGTGTGCGGTAACACCTTCGTGCTGAAACCGTCCGAGCGCGATCCGTCCGCCGCTATTTACCTGGCCCAGCTGCTGCAGGAAGCCGGTCTGCCGGATGGCGTACTGAACGTAGTCAACGGCGATAAGGTGGCCGTAGACACCCTGCTGACTGCTCCGGAAGTCCAGGCGGTCAGCTTTGTCGGCTCCACGCCGATTGCAGAGTACGTGTACTCCACCGCCAGCGCGCACGGCAAACGCTGCCAGGCACTCGGCGGTGCCAAGAACCACGCCATCATCATGCCCGATGCCGACATCGACAATGCCGTGGCTGCACTGACCGGTGCCGCCTTCGGTTCCTCCGGCGAGCGCTGTATGGCTCTGTCTGTTGCCGTCTGCGTGGGTGACGAAGCCGCCGATACCTTTATCGAGAAGATGAGCGGCGAAATGCAGAAGCTGAAGGTCGGCGCCTATACCGACAGCAGCAACGATTTCGGCCCGGTGATTACCGAAGCGCACATGAACAAGGTGAACGGCTACATCGCCAGCGCCGAGGAACAGGGCGCGACCATCGTGGTGGACGGCCGCGATCCGCAAGTGAAGGGCTATGAGAATGGCTTCTTTGTCGGTGGCACCCTGATCGACAATGTGAAGCAGGGCATGACCTGCTACGAAGAGGAAATCTTCGGCCCGGTACTGCTGGTAGTGCGCGCCAAAAGCATGGAAGAAGCCATGCAGATGATCAACGATCACGAGTACGGCAACGGCACCTGCATCTTCACCCGTGACGGCGAGGCTGCGCGTTACTTCAGCGACAACATCCTCGTCGGTATGGTGGGCATCAACGTACCGCTGCCGGTGCCGGTTGCCTACCACAGCTTCGGTGGCTGGAAACGCTCCCTGTTTGGTTGCCTGAGTGCTTACGGTCCGGACGGTGTGCGTTTCTACACCAACCGCAAGACCATCACCCAGCGCTGGCCGTCCAGCGGCGTGCGCGAAGGTGCGCAGTTCTCCTTCCCGAGCAACTGATCCCTGCACTGGGCTAGGCTTCCCCGGATTTTCCGGGGGAGCCCGACCCAACTACGGGTGATAGACTGAACCGAACGGAACTCGGTGCCCAAGCCAATGGATGTCAGAAATTTTCTCCAGCTATCCGAGTGCATCGCCACGTCGGGGCAACCAACAGAGCACGACTTCGCCACCATTGCCGACTTCGGTTACACGGCAGTCATCAATCTTGCCATGAGCAGTTCCGTACACGCGCTGCGCGAAGAAGGCGATATTGTCAGTGACTTAGGGATGACCTACGCCCATCTCCCGGTTCCGTTCGATCGCCCCACGGCACAACACTTCACTCTCTTTGCCTCCTTGATGCAGGAACTTTCCCAAGCGAAAGTCTGGGTGCACTGCGCGCTGAACATGCGCGTCTCCGCTTTTATGTACCTATACAACCGCATCTATCGCCATCAAAGAGCGGATGAAGCCGCTGCAATGCTGCATAGAGTCTGGCAGCCAGATCCAGTCTGGAGTTCATTCATTACGGAAACACTCAACACTCATGGCCTAAGCAATGTCTGAACAACTTGAAGCAAGACTTGTCGGCACCGAGCAGGAGCTGAACGAAGCTGGCCGAGTGCTGCTGCAGTTACGCACGGGGTTCGAGCTCGAGGAATTACTCCAGCAGGTGCGGGAACAACAGCAGGAAGGTTACCAGCTGGCAATCGCAGTGCTGGATGAACAGGTGATCGGCGTGGCGGGTTTCGCCATCAACCGCAAGCTCGCCTGGGGAAAGCACATCTATGTGGATGATCTGGTGACGCATGCCGACCACCGCTCCACGGGAGCCGGCAAGGCATTGATGAACTGGCTGAGGGCTTACGGCCGGGAACAGGGCTGTGAGCAGTTACACCTGGATTCCGGCGTGCAGCGCTTCGGTGCGCATCGCTTCTATTTGCGGGAAGGCTTCGATATCAACAGCCACCACTTTGCGATCGGCGACCTCTCCCTATAAAGCGGCGATATGGTTTTGCCACTGAAATACCGACATATCGATCCGGGTTGTGGCGATATTGCACATTCAAACTATCCAGGCATTTTTTAAGGAAGAGTCAAACATGTGGTGACCTGTCCATCACACTGTGCGAATATTCCTCTCTATAAATCCTCTATAAAATTTTTATCCCTCACTAGGTCTCCATGCGGCTCACACCTATTATTCTTACTCTGTCACTGTCAGGCTGTGCTACATATAATCCCGCTATTGATTTCACGCGTCACGACTTGAGCGAGGAAGAGCAGGAAAAAACCTTCAGCCAGGACAAATCCGATTGCGTGACTGCCGCATTATCTGTTTTTGAAGAAAATCCTGTTTATGGGGTCTATGCAGAGCCCTACTCAGGACATGACGGTGGCTACTACTCAGTGCGCGCGAGCAAACCAGACCTAAACCGCCCCATGCAGAATGCGGAAGCGGAGGCCTTGTACGATGTGAAAGCTAGCCGGGATAAACTTTACACACAGTGTATGGAAACACGGGGCTGGACCCAGACAAGCCCTTAGGCTAAATGCAAAAATGAGAGCCCCCAGAATCTCCCTTTCCATCAGTGACTTCTCGCAGTCCTAATTGAAGGCCAAGGTAATCTCCGTTGGGTTCGGACGATCAAATCGTCCCGGGTCTTCAAGTGCTCCTCACCATTGACTGATGCAACCCTCGGCCCCGCTCAAAAAATAGCCGGGATCCTGCTCCCTTGGCTCATTCGCTGAGCGGCAAAGCGGATCAAGGTCCCAATCTCAGCAGAGCCCGCCCCTCCAGACCTTCAGCTTTCGGCATAAGCATAGAAATTTTTAGTATTTCTCGGTTATAAAGCCGGGCTCTTACAATCCTCGCCCCGCAACAGACCTTTACCGAATACCGAGCCCGAAAGTAGGATCAATGAGCATCAAGTTTGCCAAGCTGTCTGCAGCAGCACTTTCCGCAGCCGCACTGTTTACCGTGTACTCCGCCGAAGCCACCAATGGTTATTTCGTTGAGGGGGTAGGCCCGAAGGCGCAGGCGATGGCTGGGGTGGGAGTGGCACTGCCACAGGATGCACTGGCCGCTGCCAACAACCCGGCCGGCACCGCACTGGTAGGCAACCGACTGGATGTGGGCTTCACCGTGTTCAGCCCCGATCGCAGCGCACGCATTCGCGGCAACCTGGCCGGTGCGGACGGCGATTACGATGGCAATGAGAAGAGCAGTTTTGTCATTCCCGAGCTCGGCTACACCCGCATGCTCTCCTCACAACTGAGCTGGGGCGTAGCGGTTTACGGCAACGGCGGCATGAACACCGGTTACCAGAGCAATCCGTTCGCCGCCTTCGGCTCCAGCGGTGAAGCCGGTGTCGACCTGAGCCAGCTGTTTATCACCCCGTCACTGGCCTACCGCCCGACCCCGGATCACGCCTTCGGTATCGCCACCACCTTCGCGGTGCAGCGTTTTGAGGCCACCGGATTACAGGCCTTCGATAACCCGTTTGTTTCTGCCAGTGCGGGCAACGTCACCGATCGCGGCTATGACACCGCCCACGGCTGGGGAGTAAAACTCGGCTGGATCGGTCGCCTGCGCGAAGACCTGAGCCTTGGCGCTACCTGGTCTTCCCGTATCGAGACCGGTGAGTTCGATCGCTACGAGGGTCTGTTCGCCGACGGCGGTGGCTTTGATATTCCGGAAAACTATGCTGTCGGCCTGAGCTGGAGCGCGACACCGCGCCTGACCGTAGCCGCAGACTGGCAGCGTATCCTGTACAGCGACACCGGCTCCGTGGGCAATTCCCTCAGCCTGCTGTTCCAGGGCAAACCGCTGGGTGCCGATGGCGGCCCGGGTTTTGGCTGGCAGGATGTTGAAGTTACCAAACTGGGTGCAGCCTTCAGGGCGACCGATGACCTCACGTTACGCGCGGGCATCAGCCACGCCGAGCAACCCATCCCGGCAGGTGAAGCGTTCATCAATATTCTCGCCCCCGGTGTGATCGAGGATCATGTCAGCATGGGCGCTGACTGGCGCACGGCTCTGGGAGAGTTCACCGTGTCCTACGCCCATGCTTTCGAGGAAACGGTGCAGGGAGACAACTCCATTCCCACTGCCTTCGGCGGCGGTGAAGCGGAGCTGACCATGAGCCAGGATATCCTCCGTTTCGGCTGGTCCCGCAACTTCTGATTCAGGGAAGGCCGCCTGTCGGCGGCCTTCGATCTCAGCCCATAGATCAGCCCTCGACAGGAAGCGAAGTACTAGGACGTGTATCTCGGGCCATCGGCAGCAGGACCTCGCTGATGGCGCTTACATGGAGGTGACAGGGATGTATCTGAGCATCTCGAGATACACGCCTTAGTGCTTTGTTCCACAACTATGCACGAGCATGCCCCTTACCTAGTCTCCTGACGCCCCCGCGCGACAGACGCCCCATAGCTTGAGACGAGCATACCCCACACAGATTCCCACCGTGATATAACCGGAGGTTTGCATAACCAAACCAAAAGTTTCCTTGGGGGGAATCATGATCAGAAGCGGAAAGTTTGCCGCGACGCTGCTGTGCAGTGCTGTACTGGCTGCCTGCGGGCAGAGCGAAGGTAATGACTCACAAACCACGCAGGCCTCTGCCGCTGCGGTTCGCGCTGAAGCGCCGGGGCTGTCCGAAAGCTATGCCAAGGTGCGCAAGCAGCAAGTGGCTGCGGTTGATTACGAGCTGTCTGTCACTCTCGATGGCGAGCTGGATCACTTCTCCGGCAAGGTGGTGGCCCACGCGACACTCGACGGCGAGCCGAAACAGCCCCTGACCATCGACTTTAGCGGCGGCACTGTGCTGACTGTCAGCGTGGATGGCGAGGAGGTGCCGTTTGACTACAACGACTACTTCATCAGCATTGCACCCGAGCACCTGAAGGCCGGCGAAAATGCCATCAGCGTCGACTACCAGCACGCCTATTCCACTGACGGCTCCGGCCTGCACCGCTTCGAGGATCCGGAAGATGGCAAGGTGTACATGTACACCGACTTCGAACCCTACGATGCCAACCGCCTGTTCCCGCACTTTGACCAGCCAAACCTCAAGGCGCGCTACACACTGAACGTGAGCGCACCCAAGGACTGGACCATCGTTACTTCCGTGCGAGAAGAAAACGTGAAAGAGGATGGCGAACTGAAGCACTGGACTTTCCCGCAGTCCGCCAAGTTCTCCTCCTATATCTTCTCCCTGCACGCCGGCCCGTACCATATCTGGGAAGATGAGGCCGACGGCATTCCCCTGCGCCTGCTGGCACGCCAGACGCTGGCGGAGTACGTGAAGCCGGATGACTGGTTTACTTTCACCAAACAATCTTTCGAGTTCTTCCAGCCGTACTTCGAGGTCGACTACCCATTCGGCAAGTACGACCAGGTGATTGTGCCCGACTTCAATGCCGGTGCGATGGAGAACGTGGGCGCTGTAACCTTCAATGAAGCCTATGTCTCCCGCGGTGAAAAGACCGAAGCCCAGCGTATGCGCCTGGCCAATGTGATTGCCCACGAAATGGCACACATGTGGTTCGGTAACCTGGTCACCATGAACTGGTGGGACGACCTGTGGCTGAACGAGAGCTTTGCCACCTACATGGCTAACCTGGCCGTGGCAGAAAACAGCGAGTTCACCAACACCTGGGAGAACTTCTACCTCGGCACCAAGCAGTGGGCCTACTGGTCCGACCAGCTGCCCACCACTCATGCGATCCAGCTGCCGGTGCACAATACCGATGAGGCCTTTGCCAACTTCGACGGCATCACTTACGGCAAGGGTGGCTCGATCCTCAAGCAGCTGCCCTACTACCTGGGCGCCGAGGAGTTCCGCAAAGGGGTGAGCAACTACCTGAAGGATCTCTCCTACAGGAACTCCACCCTGAACGACTTTATGGGTCACCTGGGCAATGCGGCCGGAAAAGATCTGGATCAGTGGCAGCAGGAGTGGCTTTACCAGGCCGGCCTGAATACTCTCGCCGCCGACTTCCAGTGTGAAAACGGCAAGATCGCCAGCCTGACCCTGACCCAGTCAGCGCCGGAAGAGTACCCGACCCTGCGTGAACAGCGCACCCAGCTCGGTTTCTACAATCTGGAAGGCGGGAGCATGGTGCTCAGCGACTCCCTGCCGGTGCTTTACAGCGGCGCTACAACCCAGGTGAGCGAAGCCAAAGGGCTCGATTGCCCTCAGATCCTGAATCCCAACGAGGGTGATTGGGCGTTTGTGAAGGTCAACCTGGATGCCACTTCGGTGGAAAACATGGCCAAGCACATCAATGATATCGAGCAGCCGTTCACTCGCCTGATGCTGTGGCAGAGCCTGTACGACAGCTTCTATGACGCCAAGCTGCCACTGGATGAGTATGTTCACTTCATCCTCGGCAACGCCGGCGCCGAACGCGATATCAATGTCATCCGGCTGGTGGCACGTCACGTCGATACCGCCTACACCTATCTGGCACAGGTCGATCTGGACGAAGAGACCCGCAAGGGACTGCAACTCGCCATCGAGACTTTCGTCTGGCAGCAGTTGCAGCAGGCCGAGGCCGGCAGCGATGCACAGAAGACCTGGTTTGGTACCTTTACCCAGGTAGCTCACACCGACGAGTCTCTTGCCAGTGCCCGCGACATGTTGCTGGGCGAGCTGAAGGTAGATGGCCTAGACATGGATCCGGACAAGCGCTGGGACCTGGTATTCCTGCAGAACGCACACCTCTATGCCGACTTTGAGCAGGCGATCGAGCGTGAGCTGGCGAAGGATAACTCCGACCGTGCGCAGCTGAACGCTATTGCCGCCGAAGCCGTGCGTCCGCTGCCGGAAGCCAAGACCAAATGGCTGCAAAACATCATCGCCCACCGCGATGATTTCAAGCTCAGCCAGCTAAAGTATGCTGCCGGCAGCCTGTTCCCAGCCTCCCAGCTGGAACTCTTTGAGCAGAACGCCGAGCAAATCATCGGTGCCATCGATGCCGTCAACGCTACCGCCAGCCCCGAATATATCGGTACCTTCACCCGCCTGTTCCCGCTGAACTGCAGTGATGAAGGCGTACAGCAGGTCACTGATATTCTGGAAGGCGACAAGGCACTGAATCCGCTGATGGAAAAATCACTGAAGAACCGCCGCGACGGCAATCAGCGCTGCCTGGCAATCTCCAAGCTGCTAGCAGAACGCAATCAGGGCTAAACCAGCTGATCCGTATTGAAATGAAAAAGGCCCCTCGGGGCCTTTTTTGTAGCTGACAGATCACCATCACCTAGTGAGTCGATAGCGCTATGGAACCGGCAAACCCCATTGCTACCAGCGCGCCGGTGAAATCGCGCTCCTCCTCGAAGCCGCAACACTGGCATGCTATAAAACCGGCTGAAAACAATAAATCGGTGGGAACTGTGCACGGGCCGGTGCCTGCTATACGTCCCCCTCAAACGGAGTTCTCCATGAAAAAGCTGTCTCACCTTCTGCCCCCGTTTGCCGTCACACTACTCTCCGCAGCGATCCTGAGTGCCTGCGGAGCCAAAGATAACGGGGAGACGGTGAATACCGGGGATCAGCCCGCGCCGGTCTCAGAGAGCATAACCAGTGCGGAACCAGAAGCCGCCAAATCCAGTGGTCGTGCTGATGCGCCAGAGCTGACGGATCAATATGCCAAATGGCGTAAACAGCAAATCGCCAACGTGGATTACTCCATCTCGGTAGCCCTGGATGATAAGAACGAGTCTTTTTCTGGCACCGTGATAGCGGATACCAAGCTAGCAAAGGCACTGGAACAACCGCTGACAATTGACTTCACCGGCGGTAGGGTGGAATCAGTGGCTGTTGATGGCAAGGAGGTACCTTTCCAGTACAACGACTACTTTATCAGCATCGCGCCGGAACACCTGAAGACCGGTGACAATCAGATCAGAATCACCTACAGCCATCCCTACTCCACCGACGGCTCTGGACTGCATCGCTTCCAGGACCCCGAAGATGGCAATGTTTATCTCTACACGCACTTTGAGCCCTACAAGGCCAACCGCTTCTTCCCCCACTTCGATCAGCCCGACCTGAAAGCGCGCTATACGGTAGATGTGAAGGCACCCGCCGACTGGCAGGTTGTCACCACCGCGCGGGAAGAGAAGATTGAGGACACCGATGACGGCTACCGCCACTGGCACTTCCCACAAACAAAGAAGTTTTCATCCTACATCTTCCCGCTCCACGCCGGCCCATACAAAGTCTGGGAAGATGATGCCGATGGTATTCCGCTGCGCCTGATGGCTCGCCAGACTCTGGCTGCCGATGTCAAACCGCAAGACTGGTTCACATTCACCCAGCAGTCCTTTGAGTTCTTCCAGGATTACTTCGATATCGAGTATCCATTTGAAAAATACGATCAGGTGATCGTGCCCGACTTCACCATTGGCGCCATGGAGAACGTGGCGGCCGTCACCTTCAATGAAGGCTACGTGTCCCGCGGTGATAAGACGCAAGCCGAGCGCCAGCGACTGGCTAATGTAATTGCCCATGAGATGGCCCACATGTGGTTCGGCGACCTGGTGACCATGGACTGGTGGAACGGCCTGTGGCTCAAAGAGAGCTTTGCGACTTACATGGCCTATCTGGCGCTGGCGGAGAACAGCGAGTTCGACGATGTTTGGGAGAATTTTTACCTACGCACCAAACAATGGGCTTACGATTCCGATGAACTCGTGACGACCCATCCCATCGAACTGCCGGTGGCCAACACCGCCGAAGCCTTCTCCAACTTCGACGGCATCACCTACGGTAAAGGGGGCTCGGTACTCAGGCAGCTGCCCTTCTACCTGGGTAAAGAGGAATTTCGCCAGGGCGTACGCAATTACCTCAAGGAACATGCCTACGGTAACGCCACACTGGCAGATTTTATGGGGAGCCTGGGTGATGCCGCCGGCAAGAACCTGAACCAGTGGACCAAAGCGTGGCTTTATCAGCCCGGCGTGAACACCATCAAGGCACAGTTCCAATGTGAGAACAACCAGATTACCGGACTGACCATTACCCAGACCGCTCCGGAGGACTTCCCAATCCTGCGTGACCAGACTATACAGCTGGGAATCTACCGGCTGGAAGAGAGTTCCATGGTGCGGGTAGAGAGCCTGCCCGTTACCTATAGCGGTGCCACCACACAAGTCAGCAATGCAGTGGGCTTACCATGCCCACAAATCCTCAATCCAAACGACGAAGACTGGGCCTATGTAAAGGTGACACTGGATGAGCAATCTGTGAATCAGCTCTCCCAGCATATCAATGCCATTGAAAGCCCGTTTACCCGGCTGATGCTGTGGCAGAACCTGTTCGACAGCGTTCTGGCTGCGAAAATGCCTCTACAGGAGTGGATCGACTTTGCACTGGCCAATGCCGAGGAAGAGCAAAATATCAATGTCATCCGGGCGATCAGTAGCCACCTGCAGGCAGCCAAGGCTTATCTGTATCGATTCGACATGCCTCAAGAAGATCGCGACGATCAACTGCAGCAGATTGAGGAGTACGTGTGGGCGCAACTGAATAGCGCCCCCGCTGGCAGTGATGAACAGAAAACCTGGTTTGATTCCTTTACCGAAGTGGCATTTAGTCAGGAGGCCTTGAACCACGCGGAAAAGTTACTTGACGGCAGTCTTTCAATCGATGGCCTGGAGATCGACCAGGACAAACGCTGGCAACTGATTGTCCTGATGAACCGCTATTTGCATGGAAACTACGCGCAACTGGCCGAGCAGGAACTCAAGCAAGATAACACTGATCGCGCGCGCAATAGTGCCATCAGCGCCAAAGCCATTCGACCGATGGCAGAAGCCAAACGCCAATGGCTGGATAACATCCTGAATAACCGTGACCAATTCAAATTGAGTCAGGTTAAGGCTGCTGCAGGCTCCCTTTTCCCCGCGGAGCAGCTGCCACTGTTCGAAGAGTTCAGCGATCAGGTATTTACCGCCATTACGGCCGTCAATTCGGAGGCCGATACCCTGTTCAACAAAGCGTTCGTTATAGCGCTACCGATCCAGTGTAATCCGGCTGCTGTCGATCGCTATGGACAGGCCTTGGCTGACAACCCCCTCCTGATGCCGACACTGGATAAAGCGCTCCGAAATCGAAAACAGCAAACCGAACGCTGTACTGCCATGAGTCAGCTGGCTACCTCAGACAACTAAGCTGAAGTTTCATACAAGGCATTTCGCTAAATGCCTTGTATGGACTACCAGCTCAGGAAATCAATTCATTAATCGTGAAGTATAAGGACATACCATGCGCTTATTATTTTCAGCACTTGTTTTAACAGCTGTCTCCTCTGCTTTTGCCGATGATCACTGCGCCTCACGAACACAGGCGATCATTAACAGGGGCGGAAGCGATACACAACTACTGAGCGCCATCAACCGGTTACCTGAACAATGTGCGGCAGATCCATTCACCCGGGTAAAAGCGGCTGAACTGTATGCAGCCACCGGTGAGCTCAACTCCGCACTCGGATTGCTATCCGCAACGGAGGATTTTGGTGAATATGCGGAGTCAGCCCGAATACTGGAGGCACGAATCTTCCTTGTGGGCGGCAAGCCGGATATCGCCAAACAGATCCTGAAACAGACCATCGTCGATCACCCGGGGAAGCCCACCGCGGCGATGCAGTATGGTGAGATCCTCCTCACTGAGGGTAGGAGCCAGGAGGCGTTTGACAGCTTTATTCATTCTCTACAGGCCGAGCCTACTGCTCGCGCCTATCGCGGCACTGCTGTCGCCGCCTATAGAATTGGCGATTGCACGCAAGCGATCACGGCACTTGATCAAGCTATGTACATGGATGAAGCGGGAACGACCAGAAGTTGGTCTGCGATGGTGACGGGAGCTCGCTGTTTCATGGAACAGGGAAAATTCCGTGCTGCAACCGGAGCACTGAAGGCAACGCTTGAAGCTGATGAAAACGCCATGAACAGGAAAGCCGTAAAAGATACGCTGATCGCACTTCGCGCAGCCATCCGGCAGGCCCAGCAGTCCGGCGACAAATCGACAGATGCAGACCAGATCACGCTGCAGGAGATAGATCTTTAGTCCGCGGACTAGCTAGAAATCCGTATTGGAAGATTCGTTCTCCACCTGACTGGCTATCAAGAATCTTATATTGGGGCAACTCCATGATCGACTTTGAAAACAAGGGCTTCTTCAAGCTCAAACAGAATGCCGGTTTCGCCGAGAAGGTGGCACCGCTGCTGCTCGATGGTGAAGAAGTCCTGGACTCCTTCAAGTCTTTCCGTGATGGCGTGGTATTTACCAGCAAGCGCATTATTGCCGTCAATGTCCAGGGGTTGACGGGCAGCAAGAAGGATTTCACTTCGCTACCCTACAAAAATATTGTCGCCTACTCTGTAGAAACCTCTGGTACCTTCGACCTCGATGCGGAATTACAAATCTACTTTTCCTCGCTGGGAAAAGTGACCTTCGAGTTTTCCGGCAGTGTGCGCATGACGGACATTTGCCACTATATCTCACGGTTTTCACTCTAAACAGGCGTGAGGCTCATGACTCATCGCAATCCGCATTGGGAAGCGATCTGGCACAGCGACCGCGCCTCCGGAAACGAGGACAGCACCTGGATTAGGGTTCTGATCGTTTTCTGCTTTCTTTGTCTCCCGTGTATTCCGCTGGAGGCGAAATCGACACCGCCGGCGCAGGCCACCTCAATGCCGCTGGTGATTCACCGCGCAGATGCAGACAGCTATTACCTCTTCATCAGGACGACGGACCCGCAATTGCGTATACGTCCGATACTGAAAAGCCGTGCAATGAATATGGACCAGTGGGCAAAGTTGCCCACAGTACTGGCGGTGATCAATGGCGGTTTCTTTACCGGCAATCAACCACTCTCATTGCTGGCAGACCAAGGCGCAATTCTGGCTCGCAATGCACCTTCCGTGACTCGCGGGGGCATCTCCTATCCAGTCATGCGCAGTGCTTTCTGGGTTGATCCTCAGGGGCAGCCGCGGATTGGCTGGCTTTACCATCACGCCGGAGAGCCCCTCCCGCGTCGCCATCTAGCGCCGCTACCTTACTCTAATGGCGCTGTCTCGCCACTGACCCCGCCCGCAGTGGAAGGCGGCATCCCGATTAGTATCGACTGGGGTGTAGGCGGCGGCCCGCGTCTGCTCAAGAATGGCCAGCCTCACCTTACGTATCATGAGGAAATCTTCTGGGGCTCCGGATTGCGACTGGATGACAACCGGCCACGCACAGCGATCTGTATCACCGGCGATGAGCGCATAGGGCTCTACGTGACCGAGTCTGCGCGACTCGATGAACTCCCCGCTAGGCTGCTGCAGCTGGGCTGCACCGATGCCATCAATCTCGATGGCGGCGGTTCCAGTGCGATCTACGCCAATGGCGAGAAGATTTTCGATCAGGGGCGAGCCGTGCCCGCTGTGCTTGCTATAGTGCACCGCTCAATCGATCGCCAGGCTGAGACCAACAGGTAGCAACGCGAATGCGCCTGATCTTGAGCCGCAAAGGTTTCGATTCCTCAGCAGGTGGCTGTCCGAGCCCGATCTTTCCCGATGGCTCTCTCTATCCGCTACCGATTCCCGATACCAAGTCGGACATCACCTATGGCGAGATCCAACGCCAGGGCGTTGATATCGGTGCGCTGGTGGAACACCTGACCCGGGGGCGATACAGCAAGCTGGACACGGCGCATCTCGACCCGGACATGTTCCCCGAAGCGCTACCGCGCTCAGACGGCTGGCGCCCCCTGCTCGGCCAGACTGGGGCCGCGCAGGGCCACCTGCGCCGCCAGAAAATTACGGTGGGAGACCTGTTTCTGTTTTTTGGCCTGTTTCGCCCGGTTGAGCAGGTACAGGGGCGGTGGCAATTTGTGAGGAAGACGCCGGCACAGCATGTATTGTGGGGCTGGATGGCCATCGGGGATATACGGCCAGTTGATGAACTGGATTCCGGGCAGTTGCCGTGGGCGCGTTACCACCCACACTTCCGAACCGGCCCCGACCGCGCCAACACCCTGTATCTTGCGGCCGATACACTAACGGCGCCACGACAAAAGAGGTCAGTTCCGGGGGCTGGTCTTTTCCCTCGTATAGCAGCTCCTCTGATACTGACCGCTCCAGACTCCACCAGCCCATCACTCTGGCAACTGCCCGATTTCTTTTACCCCGGCAGCGAGCGCACCCCTCTCAGCTACCACAACAAGGCAGAACGCTGGCGACGCGAGGAAAATGACCGACAACGCGGCTTCTGCCAGTTGCAGAGTGCAGCCCGGGGACAGGAGTTTGTCCTCGATATGAACGAGTATCCCGAGAGCCACAAGTGGATCAACGATCTCATTCGGGAGTTTGGCCAGGCGACGGTAGCCCCAGAATCCTAGCTTTTTGACATCCCCTCTGGGCGAACCGTTTTATTCTGCGCCACACTAACCTAAACACAACCGGTTTTGTAGAGACTAGAAACCCCCTGTGGTAGAACCCTGTGCATAACAATAAACAGCGGAATCTACCCATGGATCACAGGGACTCGAGGCCGGGACGCTTTAACCAGCTACTTCTGGGACTCATTTGTTCGACACTTCTCACAGCGTGCGCTTCCGACGAGCAGGATATAGGCAGGCCAGAAACAAAACGGGATCCGGTAGTCGCCCGCATCGGTGAGGATGAAATCACCCTGGCCCAGGTCGATCGGAAAATCCGACTTGAGCGACATGACCTGGCACATGCTGAATATCAACTGCGGTTTAATACGCTGAAGTCACTGGTCGATGGCAGGCTTTCATCGCTCGCTTCTGGTGAGAAAGCACCCACCGTCGACTGGCTTCTTACCTATCCAAAACCACCGAGAATTAAACTAGAAACCGGTGGTCGCCCGCTGCGAGGCAATCCCGCCGCACCTATCACAATCGCCGTTTTCTGCTCCTATCAGTCTGTACACTGTGCGGCCACCAATCTGGTATTACGCGAGTTACTGGATCGCTATGCCGGCTGGATCTCCGTGATCCCCTTTGATTTTCCGATGCACTACCATCGCCAGGGCGTCAGTGCTGCTACCGCGGTCCATTGTGCCGGTCTCCAGGGGTCACCGTGGTTGTATGCAGACGGGCTCTACACCCGGGCCAAAGCCCTCGATGAACAGGTGTATACCCGACTGGCATCACAGCTGGGGCTCGCACAGACTTCTTTTACCCAATGCCTGAGCGAAGCGAACGCAGGAGATCGAGTCAACGAGGATACGACACTGGCCCGCGCGCTGGGATTACAGAGTGTCCCGGTTATCTTTATTAACGGACTCTATATCAAAGGACCAAGAGATATTGAGCACTACGCCATGTGGATAGAGCAGGAACTCCAGCATCTCGGCCATGACTCTGCCCGTCCTCATGCCGACGCCGATCGCTGGCAATTATCCGGCAAAGTTGCAGAGACGGATTTACCCCTGCAGTTGACGGGGACCAGTGTTTCCTCACAGCCAGAGCAATCATCAGCCCTCATTCGCATCCAGGAGGCAGCGGTGGGGCGCTTTACCCCCGGAGACACATTGATGCCTGCTGTCATCCTAAAGCGCGTGCACGAGCGCTACGTGATTCTGGCAGTCAACGGTCATCTCGAACGACTCAGTCTCAAAGGAGAGGATGGTGAATACGTGCACGTCCCGAGGACGGGCACCACGCAGAGGGACGAGGAAACGCTGCGCCGTATCGAGCAACCCGAGGGAGAGTTGCGCAAACTGGTCGACCCTTCCGGCGTCTTGCCGCTGGGCCAGGCGTGGTTGGAAAAGCAGCTGCAAAACCGAGAAGCGCTGGAACAGAAATTTGTTCAGGCCGAGCATGTTGTCGATGGTCATAACCTTCTGCGGCTCGAGGGCATTGAGAGCAATGAATTCTTCACGGCGCTGGGCTTCGAGGAAGGCGACGTGGTCGTGCGAGTCAATGATAGCTGGGTACATAGCGGTCAGAATCAGCTCTGGGATGCACTGACCAGTGGCGAGGTGGTGGATGTCACCTATATGCGCAATGGCATGCCCGAACGGGTTCAATATGTAGTGCAGGAAAAAGGATATTTCGAACAGCCTGATGATAACGGCAATTCTGGCAACGAAGACAAGACTGACTAATACCGGTCCTTTACTTTATTGCTCTGTAAAGCCGAAGGGCCCCTCCCGGGGCCCTGTTCACCGCCTGACATTTACTTGTCCGGGTTACCACTCCACATCAGATCTGCAACGGTGTTCTGCCCCCGCACGCTGGGGTGGAAGCAGTCCCCACCGTCGATATCATCCTTACCGAACTGGAAGGTGCCCACATTGGACTGATCTGCGCCGGAATATTCAGCCACCACCTCAACGCCATTGACACCATTGTAAGCAGCGGCTTCCTGCTGCAGCACCTCGTTATAGAGCCGCTGCGCCGTCTCGATACCTGCGGAGCGCGCGGCAAAAGATTCACCGTTCATGGTGCCGCCATTCGTGGCGATGCGGCAGACCCCAAAGGTGGACCAGACACTCTCACAATTGACGCGCCAGTTACCGGTCTGCTTGGCAATACCCGCAGCACGCAGATCCTGAACGCGGGGCACCGATCCCAGCACGACGGTAGAGCCGGCAGGTAAACCACCCACCAGCTTATCCAGACCCGCCTGAACCGCCCCGCGCCACTCGCTCTCTGTGTAGAGTGGATCCGAACAATTGGCCGGATCGACACAATCGCGGTTACAGATATCGTTACCGCCAAGCACCACCTCTACATGATCCGCGACCACTGTTTCCGCCAGTATTCGATCCGCCTGCACGCTGAAGCTGTCTCCACCGCCGCGCATCTCGGCGCCAGAGCGGGCAGCACTCTTATTCGCGGCCACGTTCGGGTCCAGGGCTTTGTACTTGTCATGGACACTGTTAACACTGCCATCCCAACCATCAAACCAGCTGTGTTCCGGCTGATCGCCGCCCAAAAGGCAGAAGAAGCCGCCGGTAAAGAAAGTATTGCCGGTACAGTCGGCGGCGAACCCCATGGTGATGCTGTCGCCCGCAGCGGTGCCTTTCGCAGGGGCAGCCGAGGTATTGACGGATAACAGCGCAGAGGTGATAGCGAGTGAAATGAATAGACTTACTTTCTGCATGATGTTTTCTCCGATCATCATCTTTATGGATTATTTTTATTAACGCGGTGAACGGAGAAATATTAGGCCCTTAAAAGGCCCGCAATTAGAACAAATTGACTAAAAGGGCAATCAGAGATGTTATTTGAGAGAGGGCTCTCAGTCCTGTCATCAGAACCTTTTATATAAATATCCCAAGGAAAGGTTCTGCCGCCAACAGCCGACGTCTGCCGATGCAAGTACGCGGCATCCGGCGTCAACGAGACTATGGCCGCCAACGTTATTGACGGCCCTTGATGAAGTTCAGCGGGGAGGGGCGGAGAAACGACGAAAGCTCAAAAACAAGATAGTGAGCGAGGTGCTGGCGACCAAAAGACTTGTCTGACAAAGCCATTCTGCAGCTGCCATTCACTCCAGATCATGAAAAAGTCGAAGCCTTCAAGCCAACGCAATGATACTCGCTCAAGATCAATTCAAAGCGACTTGTTGCCCAGCTGTTCCTTACGGGCCACAGACAGATAACCCAGATAGCGGTCCCGTATTTCGCGCACATAATTGACTGGCTCACGTCCACGCACATATCCGAATTGTGCCTGGCGGTAATACTCCGGTTTACTCAACAAGAGCATGGCTTCTTCTACATTACCGAACCAGCGGTCCGGATCCTTACCAAGGCTCTGGGCCAGTTTTCGGGCATCGCGAACATGTCCGTGGCCTGCGTTGTAGGCCGCCAGGGTGAAGTAGATACGCTGATCAAAATCGAGCCTTCTCGGAAAACGCTGCTCGAGCCACTCCAGATAGGTAACACCAGCGCGGATATTATTTTCCGGCTCGTACAGATTACCCACGCCCAGCTCGCGTGCGGTTCGAGGTAAGACTTGCATCAAGCCGCGTGCGCCGGCAAAGGAACGAGCCTTCGGGTCGAACTGGCTCTCTTGATACATCTGCGCTACGACCATCCGCCAGTCACGATCCACCTGGGAGGTAAATTCTTTCACGATCGGATCGTAGGGAGATAATCTGCTAGCCGTGCGTAGGCGCTGCTGTAACGGCGCACGTTTTCTCTTACTCTCTTTAAAGTACTTGTTGTAGGTGACGTTGAAAAACAGGCCCCGGTACTTGGCATTCAGGAAGCCATTGAGTTTTTTCAGCAACAGCGGCTGGTCATTGCGCACCGCCCATGCAATTTTCTGCTTTCCGGGCAAGGCCCCGACTACAGCGAAATCATCGCGATAGGTGCGCTCTATGTCGACCAGATGAGAATCCGCCACCGTCATTGGGTAGTCGCCGTTGGCCACCGCTTCAATGAGATGCTCAGTGGTCGCCCCCTCCACTGGAAGCACGTTCAAGGGGCTATCCTGTTTCTGTGCCAAGGCCTGCAGGTTGTCGTAGTAACTGGTAAGCGGGTTTACCGCCACCTGAGCACCGGCAAGGAGGCTGGAGACACTCATGCCCTCTTCAGTATCAGAGAGCGGCGCGCTGGCAATGATCTGTTCTTCCACCTGCATGTAAGGCCGGGTAAAAGCGAGCCCCTGCTCCCGGCGCGCATCGGTCACGGTCAGCGACGCCGCGACCATATCCCCGAGACCGGCATTAAGCGCATCCGCCAGGTCAACATCCGGACCAGGTACCACCATACTCAGGCGCAACCCCTGCTCTTGGGCAAACTTCTTCAGCAGGTCGTAATCGAACCCCATGAGTTCGCCCTTCCACATAAAGTAGGAGGCCGGATGGTTTCGAGTCAGGACTCTCAGGGTACGACTCTTCTCGATCTCCTCCCAGTCACGCAATGGTCTCTCGCGCAACTGGTCAGCCAGCAAGTGTTCCTCAGTGAGAAACTCATTGAGGGCCTGCTCCAGGTCTGCAGCTTTCCTGCGGACCGCCCAGGCGATCGCTCGCTTGCTATTCAGGGTTTCGCTCACGGCCAGCTGAGGGTAATAGGGCAGCAGAGCCTCTGCCAGATTGCTATCCACGACCGTGGCTGGATAATCGCCTGAAACCACAGCACTGAGCAGGGTGTCGTGATCCACAGGCTCATCAAGATAGAGGATTTCGAAGCGACCACTCGCGCCACCACCTTGCCCTGCAACTTGTGACATACCTGCATCACGGATCGTTGCCAGCGAGTGAGTAAAAGCACTGCCTCGCCGGACCGCAACCAGCAGCGGTTCTCCGCTGTCCATGGTTTCCATATCAGCGCGAGTCACCAGTAACTCACGGACATACTGCAGCGGACGCGTGAATGCCACCTCTTCGGCACGGGATTCGGTGCGAGTAAAGTTGATGGCGATAACATCCCCCCGCCCGGCATTCAGTGCGGGGATCAGATCGGCGAAACTATCGACATACACCCATTGCGGTTCAAGCCCCCGGCTGCGAGCAAATTTCTCGGCCAGCTCGCGCCAGGTGGTGCTTGGCAGTCCATCTCGCGGCAGGGAGAGATCAGTGACACCGATGGGGGCCAGTAAGCGCAACACCCCTCGCTCCCCGATCGCTGAAAGGTCCCCCTTCTCCGTGTAATTTTCGAATACCGGGGGCTGCGGCTCTTCAGAGGCCACCGCTGGCGTCATATTCTGCTGCCCCATCTCCCCAGCCTGTCCCGACTGTCCGACTTTATGGTCACCCTTCCCACAGGCGCCCAGTGTCATCAGAAATGCCAGCAGCATCGTGTAAACCACAAATCTCGGTGTCGTCACAATTTCGCCTTTTATCTTTTTCGGTGCGGTACTTCTCGAGTACGTCCATTAATGCACTACGACAGAAAATGTGCAACGTCTCACAATTTTCGCGCCAACATCCGCAACCCGAATGAGACCAACAACCCTCGCTCCGAATCCCTTCAGCCACTGAGGATCAAATTCGGTAAAAACCCCGCGTGCATTCAACAAGCCAGCTGCGACAAGGGGAGGGGAATTCTCGTTGGGCCAATACGACGCGAAATTTAGGGGTAACCACCATCGATCGACCAATGCTTTCGCCTCACCGCGGCGATTCAACGCGGACGATCCACTTGTCCCTGATAACGGTGTACTGATCGCTTCACTGCAACTATTTCCTACAGAGCCGCGATCTTATTGAGGCAACCCAGGGAGGCCTCATGATGATTCGGATTCTTTTATTACTGGCGGTACTACAAGCGAGCTGTGCTTCTAACAATGCGATGGAAGCCAGTCGACAGGCCGGCATCGATCCCGACACGCTACTACAGGCTCCCAACGCACTACTTTCCATTAACGTCGAAGACGACCACGGAGCACACGAGCTGTTTTACCTGAGTGATGAAATGCGCCGCTACCTTCGTTCGATCGCGAGGGGTAATAGTCCCGTGGAGCGAATGAATGCGGTTTTACGCGACTTGAAAGAGCGCAGGTTTTATCTGGAATATGACCTGAACCAGACAACCACTGCGTCGGAGGCTTTCTCCCTCCAGCAGGGAAACTGTGTTTCACATGCTGCCATGATCGTGGCGATTGCCCGGCATCTCGGTCTTGACGCCTATATCAATCAAGGAGCGATCAATTCCAGCTCTCAGGTTTCACAATCGGACGGCGGAGTGCGGTTCAGACAGAACGTATCCCACATCAATCCTGTGGTAGTGATTGACGATCGCCCTTTTATTATCGAGCAGGGTTATCGGATATATCATGGAAAAAATCTGCACCGCTTGAGTGATCGCGAGGCGAAATCGCTTTACCTCAACAATCTGGCCATGGAAGCCATGTTGCGGGATGAGATGAAGCAGGCGTTTGTTCACATGCGCAACGCTATCCAGCTCGATGATGATTCAAGTGTCCTCTGGGGTGGACTGGGCACGATTTACCGCCGGCTGGGCGCTGTACGACTGGCCCAACAGAGCTTTATCCACGCACTCAATCTCAATCCAGCCGACAACATCGCCAAAAACAATCTCTATCTCGTGCAGCGCAGCCTGCAGGCTGAGGAAGTCTATGCCGATAGCCGGGCGTCGCAGGGCCAGCTGCCTCTGGTGCAGCTCGACGAGCTGGATATACAGGTACTGGCACAGTAGCAACCAAGCTTGATGTCACAAGCTGAGTTCGGATCTCATCGCTGCAGTGGGCTTCAAAGCCCGCCGGAACGCCAGGTAAACGTCAGCCACAGAGTCCGGTGCTTCGACCTGTGGGTAATGTCCGATGCCGGGCAACTCGGATACATCAGGCGCTGCGATCAGTTCCCGGTAACGCACCACCATATGTGCACCGGATATGGGGTCGACAGCGCCATTAATAAGTTTGAGCGGTACCCGGGTCCGCTGCAGCGCCCCGACCCATCGCGTGCGGTTCTTTCTTCGCTGAGTCATGTAACCGATCAACCGGTGCATGATCCGGTGACCATTGTTACGGCAGATCAGACCCCAGAAACCATCAATTTCCTCTTTTGAGGGGTGAGTCCCGGTGCCGAAGATTTTCTGCAGATTTTTTCCCAGCCTATCCCGGCTGGTAAATCGGGCAACCAGCGCCCCGATCGGCGACAACAAGAGCCTCTGAATAAGCGCGGGTCGGTGCGTTTCCGGAAACAGCCCACCGTTCAACAGTGCCACAGTGCCGATCCGCAGCCGGCAACGATCACCACCACTTCCTGCGCGTCGTTCATTGTCCCGGGCCAGTAATTCCTGCGCGACGGTATCGCCGTAATCGTGCGCGAGGATGTGGTATTCCTGCAGTCCCTCACTGGATAGCCAGGCCTCGATCAGGTCTGCCTGCTCGGAAATCAGGTAAGAAAAATTCTGCGGTTTGTCCGAATCGCCGAAACCGAGCATATCCAGCGTGAACAAGGCGTAGTCCCTAGCCAGTAGCGGCCAGACCTTGTTCCAGTCCCAGGAGGATGTCGGGAAGCCATGAATCAGTACGAGTGCGGGTGCGCCCTCTTGCCCGCCCTTGCGGGTGAAAATCGACCGCTCCGCATAGTTGAAGGTCTCACCAGTCGACCGCCAGGCTTCCAGCTCTATCATTGTCCTATCCCCCTATCTGCTCAAATCCCTTTCGTTCGGATATCCATTTGGACAGAGGTAATATAACGAAAAAGCCCCACACTGTTGTGTGGGGCTTTTTGTTTGCGATCCGGCAAGCTGAGGAGATTACCCCTCCTTTTGTGCCAGCGTTGTGATTTTCTTTTGTTTATCGGTACCCCGCATCTCCACCAGCATGTCCTTGATCTGCCGGTACTGGTCCTCGTCGGTGAGGTCCATCAGCAGGGGCTGGGCGACCTGGGCGAAATACTCCGCATCCTTTTTCTCGTACAGTTCCATGGCCAGCCACTGGGCAATGTGGACCTGGCGCGGGGCTCGCAGGTAGGCCTGCTCCAGCATCTCCAGGTACTTTTCCCGCGGGTAGTCGAGCATCTCCATACTCATTGCCAGACCATACCAGTGGGAAGCGGTTTCCTCGTCGTTATTCACCAGGTGCACAAACTTATCGCGGGCCTTTTTCAACTGTTCCTGATCCCGGTCTGCTCCCGGTGTATACATCTGGCGGTTCAGCACCAGCCAGGCGTCCGCTTTCTGGAACCAGAACTTGTTGCGCTCCTGCATGGGGATGGTGGAGAGCAGCTCCTCGGCAAAATCGAAGTCGCCGACCTGGATTGCCGCCTCCGCATAGCTGACCGTCAGCTCGGGACTCTCGAGGCCCTCGGCCTGGGCGTACTGCAGCAGTGCTCCCAGACCCTCCGGGTTATATCCAGACATCACCAGGAAGCGTGCAACCTCGGCAACCGCTTTACGGGAAGAGAGCTGCTGCAAACGGGGCTTCGCCTCCTCGAACTCCGTCGGCACGATGCCGCCGGCCATCTCGAAGCTGCCATCCTGGAACAGTGCGTTGTAGCGTTCTTCCACCTGCTCCAGAGTCACTGCGAAGGTCTTCTCCAGCGCCTCTACCGGGTCGTCACCGCGATTGTAGGCCTTCACGTAATCCCGGAACTGTTCCACCTTGCCACTTTCCATCAGCAGCCAATGGGTCAGCATCCAGCCACTGGCATAGACGCGTCCCTTGTCCTCATCCGGGGTATTGATCACCGTGGCCCGCAGCAACTCTTCCAGCGGCACGGGTGCGGTATAGATCAGGGTCAGGGCCCGCTCCTGCGGGATGGCGCCCAGCTCATAACGACCCGGCGAAGGGAAAGTCATGGTGGACATGAATTCAGCAAACCCTTCGCTGTACCAGTACGGGTAATGCACGGTATTGCCGTTATAGCTCAGGTAATGAGTGTACTCGTGAAAGAGAAATTCACGGGCCTTCAGCTGGCGCTTGCCGCTGCGACCATCCAGGTTCACCAGGGCATAGCTACCCTCGGCGGTGGTGTCGAACAGACCATTGGTGATTTCCGCCAATTCGGGACCAACCAGTCCGGCATAGGTGGTGCGGTCTGCCGCGGCATAAATGGTGAGCTTCTTGCCCCGATCCTCTGCGCTGAGCAGTTTCAGCGCGACGGCACGGTAACGTTCCAGATCCTGGGCGAGCGTGTTGATGGCTTCCGGGTCACCATTGGTGACGATACGGAAGTTCTCGGTATCCACCTGGTACCAGGCATCGTCAGCCAGCTCGCGCGCGCTACAGGCCGAGAGCAAAAAGGCAGAACAAATTACCAACAGTGTGAGCGTTCGAGAAACCATATTCTGACCACCGGGGTTTGTTTCTTCTTTGCCCTCCCTGGCCAGGATGAAGCCCACACATTACAGGTTTTAATTGATCAAAAAAAGAACAATTTTAGACCAAAACCGACTATCCGCCGGACTTTCCCTGACCGCTTGCCCAGAAACGGTCTCTTCATTTCCAGCCTCCAGAAGCCTCCATACGACGGGCACTCATCTGCAAGAAACTGACCAGACAGTTACAATCTGTTCTGTTGCCGCAATGGAAGAGAGTAGAAAGACACCATGATGCACATCGCCCTGCGCAGCCTACTGGCGCTGCCTATCCTGGCCCTGCTGGCCTGCAGCCCCGCCGAAGATGCGGGCAAGCCCTCCAGCGAGGAGCCGGCTGAGGCCATCGCGCAATTGCCGGAGACGGCCGAACCCGATACCCCGGCAGCCCCCGCCGGTATTCCCGATCAGGCACCCGCCGGCCGACTGCCAGAGGGGGTGACGCCGACCGCCTACCGTCTGGACCTGCTGGTCGACCCGCGCGAAGACGCGTTCTCCGGCAGCGTGGAAATCGATATCGATCTGGCGTTTGATGCCGACCATATCTGGCTGCACGGCAAGAACCTGCAGGTCAGCTCCGCTACCGCGGTGTTAAAAGACGACAAGACTGTCAACGCTCAGTACCAGGAAGTACTGGACAGCGGAGTGGCCAAAGTCAGCTTTGACGAGCCCCTGCCCGAGGGCGAGTTCACCCTGCGCATGGAGTACAGCGCGCCTTTCGATCGCAACCTGGCGGGGCTATTCAAGGTGGAGGAGCAGGGCAACACCTATGCGCTGGCCAAGTCCGAGTCTATTCAGGCGCGCAAATACCTGCCGGGCTTCGACGAACCAGGGCTCAAGGCACCGTTCGATATCGCCCTGACCGTACCCGCAGGCTATGCCGCCATCAGCAACGGTCCCGAAATCCAGCGCGAACCCGCCGGCGAGGGGCTGGAGAAAGTCACCTTCGCCACCACACGCCCGACACCCACCTACCTGCTGTCTCTGTCCGTGGGACCATTTGATATGGTCGAGCGCCCGGCCATTCCGCCGAGCCAGTACCGCACCAAGCCGATCCCGCTGCGCGGCTTTGCACGCAAGGGCCGCGGCGAGGATATGCGCTATATCCTCGATATCACACCGCGCATGGTGGAGATCTTCGAGACCGAGCTGAAGCGCCCCTACCCATTCGAGAAGCTGGATATCATCGCCGCGCCCCAGTGGCCCAGTGGCGCGACCGAACTCTCCGCCGCAATCACCTACCGTGAGCAGCGGATTCTGGTGGGTGACAATCCGGCCCCCGGCGCAAGACTGGCCCTGCTGCAAATCCACGCCCATGAGATCGCCCATATGTGGTTCGGCAATCTGGTCACGCCACCCTGGTGGGATGATCTGTGGCTGAAGGAAGGTTTCTCCACCTGGGGCACGCCGCTGGCACTGACGATCCTGGAACCGAAAGGTGGCCACGAACTCAATGCTGCCGAGGAGGCGATCAGTGCCATGCAGCTGGACTCCCTGGCCAGCACCCGCGCGATCCGCGAGCCCATCGAGGACAACAACGAGATCCGCAACGCCTATGACGCCATTACCTATGACAAGAGCCTCGGCGTCATTCACATGGTGGACCAGTACTTCCGCCCGGAGAAATTCCGCCCCGCGCTCGGCCGCTACATTGAGACCTTTGCCGATGGCGTGGCCGATTCCGAGGATTTCTACCGCGTGATCGGCGAGGAGACCAACACCCCGGAGCTCACCGAAACCTTCCGCAGTTTTGTCGAGCAGAAAGGTGTGCCGCTGCTGGACGTCACCCTCGACTGCGGCAATGGCGCCGCTCAGGTCAATATCAAGCAACAGCGCTACAAGCCGCTGGGCTCACCCATCGAGAGCGTCGCCACCAAATGGACCATTCCCGTCTGCCTGCGCAGTGATGCCGGCCGGCAGTGTGTGATGATGGAAGAGGCGGAGCAGACTCTGGCCATCAGCGGCGGCATCTGCCCCGAGTGGCTGCTGCCGAACGCCAAGGGCAGCGGCTACTACCGCTGGACGCTGCCGCCGGAGCAGTGGCAGGCGCTGCTGGCGAATTTTGCCGAACTGACGCCCACCGAGGCCCTGTCCGTGATTGACAGCGCCTTCGCCGCATTTGAGGCAGGGGCCCTGCCGGAAGCCACCCTGGTCGAAGTAGTGCGCAAGTCGGCCGCCTCTCAGCGCCGTCAGGTCGTCACTGCGCCGCTGGGCCATCTGGAAAAATACCGCCGCAACTATCTAGGTGATGAGGTCGCTGAAGAACAGCGGGATGCCTTCCTGGCCTTCCTGCAGTCCCTGTATCAGCCGGTCATGGATCGCACCCAGGGCAGCGATGATAACGACGACAAGTTGCTGCACAGTGAATTGCAGAGTTTTATGGCTCTGGTGGCCGGCGACCCGACTGTGCGCAAAGAGCTTACCGACAAAGCCATCGCGTTTACCGGCTTCAAGGGCGAGCGGGATGCCGCCGCGCTGGATTCTGATCTCTACCAGGCGGCGCTGACTGTGGCTGTACAGGACGCCGGCAGTGATTTCCTGCCACACCTGGTGAAGTTCCGTGGCGAGATGGATGACCCCCGTTTCGAAAACGCCAGCGCCAATGCCATTGGTGCCAGCAATAATCCCGAGCAGCTGGAAATGGTGCATAAACTCGCACTGGGCGAGGAGGTCGGCCCACGGGAGAGCTTTGGCTTGCTGCAGAATGCTCTGGCACAACCTGCCGTAAAGGATCAGCACTGGCAGTGGCTGCAGGCCAACTTCCCTGCCGTGGTAGACAAGATTCCCGCTCAGTGGCGTCGCCGCACACCAGGCCTCGCCCGCGCTTTCTGTGAAGCGGAGAAATTGCAGCAGTTACAGCAACTGTTTGAAGAGCACGGCAAGCTGGCCCCCGGTTACCAGCGCAGCCTGGACCAGACCGACGAGCAGATACAGTTGTGTGTCGCCCTCCGGGAAAGAGGCGAAGCGCTGGTGAATTCACTGGCCGAGTAATGACTGCGAGGCTGGATGCCGGCACACGCCGGCATGACGGCAACTCTCTGTTACCTCTTTAAACATCGCCCCGGACACGATCCGGGGCGGCGCTCCGCTCTCTCAATCAAGTTCAATGCCACCGGCCCGCAGGGCATCCGCCAGCGGTGTGAGCTGTTCTTCATAGTTGCGCCAGTGTCCCACCGCACGCTGGTAAAGCGGCTGGCGCACCTGCGCGGAACTGGCTGTCGCTACCGTACTGCGATTCTTGTGGAATTCGCCACAACTGGCCTCCCAGTCCAAACCTGCAGTATTCGCCAGTGCCCGGGCTTCGCTATCGAAATCCTGCACCAGCTTTTCGTACGACTGGATACGGATACGGTCACCCAGCATTTCCTGCCAGTGACGTTTGAGGCGATCATAGGCAATGTAGTAATCCGCCAGATCCTCAAGACTGTAGGAGAACGGGTAGCCCATCTTGAACAATGTCTTGTACATGGCGAAGCAGGCATCCAGCGGATGGCGCTCCATCCAGATCATTGTGGCGCCCGGCATGGAACGGGCAATGAGGCCGGCGTAGAGAAAATTCAGCGGCGTCTTGTCGATATGCTTTTCGGCACTCGAATCAAAACTTTCCAGCCGTCCGAGATAACTGCTCGCAATCGCTTCCGGCGCCCAGCGGGCGGTTTCCTGCACCAGGGCTTCCTTCGGCAGGCTGCGGCCGGCCATCACCATCAGTGACATCGGCAGGTCGGTGATTTCACCGAAGCTGTCGCACCGGCTATGGCTGGAAAGAATTCGATCGACCAGGGTCGTACCCGAGCGCGGTAAGCCAAAAACAAAAACGGCTTCCTGACCAACGGCAGCGTTGGTATGGATCGGTTCCAGGCTGTTGTGATACCCGGCGATCAGCGCCAGTGTTTTCTGATCCGTTTCTACCTGGTATTTCAGCATACCGCGTCGACCATCGGCGCCCAGCTGGAAATGGCGGAATGCCTGATCAAATTCGCCGATATCTTCGAATTCCTTGCCCAGGGCATAGTGGAGTTTCACCCGCTCCATCGCCGGCAACCGTTGGCTGCGCAACGCTTGCTGCAACCGCTCAATATGATTGCGGTCTGCGGTCACCCGCCGCAATCCGCTCAAAATCAGCTGGGCCTGGGCATCTGCCGGATCCTCGACAATCAGGGCTTCCAGTACCTGCTCCGCTTCTGCCAGGTCACCGGTCGCAAGCAGGTTGACGCCAAGATTGTAACGGGCATCACGGTTGCCATTGACAGCCAGCGCGCGGTAAATCTCTACCGCCTCCGCCTGTCGCTGTACCAGTGCATATAGCTCGGCGCACAGACCCCGGTGGCGATCGTCGTTGCTGGAGAGCTGCGCATATCGGTCGAGCAGATGATTGGCCTCCCGATGCGCTCCGACATAGATCAATGTGCGAATCGCGAGCGGGAGCAGATCCGGGTGATCGGGGCGGCTGGAAACTGCCTGACGCATGATGGCGGCCGCATCGGTGAAACAGCCATGTTTCAACGCTTCATTTGCGCGCTGGGTGAATTCCGCGGGCTGTTTATTCTTATGACTCTGTTCCGCAAGCATGGGGCCTTCCACAATAAAAAAGGGGCGCATAGCGCCCCAAGTTATAACAGCAAACGAGAGACTCAGAAAGTGATGCGCACGTTGGCACCAAGGGTCCTCGGCATGGTCAGGAACTGCTTGGAACCGTTGCCGAAGTACTGCTGGGAGGGATCTGTGCCCATGTACTCCTCTTTGAACAGGCCGGTAGTGCCTTCCTCATTGGTGAGGTTTTTCGCAAACAGGGTTGCCGTCCACCAGTCACCAGCCAGCCCCACGTGCCCATCCAGCAGCGAGAATCCATCCAGCTCGGCCGCGAAACGCGGGCTGTCGCTAGCGGCATTGGTTGCGTCAGACTGGTAGTAGGCCGCCAGGCGGCTGACAAACTCCACATCACCGGCACCGATCGGCGCACGGTAATCCAGGGCTGCAGTAAACGTGCTCTCAGGTGTTCCCGGGAGACGGGTACCCGCACTGGCAATGGGTGCCGAGTAACCGGGGGGCGTGAAGTCGGAATCCAGCTCCGCGTTTACGTAGGCATAACCCAGGGTATAACTGAACTGATCCGTCAGATCACCCTGCAGCTCCAGCTCAACACCAGAGGTGCTGGCCGCCTCGGCATTACCTACGGCATAGAAACCCCACCAGCGCGAGGCTGTGTTCACCTGCACGTTATCCCAATCGACCGCAAAGGCGGCGACCGTATAGCGGAAGGCATCGGTGCTACCCTTGATACCCAGTTCGTAGTTAAGAACGGTATCCGACTCGTACACAGTCCAGCCGGAATCCTCCGCGAAGAAACCGGCGGTCGGCACCGCATTGGAACCGCCGCGACGGTAGCCCTCGGAAATCGTTGCATAGGCCATCGTGTCTTCACTGATATCGTAGGAAGCATTGACCTTGAACAGGACACCGTCATCTTCGGTCACGTTTGAGTCGCGGAGAACCGGGAAAATGGCACCCGGACCGTAAGCGGGAAAGTCCATATACACCGAGGACTCATACTCATTGTCAAACTGACGGGCGCCCAGCGTCAGATGCAAGGCATCCATATGCCAGGTCACCTCACCGTAAAAGGCCAGTTCGGTGAAGCTGTCATCACGGGCGTAATCCCAGTCCTGGTCGCTGGCAACGATTCCCGGTCCCCAGGCCGCGTCTGCCCACTGCTGGAAACCACGCACGTAGCTCTGCTGGGCGCCGGCGGTTTCCTGGTCCATATAGAAGGCACCGACAATCCAATCCACACTGCCTTCGGTATTGGAGACCAGACGCAGCTCCTGAATGAATGCGCTGTCTTCATACTGGCGCACTGCCTGTGCCATTGGGCGGTTGTAGTTGTAGTAGTAATCTGCGATCCAGCCGTTCTGCGCATAGAAACCGGTATTCTCCGAAATGGAATCACCGGTGTGCTCGTAATCAGAAGTCGAGGAAGTCAGGGTGGCGAAACCCAGATCCACTTCGGCCTCGAGGCTCGTCAGGCTCGCCTCGCGGCTGGATGGCTCCAGCTGGATGGAACCATTCTCGTAATCGTCGTAGCTCTGGCCCCAGCCGTCCTGGCCTACGGTCTGCTGGCGACGACCGCCGATATCGTCTTCCTGCATCATATGAGTCAGCACCACTTCGGAAGACTCGGTGGGACGCCACAGTGCAGCGACTTTGCCGTAGGTAATTTCCACGGTATCGGCATCTTCCACCGACTTGTAGCTGGCATCCGATGCCAGCACACCGTTGGGTGCAGCGGGAATACCATTGCCATCAAGGCGATAGACATTCACATAATCGACGATCCCGGCGTTGTCGACGAAGCCACCGGAAGCACGGATGGCAAAATTATCGGAGATGGCAAAGTTGGCCACCATGTCACTGGAATAGTTGAGGCCGTCCGAGCCCGCGGTGGAAGAGACTCCGGAGCTGATATCCGCGGAGAACCCCTCGGTGCTCGGCTTGCGAGTGATATAGCGTACAGTACCGCCCAGGGAGCCAGAGCCGTACAGGGTACCCTGCGGACCACGCAATACTTCCACCCGCTCCAGATCCTTGAGCAGGAAGTTGGCATAAACCGGGGTGCTGTTCACATAGGTGGAAACGGTCGGTGCCGCCGCTACCGAGTAGTCACCCAGCGCTGCACTGTCCACGTTGAGGCCGCGAATCATGATGCCGTTAATCACCCCGGAATTACGGTTGCCCCGGTCGACCACCGCCACACCGGGGATATTGCGCATCAGCTCCGCCTGCTCGGTGATCTGCGCCCGGGCCACGTCGTCACCGGAAACTGCGGATATGTTGTAGGGCACATCCTGGATGGTAGTTTCGCGGCTGGTGGCGGTAACGATGATTTCTTCCATCATCTCCGCATCCTGCGCGGTAGCGACCTGGGGCAATGCCAGTACATAACCGGTAGAGACGGCAGCAACCGCAGTTGCCAGCGCCTTCCTGCTGAACCGCTTGTTAGATTGCTCTTTCATGGTTCCCTCTGCTCTTTTTTGCTTTCCGGCCGTACCGCGCCGTTTCATGTTATCGGACTATGACTTTCGCGCGTACACTCGAAAAAAATTAGGGCCAGCCAACGCGCACTGACTGGCCCAGAGACTCCTATCAATCCGGCACTTTGAGCACGCCCAGCTTCTGCAAGGCTGCGGATTCAGCGCCCTGCTCATACTGCGGATAGCGGACTTTGCCATCACGGAAACTCTTCAGGGTCTGCCCCAGGCCTTTCATGCCCCGCTCGCGCACCCGTTGCACTTTGTCCAGATCCACCTCAAAGGCGATGATCTCCTCATCGACAGAAGCTTCATGCACGGTCTCGCCCTCCGGCCCGACAACGATCGAGCGGCCGACCCCCTGGGCGCCGCAGGAATTCACATCGACGACATAGCACTGGTTGGTGATGGCACTGGCACGAACAATCGACAGTTCATCAATGCGGTCAATGGTGTCGGTCTTGGTGGGGTGGATGATGATCTCCGCGCCAAGCCAGGTCAGCGCACGGGTGGTTTCCGGGAACCACATGTCGTAACAGATGGACACGCCGAAGCGGCCCACTTCCGGGATATCGAAGACAACAAACTGGTCGCCACCTGTGACGCCCTTCTCGTAGGGCAGGAACGGGTAAATCTTGCGATAGCGGGCGACGACCTCGCCATCCGGGTTGATCACCGGGGTGGTATTGAAGACGGCACTGCCGCACTTTTCATACATGGAGCCCGGCACCAGCCAGATACCCAGCTCCCGCGCACTGCGACAGAAAGCCTGCTCCTCCGGGGAGGGCAGCTCGCGGGCATGCTGCACCCCCACGCCGCGCAGTGCCAGTTCCGGCAGGACCACCATCCTTACCCAGGGGAAACGCAATTTGGTTTTCTGAATCCGCTGCAGCAGCAATTCCAGGTTGTCCGCTTCGGCCAGCTGTAGCTGCAAGGCCGCGATACCGAAGTGTTTGCGTGGGTTATTCATCGCCTGAGAATTCCTGCCTGTCACCGCCCAGTTTCAGGAGCCAACTTCGCCCCCGTTTTTTATCTGGATGCATCTTGGCGGAACGGCCATTGGCCCAATAGGTCCAGATTGACGCGAACCATGAGTCCAACCCGGTTTTCGGGGCCTCAGGGCCGGCATCGCACCCGGTTGGCACCATGGAGTCCGCACATCTGGCCCTATCCACTGCCGGCCAATCCGTTAGCGTTGCGCCAGGTAAAGGGAATACACTGACCTCTCGCGGCCGCAGCAAAGCAGCACCAGGGAGAGGCATCCATCCATAACAGGGCAGAGCCCAGCCGGAGACCCTATGAGCGAGAATGCAGAGAGCCTCATCGGACGCACAGCGATCGGTGGTGCCGAAATTTCACCGGACACGCTGCCCCGGGTCAGCCCCCAGGGCTGGACTGCCAGCCTGCTGCTGGCCTTCCTGTCTTCGGCCGGCCTTTACTATGTGAATATTTTTCCGGTGATTGTCGACTCCCTGATGGCGGGGGCCGGACTCTCGGCCGGTCAGGCAGGCGAAATCACTTTTGCCAATACCATCGGTGCCGTCATCGGTGCATTTGTGATTTCACTGCTGGTGCGGCGTATTCCGCGCTGGAAGCTGGCTTCTTTATTTCTCTTACTGTGTTCAATCGGTGTCGACCTGCTGACCATTACCCTGGCCAACCTGGAGCTGCTGATTCCCCTGCGACTGATGCACGGAGTTCTCGGCGGCGCATTGGTGGGACTGGGCTTTGCCGCCATCGCCCGCAGCGGCATTGCCGGGCGGGCCTATAGTATGGTGCTGCTGGTGCAGTACACCGGCGGTGCGCTGGGTCTGGGCTTCCTGCCGGGGCTGGTGAGTGAATTCGGCACCTATGTGCCCTTCTATGCACTGATTACCTTCAGCACCATCACACTGCTGATGCTGCCATTCCTGCCAGATTACCCGGTGCCCGACCGCGCGGAGGAAAAGCGCCGAGTACCGCCGGAAGCCCGGGTGGCGATGCTGCCCATGGTAATCACCCTGATTTCCCTGTTTTGTTTCCAGTTTGCGAACATGGCCCTGTTTGCGTTTATTTTCGACCTGGGCAAATCGTTTGCATTGCCGCTGCCGTTTATCAGCCAGACTCTCTTCTGGGCCAACCTGATTGCCATCAGCGGCGCAGCCCTGGCAGCTTACACTGGCCAGCGTTTTTCACTCACGCTACCGCTCGCAATCGCGCTGGTGATCACGCTGGTGGGGCTGGCGCTATTCGCATTCAGTAATATCAAGCCGGTCTTTATCTTTGCCAACGTGGTAACCGGCATGACCTGGGCCTTCTGCGTCCCATACCTGCTAACCATGGCTTCGAAGTTTGATGCGGCGGGGCAAATGGGTGCGTTCGGCGGTTTCGCCTCCAAAATGGGGCTGGCCTGCGGACCACTGGTAGCCGGCTACTTTATTTCCAGCGGCGGCAACTACACACAGCTGATCGTCATCGCCTGCGCCATGCTGGCGATTTGCCTGGCGGCATTGCCGGCAGCGGCCAGACTGGATAGGGCGGGGATCTAAAAGCCGTTACACGGCAATACGCGGGCGCCGGTTGGGCCCGCTGAAGAGTCAGTGACTGACAAACTTTTTCGGGAAAATTAGCGTAGCGATTGTGTCGCGGGGCAGATTTATTCGCGAGCGAGGATGCCGGTGTCGATCAACTGGCCGCTCTCGCCAAACCACTTGATCAGGTGGCCGTCCACCACCACGTGGAAACTGGCTGCGCGGCCGTAGGACCAGTTGCGCCACTGGCGCACCCACATGTCGCCGTTCAGCCACCAGCGCCCGGTATCCGTCTCATCCACATCCACGTCATTGCGGGAATAGCCGACCAGGGTGCCATCCTCCATGACCTGCGCCCGGTAGGACTCTCCCAGCGAGTTAATCCCCAGCAGGACGGCGCCGGGAAATTCTCTGCGTAGATCAGCAGCGTAAAGGCGGCGACCGCGGGCCGTTGCCAGTGTTTCCTCACCCTGGGAGACTTCGCCGTTGATCAGCTGGGCGAGGGTGCGCACACCGGCTTCGATCCGGTCCGCCTCGATCGCGGCATAGCCAAGCCGCAGCGCGTTATATTCCTTCACCACTTCCAGCAGCAGGCCCTGCTGTTCCGCTTCCTTCTGCACCTGCTCGGCACTCACATGCTCCGGCAGCTCCAGCCAGCAGGCGGTACCGGAACTGGCCCGGCGCGCCTGAAGCTTGGGCAGGTGATGCATCAACGCTTCGCCGAGGGCCGTCCAGCGCTCCCGCAGCTGGCGGGTGATTCGGAAGATGGCCGCATCCAGGTGACCGGAGGCGATGAATTTTGCCAGCAGGCGCTGGTTAATGGCCGGCACGCGTTCACGCAGGGTGTAACGCAATGCCCGCAGCCGCTGGATGACCGGTTTGGGCGCGACGACAAATGCCACCTGCATACCCGGATCGATCACCTTGGGGAATTGGTAGAGATAAATCACCGAGTCACCACCACCCAGGCTTTTCAGTGGCGGTAGCGGATTGCCGTGATAACAGAACTCATGGTCGCAATCGTTCTCTATCACCACAGCGCCTTGCTCGGTCGCCGCCTGCAATAATTGCCGGCGTCGCTCCAGACTGGTGGTCACCGCTGTGGGATTATGAGCGCTAGGCTGGAAATACCAGCAGTCACTATTTTCCAGCCCAGCATCCAGCACTGGCCCGTCGGCGTCCTGGGGCAACTCCTGAATTGCCGCCCCGGTGCGACGAAATATCTCCTCGGTCTCGGTGCAACCAGGCAGGACCATACCCAACTTTCGGTTATTGCCCAGCAATAGCTGGCCCAGCAGATAGCATGCCTGGGGAAGATCACTGGCCAGTAATACCTGGCCAGGGTCCACATAAATACCCCGTCGCGGCAGCAGGCGAGTACAGATCTGCTCTACCAGCTGGCGATCGTCCTCGTTGCCACCCAGTGTCGCCCACTGGGCCACTTCGCGACCGGTGTAGATATCCCGCGTGCACTCCCGCCACTCCGCACCGGGGAACAATCGGGGATCGTATTCGTTGCTGACAAAGGGAAAGGGATATTGCAGCCAGTTGGCGGGGCGCACCCGCAGAGCCCGGCGGCTGACGGAAACCGGGTTGCAGTGCTCGCGCCAGAAGCTGCGATCGCCGTCGCTGCTGGTCGCCGCCGGCAGCGCCTCACTGTGACTGATCACGCCCTGCTCACGCACCGCACTGCTGACAAAGAAACCACTGCGCTCACGGGTAACGAGGAAACCGTCATCCACCAGCTGTTGATAGGCAAGCACGACTGTGTTGCGGGCAACACCCAACTGCTCCGCCATGCGGCGCGAGGAAGGCATACGATGCCCTGCCGGAATACTGCCGGAAAGGATTCCCTGGATGATTTTTTCCCGTATCTGGGCCTGCAGGCTCTTCTCTGCCTGAGGATCCAGCACGATCAGCGATTCGGCCATGCGGGGCTCGTGATAGTCGGGGATGCCGGCGTAATCGTGAAAGGCATCTCAATTTATTATGCGCTGATAATGCCCCCATGCTCGCTGCCATGGCAAGCCGTGTCCTATGTCCGGCTACCGGCCTCCAACTCATTGAACTGCTTGCGCACACGGAAGGCGAGCCAGATCAGGGGCAACCCCAGGGCAATGGCATAGGCACCGATCAGCCATACCAGCGCCAGGGCACCGGCCCCCGGATTCACCAGGATGGCGATACCGAATAGTACCGACAACATACCGGCGGCGATCAGCAGCCACTCACCGCTGATCTCCTTGCGCAACCGCACGGCCCCGACAATTTCGAACAGCCCTCGCACCAGAGCCCAGGCACCGATGAAAGTGACCAGCACCAGCCCGGTAATTTGTGGGTACATAAAGGTGAGGATCCCGGCCGCCACGCTGACCAAGCCCGCCACGATCAGCCACCACATAGGCGTGGACTTGTGCCGGCCCTTGACCGCCGCAATCAGAGCCACAAAGCCGTCAAACAGGGCATACACCCCAAACAGGATCACCAGCGTCAGCAGGGTAAGCCCCGGCCAGATAAAGGCCAGCAGGCCAAACACCACCGCGGCAATACCGCGCAGTAGTAGCAGCCACCAGTTTTCAGCGAGGACCGACAGAATCGGGCGCTTGGGTAATGGATAGGGTTCGGCAGGCATCGGGGATCTCCGCGTTACACAACCCAGATACCGGAAGTGTAGACGGCGGCGCCAGAATCAGCTTCGGCCAGAAACGGAGCGGCCCGCGGCCGCGACCCCAGTCGACTCTGCAAAGACTGGAATCACGGCAACGGGCCACTTAATTTGAGTGTAGACACGGGCAGACCGGTCAGTCCACCCGAGGAGCCTCATGCCATGGACTTGATCACGCCACGCAGCTTGTCGACGATGGTGTCGATCTCGTGCTCTTCAATGATCAGCGGCGGTGACATACACAGGGCATCGCCGATGCCACGGGCCATCACGCCAGCGTCCCAGGCGGCGGCCGAAGCCTTGGCGCCAAACTTGCCTTTCAGCTCCGCCGGTGCGCGCAGCTCGATGGCGCCGACCAGGCCGTAGTTGCGGATATCGATCACGTTGTCCAGGTCCGCCAGGCTGTGCAGGGCGTTCTCCCAGTGCTTGCCGATATCGCCGGCGGCGCGGGTCAGCAGGCCCTCGCGCTCGTAAATATCCAGAGTCGCCATACCGGCCGCACAGGCCACCGGGTGCGCGGAATAGGTGTAGCCGTGGAAGAATTCCACCATGCCTTCCGGTGCCGCATTCATCACGGTGTTGTAAATGTGATCCTGAACGAACACCGCACCCAGTGGCACCGTGGCATTGGTGATGCCCTTGGCGGAAGTCATCATATCCGGGGTGACATCCCACTCGATGGAAGCAAACGCGGAACCGGTGCGGCCCCAGCCGGAAATGACTTCGTCGAAAATCAGCAGCAGGTCATGCTGGTCACAGATTTCGCGGATGCGCTTCAGGTAGCCCTTGGGCGGCAGCACCACACCACCGGCGCCGGAGAAGGGCTCGACAATCACCGCGGCAATCTGGTCGGCACCGTGGAAGGCTACGAGACGCTCCAGGTCTTCAGCCAGTTCCACGCCGTGCTCAGGCAGACCGCGACTGAAAGCATTGCGCTCGATATCCAGGGTATGGCGCATGTGATTGGACTTCACCGGCTGGCCGAAGCTCTGATAGTTCGGCGCAATACCGCCCACGGAAATACCGCCGAAATTCACCCCGTGGTAGCCCTTTTCACGGCCAATAAACATGGTGCGACTGCCCTTGCCGCGCGCGCGCTGGTATTGCAGGGCGATCTTCAGGGCACTCTCTACCGCCTCGGAACCGGAGTTACCAAAGAAAACCCGGTTCAGGCCATCCGGGGTGTGTTTTACCAGACGCTCGGAATATTCAAAGCTGAGCTCGTGACCGAAGTTGAAGATGGAGCTGTAGTCCAGCTTCTTCGCCTGCTGGTGAATTGCATCGGCAATTTCGGAGCGGCAGTGACCGGCGTTGGAACACCACAAGCCGGCGGTGGCATCGATCACCTGGCGGCCGTCTTTGGTCATCAGGTAGATCCCCTCGGCGCGCTCGACGATACGCGGTGCGGCCTTGAAGCTGCGGTTCGGGGTGAACGGCATCCAGAAAGCGTCGGTTTTCATTTCGGACATAATCTTGTCTCCGGGTTTTCCCTTGGCGTTATCCGTGGGCGCAGTTCAAGCACCCTTTAATTCTCAGTGTATTCCAGCCGTTACTGCAGGCCGGGATTTCACGGCGCGATCAGACGCCGAAACAGCAGTACTTGGTCTCGTAGAACTCTGCCATGCCTTCGACTCCACCCTCGCGGCCGATGCCGGACTCCTTGCTGCCACCGAACGGTGCCACCGTGGTGGAGAAGACACCCGCGTTGCAGGCAACCATACCGTATTCCAGCGCTTCCACCACCCGGTTGGCGCGGTGGATGTTTTCGCTCATTACATAAGCCGCCAGACCGTAAGGGGTGTCATTGGCACGGCGGATCACATCATCCTCGTCGGTAAACTTCTGCACCGGTGCCAGCGGGCCAAAGATTTCTTCCCGGGCGATACGCATCTCGTCAGTCACTCCGGTGATTACCGTGGGTGCGTAGTAGCTTTCGCCCTCAGGCAGAAAATCACCGCCCAGCTCGATCGTTGCGCCGGCCTCTGTGGTTTCCTGCACCAACTGCGCTACACGCTCGGCAGCGCGGCGATGGATCAGCGGGCCGATGATCACGTCCTCTTCACAGCCATGACCGACCTTGAGTTCGGCGACCGCTGTGCGCAGTTTTTCGACGAATACATCGTGAACCGACTCGTGTACATAGATGCGGTTGGTGGACACACAGGTCTGGCCCGCATTGCGGAACTTGGTCGCCACACAGGCGCTGACGGCAGTGTCCAGATCCGCATCGTCGAACACGATAAACGGCGCGTTGCCACCCAGCTCCATGGACATCTTTTTCACACCAGTGGCGCACTGCGCCATCAGGATCTTGCCCACGGCAGTGGAGCCGGTAAAAGTGAACTTGGCCACCTGCGGGTGCTGCGTCAATACCTGGCCGAGGGCCGGGGCGTCAGATCCCACCACCATATTGATGGTGCCAGCGGGCAGGCCGGCGCGGGTCGCCAGTTCGCACAGGGCCAGCGCCGACAACGGCGTCTCCCCTGCCGGCTTGATCACCACGGTACAGCCGGCAGCCAGGGCCGGCGCAGCCTTACGGGTAATCATCGCGTTGGGGAAGTTCCACGGGGTGATACAGGTCACCACGCCCACCGGCTGACGGATGGTCTGCAGACGCATGGCCGGATTGTGGGTTGGGATGGTCTGGCCATAGGCGCGGCGGCACTCTTCCGCATACCACTCGATGTAGGAGGCGCCATAGAGGATCTCGCCCTTGGCCTCAGCCAGCGGCTTGCCCTGCTCCAGGGTCAGGATCTGCGCCAGATCGTCGATATGCTCCAGAATCAGCTGGTGCCAGCGCTTCAGCACCGCGGCGCGCTCGGCTGCGGTCTTGCTCTTCCAGGCCGGGAAGGCCGCAGCAGCGGCCACCACCGCATCCTGCGCATCCTCGGCGCTACCGTCGGCGATTTCCGCCAGCAGGTCACCATTGGCAGGATCCCGCACGGCGATACGGGCGGCGCCATCGCGCCACTCACCATTAATATAGTTCTGAGTTTTCAACAACTCCATATCGGCTAGCTGCATCTTTAGGCTCCCTGAATTCATTGGCTTGTACCTCAATGAACCCGATTTTGAGCCCGCGATCAAGCCGAGAATAGTCATTTTTATCCAACTAAAATTTACCTCTATCAAACTTTACTCTAAGCTCGACCGATGAGGCGAAAGTAGCCACGAATAACCGGTTGGAGCCGCGAAATGAGCGGAAAAAGTGCCCTTGGCGGGCGGATGAGCGATATGGACCTGCGCCTGCTGCGGGTCTTCCGGGAGGTGGTGCGTGCCGGTGGTCTGGCGCCGGCAGAGGTGGCCCTCAATATCAGCCGCTCCACCATCAGCCTGCACCTGTCCGATCTGGAGGCACGCCTCGGCATGCAGCTCTGCCTGCGCTCCCGCGGGCGCTCGGATTTCAAGCTGACGCAGGAGGGCGAGGCACTCTATCAGGCTATCAATGAGCTGGACGGCCACCTGGCCGCTTTCAAGAGCCAGGTCAATGCCATCCAGTCCCAGCTCACCGGCAGCCTGCGGATCGTGCTCCCCGATGATGTACTGGAAATGCCCCAACTGGACCTGCCGGCCACGCTGGCCCGACTCCGCGAGCGCGCCCCGCAGCTGCAACTGGATGTGCAGCTGGCAGCACCACAGGAACTGGAGCTGGAAATCCTCGCCGGCCGTGCGGATGTGGGCATCAACCCCCTGCACTCCCACCGGCCGGGACTCGAATACAAGCCACTGTTCCTGCACCAGTCGCGGCTCTACTGCGGCAGCCAGCATCCGCTCGCCGGCGAAGAAGATGTGAGTGAAGAGTTACTCACCGAGCAGGAGCTGGCCGCCCCCAGCCACGCGGTGCTGTCCGGGGCGGCGCACCTGTACCGACTGTTCCCGAACAAGTCGACGGCGAACCACATGGCGGCGCGCCTGGCGATGCTGCTGTCGGGCAAGTTCGTGGGCTTCCTGCCGGAATACCTTGCCCAACACCATGTGGCAGCGGGCCGACTGATGACACTATGCCCGGACCGCTTTCACTACCAGATCCAGAATGCGGCCACCTACAAGCGCAGTGCGACAGACCACCCCGCGGTGCAGCTGTTTCTGAAGGCACTGGTGATTACCAGTTAGGAGAACCAACAGGCTCCGATGGAGTGAGGTCCAGAGAAATGCCAACCATTGGCATCCACCCTCGAAAAACTTGGGGGCGGGATAACAGATATCGAGTGTCGCGTTTTCCGTAACTTAGCCCTGAGAACTGGGGCTAGAAAGGTACATGTGCCTGTGGACGACGAACTGGCCACCCATCACTTCAGCCTCAGCAATCCGAGGGAACCAGTCATTGCCGAGCAAAATGACGAGTCGAGCAAGACTGAAATTGAGCAGGAATTAAAATGTACGCAGTGATCTTCAGCGCCAAAGCCGGCCAACAGGACCCAGAGTATCTCGCCACCGTCAGTCGGCTGCGCGAGCTGGCATTTGAGCGTTACGGCTGCCGGGAGTTTATTGCCGTCACCGAAGGTGACCGGGAAATCGCTATTTCCTACTGGGATGATCAAGAGGCAATTTTGTGTTGGAAGCAGGACTCGGAACATCTGCTGGCGCAGGAGCTGGGCCGGGCAAAGTGGTACGAGTCCTATACGGTTCAGGTCGTGGAGATCAAGCGCGAGTATCACTTCGGCAGCTGACCCCGCCGGGGCACCCGATCCGATTTGTAAAATCGAGGCCGCTTTACCTATTTCTATGTACCGACGCTGTACCAGCGCTTTCTCGCTTACTGCTTCTACCGCTGGGAGATCATTATCCGCGAGACCGCAATGCTCGGCATACTGGGAATTCCGACCCTGGGTTTCTATATCGACTCCGCGTTTGGGTTCCTGCGCTTTGATGTGGCCCTGATCCTGATTGCCGTCAGTGCCTTTCTGACCTTGTCAGCAGATGCCGTTTCCCGGCGGCTGCGGCTGCGCTTTCTTCCCTTACAATAAGGCCGGGCATTCCACATCACATTCACCCCGTGCCGGCTCCACAGGTACCAGAACATGCAAAAATTTATTCTCCTGGGAATACTCCTGATTCAGCTTCAAGTCGCCATGGCGATGGAGGTTTCCGCCGGAAAACTGCAGACACTGCCCGAATTTGAGTTCGATGGCATAGCGCCACGCCCGGTTCATGTGTGGCTGCCCGAAGGCTATCCCGGCCAGGCACCCTATGCGGTGCTGTATATGCACGACGGCCAGATGCTGTTCGATGCCAGCACCTCCTGGAACAAACAGGAGTGGGGTGTGGATGAAGTCGCCTCGAAGCTGCAGGCATCGGGGCAGACGATCCCGTTTATCGTCGTGGCCATCGAAAACGTGAGTGAAACCCGCCACGGTGATTACTTCCCGCAGAAAGCGCGGACGCTGCTACCAGAAGCCGAACGGCGGAAGGAGCACCCGTTCAATCGGGCAGAACTGCGCGCCGACAAGTACCTGCAGTTTCTCGTCGAACAACTGAAGCCCTACGTCGATGCCAACTTTGCGGTCTCTCCAGACCCGGCGCATACCTTTATTGCCGGCTCGAGCATGGGCGGCCTGATTTCGCTCTATGCCCTGCTCGAATACCCGCAGATATTCTCGGCAGCCGCGGCGATCTCCACCCACTGGCCGGGCATCAAGCCCGGGGATGACCTGCCGGTGGCTGCGGCCATTCGCGCCTATGTCGAGAAAAAGCTGCCCGAGCCAGGCTCACACCGTATTTATTTCGATCACGGCACCGAGACACTGGACGCACACTACCCACCGCTGCAGAAAAAGGTCGACACCATCATGCACAACGCCGGCTATAACAGTCCGGCGTGGCAAACCCGGGTATTCGATGGCCATGCCCACGATGAAAACTCCTGGCAGGCCCGATTAGCGGAGCCGCTGCTGTTCCTGCTCGGTAAAAACCAGGATTCCCTGGGGGAGAAATGAATGGATAAGAAAAACCCGGAGATCGACCAGCAAGCACCGGTGATCACCTACTACCTGGAAATGAACAACCGCGGCCAGTTGCGGAGTAAAGCCCAGCCACCCGGACTGGAAGTGACAGAAGCGGAGCTGAAGGAATTCCGTTTCAACCGCTACCTCTATCAGCTGGTGGGTGAGCCCTGGCAGTGGGTGGACAAACTCACCCTCTCCGACCAGGCATGGCAGGAATATGCAGAGCGGGACAGCCTGCGCACCTGGGTGGCGTATCACCGGGGGTCGATTGCGGGCTATTACGAGCTGGAGCGACAGGATGACGGCAGTGTCCAGATCGCCTACTTCGGTCTGGCCCCGCGTTTCGTGGGCAAGGGATTCGGCGGCTTCCTGCTGACCCACGCCCTCGAATCTGCCTGGTCCTGGGGAGATACCGATCGGGTGTGGGTACACACCTGCACCCTTGACCATCCAGGTGCGCTAAGCAACTACCAAGCGAGGGGGATGCAGGTCTTCCGCACCGAACGGGAGTAGGCCGCTCTCGCGATATGGGCCGGCAGGGGCCAGGAGGGAGACTTCGGCTAAGCTGAAGCCGTGAACTCTTCCGCCCCCGTGATCCCGATGCGATTTGTTCTGGCGTTTCTTTTTCTCTTCTTCGCGCAACCGTCGCTGACTGCTTCAGCCGCGCACGCGCCCGGCTATCGCCTCGAGCAGCTACGGGGCAATGTCTATCGCTTCACCGCGGGTAAGTACCATTCCATGCTGATGGCCACCAGTCAGGGGCTTTTCCTCACCGACCCCATCAGTCCTGCCGCCGCCCGCTGGCTTCGCGGGGAGCTGGAAACCCGCTTTGACAGCCCGATCCGCTACCTGGCGTACAGCCACAACCATGTGGATCACGTCATGGGCGGCGAAATACTGGCCTCAGATGAAACCACGATTATCGCCCACCAGTATGCAGCGGAGGACCTGAAGTGGACAAAAGTACCGACAGCACAGCCCGAACTGATATTCCGGGACTCACTCGTGGTGTCACTCGGTGACAGCCGGGTGGAGCTCCAATACCACGGCCCGAACAATGGCCGCGGCTCGGTGAGCATGCACTTCATGCCCGCCAATGTGCTGTTTGTGGTGGACTGGATCGTACTCGGTCGCCTGCCATACCGGGATCTGCCCGGTTACGACATTCACGGAATGATCCGCTCCACGCGGGAGGTTTTGACACAGCAACCATTCGCGCTCTTTGTGGGCGGACACGGTAGTACCGGCTCCCGGGAGGACGTCGCCCGCTATCTCTCCTACCTCGAGGCGCTCTACGGGGCAGTGCTTGAGGGTATGCTGCAGGGCAAGTCGCTGCAGACGCTACAGGCAGAAATCCAGTTGCCAGCCTACCGGGACCTGGATCGGTACGAGGAATGGCTACCGCTCAACGTTGCCGGTGTCTATCGTACGCTCGAAGACATGTCCTATCTGCGGATGCGCGAGGATAGCCGGGGGGAAGATGCAGAAAAGTAATGTGGTGCTGCTGGTGCCGGGGATTTTTGATCGCGGTCGCTCGATGCACCGGATGCAGGCCGCACTGAATGCAGAGGGTTTCTCGGCCCACTACATCCACCTGCGCTATAACTCCGCCTGGTATGGCCTGAAGTATCTCTCCCGCCAGTTAGAGGAGAAGGTCAACGCGCTGGTACCACCACAACAGTCCTTCTCTCTGGTGGGATTCAGCATGGGTGGGATCGTCGCCCGCCATTTTATGCAGGCCCGCCAGGGACTGCCGCGCGTACACAAGTACATCTCGATGGCGAGCCCGCACCGGGGCAGTCTGTGGGCAAACCTCTTGCCGTACCCGGGGGGGCGCCAGCTCATGATCGGCAGCCCGCTGCTGGAGGAGATGAATACCGAGCTGGATCAGCTGATCCCAACGGCGCCTGTCTCGATCTGGACTCGCTACGACGCCACCATCCTGCCCCACAACAGCGCCATTTTACCGGTGGGCAGCAGCCATGAAGTGCCGGTCAAACTGCACCGCTGGGTACCACTGGATCTACGCGTCATTTCCATCGTGACCACTGAGTTACAGCAGAGCATGGCAGACTGAAATTCTCTTAACCAAAGGGTTTTCACACCATCGACACCGGTGTAATGGCAGCCGCAGACGGTCACCTGTACTTAAATCCGGCCAAGAGACTGACACTGTTGTCCGCGCTTTGAGAAACCTGCTCATTATTGATTTCACCGCGAATATTTTTATCTCTATGGGTTATCCCCTCCCCGGGAATCGGGGCCGGCAGGAGCAGTGCCGCAAGCCTGACAAGTTGCTTGACGCCCAATTTAACCTGCATTAAAAATCGCGCCTTTTACAGCCTCCACAGTCCAGCTCCGCATCCCATCGGCCACCAGCGGCGCATCAACTGGCAGGTTTACGGTCAAAGATAAGATGTCCTGGGTATCGTTTAATGTATTTCGCACGCTCGCTTTCGCGGACACTCTGCAACTAAAACCCGAGGACGTTTTTAAGTACCGGGCCGAAATCAGTGCCGCTGACTGGGTGCTGTTCCCCGAGTACTGGCAGCTCAATGCCATCGTCTACGGTCTCGGTGCCAGAGTCTTCCCCAGCGAAGCCAGTTACCGTCTCGGCCACAATAAGATCGAAATGACTCGCGCGTTCGAGCTGGTGTGCCCGCTGAATACGCCCCACACCCGCATACTGGCCAACACCCCAGAAAATGCCGACGCCCTCTGGGCGGAAATGGATTATCCATTTGTGGCCAAGCTCCCCAAGGCATCCCAGGGCAACGGGGTGTGGCTGATCGAAAACCGGCAAGACTGGTGCAGTTACCTGCAGCGTACGAATGTACTCTACGTGCAGGAACTGTTACCAATCGATCGCGATATCCGCATCGTGATCATCGGGGATCAGGTGCTGTCCGCTTACTGGCGCCTGCAGGGAGCAAGTGGCTTTTACAACAATGTTTCCAAGGGTGGCTTGGTGGAGCGGGGGCGGGTGCCGCAGGCAGCGATCGATCTCGCCCTCCACCTGGCCCGAACCTTACAGATCAACCATGCCGGTTTTGATATCGCCATGGTCGGCAGTCACCCTTACGTAATCGAGTTCAACCGCCTGTTTGGCAATCAGGGAATTGAGGGGGGAGGGAACGCGCTGAATCGGGCCATCATCGACTATCTGCAACGGGAGTCTACCCCTACCGGCCCGAACTTCCCCGGTCGGCCCGGAGTACCTCGGCGACAATTGCAAAGTGTGGCGTGATCCAGGTCAAGCGCAATACACCCGGTTAAGGGTATAACTCACCTGTACCCGGTCGAAGTCACTTGGCATCGGCCCCGCTTCAGGAGAAGAGAATGGTTATTCAAAAAAATATGGGCAAGCTCGATCGCGCTCTGCGCCTGGCTGCAGTGGCGGTGATAGCGGTCCTTGCCGCTACCGGCACCATCAGTGGGCTCACCGCGGTGGCACTCGGCCTATTGGCCGCAGTATTCACCCTGACCAGCCTGGTGGGCACCTGTCCACTGTATTTCCCCATCGGGCTAAATACCTGCGGACGCTAACCTACCCTGTTCAGGCCGGCCATTGGCCGGCCCATGTCACCGGCTTCCTCCTCTCTCCAGCTCTGGCCCAATCGTTCCAGTCATTCTGGTGCTAACGCATCTCATCGTCTGCACGCATCTTCTTGTGGGGTCGGGCACTGACCTGTCCTTCGTCAGCGCAGCTGTCGAAAGTATTGCTGCCCCCGCTTCACCGGCGGCGGTCGTGCCATTCCTATAAACAGAATTCAGGTACACCTCATGATTCCGATTGCAGACACCATTCGGCGCCTGGTCCCGATGGCACTTGCGGTGGGCGGCGGACTGATGCTGACGTTTTCCGCTAACAGCGCTACGATTTTTTCCGACGACTTTTCCGATGGCGATATCAGCGACTGGATAACCAGTGGCAATGTTGACCCATTCAATAATGAATCCATCCGACTCCGCGCCACATCGAATGCGAGTCGCCCTATCTCCACCGCCGGCTTCTCTGCCGTATCTGTGGACTTTGGCCTGTCAGCCTCATCACTGGAAAACGGTGAATTCTGTTATGCCGAAGTCTCTACTGATGGCGGTAGCAGCTGGACGACAGTCATTACCGTGGAGAATGGCCAGGACAACGGCACCATCTTCACCGGTAGCGCCTCACCGGCGGGAATGGATAACAATACTCAGGTACAGGTCCGCTTTCGCGGTACCGGGGCGACTACGGGTGACTACTGTTATGGACAATCAGTCACTGTGAATGGCACTGGTGGTGCATCCACTGACCCCGATATCGATGCGCCCGCGAGCCTGAACTTTGGCGATATCAGCCCCGGCAATACAAGCACACTCAGTGCCATGATCAGCAATAACGGCACCGCTGACCTGGTAATCAGCAACGTCAGTAATCCTGCTGCCCCATTCACTATCGCCAGTAACAACTGCGGCACGGTCAGCCCTGCCGGCAGTTGCCAGCTGACCGTCGACTTCGCCCCATCCGCCGACGGCAGCTACAACAGTAATATCAACGTCTCCTCCAATGATCCCGATGCAAGCAACGTAACCATCGCACTCTCCGGCAGCGCCAGCAGCACTGGTGGAGGCGGTGGTGGCAGTGTCGAAAACTTTGATCCGTTGAACGGCAGCGGGACTGTAAGCCGCAGCTCGCTTACCTTCACCACCCTGATCAACGGCAATGACCCGGGCCAACTGGTTAATTACAGTCACTATGCCCTCCCCACGAATGCCGCGATGCCCAGCAATCAGTTCGAGGGCAGCCTGGAGCTATTCGGCGAAGCCACTGGCGGTGCATTCGATGAGCAAAAAGATACTTTCCGCTATACAGGCAACGGTGATACCACTCGCAAGCACCTGCCGGAGTTCGACTTCGAGTTGGTGCAGACCGGTAGCCATATCTTCCCGGTTCAGCGGGGCTCCATCCCCAGCAGCCATCCAGAGTGGGAATACATCCTGACTCCCGGGCGTGTCTGGGACGAGAATGGGGATAGCGGCTACAGCCGGGTGGCACTGCCGTTTGCCTTGCAGCAGAAGAATGCCAACTGTATCCACAATGGCGTAATGACATTCCTGTTCAAGGATGACGGCTCGGTTTCCGATGTGGCCTACCAGATTGCCGGTGAAACCTGCCTCTATTACCAGGTGGACATGTGGGGCCAGCTGGACGCCAGCTATACGCCGCATAGTGTCAATAATGCCGCCGCACTGACTGCCGATTACCAGGCCGAAGTGAACGGCCGGGTGCCGGTCAAGCCACTGAGCGCCCTGGCTCAGGATTACCCCGGCACCGATCCAAGCAAGTTCGCGTTACCGTCCGGCAAAGATGCGGCCAACATGTCACTGGTGGGTTTTGTCATTGATGGCACCCACTACACCGGTGGCTGTGTATCACGACAAGGTGATTACCCTTACTGCGAATCGATGCCGGTGCCGTCCTATTCCAGTGCCAAGTCAGTGTTTGCCGGCAGCGCGCTGATGCGACTGGAGAAAAAATACCCGGGCACTTTCAGCCAGATCATTGGTAACTATGTTCCCGACTGCGCCACCAATGGCAACTGGGATGATGTGACGTTTGAGAACGCCCTGGACATGTCCACCGGCAACTACAAGCTGGCCAGCTACATGAGTGATGAGGGGGCCAGCCACACCAACGACCTGTTCCTGCCGGAAGATCATGCATCCAAGATCAGCTACAGCTGCACCGAATATCCACGCAAGGCCACACCGGGGACTACCTGGGTGTACCACACCTCCGATACTTACATTCTCGGCCGCGCCATGAACCAGTACGTAAAAGGGATCGAGGGTAGTAGCACGGATATATTCACCGATATCGTGGTGGACGAGGTGCTGGCACCGCTTGGAATCAGCCCCACAGCTCGCTTCACCCGTCGCACCTACGATTCGGTGCAGCAGCCGTTCGCCGGCTGGGGCCTGATGTGGCTGCGCGATGATGTCGCCAAGATTGGTGATCTATACCGCAGTGGCAGTCAGTCTGTGCTGGATCAAGCGGAACTGGACGCGGCGCTGCAGCGCAACGCTGCCGATCGCGGTAATGAACCGCTGAACGACTACAAGTACAAAAACGGTTTCTGGGCCCACGAGATCAGTGCCAACCTGCCCGGATGCAGCGGCGAGTTGTGGCTCCCGTTCATGTCCGGCTACGGCGGCATCAGCGTGCTGGTACTGCCCAATGACACCCTCTACTACTACTTTGCCGACGACGATGCCTACACCTGGATGGATGCAGCAGTCGAGTCGCATGGCATTCGCAGTCTGTGCCAGTAACCACTACTAACCAGCAAACATAAAAAAGGGGCGATCCACGGGTCGCCCCTTTTTCTTTACAGTCTAGCGATGCCTAAGCTTCCTCTTCGTGGAAAGGCTTGTGTAATTCCACCGGTTTGGCCTGCCTCTTCCGCAGGCGGATATTGAGCATCTCCACGGCCATGGAGAAAGCCATGGCGAAGTAGATATAGCCCTTGGGTACATGCACCTCGAAACCCTCGAGGATCAGCGTGAAGCCGACCAGAATCAGGAAGGACAGCGCCAGCATTTTCACCGTCGGGTGGCGCTCGACAAAGTCACCGATCGGTTTGGCCGCCACCAGCATCACGATCACCGCCAGAATAATGGCAATCGCCATGATCGAGATCTGGTCGACCAGCCCCACGGCAGTAATCACGGAGTCGAGAGAAAAAACGATATCGAGGATGGCGATCTGAATCAGCACCATGCCAAAACTGGACACCTTCGCTGAACCCTCGCTGCCATCCACTCCCTCGAGACTGTGGTGAATTTCGTGGGTTGCCTTGAACAACAAGAAGAGGCCACCGCCAACGAGTATCACATCGCGTCCGGAAATCTCGTGGCCGAACACGCTGAACCAGGGTTCCACCAGGCCCATAATCCAGACGATGGAAAACAGCAGGGCCAGTCGTGTCAGCATGGCCAGCGCCAGACCGATAAAGCGGGCCGGCTCTCGTTGTTTGGGCGGCAGGCGGCCGACGAGAATGGAAATAAAAATGATATTGTCGATACCGAGGACAATTTCCAGTGCCGCCAGTGTCGCCAGTGCTACCCAGGCCTCTGGGCTAGCCATCCACTCAAACATTCGGAAGTTCCTTTTGCCGCTTCATACTCGTGAAGCGGGCTATTCTACGGCGAGGACTCCAGCCAGGCCATGGCTTCCCCTTCGTCCTCGAAATAGCGCGCCTCGCCCCCGATAAACCAGGAACCGACTTTGGCTGCCAACTCCTGCCAGCGGCGGTTGCCGAGAATGGCGATGCGACGGAACTCCCGCCCGTGCTTCACACCCAGCTTGAGGTCATCCCATGCGGCGCGGGCTTCCCAACCTTCCAGCTCCCGTGCATCGAGGAACACATCGATCTCGGGCGTCTCGATGCCCTCCATGGCGGACTCAAGCATCGGAACCAGTGACTGGTAGTCTTCATGAGTCAGTTTGCCGTGCACACGCAGGCTCAGGAAGAACTCTTCGCCCGTGCGCTCCAGGCCGATGGCCAGGCCGTGTCTCTTGACGCTCATCTCTCTCTCCGTATCGGTTGGACAGGACTGACAAGGAGTATAAGAGGCCCAGGGAGTGTGAGCAGGATGGATCGGGCAATGCCGGGGGAAGTGAGCGCCCGCAAACCCGGCAGGCGCTGTAGACGAAGTCAGTGGCTGAGTATATCGACAATCTCGCGGGTATGGTGGACGAGACGTACGATCTCACCTTCGATGCTGATGGTCACAATGCCATGGCGATCCACCGGCTGGACGATGACCCCGTGGCGGTAAATATCGTGCTCGAGGATGTGGCCCTTGCGCAGCTTTTTCTTCCAGCCGGGCGGCAGGTCACCACCGTTCTCGACTTTCTTCTGCAGGCCCGGCGGCAGATCGTTGCCCGGCTTGGCCAGGGCGGTGCTGGCGCCAGCCGCCAGGGTGATACTAATGACCGCTGCAATCGCGGGTTTAATCATATTGTGTTCCTCGCTTCATCAATCTGAAAGGTAATATTCGACCGTCGAGACCACGCGTACTTTCTTGATATGCGGGTTGTTCTTGTCCCGATCGCTGATGCTGAACTGCCCCTGTGAGGCCCGTTTGATCTTCCCCAGCACGCTATCGGAATCCTCGGCGAACTTCTGTGCGACCTGTCGCGCCTCTTTCGTGGCCTGCTCGATCATTTGCGGCTTGAGGTCGTTCAGGCCAGTGAAGATGTACTCGATCTGCCCCTGGTAGTTATTCTGTGAGAAGGCGATGCCCTCTCGACCTAATTGCGCGAGGTCATCCATCACCGACCGGACCCTGTCCACCTGCTGCGAATACACCGTCACCGTCTGCAGGGCCGAATAGCGAAATTCCGGGCGAGCGCCGCCGCCATACTGCTGTGCCAGCCGGTCAGTCACCGCCGGCAGGGAAACCGTGATCTCCTCTGTGGGGATGCCCTGCTCACCGAGAAAGCCCTCGATGCGCTCACTACTGGTGGCAACCTGCCGGTAGAGCTCCTGCAAATCATTGCTGGCCGCCGTAAACTGGATCGGCCAGATTACGATATCTGCCGGGACTTCCCGCTCCGCCAGCCCCTTGACGGTAACCGTCCGCTCGTAGCCCTTGAACCGCTCCACCGCCTCGGTGGCAAACCAGCCCAGGATTGCCAGCCCCAGCAGCATCCCCGTACCGAGGAGCAGGGCAGGCAGAGTGTTCTTGGTCGAGGTCATGAAGATTCTCCCGGGTGATGTTGGCACTATACGTGCGCCGACTTAACCTTTTCTGAACAAACAGGCCGGCGGCAATCAGGCGGCCGGCCGTGGCTCCCCACATTTCCAGCAGTAATCGAAAGCGGCACCGTTAGATTCACCACAGCGGCGGCAGCCCCACTCGGAACCGGACTCCGCATCCTCCCGCAGCAGCTGCATGGCCCGCTCAAAGTCGCGCTCCCGTTCAAGCCAGAGCTCCGGCCAGGCCTGGTGCGGCGCCAGTTCGCCGGTCGCACCCTGCGCATACTCATTCTTGAGAAATACCGAAATGCCGGCCACCTCCAGCTTGCTCCTGGCCAGCTCGACGAGAAGGCGGTTTTCGTGGGTGTAGATAAGCTTCATAAATAAAAAAAGGGCCGCAATGCGGCCCTCAAGATATAAAGAAACAGGATGTCTGGAAAGCTTGATCTCAGCTGATATCAATCCAGGTGGACTTCAGCTCGCAATACTTGTCCAGTGCATGCAGGGACTTGTCGCGGCCGTTGCCGGACTGCTTGAAGCCACCAAACGGTACCGTGATATCGCCACCGAAGTAATTGTTCACCCACACGGAGCCGGCGCGGATGTCGCGGGCCATGCGATGGGCGCGGTTGATGTTGAGGGTCCAGATACCGGCGGCGAGACCGTAGATGGAATCATTGGCGATCTGCAGCGCCTCCTCTTCGCTTTCGAACTCGATGACCGCCAGCACCGGGCCAAAGATTTCTTCCTTGGCGATGGTCATGTCATTGGTCACACCGCGGAATACTGTGGGTTCGTAGTAGTGGCCACCCTCAACCGCGCTGGAAGCGGCACCGCCGCAAACCAGCTGGGCGCCTTCCTCTTTGCCCTTGCCGACGTAGTGCTCGACGGTGTCGAACTGGCTCTTGTCGATCAGTGCCCCCATGACCGTATTCGGGTCCTGCGGATGGCCGGGCTTGAAGCGCTCACTGGCCTTTTTCACCTTCTCGATGAACTCACCGGCGATGGATTTCTCCACCAGCAGACGGGTACCGGCGGTGCAGGTTTCCCCCTGGTTGTAGAACACCGCCAGCGCCGCGGCCTCGGCGGCCTTGTCCAGGTCTGCGTCGGCGAAAACGATGTTGGGGCTCTTGCCACCCAGCTCCAGGAAAGTCCGCTTCAGGTTGGACTGGCCGGAGTACTCGGTCAGGGTCTTGCCCACTTCGGTGGAGCCGGTGAAGGTCAGGCAGTCGATATCCATATGCAGGCCCAGGGCCTTGCCCAGGCTGCTGCCAGGTCCCGGCAATACATTTAGAACACCGTCCGGCAGGCCGGCTTCTTTCGCCAGACCAGCCAGCTTGATGGCTGTCAGTGGCGTATTGGAAGCGGGCTTCAGGATTACACTATTGCCGGTGGCCAGTGCCGGACCCAGCTTCCAGGCGGTAGTGGACAGCGGAAAGTTCCACGGCACGATGGCCGCGACCACCCCCAGGGGCATGCGCTGGATCAGTGCCAGCTCGTTGGGGCCGGTGGGGGCGACTTCGTCGTAGACCTTGTCGATGGCCTCGCCGCTCCAGCGAATGGTGGTCACCGCGCCTGGTACGTCCACGTTCATGGTGTCGCTGATCGGCTTGCCCGCATCCAGGCTTTCCAGCAGAGCGATTTCGTTCTTGTTCTGCTCGATCAGCTCGGCGAAGCGCACCATGATCTTTTTGCGCTCCATCGGCGGCATATGGGACCAGACACCGGACTCGAATGTCTTGCGGGCGACTTTTACCGCCAGCTCTGCATCCTCGGGGCCACAGCTGGCCACCTGGGCCAGTTCGCGGCCATCAGCGGGGCTGCGGGTGGCGCGGGTCTCTCCGGAAAGGGCATCGACGTACTCGCCATTGATGAAGGCGCGGCCTTCGATCTGGAGGGTCTCGGCCATCGCCTGCCACTCCTGCAGGGTCTGGGGGGTCTTATTTTGTTCCGACATGGCGCACCTCAGGAATAAAGTTGAAGGATCATTCGGTTTATACCGAAAATGTGATCACAAATCAAAGACCGCGACATTGTAACGCGCATCAGCTCCCGGCGCGAAGCCGGGAAGGCGCCCGTTTCAACCAGTGCAGGAATCGGTAAGCTTTCTACGGGCCTTCCGGGCCGCAATCGCTCACTCTCCGGCGGGGATCGCCTCGAAGGTACCGGTCTCCCGGTTCTTGCGTGCCCCCGGAATCGCGAAAACCCGGTTGTGAAACGCGATATAGAAGCCCGGCGGCAACAGGCGCGCAGCCAGTAGCGCCTCGGTAACATTCTGGCGGGCATCGGAGTCGATGAAGCCCATGGGCTTCATGGCGCCGGTGAAGACCACCGCTACCGGCGGTGTGCCGAGCGTTTCGAAGCAGAAGTCGGCACTGTTGGACATGGTATCCGTGCCGTGCAGGATCACGATCGGGTCGCCCTTCTCTGCAGTGCGGGCCACCGCATCGGCAATCTGCTGGCGGTCTCCATCGTCCATCTCCAGCGAGTCCTTGTTTAGCACGCTGTCCAGCTCCAGGTGGGTATAGGGCAGGCGCAGGCTGGCAATGAGGCCGTCGCGGATGATAGAGGCACGGTTGCGCAGGGTGCCGTCCTCCTCACAGTAGCTCTTCTCGATCGTACCGCCGGTGGTGAGGATACGGATGGTCTGTTTGGGGTTGGAGTCAGTCATCGCGCCGTTACTCTCTCGCTTCCTTAACCGTGCCTTGTGGGCACCGGGATCTGTCAGATGGGGCCGGAGGGTACTCCAGCCGGCGGCATCATAAGGCGGCAGCCCACAGCTAACAATGGTAGCGCCCCTTGCGCCCGGCCGCGGCAAACGAATCAGGCTACCCGGGTCTCCACCCGCAACCAGTCCTCCTCCAGTTGCAGTATCAGGCGATCACCGTGCAGCAACTCGCCGACACCGGCGGGTGTACCGGTCAAGATCACGTCACCGGGCTCGAGGGTGAAGTAACTGCTGATATAGGCAGTGAGGTCGAGTATCGGTGTCAGCATATGGGCCGTTTTACCCCGCTGGCGTATTTCGTCATTCAGCCACAGGGTAAAAGTGAGGGCATCCCAGTCCGGCAGCCAGTCCAACTTCACGAACGGGGACAGGGGACAGGCACCGTCGAAAGCCTTGGCTTTTTCCCACGGGTGTCCGTCTGTCTTGAGCTTGGACTGCAAGTCGCGCAGGGTCAGATCCAGGGCGAGGCCCAGCCCGGCGATGGCCCCGGGTATATCCGCGGGATTGGCGCTGGTGAGCCGTTCGCCGATGAGCAGCGCCAGCTCTCCCTCAAAGTGGCAGCTACCACGCCCCGCAGGAAGATGGATGGGCTCCGCCATCGGAACGGCTGCGGTGGCCGGCTTGATAAACAGCAGCGGCTCTTCCGGAATCGGGTTGTCCAGTTCTGCGGCATGCGCCGCATAATTACGCCCGACGCACACAATCTTCCCCAACGGCAGGTCGCATTCGCTGCTACAAGTGTATCGATGTCGGTACATGCCACCAGGCTCCCATTAGGATGGACATTTCGTGTAAAGCTTTTACAGCCCCATGTGTTATGATCGCGCCCTCGCCGGACTCCCGGTAAAGCGCTGAGGCTTTTGCCACCAGGCGGTTGCGATCGTCGCCCGAATTGTCTGCGGCGGACACCTCGTCCTGAACTATTCGATGGCGGGTTCACCTGTCAGCGCCGCAGAATCCAGCGCTTTTATTTTTCTCCAAAACTGTTGCCCATAGTAGAGAGTGTTTATGGCTCCGCAAATCTCTTTGCACAAAAACAAGATTCGAATTCTGCTGCTCGAGGGTGTGCACCAGTCCGCAGTCGACCTGCTGACTTCCCGCGGCTACACCAACGTGGAATACCTGAAGACTTCACTGCCGGAAGAGCAACTGATCGAGAAAATTGCCGACGCCCACTTTATCGGCATCCGTTCCCGCACCCAGCTGACGCGCAAAGTGCTGGAAAACGCCCCCAAACTGATTGCTATCGGCTGCTTCTGTATCGGCACCAACCAGGTGGACCTGGAAGCGGCAACCGATCTCGGCATCGCGGTCTTCAACGCCCCCTACTCCAACACCCGCAGCGTGGCCGAACTGATCATCGCCGAGACTATTCTGATGTTGCGCGGCATTCCCGAGAAGAATGCGGTCTGCCACCGCGGTGGCTGGCTGAAATCCGCCACCGGTTCCTACGAGGCACGGGGCAAGACCCTGGGCATCATCGGCTACGGCGCCATCGGCTCCCAGCTTTCAGTCATGGCTGAAGCCATCGGTATGCGGGTGGTCTTCTATGACGTGGTCACCAAGCTGCCGTTGGGCAACGCCACCCAGATCCACGAGCTCGATGAACTGCTGGCGCAGTCGGATGTGGTCAGCCTGCACGTGCCGGAACTGCCCTCCACCAAAATGATGATCGGCGCAGAGCAGATCGGAAAGATGAAGCCCGGCGCCATCCTGCTGAACGCTTCTCGCGGCACTGTGGTGGAGATCGATGCACTGGCGGAAGCCCTGAAGAGCGGTCATCTGGCCGGCGCCGCAATCGACGTATTCCCGGTGGAGCCCCGCGGCAATGAAGACGAGTTCCAGTCCCCGCTGCGCGGGATCGACAACGCACTGCTGACGCCACACATCGGCGGCTCCACCATGGAAGCCCAGGAAAACATCGGTGTGGAAGTGGCCGAAAAGCTGGCAACCTACTCCGACAACGGCACCACCACCAGCTCGGTGAACTTCCCCGAGGTGGCACTGCCCGGACATGCTGGTGTCCACCGCCTGCTGCACATCCACAAGAACGTGCCCGGCGTGCTCGGGGCCATCAACCAGGTATTCTCGGAAAACGACATCAACATCTCCGCGCAGTTCCTGCAGACGAACGAGACTCTCGGTTACGTCGTGATCGACGTCGATGCCGAGTACTCCGATCTGGCGCTGGAAAAGCTGAAGAACATCCCCGGCACCCTCCGCTGCCGCGTTCTCTTCTGATTTTCTTCCCTGCCGGCCCCGGCCAGTGCGCCGGGGCCAGTCCTGATGGCACTGACCCGGCCCGCTTTTGCGGGTAGAATCCGCCGCGGCGCCGGCCCGCGCGATCCGCGGCCGCCCCCTCACCAATCACCCAGACCTACGGCCACAAGCCGCGAGTGACCCGTGCCCCATAAAGATTCCGCTGCCGCCGGCCTTTTCGCCGGAATTACCGCTTTCCTCATTTGGGGATTGGCGCCGCTCTATTTCAAATTGCTGGAGGGCATTTCCGCGCCGGAGATTCTCGCCCACCGCAGCATCTGGTCGCTGGCACTGGCGCTGATCATCCTGGTGATGATCGGCAAGCTGCCAGACTTCCTGGCCACCCTGCGCGACCGCAAACGCATGACCACGCTGGCGCTCTCCACCCTGCTGATCGGCAGTAACTGGCTGGTGTTCATCTGGGCCATTACCAATGCGCACCTGCTTGATGCCAGCCTGGGCTATTACATCAACCCGCTGATCAACATACTGCTGGGCGTGCTGTTTCTGGGCGAGAGACTGCGGCCATTGCAGTGGCTGGCGGTGGCCCTGGCAGTGATCGGTATCGGTCACGAGCTGTGGCAGTTCGGGGAGTTGCCTGTAGTAGCGCTGTTCCTGGCGCTGTCGTTCGGCTTCTATGGTCTGGTGCGCAAGCGCGCACCGGTGGAGAGCCTGACCGGGCTCGCCATCGAAACCCTGTACATGCTGCCGATTGCGCTGCTGTACCTGCTCTGGAGTGACAGCCCCACCAGCAACCTGGCCGATAACAGCCTGGAGCTGAACGGCTTGCTGGTACTCGCGGGCCCGGTGACGCTGCTGCCGCTACTGCTGTTCAATATCGCCGCACGCCGCCTGAACCTTTCCACCGTGGGCTTCCTGCAATATCTGGCCCCCACCCTGATGCTGCTGCTGGCCACGCTCGCATTTGGTGAGCCGTTCAATAAAGCGAAGCTGGTGACATTTGCCTTCGTATGGCTCGGCCTCGCGCTCTACACCACTGATGCGCTGGTACGGCGGCGCAGGGAGCGGGCACTGCGCCGGGCAGGTGTCTGAACGCCCCCGAGTCGGGGCAGGCGTTGATCCCACTGGTGAGAGCCGTGGGTTGAGGGGTTGATGAGGGATCACAGCCAAAGCCGCAAGCAGGCAGGATTATTTTCTGGTCAGGGCACTAGCCCATCAACCAGTCATCCAGTGCCTGCAGAATCTGGTGGCGGTAGGGCTGTGTCTCATTAATCATCTGGTGGCGCGCGCCGCGGATAATGATCCGCTTGCTGTTTGGGAACCGATCACGGATCGCACGCATGTTGTAGCGCCAGGAGACGGTCTCGTCATCGGTGCCCTGCAAGACCAGAATGCGCTTGTCGTTGCGGGCAGTTTTCGGGAAAGCGTGTAACCAGTCCACCATAGCTCCGAGCCAGCGCATCGACATCACGTGTGACTGCAACGGATCACGGTGCGCCTGGCGGCGGGCAAACTCGGCATCGTGGGTGTTGATATTGAAGCCGCGGTTAGGTGCAACCATAAAGAAGCGGCCCAGATAGAACATCCATTTGCGCAGATGCCAGCGGGCCGGCCGTATCAACGGTGCCAACAAAAACACTTTCTCGAACGGCTGCCAATCGCTGTACTGCAGGTAGGCCAGCACCGCTGCACCGCCGGTACTCTGCCCCATGACGTGCCACGGGCCCGGCAGCTTGTCTTTGGCGATCTGCAGCAGGCTCGCCAGTACCTGGCGGTATTGCAGAAAGGTATCGATGGCCACCTGTTCGCCACTGGAAAGGCCGTGGCCGGGGAAATCAAAGATCACCACATTCAGGTTCCGCTCCAAACCGAAGCGGATGGCCGCACCGTAGATCCCTGTGTGGTCAAAGTAACCGTGACAGATAAACAGCGTTCCCCGCGGCTCTTTTACCAGCCAGTACTGGGAGACGAGCTCAAAGCCCGCTGCCATGAAAGTGCCCACTCCGGTCTTTTCCGCCAGCGGGAAATGCAGCTTGTAGTAATTGCGGTAATCCTGCATTTCAGGCAACAGCGGCTGCTCGCCACTGAAATCGAGAGCGGGCAACTGATCGCGCAACGCAGTAAAATCCGGTCGTTTGAGGACCGGGCTGTGCTCGAGAGTGGAGAGTTCGCGCATCAGTTCCATGCGCCAATGGTACTGCATTTTGCGCCAGGGGGTTGCAACAGCGCTTCGCTTGCCGCGCGATTCAGGCCAGCGACCAGCTGGCAGGCAATACGGGTCTAAGACAGTTACACAGAAATGTCGTCGAGACTGGCCGGATATTGGCTCATCCGGTGATGAAACCCGAGGAAAGGGTGGGAATTGAGGGCGAACTACCACCGGCGCCCTGCTGGGCACCGGTGGTACAGACAGCGTTAAACGCTATCAGCGGGCCTTATTTGACCTGCGGATCCAGCTCACCGGTCTCGTAGCGCTGGTACATATCGTCCAGGCTGACGGCGCGAATCTTGCTGGCATTGCCGGCGGTACCGAACGCCTCGTAGCGGGCCACACAGATATCCTTCATTGCGGTCATTGCCGCCTTGTAGAATTTGCGCGGATCGAACTCGGAGGGGTTCTCGGCCAGGAAGCGTCGGGTGGCGCCAGTGGAGGCCAGACGGAGATCGGTGTCGATATTCACCTTGCGCACACCGTACTTGATGCCCTCACAGATCTGCTCGACCGGGACGCCATACGTTTCGGGAATTTCACCACCAAATTCGTTGATGACTGCCAGCCACTCCTGCGGGACAGAAGAGGAACCGTGCATCACCAGGTGGGTATCCGGGATTCTTGCGTGGATTTCCTTGATGCGATCCATGGCGAGGATATCGCCCGTCGGCGGACGGGTAAACTTGTAGGCACCGTGGCTGGTACCGCAGGCGATGGCCAGGGCATCCACCTTGGTCTTGGCCACGAAGTCCGCCGCCTCTTCCGGATCGGTCAGCAACTGGTCGTGGGACAGCTTGCCCTCGGCGCCGACGCCATCCTCTTCTCCGGCCATGCCGGTTTCCAGTGATCCGAGACAACCCAGCTCGCCCTCGACGGAAACGCCACAGGCATGGGCCATCTCCACCGCGCGACGGGTAACGTCCACGTTGTACTCGTAGGAAGCGGGGGTCTTGCCGTCTTCCTGCAGGGAACCGTCCATCATCACAGAGCTGAAACCCAGCTGGATGGAGCGCTGGCACACCGCCGGGCTGGTACCGTGATCCTGATGCATCACCACCGGGATTTCCGGGAACTCCTCGATCGCGGCGAGGATCAGGTGACGCAGGAAGGGCGCACCCGCGTACTTCCGGGCACCGGCTGAAGCCTGAACGATCACCGGAGAGTCAGTCTGCTTCGCGGCCTCCATGATCGCGCGCATCTGCTCCAGGTTATTGACGTTGAATGCGGGGACCCCGTAGCCGTGTTCGGCGGCGTGATCCAGCAGTTGGCGCAAGCTGATGAGTGCCATGAAAAATACCTTTCTCGTCTAATCGTGAATTCTGTTTTGCTTTTTGATTCGTCACCCCGGTCGAGCCGGGGTTCAGGGGCCTTGTCAGCGGGTTCCGGCCTGAACCGGCATGCCGACAGAGAGCATCAGTCGTCGGCGCGGGATTCCAGAACCGCGACCGCCGGCAGCGTCTTGCCCTCCACGTACTCCAGGAAAGCGCCACCACCGGTGGAAATATAGGAGACCTGGTCGGCAATGCCGTACTTGTCGACCGCGGCCAGGGTGTCACCACCGCCCGCAATAGAAAAAGCGTCACTCTCGGCGATCGCTTTGGACAGGCGCTCGGTGCCGCCGCCAAACTGGTCGAATTCGAATACGCCCACCGGGCCATTCCAGATAATGGTCTTGGCCTCGCTCAGGATCGCCGCCAGCTGCTCGGAGGACTGCGGACCGATATCAAAGATCATGTCGTCACTGGTGACTTCATCCGCGGACTTGGTCTCAGCGGCAGCGGTTTCACTGAACTCCTTGCCAGTCACCACATCCACCGGCAGGGGAATATCACACTTCTCCATCAGCGCCTTGGCGGTATCCACCAGGTCGTGCTCGCACAGGGATTTACCCACCGGCTTGCCGCTGGCGGCGAGGAATGTATTGGCGATACCGCCGCCAACAATCAGCTGGTCCACTTTGTCAGCCAGGGTTTCCAGCACTGTCAGCTTGGTGGAAACCTTCGAGCCGCCGACGATGGCAACCATCGGTCGCGCGGGCTCGGCCAGCGCTTTTTCAAGCGCATCCAGTTCAGCGGCCAGTAGCGGTCCGGCACAGGCCACCGGGGCAAATTTGGCCACGCCATGGGTGGACGCCTGGGCCCGATGGGCGGTACCGAAGGCGTCCATTACAAAGATGTCACACAGTGCAGCGTAGGCGCGGGCCAGCTGCTCGTCGTCCTTCTTCTCACCCTCATTGAAGCGAACATTCTCCAACAGGGCGACAGAACCGTTTTCCATTTCCACGCCGTCACGCCAGTCCTTGATCAGGGGCACGTCGCAACCGAGCAGCTGGCTCAGGTGCCTGGCGACCGGTGCCAGGGAGAACTCCTCAGCGTATTCACCCTCGGTGGGGCGTCCCAGATGTGACATCAGCAAAACACGGGCACCGGCCTCGACGGCCTTCTGGATAGTGGGCAGGGCAGCACGGATTCGCGCGTCGGAGGTTACCGCGCCATCCTTCACCGGTACGTTCAAGTCCTCGCGGATCAACAGGCGCTTGCCCGCGAGATCCAGATCAGTCATCTGCTTGACTGCCATCACCAGTCCCCTTTGCTTAATTGGTAAACGGATAAAAGAGGGCGCGGATTATAACAACAGGGAGCGCCCGCGCCGACCGGGAATTTAACTGATAGCGTTGTCAAATACGACAACAAAACCTGCAAACAAGATTGTTTCGACCACCCAGCACACCTACCATGTTTTTGTAATTTCACTACACCTCCTTTTCTGTAATTTCACTACAAAAAAGCGGCGGGAGAGATATTTGGATGGGCAATCGCAGCAAAGTTTACTTTTCAAATAAGAACGGAAAAACGCTGGCCGGCATTCTGGAACTCCCTGAAGCACAGCCACGCGCTTATGCCCTGTTTGCGCCCTGCTTCACCTGTGGCAAAGATGTGCTCGCGGCATCGCGCATCAGCCGACAACTTGCAGGGCAGGGCTTTGCCGTACTGCGCTTCGATTTCACCGGCCTGGGAGACAGCGAAGGGGATTTTTCAGATACCAACTTCTCGACCAATGTGGCCGACCTCCTGAGTGCCGCTGACTTCCTGAAGCAACAACATCATCCGGTTGACCTATTGATCGGACACAGTCTCGGCGGCGCGGCGGTACTCGCGGCAGCGAGCCAGATTCCGGAGGCAAGGGCGATTGTCACCATCGCGGCGCCCGCCGATCCGGATCACGTGATCAAGCAGTTCGCATGCTCAGTGGACACGATTGCCGAAGAGGGCGCTGCGGAAGTGAACCTTGCGGGGCGCCCGTTTGTAATCAAGCAACATTTTATCGAAGACCTGGATCAGCATGAGATGGGCTATATTCGCGATCTGGATCGCCCGCTTTTGATCTATCACTCACCGCTGGATGAGACCGTATCCATCGAGGAAGCTGCCGAAATCTACAATCGGGCCATGCATCCCAAAAGCTTCATCAGCCTCGACAGCGCCGATCACCTCCTGACCAATGGTGAGGATGCCGTTTTCGTAGCGGATACGCTGGCCGCCTGGGCCGGGCGCTACCTGACACCAAAGAAAAGCGGGAAAAGTGATGCTTAGCCTGGAGGAACATCAGGGAACCTGCCCCTACTGCGGCGAACCCATCACTGTCCTACTGGACCTCTCCCAGGGCACACACAGCTACGTGGAGGATTGCCAGGTCTGCTGTCGGCCGATCAGCATTTCCGTGACTGAGGAGGAGGATGGCTCCTTGTCCGTTTCCCTGCACGATGAAAACAGCACTTTTTGAATAGTTACGATCAGTAGAGGCACGTTGCGTCTCTAGCCATTGCGACCCGCAACCCTTGACGGCACACCTTCACCAATAGATTATTCCCACGGAAAGCAATCAAAGAAATATTTTATTTCGCACCGTGACCAGTAAATAAACAACAAACCGTCGGTGAGTGAAGCTGCAAGGTGCGAGAGAAGGTGCGAGAAAGTGCCGGGGAAACTGTATGCGTATTGGGATCAAGACTGCGGCCATTGTGAAAGCCAGTGTCATTCGGCTTATCCAAGATGCCCCTGTAAGCGAGAGTGGCGGGCAGATATCCTCTGACGCCAATTACAGGTCCGGTCACCCCCGATATCCCGTCAGCCTCTTCAGTATTGCATCTCCGCAAATGCTGCTCGCGGCCGCGCTCCTGGTTTTGCCCCTTGTCTCGACCGCTCCGGCTGTCGCTGCTACGGAAAGTGAACGCTGTGAATATCCGAGGCTGCGTGTGGCGGATAGCCCGGAGTCCGTCGGCTTCTCTAGTGCCGGACTGGCGAGAGTCGATGAGCTGATCGAGCGCGACGTGGCTGCCGGCTTCCCGGGGGCGGCGCTACTCATCATCAAAGATGGCCGTATTGTCAAAAACTCCCAGTACGGGTTCCGACAGAAGTTTTCGGAAAACAAAGCACTCAAGCCGTTCAAGCCCGTCGAGAACAGCACCCTGTTTGACCTTGCATCAAACACCAAGATGTATGCCACCAACTTTGCCCTGCAAAAATTGGTCAGCGAGGGCCAGCTGGACCTGCAGGCGCCGATCCGCGAATACCTGCCCGAATTCACTGACCAACAAGGCGATCAAATTCCCGGAAAGAACAGTCTGCGAGTGATCGATCTGCTGCATCATTCTGCAGGCTTTTCCCCAGACCCCCAATACCATAATCCGCGAGTGGCAAAAGCCCTCTTTTCGCAAGACAGGGAAAAGACTCTCGGCTTCATACCCCGGTCGCCGCTCAGCCACCAACCGGGAACCAAAACTGCTTACAGCGATACGGACTATATGCTGCTCGGTCTGTTGATCGAGCGCATTACAGGGGAGCAGCTGGATCACTACGTAGAACAACAGATCTACGCGCCGCTCGGGCTCGAGCGCACCAAGTTCAATCCACTGCGCAAAGGATTCACTCCTGACCAGTTCGCCGCAACCGAACTGATGGGCAATACCCGAGACGGAGCGATCGATTTTCCCAATATCCGCCGACAAACGCTTTTGGGCGAGGTGCACGACGAGAAAGCCTTTTATTCAATGGATGGTGTCTCTGGACATGCTGGGCTGTTCTCCACCACCAGCGACCTGGCCATATTACTTCAGGTCATGCTCAATGGTGGCGGCTATGGCAATACCTGCGTGTTTAGCCGTGAGGTCATCCAGCGCTTCACCAGCCCGTCTCCCCTGAATCCGACGTTCGGCCTCGGCTGGAGAAAGAATGCCAACGAGGAAATGCAGTGGATGTTTGGAGAACTGGCCAGCGCAGCGGCCTACGGCCACACAGGCTGGACCGGCACATTGACGATCATTGATCCCGCTTCCAATCTCGGCATTGTATTGCTCACCAACAAGAAGCACTCACCACTGGTCGACACCGGTAAAGGGGCTTATCGATTCCTCGGTGATCTCTTTGCTACCGGCCGCTACGGCCCAGTTGCAACCAGCGTCTATGAAGCGCTACTGCCGTCGGAGCCCCGCTGAGAAGAGTAAAAGCAAACATGTAATAGCCAGAGCTTTCATGCCCCATCACTGGGTATCCGACGCCTGTGCCAGGGCAGCAAATCCTACCGAGATTACCTCTTTCCGATTACTAGCGCGGCCGATAAAATCCGCGCTCTCCTGCCACATCATTCCCATCAACCGTTATCGGAGTACCTCCTGATGGAACAGGCCGCCAGTGATATCGTTTTCCAAAGCTACGGGCGCTGCTGTAATAATGAGCAGTTTTTTGTCGACTTCTACGATCGCTTCATGGGCAGTTCTGCAGAAATTCGCACACTGTTTGCGGAAACAGATATGACGCAGCAGCGCCACCTGCTTCGCAACGGCATTATGCAGCTGGTACTGCACGCACGAGGCATGCCGGACACCAAGCTGCGCGCCCTGGGTGAGAGCCACTCACGTAAGGGATATGGAATTCAGCCTCAGTGGTACAGCCTCTGGCTGCAGTCATTAATTGATACGATCCGCGAACACGACCCGCAATTTGATCCGCAAATTGAATCCAGCTGGCGCGAGGCAATTGGCCCCGGCATAGAACTGATTCGCAACGCCTACTGACGCACACCCGCTGCATCTGTCACAAATGAATGACCGGCATGCTCCGGTCATTTGCCTCTCTCAAGCACGCCCTGTATAAAGTTCGTGCACCGTTGATTGTTCCGCATCGCTGATTGTCCGGCAGGCATTGACCTGCCCGCCGCCCTCCGTGCGGACAATCCGGCTCCGAAAACTTCAAGAATAAGGAAATCCCATGAAAACCGTACGTCCGTTCTGGATTCCGGCGGTATTGGCGCTAGCGCTATCTGGCTGCGGGGAACCACCGCAACCAGGCAGCAACTCCGGGCAGGCTTCCGCCGACACGAAGTCACCGCTCGCCACCAGCCAGACTGCCATCACTCCCCTGAAGATCCCCTACGAAAAATTCACCCTCGACAACGGCCTGCGTGTCATCGTGCACGAAGATCGCAAGGCACCGATCGTTTCTGTGGGTATCTGGTATCACGTGGGCTCCAAGGACGAAAAGCCCGGGCGCACCGGTTTTGCGCACCTGTTCGAACATCTGATGTTCAATGGCTCGGAAAACTATAACGACGAGTTTTTCAAGCCATTTGAAGCCGCCGGCGCAACCGGGATGAACGGCACTACCTGGCTCGATCGCACCAATTACTTCGAAACAGTGCCCAGCAATGCGCTGGATATGGCACTGTGGATGGAATCTGATCGGATGGGCCACCTGCTTGGTGCCGTCACCCAGGAAAAGCTCGATGAGCAGCGCGGCGTGGTTCAGAACGAAAAGCGCCAGGGTCAGAACCAGCCTTACGGGAAAGTCTGGGAACAGATGCAGAAGGCAATTTTCCCCGAAGGTCACCCGTACTCCTGGACCACGATCGGCTCCATGGAGGACCTGAACGCGGCTTCACTCGAGGACGTCCATAACTGGTTCAAGCAGTATTATGGCGCAGCCAATACCGTACTGGTCCTTGCCGGTGATATCGATTTGGAGACTGCGAAAGAAAAGGCCAATAAATATTTCGGTGATATCCCCGCCGGGCCACCACTGATCAAGAAGGAAGCCTGGATCGCCAAGCGCGATGAATCCAAGCGCGAAAAAATGTTCGACCGAGTGGCTCAGTCACGTATCTACAAAGTGTGGAATGCGCCTTACATGGGTCATGAGGACAGTAATGCGCTCTCCCTGGCTGCAGCCGTGCTCGGCTCCGGTAAGAACTCCCGCCTGTATGAGCGCCTGGTCTACAAGGACCAGATCGCTACCAGCGTCGAAACGGCACTCTATGAGTTTGAGCTCGCCTCTGTTTTACAGGTCATTGCCGATGCCAAGACCGGCGTTGAACTGGCCACAGTAGAAGCAGCGATCGAAGAAGAGCTCGCGCGCTTTATGGAGGAAGGCCCGACCGAAGAAGAACTGGCCCGGGTCATCATGAGCGAGTACGCCGAGAGCGCCCGCAATCTGGAGCAGGTTGGCGGCTGGAGCGGCAAGGGTGTGATTCTGGCCCGTGGTGAGCTGTACCACGGGGACCCCAACGCCCTGCTGGTAGATATCGACGAGAAACAGCAGCTTTCCCCAGAGCAAGTGCGCACCGCAGCCAAGGAGTGGCTGGCAAGTGGCGACTACAACCTCGAAGTCCGTCCGTTCCCCGAGTACAAGGTGGCCAGCGCGGGCGCAGACCGATCAGAATTGCCCGACACTGGCGAATTCCCGAGTGTGCCATTCCCGCAACTGCAGACCACCGAGCTCTCCAACGGTCTGAAGGTCGTGCTGGCCGAGCGGCATGCTGTACCGATGGTCAACATGCACTTGATGTTTGACGCTGGCTACGCGGCAGACCTGGGACAAACCCTCGGCACCGCTGGTTACACCATGTCGATGCTGAAGGAAGGGACCAGTAATTTCACTGCGCTTGAACTCGATGCCCGCCAGGAAATGCTCGGTGCGCGTATCTATGCCAATACTCAGATCGATGTCTCCAACGTGGGCCTCGAGGCGCTGACCAGCACCCTCGATGAATCCGTTGCACTGTTCGCCGATGTGGTGATTCGCCCCACCTTCGCTGAGGAAGAGATCGAGCGCAAACGCACTCGCTGGCTGGCGATGATCGATCAGGAAAAAACCCGGCCAGTGCAAATGGCATTGCGCACGCTGCCGCCACTGCTCTACGGTGAGGATCACGCTTACGGGGTGCCGCTTACCGGCAGTGGCACCAAGGAATCGATCAACGCCCTGACCAGAGAGGATCTGGTCCGGCACCACCAGACATGGATTCGTCCAGACAACGCGACCATGGTCGTCGCGGGTGATATCACCATGGATGCTCTGACCGAAAAACTGGAACAGCATTTCGCAGACTGGCGTGCGCCGGAAGCACCAATGCCGCAAAAGAACCTGGCTCAGGTTCCGCTGCCGGCAGAGGCTCGCGTGTTCCTGATCGATAAGCCGGACTCGGAGCAGTCCATCATCATTGGCGGCCTGCTGGATTCTTCGGACAGGACCACTGACAGCGAAGCTCTGGATATGATGAACGATATCCTCGGCGGTACTTTTACCTCGCGTATCAATATGAACCTGCGCGAAGATAAGAGCTGGGCTTATGGCGCCTTCTCCTTCCTCATCGATACCAAGGGCCAGCAGCCATTCCTTGTCTATGCGCCGGTGCAAACAGACAAAACCAGTGAGTCTATAAAGGAACTGCAAAAGGAGCTGCGTGGTTACATCGGTACAGCGCCCGCTGAGATGGCCGAGCTGCAAAAGGTCAAGGACAAGCGTGTCAATGAATTGCCGGGGCGCTTCGAGACCATCAACGCGATCCTCGGTGCAACCCGGGAGATGGTGAAATACGAGCGTCCGCTGGATTACATGGATGGCTATGCCGACCTGATCCGTAACGCTGACCTGGATACCATCCACAGCCTCGCTCGCGAGACTATCAAGCCCGATCAGTTCACCTGGGTGATTGTCGGTGATAAGCGCAAGATCGCCGATGGCATCCGCGACCTGGATATCGCGCCGATCGTCGAAATCGACGCAGATGGCAATCTGGTGGAAGAAGCGGATATCGCCAGCGGTCAGTGAGTCTCTTTTCACTTCACTAACATGCTGCCGGCCCTGGGCCGGCAGCTCTCCCCCCAAATCCCCACTCTACTTTTTCTTTAATGCTCGCCGCTGCTAGTTGTCTTTTTTCTGGCTAGCTCTTTCACGGCCTGACTGGCACGCCAATTCCAAGTACCAATTGCCACGTGACAATTTCGTATAAACAGCCTTGCAGCTTAAATGGAAAAAATTTTTCGGAGAGGACAAAAAGGAAGTAATGACAGGTACCAGTGTACCAATCAATAATTGGAGATCTACAAGGTAAACGAACCTAGCCCCCAAGCCCGCAAAGCTTAACGCGCCAACTTTGCAACAATATTTCCAGATTGCCAATCGCTTCACAGGCCGCTAATTTTTTCAGTACTATCTGGAAAAACAGTGCTAATTTCAGTTTTCCTCCACCAGAGGTCTGCGCTTTCAAAACCGACTTACCTGCGGGCATGAGGGTGCTGTTGGTGTGGTCAACAATAAATCTAGACAAGGCCCACTCCGGAGCTAATTTCTATGAGCAAGCTTTTCTCCGTGTTCACTGCCAGTGCACTCGCAATGGCAGTATCTGCCCAGACATCCGCCGCGGCAGATGAACGCTATATCGTTAAATTCCAGAATGGCAAAGGCGCAGCTGTAAAGTCACAGCTACAAAAGGCCGGCGGTCGCTCAGCGCTGTCGCTGGACAAGCACAATGCCGTTGCCGCCTACTTGCCAGAGCGTGCCCTGCGCGCCATGCAGAATAATCCCAATGTGGAGTACGTAGAGAAAGACGCCAAGCGTTATCTCATGGCGCAGGAAGTGCCCTTTGGCATTCCTATGGTTCAAGCAGACCAGGTCAGCGATATGGCTACGGGCAATCGCACCGTCTGCATCATCGACTCCGGTTACGACCTCGGCCATGAAGACCTGTCCGGCAATGCCGTGACTGGCTCCAATGACGGCGGCACCGGCAACTGGTACGAAGACCAGAACGGACACGGCACCCATGTGGCCGGTACCATCGCCGCCATCAATAACAGCGTCGGCGTCGTCGGCGTGATGCCCAGCGCCAATGTGAACCTGCATATCGTCAAGGTGTTCAATGCCGATGGCTGGGGCTACTCCTCTTCCCTGGTAGCCGCTGCCGACACCTGTGCCGCCAACGGTGCTGACGTGATCAATATGAGTCTCGGTGGCTCTTTCAAGTCCCGTACCGAAGACCAGGCCTTCGCCAGCCTGCTGAGCCAGGGTGTGCTGTCTATTGCAGCCGCCGGTAACGATGGCAATACCCGCCACTCCTACCCGGCTTCCTACGATTCCGTCATGTCCATCGCGGCTGTCGATAGCAACAAGATGATTGCCGACTTCTCCCAGCAGACCGATCAGGTCGAGCTGGCAGGTCCCGGCGTGGATGTGCTCTCCAGTGTGCCGACCGGTAGCGCTACTGTGAGCTCGGTGTCAGTCGGAGGCAGTGCGGTAGATTCTTCCGGGATGGAAGGGAGTCCCCTGGATTCCGCGTCCGGCGCTCTGGTGGATTGCGGTCTGGGTGAATCCGCCTGTACCGACGCTGCCGGCGAGATCTGCCTGATCTCCCGCGGCAACATCAGCTTTGCCGACAAGGTGCTGGCCTGTGAGGCCGGCGGTGGTATTGGCGCCATCATCTACAACAATGAGCCTGGCATGCTGTACGGCACTCTGGGCGAAGTAGCCACCAGTATCCCGTCTGTCGGCATCTCCGATACGGACGGTGCGGCGCTGATGGGCCAGCTGGGCACCTCCGCTACCGTTACCGTTGAGCCGGGTGACTACGCCTACTTTAACGGCACCTCCATGGCGACTCCGCATGTGGCCGGCGTAGCGGCTCTGGTATGGAGCCACTTCGAGAGCTGCTCTGCCAGCGACATCCGCGCGGCCATGAATGCCACCGCGGAAGACCTGGGCGCAGCCGGTCGTGACAACGCCTACGGCTACGGTCTGGTCCAGGCGAAGGCCGCCTTTGACTACCTGACAGCCAATGGTTGTGGTGGCGGCACCGGCGGTGGTGACACCGGCGGTGGCGGCAATGGCGGTGGCAAAGGGGGCGGTAAGCCCAAGTAACAGCCACTCACTATTGATCGCATAAGGGGCCTCCGGGCCCCTTTTTCATTGCTGACATTGGTCTGTCGTTCCTGCTACCTCACCCCTCGTCGTGCCCGTACACCTGCCTGTCGAAAAAAGTTTTCAGTCCGTGCATCCATTCGGCATCCTCAACGCATCCTACCCATAACTGAGATGAAAACTGGATTACCCGACATGTGGAAACCCCTGTTGATCGCTGTTGCTCTCGGCTTCAGCGGCGCGGCAAGCGCCGATAACCTGCAGTTCGGCAGTGACGATAATGAAAACTGCAATATCGATATCCGGCACAATGTTCGCCTTGGGCCGGCGTTTATCGATGTGCGCGAGAAAGCCGGCGCTCCTGAATCCCTGTTCCATTACGAAGTGCCCGGCACCTTGCTTGTAGAAGGTGAGGCGGTTTCCCTGAACGAGGAACAGCAGGCCCTGATGGCCCGCTACTACGGCCAGATGCACGAGGCCAGCCGCAACCTGAGCTTGGTTTCCCTGCTGGCAGTGGATGTCGCCCTGCACGGTGTCAGCATTGCGCTGACCACCCTCGCCGGGCTGGATCACCCCGATGCCCAGGAACTTCGGCTGACCATGGCAGAGGTCGAAAGGCGTGCCTACCAGCGCTTCAGTGAACAGGACGGCGTGTACACCCTCGGTACCGAGGGTATAGAGGAGTTTGTCGAAGAGACGATCGGCAAGGACCTGGAACCGCGCCTGGAACAGATCGCCATGGACTCTGCCGGCACCATCGCCTGGAATGCTCTGAAAGCTGCATTCACCGGTGGCCGCAGTATCGAGCGCCAGGCTGAGCAGGCCGCCGAGGCAGCAGAAGGCGCCATCGAAGAAAAGGCCGAGGCGCTGGAAGCGATGACAGACAGCCTCTGCCGCCAGCTGGAAGCCATCGACCAGACCGAATCAGAAGTCCATGCCGCCATTCCCCAACTGGCTGCCTACGACCTGATCAATCTCGAGTGAACTTTTTAGACCATCATATAGACCATCGGATCTTGACCCCCACTCGGCCGCCCTGTGCGGCCTTTTTTTCGTGTAATTATTTGTAATGTGTTTGTAGACTTTTTTCCTTTATTCCAAGTCTCGACATCCCTATCATTTGGCGTCTTTTTGCTTGAATGAAGGGTATAACCATGACAATAAAAAGAACCTGGCTTGGCAGACTCGCCGTAGCAAGTGCCAGCATATTGCTTTTTGCCTGTGGTGGCGGGGGAGGTAGTGGAGGCAACGACAGTGAACAGCAGCCGGAGAATCAGGCTCCCGCCGTCACTGTGAGTGCCACCAGCCTCAAAGAAGGGACTTCAATTGACATCAGTGCCACCGCAACAGACAGCGATGGCTCGATTGCCTCCTACTCCTGGGCACAAAAGTCAGGACTGACACTAACTCTAGAAAATACTGATTCGCAAACCGTTACTGTTACTGCGCCAGATATCACTGAAGACAGTACGGCCACTCTCACCATTACCGTCACGGATGATGATGGTGCGCAAGCTTCAGCAGATGTAGTCGTTACCGTGCTTGCCAATATCATCAGTGTGACCCTAGAGGGCAAGGTTACCGATAACCCAGTGGCCAATGCCAACATCCTATTCACAGTCGGTGAGCAGGAGTTTACGACCACTGCTGATAGCAATGGCCTTTACTCCATTGCACTCAGTGTTGATGACAGCCGCTCAGCTGATATGGTTCGTGCCGAGGCAACGAGTACTGATGAGCCGCAGCTAAAGCTCGTTTCCCTAATGGGCAGCCTCTCCTCCCTGGTAACCGCTGCCGGAAGTGACGAACTGGTAACACGAGAGGAACACCTTCCGGTAAACATTACAAATCTTTCCACGGCATTGGCAGCACAAGTGGAAAAGGGTGAACCGGGCAGCATATCTTCCGACGAAGAGCTGACAGCACGAAAGAAATTATTGAATGGTGGCGTAGTCTTCCAGCTCGCCACACTGATAAAGCTGGTGCTCGATTATTCAGACACACCAAGTGTCGACATCCCAGAAGGCATTATGGACACCTATTCTCTGGCTTCTAACCGGGAATTGGCAGCAAATCTTGCCGGAAAAATTCAGCTTGATAACACACCGGTCTATCAAACGGCCATCAATGCCATTCTTGACGACCCAGAACTGGTTGCCATTCAGCCGCAACAGGGCACAGACTGGCTGGATGATACATATTATTTTACTTCCAGCGCCGCCGTGCCGGCTCCATTCACTGAGTCTGCCACAATCCACTTCGGTTACAAGCTCGAACTTGAGCCGCAAGGAACGGGAATCCTCACTGGACGAGAAGAAAAGTCAGCTCTTTCTTGGGAGAACGGCGCCAATGGGCTATCTATCTCAGGTGCCGAATTCGTTACGGAAAACTACGAATTTGATAACAACCTTGGGACCCAGATTCGTGTACAAACTGTAATTCAACCTCGTCAGATTCTCTGGCTCGATCACAATCAGCAAGTTGATTGGATTGCGGTTATCGGCAATAAATTTAATCGTTACCCGGACGGCGAATATCCGTCGACTGACCCTGTTAGTTTCACCGGTGCCACAATGGCGGTTCGCGAAGCTGGTACGGAAAATGCCAAAGATATTATTCAGACGGGGTTTATTTACAGCCTTCCTGTTCCCACCATACAGGGAGAAGTCACAGACCCATCATCTTCAATTCCTTATCCCGACTTCGATATCCAAGCTGTACAAATGATTTTCTCAGGCAGCGTGGAGACTGGAGGCAGCGCCACAATCACCAAGGACACCATTACAGGGAATGGTACACCTTCTGAGTTACAACTTGCTGCGGGTTGGTCCATCAACAGTGATGGACATTTGTTGGTTGATAATGTGCTGGGCGCATCTGCAGAGTACGTCTTCCTTGAGCGAGATGACTTGCAAACTCCGCTAACTTTCGTAATCACGAACGACGGCACCAACGAGAGATCCCTGATTGCCAACGGCTATCTGAAGGAGGCTCCGGCTTGGTCAGCCGACCGGGCAGTGGGGATGTACCGACACCCAGAAGACTTTTATACCCCTCTACAACCGTTCTGGTTCGAGGTAAATGCCGACGGCAGTGCACTGACTGTCTCGGGCTGGGATGCCAACGGGGACAACCAGCTCAGCTCGGATGAGTTTTCTCAGATGCCGGGTCTCTGGAAGATCAACACAGCTGGCAACCTGGTTATCCGCCGATATAGAGAGCTTAATGGTCCATACTGCGAACCGGCAGCTTGGGATCCCGCACAAACAGATTCCTGCCTCCTGTACCATGAAAGAGAGTGGGTCCTGCACCAAGAAATCGATAACGATAAGATTGGGCTACGCCATTACCACCGCTTCTTCTACGCCCCTTTCCGGGATCCATTAGCTAGCGCGCCAGATGACCATGAGCTCTGGTTCGCATCGATCTTTAATATCTATTTTGAAAAGATAGATGAGCGTCCATTTCCCATAGACAGCATGTGATGGAAAAAAGGCCCACAATGTGGGCCTTTTTCATTCGGGACGAGGGTGAAAATCGCTTTCAATCAGTAATTACTTTTATTAGCTAAGTCCAGAGCCTCCAAAGTTAGGAATTTGAAAGGTTTTCACACCGCCATGAAACTCTATCTTTCGTTGTGATATTAGTTAACCAACCAGTGCGTTGTCTCAGTCAAATTTCCGGGTGAATATATTCACCCGGCATCTATGCCAGTTTTTCGTTCAGATCGGTGAGCCCGGCGGCATTGCTTTCAATTTTTCAGCACTCACGTCCAGCTTTCCCTGATTGAAGGCGTTAATCCGCTGCGCCTGGTGGTAATAGTGCGCATTGTAATTCTCTGAATCGTCACCAAAGAGCTTCATAGCTCCAATCCCGTGCAGGAAGCGAGCAAGCGCCATGTTAGCGCTCGCACGGACGGCCTCCGGCGCCTGAGTATTGGCGCTGAGGGCCATGAGCTTGTGCACATAGACATGGTTCACCCGCTGGTGAATGGCGGCCTCCAGACCACTGTAGCGACCATTTTCTAGCGCGTTCTCGGTCAGGCGCTGCAGAACGGTGCCAAAGCCTGGCAGATCGGGGAAACGGGCCGACTGCTGCAGCAGACGTGCCGCACGCTGGGGCTCGAGCAGAATATCCAGCGTATGCCCTGCTGCAGCCTCCGCAGCCGCAACCGCGTCAAAGCTGACACCGGTATAGGCGGGGAAGCTTTCACGGTTGCGCGAGTAACCGTAGGCCTTGGGTGGCAGCAGGTTCAGAACATCCTCTGGCAGGCGGAGGAACTCTGGATTCAGTGTTCCCAGCAGCGCACTGACCGCCTGCTCTTGCCGCTCAGCGGATACCAGGGAATAACTAGGGGCCGGGTCGTCGTTATCGAGGTAGTCATAGTCCAGACCACCGATCAGCTTACCCACGGCCTCGGCCTGGTAACGGTGTCCGTAATAGACCGGTACCAGGGTTTCCTCGAGGGCCGAACGTGGCGTATCAGGGCGATTGGCCGCCGTGGAGAAGTTTTCCAATGCATGGGACCTGAGCCGGGCCATGCGTTCAAACTCCTGCAGCGGATCAGCACCGTTGTCCCATAGATGGGAGGCAGCATGGGCATTGTTGATAGTGCGTGAGTCCGGATCGGAGATAAACCGCAAGCCTTCCTCCTGGGCCAGGCTCAGCACGCTGTCGAGGTAGCTCGTTTCACTGTCGCCGCTACCGTAACCATACATGATGGCCAGTTTGTCCCAGCGTCCAATACCGCTATCGTAAGCCTGCTCCAAATCGAGTTCGCCATCTTTCAGGGTCACCAGCGGTGCCGGGTAGTCCATGACGGAAGCACGGTCAGCCGCACTGGCCGCAAAGTTGTGGGCCAGCCCCAGCGTGTGGCCCACTTCATGGGCGGAGAGCTGGCGGATACGGGCCAGAGCCATTTCTTTCAGCGCACTGGTATCTGCCTCATCACTGCCGAACGGCTGCAACAGGCCCTGGGCAATCAGGAAGTCCTGCCGCACTCGCAGGGAGCCCAGGGTGACATTGCCCTTGAGGATCTCACCGGTGCGCGGGTCGGCAATGGAATAGCCGTAGGACCAACCTCTCGTAGACCGGTGTACCCAGTTGATGACGTTGTAGCGGACATCCAGGGGATCGGCATCTTCAGGCAGCAACTTCACCTGGAATGCGTTCTTGAAGCCCGCAGCCTCAAAGGCCTGATTCCACCAGCTGGCGCCCTCAATCAGGGCACTGCGAACGGGCTCCGGCACCCCGGAATCAACGTAATAGATGATCGGTTCCACCGGCTCATCACTGCCGGACTTTTTCTCCAGGCGATGACGATAGATCAGACGCTGATCCATCGATTCATCAATGGCCGTGGCGTAATCTCGATAGATCAGGGGGAAGTAGCCGCTGTTACTGTGGAATTTCCGCGGCTGGTAATCGTTGTCCGGCAGCTCTACCAGAGAGACATGCTGTCTCAGGGTCACCAGGGTAGGAGTCGGCACAACCTCCTGAACATAGTTGCCGGGAGAACCGCCGGCAAAAGTCAGGCTGGCTTCGAACTCGCTGTTTTTGGGAAAGTTCTTGGTGCGCGGCAGGTAAACCGCGGATTTGCCCTGATCCAGGGCGTAACTTCCCTGCCCGGTATCCTTGAGACGGCTGGCAATACCATGCTGATCGCTGAGCAGGAAAGGTGTGAGGTCCACCAGCGTACTGCCCTCGCTTTCAGCCAACACCTCAAAGCCCCAGAGCACTGAAGAGGCAAATGCCTCCTCCACCGCACGACGCTCGGCCGAGTTCCCTGAATTCGCTCGATATCGGGTATTCAGCTGGTGCAAGAGCACCTTGTTGCCGACGCGCTCAAAGCGTACCAGCCGGGTATCACCCACCTGGTTGCGGTCCAGCCCGACCGGGTTTGACCCCAACCCCTGGGCAAGGCCAGTGAGGAGGAGCAGCTCGCGATCAAACGCGTCCACTTCCAGCAACACCCGCCCCTCGGTCTCATCCCAGTAGAAATCATGAAACCCCTCATACCGAACCATCCCGGAGGTATAGTCGGCAACACTGTCAGCCTGGACTGCTACGCTGCAAAGCGTCAGGACCAGTACCAAAAGAGTATCGCGCAAGCGCATACACTGCCCCTTTGTTATCAATTTCTGCACCCGGACCAACCCGGTACCAAGCACTTTTGTAAAATCGTTCCCAAGACTACCAGTTTCCCGCTCTCAGGGCAGACCCGTACTCGCAATCGACCGTATAAGGCGCTTCTGCCACTGCGTTCGGTGCGGCTTTGTGATTTAATCCACCTTAAAGTCCCTGGCTCCAATAAGAAGCATGCAAATAGAATTCCTTACTGCGACGCTGTTCAACATCGGTGTCAATATTCTGTACACAATCCTGGCGCTGTTTATCGGTATGATCTCCCTGATCCTGATCGATAAGAAATTACTGCGACACGTGGATATCGAGGGCGAGCTCAAGAACGGCAATATCGCCGTTGCAATCTTTGCATCAACGATCCTGATCTTCGTTGCCCTGATCATCTCCTTTGGGCTGAAAGGCTGACCTTCCCCACCATGCGCAACTGGCTACTCCTCAGCGCAGTAACCGCCTCCCTGATCGCGCCACATCTGGCGCTGAAGATCGGTGGCTACTATGAGGATACCCATAGCCCGCCTGATGCCCTATTGGTTCAGGAATCCCTTTCTGCCATCAATACGGGCCCGGACATTCAGGACAGCCAACGGGGGGTGGTAAGAGTTCAGGGAAGCAACCAGCCGCTGACGGAGAATTTCCTGCACCGGGCCGTCTCAGCACGGAGCGAGCAGGACAGCGCTTACGTATCCATATGGCACTGGCAGGGTGTGCGCGATGCGACGGCCTCTGCCCGGGGGCTGGATCAGAAGCATCATTTTGCCAACAGTTACCTGGTGGGCTTCCAGCCCTTCAAGACCCGGGAACTCTGGGTGCCACTTTATACCCTCGCCACCCGTAAGGAGTATCAGTACGACCACCTGCAGTATTCCGGGCTGGCCGATATCTGGCAGACCTCACGCCAGGCCTTTTTCCAGAAGCGCGGCGATTGTGAGGACCACGCCATCCTGCTGGCAGATTGGCTGATCAACCTCGGCGTCGATGCACGCGTGGCAATGGGCAGCTACAACGGCGAGGGTCATGCCTGGGTGGTGGCGATAGTCAATAATCAGGAGTACTTACTGGAAGCCACCAGTAAAAGGCGAGAGAGCAGCTGGCAGGCCATGCCGTTGGCCGCACTGGCAGAAGGCTACGAAGTGGAATTCCAGTTTAACCGCCACTTCTTCTGGGCCAAGCGCAGCAAAGAGGCCACCAGAAAGTACCGGGGTAGTCACTGGATCAAGAAGTCACAGTTTATCCGCGGATAAGGTCGCCAGCTCCATTGACCTTTCCGTTTTACTTCAGGAGCAACCTCAAACTAACCGCCTTTGACAGGTATATCGAGAGGTTCGCCGATGGAGAGGGACCGGCTGAAGGTCCCCTCCCATCATTTCTACTCGGTCACAGATACCTCAGTTCCTTTAAGCGGCAAGCCGTCGACCGTTAGCGTTTCCCCAGAATCAGCGCGGTCGATCTCGATTTCCTCAAGCTCCAACTGGTAAGTTCGGGTCACCGTCGTCGAGCCACCACCGCCACTGCCACCACTGCCGGAGGATTCACCTCCACCACCTCCACCGCCACCACATGCGGAGAGAGCTACAGCGCACAGTATTACCAGTCCAATTCGTATAGTTATGAAAGCCACTGTTATGCCTCCTTACTGTGCAAGATCATAGGCGATGATGAACTCATGCTCACCTGCGGAGAGCTCCAGAGGGTCGCCTGTAATGTTCAGGACCAGGCGTCCATCATCCATATCGTAATTTCCCTCTCCAAGCAGTAGATCTCCGCTATCGACAGAGCCGTCCCGGTTCACATTCAAATACCAACGGACCCTTTCCACTCGGACACTTTCATCCCCCGTACCGGAAGCCTTGAATGTAATGCTGCCCAGCGTCGTCTGAAGGTTGGTTGTCAACTGGAAGACCTGCAGCACTACATCCTGATCACCCTTGGTCGCGCTTGATTGTTCAAGTGATAGCGAGGTTGCTGTCACACTCGCATCAAGGGTATCCCAGTAGTTCGGATCCAGAGGCTTGGAATCCTCTTCGTCAGCAACCCCATCGCCATCATCATCTGTATCCGCGTTATTGCCGATACCATCACCGTCAGTATCGACAGTCTCATCCGGATCAAAAGGCAGGTCGTCGTTGGCATCGTCAACACCATCATTGTCATCGTCGGGATCTGCATTGTTTCCGATGCCGTCACTGTCACTGTCAGCGGATTCGCTCGGATCAAGGGGGAAGAGATCTTCAGAATCCTCAACACCATCATTATCATCGTCTGGATCCGAGTTATCTCCAACACCATCGCCATCGAAATCCCGAATTTCAGTAGGGTTAGTTGGAAACACGTCAATCGCATCTGACGCTCCATCCCCATCCAAGTCCATCAACTCTGCAGAGCCAGACCCCAGCATAAAGGCTCCATTGATGGTATTTACCATGGAATTACCACTGCTATCAGCTAGGCTAATTCGCAAATTAGCCTTGGTTGCAGTGCTGAAATCTGGCAAATTTGCGATGTAGTAATTTCCACTAGCTTCCAAGGCTAATGGTTCCCATGATCCATCCTCGAGTCCGATTTCAGCACTAACGACTTCTAGCGGCATTGATGATTCCGCTAGGAAACCAAGCTCAGCAGAAGCCTGGGCATAGCTCACTACAGCTCCTGCCTCTCTCAACTCCAGCACTTTGATCCTTGGAGTCTGCATAGAGTCAAGATTGGCGAGCGTAAGGTCTACCTGCGACCGATATTCTTCACCTAGTAAGAATGTGGGATAGTCGTACTGTATTGCTAATTCAGCGCACCCTGCACTTGAATAAAGCACGGGATTACTCCCGCTTAGCGGGCCGGATGAATAGGTTTGACCAGTATCTACACAAGACGCAATGTAATTAATATCATTTTGGAAATGGTTACCCCACGAGTCCCTCACAGCAAGGAGAGGATAACGATTCCAGTCAGGCTTTAGGTATAAAGCCCCGTTTTCATTTCTTAACAATGCAGCCCAATATCGAACACCACTACCAAGGGGAATGAGACCATGCGGTCTTTCTAATATTTCGCTCACTCGATTCTGATCAGAATCGCTTCTACGAAGCTTTCTATAGCGTTCAGAAGAGAGCGAAAATTCCGATGTCATGGCTCGGTTATAAAAATCCGGAGTCCTCACGTCAAAACTTGGAAAAATGGTTGAGCTGAGAAAATCCGACTCATTGCCATTCAGGGTTATCCGAATGGGACCTGCATGCCTCTCAGGGGTACCAGCACCGGTAATCCAGCCATTTTCCTCATATGCGAAAACCCAGTTAATGAGATCGTATTCCTGGCCAGTAAGTTCAGGCAGGTTGATCAGTAATTCGACTCCAGGAGTTGGGGAAACTGTGAAATCTAAATGTTGCAACACTCCTGCTGTATCAGATTTTAGAACATACATTTTTTGGTCTGCAGGAGAGCGTTCCGGCTCCTTGAACAATCCTAAATACTGGACCCTGAAGTTGTCTGAAAAACCTGATAGGTTGACCATCGGACGATTAGTGCCCCAGACACCATGGGGCCACAAGACAACCTCCGGCCGATCTACATGACTCACTCGCATCATCTGCTCTTTAAAATCAAGAGGCTTACCCTCATGATCCATCGGCCGATTGATCGTGTACATATTTGTTTCTGGATCAACTACTACCGGCCCGAGCTCAGCACGCACTCCTTCCAAGGCAAATACATTGTCAGAGGGATGATTCCACTCCATGAAAAGCCCTGTCACGGGCTCATCCCTAACCGGGACATACAGCGCCGCCTCTTCACTTTGGTAAGAATCTATATAGGCATTGTACTCATGACTACTATCAAAGAACTTACCCCAGTAATTCCAATAGTAACCAACCCAAGGTGTAACCTTTTCTTGAATTTTTAGCATCTCAGCTCTATGAAACGCGATCGGCACTGAAACTGATTCACCCCCCGCAGAAACAAGCAAATCAGAACTATACGGCTGCTCAAGTTCAGCAGGAATTGCCACCTGATCAAGATTTATAGTCACCGTCTGTACTGATACAGACTCCTCCCCTTCAGCCACAAACACATTGCCCGGCGCATGTTCAATCGTGACGCCCGCGGGGAAACTCCCCTGCTCTGAAATGGAGAACTCACGTTCGCCCGAAAGGCTACGCAGAGTGAGAGAGCGATCCTTAACCGATCCAGTGACTTGGCCTGCATAACCAAGATATAGTGTTGGGGGGCTAACCAGATAGGCCGCATTTGCTGCAGAAGTGACCTGTAGCTGCCCGTTGCCGACCGCTTCTACTGGTCCATTGGCGGCAGCCGCATGATTAACAAGCAACGCCTTGATTTCTGCGGAGGAAAGCTCGGGATATAGCTGCCGCAATAGGGCTGCAGCACCAGCAACATGAGGCGCTGCCACAGAAGTGCCAGCATAAAAACCATAGGTACCATCAAGGTCAGTTGTCTCAACGTTAACACCCGGCGCCGCGATTTCCGGCTTGACGGACGTAACTCCCATGTCAGCGTCATAAGCGAACAATCCGCGCGAACTCCAGGATGGCACATCTCCATTAACGTCCACCGCTCCGACCGTGATGACATCATTAGCTGAACCTGGAGCGGTGATAGTGTTCAAACCATAGTCGCCCTCATTTCCAGCCGCAACAACCACAATAACCCCCGCTCTCATGGCGATGTCAGCAGCTCTGGAAACGCTCGAAGTACTGCCGCTCCATGATGTTCCCAAGCTCAAATTCATTACATCGACTGCATCATCAGTCTGCGGGTCGCCATCTGGATCGGTTGCCCGTTCGATCGCCGCGATAATGTCACTCTCGTATCCCCAGCCATCAGCATCAAGCGCTTTATACGCTAGAAGTTTTGCGTCTGGGGCAACCCCCGTTATAGTGCCGCTGGCTGCAGCAACCCCGGCAACGGCAGTCCCATGGAAGTGGTCATCCATGGGATCGGTATCATTATTTACAAAATCGTAACCGCCGATCACTTTGCATGATGGGCCCAAACAGCCACCGAGATCAGGATGCGTATAATCGATACCAGTATCGATGATCGCTATCGTTATGCCGACACCAGTGACAGCCTGATTTTTTGCGTCCTGCATAGCCCAAACTTCTGGAGCACCAACCTGCTGAACACTGACGTCGCCCAAGGCCTTCACTCTCTGGTCCAGAGTCACGGAGAGAACATCCGGTGATGAGACTATTTTTTGGAAATCAGCAGCACGGATCTGAGCAGAGACCCCATTTGCAACCCGGGAAAAGCGCCTACTAGACGCCGTAATCAGCTTTTTCTGCTTAAGGTCATTGATTATCTGGGTTTGCTTTGCCTCAATACGGCGCCGCGCATCGCTCACAGCGGAAACTTTTGTCTTTCGGCTGGCCCCCTGCATCCTGTCACCTTCAAATACTGAAAGTGCTGGCTTATCCTTAAAGTGGATAATCACTCGGACTTCTTCATTCGGCTGATAGTCACTTAGACGCTTTGGAGACTGCTTTGTACCAGAAGCCTCTGTGACGCTCCCAATTGATCCCGGACTCTTGCGCTCTTCGACACCGCCACCCGGCGCAGAATCTGGCGCAGCGGATACTGGAATCAGCCATAACAGCTTTATCGAAAAAACGGTCATAACAGCCAATTTTCTGATCATAACCCCACAGCCTTCTTATCTTTTTATCTAAAAATGAGTGGCACATCCCCAAAACTAATCGAGATTACTACAACTTTGCTTATACCCCTAAAATTAGTTTGTGATTCATCTCGCATCCTATTTCTACAAATGATGCTTTAGGCGCCTAAATTTTCCACCATCTTCGCCCCAACCAGGCATGGGCAATAATTGCCATTTTGCCCTCACCCACCGATCAAAAAATTGGACCGATGTTGGCTTTGCGTTTCAGTTAAAGCGCACTATGGATTTAGATCAGTGTACTCCCGCAGGTAACTGGGAAGAGGAAATCAAAAAAGCCGGCACCCAAGGGTGCCGGCCAAGCTACGACCATCAACGAGGAGAGATGATTAGAATTTTGCCGAGACTCCGGCAAAGATACGGCGGCCGAATTGGTGAACATCACCCGGCAATCCCTGCTCACCCCACTCGATGGATTGCTCCTCATCGGTGAGATTCAACAGGTTCATGACGAGCGATACATTGTCCGTCAGCTGGTAGGAGAGGTTGGCGTCCAACTGTCCGTAGCCATCGCGATACTGATCCAGTTCATTGCGCCTGGTACCGGTGTAGTAGCGCGAGCGATAGTTGTAGGCCAGACGCGCGGATACGCCATAGTCCTCATAGTACGCAGTGAGGTTATAGGTATCCTTGGAGTTGGCCGGCAATTGCTTTTCGATACCAGCTGCCCGCTCTTCCTCCGTCTCCAGCATATCGGCATCGGAGTATGTGTAGTTCGCCAGCACACCAAAACCGTTGCCAAAGTCATGCTGTAAGTTCAGCTCTATACCCTGATTGACCCCGCCGATGCCATTAACAGGGATGGTGATGCGGTAATATCCCGGCCCATCCTCGCCGATGAGGTCCTCCCCAACGTCGGCAGTATCGATGTAAGTGTCGATATCCTTGTAGAAGTAGGCAACGGATACGATCGAAGACTCGGTGAAGTAGTATTCAGTCGAGAGGTCATACTGGGTGGCGCGATAGGGCTCAAGATCTGGGTTACCACCACTGCCGAAACCATCATACCCTGGCACCCAGATACTGTTGGCAAAGCCTCGGGTCATCTTCAAGTTGTCGTAATCCGGACGTGACAGGACCTTGGCTGCAGCGAAGCGCATCACCACATCATCGCTGATGTCGTAAGCCAGGTTCATGCTTGGCAACACATTATCGTAATCGTTATCGATCTCTGCTGGTGTCATGGTCCAGGTATCGGGATTCCAGGAAACCGGCTTGAAGAGCTGGAAGCCAATACTGGTACCGGTGGTCTTGGCATAGCGCAGGCCGACATTACCGTGAAGATTTTCGTAGTCGAAATTGCCCTGAACATAGGCGCTCGTAACCTGCTCCTGGAGTTCGAAGCTGTAATCCGGACGATAGTTTGAGCGATAAGTAGGAGTAGCCTCGGTCCAGTCCTTCCAGTTTGCATAGTTGAATTCAAACAGCCCCTGCTGCGAGTCGCTGGACCCCTTGAAGTCACCGGCTACGGCACCATTCGCATAGTTATCAAGTGTGGTGATCCAGGGGTCGAGGAATACAATCCAGACGTCTTTGTGGAGGTTGGAGTCCTTGTTGTGATCACGATACTTAGCGCCAATGTCGACGGAGGTGAACCACTGGTTGTCCAGCTCCAGGTTCAGGTCAACCTGTGCATAGTTCTCTTTCTCGGAGTTATCGAAGATATTCCGATGGGTGTACATCGTAGCGTAGTCGGATGGAGCAACTGCACTGTTGAAGGCATAGGTAGGCTCACCGCGCAGATCGAATGAGGCATCGGTACTGGCCTCGAATTCAATCTGGTCGTCGAGGATATCACCTTTAGCAGCTGTAGTTCCCAACTGTGCCATCAGCGTATAGCCGACACCCTCGTATTCGAGTTTCAGATTATGCGCCCGGGTCTCGTAACCACCGGTATTGTTATTGGTGCTGTACCAGGATTCCTCCAGTTCACGTCCACTGTTGGCGTCCGCGGAAAGAGAGCCAGCCACAAGTACGCCATCAACCATCACCGGGTTTTCAACACCGGCACCAGCTGATGCGCCTAAGGTACGGACGCCGTTGGTGATCGACTGGTTCATCCGATCCACCTGCGAGAACAGGTTGGTGAACTCGATATTCAGGCTATCACTGGCCTGCCACTCGAAGTTGGCGGTAGTCGTCGACAGGTCCTTTTCAGAGCGGTAGCGGGTCGATCGAATATTATTCGGCAAGTAATACTGCAGGTTCCCATCTGCATCATTAACTGGCTGGTAACCCTGATAGCCGAGGCCATTTGTATCCCGCTGGATACGGTTATCCTTGCGCACATAGCCCAGATTGAAACCAAAATCCCCAGCTTCATTTTTCCAGTTATAGAAGCCGGAGAGCGACGGGCTATTTTCGCCGCTCGCTTCCTGGTACATATTCTTCACTGAGAAGGCGATGTGGTTGGATTCAGTTTCAAGTGGGGAGCGCGTCTTGACGATCACTGTGCCGCCAACGGAGCCCTCTTCAATCTTTGCCTGAGCGGACTTGTGTACCTCGAGCGTGTCAATCAGCTCTGAGGGCAGCAGCGAGTAATTGAAACTGCGGCTGGGAGGGTTGAGCACGCTCGCCGAAGCTTCGGCCGTCGCCACATGCTGACCGTTGAATAAGGTCATATTGAGGTGCGGTGCTGTGCCGCGGATGCTGACACGGTCAGCCTCGCCTTCAGACTTCTCTACCGATACACCCGCCACCCGCTGCAGTGCGTCCGCAACGGTCTGGTCAGGGAACTTGCCCACGTCCTCGGCGGAAATGGCGTCCACCATGGCATCCGCGTTGCGCTTGATATCGAGGCTTTTCTTTACCGAGCCCCGGTAACCAGTAACTTCGACTTCCTCGATTGCCTCGCCGGAAGGCGCAGTGGAGGCATTAGTTTGCGCAAACGCCGGCAGGGCGGCCAGCGTACCGATGGTTAACAGGGAATAATTTGCGAGACGAATCGCACGTTGCAGTTTGTTCATGGACTACTCCGCTTTTTATGTAGTTTTGCGAGGGCAGCCGAACTAATCCGCCCGGAGCAAAATAAACTATTCCTCAATATTCGCGCAGTCAAGAATTATTCATTCTATGGCGCCAAAGGAGAATAATTTGTCGTGCTTTTCATCAAATTGGCAGTTTTAGCAGGGGGCGCCGGGTCGTCATGGAAAGGAATGATTACCATCCAGAGCATCCACCGCATCGCCCGCAGGACTGAGCCGGCAGGTCGGTACAGATTCCTCCCTGCACCAACCTTCGAATAAGTGCCCTCAACACTCTTGAGCCCCGGAGACCAGAGAGAATCTGTACGACCGGCGGGAGCGACAAAGGCCCAGGTTGGCCAATGGCTACCGCGGCTTGAAGTGAGGTTCGATCATCGGCTCTTTGGACTGCCCTGCCTGACAGCCTCTGGCATCGCCCTTCGCTAGCGGAAGGGCGGACAACGCAGGTGGGGCCTTCTAGCCACACCTGCAGCCAGCATAAAGGCATTGGACTCTTATTCAGGGCAGGCGCTGAAGCGCAAGCGGAACGCATCCGCAACCACGGTGCCATCTGTTCCATTGTTCGAGAGTGCTACTTCGAGATCTTGCCCTGCCAAGAGTGAGATTTGACCCAGACTATTCCAGCTACTTCCCGCAGCACTCTGGTCAATCACGAACGACTGCGCACCGCCTGAAACAATGACAGTCACCGGTGTCTGGGTAGCCTGGTCGCGAGACGCGGGATGGTATTCCATCAGCTCCCAGACGCCGGCTCCCGGGGCAGAAAACTGATAGCTGGCTACCAGCTCACCTTTCTGGGCATTGCCGTCCGTCAAGTAGTCGGCACCATAGTGCTTCTTGCCCCTTGAATCCGTCTGCCAGCTACCGCTCACGTTCATAGCAGTATCAGCATTATCGATGATGATGTCGTCGGCCTCTGGAATGGTACAAGCACCGCTGCCATTGCTGGCATACCAGGAGGTCACGTAATTGAAAATCTCATCAATCAACGTGTACCAGCTCGACGAACTTCTGGCATAGCCATTACTGAGAATGCCGATCGCAACATCCTGATCCGGAACGTACATCAGGATACTGCTGTAACCCGAAAGCGTGCCCGTATGGCCAAAGTGTAGATAGCCATACGTCGCTTCAGACCAGATCCGAGTGGTGAGGCCATAGCTACTATTCCTGAGGGAAGGGGCAGTCATCATTTCGGTCAGTTCTGATGGTAGGAAATTGGCACCGTAAACGGAGCGACCGAATGCGGCCAACTGCTCTGCCGGAGCGACCATCGCCCCTGCCGCGCCGATCCCGCTCTTGTGGAATTCATAGGCACGATCATTCTCGGCAAGTCCGACTATCTTCTGTTGGGGGTTACTCCAGTCATCCAGAAACAGACCCGGCAGCTGCAGGGGAACCGATACCATCTGGTCGACCGCGGCCGAGAGAGACAATCCGGTCTTTGCTTCGATCAGCATACCCAGAATATAAGTCCCGGTATTCGAATAGTTGTAAGCAGTGCCTGGTGCAGCCAGCGCACCGCCGTCGATCGCATATTGCACGATCTCTGAGGAATCCCAGATCCGGTAGGGGTCGTCCAGAGCCAGGCTCCAGAAGTTATTGCTGCCATTGATGTGGTCGTAGACACCCGCGGAGTGATTCAGGAGCTGGCGAATGGTCATGACATCGCCGTAGGGGAGCCCAGGAATAAATAGATGATCGATCAATCTGTCATCGATATTGAGATAACCCTGCTCCTGTAGCTTAAGCACCATTGCGCCAGTAAATACTTTGCTGATACTCGCAATGCGAAACTGATCAGCAGCAGATACCGGACTGCCTGTCAGGGTGTTACCTACCCCTGCCCCGGCAAAGACTGTTCCCTGGTCGGGAGTTGCCACGCCAACTGCCACACCGGGCACCCCCTTCAATCGGGAAAATTCTCTCTCCAGTGTGCTCTGTAGCCCACTTTGAAATTCATTGGCACTCGTAACGCCAGCGGTAAAAACAAAAGCAATAACGGTGAATAGCCTGAGGGAAAATAATGTTCTCATGATGACTGCACTCTCATTGGTTATCGTTGGTTGCTATAACGAGTAGTGCAAAGACAGTCTGGCAGCGCGCTCAAACCCCATAAAGGCTTACCCGGGAAGCATACTGGCGCGTTGCCACTTTGCGATGGACCAGTGGGGAATTTGAACGGACATGCTGAAGCGAGCCGGCAAAATAACTCAGCAATCCGGGAATGACACTGGCTCAGGCAGGGTACCCGGTTGTCACCAAAAGACAGTGATGGGAACTATCGGGTGCAGCGATGGGCAGTCAGGAACAACACATGAACGGCAATCTCTATCTAGGAAAAAGTGCCGCTTCAACAGCGGATGGAGCACCGAGACAGACAGATGAATAAGTAACTCCAGCTCTTGCTGAGAGCTACGCCCATATAGTGATGCAGAGGCTGCGAATAATACCTTTTACAGGAGAAATGAAACCAGCATGTGGTTTGGTGGGCGATATCTTGCCACGACAATATTTACAGCTGTCGCGACGTAGCCGGATGCGGCCTGTTCCTGGCAAGCGGCCAACTTGGGTATTGGGTGTTGCCCTCACGGTATGCGGTTTGTTTTGCCCATGGTGGCTCGATATGATCAGCCGACAACTCAAAAAAGGTGCAGACTGTGAATATACGCCGTTTTCTACTGCTGCTACTCTGTTCTGGGGGGCCAATGGCGGCCACGGCCGATTGTGTCTCACCAGCGCCCCAAGACAGATGCAAATCAATCATTGAGTGGTTGGCCGGTGCCGGCAACCAATACCCGACCCTGACCGCCGTCATGGCCAACCCGGAGCCCTACCGAGTCCAGATTCTCTATACCCAGGTCGACCGAGACCAGGACAACCAGCCCGTACTCCGTGAGTACCACTACGGACTGGATCCAAACCGTTACTTCTACCCCGCGAGCACGGTAAAACTGCCCATCTCGCTACTAGCGCTAGAGTGGCTGGCGGAGCAGAAGATTGACGGCTTGACCTCCGGGACTGCCATGCTGACTGATGCGGCCACGCCGTTCCAGACTGCGGCACACCAGGACACTTCCGCTGAGAGTGGAATCCCAAGCATCGCGCATTACATAAAGAAAATTCTTTTGGTCAGTGATAACGATGCCAGCAACCGCCTGTATGAATTGCTCGGCCAGGACTACATCCATCAGAAGCTGGCGGAGAAAGGGCTGACGCATACGCTGATCAATCACCGACTCAGCACGCGGATGTCAGAGAAAGAAAATCGCCACTACAACCCGATTCGCTTTGTCGATGCCGGGGGGGATATCCTACTGTCATTACCGGCACGACACAGTGAAAACCAATATATCAATACCGCGCGCCCCAAGTTAGGGAAGGCCTATATCTCCGCAGGTGAACGCATCGAATCACCGATGGATTTTACAACCAAGAACCGCCTGACTCTCACGGATCTCAATGGCGTCATCAAACGGCTGATCTTTCCACAGCTGTTTCCTCCACAACAGCGATTCAATCTGCGCCCGGAAGATCGCGCGCTGGTTTTACGCTATATGTCGATTCTGCCGCCAGAAAGTATCAGCCCGCGATACGCCCCGAAAGAGTATCCAGACAATTATTCAAAGTTTCTGATGTTTGGGGGAGAACCCCGAGAAGTTCCCGGGCATATCAGGCTTTTCAACAAAACCGGTTGGGCCTATGGGCATGTCATCGATGCCGCTTATATCGTCGACCTTGAGAACGAGGTGGAGTTTTTCCTCTCGGCAGTGATCTATGCCAATGAGAACGACACCCTGAATGATGACGAATACCAGATTGACGAGATCGCTAAACCCTTTTTACGCGAGCTGGGCAGCTTCATCTATCAACACGAACTGAAACGCAAGCGCCCGGCAGAGCCCGATTTCACTGCAATCCGGCAGGCTACCGGATCGTAGCGTCACCGTTCTCGATCAACAGCAAAAAAAACCGGCCACAGCGCCGGTTTTTTTAGTCCTGCCTCCTGGAAACTCGCAGGTGCTCTAGCGCGAGGGCTCCAGGACCGGGACACCAACAAAATGAGCAGAGCAAAGACTAGAAAGGATTCACCGTATAACCCTGCTGCTGTAGCAGTGCATGGGCTGTCATGGCAGAAAGCGCCACCTCGACATTCGGGAAGAGGTCTTCGGCGTCAATTTCGTGGTAGGCGGCAGATTGCCCACAGATAATCACACGAACATTGTTTTCCGCCAGCTTGGCAAGCAGCGGCGCATTAGGGTTAACGCCGCCAAACTTTTCCTTGTATGCAGCCTCGTTCAAAAGATCAAAGCCCGCCTTTCCGTGCACCACCAGTGCCAACTGAATCTGTTTCGGATCGATACCGGCCCGTGCTTGCATATTGAGGAATCGAGCCAGACTTTCGAACTTGCGGTTTGCTTTTTCCTGACCGCCTGCTTCGGCCGCATCGAAAGCGACCTTGAAGCTCTCCTGGCCAGAAAGCGGCCTGGTCTGTTTTATATTCGCTACAGGTCCATAACCCTCGATCACCGGACCAGTCGAGAACTCGGCAGCATTCACGGACATCGCAAAGCCGGCCAACAACGCCAGGGCCGAGCGACATATCATTGTCAGGGTGGGTATTCCGGGTCGCATGATTTCCTCACTGCATTATTGTTATTGCCACGCGGGCATCGTCCAGCAAGACTAACCGCTCAGTTGCCGTAGCGCCACTACCCGAAAATCAGCCTGTCAACGACGATTAAATTCATAGAAACGCGCTTCAATATCCCCTGCCACTTCCCTGTACCCCTTAACACGTAGCAACTCGACCACGCACTCCGCAGTACAGAGACCCCCCTGAAGCTGGTTTCTTCTCAGCTGATAATTAGAGGAACTTTCTGGTTGCAAGCTGACTCTCGGGGCTGTTTTCAGGTAAGGCGTGCGATTGAAAATCTTGCGCGCCTCCTGCCAGGTTCCGTCCAGCAGGATAAAGTTATCGAATGCGGTTGGATCGAGAGGCTGCGGATCGGATTCTTCAGCTGGATAAACCAATGCTGCAGAGCCGGTTGCCACAAGTTTCTTTAGTTCGACATCGGGCTGTTTGCGCTCCCAAATTACACGCCGTACCAGCGACGCTCCGGCAGTTATGGCTATTGCACCAGTATTCGTGGGGCGATGAAGTTCGCGTTCATGGGTGAGGAGATAGATCTTCACTGAAATTGCTCGCGGTTACGGAGAGCAAGGGAAGCGATTGTAAGTTTACACCTACTTGTGCAGCGCTCTGGCCACATCCAGCATCCGGTTGGCAAAGCCCCACTCGTTATCGAACCAGATCAGGACCTTCACCAACTTACCACCAGCGACGCGCGTCTGGCTGGCATCGACAGTGCCGGAACGGGGATCGTGGTTGTAGTCGCAGGAAGCGAGGGGCTCTTCCGTGTAACCGAGCACACCCGCAAAGTCGCTGTCCGCCGCTTTTGCCAGCACCGCGTTGACCTCGGCCTGGGTGACATCCCGATGCAACTGCACGGAGAGATCAATCGCGGAGACATTAACCGTAGGCACGCGCATGGCCTGAGCCTCGAAGCGCCCGCCGAGTTCCGGAAGGATGCGCTCGATACCGCGGGCGAGCCCGGTATCCACGGGAATGATGGAAGTGACCGCGGAGCGGGTCTTACGCAGGTCGGTGTGGTGGTAGGCATCACTCACCGGCTGGTCATTCATGGCCGAGTGGATGGTGGTAATCACACCGGCATCGATGCCGAAAGCTCTATCCAGCGCGGCGATAACGGGCACGCTGCAGTTGGTGGTACAGGAAGCTGCAGAGACAATGGTCTCCTCACCTGTCAGCACATGGTCGTTGACGCCGTGGACGATGGTGGCATCCACATCGCGGCTGGCGGGCTGGGAGAAGAGCACCTTTTTGGCCCCGGCCTGCAAGTGTAATTCTGCCCGCTTCCGCTCGGTAAAGCTGCCTGTGCACTCCAGAACGATGTCCACTCGCTCTCTGGACCAGTCCAGCTCCTCGAGCTGCTCGAAGTGGGTGATGGCAATCCGGTCGCCGTTGACGATCAGCGTGTCGTCTTCGCTGGACACCTCACCGCCAAAACGGCCATGCACGGAATCGTACTTGGTCAGGTGGGCAATGGTGGCGCAGTCGGCCAGCTCGTTGATGGCAACGATCTGTAGCTTGTCCCGCGCACCTGACTCATAGAGCGCGCGCAGGACGGAGCGGCCGATGCGGCCATAGCCGTTGATGGCAAGTCTGATGGTCATTGCGTATCGGCCAGCTTCGGCATTACATCTTGGCTCCAGATCCTGAATCCCGGCCTGTGCCGGGATGACGACTCAATATAGTGAGGTTGCATCACGCTGGCATGAGCCGGCGTCCAGAATCAACGGTGGTTTACTTCAACAGTTTTTCGACAGAAGCGACGACGTTGTCGACGGTAAAGCCGAACTCCTTCATCAGCTCGCCACCCGGCGCGGACTCACCGAAGCTGCTCATGCCAATGATGTCGCCATCGAAGCCGACAAACTTGTACCAGTAATCGCGGTGTGCCGCCTCGACCGCTACGCGTGCACGGACGTTAGAGGGCAGCACGGATTCACGGTAGGCCTCGTCCTGCTCCATAAACGCCTCGGCGCAGGGCATGGAGACCACGCGGATCTTGCGATCGGAGAGCTGCTTCTTCGCTTCAACAGCCAGTTCCACTTCAGAGCCGGTGGCGATGATGATCGCTTCTGGTGCACCTTCGCAGTCCGCCAGCACATAGCCACCGCGCTCGATCTGCTGCAGCTGTGCATCGTTACGCGCCTGCGGGGCCAAGCCCTGGCGGCTGAAGATCAGGGCTGCGGGGCCATCGGCACGGGCAACGGCCATTTTCCAGCTCACTGCAGATTCGGTGGCATCACAGGGACGCCAGGTGTGCAGGTTGGGCGTGGAGCGCAGGGCTGTCAGCTGCTCGACTGGCTGGTGGGTAGGGCCGTCCTCGCCCAGGCCGATGGAGTCGTGGGTGTAAACGAAGATGACGCGCTGCTTCATCAGTGCCGCCATGCGCACTGCGTTGCGGGCGTACTCCATAAACATCAGGAAGGTAGCACCGTAGGGGACAAAGCCGCCGTGCAGGGCGATGCCGTTCATGATGGCGCTCATACCGAATTCGCGCACACCGTAGTAGACGTAGTTGCCGGATGCGTCCTCTTTGGTCACGCCTTTGGAGTCGGACCAGATGGTGAGGTTGGAGCCGGCCAGGTCAGCGGAGCCGCCGAGGAATTCCGGCAGCAGCGGGCCGTACGCATTCAGGGAATTCTGGCTGGCCTTACGGGAGGCGACCTTCTCCGCATCCTGCTGGCACTGCTTGATGTACTGGTCCGCTTTGGCAAGGAAGTCGCCCGGCAGCTCGCCGCTCATGCGGCGTTCGAACTCTGCCGCCAGCTCCGGGAACTCCTCCTGGTAGTCGGCGAAGATATCGCGCCACTCTTCTTCCTGCGCCTCACCTTTGCCACGGGCATTCCAGCCTTCGTAGATCTCTACCGGGACTTCGAAAGGCGCGTAGTTCCAGTTGATGGTTTCACGTACCAAAGCGATTTCGTCCTCGCCCAGCGGTGCGCCGTGACACTCCTCGCGGCCCTGCTTGTTCGGGGAACCGAAACCGATCACGGTCTTGCAGCAGATCAGGGTGGGCTTTTCGCTCTCGGCGCGGGCCTCTTCGATGGCAGCCTTAATGGCGGCAGAGTCATGCCCGTCCACTCCGGCAATTACGTGCCAGCCGTAGGACTCGAATCGCTTGGGCGTGTCATCGGTGAACCAGCCCTGCACTTCACCATCAATGGAGATGCCGTTGTCGTCATAGAAGGCGATCAGCTTGCCGAGGCCCAGGGTTCCAGCCAGGGAACAGGCTTCATGGGAAATGCCCTCCATCAGGCAGCCATCACCCAGGAAGCAGTAGGTGTGGTGATCCACCAGCTCGTAGCCGGGGCGGTTGAACTGCGCCGCCATTACCTTCTCTGCCAGTGCCATACCAACAGCATTGGTGATGCCCTGACCCAACGGACCGGTCGTGGTCTCAACGCCGGGCGCGTAGCCGTATTCCGGGTGGCCCGGAGTCTTGGAGTGCAGCTGACGGAAGTTTTTCAGCTCTTCGATCGGCAGATCGTAGCCGGTCAGGTGCAACAGAGAGTAGAGCAGCATGGAGCCGTGACCATTGGACAGCACGAAGCGGTCGCGGTCGGCCCAATCCGGATTGGCCGGATTGTGCTTCAGGTAGTCGTTCCAGAGGACTTCAGCAATATCCGCCATGCCCATGGGGGCGCCGGGGTGGCCACTGTTGGCTTTCTGCACGGCATCCATGGACAGGGCGCGAACGGCATTGGCCAGCTCGGTGCGAGACGGGGTACGGGAGGTCATAAGGCTCAACTCTCTGGGGTCTGTTTGCGGGGCCAGGCTCTTCCTGAAGATAGGCCACGGCTGCGTTTTCGCTGCCGGCGGCCGGTCAGGGTTGGACCTGCGGTCTCGAAAAAGGAGGCGTATTTTCCCGCAATCGCCGCTGCCACGCAAAGGGCAGCGGCGCTTTATGGCCATTTGGACGCAACAAAGTCGCCTCCAGTGCCGGCCTCACAAAACGATACAGCTGCATCAAAAGTTTTTTATGCAGCTATATCAAAAGTTTTTGATATAGCGGACAACCGCTGCTAGACTCCCCGCCATGTCATCATCCCAGGCTACCCACGCAACGCCGGACACCCAGTCTGGCGACCAGATCCCGCAACTGGCCTCGCGCCTGAAGGCGGCGGGGGATCCTTTGCGCCTGGAGATTCTGCGGCTGCTGAGCCAGGACTCCTACAGCGTGCTGGAACTGTGCCGGATCTTTGACCTGCGCCAGCCGGCGCTGAGCCACCACCTCAAGGTGCTGGCCCAGGCAGGCCTGGTGAGTAAACGGCGCGAGGGTAACAACCTGTTCTACCGTCGCAGTGGCGACGGCCTGGAACCGCTGTTTACCAGCCTCGATAGCCTGCCGCTGCCCGAAGCGCGAGCAGGTGCGGTGGCGGAGATCGCCACTGAGCGGGCGGAGGCATCGCGGCGCTTCTTTGCCGATTACGGCAACCGCTTCCGGGAACAGCAGGAACTGATCGCCGGCTATGAAGTGTACGGCCCGCAGGTCGCGCAGTTGCTGCGACCGGGCAAAAGCGCCCTGGAGGTGGGACCGGGCGAGGGTGAGTTTCTCGCCGAGCTGGCACCGCGCTTCGACACCGTGACGGCGCTGGACCTGTCCTCCGCCATGCTGGAGCGAGCACAGCAATTCGCCAGCGACAACACCCTGGGCAATATCGAATTCCTGCACGGCGATACCCGGGAAGCGGCCTCACGTCCCGGCAGTGCGGACAGCGTGGTGGTCAACATGGTGTTGCATCACACGCCGGAGCCGGAACAGATCTTTCGGGATCTGTCAGCAGCGTTAAAGCCCGGGGGGCAGCTGCTGGTGGCAGAACTTCAGGCCCACGAGCAGGACTGGGCCCGCGACGCCTGTGGAGACCTGTGGCTGGGTTTTGCGCCGGAGCAACTTTCCAGCTGGTCCGAACAAGCAGGGCTCGAAAACGGGCGCAGCATCTACAGCGCCCTGCGCAACGGCTTTCAGATCCAGATCCGGGAATTCCTGAAACCAGAAACCACATCTTCGCGCAGTGCGTAATCGCTGATAGCGACTATTTTTTTAGACCGGCATAAGCCGGAAAACTGACATAAAGACTGACCCGATCGACATTTATAACACCGCCGACTGCGGGATAAATGGAGCGCCGCGGCGACATCAATGGAGACCACCTCATGAGTGAATACCGACTGTTTACCTCGGAGTCCGTGTCCGAAGGCCACCCCGACAAAATCGCTGACCAGATTTCCGATGCGGTACTGGACGCACTGCTGGCCCGGGACAAGCATGCCCGCGTGGCCTGTGAAACCCTGGTGAAAACCGGCATCGCCGTCATCGCCGGTGAAATTTCCACGTCCGCCTGGGTGGATCTGGAAGACCTGGTGCGCAAAGTCATCACCGATATCGGCTACACGTCTTCCGACGTCGGCTACGACGGTGAGACCTGCGGCGTGATCAATGTGATCGGCAAGCAGTCCATGGATATTGCCCAGGGTGTCGACCGTGCCAAACCGGAAGACCAGGGTGCGGGTGACCAGGGCCTGATGTTCGGCTATGCCACCGACGAAACACCGACTTTCATGCCGGCACCGATCTACTATGCGCACCGACTGGTGGAGCGCCAAGCGGAAGCGCGCAAATCCGGCCTGCTGCCATGGCTGCGCCCTGACGCCAAGAGCCAGGTCACCTTCCGCTACGACGACCAGGGCAAGCCCTGCGCCATCGACGCCGTGGTACTGTCCACCCAGCACAACCCGGATGTGTCCGAAGCGGACCTGCGCGAGGCAGTGCTGGAGCTGATCGTGCACCACACCCTGCCCGCCGAATGGCTCCATGCGGATACCAAGTACCACATCAACCCCACCGGCAAGTTCGTCATCGGCGGTCCGGTCGGCGACTGTGGCCTTACCGGTCGCAAGATCATCGTGGATACCTATGGTGGCTCCGCCCGACACGGCGGCGGCGCCTTCTCCGGCAAGGACCCATCAAAGGTTGACCGCTCCGCGGCCTACGCGGGTCGTTACGTGGCGAAAAATATCGTCGCTGCGGGCCTGGCCAATCGCTGCGAGATCCAGGTTTCCTATGCCATCGGTGTCGCGGAGCCGACTTCTGTCTCCATCAACACGTTCGGCACCGGCAAGGTGAGCGAAGAGAAGCTGATTGAACTGGTGCGTGAGCACTTCGACCTGCGCCCCTATGCCATCTCCCGCGCTCTCGACCTGCTGCACCCGATGTACCAGCTGACCGCGGCCTATGGTCATTTCGGTCGCGAGCCGTTCGAGCACACCTACGAGTGGACCGACAGCAATGGTGAAAAGCGCAGTGAGACATTCACCGCCTTCCCGTGGGAAAAGACCGACAAGGCGGAAGCGCTGCGCGCGCACGCTGATCTGTAATCGCCAAAAAACCAGAAACTCACGCGCAGGCCCTGCCTGCGCAATAAAAAACGAACAAGGTTTGTAATGAATCAAATGAGCACTGAATTCAAGGACTTCAAGGTCGCCGACATCAACCTGGCCGACTGGGGGCGCCGCGAGATCGAAATCGCCGAAGGTGAGATGCCGGCGCTGATGGCGCTGCGGGAGAAATATCACGCCGAGCAGCCGCTGGCTGGCGCCCGCATCATGGGCTGCATCCATATGACCATCCAGACCGCGGTGCTGATCGAAACGCTGGTGGCACTGGGTGCCGAAGTGCGCTGGTCTTCCTGCAACATTTTCTCCACCCAGGACCACGCCGCCGCGGCCATCGCCGCCCGCGGCATCCCGGTCTTTGCCTGGAAGGGTGAAACCGAGGAGGAATACGAGTGGTGCCTCGAGCGCACCGTCGGTGCTGACGTAGCCGGCTGGCAGCCGAATATGATTCTCGACGACGGTGGCGACCTGACCGAGCTGCTGCACCGGAAGTACGTGGAGATCCTCGACCAGTGCCACGGCATCAGCGAAGAGACCACCACCGGCGTACACCGCCTGCAGGACATGCTGCGTGAGGGCACACTGAAAGTGCCGGCGATCAACGTCAACGACTCCGTCACCAAGAGCAAGAACGACAACAAGTACGGCTGCCGTCACAGCCTGAACGACGCCATCAAGCGCGCCACCGACCACCTGCTGTCCGGCAAGAAGGCGCTGGTGATTGGCTATGGTGACGTGGGCAAGGGGTCCGCCGCCTCTCTGCGCCAGGAAGGCATGATTGTGAAGGTCTCCGAAGTCGACCCGATCTGCGCCATGCAGGCCTGCATGGACGGCTTCGAGCTGGTTTCCCCCTATATCGACGGCCTCAACACCGGCAAGGCGGAATCCATCAACAAAGACCTGCTGGCCAATACCGACCTGATCGTGACCACCACCGGCAACACCAATGTGTGTGATGCCCATATGCTGACTGCACTGAAAAGCGGTGCCGTGGTGTGCAATATCGGCCACTTCGACAACGAGATCGATACCGCCTATATGCGCAAACACTGGGAATGGCAGGAAGTGAAGCCGCAGGTGCACAAGATCGTGCGCAACTCAGAAACCAACGATCACCTGCTGCTGCTGTCTGAAGGCCGCCTGGTGAACCTGGGTAACGCCACCGGTCACCCGAGCCGCATCATGGACGGCTCCTTCGCCAACCAGGTTCTGGCACAGATTCACCTGTATCAGGAGAAGTTCGCCGAGTTGCCGGCAGACCAGAAAGTTTCCGCACTGTACGTCAAAGTGCTGCCGAAAAAACTGGACGAGGAAGTTGCCCGCTACATGGTAGAAGGTTTCGACGGCGTCATTACTCGCATGACCGATGACCAGGCCAAATACATTGGCGTTTCCGTGGACGGCCCTTACAAGCCCGAGAGTTACAAGTACTGATTGCCCCGCGACTGGATGCCGGCTCACGCCGGCATGACGATGCTGGTAAAGGTCGTCATTCCGCCAAACCGGCACGCCGGGATGGGCGGAATCCAGCCCCTCGAGGACTGGACGATTTACCATGACAAATAATACCCGCATCAGCTTCGAGTTTTTCCCGCCCAAGACGCCAGAGGGCCGGGAGAAGCTGTACAAGACCCGCGAGACTCTGCAGGAATTTCAGCCGGCGTTCTTCTCCGTCACCTACGGTGCCGGCGGTACTACCCGCGAGACCACCGCTGATATCGTCACGAATCTGCGCCGCGACGGCATCTCCATTGCCCCGCACCTCTCATTTGGTGGTGATGATGAAGAAACCGTACTCGCACTGCTGGACCGCTACCAGGAAGCGGGCGTGGATCGCATTGTCGCCCTGCGCGGCGATATGCCCTCCGGCATGGGCGCGGTGGCACAGTTGGTATACGCCAATGAGCTGGTGGCCTTTATCCGCCGCCATACCGGCGATCAATTCCACCTCGAAGTCGCTGCCTACCCGGAAATTCACCCCGAAGCGGAGCATTACGATGCTGATATCGGCTATCTGAAAGGGAAGTTCGATGCGGGCGCCAACAGTGCGCTGACTCAGTATTTCTACAACCCGGATGCGTATTTCTACTTCTTGGACCAGTGTGAAAAGGCCGGCATCGACGCACCGATCTATCCGGGCATCATGCCGATCACCAACTTCACCAACCTCGCGCGGTTCTCAAAGAACTGCGGAGCAGAGATTCCCCGCTGGCTGCGCCGGCGCATGGAGAGCTTCAGCAATCCGGAAGATACCCGCAAGCTTGGGCTGGAAGTGGTAACTGACCTGTGCGAAACGCTGCTCGAAGGCGGTGCGCCAGGACTGCATTTCTATACCATGAATCAGGTGGATCCCACCGCTGAGATTCTACGCTCGCTCAGTCTCGACTGAGCTGCTCACCGCTGGTGCCGGAGCCTCTCTGCTCCGGGACCATCCCCCGCTGGACTTTGACTGGTTCAGCACCTCCTTTTTCAACACGAACCACCAGCCGCCGATTTTTCTCCTGTCCATGGGGCGTGCTGTTATCAGCAATGGGGACCGTATCGCCAAACCCCTCGGCAACAACACGCTCAGACTCGATACCGCGGTCGACGAGGAAGTTTTTCACCCACTCCGCCCGCCACTGAGACAAGCGCTGGTTTTTTTCTGGCTCCCCTTCGCTGTCAGTGTGCCCCTCAATCACAATGGTTACCGACGGAAAGTCCCGCAGGATCACCAGCAGCGCCTCGACATCACCGATGGTTTCCATGTTTGGCGTTGAACCACCGGGCTCAAAATCCACGGTCAGCAGAAACTCGTTTTCCTCTGAGCCACCGCGCAGGTAGCGCACCACGGCATCGCCAAAGGTGAGTGACTGTTCACCCTGGCCACGATCCGCTTCCGGGGGAGTCAGGGCATATTTCTTGTGGGGATCATCGTAGCAAGCAGCCAGCAACAGGCTGATGATGAGCAGGAGCGAACAGCGACTTGGCACCATAACCGGGATCTCCCGTGGTGGCTTTGTTCGGGTGGCGTTGCAATCATTGTAGATCACACACGGAGAAATGCCCGCGCGCTGAGTTGCCAGAGGCAACAGGAACTGAGGTGTCCAGGCAGGGAGGTAGGGCCGATCAGCGACTCAGAGGTGATCCAGCACCGCCAGCATATCCTTTACCACGATGGCTCCCTGCTCCTCGAGCTGTCCCACCCGGCGGGGATGATTGCTGAAACCCACAACCGGCATCCCCGCAGCCACAGCCGCTTTCACTCCGGCGATGGAATCCTCCACCACCAGGCAGTGCTGGGGTTCGACATTCATCGACTGCGCCGCGTGCAGGAACAGGTCCGGCCAGGGTTTGCCGCGGCCGACATCATCGACACTGAAGATGCGGCCATCGAAATAATCATAGAGACCCGTGCGGTTCAGGGTCAGGCGCATCTTGTCATGGGAGCCCGAAGAGGCGACGCAGCTGCGCAGGTTCAACTGCAGCAGGTGATCGAGCAGGTCTTCGATCCCCACCACGGGCTCCAGCTCCTCGTGAAATGCCTCGCGTATGCGTCGCTCGGTGTTGCTGAAATAGTTGTCCGGCAGCGGGCCGCCATAGCGCGTTTCGATTTCCAGCAGGCAATCTTTGGCCGGACGACCGCTGAACTGTTCATCCAGCTCTTCCGCGGTGGTCTGCATACCGAGCTTGTTCATTTCCTCGGCCAGAATACGGCAGACGATTGTCTCGCTGTCTACCAGTACCCCATCACAGTCGAAAATCACCAATTGCGTCGCGAACATTTCAGCCTCACTCATTCAGCTGGCGGAGAGCAGCAGCAACCCCAGCAGTACACCGACCGCCCCACTGATCCGCAGGAAATTCTCGCTGCCGTGTGCGATCTTGATCGCCAGTGCCTTACTGCGTTCGAAGCCGATAAACAGCATATAGGCACCGGCCAGCACCAGCAGAACACCGAGCGCGTTGAAGAGGATATTCCACGCACGGGTATCAGCGATCAGCAACAGGATAAGGCCGACCACGATACGGCCCCAGGCGGACACCGCATAGCCGGTTTCATTGAGCCGCTCGCTCAGATTTCTGGCCAGATGCGGCTGCACAATGACGGCGATAGAAAGCCCCAGAATTGCCAAGCCAAGCAACCACAAAATCAACTTCACCATTGTTCTCTCCCTGAGATGGATGAGTGTGTAGAGTCCGGATCCAACCGAACGGCTTCGCGCCGCAGGTCAGAGGTCGCCCCATTGATACTGCAACACGGAAAGAGCTGCAACCGGCGCGGTCTCGGTGCGCAATACGCGCGGGCCCAGCCGCAGTGGAGCAAAATCCCTTTGCAGCGCTGCCTCGATTTCTGTCGCAGACAGACCACCCTCCGGACCGACCAGCAACAGTACCGACTCCGGGCGACCGCGCTCGGCCTCCAGTTGGCGTAGACTCACCTCGGTTCGGTGGTGCAGTACCAGCTTGAAGTCCTCCCCGCCTGCCTCTTCCAGGAACTGCGGCAACTTGCGCGGCTCCAACACCTCGGGTACCCGGTTGCGCGCACACTGCTCACAGGCACTGATAGCAATCTGCCGCCAGTGACCCAATTTTTTCTGTAACCGCTCGCCGCTCAGCTTTACCTCACAGCGCTCGGTAAATAGCGGCTGGATGCGCGCCACCCCCAGCTCGGTGGCCTTCTGAATCACCCAGTCGAAACGGTCGCCGCGGGAAATCCCGATCGCCAATGTCAGCGCCAGCGACGACTCGCGATTCTCATCACGAAAAGCCCCCACGCGAACACGCGCACGCTTGCCGGCCCCCACCAGTTCAGCCTCATATTCACCCCCGCGGCCATCAAACAACACCAGCGGGCGGCCCGCCTGCAGGCGCAGAACTTTTACCAGGTGGCGGCTGGCATTTTCGTCCAGTTCGACTTCACTGGACCCAGACAGGGGCTCGGGGGAATAGATACGCGGGACGCGCATTGCCGACAGTTCCTCAGCAGGGAAAGGGGAAAGACGAAAACGCCGACTCAGGGTCGGCGTTTTCTTTCAGGCTGGTAGTTTAGGCTTTTTCGAGGCTCACCGACAATTCCGGGTCGGTGCCGCGCCGGCGATGGGCCCTGGCGCGCAGCACTTCAATCACCTTATACAGGTTCGGCACCAGCAGCAGCGTCACCGCGGTGGCGAACAGAACACCGAAGGCCAGGCTGACCACCATGGGAATCAGGAACTGCGCCTGGATCGAGCGCTCGAACATGATCGGCACCAGCCCCACAAAGGTGGTGATGGAGGTCAGGATAATCGGGCGGAAACGATCCCGTCCGGCCTGAACTACCGCATCCATGACGGCCATGCCCTCAGCACGCAGCTGGTTGATCCGATCCATCAGTACCAGGTTGTCGTTCACCACCACGCCCGCGGCGGCCAGGAAACCCAGCATCGACATGATGCTGATGTCGTAACCCAGCAACAGGTGGCCGACGATGGCACCGAAGAAGCCGAAAGGCACCGCAGTGAGGATCAGCAGCGGCTGCGAGTAACTGCGGAAGGCAATCGCCAGCAACGCGTAAATGGTGAACAGGGACAACACGAAGAAGGCCAGGATCGAACTGCTGAACTCCTCTTCTTCCTGCATCTCACCCGCGGTTTGCAGCTTGAAGCCACTGAACTGCTGCTCCCAGCCAGGCACCTGCTTCTCGCGCAGTTCCTTGAGGATTTCGTGCGCCGACGCCGCCCCCGGTGTCAGTTCCGCAGTAATGCGCACGGTGCGCTCGCGGTCGTGACGACGAATGGTGGTATAGCCGGGTACGTACACCGCATCGGCCACTGCGCTGAAGGGCACCTCGCCCTCGTTGGTGCGAATACGGATACGGTCGATCTGTTCTTCACTGGCCCGCTCTTCCTCGGGATAGCGCACCATGACCCGCACATCCTCGCGACCGCGGGGAATACGCTGCACTTCCTCGCCGTAGAAGCCCTGGCGCACCTGCTTGGCCACGTCGGCAAGGCCGATGCCCATATTGGTCGCATGGGGTTTCAGCTGGATCTCGATATCCTGACGGGCGCTGACCAGGTTGTCGCGCACGTCATAAACGCCAGCGAATCCATCCAGCGCTTCCTTGACCGCATCGGCAGCAGCGCGCAGCTCGGCCATGTTGCCGGAAGAAGTACTCAGGTTCAGGGACATACCCGAGCCACCATCATTGATGGTGTGCTGGATGCGCATCTCCTCGATACTGGCCGGCAATTCACCGACATACTCCCGCCAGCGCAGCGCCAGCGTCTCAGAGGTGACATCCCGCTGCTCGCCATCCTTCAGCTGCAACAGCACCGTCACGTTACCGCGCCACAGGAAAGCCATGGTGTTTTCGACGAACGGCTCACCGCCATTCTGCTCCAGCATTTCCGGATCGGCAGCCAGGCGCTCCGCGGCACCCTCAAACTGCTCCATCACCCGTTTGGCTTCCTCAAAGGACTCGCCCGGGGCCATGGTGGTACGCAATTCCAGCAGGTCCGAGGGGACTTTGGGCGAGAAAGCGGAGCCGATGTAACCACCCTTAAAGACTGCAATCGACAGGAACAGCGCCATCACGAAAATCATTACCGTGGCGCGGCTGTTGGTCAGGGACTTCTCCAGCAAGGGCAGGTAATACTTGTCGCCGGCGTCCTTCATGGCTCCGGCAAATTTTGCCCGCAGGCTCTGCAGTCGCATACCAATGCCGGAGGTGGCCTGCTTTTCCGGTTTCATGTTCACCAGATGCGCGGGCAGGATCAGCAGGGATTCCACCAGCGAGAAGAGCAGACACAACAGCACCACCACCGGCAGTGCCAGCATCATCTGTGAGGTGACGCCCGGCAGGAACAGCATGGGCACGAAGAACACCATGGTCGACACCACGGCAAAAATCACCGGTGCCGAGACCTGTTTGACGCCCTGTTCCGCCGCTTCCAGACCGGTTACCCCTCGGTCATGGGCAGCGTGCACGGCTTCCCCGACGATGATGGCATCATCTACGACGATACCCAGAATCAGCAGGAAGGCGAACAGAGACAGCATGTTCAGGGTTACGCCGGTGATGGGCAGCAACCAGAAGGCGCCCATAAAGGCGGTGGCAATACCGACCGTCACCCACATGGCCAGCGCCGGACGCAGGAACAGCATCAGCAGCACAAACACCAGCGCGAGACCACCCAGGGCATTACCGGCCAGCAATTCCATCCGCCCCTCATAGGCCTTGGAAAAATCAAACCAGATTTCGAACTGCATGCCCGGCGGCAACTGCTCGCGGGCCTCGGCCATAAATTTCTTGATGTGCTCCGCAGTGGCTACCACGTCCAGCGGCTCACCCTGCATCACCCGCAGGTTCATGGCGGGCTTGCCGTTAAAGCGGATGATTGAGCCTTCTTCCTCGAAGCCGTCATTGATGTCCGCTACATCGCCGAGCAACAACCGCGTGCCATCACCGCGGCTCACCACCGGGATCTGGGCAAAATCCGCAGCCGTGTAGGCCTGGCCGCGGGTTTGCACCTGAATGTCACCCCGATCAGAGCGCACCATGCCGGCGGGCAGATCCAGAGAAGAACGGCGTACCGCATTGGCAACATCATCGAAGCTCAGGTTATAGCGGCGCAGATCCACCTCTGAAACCTCGATCGAGACCTCATCGGCTCGGTCACCCCAGACATCCACACGGCGAACGCCGGGTTGCAGCATGAGCTTGTCGCGCAGATCCAGCGCCGTGTCTTTGAGCACGTGGGGAGAGACGGGACCGCCGATGGCGATCATCATCATCTGCTGTTCCCACTCCTGCAGCGCGACTACCGGCCGCTCAATATCCGCCGGGAAGGTGTTGATACTGTCGACCTGCACCTTGATGTCGTTCAGCAGGCGCAGCTCATCGTAGCCATCCACTGCCTGCACGCGCACAGAACTGCGCCCGCGACTGGACCAGGAATTCACTTCCTTGATGCCCTTCACCTCGGAAATGGCCTGCTCTACCCGCTGGGTAACCTGCTGCTCCACCTCCGCAGGGCCGGCACCCCGGTAGCTGATATCGACCATCACGATGCCCGGATTCAGGGTCGGGAAAACCTCACGGCCGATATGGGAAATACCAAACAAACCACCGATGAGAATCATGATCATCAGCAGGTTGGCGGCCTTACTGTTACGGACGAACCACCCGATAATGCCCTGCATAATCAGCGCGCCCCCTGCGCGGCACCGCCAGCATCGGCGGTCACAGTCTCATCAGAGGCCGGCTCCTCGCTCACCTTGTCATCCCCAAGGATCAGACCGGCCGGCTTTTCATTCAGCGGGTTGGCGGTGATCACCATCCCCTCGCGGGAGAAACCGAGGCTGGACACGACTACGCGCTCACCCGGGTCCACATCACCGCGTACCCAGACATCCTCACCTACAGCCTGCAGCAGCTCGACGGTCTTGAAGCGCAACTTGTTCTCCGCGTCCAGTACCAGCAGGTGGTTCCCCTCGTGCAGTGCCTGGCGGGGCAGGCGCGCTACATCGTCAAAAGTCTTGCCGGCAATGTCCGCTTCCACAAACAGGCCGTTTACCAGTGGCGCCTCGCCTTCATAAGGGTTCTGTACCTGTGCCACGGCATAAACGAAGCGGCTGTTCGGGTCGATATTGGCCTCTGTACGCACCAGCTGGCCACGCCACTCACGCTTCTGGCCGGCAATCTGCGCGCTCAGGCGCACCGCCGGGCCATTCTCGATGGACTGCCCCAGGGGCAGCTCCAGCAATGCCAGCTGGCGGTCGGTCAGGGGCAGTCGCACCTCGGCGATACCAGTGCTGTGGATTTTCGCCAGTTTGGTGCCCGGAGTGATGTACTGGCCCAGATCCACATAGGTCTCCACCACGCGGCCTGCGAATGGGGTCTTGACCCGTGTGCGCTCCAGATCCAGCTTGGCCTGGTCGCGGTCGGCACGGGCCGCAGCCACGGCGGCCTCAGCGGCAGCCAGCTGCGGCTTGCGCAGGAACAGGGCGTTGGCCTCCTCAGAACCCAGATCGCGCCACTCGCGCTTGGCCTGCTTGGCGCGACCCTGCTCCTGGGCCAGTGTGGCCTTGGCGTTCGCCAGCTGGGACTCGGCGCGGGTCAGCTGGTGACGGTAATCCGCAGATTCGATCTGCAGCAGGGACTGGTCCGCCTGGAAGAAGCCTCCCGGTACAAAAGCGCCATCGACCTTTTCGATCGCACCGCCGACCCGGGCCACCACCTCGATCTCATGGCGTGCGCGCACGGTACCCTGGCTCGGCACCAGCAGGGTCTCACGACCCGGCTTGGCATACAGGACATCTGCCGTCGGCGGCACTACCGGCTCAGCAACTTTTTCCTTCGGTTTTGGCGCCAACAGGGTCACCAGCGCGATTGCGGCCACACCGACAACAACAACGATGCCGAAAAACTTATTCTTCTTGGAAATTTTCACAGATACCCTCTATCCAGAAGCGGATCCAAAAGTGATCAAATTTTGACTAGTTGCGCATTCTACTGGAGTTCAGCAACAAATGAACTGCTTTCCGCTGCAAGTCGTCGCAGGGGATTGCAGTTCGCCGCAAACCTTTCTCACAGGGCCTCGCTCCCGCATAATGCCGCTCCTGAATTCACCGGCGGCGCCATCCACAGTCGCCGGGCAAGATGTACTCTCCGCAGAACGGATGTAAGAAAATAAAATGCTGGATATCAACGCCCGAATCGCCGAAGAACTCAACGTTCGCCCGCAGCAGGTCTCAGCCACCGTCGCCCTGCTGGACGAAGGAGCCACAGTCCCGTTTATCGCCCGCTACCGGAAAGAAGTCACCGGCGCCCTGGACGACACACAGCTGCGTACCCTGGAAGAGCGCCTGCGTTACCTGCGGGAAATGGAAGAGCGCCGCGCGGCCATCCTGAAAAGCATCGACGAGCAGGGCAAACTTACCCCGGAGCTGGCGGAACAGATCAACGCTGCCGAGACCAAGAACCGGCTGGAAGACCTCTACCTGCCTTACAAGCCCAAGCGTCGCACCAAGGGCCAGATCGCCATCGAGGCCGGCCTGGAACCGCTCGCCGACGCCCTCTTTAACGATCCCGGCCTGAATCCCGAAGAGGAAGCGCAGCAGTACCTGAATACCGACAACGAGGACGCGTCCCTGCACGTCAAGGACATCAAGGCTGCTCTCGACGGTGCGAAGTTCATCCTGATGGAACGCTTTGCTGAAGACGCAGAGTTGCTCGGTAAGTTGCGCGATTTCCTCAAGCGCGACGGGCAGGTCAAATCCCGTGTACTGGACGGCAAGGAAGAGGAAGGGGCCAAATTCCGCGATTACTTCGAATACGCCGAGGACTGGTCCAAGGTCCCGTCCCACCGCGCCCTGGCCATCTTCCGTGGCCGCAACGAAGGCGTGCTGGCCATCAGCATCGGCCTCGAGGGTGACGAGGAGCGCCCGGCCACCGCAGGCCATCCCTGCGAGAGCATGATTGCCAAACATGTCGACATCAGCGATCAGGGGCGTCCGGCTGACAAGTGGCTGGCGGAAGTGGTGCGCTGGACCTGGCGCATCAAGCTGCTCACCACCCTGGAGACCGACCTGATGGGCGAGCTCCGTGAGAAGGCCGAGGAAGAAGCCATCAAGGTCTTCTCCCGCAACCTGAAAGACCTGCTGCTGGCCGCACCCGCCGGCCAGAAAGCCACTATCGGCCTGGACCCGGGCCTGCGTACCGGGGTGAAAGTGGCGGTGGTCGACGCGACCGGCAAGGTGCTGGATCACACTGCCATTTATCCCAACCCGCCGCAGAACCGCACCGCTGAGTCTGCGGCCGTCATTGCCGCGCTGTGCACCAAGTACGATGTGGGCCTGATCGCGATCGGCAACGGCACCGCCAGCCGCGAGACCGACAAGTTCGTTGGCGATACGCTCAAACACTTCAAGCTCAGCGCGCAGAAAGTGATGGTGAACGAGGCCGGCGCCTCCGTGTACTCGGCTTCCGAGTTTGCCGCCCGTGAATTCCCGGACCTGGACGTGACCATCCGCGGCGCGATCTCCATCGCCCGCCGCCTGCAGGACCCGCTGGCAGAACTGGTGAAGATCGAGCCCAAGTCCATCGGTGTCGGCCAGTACCAGCACGATGTCTCCCAGACCCAGCTGGCCCGCTCCCTGGACGCCGTGGTGGAAGACTGTGTGAACGGCGTTGGTGCCGAGCTGAATTCAGCCTCCGCACCGCTGCTGGCGCGGGTATCCGGCCTCAGCAACTCCATCGCTGCCAATATCGTCACCTATCGCGACCAGAACGGCGCATTCAAGAGCCGCGCCCAACTGAAGGAAGTGCCGCGCCTGGGGCCCAAGGCTTTCGAGCAGGCCGCCGGCTTCCTGCGCATCAACAACGGTGAGAACCCGCTGGACAAGTCAGGTGTGCACCCGGAAGCCTACGTGGTGGTTAAGCGCATCGCCGAGAAGAACGGTCGCGAGATCAACAGCCTGATCGGCGACTCAGCCTTCCTGCGCAAGCTGAACCCGGCGGACTACACCGATGAAAAATTTGGTGTGCCCACCGTTACCGACATCATCGCCGAGCTGGAGAAGCCCGGCCGCGACCCGCGCCCGGAATTCCGCACCGCCAAATTCGAAGAGGGTGTCGAGGAGATCAAGGATCTGCGCCCCGGCATGATCCTCGAGGGCACCGCCACCAACGTCACCAATTTCGGCGCCTTCGTGGATATCGGCGTGCATCAGGACGGCCTGGTACACATCTCCGCGCTGTCGGACAAGTTCGTCAAGGACCCACACGAAGTCATCAAGGCCGGCGACATCGTCAAGGTCAAAGTGATGGAAGTGGATGTGGCGCGCAAGCGTATCGGCCTGTCCATGCGCCTGTCCGACGAACCGGGCGAGCAGGGCAGTGGCGGCGTCAAGAAAGGTGATCACCGCGAGAGCCGCCAAGCCCAGCGCCACAACAACCGCAACCGCCAGCAACAGGGCGGCCAGGGTGGTGGCCGCGGCAGCATGGGCGACCTGCTGGCGGCGGCAATGAAAAACAAGAAGTGACCGACAGGGGGCGATCGAGAGATCGCCCTTTTTTGTACTCGTCGCACGCCGACAGCGCCCTGATTTAACCACTCAGCGATAACCGCAAATCAGAGCCAATACCGATGCACGATCAATCTCGCCGCCAATTTCTCAGCATGCTAACGGCTGCAAGCGCAGGTGCTCTCCTTCCTGTCGCTCAGAGTTTCGCGGTAGAGCAAGAACCCTGGTTCAGGATCTCTCTCGCCCAGTGGTCCCTGCACCGCGCCTTTCAAAATCGGACAGCCAACCCGCAAGACTTTCCCCGCCTGGCGAGGCGATTATTCGATATCGATGGTGTGGAGTACGTCAACCAATTCTACTCAGACAACTACAGCGCCGCACTGACCCGTAAACTGCAACAGCAGGCGGATGGCGAAGGCGTACAGAGCCTATTGATCATGGTTGACGGTGAGGGGGATATCGGTGCGGAAACCGATGCGGCGCGCAAGCAGACCGTAGCGCGACACCAGCGCTGGGCAGAAATGGCAAAAGAACTCGACTGCCATTCGATACGCGTCAACGCGCACAGTCACGGCAGCTACGACGAACAGATGAAGAAGGCCGCCGACGGCCTGCACCTGCTGGGCGAATACTGTGAAGGACTCGGACTCAACGTATTGGTAGAGAACCACGGCGGACTGTCATCCAACGGCGAGTGGCTCTCCGGCGTCATGCGGCTCGCCGACCACCCGCGTGTGGGCACGCTGCCAGATTTTGGCAACTTCCATATCGATCGCGAGAATGGCCTCACCTACGATCGCTACCGCGGTGTCCGCGAGCTGATGCCCTGGGCCAAGGCCATCAGCGCCAAGAGCTACGACTTCGATGAAAATGGAGAAGCCGTGCAGACCGACTTCCAGCGCATGCTGGACATCGTCCGCACGGCCGGTTATCGCGGTTGGGTTGGGATCGAATATGAGGGTAACCGGCTGAGCGAGATCGAGGGAATCGAAAAAACTCTGGCATTACTGCAGCGGATGCAGCGCGGCGGCCAAAACCGATTTTTATAGGAATTTCTCAAGGAATTGAACGAGGGCGCCTGCAAAAGCCGCACCCAACTGAAAGCAGAACCCCGATCTAGCGGTTAGTCACTTACACCGCGCTCGGTATGTACTAGGCGCCTCACCAAACCATTCCCGGAACGCGCGCGTAAAAGCGCCCGCATCGGAGTAGCCAAGCATAAAGGCTATCTCCGTCACGCTTGGGCTATCCTCCCGAAGATATTGCTGAGCGAGATCTATGCGGGTTTCCTTCAATAACTGGCGGAATGTCGTTCCATTTTGGGTCAGTTTCCGATGCAGGGTTCGAGTCGGGCAATCGACCGCCTCCGCAATTTTTTCCAACGCCAGAACCCCAGTTGGCAACTGTCGCTGAATCTCCAAACGCACTTTGGTCACGATATCCGCCTCGTGCCGAGATGCCATGGCTCGGGCAAGCAGGGCATCATGGCGCTCAAGAATTCCGGAATGTGCTGTTGGCAATCTCTGTTCAGCAAGCTCCCGGCGGATATAGACAGCGTCGCAGGGCGCATCGAACTGAACATCCACACCAAAATAGTCATCCCAGACAGACCGATCCACGGGTGCAGGCCGGGACATAGATACTGAAGCGGGCACGAAAGATTCGCCGTATTGCAGACGACATAAGCGCACTAACCCTGCAAGAGTCGAGTCCATCTGAATCCACTTGAATGAGCAGTCCCCACTGCGCTGGTAGATCAAACCGACTCGATCACCTTCGCCGGCAAAACGTGCATCCAGATCATCGATCAAAAGACGACAGTAGTTTTCACTGATCTGAAAACCCGCAAGCAGTGTCGGAATGGCCATCCAGGCATGCCCCAGGATATGGAGATGACTTGGGTGCATGACTGAGCCCGAACGAATACCTACGGCTTCATCATCAATTTCCTCAAGCACTTTGCCGATAATGCCGTAGTAAACCTCCACCGAAATATGCGCATCCACAGGCAGCTCCAGCTCAGGACGGTATAGCGAGGCCGGTATGAAGGTGCGGGGATCAATGCGATAGCTCTCGATTACTCGCCAAACAAGACCAAGCAGCGCGGCATTGACTGATAACGTTTTCATATTTTCTTTACTGCCGGTGAGTGGCCGAATTCATCAACACCCTGGCCACCACTGCACAGCGCCGAAGATATTTCTCTCATAACCTTTATCTCTGTCGAGACTGGAAATAAAGCATCTACTTAATATGCCGACAATTGGCTCGACAACCAAGGACTACAGAAGGAATACAGACAAAATAGATGACCAGTCTGGGGAAAGGAGTCCAACCAATAATAATGAAACCCACAAACAGGAGGTCTCTGTGACCAACACAAAACGCAATGGTTTTCGCGGTCTTGTGTTTCTTGCCTCAATCATCACGATGATGAGCATGAACGTCGCCTACGCGAACAAATCAGAAAAACATAACTTACTGGAACTCATGAAGCACTCTGAGTCAATTCTCGTTGGCACGGTAAAAGACAAAGAGGATGGATTCCAGAATGGCCTGCCCTTTACTGAAATCACTATCAAGGTGGGACAGAACATCAAGGGTGACAAAGGTGAGGAATATAGTTTCCGCCAGTTCGGTTTGATCAAACCGAAACCTACCGGTGATGGGCGTATCAACATGATGGTCACCCCCGCTGGCTGGCCCACATACAGTGTCGGTGAGAACGTTCTGCTTTTTTTGCACGCCCCCGCCTCTAAAACCGGGTTTCAGACCACTGCCGGCCTCACCCAGGGCAAATTCCTGATTCGCGCCAACAACATCAGCAATGGCCTCAATAACGACGAGCTGTTCGCCGGCATCAAATTCAATCGCTCACTGAAAAAGAACCACCAGGATCTGGTCAACCAGCCAGGCGGTGCCTATGCAGCGCAAGACTTCCTGTCTTTGGTCCGAACTGCAGTGGAAGAAAAATGGATCGAAAATGGAGTAATGACCAATGAATAATTCCAAGAAAACATTCCTCCAATCAGCACTCGCCGCAAGCATCCTGTCAGCAACTGCTTCCACCATGGCTTACGGTCCGCTCTATGTATACGACTACGAAAAAGGCACGCCCTATCGCTGGGATGTGAGCTCGCCGGTCAAGGTCTATACCGATGGCGGCAACTATGCATCAGGGACGGTGAATTTGTACGTAAGCACACCGGAGACCTGTAACGAGGATGGAAACTGGCAGTGCGGCTACGTTGAAGAGCTGTATGTCGAGTTCACCAACGAGCAGGGCGTGGAGCGTATCCGGGATGCACTGGCGTCGTGGTCCAACGTTCCCACCTCCAGCTTCCAGGCCGAAGTAGCCGGCAGCTTTGCCGATATCGGCATCGGCGGGGGTGATGGGGATATTACCGGCGCGGCCGAGGAATTCAGCACAGACGGCAACGGTAACGTGATTCATGAAATCATCGGCACCGTGAACAACGGTGGCATCCATGTCATGTTCGACGAAACCGGCTCTGTCATGCGCGACGTCATGGGCGCACCCAGTGGTGTACTCGGCATTGCCTCACCCGAATGGGCCGATGAGGAAACCGGTGTCATCACAGAAGGCTGGGCAGTCATGGGCGGGGCCAGCACCTATTACAATGACACCGACCTAAAACAGATGAGTGGTGTTATCACCCATGAGCTGGGTCACTCTTTCAACCTGGCGCATACGCAGACCAACGGTCATCTCATCATGTACAGCGGCTACGGTGCGCTGACCGCAGGGCCCCGGGACTGTTCTGCGCACCCTCTGACCGGCGGCGAATACCGTTTGCCGTTCCCGCAGGAATCTGCACCGACAACTACCGATATCTCGGTCATGTATCCGTATATCAACACCAACCCGGAAAGCAGTGGCGCCACCGGCGGTCAGCAGGCAACAGCCTCGACCAGGGAGGATTACGCAGCGATATCCTCAATCTATCCCGCCAGCAGCTTTACTGCCGAGACCGGCACGATCAAGGGCAAGGTCAATTACGCCTTCAGCAAGGAGGGTATTATTGGGCTGAATATTGTTGCTCGTAATATCGACAACCCCTGGCAAGATGCCATTACCGCAATGACCGGGGATTGGAATGACGGTCATCCTGATGCTGCACAGGGTACCGGCGAGTATGTACTGCAAGGTCTCACCCCGGGGGCGAGCTATGTAGTCCACATCGAAAAGATTTTCGCCGGTGGTTTCCCGACACCTCAGGTTGGCTTGCCCGGACCGTCGGAGTATTACAACGGCAACGGCGAGAGTGATGATGCCGTGCAGGATGACGCCTGCGCCTATACACCTGTAGTTGCCGGTGCCGGCCAGGTTGTGGAGAACATCGATATCCAGATGAATGGCATGAAGGACACGCCGCAACTCATTACCTACCCGGCCCCCAATGCCACTGAAATCACTGCAAACGGCCAGTTCATGGGTGGTGACATCATCAACTGGTATGGGCAGGCACTGAGCTGGATCCACAACGACGGCAATGACGAATACACCATCCTGGAGATGGGCGGCATTGCCGTCAGCGATAATGGCTCTGTTGTCGCCGGACGCGTGGCCCAGAACAATTCCTACCTCCCGGCGCGCTATACGAAGGGCCGCGGTATCGAAGTGCTCCCCAGTGCTGGCAATAGTGGCTGCGACCAGGGTGGCGGGATACTTGAAACGTATTCCAACTTCGCCATTTCCCCGGATGGCCGCACCATGGGGGGGTTCCTCTGGAACTGCGATAACTCCGCAGAGTACGACAACTTCCAGGTCTCCGCAGCCACCTACGATGAAGAGAACGGCTGGACGATCCTCGATAGCCACAAGGACAACAATAGCTCGCGCATCAACGCACTCTCCAACACTGGTATCGCCGTCGGCTGGGAATCCGATTCTTCTTCTGGCTTGTGGCAGGGGCGAGTTTGGAAAGACGGTCAGGAGATCAACTTGAAGGAGGCCGCACCAGCCGGTGTCCAGTTCGTTGGAGAGGCCACCGCAGTGAGCACAGATGGCACCTGGGTCTCCGGCATCGATGCCTATGACGCCGAATGGAGACCTGATCAGTACGTGTACAATACCCAGACTGGGGATTTTACGCTACTGAATATCCGCGAAGCCTGCCCCTGGTGGGACTGGTTCTGCTTCGGTGAGAAGGCCTTCAATCCCTACGACATTGCCGACGATGGCACCCTGGTTGGCGCCATTGGCACCGCGGCTGGCGCCGGAGCAATGATTGTGTCGGAAGCTCTGGGTGGCGAGCACAGGCTGGGTGACCTCCTGCGAGGCCAGGGTGTGATCAATGCAGCGGACCTCGAAGTTGCATCTACTGCAACCGGGATTTCCACAAACGGCAAACACATCGTGGGCTGGGCAGCTCTGGAGAATGCCTTTGGCTCATTCAAACTCACACTGGATCAGCTGTTTGTGTGCAAAAACGAAAAAACACTCAAGGTTGGTTACCCTGAAGGGGTCTCCGCTCAATTGAAGACCGGCGCTACTCTGGGTATGTGTGAAGCTGACTTACCGAAGCAGTACAAGTAAAGAAAACCCATTCTTTACTGACAAAAAAGGTGGCCATTGGCCACCTTTTTTATTGCTCCACAAAAATCTGGATTTGCCGCAGAGAAAGTAAACGCATCCATTAGTCTCTCTTTGCGCCACGCAATCATTTACTTTGCTTTCTGATCAGGGCATCCGGTGAAGAGCACAGATCTTGTTCCCGGCCGGATCACGCAGATAGGCGAGATACAGTTTCATGCCCGCTCCTTCGCGTATGCCGGGCGGATCCTCACAGGCTGCTCCACCATTGGCCAGTCCTGCCTCATGCCAGGCGTCAGCAGCTTCGGGATTCTCTACAGAAAAACCGATCGTGCTGCCATTGCCATGAGAGGCCGGCTCTCCATCAATGGGCTTGGTGAGCGCAAAAACGCCGTCTTTGCCAAAATAGAAACAGCGCCCCTTGTCATCGATCACACCGGGCTTATAGCCCAGCTTTTCCAGGATCGCGTCATAAAATTTCTTCGATTGCTCGATATCATTAGCACCGATCATCACGTGACTAAACATTGTACTTCTCCATTACTTCAGCCAATTCATTGGAACCCAGCTCCTTCAACTGGGAAATAACTCCCTGCCGATCTTCCGCCGAGCGATTCTGACTCAACTTATAGGTACACTGGACCTCAGATATGTTGATTTCAACCCCCATAATCGCCCCGAGCATCAGTTCTTCGTAGTCCCCACGCCATTCTTGCCCGATCGCGCCTTCATATTTTTGAGACAGCCTATCAACCACTTGCTTTAACCTTTCTCTGCAATCAAACACCAGGGCACGCCCGTAGATGTGTACGGCCTGATAATTCCATGTGGGCACACCAGGCTTCTCATACCAGCTTGGGGAGATGTAGCCATGATGCCCCTGTAGCGTCACCAGTACTTCCTGCCCATGCAAGTCAGTGCACTGAGGATTGGACCGAGCCAGATGGCCAAGCAGTATTGCCCGCTCTTCCGAGAGCAAGAACGGCATGTGCGTGGAGGTCAAGCGGCCCGCCACAGAAGAAATCAGTTGCCCAAACCCGTGCTTCTCGACAAATGCGTAGATTTCTTCTTGATCAGTGATCTCGAAGGCTGTCGGGATATACATTGGCCACCCTTGTGTCTAAATTCCAGCTAATTGCAATCTGCAACGAGTAGCAAGGGCTAGGATACAGGCGAAGCCTCTTTGGGCGTGCTGCCTGTACTCCTCTCCTTTCTCGTGTTGGCATAGCCAGAAAAGACTCTCTTTAATAACGGCACACCCTGTCGCCAGCCGAGCACAGCCTGGGCAGCAACCACACCGCCATACATGGCCCCAGCCACACCACAGCTCATGATGTCCTGTCCGGTCAGGTACAGCCCCTTGATCCGGGTCTTGGGCCTCAGCCAGCTCTGACTGAAGCGGCCGGGAGTATGATCCAGTCCGTAAATCTCGCCCTGTTCGTAAAAGCAGAAATGGCGGGTCGAAAGCGGGGTAGAGAGCTCGTAGTAATCAATCTGGCCGCGCAATTGCGGGAAATGCCTGTAGAGATGTTCCAGCAAGCGCTGACTGTACGACTCCTTGAGTGCGTCATAATCAGTACCCCGCTTGCCCCATGGCTTGCCCTCCCACTGCTCGAACCACTCGTAGGGACCGGGCGCAACGATCTCGATGGTCGCACGATCGGGATAGCGCTCGATGAATGTCGGATCCTTGGCCGAAGGAAAGGAAATATATACCAGCGGGATCTCCGATTCGGGATCGCCCATGAACTTTCGGATATCGCCGCTATAGTCAGTGCTCGGATAGAGCCAGTAATTCGTTTTTGGCAACCCCAGCTCTTCGGCAGTCTTTCGCAGACCGATATACAAACAGAGATGGGCCATGGACGGCTTTACGGATTGCAGGTCGCGGTGGTAACCGGCATGCTCCACTGCACTTTCCGGTAATAGCTTTTCAAAGGTGTTGAAGACGCCTGTATTCGAAATCACCGTCGGAGCAGTAATCTCGGTACCGTCCTTCATGCGCACACCACAGGCCCGGTTACCCTCCATGAGGATGGTATCCACTTCGGCATAGGTGAAGACCTCTCCCCCGGCTGACTGTATGCCGGGGATTATCGTGGCAGCGATCTGACTGGCGCCACCGATCGGATAATAGCCCCCATATAAATAGTGCTTCACGATCAGCGCATGAATGATAAAACTGCCCTCTTTGGGCGGCATTCCGTTGTCACCCCACTGACCGGTCAAAGCGGCGATCAGCCGCTCATTATCAGTCAGCTCACGCAAGGCCTCGTAGGTAGTCTTGTTCAGATATGCGGGGAGACGCCAATTTTTCCAGGCTGAAAGCAGTGGCGCAAACCAGCCCGGCAATAGTTTTTCCAGAGTCAGAATCCGCATCGCTTTTCCGACCGAGGCCACTCGATCCAGATAACGCTCCAGCGTTTTCTGTTCTCCGGGAAAATGCTCAAGCATGCCCGCAATAAATTCGTCACGACCTGCGCGCAGGTCATACTGATTGTCGCCGATACAGAGACGGTCATAAGTACTGTCCATCGGCGCCCATTGCAGCTGGCCACCGGAGAGGAAGTCGAACAACCTGCGGGTCATCGTCGGGTGCGCGCCCACATCCCCGATGTAATGCACCCCCACATCCCACTCATAGCCATTGCGCTCATAGGCGTGGGTAAAGCCACCAGCCGTATAATGCTGCTCCAACACCAGAACCTTCTTCCCGGCCGCACTGAGCAGCGCAGCCGTTGTCAGGCCACCAATACCGGAGCCTATTACGATGGCATCATAGGGGCCGTCCAGGCGATTTGAGCGATAACGCCTTCCTATGCGTGTAGAGGCGCCACGACGGGGGAGAGAGGTATGAGTCTCACGATCGGACATTTGGGCTTCTCTTGTCATTATTCTGCCCTCCACTCTAGTGACAGCTTGGGGCATACGCAATTACCAGTCCGCGCCAAAGCCTTGACCTTGGCTACACTTCCCTTCTCGGTTTTACCCTGATCAAGGAGGGGAATGTGAAGGTACTCTACACGGCAGTTGCCACAGCGACCGAAGGCCGTGATGGCAGGGCCAGGTCCGATGATAGAAGACTGGAAGTTGAACTGAGTGTGCCCGAGGAAATGGGCGGCGATGGCGGTACAGGCACCAATCCTGAGCAGATGTTTGCTGCCGGCTACGCGGCCTGTTTTATCGGGGCGATGAAGTTCGTGGCCGACAAGGAGAATATCGATGTACCTGAAGATGTCAGCGTGTGTGCCAAAGTGGGCATCGGTCCCAAGGACAAAGGCTTCGGGCTCGACATCGACCTCCACATCGAGCTACCGGGTATGAACAAGGGCGATGCAGAAAAGATCGCCAACCGCGCCCACGAAGAGGTCTGCCCCTATTCCAATGCGACTCGCGGCAATGTGGATGTGCGACTGCACATCAACTGCTGACGCAGCTCCACAAGGCCTCCCCCAGACCTATGGAGTAGAGCCAGGCGGGTGAAACCCCGGCCTGGTCTCAGCGCCCCGTCACTTCATTGGCGACCTGGAAGCCTATCCGTGCAGCCGTTCGCGCACCGTGGTCCTCGATATCGAAGTACGGATTGAACTCGGCCAAATCGGCCAGACAGACCTTGCCGGATTGCAGCACCGTATCCAGCAACGGCTCGAGCAACTCCAACGGTACACCGCGCGCGGCCGGGGCGCTGACTGCGGGCATGACAGCCGCCGGCAACACATCCAGACAGATGGTGAGATAGACGAAATCCACTCCGCCGATAAAGTCGGCGATGCGCTCCCGCGCCTTTTCCAGCGCCCAGGGCGTGATTTCGCGGTCGCGGATGACTTTTGCCCCGAGCTCATCGGCCCGGTTGTAGAGTGCCGGTGTATTGGCGGCATCGGATGCCCCGACGCAGAGATAGTTGAACGGCTTGCCGTTGATCTCACACTGTTCGGCAATCTGATAAAACGGTGTACCCGATGAGCCCTTCGGCTTTGGCAGGCGCAGGTCCAGGTGGGCATCGAAGTTAATAATGCCCAGCGTTTTCTCCCGCTGCTGCTCGCGCATCCAGCGGGCGACACCCTGGTAGCTGCCAAAGGCAATTTCGTGGCCACCGCCCAGCACCAGAGGAAAGTGCCCGTCGCTCAGCAGTTCGGTCACCCTTGCCCCCAGTAATGACTGGGCCGATTCCAGGTCTTCTTTCTCCACCCGCACATTGCCGGCATCATAGAGCGGCGTATCGAAGGTGGCAGGCAGGTTGGCCATCGCCATCCGCAAGATGCGCGGGCCCTTGGCGGCACCGATGCGGCCTTTGTTGCGGCGTACGCCCTCGTCGGAGGCAAACCCGAGGATCGCCAGACCCGGGGCGCTGTCGAGTTGCAGCGGTGTGATGCGCTGGTGCCAGCGCTCGCCAGCCTTACCGTCTTCGCGATCGGTGCGGCCGCTCCACAGGCGCATATCAGCCAGCTGTAACATGTCTGCCTCCAAAGTAGATCTGGGCCGGTTTCAGGGCGCCGAATTCGTAAGCCAACTGGTCGGGCGTCTCCATCGGCCAGAGCACCATGTCTGCCCGCAGTCCCGCCCTCAAAACACCGCGGGAGCAGCACAAGCCCAGTGCACGGGCCGCCGAGCGGGTCACCCCCGCGAGTGCCTCCGCCGGGGTCAAGCCGAACAGATTACAGCCCATGTTCATCATCAGGCGCAGGGAGGCGATGGGGCAGCTGCCCGGATTGAGATCCGTGGACAGCGCCATGCAGACGCCCGACGCCCGCAGTGATTCCACCGGCGGCACCTGGGTTTCTTTCAGCGTGTAGAAGGCGCCTGGCAACAATACGGCCACGGTGCCGTTATCAGCCATCGCAGCCACATCCAGATTGCTGATGTATTCGACATGGTCCACGGACAGCGCACCCGCCTTGGCCGCCATCGCAGTGGCACCGCTGCGGCTCAGCTGTTCGGCATGCGCCTTCACCGGCAGATCCAGCTCCTTTGCCCGCTGGATGACCCGTTGGCACTGCTCCACGGAAAAGGCGATGGACTCGCAGAACATGTCCACCGCATCTGCCAGTTGTTCTTTCGCTACCGCCGGCAGAATCTCTTCGCACACCAGATCGATGTACTCGTCCGGGCGGCCGTCGTATTCCGGTGGCAATGCGTGGGCCGCGAGGCAGGTGGTAACGATATCCACCGGGTAGTGCTGGGCAAGGCGACGCGCGGTGCGCAGCTGTTTGAGCTCCGTATCCAGATCGAGGCCATAGCCCGATTTGACCTCTACTGTGGTGACGCCCTCAGACAACAGTGCCTGCAGGCGCGGCTCCGCCGCCTGGTACAACTGCTCGGCGCTGGCCGCGCGGGTGGCACGCACAGTGGACAGGATGCCGCCGCCAGAGCGGGCGACTTCCTCGTAGCTTTCACCACCCAGACGACGGGCAAACTCGGATGCCCGATGGCCGCCGTATACCAGATGGGTATGGCAGTCGATCAGGCCCGGGGTAATCCAGCAGCCCTCACCATCGACGGTTTCATCAGCGGCGCAGTCCGGCAGCTCCTGTCGAGGCCCGATCCAGACAATACGCCCGCCGGTTACGGCGATCGCAACATCCTCTACAGCGCCATAACCGCCGGGGATCGACGGATCCATGGTGGCGGCATTGGCATTCGTAATCAGCAGATCACAGCGTTCAGTCATGGGTTCTCTATTTCCCCGGCGTTTCCGCACAAGAGGTCTTCGGCCTCAGGGCGGCGCGTTTTTCCTTTTTGTAACCATAGACGCTCGACCCGTTGTCGAGCGGAATTATCGGGCGCGAAGTGGGCTGGCGATCCCGACCACCTTGCCCTACCAATTAGGGCGACCTGCAAGGGCAACCAGCTTGGGCGACCGGCCAGGGCGACACGCGACCGCAATCGCGGATGACGTTCACGCCCCTGCCTTGACACCACCAGCCGGTGGCAACATAGTAGCCGCAATATTTGTATATACAAGCATATACAACTCAGGGTGAGACTCTACAGAAGTCCATGAATACTGCAAGAAAGCCATTAGCCGGCGGCGAGCCCTCTGCTCAAGGCGACAAAGCTTCAGGCCCGGGGAACGAACCCCGTTACGCGGCCATCAAGCGTCATATCCGCGATCGTATCGAGCACGGGGACTGGCCGGTGAATACCCGCGTCCCGTCGGAAAACCAGCTCGCCGAGGAGTTCCGGGTCAGCCGCATGACCGCAAGGCGGGCACTGAGCGAGCTGACTGACGAAGGCGTATTGGTGCGTTCCCAGGGCCTGGGGACTTTTGTCGCCGAGCCCACCCCGGCGGGCTCTCTGCTGGAGATCCGCAATATCGCCGACGAGGTCTCCGCCCGCGGCCACAGCTACAGCAGCCGTATCCTGTGCCTGGAGGAAACCACCACATCACCCACTGTCAGCCGCGCCCTTGGCCTGACCGAGGGCGCGCCGGTGTACCACTCCCGCATCGTGCACTGCGACAACAACCTGCCGATTCAATGGGAGGAGCGCTACACCAACCCGGCGCTGGCTCCCGCGTACCTGCAGCAGGACTTCTCTGTTTCGACCCCCAATGCCTACCTGTCTGCGGTGGCACCGCTGACTGAAGTAGACACCACTGTGGAGGCCATCGCTGCAGATGAAGAGATCGCCCGCGCGCTGGAAATGACAGCCGGTGACGCCTGTCTGCAGATCTGGCGGCGCACCATGAGCAGCAGCGGCGTGGTCAGCTTTGCCCGCCTGGTGCATCCGGGTAACCGCTACCGGCTCGGGGCCCAGTTGAGATTCTGATTTAAGAAATTGTTACTCCGGCAGATGCCGGAACCACATGAACATGAATACGACCGAACGTTATTGCGAGGTGAACCATGACAACCGATAAACGCCACGACCCCAGCCGCAAAATCGCTGCACCCACCGGCAGTAAGCTGAATGCCAAAAGCTGGCTCACTGAAGCGCCCTTGCGCATGCTGATGAACAACCTGCACCCCGACGTCGCAGAACGGCCTGAGGACCTGGTGGTTTACGGTGGTATCGGCCGTGCCGCTCGCGACTGGGAATGCTACGACAAGATCGTCGAAGTGCTGAAGCGTCTCGAAGACGACGAAACCCTGCTGGTACAGTCCGGCAAGCCGGTGGGCGTGTTCAAAACCCACGCCGATGCCCCGCGCGTGCTTATTGCCAACTCCAACCTGGTGCCACACTGGGCAACCTGGGAACACTTCAACGAGCTGGATAAAAAGGGCCTGGCCATGTACGGCCAGATGACTGCCGGCTCCTGGATCTATATCGGCTCCCAGGGCATCGTCCAGGGCACCTATGAAACCTTTGCCGCGGTAGCCCGCAAGCATTTCGCTGGCGAGGCAAAAGGAAAGTGGGTTCTCACCGGCGGACTCGGCGGCATGGGCGGCGCCCAGCCACTGGCGGCGACCATGGCCGGCTTCTGCATGATCGCCGTGGAGTGTGACGAAACCCGCATCGACTTCCGCCTGCGCACCGGCTACGTGGACAAGAAAGCCACCAGCCTCGACGAAGCGCTGGAGATCATCAACGCGGCGATGGAAAAAGGTGAAGCCATCTCCGTCGGCCTGCTCGGCAACGCCGCCGACGTTTTCCCGGAGATCGTCGAGCGCGGTATCCAGCCCGATGTGGTCACCGACCAGACGTCTGCCCATGATCCGCTGAATGGATACCTGCCCAAGGGCTGGACCATGGAGCAGGCCGCCGAGATGCGCAAGCAGGACGAGGCCCTGGTAGTGAAGGAAGCCAAGAAATCCATGGCGATCCAGGTACAGGCCATGCTGGACCTGCAGGAGCGCGGTGCCGCCACTCTCGATTACGGCAACAACATCCGTCAGATGGCGCTCGAGGAAGGGGTAGAAAACGCCTTCGATTTCCCCGGATTTGTACCGGCCTATATTCGCCCGCTGTTCTGTGAAGGCATCGGCCCCTTCCGCTGGGCCGCGCTGTCCGGCAATCCGGAAGATATCTACAAGACCGACGCCAAGGTAAAGGAGCTGATTCCGGACAATCCGCAGCTGCACAACTGGCTCGATATGGCGCGTGAGCGCATTCAGTTCCAGGGCCTGCCGGCGCGTATCTGCTGGGTCGGCCTGAAGGACCGCGCGCGCCTGGCGCTGGCCTTTAACGAAATGGTCGCCAATGGCGAGCTGGAAGCGCCGGTAGTGATCGGCCGCGATCATCTCGATTCCGGTTCCGTGGCGAGCCCCAACCGCGAGACCGAGTCGATGATGGACGGTTCCGATGCGGTATCCGACTGGCCGCTGCTCAACGCGCTGCTGAATACCGCTTCCGGCGCTACCTGGGTATCCCTGCACCACGGCGGTGGCGTGGGTATGGGCTTCAGCCAGCACTCCGGCGTGGTCATCGTCTGCGACGGTACCGAAGCGGCGAAAAAACGCATCGAGCGCGTGCTGTGGAACGACCCGGCCACGGGCGTAATGCGTCATGCCGATGCGGGCTACGACATCGCCAAGAACTGCGCGCGTGAGCAGGATCTGGACCTGCCGATGCTGAAAGACTGACAGACAACATTTCACGGCTACTGCGCGTGCGCCGTGAAACGCTTTCTGACGAAATTTTCGATTACATTTTCGGTGAAAAATTTATGTACAAACTGGAAATCAACCCCGGTCAGTTGAGCCTGGCAGAACTGCGTCGAGTGGCACGTGAGCCGGTTCAGCTCTCTCTGGCAAAAGATGCCTACCCGGCCATCGAGGCCTCGGCGAAAACCGTTGCCCAGGTGCTGAGCGAAGGCCGTACCGTCTACGGCATCAATACCGGTTTCGGCCTGCTAGCCAACACCCGTATTGAAAAAGATGACCTGGAAAACCTGCAGCGCGCCATCGTACTTTCCCATGCGGCGGGCACCGGCAACTTTATGAGTGAGGCCACCGTGCGCCTGCTGATGGTGCTGAAGATCAATTCTCTCGCACGCGGTTTTTCCGGTGTGCGCCCGCTGGTGATCGAGGCGCTAATGCAACTGGTCAATGCCGGAGTGTTCCCGGCCATTCCGGAAAAGGGTTCCGTCGGCGCATCCGGTGACCTGGCACCTCTGGCGCATATGAGCGTCGTGTTGCTGGGTGAAGGTGAAGTATTCATCGATGGCAAGCGCAAGCCCGCCCATGAGGGTCTGAAAAAAGCCGGCCTAGAACCCATCGTGCTCGCCCCCAAAGAGGGACTCGCACTGCTGAACGGTACCCAGGCATCCACGGCATTCGCCCTGCTCGGACTGTTTGCCGCCGAGGACCTGTTTGCCGGCGGCATCGTCACCGGCGCACTGACCCTGGAGGCCGCCAAGGGCTCGCGTCGGCCCTTTGACGACCGCATTCACGCGGTACGTGGTCAGAAGGCCCAGCGCGAAGTGGCCGAGAGTTTCCGCGACCTGCTGGGTGACAGCAGCCAGATCGGCGAGTCGCACCAGTTCTGTGAGAAAGTGCAGGATCCCTACTCCCTGCGCTGCCAACCACAGGTAATGGGTGCCTGCCTGCAGCAAATCCGCTTCGCGGCCGAGGTATTGCTGGCAGAAGCGAACGGTGTTTCCGACAACCCGCTGGTCTTTACCGACGAGGAAAACCCGGAAAATTCCGACATTATTTCCGGTGGCAACTTCCACGCAGAGCCGGTCGCCATGGTGGCCGACAACCTGGCACTGGCGCTGGCAGAAATCGGTTCGCTGTCCGAGCGGCGCATGGCGCTGCTGATCGACACCAACCTGTCCGGGCTGCCGCCCTTCCTGGTGGAAAATGGTGGCGTGAACTCCGGCTTTATGATCGCGCAGGTCACCTCCGCGGCACTGGCGAGCGAAAACAAATCCCTGGCCCATCCAGCCAGCGTTGACTCGCTGCCCACCAGCGCCAACCAGGAAGACCATGTCTCCATGGCCACATTTGCCGGCCGTCGCCTGCGGGACATGGCCGACAACACCTGCGGCATTCTCGCGGTGGAATTGCTGGCCGCCTGTCAGGGGATGGACTTCCGTGCGCCGCTGAAGAGTACGGACAAGCTTGAAGAGGCAAAGGGCAAGCTGCGCGAGCGTGTCTCCTTCTATGACAAGGACCGCTATTTTGCGCCGGACATCGAGGAGGCCAAGCAGCTGCTGGCCAGCGCGGTGTATCGCGATTTCCTGCCTGCAGAAATCCTTCCCAGCGCCAGCTGATCTACTGCCATTCCCACCCCGGTCCGAGCCGGGGTGGGATCTCCGCTCCCGCCACCTTACCCTTTTCCCCTGTTGAGTGACGGCGCGGAAAGAGCGCTCCAATGGCTCCGGTACAGTTAGTGGAGCCTATTGCGAAGCTGCCTCCCCAATAAAAAAGGAAAAATGCGCCAGAACTGCTAGGCTGAAAGTAGACGTTGTACCCGCCGAAAGGCGTGGAGGTCACTTATGAAACCGTTGCCCCGCACCCTGTGGGGGTTTGGGTCTGCACTGGCTCTTGCTGCTTCGCTGGCATCCTCTGGATGCGCAGAGTCCGGCTACTCCTCCAATTCCAGCAGTGGCTATTACCGAGTCGGTGGCCGCTACTATCACTGCCATCCGGGTGGTGTCTGTCACAACGCCCGTCATGCGAATTACTACTTCGTGGGCGGTGTCTATCGACCCCGTCCGGGCCATTACCACCATCGGCCACCGCACTACCATCGACCACCCCATCACCACGTAAGGCCCCGGCCACTGCCGGCCCGACCGAGACCCCGTTGAGGCAGTCATGCCCTCAATAAAACCCTGGCGAGCGACACCCCGGTGCCGCAGGGAATGCCGTGATCCGAGGAAACACCAACCGGAGATAACGTCATGAACAGAACCCTGAAGACCGGGCTGATCGCAGTAACGGTCTGTACCGCACTGACCCTGGGGGCCTGCGCCTCTGATGGGTACTACTCTGGAGGTTACTACTCCAGCTATCCCTATTATTCGCGTCCCTATGTCTATCCATCCAGCGGGGCCTACCTCTACTATTCATCGCCGCGCTACTATCGGTATTACAATCATCCCCGCTATCGACACTATTACCGGCATGATCATCGCTATCGCGGACATCGGCACTACCGCGGTCATCACCGCTACCATGGCCGTCCGGGTTACCGCCCAGGTCGACCGGCACATCGTCCAAGTGGAGCCCATCGTCCTCGGCGCTAACAGCGGCAGTCCGGCGCGGCTCGGCAGCAGCTCGGGGAACTCCTGATCGTGCCGAAAGTGCCGCGTCATACCTTGGTCATACAGACCACCCTCCGTACCGCTGCTAGGATTTTTCAAAAATGAGCACGGAAGCTCCGCGCATAGCGCGGGGCTTCCACACTAGCCGCGGGGGGTGCAAGTGCAGCGGAATTCAGATCAACCCATTCTGGTAACCGGATCCACTAGTGGTATCGGTCTCGCCATCGCCAGGCGTATGGCCGAGGCCGGACATCCGGTCATGCTTCACGGCCTCGCTACTGCAAGCGAGGGCGCAGCGCTCGTGGAGGAATTCCAGCAGCGCTACCAAGTGTCATGTGGCTTCAGCAGCGCCGACATCAGTACTGATGAGGGTTGCTCCCAGCTCGTCGCCGACAGCAGAGAGGCGCTGGGGCATCCTGCCGTTCTGGTTAACAATGCGGGGGTCCAGTTCACCGCCCCGGCCCACGAGTTCCCCAGCGATCAGTGGCAGCGCATCCTGTCCATCAACCTGAGCTCCGCCTTTTTCCTGAGCAGGGAGTTACTGCCGAACATGCGCGAGAGCGGCTGGGGCAGGATCATCAACATCTCCTCCGTACATGGTCTCGTCGCCTCGGAAAACAAGGCTGCCTACTGTGCAGCGAAACATGGGCTTATCGGACTGACAAAAGTGATGGCTCTGGAGAATGCGGATTGCGGAATAACCGTGAATGCCATCTGCCCGGGCTGGGTGGAGACACCACTGATACAGCCGCAGATCGAACGCATCGCACAGGAAGAATCCATTGACATGGAGCAGGCCCGGAAGCGTCTTGTTGGTGCCAAGCAACCACTGGCCCAGACCACCAAGCCGGACGCCATCGGATCACTGGTGCACTACCTATGTGCTGAACACGCAGCGACGATCACCGGCGCTTCGCTGCCTGTGGACGGGGGCTGGACCGCGCAGTAGCATGAACGGATGCCGGTATCGCCGGCATCCATTCATCACCCTAGAAGCGCGACGTGAACTACAAACTGCTGATTGCCGACGATCATCCCCTCTACCGCGAAGCATTGGCCACCACGGTGAGCGCCAAGCTGCCGGACTGCGACCTGCTGCAGAGTGAAGACCTCGCCTCCACCCTTTCCCGACTCGATGAGCATGAAATCGACCTGCTGCTTCTGGATCTGAATATGCCCGGTAGTGAAGGCTTTAATGGCCTGGCTCAGATCCGCAACAGCTTTCCCGCAGTACCGGTAGTCGTGGTCTCCGGCAGCGATAAAAACAGCGTGATCCGTCAGGCAGCCGGCTTCGGCGCCAGCGGCTTTCTCTCTAAGACGGCCCGCCCCGAGGAAATCACCGACTGCATTCAGCGTGTGCTCGATGGAGAAGAGTATTTCAGTGCAGAAGCGCTGGAAGAGGAGGCGGAGAGCGAACTGGCTGAACGACTGGCACGGCTGACACCACAGCAGTTACGCATTTTCCAGATGATCGCTCAGGGCCTGCTGAACAAGCAGATCGCTTTTGAGCTGGATATCACCGAGCCCACGGTCAAGAGTCATGTCACCGCGATCCTGCGCAAGCTGGAACTCCGCGACCGTAAGCAGCTGATCCGCGAGGCCCAGGCGCTGACGCAGCTCTGAGCCTGCGGCAAGCCAGGCGGAAACTCGCAGCCGCAATGCCGTTACGGCAGGCAAGCCCCCCTGTCATGCCCCTAACCGGGGTTCAGCACTGAAATAGCACCAGCGCATCGCCTTCACAGATCAGTCGTCCACCCGCACCGGTGCAGCGGGTTTCCAGGTTGACCAGCGCCTTGTCATCGCGCAGGCGGGTCACGGTGACCGTCGCCGTGAGAGGCTCGTCTACCTGTGCGGGAGCATGGAATTGCATGTGCTGCTTCAGGTAGTTGGTGCCGTGTCCGGGTAATTCCTCACCCAGCAGGTAGGAAAACAGCCCGGCGATCAGGGGTTCGGGTACTTCCGGCCATTCAGCTGCGATATGCGCCAGCTGGCACCAGTCCCGCAGGGCCTGCCGGTCAAAACTGCGGGTCACGGACGCACTGTCGTCGATGCGCAGGGCATCGAAACGGGACAGGTTCTTGTTCATCGCGGCAACTCCTCGGCAAGTGCTACGCAACAGCGGCCGTCCAGGCACAACCGCTCCTGCTGGGTAATCTGTGTCACCAGTTCCACACGACCCGGCTGCTCCGCCTCGACCAGGAGGGTGACCCTGATTGGCTGATCGGTAAAAGTGGGGGCCGGGAACTTGAGGTTCTGGGTTTGCAGCCTTGCACCCGGGTAATGCGCCTCGATCATGCCGCGCAGCACGGTAAACAACAGCATGCCGTGGGAGACAGTGGCCCCGAAGCGGGTGCTTGCAGCGTATTCCGGATCCACATGAATGGGGTTGTGGTCTCCGCTCAGGCGGGCAAAGCGGTTGAAGTCTTCCTGGGTCAGGACAAACTCCTCCTGCATTTTTTGCAGGGCCTGCCTCGGCTGCGCCTCAGTTTCTGGCTGCGTCATCGCGTAACTCCTGCTTGATCACTTTGCCCAATGCATTGCGTGGCAACGCCGCCAGCACCTGGAATGCTTTGGGCACCTTGTAGCCTGCCAGGCGTGCCCGGCAGAACGCCCGCAGTTCATCTTCCTCCGGCGCGGGAAAATCAGATTTCAAGCCGAAGTAGGCCTTGCCAACTTCACCCCAACGCTCGTCGGGCATACCCACGACCGCGACCTCGGCAATGGCCGGATGCTGCTCCAGCACCTGCTCCACTTCCGCCGGATATACGTTCTCTCCGCCAGAGATATACATGTCCTTCCAGCGGTCGACGATGTAGTAGCAGCCATCCTCGTCACAGCGGGCCACGTCACCACTGTGCAGCCAGCCATCTTCCCGGATCGCTTCGGCAGTAGCATCCGGCCTGTTCCAGTAACCGGGGGTGACATTCGGGCCGCGGATCAGCAACTCGCCCGGCTCGCCATCGGCAACATCGTTTCCATTGCGGTCGACGATACGCACCTCGGTGAGCAACTGCGGGCGACCCACGGAGCCAATCTTGTCGAGCACCAGCGCCTCATCGAGCAGAAATACCGTGGGGCCGGTTTCTGTCATGCCCATACCGGTGCGAATGCGAATGCCCGCATCGGCATACCGTTTTGCAACGGGCAGCGATAACGGCGCACCGCCACAGCCCCAGGAGCGCACGCGCTTGAGCCTCTCGCCATCGAACTCAGGATGATCCAGTAGCGCCTGGTACACGGCCGGCACACCGAAAAAGATGGTTGCACGGCCCTGCAGTACCTGCAGGGCCTGATTCGGATCGAAGCTGCGCGATACCAGCACGCAGCCACCCACCAGCAACACCGCTGACGAATACAGGTTGATACCCGCGGTGTGGAACAGGGGAAGCACGTTCAACAGCACATCATCACTGGTCAGGTTGACTGCGAGGCCGATGTTGAGGTGATTCGCCAGCATCATGCGAAACGTCTGAATCACCCCTTTCGGGCGTCCGGTGGTGCCAGAGGTGTAAAGCAGGTACCAGGGTGTGTCCGGGCTTTTTTCTGCGTGCGGCCTGAAGTCAGGCGTGCTGGCGGCAAGGTCCAAGTGGTAATCGCGCTGCCCCGCAGCGGCACCATCGAGGGCCACCAGGGTCATCGTAACCCAGCGGTTGCCCAGACTGGCCGCCACCTCAGCGAATTCGCCACCGAAGATCAACGCACGGGGATCACAGTCATCCAGCAACACTTCCAACTCCGGCTCCGCCAACCGCCAGTTGAGTGGCACCAGGATCAGGCCGGCCTTGGCACAGCCGAACAGCATGGCGAAAAATTCCGCGCGGCTGTGGCCGAGGTAAGCGAGGCGGTCGCCCTCCTGCAGGCCCCAATGCTCGCGCGCGGCCGCCGCCAGGCGCGACGCGTGTTCGTTCAGTTGGCGGTAGTCGTAGCATTCACCGCTGTCGAGGTCCTCGAGTGCCGGTCGATCCGGCGTCACCCGCGCGCGCTGCGCGAGCAGGTCGAACATTTCCATGGGTGTCTCCGTTATTGTTATCTGCCTGTGGATCGCGACCACCGCGATCTCCATGAATCATTGCCGTTAAGCGCGACCGAGAAAGTCGGCCATGCCTTGGTCCGCTTCCTCGCTGTCGATCAATTCCAGAAAGTGTCGCCGTTCGGCCTCCAGCGCCTCGGCCACCCGATTCACATCGGGACGCGTCAGGGCCAGGGTGTTGCGGACGCTGCCGCGCTTTGCGTCGCGCAGCCGGCGTGCCAGCTCCATGGCTCTGCCCGACACATCGCCGTCGTCCTCCAGATACTGGACCAGCCCTAGCTGCAGGGCTTCCCTGGCCTCGATACGGCGATTGGTGAGCTGCACATCCAGCGCCCGACCGCGACCGATGCGCTCCGGCATCAGCGCCGTCCAGCCGCCATCCGGACTGAAACCGACAGCGGTGTACCAGGGGGCGAAATGCGCGTTGGGGCCGGCCACGGCAATATCACAGGCCAGTACCAGCCCGGCCGATCCGCCGGTGACCATGCCGTGCACGGCAGCCACCGTCGGCAGTGGCAGCCGCAGCAGGTCGAGCATCGCCTCGTTCAGCTCGCCCACAAGCCGCGTGGCGTAGGCGCGCCGCTCTCCCCGGGCCACCTCGTAAAAAGCCGCCACATCACCACCGCTGGAAAAGGAGCGACCTTCAGCGCGGAGCACCAGCGCCTCCGGATTGTCATGTCGGCAACGAGTCAATGCCTCGCGCAGTTCATCCAGCAGCGGCTGAACCAGGGCATTGTGACGCTCAGGGCGATTGAGGATGATGGTGGCGATTCCATCTTCCAGCTGATAGAGCACGTTTGCGGTGTTCACCGCTTTTCCCTAGCGCCGGCGGAGGCCAGGCCATTGCGCAGCAGGTCGGAAACCGTCGCCACGATCTCATCAAAGTGCATTTCCTTTTCCCAAAGCGCATAGCGCAGGCCGAGGAAGTTCGAGATGCCCATCAGGGCCCAGACCCGTACCTCATCGTTACCCGGGCGGATTTCCCCCCGGTCCGAGGCCCCGGCCAGCATCCGGATATAGCGCTCACCAAAGGACTCGTAATAACTGCGGTAGATAGACTCATCGACGAACTGCGCCTCCTGCAACACGCGATACAGCGCGGGGTTGTCGCGTAGATACTGGAGGAAAGCACGCAAACCCATCTCCTCAGACTCCAGGCGATCCTGTGCATCAGCAGTTTCCCGCTCCAGATGTGCGCGCAGGCGCCGCCCCATCTCCTGCACGAGTTCGCGCAAGGTCTGCTCCTTGCTGACGAAGTAGGTGTAGAAGGTGCCGGAAGCCACACCAGCCGCCCGGGTGATGTCTGCAATACCCGCGCGGTGATAACCGAGTGAGCCAAACGTCTCCTCCGCCGCCTTGAGAATACGGGCGCGGGTTCGCTCACCACGGGCGGTCTTGGGCACGCCGGGGCCGCTACCAGCGACTGCGGGAATGGAGACGGCATCCGTCATGGTGCTTTGCTCTCTTTATGAAACCTGAATCGGTATTCATGTTACGGAAAGTTTCGGTCGCTGAAACTCATACCTTGGTCATAGCCCGGTGAGGCCTGGAGCGCGACCAGGAGCCGTGGAGTGAAGAACTGGCTTGGTGAGGGAGAAGGAGAGAGGGAGGGAGAGAGGGAACAGGAAGCTACAGAAACCACCGGCGACGGATGTCGCCAGTGGCAAACGGCCGGCAACTACTCCGTGAGGCCGTGCACGAACTCCGCGGTATGGCGATAGAAGCGTTCACAGTCCGCCGCCACCATGGATTCCAGATTCAGGAACGCATGGATCTGCTGGTCGAAATGCAGCAATTCCGAGCTAACCCCAGCGTCTTTCAGCTTCTCCACATAGGCGAAGCCCTCATCACGCAGGGGGCAGAATTCCGCGGTCACCATCAGGGTCTTGGGCAGGTTCGCAGTGAACTCGTCGTGCAGTGGGGAGCAGGCACGACGGTTTTCCACACCCTGAAAGTAGTTATTGAAGTACCAGCCGATTTTCTCTTTTTCCAACAGGTAACCGCGGCCATTTTCCTCGATGGACGGCAGCTGCATGGTGTAATCCAGGCTCGGGTAGACCAACACCTGTGCGACGATGTTATGGCGCTCGTGTTGCAGCAGCGCGCTGGCACTCGCACACAGAGCGCCGCCGCCGGAGTCCCCCATCAGAATCCAGCGGTCGTTGTGCTCGATACCCTTGCGCTCAAGAGCAGGGCCAATGCCGCGGACCACCGCCAGCAGGTCTTCAAGCCCCGCCGGATAGGGATTTTCCGGCGCAAGCCGATAATCCACAGAGATGACCGTGCGCTTACTGTGGTGCGCGATACGGCGGCAGATCGGATCGTAGACGCTCACGCTACCGGCCATATGGCCGCCGCCGTGGGCGTAGATGATCGCCGGGCCACCATCATTCTGCTCTGGCCGGTAAATCCGTACCGGCACGGCAAAGCGAGGGCCGGGAATAACGGTATCCATTGCCGGCATTTCCGGACCCGCCTCGACAAAGCCCCGAGTCAAATTGGCGAGGCTTTCGCGGGCATTGGTCGGGGTCGGTTCGAATCCGGCGGCCTTCAGTTTTGCCACTACTTCATTGATTGTTTCCAGCCACTGGGCCAGAGCCGGATCAAGCTGTCGCGCTTTCTGCATTGTCCGCTTCCTTTTTTACATCGTTCTCAGGCTTTTTGCCGCTCTCCGGCAGCATGAAGGAAAACACAAACAGGGAGGCAGAACAGGCCACGGCTATGTAGGCTGCAATCGCCGGCTCGCCCGTCGTGTCCGCCATCAGGCCGGCCCCATACATCAACACTGTCTCGACCCCGTAGGAAATGGACCAGAACATGGCAAAGGTCACAGTGATGCGGCCGGGGGTCATGCCCGGCAGCTCCTGCGGCAGCGTCACCAGCGCAGTCATGGGCAGGAACATGAAGAAGCCAGCGAGGGCCGCCGCGGTGTAGGCGATAACCGGGTTGCGGCTCAGCACCATCAGTGCGGCGAAGATCACCAGCGCGAGGCCCGCATAACGCAGCACCGGCAAGCGCAGCGGATAGCGGCGGGTGATCATGATCCCCGCCACGGTGCCCACCATGCCGGCGGCGATCATCACCGCCGACAGGTGGTTACTGGCCACCGCAAAACCATCGATCAGCGGGAACAGGGCAAACACGGCGATATAGCAGAACAGCACACCGCAGTAGGCGAGCGGCAGCCACCAGTTAAAACCTTCACGAATACCATCGCGCAGGCCATATTTCTCTTCCGGCTGGCCGTTGTTGGCCGCGCCGGACAGAGAGAAGTCCTCCGCCGAGAGCCACCAGAGCACCGCCAGGGCCACCACCATCACGCCATAGAGCGCCACCACGGACTGCCAGCTGCCCATCCAGGCGGCCAGCGCTCCGGTGGAGAGAAGCGCGATCAGGTTACCGGTATTGAAGGCTGCGGCATTGACGCCGTTGATCAGCGGACGCTCTTCCGCGGCAAAGTAATGCAGCACCACCGGATTGAAGTAGACGATAGCCAGCGCTCCACCAAGCCCCAGGGCAAGGCGCGACCACAACCAGCCGATGTAATCGCCAGCCAGGGCACCGAAGCCGCCCGCTGCAATCAGCAGCACTGCGACGGTAAAGGCACGCTTGACTCCCAGGCGTACCAGCAACATGGCGGCAGCGAGGTTGCCGACGATCTTGGCGATGGTGATGACGTTACTACCCCAGGTGGCATTGGCCAGTCCGGCCTCGCCGAATGAGGCCTGCACGCTGGGGGTCAGGATGGCACCGGAAACCCACGACGCTGCGAACAACGCGTAGGCAGTGAACATCAGGATTTCGAGAACGTATTTCTTCATAGCAACTTCCAGAAGGCTGCACCCGGCTCACTGTGCCGAGCATTATTATTGGTTATCACACTACCCAGTGCGGGATCGCCGCCCTATACGACCTTGGTCGCAGGGTCCGAGGCCCTGGACTTCTGGCGGGCCTGCAGTAGCGCTCGCAAGGCACCGGGGCGCAGGGGCTTCTGCAGGAACTGCCAGCCCGCGCGCTGGGCCCGATTTTTCACCAGATCGGTATTTTCGGCGGAAATGATCACGCACGGTACGGTGGCACCCCATCTGGCCATCAACTCCCGCGCCAGGGCAATACCGTCGACCTCACCGCCCAGATGGAAGTCCATGAGCAGCAGATCCGGCTGCGCCAGCTCAAGCGCCCGCTCGCGATTCGGGGCACTCGTTACCTGGCAGCCCCAGCCCCCGAGCAGCGCCTCCATGGCCTCGAGGATCGCCGGCTCATTATCGACACAGGCCACCTGCAGATTCAGGGAAGACTTTACCGCTTTCAATGGCGTCGGTGCGGCCACCCGGCGCAGCAACGGACGCGAGCGCGGTAGGCGCACGCGGAAGACACTGCCGCGACTCGGTCGCGAGGTGAGACTGATTGGGGAATCCAGCAAGCGGCAGAGACGCTCAACGGTGGCAAGCCCCAGCCCATAGCCGTGCTCCCGCTGTACTTCGCGCTCCGGGCTATCGAGTCGACAGAACTCGCGGAAGATATTCCGCTGCTGCGACTCGTCGATGCCACAGCCGGTATCCCAGACTTCCAGTGACACCCGGTCACCCCGCCCGCGGGCGACCAGCAGCACGCCGCCACTGCGCGTGTATTTGACGGCGTTATCGAGCAGGTTCTGCACCACACGACGCAGCATTTTTTCGTCGCTGTGCACCCACAGATCCGTCGGCCGGTAGCGCAGTTCGAATCCCCGCGCCTCGGCGGCCAGACGGGCCTGGGCCACGGCATTGTCGAGTACCGGCTCCAGCGCCATGGCTTGCAGCTGTGGATGAATATCGCCCGCATCCATCCGCGCGATCTGCAGCATGTCCGTGATCAGCTGTTCCGCTGCTGCCAGGGCAGTGTCGGCCCTGCTGAGCAGTCTGCGGCTGTCGCTGTCGAGCTCACGGGCGCTGAGTGCATCCAGGAACAGGCGGCTGGCGTTCAGAGGCTGCACCAGGTCATGACTAGCGGCAGCAAGGAAGCGGGTCTTACCGGCACTGGCTGCATGCAGCTCGCTGTTCAGTGTCTGCAGCTCGGTGGTCCGGGCAGCCACTTTCTGCTCCAGGGAATCCCGCACATCGGTCAGCTCGGCCAGTGCCCGCTGGTAATCCGAGACGTCGGTGTAAGTGGTTACAAACCCGCCGCCGGGCAGCGGGTTACCGCGGATTTCCAGCACCGTGCCATCGGTGCGGTGACGCTGGACCCGGTAGGCGGTGCCAGCGCGCAGGTGGTCGACCCGTTTCTGCACATGCATCTCGACGGCTCCGGGACCACATTCACCGCGGCTCGCGTTGTAGCGCACCAGCTCCGCCACCGGCTGGCCCACGTAGATCATCGAGCTGGGATAATTGAACAATTCCACGTAGCGCCGGTTCCAGGCCACCAGGTTCAGGTTGGCATCCACTACGGAAATACCCTGGTCGATATTGTCGATACTGCTCTGCAGTAGTCCGCGACCAAACTGGTAGATGGCGCTGGCCTGCTCCAGGGTCTGCGGACTGACCTCGGCACTGTTGTGATATCGCACCAGCCGGCGGGCACTGGTGGAGCCGACAATACCCGCGAGAATTTTTTCCACCGCATCCCGGTAATCCTCGGCCGAGACGGTTCTGGAACTGCCACCCTCGCTGGCAATACTGGCAAAAGTCCGCTCCGCCGCATCGCGTCCTACAAAGCGCGCCAACAGTTCGCGCAGGCGGATCTTGTTCACCGGTGTCTCATCGCGCTTGCTGCCCTGGGGCTGCCAGCGGTGCAGGAGCAGCGAGACAGAGACCAACAGCAGGATATTCAGGCCCAGGCCGAAGAGCGTCGTGATCGACAACGCACTCCACTGCAGCCCAAGCGCCTCTGCGACCAGGTCAGGGCTGCCCAGCGCAGCCGGTAGCGCCGACAGCGCCCACACCAGGGAACCCGCAGCGAGTCCGGCGATCACACCGGACGCCCGCAGGCGCGGCCAGTGTTTTGGCCAGCAGGCGGCAGCAATCATGGCCGGTGCAAGCTGGCCCACCAGGGCCAGCGACAGCAAACCGAAGGTGCCGAGACGCACCCCCGCGCCTATAGCCTCGTTGACCGAAAACGCCGCCAGCATAATCAGGGCGATGATGACCCGGCGCACGCGGCGCAGGTCCGTACCCAGCACCTGCCCCGCAGGCCTGGCCTGCAGGCGATGCAACCACCAGGGCACCACCATGGTGTTGGCGATCATGGTGGACAGGGCAATGGTGGCAATAATCACCATACTGGAGCCGGCTGACAGGCCGCCGATGAAAGCGAGCAGGGCAAGGGCCGAGGATCCGCTCTCCAATGGCAGGCCCAGTACAAAGCGCTCGGGGTTGCTGTAACTGTCCGGGAGCCACAGGAGCCCGCCGTAACCGACGATCAGGATCGCCACCGACAGGATGCCCAGATAGAGCGGGATCAGCTTGCGAACCGGCCCGATATCCTGTTCGCCGTCGCTTTCGATCATCAGGATATGGAACTGGCGCGGCAGGCAGAACATGGCGGCCATGCCCAGCACCACCACGGCCAGGAAGCCGGTATCCGCCGGACGAGCCTCGGTCAGTGCTCGCACCCGGTCACTGTCGAGCCCGGAGCGCATCAGGTCGGCAGCGCCATCGAAGGCACCCCCCACGACAAACCAGGCCACGGCGACAAAAGCCCCGATCTTGACCAGCGCCTCAAATGCCACTGCCAGCAGCATGCCGTTGCGATGCACGCTGCTATCGATATGACGGGTACCAAACAACAGGGCGAACAAGCCAAGAGTCGCACTGACGATCGACGTCACCAGCACCGGGCTGATATCGCCGCCATCCGCCAGCAGCAGGAAGCTGTCCGCGACGGCCCGCAGCTGCAATGCCAGGTAGGGCAGCACCGCCACCAGAGCCAGTATCGCCACTGCCGCCGCCAGCCACTGGGAACCACCAAACTGGGCACTGATGAAATCCGCAATCGAAGTGGAGCCCTGCTGCTTGGTCATGCGCACGAAGCGGGCGAGCAGCGGAGCCCCGAAGATCAACATCAGGCTGGCACCGACGAAGGTGGGCGGCAGGATCCAGCCCTCCTCCACCGCCTGCGCCGGCGTACCGAAGAACATCCAGGCACTGGTATAGGTACCGGCGAGGGCCAGCATCAAGGGCTTGATGGGGCGCAAGCGATGTGCCGGCATGCGATCGCCCCAGAAGGCAATGGCAAAGAGCAGCAGCAGGTAGGCCAGCGCTACGGCGGCCAGGGTAGTCAGGCTGAACAAGCGCGATTTCTCTCAGTTTTTGTTATTTGCCGCCACTACTCATCGGGAGGGTCGTGGCGCCAATTGACAACTCTCAACCCATGACAGGGCGGGTTGGTGCCAGTTATTCTTGCTGTAGATTTTTCCGCCACACCCATGAACCCAATGGGAGTTCTGGTCAAAGAGCAGGCGGCTCAATCTTGAAATCGCACCTTACCGCAGTGGCTGTTTTTTGTCCTCCCCGGTACCAATAACAGCCGTCATACCTTGGTCTAACAGGCAATTGGACCCCGAGCGGATACAGTGACTATCCGCAAGATTTATAAGAACCATAAATAATTGGTGAATGGAGAGAGTCACAATGAGAGCAATAAAGTTTCATCCCCTCGCCGCCGGCGTCATGCTTGCCTGCGGTGCCAGCTTTACCTATGCAGAACCGGCCTTGGAAGAAGTCACCGTTACTGCGCAGAAACGTGAGCAGTCCCTGCAGGAAGTGCCCGTGGCAGTGACCGCGATCAGCGAAGACCAGCTGCTGCAGGCTGGCGTCAGCGACCTGACCGACGTCCAGAAGCTGTCTCCCAACACCACCCTGCAGGCCAGCCGCGGCACCAACTCCACCCTGACTGCGTTTATCCGCGGCATCGGCCAGCAGGACCCGCTGTGGGGCTTTGAGCCGGGTGTTGGTATCTACGTGGATGACGTCTACATCGCGCGCCCGCAGGGTGCGGTTCTGGATATTCTCGACGTAGAGCGCGTGGAAGTACTGCGCGGCCCGCAGGGTACTCTCTACGGCAAGAACACCATCGGCGGTGCCGTGAAGTACGTCACCAAGAAGATGTCCGGTGACACCCGCGTTTCCGTTTCCGGTGCCATGGGCAGCTACAGCCAGACCGACCTGAAAGTGGCCGGCTCCACCGAAATCGCTGACGGCGTATACCTGGGTGGCGCCATCGCTAGCTTCCAGCGCGACGGCTACGGCGAGAACGTCATCACCGGTGACGAGCAGTACAACAAAGATATCGTCAGCGCGCGCGTCGCCCTGGAATTCAACCCGAGCGATGATCTCTGGGTGCGCGTAGCGGCAGACCAGACCACCGACAAGTCCGCGCCCAAGCATGGCTATCGCCTTGCACCGGGACTCGGCGGCGAGCCCGTGCTGGACAGTGTCTACGACACCGAGTCCAACATGCTCTACGACAACCTGGTTGAGACCAGCGGCGCGTCCCTGACCGCGGAATATGAGCTGAATGACAGCATTACCCTGAAGTCCATCACCGCCTACCGTCAGGGCGAAACCGATACCGTCATCGACTTCGACAGTGTTAACCGCCCAGACTTCGACGTCCCCGCTTTCTACGAGGACGACCAGACCACACAGGAATTCCAGCTGATCTGGGAAGGCGATAATGCTGATCTGGTGAGCGGCGTCTACTACTACACTGGCACCGCAGCTGGCTCATTTGATGCAGTCCTTGGCTATCTCACCAATGTCATCGGTATTCCTCTGACCCAGAATGTGGCTGGCTCCGTAGACACTACCAGCCTGTCTGCCTATGCCCACTACAACTGGCAGTTCGCTCCCGACTGGAACCTGAGTCTGGGTGGCCGCTACACCAAGGATGAGAAGGACGCCGACGTATTCAAGGCCAACTACCTGAGCCTGTACAGCCCGACCTTCCAGGACAAGTACTACCCCGAAGGGGCCGACCCGATCCCGCTCGGCGTGCTGACCGACTACGAAAATAGTGATTCCTGGGGCGAATTCACGCCGCATATCGGCATTGACCATCAGATCAATGATGACGTGATGGTGTACGCCGGTTACAGCGCTGGCTTCAAGAGCGGCGGCTTCGATATGCGCGGCGACGCCAGCCAGCTGCCTTCCACCGTGGACGGCTTCGATCCGGAAACCGTGGACACCTATGAGTTCGGTGTGAAGTCCGACCTGTTCAACAACCGCCTGCGCCTGAACGCGGCCGCTTTCCGTGCCGACTACAAGGACATGCAGGTGACCGTACAGGAGTTTGTTGAGGGCGGCGGCTTCGCCAGTGCCGTGCTGAACGCCGGTGAATCTCGCATTCAGGGTATCGAGCTGGAAGCCACTCTGGCGATGACCGACAACCTGCTGGCCAACCTGGCCCTGGGTTATGCCGATACTGAGTTCCTGGAGTTCATCAGCGGCGGTGTCGATGTGTCCGATCAGCGCGATCTGCAGAACACCCCGGATACCACTGCGATGTTCCAGCTGAATTACTCCCTGCCGCTGCAGAGCGGTGCAGAGGTCGTAATCAACCCGACGGTTTCCTACCGCGCCGACACCCAGATCTTCGAGGTGCCGAACCCGGTTCTCGACCAGGAGGCCTATACGCTGGTGGATATGACTGCGACTTACTACAGCCCGGATAGCAGCTGGAAAGTTGGACTGGTGGGTAAGAACCTGACCGATAAGGAATACCGCATCGCCGGTTATGCCTTCGGCGGCGCCTTCGATACCGGTTTCTACGGTGCGCCACGCACCATCGCTCTCACCGGCAGCTACAACTTCTAATCCGAGTCTCACAGGTTAGGAAGTCATTCGGGAGCCAGTTTGGCTCCCAGCTCCTTGAGCAAAAGCCTTGGCCGCAAACAGTTTTGTTTGCGGCTTTTTTGTTTCCGTGCAACCTGAAATCAATCATCGAAAGGCTCTTCGACACGGGCGCAAATCAACTGGCGCGAACGCAGCGGACCATAATCTTGGTTTCGAGCTCTTCCTCTACGCAGTGGAATTTCTGACCATTCATGGTCAATGACTTGGGGGCACCCTTGGACGCGGTTGTGGAACAACCGGCAACTCCTGTCGCCATGGCCGCTGCCAGCAGAATACAACACCATTTCTGCACTGCAGTTACCTCTAGACGCTGATCTGGGGACGGTGATTACCGCACTCATGTTTCAGCCTAGAGGAAGCAGCTGTCAAAGTGAGGTAATGCGCGCCATTTTGCAAAATAGAGCGACAGTGGCTCGTCATTCGACCTGCACGATGCGCAAGGTGTCAGTACTACCACCCACGTCCTGGTGATAGCCACGCGAGAGCAGGACGAAGTCCCCGACCTTTAGATACCCTCGCTTTTTCAGGTAGGCAATCGCCTTCCGATCCCGTTCGACGCCATCCAGCCCCTCTACCTGCATCAACACCGGGTCAACACCACGATACAGGGCTACGCGATTACAGGTGGACGGATGACGGCAGAACGCAAAGATGGGGATATCGGAGCGGACTCGTGACATGAGCCGGGCGGTGTTGCCGGTCTCCGTCTGACAGATGATGGCGCGAATATCCCGGCAGTGGTTGGCGATAGCCATCGCCGCCATAGCAATACACTCATCACCGGCCGGATAATTGTCCTGCATCACCCGTGGCGGCCGGCGGGTGGCACGGTGCTTTTCCGCACCGACAATGACCTCCGCCATATGCTCCACGGTCTCTATCGGATAATCGCCAGCTGCCGTTTCTGCCGACAGCATGACCGCATCGGTGCCATCTAAAACGGCATTGGCCACGTCACAGACTTCAGCCCGTGTCGGTACGGGGCTGGAGATCATGGACTCCATCATCTGAGTGGCCGTGATCACTACCCGGCTCAGATGGCGGGCACGGCGGATGAGATGCTTCTGCACTCCCATCAACTCCGCATCGCCAACTTCTACCGCCAGATCCCCACGAGCCACCATGATGACATCGCTGGCGAGAATCAACTGGTCGAGCTGCTTATCATCCGCGACCGCTTCGGCACGCTCCACCTTGGCCACGATATGCGCCCGTCCGCCGGCCTCGTGGAGAAGCTGCCGGGCTTTGGTCACATCGGCTGCGTCGCGAGGAAAGGAAACCGCGAGATAATCCAGATCCAGCTCTGCAGCCACCTTGATATCCCGGATGTCCTTCTCGGTCAGCGCCGGTGCTGTCAGCCCTCCACCGAGTTTATTGATGCCTTTGTTGTTTGATAGCCAACCGCCAACTTCCACCAGCGTTGACAGACGCTGGCCCTCGACCTCCTGTACCAGCAGGCGCAACCGGCCGTCGTCCAGCAGCAGTACATCTCCTGCACGACAGTCACCGGCAAGCTCCGCGTAGTCCACCGATACCCCCAAGGCGCTGCCCGCCTCGTGCCCCCAAGCGGGATCGAGAATGAAAGGTGCACCGCGCTCAAGAAAAGCGCGGCCCTCACTGAAACGTCCAACGCGGATCTTGGGTCCCTGCAGGTCGCCCAGGATAGCCACATGGCGGTTTTGCCGCCGCGCCTCTTCCCGTACCAGTGCAGCTCGACGACGGTGATCGAGATCATTGCCGTGAGAGAAATTCAGGCGGACGGTATCCACTCCCGCGGCAATGAGCTTCACCAGAATATCCGCCTTGTCGGAGGCGGGCCCCAGAGTGGCGACAATTTTCGTGCGTCGAATCATGCACAATCACATCCGTGTGGCGGCGGTCAATTTTCAACCGACATAAGTTCTCTCAGCATAGCCTGTCGCGTGTTGCCACTCGCCGTCGTCAGCAGCAACTAAGCTAAATGCAGGATGGGTGCACAGGGAATGCTGCGGCCCCCTTTTTCGTGGGTGCAGCAAAGTGAGGTGGTTATGAGCAAATTTGGATTGTTGTGGTTGGCCGGACTGACGCTGGTCATCGCCGGTTGTCTTGGTCTTGGCACAGACCAGCCACAGGTGGTGCAGACCGCCGGCAGCGTTAATTCCGTCTGCGGCAACAAATGGCAGCTCAAACGACTGCGGGTCAACGGAGTTGCAGCGCCAATCGAACAAAATGAACGCTTCACTTTCCTCTGTAATGCAGAAGGAAATGTGATGGGGAAAAGCGGGATCAACACCTATCGCGGTAGCGTGCAGATCACCGATAATGGCTTAATGCTGTGGGATACTTCGAGTTTTGCCTCCACCAAAATGGCCGGGCCCGAGCCGCTGATGCAGCAGGAGAATACGTATCTTCGAGCCTTGGCAGGCACACGGCAGGCCTTTACCAAGTCAGGGGGCGGCCGCTTGATCCTCCGCGATGCCTCCGGCGATATCTATATCGAATATGTCAGGGTGGAGCCTTGATCCCGGCCACAGACCCGGACCGCAATTTGTAGTTAAATATGGCGGACACTTCACCACAATAACGAGAAATGTCCCATGTTGCTCAGGCCCGCAGTTAGCATAGCTGCCTTCACGCTTCTCTCCGTACTCACCGGTTGCGGCATGACGAAGGATGCGCCAGCAGCCCCGCCCCTGGCGGAGCAGGCAGTCTGTGACCACCAGTGGTTATTAAAGAGTATGTCGGTCGATGGGCGTGAGCACCGCTCGCGTCTTCTCTGGCAAAAACTCTGGCGCGATCGCCCCTACTTCACCTGTGACGACCTCGGCTATGTACGCGGCAGCGCCGGCAGTAACCCCTACCTGGGTCGATTCAGCCTGCAGGATGGTGGTCAGATTTCATGGTCCCAGATCCCCGAGATTTCCCGCATGGGTAGCGTGCGAGACAGCAGTGATCTGGAGCAAGACTACCTGCGGGCCCTGCCGCAAACTGACAGTCTCAGTTTGGAGGGGGATGCACTGATTCTTCAGAGCGAAAGTGGCGCAACGCGACTGGAGTTCAAGCGCACGGAAAACCTGCCGGGCGAAAAACCCTGAGTCGCCGACAGCGGCATAAAAAATGGCGGCCCGAGAGCCGCCCACTTTTCTTACTGCCAGAAAATTCCATCGAACCGGGAGCCTGCGTGGCACCCAATGTTCGACCCCATCAAAGCGATGGGAAACGCAAGCTAAAGAGAGAAGAACAACGATTCCGCACACGATGTGATACGGACCGGACAAGCCGTTCATTGTGAGGCCATAGTAGTGCGGGGCGTGACAAATAGATGACATGCAGCGCCCTTGGGGATTAACCGACTTGCCTAACGTCGCCGCTGGTGGCGCTCCAGGTTATCCTGCCGCTTGCGCTCGCTCTTGCGCAACAACACATAGGTGGCACCGAGGCCGCCGTGCTGTTTTTGTGCACTATGGAACGCGAGTACTTCATCCAGTTGTGGCAGCCAGGCGTTGACACAGCTCTTAAGCAAGGCTGGCTGCTTGCGGCCCTCACCCTTGCCATGTGTGATCAGCGCGCAACGCACATCTGCTTCGACACAATCACGCACAAACTCGAAGACCGCACGGCGCGCAGATTCCACTGAATGGCGGTGCAGGTCCAGCCGCGCATCTACCTGGTATTTGCCCAGCCTCAGATTGCGATAGACCCCGTTCTGTACGCCGTCCCGTTTGAATTCCAGTGGATCCCAGGGGTCCACTGGCTCGACGAATTCCCCAGCCAGCGGATTCAGTTCCTGGGCTTCTTCACGGATTGCGGCCTCGCGGCGGGCGCGCTGATTTAGCCCCGCCTCCTGCTGCTTTTTCAGTGGCACCCGGCGCTCCCGCACGAGGGGTTTTACATCCCCGAGCTGGCCCAGAGCCTCCTTAAAGAGATTATTGTCGTCGGTCACTGTACTACCTCCCCCCAGTGAAACGTCTTAAGGCTCCAGAAACAGGTCCACCGCCAACTGGTCGGCCTTTTCAGGGTTGTGCGCATATTCTGTGAAATCGGTGACGCCGCGCTCGCGCAGGAGCTCCTCATCAATCAGCTGCTGACCGGTAAGCTCATTGTTCTGCGTTTGCAGGATCTCGAAAGCGGCGTCCGCCATGATCATCGGTTTGCGGCTTTGCTCAAACATCTCCCGGCTACCGACCGCGAATTCGATCGCTGCGGTGGCGACCAGGGTCCGTGGCCACAGCGTGGTGACGCTTACTCCGGCATCACGCAGTTCCTCCGCGAGCCCCACGCTGAGAATGGTCATACCAAACTTGGACAGTGCGTAAGGAGCACAGGGCCCCAGCCACTTGGGCTGTAAGTTAAGCGGCGGTGACAGGCTGATAATGTGGCCGAGCTTCGACTGCTTCAGATAGGGGATGGCCAGATGCGCAGTGAGGTACACCGCGCGGCTGTTGATGCTCTGCATCAGGTCATAGCGCTTGGGAGGCGTATTCTCGACACTGGTGAGATTGATTGCGCCGGCGTTGTTGATCACCGCATCGATACCACCGAACTTTTCCGCCGCCTGTGACATGGCGTCGGCCACCTGGTCTTCCTCGCGCACATCCACCTGCAACGGCAGGGCTTTGCCTCCGAGGGCCTCCACTTCTTCCGCCACGGAAAAAATAGTGCCCGGCAATTTGGGATGCGGCTCCGCTGACTTGGCGGCAATGACAATATTGGCCCCATTGGCAGCGCACTTCAGTGCGATGGCGCGGCCGATACCGCGGCTGGCGCCAGTGATAAACACGGTTTTGTCCTTCAGGGCACCGGTATTGCTGGTCAGGCTGGCAAAGGCTTCGCTTTCACTCATCGGACTGCTCCAGGGTAGGTTGATCGGCACTTACCACGGCCGGGGCATAGATCTGTTTGAATAGCTGTGGCATTCGCCTGGGCCTGCCGGAAGAAAGCTCGATACAGACCAGCTGCCACTGGGCGCGGAGGATAAGAGCCCCATCGGCAGGACGGAACACCTGAAAGCGGCGGGTCATGTTCAGACGGCCGTCTACCAATGTCAGCCAAGTGCCAAACAGCAACTCGTCGCCTTCTTTCGCCGCCAGTATATAGTCGTACTCCGCGTGACGGATGGCCATTCCCCGGTCGAGGCTCTGGTAGTTGGCCACGTCCAGGCCCAGGGCAACGCTGTGAGCCCAGCCGGCCTTCTCACACCAGCGTACATACTCGGCATTGTTGGCGTGGTGCAAGCCGTCCACGTGTTCCGGGCCCACGGTCAGTGGAAGCGTGAATGGCTGGGGCAAATCCCACTGCATGACAAATTCTCCAGTCGAGGCCCTCGAGACTAGGTGATCGGCTACATCCACTCAAGTCCGGGCACTATCAGCCAGCCAATAAAAAAGGCCCCGGTTGGGGCCTTTTTGCGTAGAGAGGGAAGCGGATCAGGCTTCGGCCTTCTCTTCTGCCTGGGCGCCTTCGGCCTGCTGCTGGGCCTGGGCCAGGGCAGAGGCGAACAGCGCGTCGAAGTTGATCGGCGGCAGCATCAGGGCCGGGAAAGAACCCTTGGTGACTGCGTTGTCCACAACTTCGCGGGCATACGGGAACAGGATCTGCGGGCAGGCGGTATTCAGTACCTGAGCCAGCTGCTGACCTTCCAGGCCCTTAACGGTGAACAGACCGGCCTGCTTCACTTCCACCAGGAAAGCGGTGTCTTCTTCCAGCTTGACGGTGATAGTCAGGGTCAGGGCAACCTCGTAGAGGTCCTCGTCAATCTTGGCGGTCTTGGTGTTCAGCTCCTGGTTTACCTGGGGCTTCCACTCTTTCTTGAAGACCTCGGTACCCATGGGGGTCTCGAAAGAGAGGTCTTTCAGGTAGATGCGCTGCATCGCGAATTGTACGTTTGGAGCCTCTGCGTTAGCCGCTGCGCCGTTTTGTTCTTCAGCCATGTTACTGCCTGTTCTTTATTTGATGGATCGTTTTGCCTTCCGTGAGAAAGACTCCCTCTTAGAGTCTTTCAAATGGGGCCATTGAAAGCCGTTTCAAGGCCGGAATATTGTGCGGCGGTGTTTTTGTCCGCCGGTGACGGCCTCAGCCTGCGGCAGCGAGCAGCTTGTCCAACTGCCCACTCCGCTCCAGAGCCATCAGCTCGTCGCAGCCGCCTACGTGCTGCTTGCCAACCCAGATCTGCGGCACGGTGTGCTTGCCCGCCTTGGCGGTCATCTCGGCGCGCAGGGTGGGGTTGCCGTCTACCGCAATCTCGTCGTACTTCACGCCCTTCTTGTCCAGCAGGTATTTGGCCCGGACACAGAAGGGGCAGAAGCGGGTAGTGTAAATCACGACGTTTTGCATATTCGTTACCGCAACTCCTCGGTGAAAAAAGTTCTCTGCGCCTGGATCAGCCCTTGACCAGGGGCAGGTTCTGGTTGGCCCATTCGGTCATGCCACCCTGCAGGCGGCGCACCTGGAAGCCCTCTTTCTTCAGCAGGCGGCCCACAGCACCGGCGTGCTGGCCGAGCTTGTCCGCCACAATCACGGGCTTCTCCTTGTACTTCGCCAGCTCACCGATACGCCCGGCCACCTCCCCGTGGGGAATATGGATGGCATCGACGATATGCCCGGCGCTGAACTCGCTGCGGTCACGCACATCCAGCACGCGGGCGTCCTCAACGTTGATCAGCCGCGTCACCTCGTGCACCGACGCCGGCACACCGGCTCTGTGGCGCTCGGAGAACGCCAATGTATAAATCAAAATCACCAGCAGGCTGACCAGCAGCCACTGCTCGCTCATAAAGACGAAAAAATCCACTCCGCCCCCAGGTATCTCTGTTGTTGTTTTGCCGCAGCCCCATGCCACGATGCGGCGGCAGTATACACGATTGTGAGCAATTATTAACCAGGGCTCGACTGCCCAGCCAGTCATAGGCCCCCTGACCGGGGCCGCCGAATCAGGTTAAAATCCGCGTCCGTTTTCCATTCACCGGCACAGGAACCCCTCCGCCATGGCATCTGCGCAGTCTCACCCCCAGCACCGCCCCCTGGTTCTGCTGATCCTGGACGGCTTCGGCTACAGCGAAAAAGCCGAGCACAATGCCATTCACGCCGCCAAGTCTCCGGTGTGGGACAAGATCTGGGGCGAGCGGCCAAAGACGCTGATCCAGACGTCCGGCATGGCGGTGGGCCTGCCCGAGGGCCAGATGGGCAACTCTGAGGTGGGGCACATGACCCTTGGCGCCGGTCGGGTCGTTTATCAGAACTTCACCCGCATCAACAAGGCGATCGAGGACGGTGACTTCTTCCGCAATCCCGCCTACACCAACGCGGTGGACAAGGCCGTCGCCGGCAACGGCGCCGTGCACATCATGGGCCTGTTGTCCGAAGGGGGAGTACACAGTCACGAAGACCATATCGTCGCCATGGTAACCCTGGCCGCGCAGCGGGGTGCCAAGCACATCTACGTCCACGCCTTCCTCGATGGCCGCGATACGCCGCCCCGCAGCGCCGAGCCCTCGCTGCAACGCCTGGTGCAGGTATGCGACTCCGTCGGTAATGCCCGTATCGCGACACTGGCCGGTCGCTACTTTGCCATGGACCGGGACCAGCGCTGGGAGCGCACCCAATCGGTCTATGACATGCTCACCCGGGGCGAAGCCGAATACCGCGCTGCGGATCCGCTGGAGGGTCTGGCCGCCGCCTATGAGCGCGGCGAAAACGACGAGTTCGTGGCCCCGACCCTGGTGGGCGACCCGGCACCAATCGCCGACGGCGACGCACTGATCTTTATGAACTTCCGCCCGGACCGCGCGCGCCAGCTGACCCGAGCCTTCACCGAGGCGGAATTCGATGGTTTCGAGCGCGCCGCCAGCCCGAAACTGGCAGATTTCGTCATGACCACGGAATATGCCGCCGACATCAATGCCAGCTGCGCCTTCCCGCCGGAAGACCTGGTCAACTCTTTCGGCGAGTACATCGCCGGACGTGGTCTCAATCAGCTACGCATCGCCGAGACCGAGAAGTACGCCCATGTGACTTTCTTCTTCAGCGGTGGACGCGAGGAACCCTATGCCGGCGAAACCCGGGAGCTGATCAAGTCGCCCAACGTGGCTACTTACGACCTGCAGCCGGAAATGAATGCGCCGGAGGTGACCGAGAAACTGGTCGCGGCCATCGAGAGCGGCCACTACGACGCCATTATCTGCAACTACGCCAACGGCGATATGGTGGGCCACACCGGCGTATTTGAAGCCGCGGTGAAGGCGGTCGAGGCGCTGGACACCTGTGTCGGCCGCGTTGTGGACGCCGCCCTGGCAGCCGGTGGCGAGGTGCTGATCACCGCCGACCACGGCAACGTGGAAGAAATGTACGATGCCGGATCGGGCCAAGTGAGTACTCAGCACTCCACCTTACCCGTGCCTTTCGTCTATATTGGCGAACGCAAGCTGAGCCTGCGCGACGGCGGCAGCCTCGCCGATGTGGCGCCGACCATGCTTGCCTTAATGGACCTGCCGCAACCGGCAGAGATGACTGGCCACAGCCTGGTGCAATTCGACCAATGAGAACTCTTGCCGCAATCCTCCTTTCACTGCTGATGCTGCCCGCCCTGGCCCAGGAGAGCTCCGAGGCGGCCAAGCAGGAGCGCCTGAAAGAGATCAAAGAGCGCATCGCCACCCTGCAGGAAGAGCTGAACCAGGTCCGCAGTGAGCGCGACCAGCTGCTCAAGGACCTGGAGAACAACGAGAAGAGCATCTCCGAGCTGCAGCAGCGCATCGATCGCATCAAGAACGATATGCGCACGCGCACCGACAAGCTCAAAGACCTCAAGGAAGAGCAGCAGCAACTGGAAGAGTCGCGGCGAAGTATGCAGCGGCGGGTCGAGCAGGAAGTCGCCGCCGCTTACCGACTAGGGAAACAGGAGCAGATCAAGCTGCTCCTGAACCAGCAAGACCCACAGACCATTGCCCGCCAGCTTCGCTACCACGAATACTTCCTCCAAGAGCGCACCAAAGTCATCGACGACTACCTCTCGACGCTCACCTCCCTGCAGACCGTCTCTTCCAGCATCCAGCATGAACGGGACACCCTCGACGCCGAACGCCAGCGGCTGCAGTCGCAGGAGAAGTCACTCGTCAGCGCCCAGCGCGCCCGCCAGAAGACCCTGGACCGGCTCGCCGCCCGGCTCGCCGACAAGAGCGGAGAGTTGAAACAACTGCATGACGACCGCTCCCGCCTGCAACGCCTGGTGGACGAGGTCGGGCGGGCCATCGCTTCACTGGTAAGCCCCCAGGACCAGCAGCCCTTCGCCAAGCAGCGCGGCCGTATGACATGGCCGGTCAAGGGGCGTCGCGCCAACGCTTTCGGCCAGCGCCGCGCCAACGGAATCACCTGGAAGGGCATTTCCATTCGCGCCAGCGAAGGTGAGCCCGTGCGCGCTATTCATCGCGGACGCGTGGTGTTTTCGGACTACCTGCGCGGCCAGGGCATGCTGATGATTCTCGATCACGGCGATGGCTACATGAGCCTCTACGCCCACAACCAGTCCCTCACTCGCAGCCTCGGCGAGTGGGTGGAGAGCGGCGATCTCATTGCCCGCACCGGCAACACTGGCGGTATCGAGCACACCGGGGTTTATTTTGAAATTCGCCACCGTGGCGAGCCCCAGGACCCCACTGTGTGGTGCAGGGGCTGAGCAAAGCCCCTTCCTCCCTCGAGAGGGCGCCGTTAGCTTGCGCGCCAAGTTAAAAACCTGCCGGAGACCCCGGGTCTACACTTTGGCAAAGAAGCGTAGAAATAAGGCCGAGGTCTCCCCCTATGTTCACTCCCAAAGCGCTGGCTACCCTCATCGGCGCCGCCGCCCTGACCGCTCTGCCCCTGATGGGCCTCAGCGAAGTGGATCCCACCGAGAACCTGGTGCCGAACACCAGCTCCCGCCTGCCGCTGGAAGACCTGCGCAGCTTTGCCAAGGTATTCGAACAGATCCGCCAGGGCTATATCGAGGAAGTAGACGACAGCACCCTACTGGAGTACGCCATCAAGGGCATGCTGCAGGGACTGGACCCGCATTCTTCCTATCTGGATCGGGAATCCTTTGATGACCTGCAGGCCAATACCACCGGCGAATTTGCCGGTCTCGGCATCGAGGTGGGCATCGAGAATGACCACATTACCGTCGTCACCCCCATGGACGACACACCCGCTGCCCGTGCCGGCCTGAAGGCCGGGGACATCATCCTGCGCCTGTCCGGCAAATCCATGCGGGGCGTCAGCCTCGATGAAGCGGTGGAGCGCATGCGTGGTCCCAAGGGCAGCTCAGTGACCCTGACCATCGCCCGCAAGGGTTACAAAGAGCCCTTCGAGGTTACGCTCCAGCGCGACACCGTGCGCGTTCGCAGCGTGCGTAGCCGGATCCTCGAAGAGGGCTACGGTTATGTGCGCATCAGCCAGTTCCAGCTCGGCACCGGGGACGACGTGGTGAAGGCGGTCAACAAGCTGCAGGACAAAAGCGCGCTGAAGGGGCTGATCATCGACCTGCGCAACAATCCCGGCGGTGTTCTGCAGTCCTCCGTCGAAGTGGTCGATGCCTTCCTGGAGGAGGGCCTGGTGGTCTACACCGAGGGCCGCACGGAATCCTCACAGCTCAGCTACTCCGCGGAGCCCGGTGATATCACCGCCGGCGCCCCGATCGTGGTATTGATCAATGACGGCTCTGCCTCCGCGGCAGAAATCGTTGCCGGCGCGCTCCAGGATCACCGTCGCGCCGTGGTGATGGGCACCGACAGCTTCGGCAAGGGTTCGGTGCAGACCGTTATCCCGATCAACAGCGACCGTGCGATCAAGCTCACCACTGCACTCTATTTCACTCCCAATGGCCGCTCTATCCAGGCCCAGGGCATCACGCCGGACATCCTGGTGGAGCGGGTCAAGATCACCCGCCTGGAAGGGCCGGCGCGCACCACGGAGGCCGACCTGGCCGGACACCTGGGCAACGGCAATGGCGGTGAAGAGCGCAATGCGGAGGATCGCAAGAAAGCCAAGGAGGCCCGCGAAGACTGGCTCGATCGCGACAATCAGATCTTCGAGGCGCTCAATGTATTGAAGGGACTGAATCTCTACGCCAATCGGGATCGGCAGCTGCGCCCACGGGTCGCCCGCGCCGACTGAATCAGACACCAGGCCTGATAAACGCCGGTGCGGCGCCGGCGTATGAAAGCGAGCGATGTGCTCACAAGCCGTATCGAGGTAACCATCGCGGCAGCAGGAAGCTGCGACACTGCGGACAGGGATGTATATGGAGCAGTACCGCAAAGGCGAGCAGGGGGGCCAGATTCCCCCACGCTCCGACCGCTTCTATAAGATCGGGGATGACTGGTATTTTCAGGTCCGTGGCGGCACCTGTTTCGGCCCCTACTCCTGCCGGGCATCCGCCGATCGGGCGGTGCGGCTCTACTTTGGCTTGTCGCCGGAAGACGGGAACAAGTCCGATCCTTCTGCTGACCCTCGCCGGACCCGGGGCGCCGTGATTCATCCGCTCGGCAAGCAGCGGGCGCGCCTCCGGCAAGATTCACCGGGCGGCTGACCGCCAAACTACTCCGCACTCAATACCCAACTCGCGACCAGCGCTGCAAACAGCGTGCGCCTAAACGCGCATCTCGATTCCGGCGTTCTGCATATATTCCTTGGCCTCGGCGATAGAGTACTCGCCAAAGTGGAAAATACTGGCTGCCAGCACGGCATCGGCTCCGCCCTCTAACACACCGTCCACCAGATGCTGGAGATTTCCGACACCGCCGGAAGCGATCACGGGCACCGGCACCGCTTCTGAAATGGCACGGGTCAGGGCCAGGTCGAAGCCGTTCTTGGTGCCGTCGCGATCCATACTGGTGAGGAGGATTTCCCCGGCACCCAGGTCGGCCATTTTCCTAGCCCACTCCACCGCGTCGATACCAGTGGGCTTGCGGCCGCCGTGGGTAAAGATCTCCCACTTCGGCTCACCATCAACATCGCCAACCTGCTTCGCATCGATGGCCACGACAATGCACTGACGACCGAAACGCTCGGCGGCCTCGCGCACGAATTCGGGATTCTTTACCGCGGCGGAGTTGATGGCCGTCTTGTCCGCGCCAGCGTTGAGCAGGTTGCGGATATCCTGCAGTGTGCGCACGCCGCCACCAACGGTCAGAGGGATAAAGACCTGCGAGGCCATCTGCTCCACGGTGTGCAGCATGGTGTCACGCTCTTCGTGGGTGGCAGTAATATCGAGAAAAGTAATCTCATCCGCACCCGCTTCGTTGTAGCGGCGGGCGATTTCCACCGGGTCACCGGCATCGCGGATATCGACAAAGTTCACACCCTTGACCACGCGACCGGCGTCGACGTCGAGACAGGGAATAATGCGTTTGGCGAGAGCCATAGAATTTCCTTAACTCGGTTCCCGATAACAATCAATTAGGGCTTATGGGCGCTCAAGCACCGGTGATGCAATTCCGGGAGCTGAGTCTTTTGCCTGATCTATAGTTACTTTTTCCAGCTGTCACACAGCCTCTGCGCTTCAGCGAGGTCCAGCTTGTCCTCGTAAATCGCCCGGCCGGTAATCGCGCCGTAGATATCGCCGGCTTCCAGCAGCTGCTCGATATCCTCGATGCAGCTCACGCCGCCCGAGGCGATGATCGGGATCTGCACCGCCCGCGCCATTTCCAGTGTCGCGGGGATGTTGACCCCCTGCATCATGCCGTCGCGGGCGATGTCGGTGTAGACGATGGCGCTCACACCGCAATCTTCGAAGCGCTTGGCCAGTTCGGTAGCCTGCTGGTCGGAAACTTCCGCCCAGCCCTCAGTCGCCACCAGACCATCCTTTGCATCGAGGCCGACAATGATGTGGCCCTCAAACTCACGGCAGGCTTCTTTCACCAGATCCGGGTTCTTGACCGCAGCGGTACCGATGATGGCCCAGGTCACGCCAGCGTCCAGATAGCGCTCGATCGTGTGTAGATCGCGGATACCGCCGCCGATCTGTACCGGCAGCTGTGGAAATTCCTTTGCGATCGCAGTAACGGCTTCACCATTGACCGGGTTGCCAGCGAACGCTCCATTCAAGTCCACCAGGTGCAGGCGCCGGGCGCCCTGCTCGACCCAGTGACGGGCGGTGGCCAACGGATCGTCGGAAAACACGGTGGCATCTTCCATTTCGCCCTGACGCAGTCGTACGCACTGGCCGTCTTTCAAATCGATGGCGGGAATTACAATCATGGTTTGGTCTTACTGTCGGCGTTGGTGGTGGGGACGTCGCCGCAATCAGGCGCGGCCGTCCCAGGCGGCAAAATTTTTCAATAGCTGCAGGCCAGCATCGGCACTCTTTTCCGGATGGAACTGGGTCGCAAACACATTCTCGCGTGCGACGGCGGCAGCCAGGGAAACGCCGTACTCGGTCTCTCCCGCAAGCGCGACATTGCCCTCAGCCGGCACGTAATAGCTGTGTACAAAGTAAAAGCGGCTGCCGTCGGCAATATCTTTCCACAGCGGATGGGCGCGCTTCTGCCACACCTGGTTCCAGCCCATGTGAGGCACCTTTAGACGCTCGCCGTCACTTTTCAGATCACTGCCAAAAAACTTCACCGGCTCGGGGAAAAGCCCCAGGCAATCGACGCCATCATTCTCCTCGCTGTGGCGCATCATGATCTGCATCCCCACGCAGATTCCGAGGACCGGCAGGGCGGCATCGATCGCATCGCGCAACACCGGCCCGAAGCCCGCCTCAGAGAAACCGGCCATGCAATCGCGAATAGCACCCACGCCAGGCACCAGCAAACGATCGGCGCCGGCGGCCTGATCCGGGTTGGTTGCCAGTACCACCTCATCATCCGGAGCCACTTTCTGCAGAGCACTGGCAACCGAGTGCAGATTGCCCATGCCGTAGTCGAGTACCGCAATGCGCTGCATGACTCAGAGCACTCCCTTGGTGGACGGCATGGTGCCGGCCATCCGCGGATCAGGGGTCAACGCCATACGCAGGGCGCGGCCGAAGGCCTTGAACACGGTCTCCACCTGATGGTGGGCATTGTGACCCTTCAGGCAGTCGATATGCAGGGTCACTAGGGCGTGATTGACGAAGCCCTGAAAGAATTCGTAGAAGAGTTCAGTATCGAAGTTGCCGATACGCTTCTGGGTGAACGGCACATCCATCACCAGCCCGGGGCGGCCGGAGAAGTCGACAACGACTCGGGACAGCGCTTCATCCAGCGGCACATAGCTGTGGCCGTAGCGGGTCATGCCCTTCTTGTCTCCCGCCGCCTGCGCGATGGCCTTGCCCAGGGTAATGCCAATGTCTTCCACCGTGTGGTGATCATCGATATGCACATCGCCCTTGCAGGTGATGTCCAGGTCGATCATGCCGTGGCGGGCGATCTGATCCAGCATGTGCTCCAGGAAGGGGACGCCGGTGTCAAACTTGCCGCGTCCCTCGCCATCCAGGTTCAGGCTGACCTTGATCCGGGTTTCCAGGGTGTCGCGGTTGACGCTGGCCTTGCGCATTGGGAGTCGTCCTTATTTCTGCTGCGATGAGACGGAAGGCGCGAATTATAGGATCAAATGTCGCCGATGTACGCAGATAGTGACAGATGAAACTTGATTCGTGGCTCCGGGCCCATATGATACGCACCATGATCACTCAATTCCGCCAACAGAGCCGACTCTGGGCCAGCCTGGTTCTGCTGCTAGCAATGCTAGCGGCACAGCCGGTATTGGCGGAACACGTGCATTTCGTGGACACCTCCCACGAACTCTGCGACATCTGCTCGCACCAGATGCCCGCTGCCCCCGGCAGTGAGTACCAGGCTCTCGAAGCCGTCGGCAGCTATCTGTACGTCGCCCAGGGTGCCCCGGTACCCCGCGATAGTCAGCCCGAGCGCCAGAACGCCCGCGGTCCCCCCGCAACCCTGTCCCAGCACTGATAACAACCCTTATCCGTATTTTCGGCGCCCCACCCCTGCGTGATCGCAGGCCATGGATTGCGCCCTGTGACAGGTATAAAAATCGTGAACAAGACCAGCAAACTCGCCCTGGCAATCGCCGGCGCCCTGACTGTACCCGCATCTGCAACATTTGCCGCCGGTGAGCGCCTGGAAGAGGTCAACGTCACCGTTTCTCCGCTGGAGAAGCCCGTCGACGCCGTTGCGGCGCCAGTATCCGTCCTTTCTGGGGATGCACTGCGCGATGCCGCCTCCGCCACACTCGGCGACACCCTGAAGAAGCAGCTCGGGGTGACGAATGCCTCGTTTGGCAGCGGCGTTGGCCTGCCGGTGATCCGCGGCCAGAGCGCCAACCGGGTCAAGATCCTCAGTGACAACCTCGATACTGCCGACGCCTCCAACACCAGCTCCGACCACGCGGCCTCCGTGGAGCCCTTGCTGGCCCAGCGCATCGAGATCCTGCGCGGCCCCGCCACCCTGCGTTACGGCAGCGGCGCCATCGGTGGTGTCGTGAACGTCATCGACGGCCGTATCCCCACAAAGGTGCCGGAGCAGGTCGAAGGTGCTGTGGAGATGCGCCACAACAGCGGTAACGACCAGGATGCCGGCGTGTTCCGCCTGAACGGTGGCGCCGGCCAGCTGGCCTGGTATGTCGACGGTGTCTACCGCGAGAATGACGATACCCGCATCCCGGGCCTGGCGGTCCTCGAGCACGAGGGCGAGCATGAAGAGGAGCATGCAGCCGAAGAACTCCCGGGTGAAGAGCACGAAGAGGAGTTCAACACCGACGGTTTTGTTGGCAACACCAATACCCGCGCCCACAGCTACAGCGGAGGTGCGTCCTGGATCGGCGAGCAGGGCTTTGTCGGCCTGTCCGTCAACCGCCTGGAGAACAACTATGGCATCCCGCTCGGTGCCCACGAGCACGCGCATGAAGAAGAGCACGAGGGAGAAGAGCTTGCCGGTGAAGAACACCTTGAAGAGGGCGAGGACAATGTGCGTATCGACCTGGCCCAGACCCGCTACGACCTGAAGGGCGAGCGCCGCCTCAACGACGAGTACTGGGACAAGATCAGCTTCCGCCTCGGCCACAACGACTACGAGCATGTCGAGATCGATGCGGGCGAGCCCGGCACCCGCTTCACCAACCAAGCCTGGGAGAGCCGTGTGGAAGTCACCCACGACGCCGGTGGCGAGTGGCGTGGCGCCTACGGTCTGCAGTTATCCGACATAGACTTCGCCGCCATCGGCGACGAGGCATTTATCCAGCCCAGCAATACCCGCTCCGCTGGTCTTTTCACCATGAAGGAGCGGGAGTGGGGTGCCTGGCACCTGGATATGGGTGCTCGGGCAGAGCGAGTCGAAGTGGACCCGGAATTCGCGGAGAGCCGTGACTTTAACCTGCTGGGCCTCAGCTCGTCGCTGCAATACTTTCTCGCCGAGCACCAGCACGTCAGCGTAGGCCTCACCGGAGCCGAGCGCGCGCCGGTGGCGGAAGAGCTGTTTGCGGACGGTGCCCATCTGGCCGAGGCGCGTTATATCGAGGGCGATGCCGATCTCGATAAAGAGCAATCCTTCAACCTGGAGCTGGGTTACCACCACCACAATGAGGAGGCCAGCGGCTGGCACGCGGCACGCTTCGAGGCCAACCTGTTCTACAACCGCGTGGCGGACTACATCTACGCCGCCAACACCGGTGAGGAGAACCTGGAGGCCGAGCTGCCCGTTTACGCCTATACCAACCGCGATGCGGTGTTCTACGGCGCTGAGGCCTCCGTGCGCTTCCCGTTCGCCGGCGGTCACTACGTGGAACTGTTCGGTGACAGCGTGCGTGCCAGCTTTAACAGCGATCTCGCCCTGCATCATGAGGAACACGAGGAAGTCGAGCACGCCCATGAGGAAGGCGAGGGCCGCGAGTACAGCCGCGACGTGCCGCGCATGCCGCCGCTGCGGGTTGGCCTGGCCTTCGGGGGCGACTACGACCAGTGGAACTGGGAGTTACGCACCACCAAAGCCTCTGAGCAAGAGCGCGCCGGCGCTTTCGAGGAGGCGACCGACGGCTACACCCGCATGGACCTGACGGCACGTTATAACGTGAAATTCGGTGCCACTGACGCCGTCCTCTTTGCCAGTGGCCGCAACCTGCTGGATGAAGAGATCCGCAACTCCACCTCCCTGCTGCGCGACTTCGCGCCGGAGATGGGCCGCAGCGTCGAAGCCGGCGTCCGCTTCCTGTTCTGATCTGGAAAACTTTTTCCTCTCTGACACCCCCGTGTATCGGCACGGGGGTCCTTTCTCCTACAATACCCTCGAAATTACACCGATAATTGCGACCTTCGCCGCTACTGTGTGGGAACGCCCGCCTCCGATCGGCGTCTGAATAAGCAGATAGATCGTCGCAAACCGGCGCTCTGCGCCGCTGACCATTAAAAACACAGAAGGATTTGCTGCTTCATGGCCTGGATAAAGCGCACTTTTGTCGCCCTGCTCATCGTTTTTCTGCTCTTGGCCGGCGCCGCTGCCTGGCTATTGATGGGCATCGACGTCAATCGCTACAAACCACAACTGGAACAGCTGGCAGCCAAGCAGGGTATCGCCCTGCGCCTGGATGGCGATATCGGCTGGCAGATCTGGCCCAATATCGCCCTCGAGCTGGAGGGTGTGAAACTCGCTCCACTGCCGCAACCAGACCAACCGCTGGTGCAGGCGGAGAAGGTCGCCGTCGGCGTGGCGCTGATGCCGCTGCTGCAAAAGCGCATCGAAGCCCAGGAAATCCTGCTGATGGCCCCGCAGATCGACCTGGTGGTTGATGAGGAGGGCCGCGGCAACTGGGAGTTGCTCACCGAGGCCATGGAAGCCCAGCGCGAGCAGCAGGCCGGCCAGCCCCCGCAACTGGAAGTGCCCACCGAACCCGCCGAGCCCGGCAGCCAGCAACTCAATCTGGCACTGGAAAAATTGCGGATCGAGGATGGTCGCATCAGCTACCGTGATGCCTCGGCCGATAGCGAGTACCAGCTCAGTCAGCTAGCTGTCACTGCCGACAACCTGGTCCCCGGGGGAGAACCCGGCCAGGTACAGGCCACCGCCGAGGTGGTCGGCAGCGCCCTCAAGCAGCCGGTCAGCCTGAATATCGACAGCACCCTGGCACTGGACGAGGGCCTGAACGGCCTGCGCCTGCAGCCGCTGGAGCTTGTGGCCGGCAGCGGTGAAGCAGCCGCCAAAATCTACCTGCGCGGTAGCCTGCGCCGCTCCGCTGCCGATAAACCGTGGCAGATCCAGCTGACCCTCAACGCGGAAGCCCAGCCGCTGCGCCCCTGGCTGGCAGTCACCGGCAGTGAGCTCACCACCCAGAGTGGCGCCGCGCTGGAAAAATTCACCCTCGAAACCAACATCGAGGGCACGGATCGCAAACTGGATATGACTCCGCTGCAGCTGCAGCTGGACGATACCGTGTTCGCCGGCAGCGCCCAGCTGCGCAATGGCGACATGCCCGGCATCGACCTGACCCTGCGTGGCGGTGAGCTGGTGCTGGACGACTACCTGCCGCCACCGGCACCGGAAGCAGAGGCCGAACAGGTAGAGCCGACCGAGCCGGCCCCGCCAACGCCGCTACCGCTGACCGCCATGCGCGGCTTCAATGCCAACCTGGACCTGTCGCTGGATCGCCTGCAGGCCGTCCAGGTCATCATGGATCGCCCCCAGTTGCAGCTGACCGTGGACAACGGGCTGTTCCAGCTGCAGAAACTCAGCGCCGATCTGTATGGTGGCCAACTGAATACCAACGGCCAGTTCAACGCCCGCGGCCAGTCCGCCGTAGCGCGCCTGAGTGGGGGTCTCGCCGATGTGGAGATTTCCAAAATCCAGGGTGCACTGTTCCCCAGTGAACGCGTGCAGGTTTCCGGCAAAAGCAGTATTACCTGGTCCGGCCAGAGTGGCGGTGTGGACACCGCAGAACTGCAGAAGAACCTGCGCGCCGCCGTTCAGGTCTCCAGCGAACAGCTGTACCTGTCGCCATTCAACCTGGAAAAGGGCATGTGCCAGCTGGTGAGTTTCGTCGAGAAGACCACCCTGCCGGAGCGCCAGTGGGAAAACCGCACCCGCCTGCAGGACCTGCGCGTCAATATCCTGGTGGAGGGTGACAAAGTGAAGGTGCAGGAGGTTCTCGCAGGGGTGGAGAATATCGCCCTCACTGGCGACGGCACTGTCGACCTGGAACAGCAGGATTTCGATTTTGCTTTGGGGCTCTCCCTGGTGGGCGAAAAAACCTCGGCCGACGGCTGCTCGGTGCAGAACAGCCGCTGGCGCAACCGCCCGCTGCCGCTGCGCTGCAAAGACAAGTTTGACGAGGCCGGTGCCGGCAGCTGTAAACCCGATAGCCGCCGTATCGACGATCTGATCCGCGACGAGCTGAAATACAAGGCGGAAAAGAAATACGGCGACAAGGTCAAGGAGAAGGTCGACGACCTCAAGGACAAGTTCAAGGGTCTGTTCAACCGCGGCGACTGATCGCCTCAGACCAGCGAGCGGGCCCAGTGCAGTGTGGGCCCGCTCTACTTCAACCCCCTCAAGTCATCGCCCCCGGGCGAAGTCACCATCGAGTCACCGGTCACCGCTGCCCGTCTGATACACTCGCCCTCCCGGCAGTAACCCAGATCCCGCGCCACTTATGTCCCCGAGAAAATTCCAGCAGGCCGTTCTCGACTGGTTCGACCAGCACGGCCGCAAGGACCTTCCCTGGCAACAGGACATCAATCCCTACCGGGTCTGGGTCTCAGAGATCATGCTGCAGCAGACCCAGGTCACTGCCGTGATTCCCTACTTCCAGCGCTTTATGGAGAGCTTCCCCACCCTTGAAGCGCTCGCTCAGGCACCGCTGGACAGCGTACTGGCCCACTGGAGTGGACTCGGTTATTACGCTCGCGCGCGCAATCTGCACAAATGTGCGCAGCAGGTGGCTGAGGAACACGGCGGCGAGTTTCCGCGGGATGTGGAGGCGCTCACTGACCTGCCAGGCATCGGCCGCTCCACCGGCGGCGCCATCGCCAGTATCAGTATGGGAATCACTGCGCCGATCCTGGACGGCAACGTCAAGCGGGTGCTGTCCCGCTTCCGCGCCGTCGAAGGCTGGCCCGGCCAGACCCGCGTCGCAAACATGCTCTGGCGGCTGGCCGAGCAGTACACCCCCGAGGCCCGCTGTAACGACTACACCCAGGCCATGATGGATCTGGGCGCCACCGTCTGTACCCGCAGCCGGCCCCGCTGCGACGCCTGTCCACTGGCCAGCCACTGCGTCGCCCGGGCCCAGGGCAATCCCCAGGACTATCCGGGCAAGAAGCCGAAGAAAGACAAACCGGTGCGTATCACCACCATGCTGTTGGTCGAGCACGACGGCAACCTCTACCTGGAACAGCGCCCGCCCAGTGGTATCTGGGGCGGCCTCTGGTGTCCACCGCAGCTGGAGGAGGACGATGGCGGCGAGGCCAGTGCGCAGGAGTGGCTGGCGAGCCGCGACCTGCAAGCAACGGAACTGGCGGCTCTGCCGGCCATGCGCCATACCTTTACCCACTTCCACCTGGATATCACCCCGGTCTGGATCCAGCTTGCAGCACGACCGCGCCAGGTGGCAGAGGGCCGGGGGGACTGGTATAAACTGCGCCAACTCAACCGCCCGCGGGCGGCCCAGGAATTGGGGCTACCGGCCCCCATCGTCAAACTGGTCCACCAGCTGGAGGCCCACCGGGCCCCGCTGTTGGCAGTCCAGGATCCGTCCGGCGCCTAACCGAGGAGAGACTCATGTCTAGAACCGTATTCTGTCGCAAGTACAAACAGGAAATGGAAGGCCTGGAAGCACCGCCCTTCCCCGGCCCCAAGGGGCAGGACATTTTCGACAACGTCTCCAAGCAGGCGTGGGCGGAGTGGATGTCACACCAGACCATGCTGATCAACGAAAAGCGCCTCAACATGATGGAGCCCTCCTCCCGCACCTACCTCAGCGAGCAGATGCAAAAGTTCCTGAGCGGCGAAAGCTACGACGAAGCCGAGGGTTACGTGCCACCCGAGGACAAAAACGACTAAATAGTAAGCGCTCACTCACAGCAAAAACTATTTATCAATCAAGGGCTTGACTCGGCCCCGGGGAGCAGGTTTAATACGCGCCTCGCTACCGGGGACACCCCGGAAAACAGCGAAGCCCGGATAGCTCAGTTGGTAGAGCAGGGGATTGAAAATCCCCGTGTCGGTGGTTCGATTCCGCCTCCGGGCACCATACCCTTTAGGCCCCGCTTCATGCGGGGCTTTTCCGTTTCAGCAGGTTGATCGTCACCCACATGTCACACGTGTGGCACACAGGACGACACCACCATGTACCTGCTGAAGCGCGGACGCCACTTCTATTTCAACTGCCGAGCCGGTAAAAAGCACCTCCGACTATCCTTGAAGACGATGGACCAAAGAACAGCTCAAGAGCGAGCTGCGCGTCTATATATCTGCGTATCGAGAGGCCTACGCCGAAACATGAACTACAGCGATATAAAGCGGCAAGCCGCTCTTGAAGCTGAACAAATGCATGAGGAGTGGCTGCTAGAACACTTCAGCGGAGCGCCTCTTTCGGATGCTGAGCTGGCCCAAGAGGACACCAATGAAGAGGCAGATCTCGACTACATACGCGAAGCGCTCATAACAGGCTCGACCACCCCTGACGAACTGAAAGATCTCCTAGCCGCGATGCTCTTTTATCATAAGCGACGGCGCACTTTCGATGAGTGGCGATCCCAGGAGCTACTAGAGCAGTCCGCTATCAGACTCCCCGCTGAGGCCTCATTGCACCAACCCACCCGAGGGGGCGGCTCACGGAAGAAAACCGGAACCTTCATGGAGAAATTCGATGAATACCTGGGTGATCAAAAGGCTAGATTTCCCAATCGAACTGATGCCACAGTCAAAGAGTATCGTGACGCCATTGAAGAATTGCGCTTTGTTCTAGGTGACACAGAAATAGCCAAGGTAGAGCACGAGGATGCACGACGATATCGCGATACGATCAAACAATTCCCCAAGCACCGCAACAAGGGCCGCTTCAAAAGCCTCACGGCCGATGAGCTAACAGCTCTAGAACTCCCTGAAAGCGAAACCCTCAAAGCGAAAACTGTCAATGACAGGCTGGCCAAGCTGTCTAGCTATTTCAAGTGGCTTGGACAGAACGGTTATACAGACATCAACCCATTTGAAGGGCTCAGTTTGAAGGCTGAGACACAGTCCTATCAGGCCTACAGCATTGAGGATCTGAGCGAGATATTCTCCAGCTCCTTGTACCGGTACGACGAAAAATGGGCCCAGCGCTGGGGTAAGAAATCTCACTGGTGGCTAATCCTTCTCGGCCTATTCACGGGCGCCAGAGTAGGAGAGTTAGCGCAACTAACAGTGAGTGACATTCGGCGTACTGGCGAAGGCATATGGTTCATATCTATCAATGACGAAGAAGAGTCTGGAAAGCGAGTCAAAACATCTGCAGGCGTTCGCGAAGTCCCCATCCACCCCCAGCTTATAGAACTGGGGTTCACTGAATATGTGGAAGAGTTACGAAACACTGGTAGCAAGAGCAGCCGCCTTTTGCCCGGAATTAGGAAGGGAATCAGAAAGCCTGGAGATCAAGCATCTAAGTGGTACAACGAGGGATACAGGGACAAAGGCCACCTACCAGAGCGATTCCAAAAAGAAAGGAAAGTGTTTCACTCCTTCCGGCATACCTTCATTCAAGAAGCAATTCGAAATGACGCAGATATTGCCAAGCTACAACAAATGGTAGGGCACGAACAAGCTGTCCTGAAAGAAACAAAAACCTATAGTGGACGGGGCTTTACGGTCGAATCATTGAATCAAGAGATTATCAAAGTTGAGTATACCGGCTTGAATCTACGCCACTTAAAAGGAGGCTATGAAAAACTGCCCAAACCTTAGATCAAACCTGAAAAGTCGAGGGAAATATTTTGAGACAAACATCTAGAACAGAGCTTGATACAAGCCCTCATGATCCGCTCCCCCCTATGGGGGGTTAACCTTTCCAGCCACACCCAGGCAATATGATATGGAGCATCATCAGAATGTGCTCCCGATCAAACCCAAGAAGCTTATGCCAAAGCATCAGCCTCTTCTTGAGTCTTAGCTGACCCGAGTGCAGCCTCGCTCTGCGCATACTGGCGATTTGCCATGTGATGCAAGTTTTCATTAAAAATATGGAGGCTATTGATCTTGTCCCTAGGAAAGGCCATGTAATAATCCTCTAGCTCCGACTCTTCTCGCTCATCATTTGAATCACTGTTGACCAGTCTAATCACACCTTCATATTTAACTACCAGGATAACCTGGTGGGTTTCAGGTGCTCTGTAGCCACTATAGATGGGCAAAATTGTGAGGTGAGCATTTTCTTCATCTGGAGACAGGGTGTCGATTACGTACCCAACGTATACCTTACCTGATTCGTGAGAAACCATGAGAGGCTTGAAATCCGTCATGGCTCGGAAACACATCAGATCAAAATCATTCTTCCTCCAAACCCTATATATATTGACTGCTCGAATATATATATTTTTCTGGTTATATCTCTTGGCCAGTAGAAATGATAGCAGGAACGCACCGATACATATGGCAACTGCTTCGTCAGTATCAGTGGTCGTAACCAAAGGCTCGAAATTAAAGGCATCAGGGAGCCAAAAAAGCAACTTGGAAACAAACCAGGATACACCCACCAAGATAAAACCGTAGGTCAGGCTCGTTAAATAGAGCTTATATCCTGATTCACGTGCAACTTTGTATCTGAACTTATAGCAAGTAGAAACGTAGACGTACCCTGCTACCGCCATAGTTATGACGAACAGGGCGGAACTGTTGGACATTGTTTCTTTTTCTTATTGAGTGGCCATTAAAGCTCGCTGCGCAAACGGCACAGAAGAGCTCAGCTATTTTTTGGGCTTACCAATCAAATTCGCGGAAGCAAGATTGTTAACAGACGCCCGAAATTCTTTAGAGGATTTCAGCTGATCAATTCTTGCATGAGCAATTCCATCGCCCTTAATTTCGTAGAAGTCATTAAGGACCTTGATTCGCCTATCTGTTATTGTATTTGTCTGAGCACTCATTTGACGCTTCCCCTTTAGTATCCACATCATTTTACATGCCTTACATACAGTTTCCATTAGGTTTTGACTGCAAAGAAACACAAAGTTCTCAGAGAAGCTTCCTCTTCGGTACGGCCACCAACCTAAAGTAAGTAACCACTAACCACGAGGCGATCTGAGTTCGGCAAACATACCGCCAAGGCACAGCTTAGAAGTATTTTAGGTAGTAAGCGCTATCAACTACCCAAACATAGCAAAGATCCCGCCACTGGCGCCCATGCCCACCTACTGACGACTCGCTGATGAGGCACTCTTATATACGAACTGCAACAAGCACAACGAACGTAGTTATTCGTTGCAGCATAGCACCAAGCTGTGGTACTGATTAAAAAAGGAGCACAGCCATAAGGAACTGCGACATGCGGCGTTACGTTACTTACCTTCGAGTATCTACCGATCGTCAAGGGAGCTCAGGTCTAGGCATAGAGGCGCAGCAACGGGACATCAACTTGTACCTCGAGCGTTACAGTGACCAGCCCTTTGAAGTAATCAACTCCTTCACGGAAGTGATTACCGGCAAAGACACGGGAACTATCAAAGAGCAGCGAGAGAAAGCGATCCAGCTTGCCAGGAAAGAGAGGGCCACCTTGCTGGTCGCAAAGCTCGATCGTCTAAGCAGGGATGTGGAGGACATCGCAAGCGTTATCAAGCGAGTAGACCTCAAGGTTGCCTGTATGCCCAGTGCTGACAAGTTTCAGCTTCACCTCTATGCGGCTCTGGCTGAGCAGGAGAGGGAATTCATTAGCCAGCGTACCAAGCAGGCACTTGCTGCCGCCAAGGCCAGAGGTGTGAAGCTTGGTGGCCTACGAGACAAGACAGGCAAGCGAAACGAAGCTCTCAAGCATCAGGCTGACAGTCATGCTGAGCAGCTGAAAGGGATAGTCGCCCCTCTCGTGAAAGCTGGATACACAACTAGACAGATTGCTAGCGAGCTAAACAAGGCGGGGCTGAGGTCAGCGAGAGGATGCGAGTACCAGTCAATGACCGTTTCTCGACTGATAAAGCGCCTCCGTCTTCAGGCGACTAACTAGGACACCAGCACCGGCATGCTGGCCATGTCGTGGCCACTCTAGCCATACGACGTACTTCTACACATATGTGGAGAGGTGCGCTGTTGCCATGACAGCATAAGCCCATGCCGCCTCGCTGTGGCACCTCACTCCAGCCTCTCCTCCCAATACCCCACTCCCCATTCCACCTATTTGACACACACATAGGGTGTTCCCATGACTATCCCCGAATTAGAGCAACTCATGACCGGGAAGAGAGTTTTCCGATCTATAGCCATTCCCATCCAAGCCTTCGACGCCCTTCAGGGCCTGAAGCGCAGACACAACTTGGCAAACAACAATGAAGTGATCAGCTATGCGCTGATCAGAACTGAAGAAGAGACATCACCTCCAAATGAACAATCCACTCAATGCACAGCAGTTCATCGCTGAGTACGATAGCCAGCCCCAGAAGGATACCTCTGACCCAGCCCCCATCACGGTACCGATCTCTGAAGTCGACGCATTACCTGATGTATTCCAATTCAGATGCGACGGAATGACTCGCTATCATATTGAGGATCTTGCCAGGGAGATAAGGCGGTCAGGCCCACTAGATCCCATAGAGGTTTGCAGCTATGGCGGTAGGTACATCGTAGTCGATGGCCATCATCGGCTGGCTGCATACCGAATGGTGAAGTATTCAGCCGAGATTCCCGCACTCCTCCTTCAGCCAGACAGTGGCTTGGAGCTTATCGAGCGCTCCCTACAGGCAAATCGAAAATGTAAGCTGAACATGGCGGCTTCTGAGAGAACCGAGGGTGCATGGACCATAGCGCGACTGATGCTTAAACAAACTGGCGCGCTTTCAGCCAAGCGTTTGCAAGAATCCACCGGTATCTCGAAGGGCACATGCCAGAACTTCAGAAAGGGATACGCCGCGCTAGAGAGTGAAGGCTTCGATCCCTTCAGCTTCAGCTGGGAAGAAGTGAAGGCGCACCTCAAGGGGCATGATCAGTTCGACACAAGGGAGTGGCACGAGGATGCCGCCAGACAATTCGCAGAGCAAATTTTATACAAGCGATGGAAGGCTAGCCCCAAAACCCTTGAATACGTTCGCCGCTATCCCGACGGCCTCACTCAACTGATATCACTTATCGCTGGAAATCAGCTAGATACGGCCGTAAGTCAGCTCGGAGAGCATGGGCTTCTCGAGGAGATTGGGTGTTTCGAAGATCCAGACGGTCGCGACTTCTAAACCCCATAGCGATATCAAATAACAGCCACACCAGCTAAGACCCTGCACCCGCTCTACCACCCCGAGGTCATTGTCATATGGGTCATTTTGACCCCAGTCGCCCGCTTGGCATGGAAAAAGCTCCATGCGTGATACACAATTGTCACCCAGAGAGGCCCAATCGGTGACAAGCGGGCCTGCTAAGCGTTTGATTCTAGTAGGGTTTGTAGAGTTTGGTGCCGTATCCGCCTCCGGGCACCATCTACTCTTATCGGATTTTCTCCGATACGCTCAAAAGCCAGCAACCATCAGGTCTGCTGGCTTTTTTGTTTTCTCAGAACGACTCACGTCCACTCCCTGTATACCCACAATCTGTGGTTACGGGTGTGGTTACGGCGCCTTTCTGCCCTTTCGTACCCACACAATCGGCCTCCAGCCCTTATACCGTGGGCGTTCGCGCGAATTGTTACCCTACGCCAATCCCCCAAATTCAAGCCTCCGGCCTCCGATCACGCCGTAGGCGAGCGCCCCCTCTATCCCCGGTACTCGCCGCACCTGCCCTACCGGTTCCTTGCCAGCATGTACCTCTGCGCGACAGGCACCCTTGGTATGCCTTGTCGCGAGGCCACAATCATCGGCGCTCCCTACGCGCCAGAGAGGACAGGAGAGCAAGTTTCATGTATATGACAGACCCCAAATTGAAGTCTCTGAAACCGGAGCATAAAAAGTACAGACGGAGCGATGGTCAAGGCCTGCTGATCGAAGTACTACCCAGTGGCACCAAACGCTGGCTCTTCCGCTATGTCTGGCAGGGGCAACGCTGCGACATCGGTCTTGGTATCTACCCCGCTGTCTCCCTCAAAAAGGCCCGTGCAGTTCGCGAGCATTACCGGGAGCTATTGGCAGATGGGATCGATCCCCGCATCTGGCGTGAACAACAAAAGCGGGAAAAGTCTCAAATCCAAAATAATAGATTCGAGCAAGTGGCGCGGGCATGGTACAAACTTCGAGAGCCAACTTGGGCGCCGTCAACACGCAAAAAGCGGCTGGCCCTACTGGATAATGACCTGATTCCACGTTTGCGATCACGCCCAGTAACAGAAATCCAGACATACGAGCTCGCTCAGATCCTGCAGGAAATCGCAGCCCGCGGCGCATTGGAAACCGCACATAATGCACGCCAAGTGCTGAATCAGATTTTGAGGTTTGCCGTTCAAGCCGGCCTTGCGCGCCACAACCCTGCCGCGGTGCTTCAAGGGGTAGTTCCACCAAAACAAACTGAGCATCACGCCGCAATTACCGACCCGGCCGAATTCGGACGCCTGCTCGTCAAGATTGACCGTTACCAAGGTTCTATTGTCATCCGCACCATGCTGCAGATCGCACCGCTGGTTTTTCAGCGTCCAGGCGAGCTCGCCAAAATGCGCTGGGAAAATATCAATTGGGAAGAATCTCTTTGGATTATTCCCTGGCAAGATAAAAAGGAAGGGAAAATCAATAAAATGGATCACCTAGTTCCCCTGTCACGGCAGGCAATCGATCTGCTTAGAACAATTCATCCCTACACTGGTCACCTACCGTACGTGTTTCGCGGTCAACGCGACCACCAAAATCACGCGAATCCAGAATCGCTAAATCGTGCCCTAGAAAAAATCGGCTACAAAGATCGAATTAAAAGCCGAAACAGCCACACCAAAAGTCCGGAGCATAGCGCACACGGATTTAGGGCAAGTGCACGCACATTGCTCGATGAAATACTTCACGAACGAGTAGAGCTCATCGAAGCGCAACTTGCGCACCGCGTGCGCGATTCACTCGGCCGAGCTTACAACCGAACAACATTTTTACCCGAACGCCGCGCCCTAATGCAGCGCTGGGCTGATTACCTAGATCACCTCAAAAGCTCGACGAGATGAAGTATGCTTACTCGCTCAATCCGCTCGTTCTTCGACGAACTTTAATATGGTGGAGTATCTCCATGCGACTGCTCGTGACGAGAGACGAATTCCAGGGGGCGCTTTCCCCTCGGAAACCCAGCGTGACCAGGTCGATTGACCTATGCCGAGAAGTTTGGCTACATCAGACCGACGCAGGAGTCGATTTTCATCATTCTGATTCATGGCACTAACCTCAGTTTTTTTACACGGTATAGATACCACAACCGCCAATCCTCTGGTGGCGCCAGAGACGGGCCAGAGCCCCTCTCTGAGGGCGAATCGCCCCTAAGGGCCACGTTGCCAGTCATTTAGGCAGCTGGTAAGGTCCGATCGGCCTAAAATCCCTCCTAAAAACTAATGGAAGTGAATTTCAACCCCATCAATAAACAGTACCAATATTTTCCGCCCCGCATCATATGTCCAATCACGAATATAAATACTGATGACAATCTTCAAATTCCTGGCAGTCCAAAGCCTGCCCGACAACAAAACTCCGCACCTTCAGAGATGAAAGTTATGCGTGTTTGGTTAGCTAATGTTCTCTGGCCCGATCAGACGAATTCTCAGATCCTCTCGTGAACTCTCACCGAAAAAATATTTTTCGATCGCCTCTAGACAGAAACGGTTTTATAGGTAGGATGGCTACAGACCTTGTGTTTTCTACACAAGAGGTAGAAAGATAACGAATTGAATTTCGTTAAGTTTCGTTAAACGCAGCATGCTGCGTTGAGTTAGCTCAGCTTCTAAGTGAGCATCATTCACATCATGCTATCGGCATGAAAAGGTCCATACCCTCTAGGGACGCTTAGCCTGACGAGCCAGCTTGAGAAGCGCTCCCTTTTTACATGGCATGTAGCCTCGATTTGTACATCGACAGCAAGCATGCACATTCGCCTAATTAAGTATCCCTGGCGATCTTTTCTCACGTGCAGATTCTGGCAGCCACTGATGGGTGGCAAGACCGCTAAACAACCTGGCCATTACGCACGCTGAGCCCCCCTTACAGCCAAAAATCTAGTGTCAGGAGACATGTCATGAGCTATGGAAAAAATCGTGGTTGGGGCGAATCGCCACTGAAGGCCGCCAAAGCAGCAATCAGAAAGCGCCACCAAAAAGGTGAAATCGGTTCACGGACACAAGAGAGTTACATTGCTGCATTCAAAAAATTTAGCCGCTATATGCGTGAAGAGCATGCCATCTATGATGTTGGCGCTTTCGAGGAGGCACATCTAGAAGCCTTCGCGGCATCCATTGCCCGAAAGTACCAAGCCGCATACCTGCAGAAGCTGATTTCAGCAATCAACTCGCTGATGTCAACAATCACCTATGGAAAGTGGGAAACAGTCTCACCATCTGGCTCAACTCAAAGTCGCCGCCGGAATGTGCGAATCGAACCGCACCGCTACATAAAACCCGAGGACATCATCAAAGAAACGAGAGAGCATCTAGCACCGAGGGTCCTTGGGATCATTGGTCTAATCGTGTACTGCGGAATGCGCCTAGAAGAGGCTGTATGTTTCGATATTACAGCCGCGCTCAAAGAATACAGAGCCAGCGGAAATATCGATATCCAATATGGCACGAAGGGAGGTCGGGGCCGGGAGATCCGACGAGCTATCCCGGTGACAGATGCTATTTACGACTGGCTTTGCCATTGTCGGCAATTTGTTGGAAAGAATTATTCCCTCATACCTGTAGACAGCACCAAAGAGCAACTCATGAAGGTGGTCGAAAATGAATCGCTACCCGTTCTAAGGGAAAAGTATGGATTAACGATCCATGGCTTACGGCACGAGTATGCTGCTAGGCGTTATCTAGAGCTAACAGGTCACTACAGTCCTGTCAACTGCCGTGCATTTGGACTACCTCTAGCTGAAAGAAAGCTCGATCAACATGCCCGAGAAATAATCACCAATGAACTCGGGCATGGGCGTGTGCAAGTCGTATCAACTTATATCGGAAGCTATCGGGGAGAGCGCAATGAGTCAGAGAAGTAGTTTACAGCATGTAAAAAGTGACATCAGTAAACTAATTCGGCACCGGCGAGGTAAGCGGCGCACTACGAACTCAAATCGGGAAAAGCTAATGATGCGTATCGCAGAAAAGGTACTGCGCAAGTTCCACATTAGACCTAAAGCCTGGGAGCTCGAGCACATGCTGTGGTTATGGGATGAAATTGAAAATACATACAGCGCCACAACAGCATATGTTTACAAAACAGTCGCTCGCGAGATTGCGGAATATTATGGACAATGGAGCTACGTCGCTCCATATCTAGCCATCGCCACGCCCAAACAGTCAACCGCTGTATCCCTTCTAGAAACCAGTTGTCCAGAGGCCCCTGACACAACGAGAGAAGGCCCTTAAAGACAAGCTTTGGGGCCGGCAAGCTGCACTCAAGACAGGCGGTTGCCAAGGGCTTATTGGCGTCGATCAGTGGACATTGATAAGGCCAGGGATGGCCATACTGACTCACACAACACACCTTCAGAATTTTCTTACCCCTTGGCAACCGCGGTCGCATCGGTGCCCCGCCCGAATGCCGAACTCAGGTAGCCCCATAGCGGAGCCGAGTAAACAGTTGGCTGAGGCCACGGGCACGCAAAATCAGTAGTAGGCCCAGGCCTAGTTCGATCACCCCGTTGAGCAGGTTCGCCACATGCACATCCTCGTCAGTAATAGCGATCGGTCCGGACGCAGAGGCGGCCGTGCGCCACAGGTAGAGGCTGGAGAAAAAGTCTGGGATCGCGTAGCTCAGCAGGAAGCAGCCCATCAGGGTCAAACCGATGGCCTGCAGTTCTTCAGCTGGTTGCGAAAGGGATGTGCCGGGTTCACTGGTGGTGGGTAGCAGCCAGTGGGCAACGGTAGCCGGAAACTTCACCAGTACCAGAGAGGCGAACACCATCAGCAGCAGCGCACCGGCCTGCATCAGGTACCAGCCGCTGAGGCGTTGGGTGTACTCGCCGGAAAGGTAAATGGCGAGGAACTGCGAGATCTCCACCAGAAAGCCGATCGACTGGATCAGCCCATACACACCCACTAGGCGCATCCCTACGCCAAGCATTTCAATTGATTTCAAGCGATTGCACTCCCTGCTGGCTTAAAGTCAGAGGTTACTATATCTCATACCCTATTACCGTTTCAGCCTACTTCCACCTGTAGCCGAGGTGGCCAATATCGGTGATGAAAAGAGCGGATGGGCCTAATCAAAAGGCTATAGCGCGCAGCCATAAGCGTCCAAAGAGGGCAAAGTTGCATTTTTTCAAATGGGGATATCGTGACCTCTCTAAACAGGAGAAAGATCATGCTATCCACAATTAGACAGTCGCTTCGTACCGCCCTACGTGAAAAAGGACAAAACCTGTTAGCTGACGCTACCTTTTTCAAAATGCCACTACAGATACAGGATTTTCAGAGAATCCCTACTAACTTCGGTCATATGTCATTGTTGAACCAGTTCAAATTCATGGATCAACCATACTGCGTAGTGCTGGCTAATAGTAGCGGTTGTTCGATGCCTGAAAGCGGCGACTGGTATGCCTGTGTTTGTAGAGGTGATTGGATGAGCAAAGACTGTATATTGGTCGAGGTCATTTGTTGGCCGGAGTATAGGATAGAAAGCGCACAATCTAACCAGCAGAATCGGCAGAATGAGGAAGAACATTCATGAAAAGACAACCCGATGAAAGGGGCCGGCTTGGCAGGATACTGTTCAAGCTCTTCGATCATTGGCAGATTACGAATCCCCAGAGACTGATCCTGCTCGGTCTCAATCCTGAGAGTCCCATTGACCCGAACGAGTATCTCTCCCGGGGATCTTTCGCCGCCGACCGTGACAAGCTCGAACGAGCCAGCATCCTCCTGGGCATCCATAAATCTCTGCGGGTACTGTTTCCAGCGAACAGGGATCTTGTGTATCAATGGATATCGCACCCAAATAACCACTTCGATGGGATGACACCGGTTGAGATCGTGGAGCGCCACGGCATACCAGGCATGCACATGGTTCGCGGTTACCTTGATCAGCAGCTTGCTGGGCAGGACCTGGCTGCCGGGAAACAGATCAAAGCAAGGGCCAAAATCAGCTTGGCTCCAGATGAGGAAAGCATCGAATGGCTCTCCGCAACCACTACATGTAACGAATCTCCTGATTTCGTGTTTGAAACTAGTACAGAGGGAATTCTTCAGCTGCTTGACGTGTGGACTCTCGCATTGAGTATCTTTTCACGCAAGGAGAAAGCCAGATTATGGCTTGTGACTCACGCGCCGGCACTTGGGTGCGCCCCAGTTGCCATACTTGCTACTAAAAGTGGCCGTACCAAAGTCCTTGGTGTATTAAGACGGATAGAACAAGGGGATTTTGGTGGATAAGAAAGTGTACTCTCGGTGTAAAGTAGGGTCTGGGAAGTCGATCTTGCAGCGTTCGAATGAGGCCAGCTTTCAGACTTCAACGCAAATCACACAGAGGTTGAGTACTGTTGGAGCCACAATTGACCTGTGTAGAACCCAGCGTGTAATCGCCTATATATTAGATACGCCCTGGCCCACACTCTAATAGCAAGGCCAAATGCCTAAAGGTTCATAACTGGAGGCGCTCCTCCAAATTTTCAGCGGTCAAATAATAGCGGCGACGATTTTTCTAGCAGCTTGCTATAGCCATCTAACATAGCGCTTGCGGGTGTACCTTGACAGAAAGACGGAGGGCTACTGCCCTCCGATCAGATTTTCATTGAAATCTATTCCGCCTCCGACTCGTAAACTCATCACGAGTCAATGCCTGCATCCTTAACCAATCCTGGCAAACATTTTTGATAAGTAATTCTCACCGCCATCTTCCATAAACAGCACATGTCGGTCCTCAAGCTCTGCTTTCTTAGCGGGGTCGCTAACATTGAGCAGGTCGGCGAACTTCGTCGGTGATAGTACGAAAGCGTTCAAGACCAGCTTCGGTTCGCCAGCTTTGGCCTGCTTCTCTAGTGTTGCTTCCACTGTTTTCACTTCTTTGTACAGTCCCAGTTTGGGGTGGGAGAGGTCGAGATTTCTCAGACCCTTAGGGTCAACGAAGGTGAGCCATTGCTCGCCGGATTCGTCATCAACCAGCCACAGAAGGAAGTCCGGATAGAAATTGCCTGCGAGGGCAAATCCCAACCCTTTATCCTCGCGCGCCGCATTACGCAGTAGATAGAGGCTCCGTGAACCGACAGCCTCCTTCCCCGGAGCGGAATTGTAGAAAGCCTCCAGGTCGCGAACAAATTCCCACTCGCTGGGAGCGTCGAATGCCAACGGACGTAATTTCAGCGGAACGGCATCCTTGTCTTCTAGCGACAACAGCGGATAGTAGAGGTGGCGATCGAAGCTAATGGCCACCATATGTGGCGCGTTCCACTTACTGGCTTCACCGATCATCCCGTCTGCTACCAGCTTTTTCAGTACTTCCAGTTTTTTCTGGTACTCCAGTCCGTCATCAGTATTTTCAATCTCGAACTGGTACAACTTCAGCATCGAGCCATGGTCATCATCCATGCGAATGACGTCGTAAAATTGGCCCTCATAGCCAGTCTTCAGAGACTTGTAAAAACGGTCTGTATAGTCGAGGAGAAGCCGAATCAGGATGTCCTCCTGCTTCCTGACATTATCAAAAGCGGTGACGGTAAGCTCTGCCTCAGGAATATAAAGTGTGTACCAATCCGATGCCCCAGCACAGAAATCTACCAACTTCTGGCGATTCAGCCTCAGATTGCTCCAGCTGCGCTGCAGCTTGTAGTTTTGTACGGTAAGATAAACCCTGTCCCAATCGAACAGGGGGAATAAACCCTTGTTTAACTTGCCTTTATGACGGGCCTCTGTGGGTACAGTAGTAGCCTTGCCTTGCGAACTCAGCGCCTCCACTCTCGGGTACAGGTCGAGCACAACATGGGGCAGCTTGATCTTATTCTCGAACTCGGCGGGGATCTCATACAGCCAGGGAAAGTGGGCGCGCTTGAACCCCAACTTCTGGTTGTCTTTGTAACCGTCTTTAAGTGCCAGAGTCTTTAACTGACCTGCAGGCAGGTTGGCCTTGGTGGGAAAATCGAGCTCGAGAACTTCATCGCTGGGCGTAATCCCTTCTTCTTTAAGATAGTCTTTGAACGCAGCCATATAACTGGCACGGACGCCGAAAATATTGAGTGACTCCAGCTTGTCCAGGTGGACGCCTTTGGGCCGATCCTGCGGCAAGGTGCGCTTTAGGGAGAACCCCTTGCCTTTGAGGCGCACTCCACGCCCAAAAAGTTGGATGATCTGTGACCCCTCGCCCTGGCCCATATTCAGCAGGCCCATTGTAGACACGCGCCAACTGCTCCAGCCCTCAGTGAACTTACGCGAACCGATTAGCACATTGAGAGTCGTCTCTTTATCATTCAGGGTCCCGAATAGGGCACCGCTAAAATCATCATCCGGCTCGCTGTCAAAACCTTCAGCATCTTCTGTAGATTTAAAGAACTTCGCATCGTCACCTATATTAATCAGGCCAAAAGGCTCGGAAGTGCCAACGCGCAGCGCCAGCTCACCCTTACTACCCTTAAGATTGACTAACTTCAATCGCTGTCTGGAGTTCGCATTGAACAGTCGCTTCAAAATATCGGCATAAAGGTCGTCGAGCTTGTCAGCAAACCCCATCAGCGGCGTGAAGCGCCCCTTGAAGATATTGTTACCCTTCGCATCCAGAATTTGCGCCTTATCAGCAATCAAATCCGCGAGCCAGGATTTAACCCGAGCATCCTGATTCAGGAAAAACGCGAGAAAGTTAACCACTTCTAAGATGTCAGATTCTTCACCGGCCACGGTATTGCCAACAAACACCCACAGCGGCTTTTCTATATTGTAATCGCTCAGTTTTTCCTGGTGTGTACTCCAGAGCCACAACTGCTGATAGAATGATAGTAGGCAAGCTGTGAAATACTTCCCAGCATTATCGGCCTGCTCATAGGCTTCACCATCCATATTGAGGATTAGCGACTCCTTGCCATATCCATCCTCATAGAAGAATTTGTAAGAGTAATCAAACAGGATGCACTTGGCATAGATCTCCCGCGTAGCACTGATGCGGGCTTGGCGTCGGTCCTCACTGCTGAGGGCGAGTTCAGCCAACTGATCTTCATCCAGCTTTCTCAAGTTGCTGGTTCCGAACAGCATTTTCGCGCGCTTCTTCTTGATATCCGTCTCGGCGCCCTCTACTGTCAGACCTTTGGCTACAGCCTGACCGAAGGTGGCCGAGTATTCAAAAGCAAAGCCACCGCGCACCAGGGCATCACGCCGGCTCATCCAGGCACCAGCAGCCTTCCCTGTTCCGCGGTGCCCCTCGTCCACCAGTACCAGGTTGTTGCCCTCAAAGGCATCCACGGCCACTGTCTTTTCCCCCATCTCCTCACCGAGCTTATTGATATCGATGATCTCGATGGTACCCCGCGGTGGCGTTTGCGCCTTATTGAAAGGCTGTGCGAAGCCCATACCGGACAGATGCAGCTCTTCCAGATGCTGCCGAGAAAGCCCCTCATTAGGAGTAAGCAGGATAATCTTGTCCGGGTAGTGGTCGCGGTGACCGGCCTGGAAGTAATGCAGGTATTGCTTGATGTTGACATGCAACAGCAGCGTCTTGCCGCTGCCGGTGGCGTTCCAGAAGGCGATCTTGTTTAGATCATCGGCCACGAAGTCGCGAAAGGGCTCCGCACCCGCCTCCTCGCAATAGCGAGCCATCTGCTCGTTCAAGCCGTCAAGTAGGGCCTGTCGCTTGTTGAAGTACCAGTCCAGGTAGATCTCGGTGAACAACAGTGAGAGGTACTGAAAGTACTTCATCCGCAGCTCGTGGCCTTCGCGCTTATTGCGCAGCGCAGTAATGGCTTGCCAGTGACCGACAATGTTCAAGTCATAGCGACGTAGCTCAGTCTCTGATATCAGGTCTACTTCGAACAGATTGCGCGTCAGTTCTTGGAAGAACAGGGACTGCCCATCCTCGTCGATTCCCTCATGGCGGTCATCGCCCAAGCGTAGCTTTAGCGCGCCCAAGTTTCCCCCTTGAAAGAATTGCATCAACCAGCGGTTCAACACTAGCTCTTGATGGAAACTGCGCTTGATTTTCTTGGATGCCCGCGCCATCAGACGTCCTCCACCGAGAACATGCGCTCCAGAAACTCCGGCTCGATTTGGCGCAGTTTCAATACACGAGTTGCACCTCCTTCATCGGCGGTCTGCGTCAGCACGGAGGGGATATTATGGTCGCCGTTGATATAGACCACATCGAACTCGCTATCCGAAGGATTTATCGCCAGCCTGTCGCACAACTTGGTAACACCTTTGTAATCCAGCAGCTCGCAGTCACGCCAAAGTACCAGGCAGCTCTCACCAGTAGGCAGAGTGCCAGTCACCGTCGCGAAACCGCGTTCCGGCTGGGCGTCGATATGCTTCACTCGCAGACCGACTAGATAGTTAAAGGTCTCCAAAAGATCGATCTTCTGCGGTTCCGAGGCTCCAGCCGAATCTACCGCCACATCCAAGGTGTAGCTGAAAGGCTTCTTGAAATCCTCTACAGATAGCAGCGAACCGCGGCTCTCAACATCCAACATGTAGCGCAGCAGATAGTCATCTTTGACTTCATTAGTCGCGTTGTTGACCCAGTCTTCTGAGCCATAAGGGCGGCGCAACTGCAAGTTATTAAGCGCGTCTTCGTAGCTTTCTAGCTTGAGAACCTTGAAGCAATGAGACATACCAGTATCAGATGCAGAGGGCTTCCCATTCTCCCAATCTTGAGAGTAAATGACCTTCTGGACTCTAGGCTTTAGGACTGTTTCGAAATACTCCCCCTGCTCAACAAGTACATACTTTCTCTTCCCGCCATCAGTACGATTCAGCTTTATTACCGCATGGGCGGTTGTCCCTGACCCACCAAAATAGTCAAGCACTAAGGCATTCTGCTTGGATGCGCCTGCTATATAAATCGAATCCTCTACAGCATGGATTGACTTTGGATAAGAAAAGGGGTTCGCCCCAAATAAATTCTTTAACAAAGCCGTTCCGTGCTCTGTTGCTGAATGCTTAGCACTGGCCCACGTTGAAACAGAAACAACTCCTTCCTCATTTGGGCGCCGCTTGTAATATACATAATTCTTACCAGACCTATCCTTTCTCACCCCTAATTCAGACTTCTTGGCTTCAACCGTCTTCCACTCCCAGCGCCATCGTTTTTGAACTCCATTTTCATTATCTGGAAATACTACTGCCTCCCCATCTATTGGCTCCTCAAGCGCAACCCACTCCTCAGTATCTTCTTTCCACTCCATTTCAGGAACTCGAATAGAAGTATCAGATATATAAATGGGGTAATACATATATCTTCGCGCATCCCTGTCGGAGTCAGAGCCCTCTCGCCGCAAGTTACGCCATTCAAATATCCCATATTCATCACTCTCAGAGAATCTCGCCTTTTGCTCCGGTGTCGGAGGGAGGCGTTGAATCTTAGACTCATCGGACTCTCCCGCGATCAACATGTACTCATGAGATACAGCGTATCCACTTTGTGTCGGCCGTCCAGAAGGGTTAGCACGAACAACGATGGTCCCAAGTAGATTCCCGTCAAACGTATCCGATAAAAGAAAGTTCAATTCCCGATATTGTGCATCATCAATTGCCGCAACCAGCACACCATCTTGAGTCATTAGCTGGCGTGTTTTGTCGAGTCGACTTTGCATTAACGAAACCCAACTCGACGACTTATAGCCATTTTTGTAGGATATTGCGCTAGCATCGGTATTGTATGGCGGGTCTATGTAAACGCATTTCACTTGTTCTGAATATCGTGGATACAGCATAGACAACCCTTGGAAGTTATCTCCATGCACAAGTAACCCGCCAACCTCACTATCTATATCATTATGACTTTGCAATAGTTTCCGTTTAAATTTCTCGCCAAACAGACTTGTATCAACCATCCGAAAAAGTCCGGACTTCAGGTCTTCAACCGTACCGGGTGCAATAGACTCCCAAACCCCGAGTCGCCGCCACTGCGACCACTGGTTTTCATTTTCAACTATCTCCGGATAGAGCTCTTCCGGCACTCGATCCAAGGTCATGCAGTAATGACTGGACACCACAAACTTCTTTTTCAGCCACAGCTTTTTCTGGAATTCCTCTAGCTGGGCCAGAAAATCGATTAATTCAAGAGATATCGCGCGCAGACACTGGATCATACGCAGAGACTTTTCGATATCTGCAATTGCACCAGCACTCTGCACATCGTCCAGATGCATGACTTCGTTCTTGATATAGAAATCCAGCTCGCGACGCAAAAAACCGCCCAGATCCTTATGTATAAAGTAGTCAGCCGTATTTTTGCTCGTGTAATTGGTTAGATGCTTTTCCAATAGGGTGCGCTGGGGATTTTTCTCCGTAGGCGCACGGCCGTTTAAGTCTAGCCACTGAGCTTTCACGGCAGCATCTGACAACACGGCCTCCACTGCCTTTTTAACCAGAGCTTCCTGTTTGCTGCCTTTTGGCATGGGCTTGTATTCGAAGCGGACAACCAGTTCTTTACCGCCTTCACCCTCGACTTCCTCCACCGGCAGCAGCTCTTCCTGATATTCAACGCCATCATCGATACGAGTAACCGTCTTGCGCTCAATCAGTGCAAAGCGGCGCTCTTTCTCGCTGTCTTTACGATTGTCCTTGGCAGTATCGGCCGCCACCAAGCGGAAATGTACAGTGCGACCATCCTCCAACTTGAAGCTATAGTTGGCGAAGTTTTCACCACTCTTGGTGTAGTACTGGTCCTTGTTGGCCCAATGCAACATAACCTCTTCGCCGGCATAGGGAATGGCATAGGTATCGCCCTTATAGCGACGCTGGCTGATAAAGTCGCCGCTATCGTAGTAGCGGGAGAAAAAGGCTAACAGGTGAGAAAATACCGCGCTCTCATGTTCATTGGCACCGCTACTGTACTGGTCGAGCTTCTGCTTCAGTTCCTTGATCTTGGGCACTTCGTCAGGGTTTAGGCCATCAGCCGCGTATTGGGCTTCCTTATCTTTAAGCTCCTGCGCTAATTGTTCTCGGTGCGCGGCACCGCCCTCAGCCAGCGCGGCCTGAATTTTTTCCGGCAGACGATTTTCTAGATATTCATTGATCTCATTGGCACGGGTATTAAGAATGCGATAAATACCGAAATCCAGCTCCGGGCGGTCAATCTGAAATATCTCACGCAGCTTGACGATAAGCTCACGGAATTTTGCGGATTGCTTGGTGGTCATTGGTTGGCCTTAAATATTGATATTCGCTTTAAACTTTTACTGTCTTAATCCCCGAGGGTCAGACTACTTGCCAGCGTAAGGTGAAGAGGGTTGTAGTTTCTGCCTTTTGATTTAATCGCTGTTGCAGCGAGTCGAGCAACGCATCGCGCTTTTCAATAATCTCATCTTCTACGACAAAGATTTCCTGACGCTGGCGACGCTGTTTTCGCTCCAGCTCCGCAAGCTCGCGCTGAATCTCTGCCTGTTCCTGCAAACTTTCCGCCTTGCGACCATCGCGTTTCAACTGTGCAATACGTGATTTTGTGTTGCGCAGGGCTTCTTCAGCGGCCAACAATTTGTCGTCGGCCCAGCGTTCCAGCTTATCCCGTTCTTCATTGAACAGCCGCTGATTGGCTTCCAATACTTCGGCAATACTGGCCTGAACCCGGCGCTCACTATTAGCCACAAGAATTCCCGGCATTTCGGAGCTCAGGGTTTCCGGCTTGGCAGCTGCCGGGATGGCCATCAGCTTTTCGCAGGTTTCCTGATCCAATACCTGGCCACCGTCTGTAATGCCCGTAAATAAAAGGGCATCGGTGGTATCAAAGGCGGTGACGCTTAGGTGGACCAAAGTAAGCCACCCTGATTTGCCGCGTAACTGCTCGATGACCGAAACCCGCGAGCCGTGTTTGGCGTAATCCAGCTTGAGTAGAGCCGGGGGAGTTTCTGTCTTGAGGCAGGCATCAATGCTCCATTCCCCCAATGGATGACTCAGCCGATAGGCGTGCGCCATCATGTCTGGCTGAGAAGCGCCGCGAATAAATTGATAGCGACCAACTGGTGCCAGCGAGGCGATGGCTTGCGGAGGCTGAGTCAGGGAAAAAGCATAAGACTGCTCGTCGAACCGAGCACACTTGGCCAGTGCATGGCGGGTCACGCCCCAGAACCAGCGGCCAATCCTGTCCAGCCGCGCTTCGGCTTCGTCGAGACGCAGCTTGAGGCGATCGTGCACATCCTCATCAAAATTTTCCAGTAGCTGGGTCTGGGTGTCTTTGATCCGGTCGGTGATCGCCTCTTCGAGTTCGCTTTGCAAGGTGTTGAACGCAGCCTCAATGTCCTCGGGGTGGCGGCAAGTGTCATAGATCTGCAGGATACGCTTCTCGAAATCAAGCCCACCTTCAACCCGGCCTAGTACTTCATCGGATGCACCAAATACTCCGGAGAAAAGATTGAATTTCTCTGTAAGCAACTCCAGCACGCGCTGATCTGCCTGGTTGCGGGTGTTAAGAAAATTGATTACCACGACATCGAAACGCTGGCCGTAGCGATGGCAGCGGCCGATGCGTTGCTCTACCCGTTGTGGATTCCACGGCAGGTCGTAATTAATGATCAGTGCACAGAATTGCAGGTTCACACCTTCGGCGGCCGCTTCCGTAGCGATCATAATTTCCGCACCACTGCCATCGTCCTTGCGAAAATGGTCGATCAGTGCGGTACGGCGATCTACCTGTGGGGAACCGGTTACGCGGTCGCTACCCTGATGTTCTTCTAACCAGTCCCGGTAGATTGCCGTAGAGTTTTCGTGCGTATTGGTTCCGCTAAACAGGACCAGTTTGTCCTGGTACCCGTTGGCTGAGAGAAAGCGATGCAGGTATTCCTGCGTGCGTTTGGATTCAGTGAAGATGATGGCTTTCCTAGGAGCGCCCAGATCAGCCATTTTGCCAAAACCGAGGGTTAGCGCCTTGAGTAGTGCCTGGGCCTTAGTATCAGTCTCCAGGGCATTAGCGGCATCGATAAAGGCGGTCAATTCGGCGATTTCTTCTCGCAGGTTATCCTTTTGCAGCTGTCGCTGCTCACCACCTTCAAGGTCGCCTTCGTCCTCCAGGTAATCCTGCTCCAGATCGTCATCATTGACGAGTTGCTCGAGTAGCTGACTGCCGTCATCTTCCTCTGCGCCATTCAACATCCGTTCAAGACGGTCGCGGATAGTGAGCAGGGTACCCACCACCGCGTGGGAACTGGAGGCTAGCAATTTGCGCAGTATCAGAGCTGTAAGGTGGCGCTGCTGCCTCGGCAAAGCGTAGGAATCCTCGCGCTGCAAGAACGCTGAAATACGCTCGTAGAGAGATTGCTCCTCATCGATTGGCTCAAATGGCTGAGTCAGCGCCTTCCGTTCCGTATAACGAATGTACTCCAGCACATCACGCCGCAATGTACGGTTGACATAAGAACCCAGGCGGGCTCGCAGCTCATCCATGGAAGCAGCTCCATGTACATACTGCCGGCGAAACGCTTTTTCGTCGCCAAACATGTGCTCGTCGATGAGTGTGGAGAGACCGTATAGCTCCATTAGCGAGTTCTGCAATGGAGTGGCCGTTAGCAGCACCTTCTTGCGGCCATCCAATGCGCGCCTTAAGGCCTGCCCGGTACGGTTGCTTGAACGATGTGCATTACGTAGCTTGTGGGCTTCGTCAATCACTACCAGATCCCAGGGGATGGCGCGCAGCTCCGCCTCCAGCTTAGCGGCGAAAGGATAGGACATGATGACGACGGCCTTGCCTGCCATAGCTTGTAAGGTAGAAAGCAGGTCTCCCACGCTTTGTTTACGCATGGAAACCGCATCGACCACTACCGTGGGGACCGCAAACTTCTCTTGCAGCTCCTGAGCCCACTGCTTTCGAAGGCTAGCCGGACAAATTACCAGCAGACGCCGGCGGCGCTCCGCCCAGGACTGACAGACGACCAAGCCTGCCTCGATGGTTTTACCGAGACCGACTTCATCCGCCAGCAGCACCCCCTGCTGTAAGGGGTTACGCAGGGCGAACAGTGCTGCTTCAATCTGATGCGGATTCAGGTCAACCTTGGCGTCGAACAATGAATGGGACAGGCGGCCGATGCCGTGGGCGGTATCGCGCCGTGTCAATTCATGGGCGTAGTATTTCGCGTGATAGGCCGAAATCAAGTGTCTTCCCCCTAAGGCGCTGGCTATTTATTGGCCAATCACTTATCAAATCTACACCGCTGAGTGGCGCTTATTCTATCCGGGTAGACTAGCAGAAATGAGACTTAAGTCACCAAAGCATCACCGATTCAAGCATCCTTAGGTCTGGCGTCAAACACGTAAAAGTTGTTCGAAAAACAAACAGCCCATCCTCCGGTTGGTAGATGCTCAAATGCCTTCCGCTTTGCGTTATACGGGTTCCAATACAACACTGGTCGATCGCGTGGCCACATTGCTCGAGACATGCTCCAGCCAGCGTGTTAGCAGCTGCAATTCACCCTCCTGTATATCCCCATGGGGGAACGCCAACTGCACCGCCCTGTGATTCCCGCTGGGATAGAATTGCAGCAGTGGCACGCCGTTGTTAAGCGATAACATCGCCAGCTTGTCCGGCACAGAGTCTCGACCGTCAAACCTTAGAGCGCGCACCGCAGAGAACTCGCTCCGGGTTAGATACACTTCAGTCAGAACAACAGGACCATGGGGCGTCTTCTCCCGGCGCCATCCACGACGCAACCGGACGGTTGGTATAGACTCGTCCTCTACTGAAGGCGCCTCATCATTGTCCTGACTTAGTTCAATTTCAAGGTCGTCCTTCTGAAGGTCTTGTTCATGTGCAAAAAGCCGGATCTCCATACGATCAGCGAATTCATAGAGTTGGCGATAGGCCTGCTCTATTTCTTGTCCCGACAGCATTTTATGGCCATCGCCCAGTGCAAACAGTGGTAAATCGACCCTTGCCGTTAGGTAGAAGTGGCTATTTGCTTTGTCTTTGTCCAGCGCCAGCTTGACCAGTGGAAACTCTTCGCGCTGCGCTTTGAATCTACGCGTGGCACGGGTCAGGCCCTCCTGGTGATTGGCGTTCAGAGCTGCACGGGTAGCCAGTGGTGAGATCAGCGACAGGTAGTACACAGTGCCCGAAACAAGCGACGAAAGTTCTGACGAATAGCGAAGTTCGGCCACGATCGGTTGCCGTCGCTGACTTTGGGGCAGAGTGGCCTCTAACAAAAATTGAGCAGCGGGATGCTGCTCGCTGTGCTCTAAGCGATAAAAGTCGTGCCCGTGAAGACGGGATATCTCGTGTAACTGGCCACGCAGGTAGTTTGTTAGTTCTTCGGAGCTTGCGGATTGGACCGGCTGGTAATCGAAAGCCGGGCACTGAGCTGGATCCAGATCGGCCGGGTAAGGGTCAGCAACCGTATTGCTTTGATCAGGCCTTCGTAAAAAGTCTTCCCATCCCTCGACGGCGTTCGCTAAGTCTATCTGACGGTCGGTATCGTGATGTCTGCAGGCATCCATCTTGCCCTCCACATCATGTTTCATCCTGATAAACGACGCTACCTGCTCCTGATCAAATGATCGGTTTAGATAGGGGTAGTGAATCGCGAGCTCTGTGTTCTCCTGCTGTTGCAATCGGTTGTTCACACATCCGAACAAGCGGTCCACCCGACCCACGCGTTGTTCATTGTCCCCCGGAGTCCAGGCAATTCCGTAGTGGTGAACCTTTCGACATTGGAGATGGAGATTAACACCCTCTTGGAAAACTGAAGTTGCGACCAAGACATTGGGGTAGAAGGGGCTGTTAAAGCCGAGAATTAGGCGCTGGCGATTGCTGGTTTCACCACTGGCAAACCAGGCCGGGTTCTGCAAGCTGGTCAACTCGGCCCAGGGTTTCTCCCAATCGGCAAGGCGGTGATCTGTGATTTTCTCGCAGAGTGGTTCAAAGGTTCTGATCGCATTGACGAAGTATTGAAACATCAATGAGCTGGGCAACTCTCGCCTGACGTGCTGTATAAAGGCACGATAGCTCGTCTGAGCATTGCCGCTGCTCTTTTTGCGATTAAACTGGGTAAACCAGCAGTAGAGCTCCACCATCACCGGGCTCGCATATAGGAAGCCCGTCTTCAGGTAGTTGCCAAGATTCTCCAGGATACCTAGATCCTGTGCCCTCCACTGCCTGAGAAGGGCTTGCTCAGCCTCTGGCAGTAGATCAAACATCATTCCCCAGGCGGTAGGCAGAGGGGACTCGTATCGCTGCGTATCTGCACCAGCGACATGTTCCGCCTCACTGTCGCTCGTTAGCCGATCATGCAACTGTAACCGGGTGGCCAGTGCAACATCGCTGAAGGAATCCCGAGTCCGCTCGCCAACTTGCTTGCGCCGGAAGGCTGTGTATTCGCCGTTGAAGTAGTCGCTGGCCGGCTCCATGAAGAGGCTGAACAGGCTTTCTGGCTTACGAAAGCGGAGCCGCACGTTAGTGGCATCGGTGCGGGCGAATCGCCCACGCTTGACCACAAACAGGTCTGCGATCCTCGAGGAGAGCTTTTCTTCATCGGTAACGCCTTGTTCGAGGAGATCCTCATCCTCAGCACTCAGCTGTTCGCGCTCCTCAGCCGTAAGCTTGCCTGTCGGTGCTACGAATTCGGTGAAGAACCGCCGTGACCAGCCCTTGGCTCGCCAGTCCTTTAGCACTGTGGCAGGTCTGGGGACGCCCAAGGCTTTTACGATTCTGTTGGCCAGTAGCTCGTCGTAAGCCTCGTTGACCCGCTGGGTGATTTCACGCACCGAGGGAATTCGCCGGACGAAAATCAGATGCTTGTGTTCGTGGAGATCCGGTCCAGTTGAAAAAATCTCTTGCGGTACGCACTGCTGCAGGAGCTTGTCATATTTGGGGTGGGCTGGATACCTCGAAAAGCGGCGATGGTATTCGCGGGTTAAAGCCTGCAACACCTGAGTATCCGGCGCTGTGGTATAGGAGTCCGCTGCCACCTGATCATCATTGTTTTCGGAATCCTGATTATCTGTGGGATCGGTCACCCCCACTGACTCGAACCCCTCTAGATACCCGTACATGAATCTACGGTTGTTTCCGGAGACTGCTGCATCTTCAACCAGTTTTTTCTGATACAGGGCAAAGAACAGCTCAGCACTCAGGTCATCCCCGAAATCAGCTGGAAGGGCCCGCTCGTGACGATAGCTGTACTTGTTATGGAAACGCCGCTGGCCTGAATCATCGGCGGCTCCCTCCATCATGCGCAGACGGCGTACCGCGTGTTTTCGCAATAGCTCTGGCGCGTCCTGCAGGTCTACGTCACGGTCGAAATCTGTAAAGTAGCTAAAGATCGCCGGCACATCGGCGAGTGAAGAATGGCTGGGGGTCGCTGTCAGCAGCAGCGCCCTCTCTGCCAAGCGCTTGTTGCCGGAGCCAAAGAATCCTCGCGCGGCTCCAACCCGCTGGGAGCCACCCCCGGCTTTGCGGAAGTAGTGCGCCTCGTCGATGATTACTAAGTCGAAGCCTGCACCATCGAGCGCACGCAGGATCTCTCGGTTAATTTCGCGCGCCGTGCGCTCGGCCAGCCGCTGCTTGTCGTCACTGACTTTCAAATCGCTCGGCAGCAATCCACTTAGGCTATGGATGGTGGTCAGGTAGAAATGACCGGCGCCACTGCTCACCGCCTCTTGCAGATCTGGGAGGCGCTTGCACAGCTGTGGCTCGTGTACGGGGCCACCGTCGGCCAGGTTACGCACCAGATGGTCAACTTCCTTGTAATGCTCGCGCAGGAAGCCCCGGTACTCCCGTATCCAGTGGGTGCAGATGTCGCGATTCGGGGCCATTACCAGAACCTTCGCGTCCGGATTCTGCTTCCACAGCAGCGCCATCACCCCCAGCGCTTGCATTGTCTTGCCCATTCCCACCTCATCGGCGAGCAACGCAAGATCGTATTGGGCCAAGCGGTTCCACAAGCCCGCAACGCCCTCAGCCTGTTTGGCGGCCATGGAGGTCTTGTTAGCACTCTCATAGCGCCAATCTGCATTGCCCCGCTCGAAGGTGATCCACTGGGAGACATCCTCTGGCCGTAGTGCACCCCATTCCCTGCTAGACATGGCTCACCTCCTGATAGCCACTCGTGCTGGCAATGTAGTCAATGAATTTACGCTGCTCTCGGTTTGTGGAAGGCAGCGGCGGCACTGGCACTTCCAGAGCCCGCCACTGCTCGGTGGTGAGATGCATTGGCCCTTGCTTCTCATCGAGAAACATCAGTCGTTCACGGGCGAAGCAACAGGTCGTATTTAGCTCTTGCGCCAGGAACCAGTCGATCACCGCTGCAGGTTTGTCATCTAGCCGCATCCGGACCTTTTCGACCAGCTCTTGCAGGCAACCTGGGTAGACCCGCAGCCACTTGACCAGCTGCTCTGCCTCGGTGCAGGTCTCCAGTCGTGCGCGAAACTGCTTCATGGCGTAGAACAGGCGGAAGTAGGTCAACTCCTCGCTACTATCACCGTCTGTCGCTAGGGGTAGTGCCTCGTCCGGATCGTCGTCGGAGCGAAGGCTCGGGTGCAGCACCAATTTACCATTGGTATCTGGGTCGCTATTGGTAACCAGGCTATCGAAAAGATCTTTCAGGGTCTCGAAGCTCTGGGCGCGCCGGTAGCGCTGGCCGGTTTCGATAATCAGGCCACGAATAGTTTCGCCGTCCGAGGACAGTATCTGATAAAAATGTCGGGCCAACAGTGCAGAGCCATCCTCTATCGCGAGGTTAAGAGGCTGTAGTCTCCTGTCTTCAGCCCAAATCAGCTCTTGGCGGGCTCTCAACCCTGGCAGCTGCAGTTGATAGCCGGCCTCAGGCTCCCCCACATACCACTGGCCACGGATGGTGTAACTGCTGGTCTGCCAGTTGAAAGTAACCGTCAGGTCGAAAGGCGGCGCTGAGTCTACATCCAGCTCGCTGTCCTCGAGTTCGATCTCACTGGCGAAGTCCTGTGCGCCCACTGCTAATACTGGACCAGCGATGGCGGGAACGGTCTTGCTTCGGTGCAGAATGCCGGCCTCGATATTGATACCGCCACCCTCTTCGTTTGCATCGGTGAAGCTGCTGGTGCCTGGGTGTGTGAAGTTCCAGGAGCCGATGGCTAGCGTTGCCTGGGTCGCCGTTTCCGCCAACCAGAGTTTGGCGTGGGTGAAATCGATGTTGTCTGGGGGCGGCGCTGGGTAATCACGGAATGTCAGAGCGCCCGTTTTCAGCAGCTCGCTCAGCTCCTCACTCCAGGAAGTGCGGATCTTGTGCCCTTCAATCCTGTCCGGCACTAGCGCCAGCTTTAGGGCAGGGCTGTCGAGCTTTTGTTGCAGACGCGCAACAAATGCCGGCAGGTCCTCCGCCATATAGGGCGACCAGACTGTGAGCTGCTCGAGGGGGGTACCGTCGCCAAGGCGGGATAGAAACGTCTCCCGTTCGAAACTGTGTATAAACTGCCAGTCCGTTTCATTACCAGGTGCTAGCGGCTGCTCAGGCAAATCCAGAGCGCGATCCAGCCCATTAAAGAAGCGCTGAACCTGCTGTTGCTGCACCTTGGTGCTTACCCTCCGAAAATCGAATACCTCCTGATTGCGGCCCCAACCGCTTACGGTGAGATTTGCACTACCGGCACCGAGAACCGCCTTGCCGTCCTGATCTTCCAAATAGATCACCTTAGGGTGAAACAGTGTGCGATCGGTGATGCCCTCCAGCTGTCGGGCAAATGCACGCACCTCTACCGGGTGAATCTGAATTGCCGTACGTTTGAATTGATCGGCCTCCAGCGCACGGCGATCGCAAAAGACACGAAAGTCGATGCCCTGCTGGCTCAGCTCCAACTGCAGCGCCTCATAGGCCATGCGGTCCCTGGGCGGATCCTCGCCGAGGATGGCGGGGAGAATATGGCCTTCAACGAAGGGAATACTGATGTTAAAGCTGGTGAGCCATACCCGCTTCAGGGGACCGAGCTGCTTAAGTTCCTTTTTCAGACGCTGCATCAGCTTCATGCGGCACCTCCCAGCAACCCCTGCAGCAAGTTTTGGAACTGCGGAATGTAGTAGTGATTGACCCAGTGCCCCCGCGGACGATCCTCGGGGTCGGGCTCACGCCGCGAACGCACATCGAGCTTTAGTGTCCCATCGGCGCTGAGGCGTAGCCAGGGTGACTGGCCTCGGTCCTGCATGACGCCATTATGGTAGGTCAGCAACTGGTGCAGTTGTGACTTGGCATCTATCAGATGAGCAAGCTTAAGCAGCTGTTGCAGGCGCCGTTTCCCCGTACCCGATAACTGCGACAGCAAAGCCTCCAGGTCAGTGGCGGTGTCCCTCAAAACTTGCGGGCCGCGCCCATATTTCGCCCACAAGGCAGCAACCTGGTCGAGCGTCTGTTGCTTGTTGACCAGCATCAGAGTAAACAGCAGGTCCAGCTCAGCCAGAAAGGGCTCCAATTGGCGGACACGGTCGATCTGGCGGCGCTCCTGCTCGCTCAACGCTGAATCAACTTGGGCTTCGGTGAAGATTGTTTGTGGCTTTGCCTTTGAGCTTCCACCTATCGCCGATGCCAGCACTCGGTAGAGTGCGCCAGCAGCGCCGCGGTCCAGGTGTGTCACACCTAGCCAAAATTCTCGGGCATAGCTCCCCACCCTAGCCGGTGACTTATAGGCCTCCACATAGCCAGACTTGATCGCCGCTGGCACCTGATTGAAGGCCACCTGGGGTGCCTTACTAGGCTGGGATAGCACCTCCTCCATATGGCCCCGCAACGCGCGGTAAAGCAGGCTCAGTGGTCGGACCTGCTTGATCAATGCATGCGCCTGTTTCCATAGGGGCGCCGATTGCGGGGAGTAGTGGTAGTTCTTGTCAAAGAACCCCATCTGTACCAACGGCGTCTTGTAACGTCCGCTCACCCCCAGTAATGGCTGCCGGACGAGGATGTAACTCTTGTCGGTATCACCAAACAGAAGTGACGGATTACCCGCTCCTTCGCTCTTGTTCCCCCAGCGTTTACGGGCCTTGGCGCTCCCCAAGACACCGCCAGTATCGACACCGGCATCATCCTGATGCGCAATCATCGAATAGGTAAACAGGTTTTCGAGATAAATCAGACAGGCGGTCTTGAAACTGAGGGTGTCGAGCCGCTCAAAGGTCTTTCCCAACTGCGGGCTAAGTCTCAACCGCTCATCTTCTACCAGATCTTTGATCAGACAATGATGAAACAGGTTGAGGGTGTAATTGCGCACGTCGTTGGAGATGGAGCTGACGCGATAGCGGAAGATATCCTGGCCGAAGGCCGACCAGATCACCTGCAACCCCAGAGGGTCCACGTTTAGGTCACCGCCGAGGCTGTCATCGTATTCAGTAAGGAATTGGTTCAGATCCATGAGTAACTGAGGTCCTTGTTATTATTTTTGTGTCGTCTTGATTGGTTGTTTTCTAGCCACCGCTCAAGGCATCGCGAGGTACGAATATCCAGCCTTCACCACTCGGTGTAGCTACATCAGGCTGGAATAGGTCATCTGGCTGGAAGTGATAGAGCCATGCCACCAGAGCGCAGAGCAAGGCATCGCGCTCGTCCTCGTGATTGATGCCATAACCAAACCCCGTAGTTTCCCAAGCATCAACCTGGTTAGCAGCAGGCGTGTGGCGGTAAGGTTTCAGTAGTTCAAGCACTAGCTCCGAAGGCTTACAGGCAGCGGGATAAGCCTCAAACGCAGTAAGATGGGTGCCGTTGGTCCAGATGCCTACAGACGGGTTCTCGGGTGCAAAACGCGCCAATGCATGCATGCCTTTGGTTGCTTGGCTACCGATCATGTCCTTGACCGGAGAAAGTGGTGTCAAACCTCGCTGGAAGAGGATCCGTTCGGTGTAACGGAATAGGTAGGGATTATCGGCGGATGTCTCAATAGTTCCAGCTGCTCCCTCACCGGAAATCAGCTGCCGGAAGGCCTGGGAGAAACCCAGCGGCGTATCGATAGCCAACATTACCGATGGTGGGCTACCGGAAGCCTCTATCTGACAACAAGCTAGTAGAGCCTGTATCCACTCCTGCGTATTGGCGGCCTCATTGATCAACCGGCGAACATTACCGCGCCAAGGCTGGCCTAGGATGTTGCGCTCGCTGTCCAGCACCACCAAAGCATCACGGCTATTGGCATTGCGGTCGCAGTTCCAACCGCCAACATCCCACCCGATAAATAAGGGACCTGAGATACTGCTATCGATCATCGGCTACAAATCGCTATATCATTGAATTTTTTCTTATGGTTACTGAACATTACTAGGAACCGCACGGGCAATAAAGCCGGATTTCAGATAGCGATCTAGCCTCTCACCACTTCCTGCCAGGCTTCAAAAATCATCACCATAGCTAGCGTATCCAGCTCACAGTATTTCAACAGCGCCTTGCGCAACTCTTGGCGTTCATAATCGCCCATGTCCGTGGACTGAATCTTTGCGTATGCCGCCAGAGCCGCACCGCCATTAGCCAAGCTGTCACTTTCCGACAGTAGTTCTTCGATGTTTTCCGGCATGTCTTCAAACATGCGCGGCAGCAGGCGGTAGGGATCCTGAACCTGGCCGTCTTTACATTGTATCCACTGCCAGTCTGTGAAGTTGTGGCTGGGAATACCACCTGTCGCGCCATAAATTGGCTGAGCGTATTTCTCCTGCAGAAAAGCAGAGTCGCTCAATACGGCCGGCAGTACATACTTGATGGAATTGGAGCCCTTGGTCGCCGGGTAGTAGGCATAGCGCTTGACCAATTCCAGCATATCGACCATATCCCGCGGTCCACGCCACTCTCGTTCACTACCTTTCGTTGAATGGGAAATGGACTCGATAAACGTGCACAGTTCGTGGACGTCCTTATCCGACAGTTCGCTATCCCGCAGCTGGCGGTGGATCAGGTTGAGGATGCTGTTTTCATGGGTCGAATAACGAAAGATTGTGCCGTTGTCACTATCCAAAGCTTCCTTGAGCTTGCGGATAAAGTCGAAGCTGGGGAAATGTCCCGGGGTAGTATCCAGAAACTGGTGCGCGTGCGCGACAGCACCATCTTCCTGAACCACATGATGCGAAAACTGGAATGCTACGCCCTCGTATGGGTGCCGACCGCGGGTGAAGGGAAGCGCGGCAGTGATGGTTTCAAAGTCGATAAAGTGCAATGGGTACGTCCAGCGATCCATTTCTTCTCGTAGTTCATCTATAAATAAATCCGGACTGCCGTCTTCCTTCTGCACCTTGATAATCTGCAGCCACTGGCGTTGGCTATTGGAAAGGCCTCGTTTCCCGTCTGACGCGGGATTGATGTCTGCCTCTTCGATATCTATCAGTTTGGCCTTGCCTTGGGCGAGGAGCTCATCGGCATTGCGGAAGTTGGCAATTTCCAGCACCGAAGGATCCTTAAAGTCCTTGTCCAACCAACCCAGCGCCTCTTTCCAGCACTCACGGTAGCCACTTAGCCGACCTAGAGCCTCGTCTTCCGTTGTACAGCAAAATTCGCATTTCTTACAAACAGCACCAATACTCCCGCGTAAACGCTTCCCTTTTTGCAGGGCGTCCGCAACGGTCGCGATATAGCTCTCAAAGGACTGTCCGTGATAGTCACACTTTGTTCGGATAAAATTTACAGGTTCGTCGACATCGACCTTTATGAGCAGCTCGTTAGCTAGGTCTTCATCACTGAGGTCGCCAGACACCAGCACCATGCCGCTATCCATCGTTACCCTGAACTTGCTGTTCAGCCCATCGGTAGCAGCGCGGGCCTGCTTATTGGCCAGCATCAGATAGCTGTCGATATTGCCGGTGTCCAGTGCCTTTTCCAACACCACTTTCTGGAAAGCGACATCACAGAGATAAGGTTCCCACTTGCTGAGAATTCCGCTTTTTTTCTTATTCAGGAAGCGATCACTTGCTGAATCCCAACCTTTCGCCTTGACTTCGATCAGATGATAGCGGGCACCATCCTTGACCAGGATATCCACACGTACCAATAGCTGATCATACTGGAATGCGGCCTCGAAAATGGTGACGTTATCCTGGTGTAGTAATTCTCGAGTGCGTACGAGGGCGGCACCGGTATCCAGGTCTGACAGGTCCTCCCCATTCGAGAAGTAGCACTTCGCTAGGGCCCCAACCTGGAATCCGCCACGGGCCAGCTCAGCGAGAAAGTCATCTTCCAGGCTCTGGTTGGCATAGTTTGGCTGCTCGCCATAATAAAGCTTGGTGGGGCATTCAAGGGCTCGCCTGAAGCGCGACTTGGTCAACAGCACCGGCATCTGCTTGTGGAGAGAATTCTTATCCATGACGTCTTCCTTTTCCGGCAGTTCCATTACCCTAAACCAGTTTATGTAGATGGAAGCTGATTACCATGCTCTGCAGTGACAATCCACAATCGTCTGAACTGGTGCGAGGGATCAGGGGCGGCATACCCCCTCATAACTGGCGCCAACGCTCATTCGGCTATAGGATGAAACGCTGTTATCGTACCCACGCAGCAGAATAAAGCCTGATGCCCAAACCCCACGAATACTTCAGCGCAATAAGAGATGGCGCCCCCATCAACTGGCGCCGGTTCCTGACCGCCATGGGCAGAAATGGCGTATTGCCGGGACATCTGATGCAGTGCCTGCAACCCGAGTCCCGATTCGCCGGCGAGAGCGTCATTAAAGTTCTTGATGAGCGGTCACTGCGGGAGATCGAATCCCAGTTCCCGGCGCCCGCCCCCATCATCGACCGCATAAGCGCATCCCATAGCGGTAAGTCCCACAGTGAGCGGGTCGAGGGAAATGCGCTGATGATTCAACATATCAGCTGGGACAGGCCGCGCGTCGCCTTCAGCCGGGATGGACAAACCTGGATCGAGGATGAACCTGCCGGGGACATCCTGGTCATCGTCGAAAACCTGCAGAATTTCATCCGCTTTGAAGAAACGATTGCCCTAGTGGTGGACCGCTGCGGCCTGTCTGCCGCCCCCAGTGAGATTACCCTGCTATTTGGCGCCGGGCAGGCAGCGGCCAAAGCCTGTAATCGCACACTATATACCCGGTACCGGGAGGTGCACACCCTCCTGGACCTAGACGCCGGAGGCATCAAGATCTACGGCAGCATCAAGGCATTGCTGGCGAATACCGGCCTGCAGCCGCGCTTTCTTGTGCCCGACAATATTGACGCCTATCTCGCCCGTGCCACCTCAAGCATGAGTCAGGACGAGCGCACCGCGATACATTGTGCCGGACGCGCACACCCAGAACTTACCTACCTCCTCCAACGCCTGTACCTCACCGGTAAAAAGCTCGAGCAGGAAACCTATCTGGACCCCCTTAATGAATAACGCGCAACACTCTTTTGTCGATGGTGACAAGTACCGGCTGAAAACCCTCATCATGGTTAACTCGGGCAATGCCGCGTACGTCGAGATCCCGCTCAATGAAACCGCAGCCCTGCTCTCGCGCAACAATGAAGGTAAGACCTCCGGGCTCAACGCCCTGAAGCTATTCTTGTTGCCCGAGGTCAATTTCCGTAACTGTGAGCAGAAGTTTGAATTCAAGTCGGGTGGGGAGGTGTATTCCGGCATTAAGAGCTTCAACTACTACTTCCCCTCCCCAAATTCCTTCTTGATTTTGGAAGCGGAGAACCCGGTGGGTGACTTCTGTGTAGTGCTGTATCGCAGCAAGGAAGAACTGGGCTACGCGCGCATCATGATCGATATGCCCTACGAGGCCATCCGCCACCTCTTTTGGGATATTCATTCCGAGGCCAATAACGGCCTGGGCAAGCCCCCAGAGGGGATGGCGCTGAGCGACGTACAGCAAACCCTGCTGCACATGCACGGCGAGGTGTTTGACGATCAGGAGCGGATTCGTACGGCGATGTACACCCGCTACACTCCCGGGCGGAGGGAAACCCGCTACTGCATAATGCCCACTGTGCAACCTCCGAGTGGCGCGCTGCTGAAATCCATCAAGGCGTTGCTGCAACTTTCTTTTGACATTAAGGGCGCGAGCGGCGGCAACCTCCCCCAAGCCGTCGCGAATATCATCGATAGCGAGATCAGTCTCACCAAAAAACCGGTGAACATCGACCTCAAGCAGATCAGCGAAGACCGCGAGAGCCTGAGGCGTAACGCTCAGCAGATTCAGGCCATTAAGAACCACAGCGACGACTGGCAGGCGCTGAACCGGGCCTACCACACCTTCCATACCCAAAAGATCAAAGCCCACAAAAGTTACTGGTTGCTGCGGGCGTCACTGGAGCCGCTGGAGGAAGGACTTGAGCCGCAACTGCAGGAGTTGCATGGCCGCAAGACCAGCCTGCAGGGTCAGCTCAACGGCGCCAAGGACAGCCGCAACATCGCCAACCGCAAGCTTAGCGAAGTGAAGGGCGGGCTGAGCCTGCTCGCAAAGAATCTCGCCACCGGGCAGAAAAAACTGCAGGAGGCCGAGGCCATCATCCAGCAGAACCAACTGATATGTGAAAGCGGAGACCCGCAGGAAGTGGTGGAATACCTGCAAGGAATCCTTCGTGACGAAGAGGAAGCGCTCCGCAGCATGGAGTCCAAGGAGAGCGCCACCGCCGAACTGCAGAAACGAATTGGGGAGAAAAAAACTGCGCAGAACGAGGCCGCCAAGCTGGAGGCACTGATCGCCGACTTCGGCCAATGCTTCCTGAACCACCTGGACCGCCACAGCGCGACCGTGCTCAACAGCTTGAACGCCGACTTCCGTCGCCTCAGTATCACCCCAATGGGGAGCCAGACCAAGGCCATTCAGGGGTTCACGGAACTATTCACCCTCGACGAGGAGGGTCATCTGGTGCTGGGCGGAGAGCCCCTGCCAAACGCACGCATCAATCACTACGACGAAGAGAGCAGCCGCAAGGAAGCCGAAAACTTACTGGACGCGGTACGCCGCACCATCGAGGCGGTGGACAAGCGCATCAGTGAACTCCACCGAATCATCTCCGCCAACGGACCACTGTCACAGGAAATGCTAGGGGAGAAAAAAACCGAAATCGTCGAACTAAGAGGCGAAATCGCCCTGCTGCAGCGCTTGCCCGGCATCCAGGATGATGTGCAAAACCGGCTGGTGGAACAAGAGGCGCTCCGTGCGCAACAGGATGAATACGACATCGAGCTGAAATACGCCGAGGAGCACCTGGGGCAGCTGCTGGCGGAGCAGGAAGAAGTCACCGAGGCACTCCGCACGCTGGACGACCTGCGACACGCCATCAAGACTACCAAGCAGGAGCTCAACCACGCGGTGCGCAGTCTCCCAGAGCTTGAAAGCAGCGCGCGTCCCGCGAGCATCAGCGCACAGCTGATCACAGATCCGGGCGAACTCAGCGCCCACTACCAGCCACTGGAGCAGAGCCTACGGGCGTTGACCGGCGCCGTCCAGGAAGCAGAGCACCGGTTCCGGGTGCTGGCCGGGGCCGGCATCATGGACGTGCCGCCGGAGATTACCCACAAACCGCAGCTCGACGACACCGAGTTCCAGGCCATCTACGAGCAGATCCGCTCCGAGTTCGAAAACATCGACAGAAAGGAGCACGACCACAAATCCCAGATCGCCAACCATAACCACCGCACCAGCATCGAAATGAGCATGCTGGAGAGCATGGGAGTGGCCATCGAGAACTTCCAGAGCCGCATCAATGAAACGCTGGAAGGCATCCGGATTTCCAACCTGTCTGGGGTCAGCATCCGCATCCAGGCATTGCAGGCGTTTATCGAACTACGCAAGGAGCTACAGGACTACGGCCGCGGTACCACCGAGCTGATGAGTGAATCCTTCCACCGCCGGCTGATGGACTTCAGCGAGAAGTATCTGACCAGCGCGCGCGGCTCTACCAAGCTGAACCTGGAAAAAATCATCACCGGAGTGCGCTTCATCTACGAAATCCAGGGCCAGAAGGAGGACACCTCCCAGTCCCACGGTACCAACGGCATGATCAACGCGGTACTGCTGTCGATCCTGATGAAGAAGTTGGTACCTGAGGATGTGGTGTTCACCCTGCCGGTGGTGTTTGACGAGGTCGGCAGCCTCGACGAGAAGAACCTGCCGGAGCTGCGCCGGGTGGTGGAGGGCAGCCGTATGGTGCTGCTGGTGGCCAACCCCCACAACAACGGCTACATCGTGCAATACATCGGCCGCTGGCACGACATCTACACCCGCAAGCTGAGCGAGGGTTTTGCCGTGGGCAAATGTCAGGCGGTGCACGTCATCCGGCATGAAGCGCTACGCGGCGAGGTGACCCTGCCCGGTAGTACCGGCGAGAATGCCGCACCGGAACAATCCGCCGCAGAGGCCGTGGTGACTGCGGAGGACGAGGCCTGATATGCCGGTCAGAACGGATCGCACACTGATCACCATCCTTGAGCACAAGAACCTATTCTTTGCGCTGATGGACAAGGTGGAGCGCCAGCAGAACAACCCGTCGATGGAATTCACCATTAGCGACTACAACCAGTTGCTGGTGAAATCCACTGCACACCTCGACAAGAAGGACCAGCAGAAACAGCTGGATACCCTGTCACTGGATAACCTGGAACAGAACGGCCTGCTCAATTATCAGGACGGCCGCTCCGGGCGCTTCCGGCTGCAGGACTTTGTGCTGGAGATGCTGCGCCACCTCGACAACACGCGCATGCGGGAGCTGTCGTCGGCGGAGCTGAACCAGCTGATGGCCCAGCTGGAGCAGTGCTACAAGCAGGTCAGTAGCTACCATGTGGAGTGGGCTCCAGGGGAACCGCAGTTCGAGGAAATGGTGGAAGCGGTCTACTACACCCTGCAACATGTGGATTCGCGCCTGCGGATTGCTTTGCGTGCGCTGCGCGGCCAGGCGGAGCGGCTGGCGAGCAAGGTCGACGAGCAGGCGTTCACCGACCTGCAGCAGACGGACCAGATGCGGGAGGCACTGAAGTCGATCCTGCATATCCACGAGCGCCATGTCACTCCTACCCTGCAGTTCCTGGATGAGCGGCTGGACATCCACCGCGACGTGACCGAACTGGATGGCAGCCACGCACCCATGGCACTAGTTCGGCAGATCATCGACCGCTTTCGCCAGCGCAAGATGACCGAGCACGTGAGCCGGTTGACCCGGGTACAGCTGCATATCCTGAGCAATGCGCAGGAGGTCGGGGATATCGCCAAAAGCCTCGATACCTACATCAAGTTCGCGGAAGACGAGCGCCGCCGGTACAACCGCATCGAGGACCTGTACAACGCTCTACGCAGCGCCGTGCAGGAGCGACAGACGGGGCAACTGCGCGACTGGCGCCTGCGCCCGAACGATGAGGTGTTCCGGCCCGTGCGCGTGCTGGGCACGCTAAAGAGCTTCAACCGATCTCAGAACAGTAAAATCAGCTGGCCAGAGGAAGATGGCACCGCGCTATTGGACGAGTTGCTGCGAGTGCGATTGGAGGCCGAGGAGCATATACCCGAGGCAAAGCTGGTAGCGGTGTCCGGGGGCCTGAGCGAAGAGGAGATCGCGCGGCGTAACAACATGGACCGCATACTGGCAGCGATGGAAAGCTTTCCGTACGGTGAGGAATCGCCGGATATCTATCGCACGCTCCATGAACACCTAGTGCGGGCCATGCCCGGATACACGATGAAAGATATCTTCGATGCGGTTCCCTGTGTTCAGGGGCGCGGGGAGGTGACGCTAGCACCGCCACAACCGGAGCCGCAAATCGCCTACGCGGGTCAGACCTTGACCTACCAGATACGAAACTATTCGCCCATCCTCAGCGAGAACAGGAAACCAACCAAGGAGCATGTTCGTGGATAAAGAGTACAGTCGGCAAATTTATAACGAGCTCATCAATGGCTGGGTTATCAACAAACAGGTTATGGAGGGCGACCTGCTGGTACCGAACCCGCTGTACGACGAACTCGCTTCTGCCCTCAACCGGGAACACTACATCCAGCTCTACAGCTGCATCGGCTATGAGCTGAAGGAAATGGGTGGGTGTTTTTTTCTAAACGAGCTGAACAAAAACGATGTCTTATCCGACGCCGCCATGCGCATTCAGGTCATGCTGGTGGTGTTGGTCCGTGGCACGTCGCAGTTACCGCAAGTGACCAGTATCGTGACCACCCATAGGGCGGGCCTGACCCGTGACCAGGTGGGGAAGATCGGGATGGTGGATGAATACCAGCAAATGCTGCGCGCGGTGGGTCTTAAGGGCAGCTTCGAAAAGGAAGTGGAAAACATTCTGGTGATGCGCAAGCTGGCCTACTGGAACCATCTAGACCGACTGGTGCTGAGCACAGGTGGCGTGGCACTGGTGGAGCGGATGCAGCTTGAAATTGAGGCCATGAAAATACAGGCAGCATCCGACTGACGGTTCCGCGCACAAAGACCAAGGTAGACATCATTTGTCGGAAGCCCTTATTTAGGTTCATCTCTCCGTGCCAACTTCTAGATAGACATTGCCAATTCAAAAAAAGGCTCAGTAGACAGATATTTGGAACTTCGATAGACTTCCCTCTCAGGTGCCCACCCTACTTGCACACGAGTAAAAAAAGGCGTCGCTTCCATATTCGTTGAAAACCTCTCTATAGACCTCGTCGTCGGGGACTTAAACGTGTGCGCCTACCCCGAAATCGACGCGTACTTTGGAAAGGTTTGAAATGACAATCAAAGACCTTGCGTATTCCACGCAGAAATCCCTCCATGCCAATACAGGCTGCTCAATCAAGAGAGCTCACGTTTACGAACTATTGGCAGCTTCATTCGACTTCAAGTCCTACGCAGCATTCAACGTCGAACATGTTTTTGGCCATTTTCGAAAGCATGGCAGTCCGGTTTTGCCGAAAACCGAGCAAGTTGCTCAGCGCTGTATCGACATTGGATATCAACGAGATGTGGCTGATCTAGCCGCTGCCACGCTGATAGCATTCTTAACGGAAAACAAAATAGGCGTCGTGAGTATTTCATCCCTTATCAAATCACTAAGGGGCGAATTACGGATGCTAGATGACTACTTTGAGGACACCGAAGAAGAGCTATTTGGCTTCGATGACCCAGACCGGACCGGGCCCTTACTGCTGCACAGTTTGGAGATGGCGGCCAGTAAAGGCAACGCCAACGCTCACTATGCACTGGCATTGATCTATGCCCCCAACGGTGACCATAAGCAAATTGGAATGGGAAGTTCATACTGGTTTGAGCAAGCCCAAAGTGGGCGCATTCTAGTTGGGGTAGAAAAGGAGTGGGCCGAAGCTTATGAGGCACGCCTCAACCAAGCTAAGAAATACGAGTACCACCTTCGGGAGGCTGGACGTCAGAGCTACCCCATGGCGCTGCTCGATTTGGCGGAAAGCTTTGGCGACACCACCTTTTTCGATCAGCCATGCCCCGATATTGACGTCGATCCAGCGGAAATCGCGGAAATCGCTGAGCAAATTGGACATGACCAGGGAGCGAAATATTGGCTTACGGTTAGTGCTGAGAATGGTGACACGAATGCAATGGTGAAGCTGCTTGAAGAGTATGATAGTGACAATCTAGTCAGATGCTGGACCTGGGTCTATCTATCACGATTGGTGGGTACGGACCTGACACAGGATGAATATTACGCCTTCCACGATGACGGCTCCCTCTATGACGATGACATCGGCGGGCCGATGCTTATCGATGGCAGAGACTGTGTCACACTTGATCCAATTAGCCCCGAGCAAGACGCCGAGGCCAAGCTTGCAGCCCAAAACCTGTATGAAAGCATCAAGCATCAGTTTACCTGAGCACTAGTGCCCAGCGTGGCATCGCTGGTGGGAATTGCTAAAATTCTTTGGCTTGGCTCTCCACATGATGAAAACGCGGAGTTGCAACTTATAAGATATTGGTAATCTGTGGTTATAGTTGTGGTTATCCAAAAGTTCAGCTGTTTAACCTATAGACACCATAGGACCGCTAGAAGATGTTTCGATTCCGCCTCCGGGCACCATATAAAGAAAGCCTCTCCCGAAAGGGAGGGGCTTTTTTTATATCTGTTGTTTGGCGGCGGTTAAGAACCACCGATGTGGTTCGACCAGACGCGGCAGCGTCTAGCAACGAGCGCGATAGCGCGAAGCCCGCAGGGGCACAATAGGCCCTAGGCTATTGTGATTCTTCCGCCCCCAAGCCGGTCCACCAAAGCTTTCCACACCCGCTAGAACTACCGCGGTTCGACAAATTGAGAAAGCAATTCGAAACGATCACGCCAGCGCGACCAACCGGCATCCTGCCGGTTAGCAAAGCCAAGCCTCGCGAAGGGCGCACGCCTGAAAGGCCGGCACACACCCCGAGGGATCTCAACGGGCCACAGGCTGTTGTGATCATTCCGCCTGGCCACCGCGCCGCCGCCCGCGAACACCCCTCCCCGTAGCACGCCCAGGGTGCATGAAAAAACGCGGAGAGCGTTTTGTTCTGCCGAAGGCACCCGACGGATCAGATGCAGGGACGCATTTGATACAAAACCACTACGGTTTGACCAGATGCGACAACGTCTGGCACAGAGCGCGAAGCCCACCAGCGTCGTAACAGTCCTTAGGTTGTTACGATTGTTCAAACTCCGGGCAACAACGAAAGGCCTCATCCCATAGGATGATGGAGGTTCAGGTGGGTGTCATAAGCGGCTTCGGCGCTGATCCTCTACACATTATCCGACATTGCTAGGTGACCTCTGCACCAAGTGTTACCAACACCACTCTATCAGTCGTCCAGTCGCTTTTTGCGACCATGGAAGATTCGCATATGGCGAGCTGTATTCACTTGCTCGCCGCAGGTGCTGGGACGATTAATAGATGCAACTGCTTGGCACAATTAAATCGCTACCGATGAGCTAGACGCTTTTCAGTTTTTCCTGGCCCACTCCAAATCTAAATAATTGGCCCCCGGGGAACCAATGGCAATTCACAGCTAGACAAGTCAGGAAAGTGGAACACAAAAAGATTTGTCATTACGTTCCAAAATCACAACCAGGCATTGTTAAAAAAGAGGGCTTTAGGAATATTACACAGCGTTTGAGACCTTTCGCCTCAGTCAATGCCTGAAAACATCACCAACCCCTAAAAAGTAACGATTTCTCTGCAACTTCATCCCGCACTGAAAATTCCCAATAAAAGGGAACAATCAATGGGTTTTCTTAAAATACTTATCTAACTATTTTCTGTTACAAAACGTCACAAAAACGCAGATTCTGCTTTCTAGATTTTACCAATTCATCGGATTAATATGAAAAAACTATGATCTTCATAGCTAAACATAATAACTAATCAATAAGAGAGCCGAAAACTCAATGAAGTATTTAACGATACCAGCGGTGCTGTTTGTAGCTGCGACTACTTCGCTGAACGGGTGCGCAAAACTAGACGGTAAAGTGACTGTTGGGGGTACGCTTAACTCCCAAGGTGGCGCAGGGAAGGCAGTACTGACTGCCCATGCCTCGCGCTGCGATGATGTAGTAACGGGTCAAGCCAACTACCAGGATCAAACAGCGATCGACTGGCAGGATGTTGGCGGCGTGGCATTCAAAGCTGAAGTTTACGATGCTGGCTTTTGTGCTGACGAACCAGTGCATCCCGATGGGATCGGCGATACCACCAAGCATTGCCGGCAAGATGTCTGTACCGGCGGCATGTACCAGGTTGATTTCACCTACAAATCAACAAACCCGACGACACCTGGAGAAGGTGCGGGCTTTGCCTGCATGATGGATACCGGTCAGGGAGTCAGTTCGGGCTTTGGCGCCACAGGAATACTTAGAACAATGGAGATTGAGTCAGGTCCGTACCAGGGATATCGCAATGCCGGGACTATGTCCGGCAATGTTCAAGTAAGTACCTGCCCTTCTGGTGACTCTAAATAATCCTGGGATCTGATATGAATTTTAATCACAAAAAAACAGTAATAGCTGCGGGTATCGCAGCTTTAGTCAGCTTTTCTGCCTCGGCCGAAGACCAGGTGCGTATGGTTTTGGAGTCGAAAGCAAACAAAATGCCGAGCATCAAGGCCCAACTGGAAACACTTGGTGTTGAAATCAACAGACAACTACCGTCGATGGACAGTTTCGCGATCACGCTGGATCGGGACAAGCTCGCAGATGTGGCAAGCCTGGATGGCGTCAATGCTTTCTATCCAGATGCGCCGCGCGAACTTATGTCAGAAGGCGGCGGTGAGATAATTCCTTACGGCTTGCCTATGGTCCAGGGCGACCAGGTCAGCTACCAGGGTGGGCAAAAGGTTTGCATTATCGATAGTGGTTATACGCTGGGCCACCCAGACCTGCCGGTAAATGGCGTCAACGGTGCTGAAGATGGTGGTGCGGGCCCCTGGTACCAGGACCCCTTTGGCCATGGGACTCATGTTGCCGGGACCATTGCTTCGTTAAAAAATAACTCTGGCAGTGTAGGGGTTATATCCGACGAATCTCTCGAACTCCATATTGTCCGTGTATTTAACTATCGCGGAGACTACGCCTATGCGTCAGATATCGCCGGTGCCATTGAAGAGTGCCAGGAATCCGGTGCCAACATTGTGTCGATGAGCCTGGGGGGATCCTTTTCCAGCCCACTGGAACAAAGGGCAATAGATCGTATGGCCCGTGATGGCATGTTGATGATCGCCGCAGCAGGCAACTCAGCAAACGCCCAGCACTCTTACCCGGCCTCCTACGACAGTGTGGTTTCTGTTGCTGCCATCGATGACCACAAGAGGCACGCTCCTTTCTCGCAACGCACCACGCAAGTGGAGTTAGCCGCCCCTGGTGTCAACGTGTTTTCCACCCTGCCTCTGGATCGAGGGGCCCGCTACAATCCGACGATGATGGTCACTCAGGGGGATGTCATCTTCCAGGGCTTTGGTATGAATTCATTCACCAATGAATTACCGATGGGCACCGTAAGCGGTAAACTGGTAAGTTGCGGGATTGGTGACGAAAGTTGCGGTGACATGACAGGCAAAATCTGCCTGATGGAGCGTGGTGGATTTCATCCGCCTGAGGTTGAAGGTGGCTTGCCAACACCGATCACCTTTGAGGATAAAATTAACCAATGTGCAGAAGATGGTGGTGTAGGTGCTATTGTCCGCACTAACACAACCAGCCCGATTCCGGGTACCGTCGATAATATTTCTATTATCGCGGGCACGGTCTCACATAAACAGGGACTGACATTACTGGACAATATTGGTGAGGATACAACCATCACCGTCCATCAATACCCGGACCATGGCTTTATGTCTGGTACATCCATGGCGACACCACATGTATCTGGTGTTGCGGCGGTAGTCTGGAGTAATTTCCCTCACTGTACAGCAAGTGGCATTCGCCAGGCTTTGCGCGCGTCCGCTGAAGATCTGGGTAAGGCCGGCTATGACTATAAGTATGGCTGGGGACTGGTTCAGGCCAAAGATGCCATTGATTATATTGCGACCAATGGCTGCGATACCCATAGCGGTAAGATCTATGGTGGAGATGGCTCTCCCCGATAAACTCACCCAACACAGGTCGTACTTTAAAAGTACAACACACTAACGAAGCAAGCCCTGCACCTCTGTGCAGGGCTTTTTAGTCTCTTGTAACGACTAAGTTGCACTCGGCCCTACAGCCTTAAGCAGGGTCACAATCATTCATAGAAGAGTTTCTGCTACCGTTAATTTTAAATAAATAAGATTACAAGCCTTCGGCTGAACGGCTCAAAGAGGGTGGGACATTAAAACCTGAAAAGCCAGGTGCTTAGCCCTTGAATAATTTTCCCATTACCACTCATTCACTAATCAACACAGCAGATTAGTGCCTCAAGCGCTTTGAACGGACTTATGTAGATCTTTAAACTCTGTTTACAGCATATAAACTAATGGCTTTTTTGTGACGGCTGGATCGTCCAGACCGCCAAAGCCAAGCAGGAACCCAGGGAGCTGGACAAGGGCCCTGAACAGGCTCAGGCCGCCCAAACTAATAACAACAAGAAGTGGTGGTGGCTCGGAAGTGAGGATCCAGCCCCCTGTTATTTGATCCCTGGAAAGGCAGCTCTATGCGGCAGCCTTATTTATACCTACACGGGTCGAAAATGAGTCTTTCCGGATGTGGGGTTAAAGGATTATGAGCCACCGCACCAAGAAAAAACCGTTAGCTCCATCGACCACGTAATTTGTGCAGTTACCTTTAACGAGCAACTGGCAGGGCGTTTTGCCATGCTCTCGCATATGTACGCCAGAGCCCGGGACTAGCAGATGAAGCCGGAGCGGCAGCGGCTGGATCGCCTCCTCGATAGCGGAATCAACGCTATTCTTGTGGTTTGGCACTCACCGGCTATTCTCCAGCAGCGTATCCATGCCGCCATAGGACACTGCCTCTCTGTACCGATAGAAGGTATCTCGCGACACGCCGAGCATCTTGCAGGCGTTCGTGGTATTGCCGAGTTCTTCTGCCAGATTTAGCAGCCCGATCTTGCGTTTAATGGTGCGATCATTAGTATGGAACATGGGATTTATCCCTGGTTTTGGTGTCGGGTTTGGTCACCATCATCAAAACCGGTCAACCCCTTCCTTTCAAGAAGATGCTCAGATTTACTCTAAAATAATCCACAATAGCGTCATCAAGGCAGGTACCGCCACCTGTTCAGGACCAATTCAGATTCCTGCAAGCACTATTGCTCACTAACAGATAGCCCTACTGCAATCATGCTGGACATTAAGAATCCGGAATGTATTGTTGGGCTAGCCCACTTTCACTTCTTACCCTCACCAAGGAGCCTCATCATGAAAAAGGCAATCCCCTATCTGGTAACAAGCTTGGTTCTCTCCGCCCCGGCCCTGGCCCAGCAGCCCGAGGCTGCCGGCAAAGATATTAAAGAAACCAAGGCTCCGGCCGAAGCCCAGGCCCGCGTTGCCGAGCATCGAGAGATGGCGGAAGGTAAACGCCAGATGGCAGCTGAAAAGCACACTAAAAAGGCCGAGATGCAGGCCAAGAAGGAAGAGAAGCGCCTGATGGCCGAAGACCAGCGCGTCGACGTGGAAGAAGCGCGCATGAAGGTTGAGAAGGCTGAGAAGGCTGAGAAAACCGAGAGGGAAGCTAAGGGCATGGCCAAGCAGGCCGAGAAAAAAGCTGAGCAGGAACGCAAAGAACTCGGCAAGGGCTCCGAACAGGGCCAGCAAGCCCGAGAGGAAAACAGCAAGAAGTGGTGGCAGTTCTGGAAATAATTTCCAGACGTACTCTCAAAGATAAAAAGGGCAGCTCACTGTGGGCTGCCCTTTTTTCGTTTAGTTACTGCACCGGATTTTCATCAGCAGCCCCAAGCACCACTGGCTGGACCTTGAGACCCGTATATAGATCTCGATATCGCTTCACGAGTTTTTTCTGTCTCAACTGACCAAGGAGCAGACTCGGCAAGGGGCTCAGGCGGCGGAATGCCTTCCCCGCCCCCCAGCGCTTCAGGTAACGCTTGATAATGGCCATATTGGCTAACCCGGACAGTGTCTTGTCTCTCCAGTTTGCCGTGGGGATTTCTGGCCTGAATACGGGTTCGCGCTGCCACTGCTTCGGCAGATCCGGCTGTACTGCCAGCGCGCTGGCAATGCCCACTAGGTCTACACCTGCCGCCAGCACGCGCCCGGCAGTATCCAGCCCGCGGATTCCGCCGGTCGTCATCAGGGGAACCCGGCTCACTTTAGCCAGTGCTTCTGCGAATTCGAGAAAATAAGCCTCGCGAGCCAGGGTTCTGTCATCGGTGGTTCGCCCCTGCATGGCAGGCGCCTCGTAATTACCGCCGGAAATCTCGATCAGATCGATCCCCGTCTCGTTCAGCATCTGCACAACCGCTGCCGCATCCTGCTCGTCGAAACCACCGCGCTGGAAATCTGCCGAGTTGAGTTTGACCGCTAGCGCAAAATCCCTGCTAACTTTCTCCCGAATTCCCTCTACTACTTCCATTAACAGGCGGGCCCGGTTTTCGATCGAACCACCCCACTGGTCCTGTCGCTGATTGATACGCGGGGAGAGGAACTGGTTCAGCAGGTAACCATGGGCGGCGTGGATCTGGACGCCGTCAAAACCCGCGCGCTCGGCTTGCTGTGCCGAATGCACAAACCGCTGGATGACATCCCGAATCTCCACTTCATCCATCGCTTTGGGCATTGGGAACATTTTTGAATGCTTGCCCAGATCCAGTGCAATAGCGGATGGCGCCAGGGCTTTGCCGCCCATGGCTTTGAACACCTGGCGGCCCGGGTGACTGATCTGCATCCATACCCGGGCGCTATTGCGCTTCGCTTCCGCTGCCCAGTGACGAAATGGCGCCAGATCTGTTTCAAGCTCAAGAGCCAGGCCTCCCGGGCCGGTCATCGCCAGCTTGTCCACCATCACATTACCGGTAATGATCAGTCCGGCACCGCCCTCAGCCCACTGGCGATAGAGCCGCAGCATCTCACGCCCCGGGGCCAGTGCCGCAGTGCCCAGATTCTCCTCCATGGCGGCTTTTACCAGGCGGTTCTTGAGGTTCTGGCCACTGGGCAAGGAGATTGGCTCGAACGGGCTTTGTGTGGCTGACATGGGGCTTAACTCCAGGTTAGTGAGAGGCCGGTAGCAGGGCTTCTCCAGTCTTGGCTGCAAGACTAAACTTAAAGCCGACTTTAAGTTCAAGCCTGTCCTCCTTGCTTTTGTTCGACGGTGTCGCATGGCCATAAGAATCGGGGCTCTTGCCTCCGAAACCGGAGTACCTGCCTCCACCATCCGCTATTACGAGCAACTCGGGTTACTACCCGGGGTAACCCGCACCACAGGCGGCAATCGCCGCTATTCTGGAGAAGCAGTGCTGCGACTGCAGATGATTCGCGCCATGCAGGCTCTGGGTTTCTCGCTGGAACAGATGCAGGTGTTCTTTCAACACGAAGGCCAGGATCTGGAGCATGATGAGGTACTGGCGGCCATCGACGGCCAGCTGGAGTCGCTGCACCAGCTCATTCAGAGCCTGCAAGCCAAGCATCGCGCCCTCAAGGGTATCCGCGCTTTACTTGAGGACACCTGGGATGCTGGCCGCTGTGTGGCCGATGACCAACTAAAGGCATTGGTGGGTTCTATCCTGCCAGGCAGTAATGACAAACCGTAGCTGCGGCTCTCTAGCCCCCTGAACGGCACGGCGTATTTACGACAGTCACCGGCGACTCAGTGAATACCGGTGCAAATATCCGGAGGACAATGTGACAGACGACCACGACCTGAGCCGATTTCTACAGGCACAAGCGGATAGTTATGACCAGGCACTCTCCGAACTGAAAGCCGGCCAAAAGCGCAGTCACTGGATGTGGTATGTCTTTCCGCAAATTCAGGGCCTGGGCCGCAGTGCGACTGCGCAGCATTATGCGATTAAAAGCCGGGCCGAAGCGGAGGCTTACCTGAAGCATCCGACTCTTGGGCAGAGGCTGCGGGAATGTGCGGGCGCACTACTGACTCTGGACGGATTGACCGCACACCAGATACTGGGTAGTCCGGACGATCTCAAGTTGAAATCCTCCATGACGCTTTTCAACGAGGTGGCGGGTGGAGACCCGGTTTTCTCCGGTGTGCTGGACAAGTACTATGGCGGGGAAAATGACAGTGCCACCCTGGCGCTGCTCTCCAGTCAACAATAGTCATCACAAGGGTCACCGCAAGCGCCTGCGGCGACCCGGCTCAGGGAGCAAGCATGCCATTGACCCCCTTCCACCTCGCCATTCAGGTCCGGGATATCGACGAAGCCCGGGAGTTCTACGGCCACAAGATGGGTCTGCCGGAAGGGCGTAGTGCCGAGCACTGGATCGACTTCAACCTGTTCGGCCATCAACTGGTCACCCACCTGAACCCGGCGATCGGTCGCAATGGCAAGGTCCCGGCAGTCGCCAATCCAGTTGACGGGCATGGCGTGCCGGTACCGCATTTCGGTGTCGTACTGGGATTTGATGACTGGCGGGCATTCGCTGAGCGGGCCAAAGGTTTTGTCGATGAGTTCCTGATCGAGCCCTATATCCGCTTTGCCGGCCAGCCGGGCGAGCAGGGCACCATGTTCTTTCTCGACCCCAGCGGCAACGCGCTGGAGTTCAAGGGCTTTCACGATATTGAAAAAGAACTCTTTGCCAAATAATGATGGATCCAGCGCCTGCTGAAGCCTCCATCCGATATTGATATACGCGCTTGCGGGGCATTCCCTGGCCCCGAAGCATTTACCGGTGCAGTGCTTTAACTGCCGCCAGCCATGGCGAGTCTCGACTGCCTTTTCATTTGGTGCCATTCATATCTAGCATCCCCTGTTCCGGCCTCCTTTGAACCTGTCCCACCTGACTTTTCTCAGGTGATATCCCTCGACCCACTGTTCAAGCGTAATTCATCTGGACTTTAGCCCCTGAAGTAGTAAAAAATATTTGATCATGTGACTCAAGTCACAGGCTTTTCGCGACATCCCGCACAAATCCAGCTGCAGTCCACCGCTGCATTTCGGGAAACGAGGCGACGGCCCGCTACCTGGATAGCAGCGCTAGCCGCCGCTGAGAGGGCCAGTCGTAACAGTGAAAAAGAAAAATAAGTAACGTTATGAAGCCAGAGAAAGAACTGCTGGAATCCATCTGGGAAAGCTCGAGAGAGCACCTCAGCCCGGAGAGTGCGGATATTGATCTCGTCCAGCTGGACAATCAGCTGTCATCTATTTTTACCAGCGGATCGAGTTACTTTTTCATTATCGGCTTCGACGACATGCAGCTGAAACATGTCAGCCCTTCGGTACGCAATGTGCTCGGAATGGATCCGGAGCAGATGGCGCTACAGGATATCCTCGACAGGATTCACCCCGAGGATTTCGAGTTTGTGACTCATGCGGAGAAGGCGGCATTCGACCTGATTTTTGCACGTATCCCCATCGAAAAGCGTAAAAACTACAAGGTCTCTTATTGCTTCCGCTGCAAAACCGCGGATGGCTCTTACCAGCTGTTTAACCACCAGGCCATGATCCTTGCTGCTGACAGCGCCGGCCGTCTGATCAAGTCTCTTTGTGTCCATACCAGCATCGAGCATCTCACCGCCCAGAATAATCACCGGATCTCCCTGATCGGTATGTCAGAAGAACCATCCTTTCTTAACCTGGATGTTTTCCAGGTCAATCAACCGAAGGCGATATCAGGCCCCAATTTCTCCGAGCGGGAAATCGAGATCATCCGACTGATGTCCAGAGGCATGACCAGCCGGGATATCGCCGAGGTCCTCTGCATCGCCCCCAATACCGTCAAAAATCATCGCAAGAATATACTCAATAAATCCGGCTGTAAGAATGCCGGCGAGCTAATCACTCGCTGTATTACAGACGGCCTTCTATGAGCCGCTTTCCGTAGCTCGCACCGCAACCTTTCTTGTCGACAGGCGACATTTACCAGCTTTTATTCGTCAAATCCGGACTTATACAGGAGAAAATAGCCCCAAAGGGCTATTGTGCGGTACGTCACAAATCGGAAAATAGAACTCGAGTCTCTGAATCCCCGAAACAGTTCTGGAGACTCAGTGGGACAGGGACGTCCCGCTTACTGTGAACCGGGCATGCTCGCCCTGGTCAGGACGACCTCAGACAGCCATCGGCGCTGCCACTTCTTGTCTCTTTTCCTCCCCGAACAGGCACTCGACCAACTGCAAAGCGAAGAGCATCGCCGTGCCCGGCGCCTGGCTGGTGACCAGGTTGCGGTCCACACAAACCTTCTCTTCGCTCGCCGCCCGAGCCTGCTGGTAAAGGTCACCGAGGAAATTCTTGTGGCAGCTCGCCTCGAAATCCGTGATCAGGCCATTGCGCCCCAGTACCACTGCCGGCGCGGCACAGATGGCACCTACCCAACGATCATCTTTCAGTTGCTGCGCCAGAAGCTGCATGAGTGGCGCGCAGCCGCCCAGATGCTCGGCACCGGGCATCCCTCCCGGCAGGGCGATCAGATCCCACTGAGTATCCAGACATTCCCCAATCAAAGTATCGGCTTTCAAGTGCACGTCCCGGGAGGCTCTCACCAGCAACTCAGGCATGACGGAGGCCATAGTGACCTCAGCGCCAGCACGACGCAGCACATCGACGATGGTGACCGTCTCGATCTCCTCACTGCCGTCCGCGACCGGCACTAATACCTTTGCCATTAGTTAACTCCTGCAAAATATTGAGTAGTCAGGTATAGCTAAAGTGATGGCACTTGGGGTGAGCGGCGGATTATAAGCTTCCAATCCCCGTCACAAGCAAAATATTACTTCGCACAGAGTAACCAGACCTGCCGAACAATTAGTTGAGGTCCACGGCATACTGGCGCAGCAACTCCAGCGGGATGATTTCCAGCGCCCTTACATGGGTCCGCTGCAGGAAAACCCGCGGTGCCATATCGTACTTCTGTGCCTCTAGCCAGCGGGAGGCGCAAAGACACCAGTGGTCTCCCGGCCGCAGGCCGGGAAAACCGTATTCAGGCTTGGGAGTGATCAGGTCGTTGCCGCGGTCGCGAGAGAACAGCAGGAACTCCTCGCTCACCTCCACACATACGGTGTGGGAACCGTAATCCTCCGGTCCGGTGTTACAGCAACCATCGCGAAAAAAACCGGTCACGGGATCCACACTGCAGGGGAGCAGCGGATCGCCGAAAACATTTTTGGAATCATCAACCTGCATGATCAACCTCGCTCCTCTGTGTCGCGCTCAGGCAGAAATTGCAGATCCACCACCCGCCACTGCACGCCCTGACGCTGTAACAACAGCTGTATTTGTGGGTCGCCCTCCGGACCATAATCGGCGCTGACCCGATCCGGGCCGCTAAACCGCCACCCCAGCAGACGCCATTCCTGCGCTGCTTCGTTTTCCTTCTCATCGCCAGCTCGCGGCGGTTTTTTGGGACCAAACAGGTCGCGCTCGAGGTTCAACAAATTCTCACCACCACGCAACAGTTCCGCCATACCCTCCGGAGTGACCAGCTGCCGCAGGATGGGACCAACCAGAAGGTTGGTCCCAGCAGCGAGAAAATCGCTCAACTCCGGCGGCACCTCGTCACCCATGGAGCTGCGCACATCCTCCTGCAGACCTTTCTTCAAATTCTCGCGCAGGAGAGGAAAGTCGATATAACCGGCCAGCTGCTCCGGATCTTCTTCCGCCGCTGAGCGCTCGATCTGCTCGACGGTATACCACGGTATCCCCACATACCCCCCCACCAACAGCAGAACGGCCACCAACAACAGTTTTTTCACCAGCACACCTCAGGTTTGGCAAGATGGGCCAATGGTAGCGTCAGCCGAGCGACCGTGCATCCACCCGCTGATAGCCGTCACGGGCCGCCTGATTCATTGCCCCGCAGGGAGCCGGCCGGCACAATAGAGCTACGGGTCTGCAATTCTCTGGCGGACCAGCGCAGCACAGCCCGCAATCATGCAACCCATTCGCTCAGCACATCGGACTCTGCTCCGGCCGACAACACGGCTTTATGCCGCGCTATTGCTGGCACTGTTCCTGGCGGTGCGCGGCCTTGTGCCCGCAGGCTTCATGCCCGCACCAATGGATTCCGGCAGTCCCTATGGGCTCTGCCATGGCGATGCTCGCAGTGCATTCCTGCTGCAGAGCCTGGCTGCCGCCTCCAACCCAGCCGGGGAACACCATCACCACGGACACCAGCAACATCACGGCGACCACGGGGCCGCTGTAACTACCCCGCACAGTGGCCACGACCACGACCCGGCCACCGCCCAGGCCTTTGCCGATAACCACTGCAGTTTTGCTGCCAGTGCGGCCCTGGCAATCGCAGCCCCACAGCTCAATCCAATCGGCTCAGAGCAAAGTGGACTGGCGGACAACCTCGCGCTAAATAGCTTTCTTCCTTCATTCATTTATCTACGCCCTCAGGGCCGCGCACCACCTTTCAGCCAGCCTTCCTGACCCACTCATAACGACCTTATTGAGCGCCCCGGCTACCAGGGCCGGTGCGCCGTATTGGCAACCGTCGTGGATGACGGCTGCCCCTGTGTGGAAGAACAATGATGAAAGACTTTTACTCGCAGCGGGGCCTGACAGCCCGCTTCAGCGACAGTGCGCGTGCGCCTGTAACAACCCGCACCCTGCTGGGTCTCGCTATCGCCACCAGCATTAGCCAGACCGCGATCGCCGCCCAGGGCGATAGCGAACTCGAGCAAGTGGTGGTGACCGGCGCAGTGATGCAGAGCCCGCTCAATGTGGTGACCGACCCCAAGCAGCCGCGGCAACCGCTGCCAGCCAACGACGGTGCAGACTACCTGAAGACCATCCCCGGATTCTCCGTGATCCGCAAAGGGGGTACCGATGGCGATCCGGTACTGCGTGGCATGGCCGGCTCCAGGCTATCGGTACTGGTGGATGGCGAGGTCATCCTGGGTGGCTGCAATAACCGCATGGACCCGCCCACCGCGTACATCTTTCCCGAGAGCATGGACGTCATTCAGGTGATCAAGGGGCCACAAACGGTGAAACACGGCCCGGGCAATTCTGCCGGCGTGGTGCTGTTCGAGCGCGAGCAGCAACGACCCGGCCAAGAGCAGTGGGAGTTTTACTCCAGCATGCTGGCGGCCAGTGCCGGGCGCAGCGACGGGCTGTTCGATGTCCGCTACAGCAGTCCCGAGCTCTCTGTTCACGGCTCCCTGTCCGCCGCCAGCGCGGACGATTACCAGGACGGTGATGGAGTTACCTTTCATTCCCGCTATGAACGCTGGCAGGGTCAGACAAGCCTTGCCTGGACCCCGGATGAGGATACCCGCTTTGCACTGAGTGCCTCCCGCAGTGACGGCGAAGCGGCATACGCGGATCGCGCTGTGGACGGCAGTCGCTTTGCCCGCGAACACTACAGCGTCAGTGGGCGCTGGGACAATCTGGGGGATACCCTGAAGTCGATCGAAGTGCAGGGCTACTTCAATTACGTGGATCACGTGATGGACAACTACAGCCTGCGGGAACCGAGCGGCCCCATGGGGAACCCGGTGGCGATGAATCCCGACCGCGAGACACGTGGTGGTAAAGCCGAACTGACTCTCACCCCCTCTGCGGCCACCGAGCTGGTGGTAGGGGTGGATACCCAGTTCAACGAACATACCAGCCGCAACACCATGAACCAGCAGATGATCGATTACCGGGAGTTGTCGCGCAGCGCGGATGCGGAGTTCCTGCAAAGCGGCCTCTACTCGGAACTGAGCTGGAACCAGGATGATGCGCGCCGCTGGATCGGCGGGGCACGCCTGGACGACTGGCAGGTGGAGGACCAGCGCGCGATGGTGATGCTGTCGATGATGGCCTCAGCAGCGAACCCCAGTGGCGGACTGGAGCGGGACGAACTGCTGAAAAGCGGCTTCCTGCGGCACGAGATGCAGCTCGCCAGCAGTGACTCCACCCTGTTCGCCGGCGTCGGCCACAGCGAGCGCTTCCCCGATTACTGGGAAATGATCGCGAGAGAGACGGCAGATTCTGTCAGTGCCTTTGACGTTGAAGCGGAAAAGACAACGCAGCTGGATATCGGTTGGCTCTACAACGGCCATCGCCTGTCCGGAAGTCTCTCCGCTTTTTACAACGAGATCGACGACTACCTGCTGATCCAGTCGGGCTACGAGAAACCGGCCATGGCTGGGGGCAACATGATGGACATGCCCATGGCGATGACCCGCAGCACCAGCATCGTACGCAATATCGATGCGCGGACCTGGGGGCTGGAGCTGGACGCCCAGTACCACCTGCACGATTACTGGCGGGCAGAATTCACGCTGGCCTCGGTGCGCGGTGCCAATGAAACCGACGGCACCACTCTGGCCCAACTACCCCCGCTGGAAGCGCGGCTGGCGCTGAATTACAACCGGGAAACATGGAGCGCAGGCCTGCTGGTACGAAGCATTGCAAGCCAGGAAAGGGTTGATCCAGGAAAGGGCAATATCGCCGGTCAGGATATCGGCCCGACGGATGGGGCCACCGTGTTGTCACTCAACAGCAACTGGCAGGCCTCACAGAGCCTGCAGGTCACGGCCGGTATCGATAACCTGCTCGACGAGACCTATGCCGAGCATATCAGCCGCGCCGGCGCCCTGGTCACCGGGTTCGAGCAACTGCAAAAGGTGAATGAGCCTGGCCGCACGCTGTGGATAAAGGGCATTTACCGCTTCTGACTCCCACCGGCCACATAAAAACGGCGCCCGGTCTTACGGCCGGGCGCCGATAGGGACTGCAAACTCTCTGCGCGGCTTTAGACGCCCGGTTTGCCGGAAACTCGGAAACACTCAGAAACGATAGGCAAAGTTGATGGTGAGCCCGCGCAGGTGGCCCAGGTCAAAGCCTGCGACTTTGTCTATATCGTTATACATGTACTCGACGGAGGTATCGAATTCTCTCGTCCAGCGATAGCGATAACCGACACCGGCGTTCCAGTAATTGTCGTAACCGTTGTCATCGACGATGACCGGCAGACCTCCGCGAATCACTTCATCCACGTCGATCTCGCTGTAGTTCCAGCCCGCCATCCAGTAAAGGCACTGCACATCGCAGTTCAGGGTGAAGTCCACCTTGAAATTGATGCCGTACTGGTCGATATCGACACCGCCATCATCAAAATTTGTGTAGCGAAATTCGACCTGCCACAGGCCAACGCTGGGAGAAATCCCGACGCTCCCGTAACCGTAAAAATCCTGGTCATCGTTGATCTGCAATTCACCCTGGCCAAGGCCGAGTGTGCCGACCACCTGGTACTCACCGAGGCAGAATCCCTCAATGGGGTTATTCCATTCCACCGCCCCTGCAGACAGCGAAAAGAGCAGGGCGAGCGCACCGACGATTTTTTTCATGCCTTCCATCCTTGGTCAGAGAAATTCTCGTGGCTCCGTGAAAACGGGTTTTTATGAATTTGAATTGGGAGCGGGCTGCTCGTGATCCACATCGATCATGGCCCAGATACCGCCAGCGTAGGCCGGGTTTTTGCGCAGGGCATCAATATCACCACCCGGCGGCGGTGACTCACCAGCGGCATGAAAGTCCTCCAGTCGCTGGAAAATAGTCTCGGCCATTTTCTGCAGGGTCTCGTCGAGGGTTTCGGCGTGGCAATGACAGTGAGGAAGATCCGGCGCAATGGCACCGAAGCCCGCGTATTCGATGTTGTGGACCACAACCGGGTAACGCATTGGAGTTACTCTTATTTCAATAACTCACCAAGGGTAGACGGTATTTGATTTTTCGGGGCAAGTGCGGGGAGGGAATCGGCGCTTTTTGGAAAGTGCTTTCTGTTAAAGCGCAGAAAAAGAAAACAGAATTCTCAACGGGGCATGCGACCCAGCAATGCGCGTCGACAATAAATCATTTCCTTGTAGGTTTGCAGCAGAGACACATCCAGCTCGGCGGATGCCCCCTGCAACTCATCCATCTGCCGCTGCAACCACTGAATTTCAGACTCGAGTTGGCGGCGCATTTTGCGGGTCTCACTCTCGCTGACATTCACATGGACAGTGCGTGGATCGGACATGGGGCAACCTCAGAGGGCGCCGCCCCAGCGGGAGCGGCGTACACAGAACCTATCTGAAAGGCTAGCCCAGAAAAGGTTACTTTGTGAGCAAATCGCGCCAGTCGAAACTGGTATCGCCGATGACGTAAAAGAAGGGGTTCAACAGCGAGTCCTTGCGGTTGTAGCGCAGCAATTCGAACTGTTCGTCGACGACAATGCCGCCGGCAGCCTCGACCACTGCCTGCGCAGCAGCGGTATCCCACTCGCAGGTGGGCGCCAGGCGCGGGTAGAGATCGGCCGCTCCCTCCGCTACCAGACACAGCTTCAGCGAGCTCCCCATATTCTTGCACTCCACGGCACCCAGCTGGGCTTCGATACGCTCCATCAGCTGGTCGACGGCGCCGGCACCGTGGCTGCGGCTCGCCACCACCTCCACCGGTTCGCTGCCTGCGAGGCGCGGCGCCAGCGGGCGCACGTGAATCGGGGTTTCGCCATTGGCATCGCGCTTGAACGCGACCTGCTCTCCACTGCCATTCAGGTCACTGCAACCGGCGTAGGTGATATTCAGCACCGGCACATAGACCACCCCCAGGACCGGTTCACCGTTTTCCACCAGGGCCACATTCACGGTGAATTCGCCGGTACGGCGGATAAATTCCTTGGTGCCATCGAGAGGGTCGACGATCCAGTAGCGCTGCCAGCTGCTGCGTTCCTCGAACGAGGGCATTTCCTGCTCTTCGGACAGCACCGGTACGCCGTCGATCAGCTCTGCCAGGGCGGGTTCCAGCACCCGGTGGGCGGCGAGGTCGGCGGCGGTCACGGGAGAATCATCCGCCTTGGTATCCACCGTCAGCTCCTCACTGCTGTGGTAAACCTCGAGAATCGCCTCACCGGCGCGCTCGCAGATCCCGATGACGCGCTCCAGCAGCGCCTTGCTGTCCAACCCCTGATGCATAAACCTCGGCTCCCGGTCCGACTACTCACGGACACTGTTTATCATTGTGACTTCGCCAACCGTGTGGCGTGGAAGCGGGGCATTATACGCACTGACCGGCGCCATACGCACGGCGCCGGTCACAACCAGCGTCGGGTAGGAAATCAGGCCGGAAACAGATCTTCGATGGAGAGGTAGCGCTCGCCGGTGTCATAACTGAACACCAATACGCGGGCGCCAGGAGCAAAGTCGGCCTCCCGCTGCTTGACCGCGGCGAGGCTGGCACCGGAGGAAATACCAACGAAGATTCCCTCCCTGGCCGCACATTGGCGGGCCATCTCGAAACTGTCCTCCTCGCTGACCTGAATGGTGCCGTCGAGGGTGTCGGTATTGAGGATATCCGGGACAAATCCGGCACCGATACCCTGCAGGCGGTGCAGCCCCTTTTCCCCGCCGCTAATCACCGGGGACTTCTCCGGCTCTACCGCGTAGGTTTTCAGCTGCGGGAAATGCTCTTTCAGTACCTCGCTGCAGCCGGTGATATGGCCGCCGGTGCCGACACCGGTGATCATGTAATCGAGGCCTTCGGGGAAATCTGCGAGTATCTCTTTCGCGGTCTGCTCCCGATGCACACTGACGTTGGCGGGATTGCGAAACTGCTGTGGCATCCAGCTGTTGTCGTGCTCTTTCAGCAGCTCTTCGGCCCGCTCGATGGCCCCCGGCATGCCGCGCTCCTTGGGAGTGAGCACCAGCTCCGCCCCCAGCGCTTTCATGATCTTGCGTCGCTCCACCGACATGGACTCGGGCATAGTCAGGATCAGCCGATAACCGCGCACCGCCGCGACCATTGCCAGGCCGATGCCGGTGTTGCCGGAGGTGGGTTCTACAATAACGCCGCCGGATTTCAGCTCGCCGCTCCTCTCCGCCGCCTCGATCATCGACAGGGCAATGCGGTCCTTGATGCTGCTGCCCGGATTGAACCGCTCCACCTTCATCCACACCTCGATATCCGGTCGGAACAAGTGATTGATACGGACATGGGGCGTGTTGCCGATGGTCTCCAGGATGTTGTCTGCCTTCATGGACCCTGATCTCCTTATCATTTAGCGCTGGTTGATTGCGCCTGCGCGCTGTATGGCGTTGCTCGAAACTCTTCCATATTACCCGGCATCGATGCTGTCATTGCACGGTCAGTGCCTTTCGCGAATACTGCACCGAACCCTATGGGCACGAACAAATACAAGAAAAACACGGGACACACCATGATCTCCAGCGCGATTTCTCCAAACCCCGGACCCGGTTTCCTGCTGCGCACTGCGCTGCCCGGCGCTTTTACCCTGCTGGCAGCGCTGTACATGTTCCTGGATGCGGCAGGCTGGCAGGGGCTCTGGATGGTGACCCTGAAAGCTGCGCCGATCGCCGTGCTCGGCGTCATGGCCACGGGTATGCTGGTGGGAACAACGCGCACGCTGACCCTGCTGGCCCTCGCCTTCTCAGCCCTGGGCGATGTGCTGCTGGCACTCGAATTCCCACTCCAGTTCGTGGCGGGGCTTGCGGCCTTTCTGGTCGCCCAGCTGATCTATACGGGCAATTTCCTCCGCGGCGCCCAGTTCCGCAGCCAGCGCTTCCTCATCCGAGCATTGCCCCTCCTGCTAGCGGCCAGCCTGCTCGCCTCACAGCTGATGCCGGCAGCGGGCCCACTGGCACCGGCGGTATTCTGCTACCTGCTGGCAATCACCGCCATGGCCCTGAGTGCCGCCGCCCACCGGGGCAACTCGGGCCTGCTCTTCGCCGGCGCTATCATTTTCATGATCTCGGACACCCTGATCGCCGTGAATCGCTTCCTGATGCCACTACCCATGGCCGGAACCGCCATCATGGTCACCTATTATGGTGCCCAACTGGCGCTGCTGTACGGAATAGGGCGTGCGCGGGCATAATAGACAACCGGCGATTTTTTGACCGCCGGCGCTGAACCGGGCGCCGGCCCCGACGAGGTAGAGACTTTCATGCTGGACTGGCGAGGCGTTGATACGGTGCTGCTGGATATGGACGGCACCCTGCTCGACCTGCATTACGACAATCACTTCTGGTTCAACCACCTGCCCAGGCGCTATGCCGAAACTCACGGCCTCACCCTGGCCCAGGCGGAGGCGGCACTGATGGAGGAGATCGAGGGCCGGCGCGGCACCCTGGAATGGTACTGCCTGAATTTCTGGTCCAGAGAGCTGAGGATGGATATTCCCGCCATCCTGCGGGAGATCGAGGACCGCATCGCCGTGCGCCCGCATGTAGAGGATTTCCTCGCCGGACTGCAGCAGATGGACAAGCATGTGCTGCTGGTCACCAACGCCCACCCGGAAGGCCTGACCCACAAGCTGGAGCGCACCGGCATCGACCGCTGGATGGACGGCATCATTTCCTCCCACGATCTGGGCCACGCCAAGGAGAGCGCCGACTTCTGGCCGGTACTGCGGGAGCACTCGGAGTTCGACCCCAACCGCACCCTGTTTGTGGACGACAACGAACAGGTACTGGCCGCCGCCCGCGACTACGGCATCGCCCATCTGCTGTGCATCCGCCAGCCAGACAGCCGCGGCCCGCTGCGGGATATCACCGACTTCCCGGCGATCCTGCATTTCAACGAGATCATCGAAATCTCATCCAAGTGAACTGCGGATCAGTCGCAGGCACAGGCATGGTTAGGACCGGCTCTTTCGGGACTGTATGAGGCAGGATGCCGATTACAAGCGTAGAGGGAGTTATTCACAGCGTGTCCCGAAAGCCCGCCCCGACCGCGCCCTACACGAACACTGAAATACTCCCATGGAAAAAGTTCGCATCGACAAGTGGCTATGGGCCGCCCGTTTTTTCAAGACCCGCAGTATCGCCAAGCAAGCCATCGAGGGCGGCAAGGTGCACGCCGATGGCCAGCGGGTAAAAGCCAGCAAGGAAATCACCACCGGCACCACTCTGGTGATCCGCAAGGGCTGGGACCAGCTGGAGGTGGAGGTGCTGGCGCTCTCCGACCAGCGTCGCGGCGCCGATATCGCCCAGACCCTGTACCGGGAAACCGAAGCCAGTGTGGCCAAGCGCGAGCAGGCACGGGCCGAGCGCCAGGCCAGCAACGCAGGCATCCACAGCGAGCGACCCAACAAGAAACAGCGTCGCCAGATTCACCGCTTCCTGCGCGAGCAGGATTGAGGCGGTGCTCCATCCCAACGCCGCCTGCGTAGCAATCCACGGCAACTGCTAAACTGCCAGCCATAAAAGCCAAAAGACTGCGATCCGACGCCCATGATGAAAAGAATCCTCGCCCTCGTCACTCTCTGCCTGCTCGTCACCCAGACCGCCACCGCTGACAGCCGCGAACACGAGCAGCTGAAGCGCTCCATCATCAAGATCTACACCACTGCCGCCGCGCCCGACTACTTCAATCCCTGGGCACTGCTGAATGCCAAGCAGCTGTCCGGCTCCGGTGCCGTCATTGATGGCAAACGCATCCTGACCAACGCCCATGTGGTGGCGAACGGCAGCTTTATTCAGGTACAGCGCCATGGTGACGCGAAGAAGTTTCGTGCGCAGGTGGAGTTTGTCTCCCACGAGGCTGACCTGGCACTGCTCAGCGTCCAAGACCAGAGCTTCTTCGAGGACACCCGCCCGCTGGATCTCGGCAAGCTGCCGGACCTGCAGGAGGAAGTCACGGTCTACGGCTACCCGATCGGCGGCAAGTCCCTGTCCATTACCCGCGGCGTGCTCTCCCGTATCGAGCACCAGTACTACGCCCATGCCGAGAGCTACCTGATGGCAGGCCAGATCGATGCCGCCATCAACCCCGGTAACAGCGGTGGCCCGGTGATTTCCGACGGCCGTATCGTCGGCGTCGCCATGCAGACCAACAACAGCCAGGGTGCGGAAAACCTGGGTTACTTCGTGCCGCCCAGCGTGATCCGGCACGTTCTCAAAGATGCCGAAGATGGGGTACACGACGGCTTCCCGGAACTGGGAGCAGTGACGCAGAGCATGGAGAGCCCGGCGCTCAAGCAGGCCGCCGGCCTGGCCGAAGATGAGGAGGGCGCCCTGATCGTCAAGGTTTTCCACGATGCTCCGGCCGCGTCGGTGCTGCAGCCCGGCGATGTACTGCTGGAAGTGGACGGCTATCCAGTGGCGGCGGACCGCACTGTGGAGTGGCGCGAAAATCAGCGCACCAACTACCACTTCGCCGTGGATCAGTATCATGTTGGCGACCAGCTACCGGTGCGCTTCTCCCGCGAGGGTGAAGTGCGCACCGCCGAGATCACCCTAGGCTCCGCGCCGCCCTCGCGCTCTCTGGTGCTGGGCGAACAGTTCGATCAGCGTCCGCGCTATTACATCTACGGCGGCGTGGTGTTCGTGCCCCTGAATATGAACCTGATCAAGCGCTGGGGCGGCAACTGGCACTCCAAAGCCCCCATTGATTACCTGCACGCCCGCAACCGCTGGGGCGACGCCGAACGCACCGAGCTGGTGGTGGCTCTCAAGGTACTGCCTGCTGGCGTGAACCTGGGTTACCACGATTGGAAGAACTGGATTATTGATTCCGTGAATGGCCAATCGGTAAAAGATTTCAATGAGTTTGCCCAGCTGATGGAGGGCGACGAAAAGCCCTATGTAGACCTGCGCGACGACGCGGGATACCGTATGGTCCTGAACGCCGCTGCGGCACGGGAGCAGGAGCCCATGATCCTGCAGACTTACCATATCCCGCACCGCCACTCCCCGGGACTCTTCAGCACCCTGGCGCAGGATTCCGGCGAGTAACAGGCAATCCATCGCATAAGCCGCCACGGATGAGCGGGAGGGGAGATGATCAGAGAGGGTTTACTGGCGCTGCTATTGGCAACGGCGGTCATGCCGACCGCTGCGGAGGAGCTCTACCGCTGGGTGGACGAGAACGGCCAGGTGCACTTCGGCGATCGTCCCCCGGGCAGCGTCAAAGCCGAGGACGTGGGCGAGGAGCTCACCCCGATCAACAGTGCCGATCCCACCCAGGCTGTCACCACAGCCCAGAGGAACCAGTCCGTCGATCTGGAGCGCCAATACCAGCAGCGCCAGAAGCAGCAGCAACAGCGCCAGCAGGCGCAACGGACTGAAGCGTGTCGGCGGGCCAAACGGGACCTGAGCATCCTGCGCGGTCCGGTGATCCTCGTCGATGAGTACGGGCAGCAGATCCGCCTCAGTGAGCGCGAGCGTCAGCAGAAGGCATCGGCACTGGAGCAGCAGATCCGCCAGCTCTGCGGCTGACCCCCACCCCGGCTGCCCCGGCTACCATTTAAAGACCCGGCCCTCTAAAATCGCCGCCCCAAGCGGCGACACCCGTTTATCCCAAAGATTTGCCGAGGCCACGAATCCATGTCCGATCAGCTGGAACGCTTTATTTTTTCCAAACACGATATCCGCGGTCAGGTAGTCACCCTTACCGATGCCTACCGGGGGGTACTGGAGAACAACCAGCTGCCGGAGCCGGTACAGAGGTTACTCGGTGAGTTTCTCGCTGCGGCCTGCCTGCTCTCCACCACCCTGAAGTTCGAGGGCCTGCTGGCGCTGCAGGCCCGCGGTGAAGGCGATGTACCGCTGATCATGGCGGAATGCACCCACCACAGCGACCTGCGCGGCATCGCACACCTGGCGGAGGGCGCACAGATTGAAGACGGTGCCTCACTGCAACAGCTGGTGGGCGGGCGCGGGGTGCTGGCGATCACCGTGGAGCCGGAAAATGGTGAGCGCTACCAGGGCATCGTGCCGCTGGAGCGGGAAACCCTGGCGGAGTGTCTCGAGGACTATTTCACCCAATCCGAACAGCTGGCAACCCGCTTCTGGATCGAGTCCAGCCTCAGCACCGTCGGCGGCATCATGCTGCAGGTACTACCAGGCAATAACGCCGCGACCGAGGCGGAAAACGCCGACGCCTGGGAAACCGCCCAGCACCTCGCCGAGACAGTGACCGCCGACGAGTTGCATGACCTGCCCCATGACCAGCTGCTGCACCGCCTGTTCCACCAGCTGAATCCGGAGGCACTGGGCACCGCGAACATCCGCTTCAAGTGCAGCTGCTCTCGTGAGCGCAGCGCGCGGGCACTGATCGCCATGGGACCCGAAGAGGTCTACCAGCTGCTGGAGGAACAGGAAGGGGAAATCCGGGCCGACTGCCAGTTCTGCAACACCCAGTACCGCTTCGATCGGGAGCAGATCGAGATGCTGTTCAACGCCCCACCTCACACACTGCACTGAGCCCCGCCGTCCTCCGCCGGAACAGACTGCGCCCGGTCCATCCGGGCGCCCCGGTCACATCCCGGTTGCACGCCGATTTTGGCCTCAAAATTCACCAAATCTATGTAGTAAAACTACATCATCGCGAAAACAAATATAGCGACACAAAATTTGCCTAGACAACGCTGTCATTGAGCAAAAAATAGCCTTTCTCAGTATCCCGTCAAATTGAAGTTTGCCATAATTCGCCCCCCGATTTTCCCGGCGACGCCTCCCGTTAGCGCCGCCCTATTATTTTCAGTCCTACAACATCACGGGTAATCGACGAATGGCACAGATGGACGACACGGCACAGGCTCTGAAAAACCTGGCGTCGGCGAAACTGATTGAAGAGGCGATCCACCGCGGCGAGGGCAAGCTCTCCGACACCGGCGCCCTGGTCACCGAGACCGGTGCCCGTACCGGCCGCTCTCCGGCAGACCGCTTTGTGGTGGAAGAGCCCTCCACCAGCGACAGCATCGAATGGGGCAAGGTCAACCGCCCCTTCCCGCAGGACAAGTTTGATGCCCTGTGGAGCCGCGCAGAAGAGTTCGTGTCCTCCTCCGACACCTTCGTACAGCAGCTGCACGTTGGCCAGCATGAAGACTACTACCTGCCGGTAGTGGTCACTGCACAGACCGCCTGGCACACGCTGTTCGCCCGCAACATGTTTATCCGCCCGGACAAGTACAACCCGAAGGGCAAAGAGGAGTGGCGCATCCTGCACGCCCCGAACTTTGTCTGCGAGCCGGAGCGCGACGGTACCAACTCCGAAGGCGTGGTGATCATCAACTTTGCCCAGCGCAAGGTTCTGCTGGCAGGCATGCGCTACGCCGGCGAGATGAAGAAGGCCATGTTCTCCGTGCAGAACTTCCTGCTGCCGGAAAAGGACGTGATGCCGATGCACTGTGCCGCCAACGTGGGCAAGGACGGCGATGTCTGCCTGTTCTTCGGCCTGTCCGGCACCGGCAAGACCACCCTGTCCGCAGACCCGGAGCGCTATCTGATCGGTGACGATGAGCACGGCTGGGCCAAAGGCGGCGTCTTCAATATCGAGGGCGGCTGCTATGCCAAGACCATCAACCTGAGCAAAGAAAACGAGCCGGTCATCTGGGACGCCATCCGCTTCGGCGCCATCGTCGAGAACGTAGTGACCGACGAAGCCGGCGTACCGGATTACCACGACACCAGCCTGACCGAGAATGGTCGCTGCTCCTACCCACTGGAGCACGTGGTGATGCGCCAGCCGGGCAACCAGGCCGGTGAGCCCAAGAACGTGATCTTCCTGACCTGTGACGTTTCCGGTGTTCTGCCGCCGGTCTCCATCCTGTCCAAGGAAGCCGCCGCCTATCACTTCCTGTCCGGCTACACCGCCCGTGTGGGCTCCACCGAGCTGGGCGCGGAAGCGGGTATCCACCCGACCTTCTCCACTTGCTTCGGCGCACCGTTCATGCCGCGCGCACCGCGCGAATATGCCGACCTGCTGATGAAGCGCATCGAGGACTTCGGCTCCAAGGTCTACCTGGTCAACACCGGCTGGACCGGTGGCTCCGGTGACAACGGCAAACGCTTCCCGATCCCGGTCACCCGCGCAGTCATCGCGGCGATCCAGAGCGGTGCCCTGGAAGGTGCCGAGACTGAGCACCTCGAAGCCCTGAACCTGGATATCCCGCTGGATGTTCCGGGCGTTGAGAAGGCCTACCTGAACCCCCGCGAGGCCTGGTCTGACAAGGCGGCCTACGATGAGCAGGCCAAGAAACTGGCCCAGCTGTTTGCCGAGAACATCGAGAAGTTCCAGGTGAGCGACGATGTGAAGGCTGCCGGCCCCCGCGCCTGAAGCCTTCCGAGCGGCTAGCGACCTCAAAGGCCCCCGCAGAGCAATCTGCGGGGGCCTTTTCTTTTGCGGCTATAGTGAATGAAGAGGCGCCGCGCGCCAGCGTGGCAAGGTAGTACTCAGAAGCCATCGGTGCTCATGTCCGCAACAGACCAATTCACCCTGCTCGGCCGCGAAGCCCACCGCCACTGGCGGGCCGAGCGTATCAACTGGCTGGTACTCACCGGCATCGTGCTGCTGCTGTTGCTGACTATTGCCGGCCTCTGGGCCGTGCTTTATCTCCAGTCCGTTGAGCGACCGTACGTCGAGGTCCGCGGCTACCGCTTCGCCGATGAAGCGACCTTCCAGGAATTTCTCCGCCAGGGTGACAATCGCGCCCGATTTGCCGAGTTCACCACTTTTCTGCGGGAGTCGGATGTCGACATGGAGCTTATTCCGCCACAGGACCTGCTGCGGCAGGGCTCCGACTGGCTCAGAATCCACGAGCCGCCATTTGCCCTGCCGCCCCGTGAAGATTGGCCCAATATCGTCGCTACCCTGCGGCTGGTCCGCGACGAGGTGGTACCCAATACCGGCCCCGTGCTCGTTGTTTCTGCCTATCGGACTGCGCGCTACACCCGCAAAGTGGGCGGCTCGGCCACCAGCCACCATCGGAATTTTTGCAGTGTGGACCTGGTGCCCAAATCCAATATCAGTCGCCGTGAGCTGGTTAACGAGCTGCAGACGATGCATGTGCGGATCGGTGCCGAGAGCCGGGCCGGGCTTGGTATCTATGGCGACGTCCGTTTCCATATCGATACTTGCGGCTATCGCCGCTGGTAATTCCTTTTGAGGAGCATGATCGACAATGGATATCAAAGAGAGTCCCGATCACGAGTGGATTGATATTCACATTGAGCGACGCCGGGCGATCTGGATTACCGCGCTGACACTTGCGGGAATCTTGGTACTGGTCGTATTCACTGTGGAGAAGGTCCGGGAGCTCTCCGAGCGCATCGTCACCCCGCGCGAAATCATTCCGGTGGAGAGGATTCCGGAAAAACTGGTTATTCCCGATGTGTACAACGTGAAAGGCTATCCCGCCGCCTCCCCCAAGGCATTTGAGAAATTCCTCGATCAGAGCGGTGCTCGACCCAAGTACACACGCCTGCAGCATTTTCTCTACATCAACAAAGTGGACGGAGTGGTACCCTCCTACTCCCTTCTGCGGCAGGGCAGCGACTGGCAGAAGGTCGGCGAGCCCCCCTTTGCCGTACCACCGGAGAAAAACTGGGGCAAGATGGTAGAAACCCTGCGGCTCTTGCAAGAGGAAATCATCCCGGTGATAGGCCCGGTAACGATACTCTCCGGCTGGCGCACCACGACCTACAATGCCAAGGCCGGCGGATCCAAGCGCAGTAAACATATGCACTTTTGCGGATTGGACATGGTTCCCGAGCGGGACTACACAAGAGAAGAACTGGTGCCGATTCTGAAGAAAATCCAGCGCCGTGTGGGCAAGAAGTGGAACATGGGGCTTGGCATTTACCGCGGTGTGCGCTTCCACGTGGACACCTGCGGTTATCGGAGCTGGTAATCGGCACACCGCACTGCGTAAACTAGCACCGTCATCAAACAACAATAATCGAGGGACCCACGGTGCAAGCAAAGATGGAACAGCGCTCGTTCATTGCCGCCCTGTTGCTGGTATCTCTGGCTTTTGCGCTGCTGCTCAAGCCCTTCTTCACACCGATTTTCTGGGCCTGTGCCATCACGGTAATTTTCTACCCGGTGTACCGACTGCTGATGCAGCGGTTTCCAAAGTGGCCCAACCTGATGGCACTGCTGACACTGGTGCTCTGTGTAGTGCTGGTGGTAATCCCGGTGCTGGCGGTAGCCAGTTCATTCGTCAATGAAGCCGTCACCCTGTTTCAGAAAGCCCAGAGCGGCCAGATCGACCTGTCAAAGCAAATGGAACAGGTGCGCTCTGCCTTCCCGGGTATCAATGCCTTCTTCGAGCGTATCGGCATTGATTTTGACCAGCTCAAAGAGAGAATCCTCAACTGGTTGATGAGTGCTGGCAGTTTTATCGCCAAGAATGCCATCGCACTGGGCCAGAACACGATGAACTTCTTCCTGATGCTGGGTCTGATGCTGTACCTGACCTTCTTCCTGATTCGGGATGGGGAATGGTTGGTGGATCTGCTGATCCGTGCACTGCCACTGGGCGATGAACGTGAGCGCCTGCTGCTGGACAAGTTTGCCGAAGTCACCCGCGCAACCATCAAAGGCAACCTGGTGGTCGCCCTGACCCAGGGTACCCTGGGTGGCCTGATCTTCTGGGCGTTGGGCCTGCCGGCGCCGCTGCTCTGGGGTGTGGCCATGACACTGTTATCGCTACTACCAGCTGTTGGTGCGGCGATCATCTGGTTCCCGGCGGCGATTTTCCTCTACGCCACCGGTGAGATCGTCAAGGCATCGGTACTGATGGCGTTCGGTATCGGTGTGATCAGTCTGGTGGACAATTTATTGAGGCCAATTCTGGTGGGCCGCGACACGAAACTGCCTGACTACCTCGTGCTCTTCTCCACCGTGGGCGGCCTGATGATGTTCGGCATCAGTGGCTTTGCCATCGGGCCATTGCTGGCTGCGTTGTTCATGGCTTTCTGGCAGATCTTTATGCGGGAGTTCATGGGTTCCCACGCACAAGCTGGAGAGGAGCCGGCTGCCGTCGATGGCAGCTGACATCCGATGGGCTCACCCACTGCAACAGCTCTTCACACGAGAATTCTTCCCCTAATCTACACGCAGTAAAAGTCGATACAGGGCTCTAGGGCTGTTTTCAGACTCACTGGCCTAGAGTCCTGTTGATGGCGCCCCCCACGACAGGAAAAGGCGTCCGAAGCGAAGAGATGACGCAGACGGACACTCTCACCCCAAATACTCTTCTATAATCACCAACAATTTGGTACACGCGTACCAGACAGGTCCTTTATGTGGAGGACAAACCGGTACAGTCTCGATGCGAAGCAACAACTGGCTGGCGCTCGTCAATCTCCCCCATCACGGGCATGGATCGGCGGGCCAGAATTTCTCGCCTCGCTGACCCACCCCCGCGGCTCCACCGAAAGGCTCAGTACCGCCGAGTCCGCCATACCTTAGCATTACCTGTAAACACAGATATGGTCCGACGGAGCAAAACTTGGAAGTATTACATGGCGTGGTTTCTGATCGCCTCCGCGGCGACCCTCTCAGCGACTGCAGGCATCGCTCCAGGTGTCATCATGTTTGTTAGCGCGGTTCTGCTGCCACTTATGGTCAATGACTTTTGAGGGGCTCCACTGTTGCCAACTACTATCGGGAATAGAAGTGAATATTAAGCTGAGACTATGCACAGGAGACTGCTATGACTCCTGCCATAGAATCTAGCGGTAAATAAAAAGCACAACCTGCCACCTCGACTGATTATCTTCCGCTTACATTCTTTTGCATCAACTTTTATTTTTAGCCGGAAATTTAATGGCGCTTGAGCAGTCTGGATGGCTCGTGCTGCCGACGAAAAGTCAGAAGCCTCTCTTCGGGTCGAACTAACTCTCCCACGGGCGGATGCCCTTCAGGCGCCGCTGCTCCTCCCGCTGTATGTGTTCGTTCATCTCGTGAATGGGGCGGTGGTCGACCAGCAACAGGCCCTCTGTCGCCCTATCCAGGTCAGCGATCAGAAGAATGACCGTGGCGAACGTCAGCGCCAGGGCCACAGAGACCTGCGGAGAACCACCGCGGCTGATGCCAAACTGATAACCAATCACCATCATCGCCAGGCCCGTCATAAAGTACATCGACAGCCAGATCGGCCTCGGGATGCGGTACTCCAGGCCCACCACTACCCGTGAATTGTGGTCGCGGATTACCTCACTCATGGGTTCCACGAACTGCCTCAGGTAGCCGGCATCATAATCCTGAGCCACATGCCGGTCGATGATGTCCCAGAGTTGCCGCTGCATCATCTCTACCTTTGCCAGTGCCTCAGGCGTAATTTCCGTTTCAGCCGGATCATAATCACGGTAGTCCGCATACTCCGCCAGCAGCTTTTTGGCCTTGCCGACCTCTGAGGGCAGCAGAAAGTCTGCATGCAGGTAAGCGTTATAAATTGCGTTCACCTCGGTAAGCAACAGGGCTTTTCGATCCCCAAAGCGGCTGGCGGTCATGTTGAACGTAAACGCGAGCAGAAACGCCAGCAGGCCGAGGGTAGCGCCCACGGCACTTCCGATTGATGACTCCTTTTGCTCGCCATGCTTGCGACGGTAGTGTCGCCCCACCAGGGCACCGATCCCAAGCGCGAGCAATACATAGCTGATGGTGCACAGGTAAACGATCCACAGGGGCACCGTATGAAAAATGTCATCAGCGTACATTGGACCACCCCCGGTCAAGCAGACGTGCCGCGAAGCCAGACAAACTTTCTCCAGAAATCCTTTTCTGCAATGTCGCGAAACGGCTGATGTTCATGGCATTGCGTCATTCGCCGCACGCTGACGTTGCTGCAGGGTGGCACTCAGTTCGGACATAGGGCCGTGGTCCACAATGAGAAGCCCTTCACCGGTGCGATCCAGGTCCGCGATCAGCAAGATCACCAGTGAGAAAGACAATGCGAGGGCGAGGGCAACTTGTGGTGAACCTCCCCGCGCCACACCCAGTTGAAAACCAATCCCGAACATTGCCAGTCCGGTAATGGTATAGAGCGCAAGCCAGATAGGTGGGGGTATCTGGTAGCGCACTCCGACCTGCACCCTCAGGGTGTGATAATCGATGACCTCATTGAGTGGTTGATAAAAGGCGCGCAATCTCTCTGTATCAAATCCGTCAGCCACATGTCGTGCAACGATCTGCCACAGCTCGTCATGAATTTCCTCACTGCGGGAGAGCAGGCGCAAATAGGTCTCCAGGTCTAGGTATCGGGGATGGAAATCCCGTACAGAAGCGTATTCAGCCAATAGCGATCGAGCCTCAGCCTTCCCTTTCTTATCGAGGAAGTCAGCACGCAGGTATGCGGTTGAGATCGCATTAACCTCACTTAAAAGCAACTGCTTGCGCTGGGCAAACCGCTCCGCGGTCATGTTGAAAGTAAAAGCCAGCATAAACGCCAACAAACCCAGTGTTGCGGCCACTGCACTGCCCAGGGAGCTGTCCTTGACACCCGTGTGACCCCGCCGCTGACGGTATCCGAGCAGATATCCCAGCCCGAGCGTGGCCATGACCAGAAAGATCGATAATCCATAAAGGCCCGCCAGAGGCAAGGTGGAGAAGGGGTCGTAGATATTCATGCAGTTTCCGCAAGTTTCTACTCAATTCTGGACCACGGGTCGCCTGTTTTCCTGCGCGTCCGTGCTCTCAGCATTGCTTCGTTGAAGCAGGCGAATGGCCACTGTGGCGAACCGTCGCCCCAATTCCCGGTACCCCTTCTCTGTCAGGTGCAAATCATCGACTCGCAACTTCCCGTTGGCATCCAGGCCATCATTCAGGTCGTCGGTATCCACCCAACCTGCAAAAGGAAGGGATTCCGCCACCCGCATCTGGGCCTCACGTACGCGATGCCAGTCCATACTGCTGGGCCCGTCGAGACCGTGGTCACTAATACGGCCGATCACCAGACGGATATCATCCCGCCCGAGATCCGCCTGGAGATTTGCTATCAGCCCACGGAGTTTGTCCTCGTAAAGTTCACCCGCCCCTTCACGCGCATCCCGCTCGCCCTGCATCCAGATAAAGGTCACGCTGTCGATCGCAGGGAGATCACCCGTTTCAGCCGTGATCTTTCGCAGCAGTTGCTGGTAGAGGGGGCCGCGGCTCTCCGGCTGACCAGAGACAGCAACCGATGGTTCAAGCGTCTGATACCAGCGCTGGATCGGCTGGCCGCCCTGGGCATCCTTGATCACGATCAGCTGATCGGCGGGGAGAGCCGCTTGCAGGAGCGGCATAAAGACATCTTCCGGGTCCAACCGGGCCATGTTCGACTGACCCGAAAGAATGAATAAGTGTCGACTGACGACCTCTGCCACCGGCGCGGCGTTCATAAGCAACAAAAAAATGGCGGCAAGCATCTGCCGCATATCGGCTCTCCTGTCCGCTGGGTCTTATCTTGTTCCATATGGAGCAATCGGTGCATGAGCATCCTGTGGCATCCGGCTTTGCCCGATCTATCATCTCGGGCACACCTCATACTTCATACTCACCGGGCATTCATATGTTTAGCTCATATGCATATATAGACGCTCACCCATCACAGGTGGCCGTTAGTGAGGGAGATAGGATGCAGACAGCTGCCTACCGACAGGGGAACGACGCCCAGTACCACCGCCTGTACAGTGATAACAGTCCCCGAAAAGGAAATTATGATCAGGCAACATGGCCTCGTGATTTATGCAGTTCTCGGGCTCGAAGTTAAGATCTAGCGTCTAGCAATCCGGTAAAATACCTTGCCCTATAGACACCATAACGCCGATGATCAAGCCCTACAGAAGAGAGAGTGGCGGGCATACAAACATAATCATTAGAGCGATTTTCCAGCCAAAACCGGTCGTGATAAATGGGAAGGCAGGGATCAGAAGGAGGGAGAAGAAATAACAAAAGCAGAACTACCCTAAAGCAACCTGCTTAATCACTAGTCGCTGTGCTTTCATCTTTATTACATATTCGCTCAACTAGGCCAGAATTCTTTCAGGCAACCGCACCGAAAAAAGGTTTAATCAATACTCCTAAACCACTTACTCATGAGACAAAAAAAATCGAATGCGTTAGTATATTTTTTCAGGAGACCCTGCAAACCACATAATGAAGCTACATCTCTTACAACAGGCGATAGCCGCACTCTCATTGGCCCAGTCCAGGTTCAAAAGTGACATTGTAGCCGTATTCAACTGCGCAGATCCCAGGTCAAATTGCTGAAATCCACAGTGAATACATTTCAGCTCGACACCATTCACCTCAAAACGATCAGATTTCATTGCCGCGGCAGCTCCCTTCAAACCTGCCCTAAACTTTTTCATAAAAGCCAAAATCCATCTCCTTCGACAATTTCCAGAACCACCTTTCACTCGGCATATGAACAAGAAAGATAGCTAACACCATCATATACTCTTACTTTTCCAGCTAGCGCCAGATTTTCTGCCCCGCGCAATATCTTGGACGACTCACCCTGCGACAAGCTATCGATAAGTGCTCTTATCTTAAGCGGATCCATTCGATCTATTTTAGAATTCTTATTTAGAATCTAACTATGAAACACTCTATACAGAAAAACCAGATGCAGACAATTTCGCCAAGACTCGAGCCCCATCAGCGCTAGGCAAATACTCGTTCTGCACCCTTCAAATACGTAAATGCCATTTCTTTCTTGCAGAATAAAAAAGCCGCTCGACTTGAGCGGCTTATCTTGATGACTATGGGCCACGTTCGCGAGGTTACTCCCCCTCGCCATTCATCCCCAGCTCCTTGAGCTTGCGCGTGAGGGTATTCCTGCCCCAACCCAGCAATTCGGCTGCATCACGCTTGCGCCCGGCGGTATGCTTGAGAGCGATCTCGATCAGGGCTTTTTCGAACGCCGGCACAGCCTCACTCAAGATCTCCCGACGCCCCGCTGCCAGGGCCTGATCGGCCCAGAGACGCAGGGACTTCTGCCAGTCCTGCGGCGCTGCAGTACTGGTTGTCTGCTGCTGTAACTCCTGCGGCAGGTCCTCGATATGCACCTCGCGCCCTGAGGCCATCACTGTAATCCAGCGACAGGTATTCTCGAGCTGGCGCACGTTGCCGGGCCAATCGAGATTGGCGAGGTACTCCTCGGTTTCCTTGAGCAGAATCTTCGGCTCCACTCCCAGGTCTTTGGCCGCACTGTTGAAGAAGTGGCGTACCAGACGGGGAATATCCTCGCGGCGGTCGGCGAGCCGCGGGATATGGATGCGAATGACGTTCAGGCGATGGAACAGGTCCTCGCGGAACTTGTGCTCCCCAACCAGCTTTTCCAGATCCTGGTGTGTAGCAGCGATGATACGCACATCCACCTTCACCGGTGTGTGGCCACCGACGCGGTAAAACTCCCCATCTGCCAGTACTCGCAGTAGCCGGGTCTGGGTCTCGGCCGGCATATCGCCGATTTCATCCAGAAACAGGGTGCCGCCATCGGCCTGCTCGAAACGGCCGGCGCGCTGGGTCGTGGCACCGGTAAATGCGCCTTTCTCGTGGCCGAACAATTCGGACTCCATCAGATCCTTGGGAATGGCGGCCATATTCAGGGCAATAAACGGTTTGCTCTTGCGCGGGCTGTGATTGTGCAATGCCTGCGCCACCAGCTCTTTACCGGTGCCGGACTCACCATTGATCAGCACGGTGATATTGGAGTGGGACAGGCGGCCGATTGCCCGGAAGACCTCCTGCATCGCCGGCGCCTCGCCGATGATCTCCTTGCTGCCATTGACCTGCTCGACAGTGACCGGCTCTTCGGCCTGCTGTTCGCTGGCATGTGCCAGCGCGCGGCGGGTTACCGCCACCGCCTCATCCACATCGAAAGGCTTGGGCAGATACTCGAAGGCACCGCCCTGGTAGGCAGCCACAGCGCTATCGAGGTCCGAGTGTGCCGTCATGATGATGATCGGCAGTGCCGGGCGCTCCGCCTGGAAACGCTGCAGCAGTTTGAAACCGTCGGATCCGGGCATGCGGATATCGCTGATGACCACGTCAGGGGAATCGCTGTAGAAGTCGTCGAGGGCGCTGTCGCCACTCTCGTAACACTTGGTGTCGATACCTTCACGGGAAAGCGCCCGCTCCAGTACCCAGCGAATCGATCGGTCGTCGTCAATAATCCAAACGCGATTGCTCATGCTCTTTCATCCACTAAGCTGCTATTCGTTTTCAAGGGGCAGGTAGATCTGGAAGACGCTCTGCCCGGGGCGGCTGTCGCATTTGATCAGGCCGCGATGCTGATTGATGATGTTCTGCGAGATGGAAAGCCCCAGCCCCGAGCCCTCGGCGCGCCCTGAGATCATCGGGTAGAAGATGCGCTCGCGAATCTCCTCCGCGATGCCCGGGCCGTTGTCCTCGATATCGATGCGGCAAACCAGTGGGCAGCAGCGCCGGCCGATGGTGAAACGACGCTGGATGCGGGTGCGCAGCGTGATCTCGCCGGCAGCCAGGCCGATGCTCTCGTCGATGGCTTGCATGGCGTTGCGGGCGATATTCAACAGCGCCTGGATCAGCTGCTCAGTGTCCGCGGGAAACTCTGGAATGGATGGGTCGTAATCGCGGCGAATACGCAATTCACCATCGCATTCTGCATCGATCAACTGTGCGACCCTTTCGAGTATCTCGTGCACATTGGTGGGGGCCATGGACGCCGGCTGGTTGGGGCCCAACAGCCGGTCGACCAGGTTTCTCAGGCGATCGGCCTCGTCGATGATGATCTGGGTGTATTCCGCCAGGTCCTCATCCGGTAATTCCCGCTGCAGTAACTGGGCCGCGCCGCGGATGCCGCCAAGAGGGTTTTTCACCTCGTGGGCCATACCGCGGACCAGATTGCGGGTGGTCTCCTGGGCACTGAGCAGGGCGTCTTCCCTGGCGATACGCAGTAAGCGGTCCATGGGTTGGATTTCCACCAGCAAGAGACCCAGCTCGGGCACAGGACTCACCGAGTAATCCACCGTGCGGTGCTCCAGGTTGTGCAAGTCCCAGCTGGCCCGGCGCACGGTATAGCGCTCACCACTGGCCAGTGCCGCGCGCATGGCTTCCTGGGCGCCTTTCGACTCCCGCACCAGCTCCCGCAGCGGGTGGCCACTGACCCGCGTACTGGAAGCCGCCAACAGGTCTTCGGCGGCTGCGTTCAGGTAGCAGATCAACAGGCTGTCATCGAGGACCAGCACGGCGGTGGTCAAACTATCCAGCAACTGGCGCAGCTGGCGGTCATTGAGCATGGCGTCTTTCCGGTTCAGTGATGGCGCGATCGCCATTCCAAATGCGGTCGATAGATTGCGGTGCAAAAAGCAAACCAAAATGGCGCACGGGTTACGCTTTGCCTGGCAGTGGTTACACCTACCGCGCCAAACACGGGCACAGGGCCAGTTCTCGGCGGGATGACCAATGGACATCGGTGTCGCTAGGCCAATCGCAAAGCCTGTGGAGCAAATCGCGCGCACAGAGCGCACCATTGTGGTGCATTGATCAGAAAAAGGACAGCATTGCGCCTGAACGGCGGGTCTGCAGAAGACAGGAAATCAGGTATGGGGGGCAGCCCCACCGGGCAAACCTCACCGGTGGGGTTAAGAGGAGCCGGTTACTGACCGTCAGTTATTACGGCGTGGCTGCGGTGGCCGCGCCAAGCCGGGTGCGGCCGGGGACTTCGGTGCCTGCGGTGCCGTGGCACCGGGGAAATCGGGCACCTGGTCGCCCGGGCGCTTTACATAGAGGTTGATGATCTGGGAGCGGGCCAGCACATTGCCGCCCGGGTCCGTCAGCACTGCCTGCAGGGTGTGGGTGCCTCGCTCCAGTGCGGATATATCCAGCCGGTTGCCGGAAGAGCTGCCCAGCCAGGGCTGGCCGTCCACAACCGCGAATACCTGGTGCCCCTGAGGGGGGATCGGCTCGATGGCCACTTCCATGACGATAAAACGTTGCCCCGGAGGAATGGTGGCGCCGTTCTGCGGGCTGACAATGGCGAAGTTCACCGGCCCCGTGTAGGCCCGGCGCCGATCGTCCTCATCCTGCTTTTTGGGCGACAGCTTGCGGGTGGGCATGGGGCGTGGTTGCACATTGATCGGCCCCAGTTTGATACGTTCCGCCTTCCCGTCTGGGGGGGGCGTATCGGTGAACACCACGCTGCCATCTGGCCCCACCGTCTTGTAGACCACACTGCCGCCGGAAGCCGATTGATCCGAGCCGTCGCCACCGGCGAAAGCTGGCGCGGCAATGATTAACAGCGCAATTAACAATCCGTAGTGTTTCTTCATGAAATCCCGTTCGTGGACTCATCCACGCCTGGCAGTGAAAGAAAATCCTGCTACTTACAACCTAGCAGGTTGGGGGTCATCTCCCGCTAGTGTACCGCCAACAAAAAAGCCCGCACCTGGAGGGCGCGGGCTTTTGGCGTCAAATGCGACTGGCGTCACGGGGACGCCGATGCACATTAAACGGAGTAGTACATCTCGAACTCGACCGGGTGAGTGGTCATGTTCAGGCGCTCTACTTCTTCACGCTTCAGATCGATGTAAGCATCGATGGCGTCGTCGGAGAAAACACCACCTTCGGTCAGGAATGCGCGGTCCTGATCCAGTGCGTCCAGGGCCATTTCCAGGCTGGAGGCAACGGTCGGGTACTCGGCCACTTCTTCCGCCGGCAGGTCGTACAGGTCCTTGTCGGCCGGGTCGCCCGGGTGGATCTTGTTCTTGATGCCGTCGAGGCCGGCCATCAGCATGGCAGCGAACACCAGGTAGGGGTTGGCGGTCGGGTCCGGGAAACGGGCCTCGATGCGCTTGCCCTTCGGGCTGGCAACGTACGGGATGCGGATGGAAGCAGAACGGTTGCGCGCGGAGTAAGCCAGGATAACCGGCGCCTCGAAGCCCGGCACCAGACGCTTGTAAGAGTTGGTGGAGGCATTAGCAAAAGCGTTGATCGCGCGAGCGTGCTTGATGATACCGCCAATGTAGTACAGGGCAGTCTCGGACAGACCGGAGTAACCGTCACCAGCAAACTGGTTGACGCCGTCCTTGCTGAAGGACTGGTGGATGTGCATGCCGGAACCGTTATCACCTACCAGCGGCTTGGGCATGAAGGTGGCGGTCTTGCCGTAAGCGTGGGCAACGTTGTGCACGCAGTACTTCAGGATCTGTACTTCGTCAGCCTTCTTCACCAGGGTGTTGGCGCCAACGCCGATCTCACACTGACCTGCGGTGCCCACTTCGTGGTGGTGTACTTCGATCACCAGGCCCATCTGCTCCATGGCGGAACACATGGCAGCGCGCACGTCGTGCAGGGAGTCGACCGGCGGAACCGGGAAGTAACCGCCTTTAACACCCGGACGGTGGCCAATGTTGCCTTCCGGATGCGGCATGCTGGAGGACCAGGCTGCTTCTTCAGAATTGATCTTGTAGAAAGCGCCGGCCATGTCCGCGCCCCAGGTAATATCGTCAAAGACGAAGAACTCGGGCTCCGGACCAAACAGGGCAGTGTCACCCAGGCCAGTGGACTTCAGGTAGTCCTCAGCGCGCTGAGCGATGGAACGCGGGTCGCGCTCGTAGCCCTGGCCAGTGGACGGCTCAACGATGTTACAGCGCAGGATAACGGTAGCTTCGTCGGTGAACGGGTCCAGCACCGCAGTCTCGTCGTCCGGCATCAGAATCATGTCGGACTCGTTGATACCCTTCCAGCCAGCGATGGAGGAGCCGTCGAACATCTTGCCTTCTTCGAAGAACTCACCGTCAATCTCGGATACCGGCAGGGATACGTGTTGTTCTTTACCTTTGGTGTCGGTGAAGCGCAGATCTACCCACTTGGCTTCACTCTCTTTAATCAAACCGAGCGTTTTCGCTGACATTGCAGTCCTCCAGGTCTTGGAAAAGTATTGAGTTGCGACAGCCCTTTTGCTGGCGTGTGCTCTTCTGTCGTAAAGGTCCTCAGGCGCGACCTCTAGTTAGCCAGTTACGAAGCAAGGAGTGTGCCAAATTGGGGCAGCAGCGCCAGATCGCGCTCAACCGGGGCCGCATGGCGTCGCCGTGATCAGAATAGATGCACCGAGCGCAACTGGCCACCGATTTGCGCACCAAAATGGCGCGCATTCGCGCGCGTCCGCACAATCCAGGTGCACGACCAGTTGGCGGCGTGCTGGTTTATAATGCAGCGTTTTCTCAGCAAAGCGGTACAACACGGATTCCCATGCACTTTGTCGTCAAGTTCTTTCCCGAAATCACCATCAAGAGCAACCCGGTGCGCAAGCGCATGTCCAAGCAGCTCAAGGACAACCTGCGCATCCTGCTGCACCGGGTGGACGATCGCATCAAGGTCCTGAAGGACTGGGAGAAGATTGAAGTCATCGCCCCGGACGCGGTTGCGCACCTCTCCGACCGTATCGAAGAGGTATTGGCCCACACGCCGGGCATCGCCAACTTTGCCCGCGTGCAACAGTTTCCCCTGGGAGACATGCACGACGTCTACGAAAAGACCTTTTCCGTGTGGGGCGACAAGCTCGACGGCAAGACTTTCTGCGTACGCGTGAAGCGCAGCGGCAAGCACGACTTCCAGTCCCTGGATGTTGAGCAATACGTTGGCGGCGGCCTGAACAAGAACACCGGCGCCACTGGTGTGAAGCTGAAGAACCCGGACGTGACGGTGAAACTGGAAATCCGCCACGACAAGCTCAATGTGATTGAGGAGCTGCACCAGGGACTGGGTGGTTTCCCACTGGGCACCCAGGATCCGGTGCTTTCCCTGGTCTCCGGTGGTTTCGATTCCATCGTCGCCAGCTACCTGACCATCAAGCGTGGTATCCGCACCCACTTCCTGTTTTTCAACCTTGGCGGCCGCCAGCACGAGCTGGGCGTCAAGGAGGTCTCCTATTACCTGTGGAACCGCTATGGCTCCTCACACCGGGTGCGCTTTGTCAGCGTGCCCTTCGACGAGGTGGTGACCGAGATCCTCACCAACGTGGACGACTCCCACATGGGCGTAATCCTGAAGCGCATGATGCTGCGCGCCGCCACTGCGATCGCCAACGAGCTGCAGGTGGATGCACTGGTGACCGGTGAAGCCATCGCCCAGGTGTCCAGCCAGACCCTCAAGAACCTGTCGGTAATCGACAGTGTCACCGATACCCTGGTACTGCGGCCGCTGATCGTGAGCGACAAGAGCGACATCATCCGCACCGCCCGCGAGATCGGCACCGAAGAGTTCGCGGCCAATATGCCGGAATACTGCGGCGTAATTTCCGTAAAACCGACTACCAGGGCCAAGCGCGAGCGGGTCGAGGAAGAAGAGAGCCATTTCGATTTCAGCGTGCTTGATCGCGCTGTAAACAACCGGGTAATCCAGAATATCGACCAGGTGGTGGAAGAGGTAGAGGGCGAGGTGCCCGATGTAGAAGTGGTCAGCGAGCCCGGCGAGGCGGTAATCATCGACATCCGCCACCCGGATGAAGAAGAGCTGGATCCGCTGGAGCTTGAAAACAGCCAGGTGGAGGTGATCCCCTTCTACCGCCTTAACAGTGCTTTCAGCAAGCTGGATCCGGAAAAGAAATACCTCCTGTATTGCAGCCGCGGCGTCATGAGCAGACTGCACGCCTCCCATCTCCTGGACGAGGGCTACCGCAACGTGGCCGTGTTGCGTCCGCACCTGCCGCACCGGCCTGACTGAGCCGACTCTACAAGGGGCCGGGGTCATCGATCGCCAGCCCCGGCGGGCTTTCCCTCCGAGCTTCACCCCATGACGGCATTGATGCGGTAGGCGAGCCCCACTCCAGAAAACGCCTTCAAGCACAAAATACCCACCCACCAGCCATGCCCAACAAGCCCCCCTGTCAAACCGGGACATTCCTGGAGGGATTACGCCGCGCGAAAATAACGACAGCAGCGGGAGCCCTTTCGGAGCCAAAATTGCCATTTAACGACGCAGTTCAGCAGATCTGTCGGCAAGCCCCCCCAAAAAAACAAAACAACATGCTATGACCGAATGGACTACGTGATTTCCTGCTGCCACCCTGAAATTTTGTAACAGTTTGTGACTTTTTGATCTGCCGCTCCCGCCCCTCGGTTACGGTTGTGTTAAAAGAGTTTTCAACAGATATGTTATCCCTCTAACCATGTACAGAAGAATTCTAATAACACTGCTATTTCTGCTGGCTCAAAGCACCACCCAGGGCGCTGAGATCAGTGCGTCCCAGTGGAAATTGTCTTTGGCGAGCGGCCGGGGAATCATAGAAAATCCACTCGCTGGTCGCGAGAATGGCGAAACGCCTTTGCTGCCATCCTTCAGCTATTACGGAAAACGTTTCTTTTTCAGCAATCTGACGGCGGGCTATAGCCTCGTTGAGAATGAGCGCTTCTATATTGATTTAATTGCCCAGCCTAACGAAGACGGACTCTATTTCCAGCTGGAAAAGCCCGGGGTCGGCCCCGGCTCAGCGTCCATTTTTATACCGCTGTTCCAGGCCCCGGAGGTGAGCGAAATCGATCGTAGAGTCTCCCTGATGGCGGGCCCGAGCGGAACACTGGTAACCTCACTGGCAGACCTATCCTTCTCCTGGCTGCACGACATCTCTGGAGTGCATCATGGCAATGAGACACACCTGAGTCTCGATAAGCAGTATCCCCTTCTGGGGGGATCACTTGGTTTCGGTATCGGGGCCATCCATAAAGATATGGACCTGATAAATTATTATTACCATTTCCGCGAAGAGGAAGCCGGCGTTTTCACCAACCGTTATGCGCTAGCGTTTCCTCCCGGCGATGTCACCGATCAATACGCACGCCTGCACTTTGCCTACCCCCTCGGGAACCGGTTGGAACTCCGCCTCGCAGCCCGATACAACCGCTTTGACCTGGACGGCAGGCTTCCGCGCTTCATCGAAAAACCTGAAACCCTGAGCTGGTTCGCGGGGATCCAGTACTCCATTGGTAGTGGGCGATGAAACACTCCCGCCCACTACTATTCGCACTGTGCTCAACCCTGTCCTTTCCCGGCGTGATCCATGCTGCCGAACTGAACCTGACACCAGCCCTCTGTGCAATCGACGAGGGCGAAGAGCACTGCGCTATCTCAGTGAGTGTCGCGTTTTCTGGCGATGAAAATAAACGCTATTGCCTGACTATTTCTGGCAAGGGCCTGGTGCGCTGTTTTGACAGTCAGCCGCTGAATGAAATGCAGGTCTATGTCACCGCAGATACCAATACCCAGTTCCTGGTAACAGAAAAGGCGAGTGGTAAAGAGGTAGCCACAGCCACACTGAAGGTCGCACGCTACCGCCCCACGCGCCACCAACGTCGCTATGGTTGGGGGCTGCTGTGACAACAACCGGCTACCGTATTCTTTTATTGGAAGACGATGTGCAACTGGCCGCGCTCATTTGTCGTTTTCTGGGCGAACGCGGCTGTGTTGTAAGCCATGCCAGTAATGGCAATGACTTTCTCAAGGCATTGCACCACCGTGAGTACGAGCTGATTTTGGCAGATGTCGTCTTGCCCGACGCCAGTGGTTTCCAGTTACTTCAACAGTGCCGGCACCAGTTGACGTGCCCGCTGATTTTTATCAGTGCACTCAGCTCCGTGCGCGACCAGGTCAGCGGACTGGAACTGGGTGCCTGTGATTACCTGGTCAAGCCCGTCGACCCGGAGCTGCTCTGGGCCAAGATCCAGGCGAATATCCGCAACACGCGAAAACCTGCGCCCACGAGCACCGATATTCACTTCGGTCCGCTACTGATCGACCTGGCCAACCGCGAAGCGTCTGTCGAGGACGAACCATTAAAACTCACAGCCAACGAATTTGATCTTCTTCTGATTTTTGCCGAGCAACCGGCCGAACTCCTCAGCCGTGAGTATTTGTTTCGACGCGTGGTCGGCCGGGAATTTGACGGTCTCGATCGGGTAGTGGATATGCGAGTAAGCAGGCTGCGCAAAAAGCTGGACACTTTCACACAAGAGGTCGCCATACGCTCCGTTCGGGGCCGGGGCTATATCCTCTGCACAGCAAAAGACAACAGCTGATGCGCGGTCAGATGCTGCGCCTGCTGGGCATGATGGCGCTGGCCCTGGTTGTGGTGTTCTCAGCGATCAGCGCACTGTACGAGTATTATTCCAGCGACCCCGGGGACTATACGATTAGCGCTGCACAGCTGGCGGAAGCACTGGAGCGCGACAATACACCGCTGGTCCAGTGGTACCCGGTGGATGCCATCCACTTTCCGAAAGAACTGATGACGCGCCTGGAGTCCGGCGCGATCGTCGGCCTTGACGATGATGATCGGCAGATCCGTTATTATCGGTTGAGCGAAAAAGGTATCCTCGAAATCGGGCCCTTTAGCCAACGGGAAACCGAGAACATTACCCAGTGGCGACTGCTATTTATCAGTAGCATTCTGCTGATGCTGATGCTGTTGATCTGGCCCATATTCCGCGACCTCAACCGCCTGCAAAATCTGGCGATTCGGTTCAGCAAAAATCCTTTCCGGATGCCGAACCCCACCAGCCGCCGGTCCACCATCTATCCCCTGGCAGAGACTTTCCGGCGCATGGCCAATATCGTGCTCGGCTACTACCAGATGAACCAGGATTTGGCCCGCACTATTGCCCATGAGATCCGCACCCCCCTGGCCCGGGTGAAATTTCAGCTGGCGCTCAATGAAGCAAAGACGGAGAGCGACCAGGTCATTGCAAAGGCGGTCGGTGACGTGGAACAGCTGGTGGATAAATACCTGAATTTCTCCCGCCTCGAACTTCACGAGGAGTTTATCGCCCGCAAACAGGTCTGCCTGGAAGACTTTTTCGATCAGCTGGCCTCGACGCTTGAAAACCACTGCCCGGAGCTGGAAGTCGGCTACTACTTTCCAGACGGCGCCGCCTGGTTCGAGCCTGAGGCACTGGCGATTGCCATTCACAACCTGGTGACCAATGCCCGCAAGTATGCCCACAATCGGGTCGACGTACGGTTCGACTCTAGTGCAGACTGCTGCACGCTGACCGTCGACGACAATGGCCCCGGCCTGGCCGGCGATGCCCTGGAGCTAACGGATGCCTTTACGCGCTCCGCTACAGACGAGCAGGGCTACGGGCTCGGACTCTACATCGTAAAAAAAGTCATGATGTGGCATGACGGCGACCTCAAGCTGGATCGCTCACCAACGCTCGGCGGAACACGCGCCACCCTCAGCTGGCCCAACACCCCCTGATGCTTCCGACACCGGAATACCGCAGGCCTAATGGCCCGAATCCATTGCGGTGGTATTGAGATGCCCGGTTTCGAGCCTCACGCCATCTAGCTGCTGGAAACGTTCAAGGACCTGAGGGTAGATACGGATCATGTCCCTGACAATCGTGCTGCGCCAGCGGCCTGATGACGGGTAAAACATTTCCTGATAGCGGCGCTGTACTTCGGCGCGGTCCTGCGCCGACTGGAAGCCGTGGAAGTGACCCTGGTTTTCCAGCATTGTCCGATGCAGTGACTCCACCCCACCTTTGGTCGCGAGGCTATCCATGGTGCCGAACTCCAGAATAATCGGCACAAAGCGCTTTTCCGCCGCCAGCAGCTTCCCCGCGAAGCCAACCAGATCGCCCCGAATCGGGAAAAACCCGGACGCTTTGGAAGGCCACACCATCTCGTAGTCCTGGAAAACCCACGCCATATCGCGCTTGATCTGCTCTGTGGCGGGATTGCCTGGATAGAAATGGGTTTCGCCCCGCGTGCCAAAGCCGGTATGCAAATCGATAAACAGAATGCTCTGGTAGGGCGCCGCCTTATCGGTGAGAAGTTGCTGTAAAAATGCCTGCTGTGGCTCAAAGCTGTCACCACCGTAGTAAAACCCCTGCGGGTACTGATATTGCCCGCTGAGTGCCGCTTCCTGAATGGCATCACGGCTATCGTGTAACAGCTGCAGTGACAGGCGCTCGGCAAAGAACCGGTTTTCCCACTGACCTAAATTCACCGGGGTTTGCGGCAAAAGAAAATCCCGCAACCGCCTGTAGCCCTGATTGTCACTCCCAAACAAAGCGGCGTTTGTATCCAGGTTGCGATTCAGGTCGACATTGTTTTCTGTAGCTCGTCGACCATATTTGAAACCATATGGATTAAGCGCATGCAGCATCAGTACATCAAAGTCTCCCGGCAGCTGACCAGCCCGCAACATATCCACAAACAGCTGCTGCATTGCTGCGCCGGTTGGCGCCTCCATACCGTGCACGCCACTCACCAACACCACCAGCCGCGGTGCATCGCTACGGAGATGCAACCAGTCCACAGTCAGGTCCTCATCGGCGGAGGGCACCTTGAATAGCCCCTCCTGTACCCGATAGCGCGGTGGTGCCAGCGTATGCAGCTGTCGAAACCGTTCACGGCTCTGTACGTAATTGTCAGGAAAATAGCACAAGCTCTCCGGCTTCACTTCCACGCCCTGCAACGCCTCCGGTTGATAGCCCTGCTGCGGCAGCAGTGCCCTGTCGGCGAGCCAGACAACTGCCATGAACGTACCGAGGATCAATGCAAAGCGCTTCATATTGCCGTCCCACCGACACACAAACTTGAATGCTGAAATCATCGCACACCCAAAAACCGCTGCACACAACAGGCTGAGTAGAAGCTTCTTTTGCAGAGGTCAGGCCGATGACCAGGATGGCGGCCGGTCACCGGAGGCACCCGGCGTGGTCACCCCCAGTACTGACAGGGCTGGAAAGGATCAGGCCGCGCATCGCATAAAGCCGGAGCGGAGGGCATGCGGGATGTCGCGGCTTGTGTCAGCGACGAGGATTCTCCCGCTACCCAGCACACTGTTTCCTCCTGTAGGCGCTCAGCGCAACAGCTTTGGCTCTATGTGCCCCTGCCCTGTTTTTTCGTTCCCCTTGGGGCAGGGATTCTTCCCCTAACCGAAAAAAGCGGGGTAACTGTCGTTTTTTTGTTCAATTTTTGCTCCCAATTGTCACGCTTGGCCACTATAATCGCCGCCTTTGGCCGGACTACCGCTGCCCGTCAGCCCCGCCCCGATTGACTTGACTCGCCAGTCAGCAGACTGCGTGCACTACCCCCTCAGAGGTTCACTGTGATTGATAACCTGCGCAATATTGCGATCATCGCCCACGTAGACCACGGCAAGACCACCCTGGTGGACAAGCTGCTGTCCCAGTCCGGCACCCTGGACCGCCGCGACGCCGACGCGGAGCGCGTGATGGACTCCAACGATCAGGAGCGTGAGCGCGGCATCACCATCCTGGCCAAGAACACCGCCATCCGCTGGCACGACTACCGTATCAACATCGTCGACACCCCCGGACATGCCGACTTTGGCGGTGAGGTGGAGCGCGTGCTGTCCATGGTCGACAGCGTGCTGCTGCTGGTTGACGCGGTAGACGGCCCCATGCCACAGACCCGATTCGTGACCCAGAAGGCCTTCGAGCAGGGCCTGAACCCGATCGTGGTGATCAACAAGATCGACCGCCCGGGCGCGCGTCCCGACTGGGTGATGGACCAGGTATTCGACCTGTTCGACAGCCTCGGCGCTACCGACGAGCAGCTGGACTTCCCGGTGGTCTATGCCTCCGCCCTGAACGGTATTGCGGGCCTGGACGACACCGACATGGCAGAGGACATGACGCCACTGTTCCAGATGATCGTGGACAAGGTTGAGCCGCCCAAGGTCGATCAGAACGGTCCGTTCCAGATGCAGATCTCCGCACTGGACTACAACAGCTACGTCGGCGTGATCGGCGTCGGCCGCATCACCCGCGGCACACTGAAGCCGAACCAGCAGGTGGTCGTTCTGGACCGCGAAGGCAATTCCCGCAAGGCAAAAGTGCTGCAGGTCATGGGTTACCTGGGCCTGGAGCGCGTGGAAGTGGAACAGGCCAGCGCCGGCGACATCGTCTGTATCACCGGTGTGGGTGAACTGAACATTTCCGACACCCTGTGCGACCCGGAGCAGCCGGAAGCTCTGCCCGCCCTGACCGTGGACGAGCCCACCGTGAGCATGACCTTCCAGGTCAACGACTCTCCGTTTGCGGGCCAGGATGGCAAGTTTGTGACCTCCCGCAACATCAGGGAGCGCCTGGATCAGGAGCTGATCCACAACGTGGCACTGCGAGTGGAGCAGGGGGATTCTCCGGATAAGTTCAAGGTTTCCGGCCGAGGCGAACTGCATCTGTCCGTTTTGATCGAAACCATGCGTCGCGAAGGTTTCGAACTGGGCGTATCCCGCCCGGAAGTCGTACAGCGCGAAGTGGATGGTGAAATTCAGGAGCCCTACGAGCAGGTGGTCATCGACGTCGAAGACCAGCATCAGGGCTCCATCATGGAAGAGCTGGGCCTGCGCAAGGCGGAACTCACTAATATGGAACCGGACGGCAAGGGCCGTGTGCGCCTGACCTTCATCGTACCGTCCCGGGGCATGATCGGTTTCCGCAACCAGTTCCTGACCCTGACCAGCGGCTCCGGCATCATGACCAGCATCTTCGACCACTACGGTCCGGTAAAAGAAGGTGATGTCACCAGCCGTATCAATGGCGTGCTGGTATCCATGGTGAAGGGCAAGACCCTGGCCTACGCACTGTACGCGCTGCAGGACCGCGGCCGCCTGTTCCTGGGCCACGGTGAGGAAATCTACGAGGGTCAGATTGTCGGCCTGCATTCCCGCGACAACGACCTGGTGGTTAACCCCACCAAGGCCAAGCAGCTGACCAACGTCCGCGCCGCCGGCACTGACGAAGCGCTGACCCTGACGCCGCCGGTGCGCCACACCCTTGAGCAGGCACTGGAGTTCATCGAGGACGATGAACTGGTGGAAGTGACCCCGAATCACATCCGCCTGCGCAAGAAGATCCTGCAGGAAAATATGCGCAAGCGCGCGAAGAAGTAAGCGCTTCTTCGTGTAAATAAAAAGGCGGGCCTTGTGCCCGCCTTTTTTTATGTCTGCAAGATCTGCCACCCGCAGGCTGCAGCGGTCGGGGGCATGGTTCCCCCATAGTGCAAGAGTGCAGCAGCCTTCACGTCACTTCACCAGAGGATTCGAAAACCTGTCACGCTAAGCGGCCCGCGCTGCCGATGAATTCGAAGTATCCATGCCGGCAACACGGTTTCCATTCGAATACTTGGCCCACACCGGGATCGCAATCACCCAACCCCTCTCCCGAAACCCGTCAGGAATAAAACTGCCGCTCAACTCGCCGCCATTCCGCCAGTGCGGCCGGCGTGTGCAGGCACACGGTGAGCTGTTCGAAGTCTTGCCCCCTGGGCACCAGTACTTCCAGCGCCCGATGCGAGGCAATGCTGTGGGGGAAACGATTGGTGCCGGCCCCCAGCGCGGGAAAGAGCACGGTACGAATGCCTTTTGAGGCCGCCAGGTCGAGCACACTTTCATAGCACTGGCCAAGCTGCGCCAGTGCCCGAGCGCCCCACTGATCGCCGCTGCTCCACTGGGGGGTGACGGTATGAATCAGATAGGTGACCGGCAGACCATAGGCGCGGGTCAGGCGGGCCTCCCCCACCGCACACTCGAGTTGCCCGGCACAGGCAGCCTCCAGCGCCTCGCCACCACGATCAAAAATTTGCGCCGAAAGTCCGCGACCACGAATCAGGTGCTTGTGTGCAGGGCAGACCAGTGCGCCGGCGCGGAATGTCAGGATGTCACCACTTGTCAGCTTGATCACTGTCACCACCTGCCAATTCCCTCGCCATCCCAGCTGAAACTATAGCGCGCGCCTTTTGGTGCCGCCGCTTATCCCCTTATACTGGGGAATTACTTCCAGACCGGCCGCCGGGCCGCTGCCACTTCCAATAAAAATGCGCCGCCGGGCAGGGCGGAACGGGCCAGAGGGTTAGACAGGCCCAGCTTGAACAGGGACTTTCATGAATTCAGGCTTACCCAGCGACGCCTACGATCTGCCCAGCCCGGTTGAGCAGGCGCGGAAGATCGAGCTGCGTCGTCGCATTCTGGCTTCGGGTTATATGCTCATCTTTGCCATGGCCATTACCGGCGCCATGGCGGTGATGGCGCTCACCGACGGCGAGATGGTGATGTCCGGCGTACTGTTTGGTATCGCCGGCATCATTCTGGGTGCCTATGTGGCCATCAACCTGCTGGGCCAGAGCGGCAAGACGCCGGTTCTGGTTGGCCTGTTGCTGGTGGTGCTGTATTTCTACCTGCTCCTGTCGGGTGGGGTGAAAAATACCGGATTGATGTGGGCAGTCACCCTGGTGCCCGGCTTTATCAACCTCTACGGATACCGCACCGGGACCGCCACGCTGCTGGCCATTGGCGGCGCGACTGCATTGATCCTCTTCTATCCGGAATTCCCCGGCCTCACCGCCGAATACGACACCTCTTACCGGGCGCGCTTCCTGGCAGTCTTCGGTGCCCTCACCGCACTGACAGCCCTGCTGGATAGCAGCCGTCACCAGACCCAGCAGCTGCTCCACCACCTGACCGAGGAGCTCGAGGCCCGCGCCAGTACCGATGCACTGACCGGGCTGGTCAACCGCCGCGAGGCCTACCGCGCCATCAACGAGCTGGAGCGGCGAGACCATCAAATGCATGGTCGCTATACCGTGCTGATCGGCGATCTGGACAATTTCAAAGCCATCAATGACGAATACGGGCACAGCTTTGGCGACCGGGTCCTGCGGGATGTGGCGCAGGTTCTGCAGGAAAATACCCGCGTGGGCGACATTGTCTCCCGCTGGGGTGGCGAGGAGTTCCTGATCCTGTTGCCCAATACCGACCTTGACGGTGGCGGGATCCTGGCGGAGAAATTGCGACAAAGAGTCGAGGCGCTCAGCGACACCTATGAAGAGCGGGTGAAAGTTTCCATCAGCTTCGGCGTCGCGGAGGGTGGCGCCCACGATGACACCCACGGCGAGCTGCTAGCCGAGGCGGATGAGCGGATGTACCGCGCCAAGCACCATGGCCGCAATCGCGTCGTCGCTGTCTGAACCCAAAACAAAAAGCGCGGCCCATCGAGAGCCGCGCCCTATCCTCAAGCTAGGCGTCGCAGACGTCAGAAGTGCCAGCGCACCCCACCTTCCAAAAGCCAGCTCTCGGTTTTCATATCGAAGTCCGCCGGTAGCAGAGTGGCATCCACTTCCACGTCGTCGGTTTCCCGCCAGCGCAGGCCACCGAAAAACGTCAGCTGGTCACTGCAGAGATAATTGATTCCGCCCATCAACTGCCAGGCGAATACACTGTCGTCGTCATCGATGATGCGCACATTGGAGGGGTTGTAGTCCACATCCACCCAGGCATTACCTGCGCCGACACCGATATACGGCTGCCACTGAGTACCGGTATCCCAGTCGTAAAAGGCGTTGACGAACAGGTAATCGGTACTGAACTCCCCCTTGCCATCACCGACCACTTCACCGACGGTCACACCCAACTCAGTATCGAGTCCCTCGATCAGTACTGACGCATCCAGATCATCGATATTGCCGACACCGGCAATCCGCACATTATCGTGGGAGTCCACATCGTGCTCTGCATAGGCGTATTCCACTTCGAAACGGAAGCCATCAACCCGATAGCCCAGCGCCAGATTCACGCCCCAGCCGCTATCCACATCCGTGCTCCAGCGCACCCGCGTGCCGGATTCAATCAAAACACTCACCGGTCCACCGGTAATGAAGTCACTGGTAAAGCGACCGTCGGTATCCACGTCATCCATATCGTTGTAGCTGAGAGAACCGCCGACATATAGCCCGTCCGCATGAGCGCCGAAAGACAGAACACTGGCTGCAATCGCCGTCAAGAGAATCCTTTTACGCAACATAATCACTTCCTGTTGGTTGGTTTGGACAGAGATCCGTACGGTCTCTTCTTAACGATAGATCTTTGCCCTTGGCACTCGGAGGTAAATAGGCGCAGGTTTTCTGTTTCTGGCAGGTGATTGATTGGGCTGGGGCAAGCAATACCACCGACAGGGATTTGGGAACGGAAAATCAGGGGGGATTTTCAGAGAGGTGAAAGGAGGAAAGGGCCGCCCATCCCTGGGCGGCCCTGCCAAAATCCGGACGATGGAATCAGAACATCCAGCGGGTGCCGATTTCGGCAACAAAGCTGTCCATCTGTACTTCGAATCCGGCATCGAACAGGTCTGCATCTACCTGGATGTCGTCGGTCTGGCGCCAGCGCAGACCACCGAACAAGCTCAGCTGCTCGCTCAGATCGTAGTTGACGCCACCCATCAGCTGGTAGGCAAATACACTGTCATCGTCGTCAATGATGGTGACGCCAGAGGGACTGTAGCTGACGTCCACAGATGCGTTACCGATACCGGCGCCAACATAAGGAGTCAGCGCGGTACCCAGATCGAAGTCGTAGTAAACGTTGGCGAACAGGTAGTCGGCGTCGAACTCCCCCTCACCCGCGGCTACCAGGTCGCCCACACTGATACCCAGGTTGCCTGGCGCACCGCTGACCAGGACGCCGGCATCCTCACCGGTCAGATCGATACCGGCCGCGCTCACGCTATCGTGAGACTCGACGTCGTTCTGGGAGCTGGCGTATTCGGCTTCGAGGCGGAACTGGTTGATCTCGTAACCAAGCGCCAGGCTGAAGGTAGAACCACTGTCGACTTTGGTATCCCAACCCACATTGGTCCCGGCGGGCAGGGCGACACCGGCGGGGATCGTGGTACCCGGGCCGGTGACGAATTCACTGCTAAAGCTGCCGCTGGTGTCGGTATCGTCCATGTTGCTGTAGCCGATATTACCGCTCACATAAATGCCCTCTGCCGAGGCAGAAGCGGCAAAAACAGAACCCGCAATGGCACAGAACAACTTCTTTTTGCTGAACATGATCACATCCCTCTGTTGATGATTAGTGCTTCGAAAGTACGGCACTAGATTCTGGGCAGATCACGATCCAGTTTCGGAAAAAATAAAAATGTGAACACAACGGGATTTTTACAAAATGCTATCGATCTCAGTAATCCGGTAAGGGCAACAGCTCGTATCGACGCTTTTAATAGGTCAATAAGTATTAACGTAATAGCAACTTCGGAAGCTCTATTCCGTAGATAGTAGGTGACAAAGTTGCATTTCCAATCGCAGCATTTTGGGGCAGTTCAGCCTGTCAGTAGCGATCGCAACAGCCAGCCGGTGATGTAGGCAAGCGTCGCCGCGGCACCGCCTAACAGTAATGTTTTCAGACCAGAGAACAGAGCGCTGCGCTCACTACCCACTGTTTTACCCATACCGATGAGGAAAAACATCAGACCGGCAAGGGTAGTGCTGAGCAGAAACTGACTTCCGAGCTGCATAGCTGGGAATAGATACGGAGCTAGTGGTGCGGCCCCAATCAGAACGAAAGCGGAAAAAGTCACCAGAGCGGAACGCAGCGGATTGCCCTCCGCCTGACCGATCCCATACTCCTCGTTGAGCATGGTTTCTATCCACAGCTTGCGGTTGCCAGTAATCGTGCTGACGATCTTTTCCAGCGTCTCACCATGGAAACCTTTGCGTGAAAAAATCTGTCTTATCTCCTCTCGCTCTCCTTCCGGCACCTTGGTAATATGCTCTTCCTCTGTGCGCCTGGCAGTATCGACAAATTCACGCTGGGCGTTGACCGCCTCATAGTTACTGACAGCCATGCTGAAGCCATCGGCGATCAGGTTGGCGAGCCCCATGATCAGGATCACCGCCGCAGACATACCGGCGCCGAAACCGCCGGCGACGATGGCAAAGGTGGTGACGCAGCCATCGATGGCCCCGAGAACGAAATCCGAGGTATTCTGCGAGGGCGGCGGCTGACGCAGTCGACGGGCGATATGCTCCCGCCGATGCGAGCGGATCAGGGCTTCGGTATTCCCTTTTTTCATCGCCAGCCACCTCCCTGCAGGGCTTTCCTAGCGCACTCTCATCCGGCCGGTTAGCCAGCCCAGCGGCAGCGGCTTTTTACTCGCGCCACCAAACCACTTCCTGGATGGATTACTTCACGATAAAGCTGACCCGATCGACTCCGGTATTAGCTGTGCGTGGATCGTGAGCGTATACCAGCACCTGGTAGACACCGGGGCTTTTGGGTTTCAGCTCACCGACAAAGGTATTGGTATCAGTCAGTGACAGGGGAATGGTGGCAAATTCGTGCCCGTCTTTTTTCACCAGTGCCGCGACTTCCATCTTGCTGCCGTCCCAGATGCCACCATCGCTGATCGGACAGCCGCACATCATCACCACATTGGCGCGGATCTCGAATGGCGCATCCGACAGTTCCGTGTAGCGATGTGTCTGCGGGCTCAGCACATCCACCACCAGCCCGGGAATCTCCACCACCAGGCCCTCACCGTTCAGGTGCTTGCCCGGTACCAGCCACACCTGTGTCTGTGCAGCGACACGGGCCTGCTTCTTGATATAGGGGGCGAGCACCTCAACTGTCACAAATACCGGCTCGCTGAGGTCCAGCGTGGTGCGGAACGCCGCCGCCCCCTCGGCAATGGACTGGTGGCGACGATGGGGTTCTTTCATGATCAGGTCGGTATTGCCGGTGCTGCCCTCGGTCAACCCCTGAGCGAGAATCTCACCACTCTCCGCATCGCGAATCCTGACCATGGCCCCTCCCATGGAGGTGCCGATGAACTTGGCATCCTTGGATTTGGCGCGCACGACAATCTCGGTAGATTTTGCCTCTGCCACGACTGCGACCGGCAGCGCCAGCAAACTCACCAGAAAGAAGGTCATCAGTCTCAATGTTTGCATATGAATTCCCCGGTAAAAAATCGTTTTAAGTCGCCATTGCATCAACCTGACTTCCGATCGACCAGCGCCTGTTGCAGCCGTCGATCCGGAATCAGCCATAGCAGCGCAGTCAACACGTAAAGTGCCAGTGAAACCCACTCCCACAGAAACGCCAGCACAATCGCCGGCAAATAAAGCACAGTCGCGAGCCAGCCTTTCCAGTTGCGGCCGACCGGGTGATGCAGGCGAGCCTGAGACGCCAGAGAGGCCAGCACCAGTTGGCGCAGCCCCCAGTAGGACATGGCCGCGAATAATAGTACCAGACCATAAAGAGCAGCCGGACCGGGCGCAAAGTGGTTTTCCCCCATCCAACCGGTGGCAAAGGGGATCAGCGAAAGCCAGAAGAGCAGGTTCAGGTTGGCCCAGAGAATCGGCCGGTTGATCGTGGCCGCAGCTTCGAAGAGATGGTGATGATTACTCCAGTAAATCGCCAAGTAGATAAAACTCAGCACATAAGTGAGAAAGACCGGTATTACGGGCACTAACTTGTCGACACTGATACCGCGCGGCACCTCCATGTTCAACACCATGATGGTGATGAGGATTGCAATGACGCCGTCACTGAATGCCTCCAGTCGGTATTTCTTCATCGGGTACTTTCCTGTACCTATGCAGCGGTTAGTTCTCCACAGGGAGAGACGGCGTTCAGCCGAAGAGGATCATTCCTCGCTTCAGGATAGCCTCAACCTTAAAGCAAACAGGCCGGGGATACCGGCCTGTTGTGAAGATTACCTGACTGGATACACAGGTTATTTGACTGGCTCCAGACGGTAGAGCCCGGCGTCACCCTGATCATTGAGCAGGTAGATATAGCCATCGCGACCCTGGCGCACATCGCGGATGCGGCCGATCTGTCCGTCGAGCAGCACTTCGGTACCTTTCACGTCACTGCCATCAAGGATGATTCGCAGGAGCTTTTCGCTGCCAAGACCACCGGCCAGCAGGTTGCCCTGCCACTCTGGGAAGAGGCGGCTGTCCACCTGGGCCAACCCGGAAGGAGCAAAGCGGCCTTCGTAGAAGTGCCGGGGGTTCTGCACACCCGGCACTGACGGCACCCCGATGGCCTCGTCGCGGCTGTACTCCTTCGAGCGGGTCGCCTTGGGCCAGCCGTAATTTTTGCCGGCCTCGATCAGGTTCAGCTCGTCACCACCACGGGCGGCGTGTTCACTACCCCACACCTGGTCTTGATCCGTCACCACCAGGCCCTGGATATTGCGGTTGCCGAAACTGTAGATCTCGTCCAGCCCGGGCTTGTCGCCGGCAAAAGGGTTGTCCGCCGGTGCGCCGCCGGTCTCGGTGAGCCGCAGCACGCTGCCGGCGTGGTCCTCGATGTCCTGAGCGCGCTCGCGCACCACGCCGCGGTCACCAATGGTCATCATCAGGGTGCCATCTTCGCGCCAGGCAAGGCGGGAGCCATAGTGACGGCCGGGCTGGGAGAAGCGGTCCTGCACGAACAGCTCTTCGAAGCCGGTGAGGGCATTACCCTTCAGCCGCGCGCGCCCCATGGCGGTGGCGGTGCCCTTGTCGCCGCTCTTCGATTGACCGGCCTTGGAGTAGGTAAAGTAAATCCAGTCGTGCTGGCCATCGCCGTACTGCGGGTGCAGCACCACATCGAGCAGACCACCCTGGCCAATGGCGGACACTTCCGGTACACCCTCCAGATAGGTGACCTGGCCATCGTCGACCAACGCCAGGCGGCCGCGGCGCTCAGTCACGAGAAAGCGACCGTCGGGCAGCTGTGCCACCGCCCAGGGGTGATGGAGGCCTGACGCGAGGCGCACGATGCGGAAATCCTGCTTGTCGGTATCGATACGCTCTTCCACCACCTCTGCGGCCATCGCCGCAGTGCCGCCGACAAGCGCCAGCACCGCCAGAGAGCGGCTGAGGAATTTGGCCAATCGGTTCATGAATCAGATCTCCTTCACTGCAGAGTTAATGCTGCCCCGGATGCTAATAGGCCACAGGCCAAAACACAAAACGTGTGCCTTTTAAGCAGGCACAAAAAAGCCGGGCACATGCCCGGCTTTGGTTACGCAGAGATGCGTGTCTTCGATCAGCCCTGCTGGACCTCTTCGATCCAACGGTTGATCCGCTCTTCCAGCATCGGCAGCGGCAGGGCGCCTCCGCCGAGAACGGTGTCGTGGAAGCCACGGATATCGAACTTGTCGCCGAGCTCCTGCTTGGCTTTTTCACGCAGCTCGAGGATCTTCAGCATGCCGATCTTGTAAGAGGTAGCCTGGCCCGGCAGGGTCAGGTAGCGGCGCACCTCGGAGCGTACGGCGCTCTCGGGAATGGCGGAATTTTCCAGGAAGTATTCCACTGCCTGGTCCTGGGTCCAGCCCTTGGCGTGCATGCCGGTATCCACCACCAGGCGGATGGCGCGCCACATTTCCGCGGTCAGACGGCCGAAGTCCTTGTAGGGATCTTCAAACTGGCCCATCTCCTTGGAAAGCAGTTCGGAGTAGAGCGCCCAGCCCTCGATGTAAGGGGTGAAGTGCGCCTGGGTACGGAACTGCGGAATGCCCTCCAGCTCCTGGGCGATGGAGATCTGCATATGGTGACCGGGGCTGCCCTCGTGATAAGTCACGGTTTCCATGTCGGTGGTCGACAGGGCGCTCATGTCAGACATGTGCACGTAGTAGGTGCCAGGACGGGAGCCATCGGGAGTACCGGACTGGTAGTGCTGGGCACCACCGGGCACTTCGCGGAACGGCTCAACGCGCTTCACCACCAGCTTGGCTTTCGGCAGGATACCGAAGTACTCCGGCAGTTTTTTCTCGATATCGTCGAGGAAACCGCGTGTCTCGGCCAAGTAGCCCTCACGCCCTTCATCGGTGTTCGGGTAGTAGAACTGGTCGTCATTGCGGATGAAGGTGAAGAATTCCTGCAGGTTGCCGTCAAAACCTACCTGCTCCTTGATAGCCTCCATTTCCTTGCGGATACGGGCCACTTCCAGCAGGCCGATCTCGTGCACCTGATCGGCAGTCAGATCGGTGGTGGTGTAGTTCGCCAGGCGGTTGTTGTAGAAGGCCTCACCGTTCGGCAGGCTGGAGGCGCCCTTCGGCTCCTCGCTGGCGTTCTCGCGATCTTCCTGCAGCCAGGCAACGTACTGGTCGTAAACCGGCTTGAAGTTTTCCTTCAGGCTCTTCTCCACCTGGGCCAGCATCTCCGCGGCAGTTTCGTCGTCGATGTTGCCGTCTTTCTTCAGCGCTTCGATCTTGCCCTTGGCGTCGGAGTAAAGCGGAGCCTCACCCTCACCGCCGAACGGTGCGCCGGTGGTGACCTTCTGCGCGCGCTCGATGGCCAGGTCGTAGGCGAAGCGCGGCGGACGAATACCGTCTTTGGCAGACAGCTGGGCGCGTTCAAGCATCTGGCCCATGGCGCGGCTGATACCTTCGATCCGGGCGATATAGGCCTGCATGTCTTCCTTGGTTTCCACCTTGTGGATATTGATCAGGAAGTTCGGCAGGGAAGCCTCCGGCCCGCCCAGCTCGCCGGCAAAGTAGGAGTGGCGCTTGAACGGCTCGGCCGCCTTGGCCTGCTCATACTGGAAGATCCACAGGTCGTAGGATTCCTTGCCAGCCTTGGTGAGGTTGTCGTAGTCGAAGTTCTTTTTCAGGTCTTCGACAGTCTTGGCATGCCAGGCCAGCTCGCGAGCCTGAGCCTCTTCGCTCATGTCATCGATCTGGTCGTACTGATCCTTGCGGCCCAGGTAACTGAGCTGGATCGGGCTGAACTGCAGCTGCTCCTCATAGCGGTCGTTAAACCATTCGGTCAGACGCGCCGTCTCCGCGGCGGGGTTGGTGGCCTGATCCTTCGCCGGCGCAGCGGCTTCGGAAACCTGGGCGCTCTGCGCCTGTTGCGCAGCATCGGCAGCCTGGTTCGGATCTTCACCCTGGCATCCGCTCAGGATGGCCAGAGCCAGCAGGCTGGGGATAAATGGGCTATGCAGCTTGGTTCGCATCTTGGTGCCTCGTTCAAAATATGCACAGAAAAACGGCGCTTACTTTGACACGAAACCGCGGAGGAGTCGATTCCAGCGCCCCGGGGCCATCGGCTTCTGCGCCGAAGCGAGCCCTCGGCGGGATCAGCTCTCGCTGGGATCCCCCTCGGGAACGAGCGTCCGCCGTCGTCGCCAGCGCTTGTAGCGTGCGTGCACCCCGCGGGTCATCAGGGAGGAGTAGTTCTCGAGCAGATCGACCCCGAGCAGTACGAAGATCACCAGCCCTGCCAGTACCACGGCCGTACCCAGCGCGCCGAAGCCGATCAGGGTACCGATCGCCGCCTGCACCCAGATGGTGGCTGCGGAGGTCACACCCACTACCACGCCATCCCGGGCCAGCATGACGCCGGCGCCGAGAAAACCAATGCCGGTAATCACCTGCCCCAGCACCCGGGCCCGGTCCGCGCTGCCGCCGATTGAGACGGCGAGCGCGGTAAAGGCATAGGTACCCAGCACGATCAGTATGGAGGTACGGATACCCACGGGCTTGCCCCGCAACTGGCGTTCGAGGCCGACGGCCCCGGCACAGACCATGGCGGTGAGGATGCCGGGCCAGCTCAGCGGGGCCACGGCGAACAACTCATTCATGCAGGGCTTTCTCTTGGGGCTTTTCAGCCACCTGGTTGATGATGTGCAGCTCCCGCTGCGGGAAGGGAATACTGAGCCCCTCGCGTTCCAGTGCCGGCTTCAGCTGCTTCATCAGCGACCAGTAGACATCCCAGTATTCCTCTGTGCGTGCCCAGGCGCGCATGTGCAGGTTCACCGAGCTGTCCGCCAGCGCGCGCACCGCAAAGCTGGGCTCGGGCTCGGGAAGGATGCGCGGCTCATCGGCCACCAGCTGGCGCAGCACCGCCATGCCCTTCTCGATGTCATCGCGGTAGGCAATGCTGGCGATGATCTCGATGCGGCGTGTCGAGTTGCGGGTGTAATTAATCAGGTTCTGACCCCAGACATTGCTGTTGGGGGCAGAAATACAGAGCCCATCCGGCGTATCGAGCCGGGTAGTGAACAGGCCAACCTCACGCACGGTACCCATGGTATCCCCGAACTGAATGGTGTCGCCGACGCGGAACGGGCGCAGGCCGAGGAGAATAAAACCGGCGGCGATATTCTGCAGGGTATCCTTGAGCGCAAGGCCTATGGCGATACCGGCCGCACCGACCAGGGCGACCAGGCTGGTGGTGTTAACGCCGAAGCGGTCGAGAATCACCAGCACGCCGATCGCGTACACTGCCCAGACCACCATGTTGCTCAGCACCGGGATCAGGGTCTCATCCAGACGACCTGACAGCCGCCGCACACCCCTCCGGGCCAGACGTGCGGCGATATAGGTCAGAATGAGAATCAGCAGGGCGCTGCCAAGCTTCAGGGCACCGCTGATGATCAGCGGCCAGTATTCTTCGGTGAGCTGTTGCAGATCCATGAAAACCCCTCCTTTTTAGATCGACGTAAGCCTCGCAGCATACGCCATCTGCCGCGTAGTGCCAGCGGCTCAGAGGAGGTTTTTTGCCCGCGCCTCTTCGATACAGGGCTGATGGGCCGGGCAGGTCACCAGGTGGTCGTTGACCATACCGGTCGCCTGCATATGGGCGTACATGATGGTGGAGCCAACGAAACTGAAACCGGCTTTCTTGAGCGCCTTGCTCATGGCATCCGATTCCGGGGTGGTGGCCGGGATATCGGCCATGGTGTGCGGATGATTGACGATCACCCGGCCGTCGGTGAACTGCCAGAGGAAGTCGGACAGTGTCTCCCCGCGCTCACGCAGGGCCAGATAGGCACGCGCATTCTTGACCGCGGCTTCGACCTTGCGGCGATTGCGGATAATGCCCGCATCCTGCAACAGCCGCTCGATCTTGGCCGGGGTGTAGCGGGCGATCTTTTCCGCGTGGAAGTCGTCAAACAGGCGCCGGTAATTTTCCCGCTTGTTCAACACCGTGATCCAAGACAGCCCCGCCTGGGCCCCCTCGAGAATCAGGAACTCGAACAACTTGTCATCGTTGGTGACAGGGCGGCCCCACTCCTCGTCGTGATACTGCCGGTAAAGCGGTGTGGACAGGCACCAGTCGCAGCGATGTTCACTCACACATTTTCCCTTATAGCTTTCTGCCGGCTATTGCGCGCCGGAAAAAAAGTAATGCTGAATCAATTGCAGCACCAGCAGGGTCATCACCAGCAGAAAAATAATATTACCGCGATTCAAGCCGACACCTCCCCATTTTTTTCCGACGCAAGGCCCGTGAGCAAGCCCTGCTCGATCAGCCAGTCACGGCTCTCCCGCAACATTTCAACGAGCGGTACGTCACTCCGATAGCCGAGCTCTCGCCGTGCCTTGTCACAGCTGGCTGTCACCCGCCGGGTAATCAGGGCAGCCTTCTCCGGAGTGATCCTCGGTTCTTCACCGGTAAAGCGGGCAATCAGATCAGACAACTGGCCGACCAGATGAATGACCGCCGCCGGTGTCGTACGTCGCGGAACCGGTTGGCCAAGAAGATGTGCAATCTCGCCGAAGAACTCCAGGAAGCTGGCATCGATGCCGGCGAGGATATAGTTCTCGCCAGTTCGGCCCTTCTCATAAGCAGCGATATGAGCCTTGGCCACCTCAGCGGCATGACAGAAGGAGCCATTACCCGGCGGCACTCCCGGCAGCTTTCCATCCTGGATCAGGAAAAAAGTCTGGGCCCAGCTACCGGTATCGTACTTACCCACGATCGCACAGGGGTTCAGGAAAACCGCATCCAGGCCTTTCTCAATTTCCTCCCGCACCGCCAGTTCAGCGCGCTTTTTTGTATAGAGGTAACCGTAACGGGGGTCATCTGCCAGCTGTGGGCTCTGCTCATCGATGGGTTGCTTCTGGTAGCCATAAGCGGAGATAGAACTGGTCACCACCACGCGACCCGCCTGCTTCTGGCGCGACACCCGAGCCAGATTGGCTGACCCCACGACATTGTCCCGCCACTGCTGCTCGCGCCCGCCGCGCCACATGCTGGTGTTGGCCGCCACATGGAATACCCCATCCACGCCCTGCGGCACAGCGCTAGTTAGGGATTCGACATCATCCAGACTGCCCGGCACCAGCTCCGCGCCCAGTGATTTCGCCAATCGGGTATCCGAGCCCTCCCGGTGCATGGCAGTGACCCGCCAGCCCCGCGCAATCAATTGCTCGATCAGGTTGGCGCCGAGAAATCCGGTACCGCCGGTGACGAAAGCATGTTTCATTAGGAGAAGCCCTGCGTATGTTTATTTAATTATGAAAAAAGGCGGAGCGGGAAATTTGGGCACCTCAAATATGAAAACCTGATCGGCACAATATCCCCCCTAGACGCTGCCCAGTCCTGCCTGAATCCATACTCTCACAGCATGCCGACGCAAAAAGGAGCCATGCAAATTTTTTGGCTCCCAATCTTTCAGCCTGGATTTCACCAAGACCATCAGGAGGACACCGGAGCTTTTCCGGGAAATATTTGCCTGCCCGGCTATTTCCCGGAATAGACCGGACGCCATCTCCTGATGATTTGCCGATACAATGATTCCCTCAGTCGATATCCATTCCCAGCTGATCCGCCAGGAAAGCATACTGATTGGTAAAGTCCTCCACCTGCATCCATACCGGCTTGCCAGCACCGTGGCCCGCGCGGGTTTCCACGGCCAGGTAAATCGGATTCTCACAGCCCTGATCCCGCTGCAGGGCGGCGGCGAATTTATAGCTGTGCCAGGGCACCACTCGGTCGTCTCGGTCGGCGGTGGTGATCAGTGTGGCCGGATAGCACTTGCCTTTCTCGGTGTTATGCACAGGTGAGTAGGCATGCAGGGCTTCGAACTCTTCCTTGTTTTCGCTCAGGCCGTAATCGCTCGACCACTGGCGCGCGTTGGCGGATGCCGTGTGGTAACGCAGCATATCCAGCACCCCCACAATCGGCAGAGCAGCGGCGAACAGGTCCGGGCGCTGAACCATGGTTGCACCGACGAGCAGGCCGCCATTGGAGCGTCCCATGATGGCCAGCTTTTCTTTTGAGGTGACCTTTTCATCGATCAGCCACTCAGCCGCGGCGATGAAGTCATCGAAGACATTCTGCTTCTGCGTCTTGGTCCCCGCCTTGTGCCAGTCGGCGCCGTACTCACTGCCGCCGCGCAGGTTAACCATGGCCAGGGTGCCACCCATATCCAGCCACCCGGCAAAACGGGTGTAGAACTGGGGCAGCTGGGCGGCATTGAAGCCACCGTAACCATATAGCAGTGTCGGGTTGCTGCCATCGCGCTTCATGTCCTTGCGATGGACCAGGAACATGGGCACACGGGTGCCGTCCTTACTCTTGAAGAAATGCTGGCTGACAGTGAAATCCGAGAAATCTGCCGGGTAATCCGGTGTTTTTACTTTTTCGCTCTCGCCGGTCTGTACGTCCAGCTTGTAAATCGCCGGCGGCGTAAGGAAGTTACTGAATGCGTAATAGGTCTCCGGATCGTCCGGCTCACCGTAGAAGCCTTCGACGGTACCCATTCCCGGCAGCTTCAATTCGTACTGCTGTTTTCCAGCGAGATCGGTGACTACCACCTTGGACTTGGCATCTTCCAGGTAGTGCAGGACCAGGCGCTCGCCCACCAGGCTGGCGGACTGCAACGCATTTTTCTTTTCACCGACCAGTTCTTTCCAGTTTTCACGGCCGGGCTTATCCAGATCGACGGCGATCACTCGGCCGTTGGCTGCGTCGGCATTGGTCTCGAAGAAGAAAGTTTTGCCGCTGTTACCGAGGTACGTATAGAGCGCATCCCAGTCATCCAGCAGACGAACGACTTTGCCATTCTTTTCTCGAAGGTCGCGCAGGTAAACGGCATTGCTGTCATAGCCATCGAAGATAGTGAACACCAGGTAGTTCTCATCGTCGCTCAACTGGGCGTCGGGGTTGCGGGTGGGATGATCAGTGATCTCGTACACCAGTTCGTCGGCACTCTGCGGCTGACCCAGCTTGTGGAAATAGACAGCCACCTGCTTGCTGTCATCGGCACTGCCGTCAGCGTTGAACGGATAACGACTGTAGTAAAAACCGGATTCATCCTTGGCCCAGCTGACGCCACTGAACTTGATCCCGGTGAGCACGTCTTCCAGGTCCTTGCCGGTGTCCAGGTCGCGGACATGATAATCGGTCCAGTCAGTGCCGCCATCAGAGGTTCCGTAGGCCAGGTAGCGACCCTCGGGGCTTACGGCGTAGCGCTTGGCGGCGATTGTGCCGTCCTCACTCAGCTTGCGTGGGTCGAGGATGGCACTCGGCTTCTCTTTGCGCAGATCCTGGGTGCGATAGAAGATGCTCTGGTCCCAGGTACCGTCGTTGTATTCGTAGAAGACCTTGCCGGCCTTCTTGTACGGCACGCCGTATTGCTCGTACTGCCAGAGCTCGGTCAGGCGGTCATTAATCTTCTGCCAGCCCGGCAGCTCTTTCAGGGTCGGCAGGGAGAATTCATTCTGGGTCGCCACCCACTTGTCTACCGACTCGGATTCGAGGTCTTCGAGCCAGCGATAGGGGTCACTCACCTCTGTACCGAAATAACCATCTTTCTGGGCCACTGTTTTCGTCTCGGGGTAGTCGCCCGTGGCGAACGCTGCCGCACAGGTCAAGGCGCCAGCAGCCAGTGCCATCAGTTGTTTCTTCATGAGATCGGTCCCGGTTTTTTCTCGACAAACAGTTGGGTAATCTAGGGCATTTTTCAGGCCGGGGCCACAGCACGGTGAAGGTTGGAGGAGAGTCTGCGGTGAAAGGATTGATTCAGCGCGTCCGCCACGCGAGTGTGGACGTGGAGGGAGAAACAGTTGGCGCCATCGAACACGGTTTGCTGCTGCTACTGGGCGTAGAGGCCCGGGATGACCGCACCACAGCCGACAAGCTGTTGCAAAAAGTGTTGCACTACCGGGTGTTCGGCGACGACAGCGGCCGCATGAACCTCAACGTGCAGCAGGCCGGCGGCGGACTGCTTGTCGTCAGCCAGTTTACCCTGGTGGCAGACACTGCTCGCGGCCTGCGCCCGAGCTTCAGTAAGGGGGCCAGCCCGGCGCAGGCCGAGAGCCTGTATGACCATTTTGTCGAGCGCGCCCGCGCTCAATTGTCGCCGGTTGCCAGCGGTGTATTCGCCGCCGACATGCAGGTCTCGCTACTGAATGATGGGCCGGTGACTTTCCTGCTGGAATCCTGATAGGCCGCGGCCAGGGCATCGAGCCGCTGATTGCGCGCTTTTTTTCCTTTTTGCCCCAGTTGCTCTACGTTGCGGTAAAAGTCTTCCCAGCCATCACTTTCCTTGTAAAGCTGCTGAAAGGCCGGCACGCGCGACTGGTACTCGGAGACCAATGCCAGCGTGGCGTTGTTGGTCTTCTCGATATAGGCGCGGTAGCGATCCGGATAGGACCAGCCGGCGGATAGCTCGCGGTAGCAGTGACGCAGTTGCGCCAGCGTCTCGGCTTTTTGCCGGCGCTGGATCGCCCGGGACCGGTCACTGTCGTAAATCTCCTGCAAGCGCTGCCGGGTCGTCATCATCAACGCATTGACTGCTTTCGCCTCGGCGATGCGGTTGGCTGCCGGCCCATCGATCCCCTGCCGCCGGCGCCAGTCCGGTAGTGCCAGTTGGGCAACGGCGGTGGCAAAGCTCTCATTGAACTGGGTATCACCCGAGATATACACCCTGCGGTGGGCCAGCTCGTGGAACAGCAGCCCCGCAAGCCGTTCCGGTGGCCAGTGGACAAAGCTCGACATGATCGGGTCGTCAAACCAACCCAGAGTGCTGTAGGCCGGCACGGGCCCCAGATAGATATCGAAGCCCTCCTTGGCCAGTTCCTCTGCCTTGTCACGGGCCGAAGCCTTGCGGAAATAACCCCGATAACTGGCGCAGCCGGCGATGGGATAACACCAGCGTTTGGGCTTGAGGGAAAACTCCGGTGCCGCCAGCACGTTCCAGATCGGATAGTCGTCTTCCAGCTTGACGTAGGCGCCGTAGGCCCGTCCCACCGGCAGTTTCAGTTCGCCGGAGGCATAAGCCCGGATGGCCTGCACCAGAGTCAGCTGCTGTTGCAGCTTTTCGTCCGTTTCCGGAGCGGCGGCGATATCCTCGATGGGCTCCCGCGCGGCGAGGATCCGTACCTGGCCCGTCGCCGCCTGGGCATAGTACCCGGCGGTTTCGCAGCCATGCAGCACCGTGAATGCGAAGAGGAGGACGGCCAGGCGCCAACGCGTACCTCCGCTGGCCTGCTCCCTGCTGTTATACACTTGGTAATCCATTCTTTCTTCTGGTCAGTTTCGGGGAGGGCAACCATGGAACCGGCAGCCGCCGCCAACGGGATACCGCCTGTGGCCGCCGTGTTGACGGTCTTCGCGCTGGTGTTCGCTGCTATCGGCTGGCTGCGCCTGATCGTCGCCGGATTTCGGGAGGGCACGCTGTTTGGCCTCGCGGCGCTTTTTCTACCGCCAGTTGCCCTGATCGGCCTCGCGCCCCGGTGGCGTCAGCACCGTGAGATCTATTATCTGGCCCTCGGTGCGCTGGTTTTCATCAGCATAGCGGGAATTTTTTAGCTTTCTCGCGCTCAAAGCCGGGTAACTTTTGCAAGACGCTATTCTGGACTGTTCATGCTACGCCGTGTTTGCGCCGCCCTGATCCTTTCCCTACCGCTCCTCAGCGCCTGTGAGGGTGGGGGCCGCGAAATCGACACCGAGATACGGACCATCAACTACGAGTGCGCGGATGGAACGCGCCTGCAGGTCAAATATGGTAAGCCGGAATCCGGCCCTTCCATGGCCATGCTGACCTTCGACAACAAACTCGTCCCCATGCACCAGGAGCCGGCGGCATCCGGCGTACTGTTCGTTGCCGACAAGGGGCATCCAAATTACCGCTGGCACACCAAGGGCCACTCCGGGATGCTGTCCCTGCGGGCAAACGGTGAGCGGGAATTCGAAGTGGTACTACGTGACTGTGAGAGCGTACAGCATGGCTCTACTGGCGAGTCGCGCTCCTGATACCCACTCCCCGGGCCCGGTACCCGGCCTCAACAAATCAGCTGATTGAACACCATTTGATCCAGGTCAATCGGACTCCGGAGGGCAGCCCTACACTGGTCGCAAGTTAAGTGACCAATGTTGGAGTTAGCATCATGGCTGCCCTGATTGACCTCTTCACCAGCTTCTCTGGCCTGCTGAGTCTCGGCATTATCGGCTTTATCCTGCTGATGGCCGCCTACATCACCCGCATGGTGTTGCGCAAGATGGACGAGGGCGCCTGAGCCCTGTGCCAAGGTGAAAACCCTGTCAGAAACCGCAATCGAAAGCCTCGGCAGTTGCACCGGTAAAGTGCCCACGCTGCAGGAACAATAGCGCCTGCCGGATGGCCTCCGGGTCTGCCATGATCTCGCCGTGAGTCAGCGGCAGGGTCTTGAACCCGCACATGCCCTCAAGCCGGGCACTCTCGACCGTGATGCGACCGTCATCCTTCCCCCGCAGGATGGCGGATGCGATGGGATTGCGTGAGCGGCTGCCGGCGATGACGCCGAGTTCGAACGGCGCCGGCCCCAGTTGCAATGGCACGCTGGTAGGACCCGTACCCAACTGACGGCCGGAGGGTCCGTTGACGTCCTTGATCCAGGGGATGTGATCGAGCCAATCGCCGATGCGACTGCCATTGTTGGGCGGCCCCATCATGACTACCCGATGCACCCCTTCGCCAGGGCGATTCTCGTAGTAGTAACGGAGCAGAATACCGCCGAGAGAGTGGGTCACGAAGTTGATGGGTTGCGCATTGGCGGCGTGGCACTGTGCCAGGCCTGCGCCAACCGTGGGGCCGGCGAGTTCGGGGATGCCTGCCTGACGAGATGAGAACTCCACATTGACGGCCAGGAAGCCCGCCGCGGTGAGCCGCTCCGCCAGCGGCTGCATGCTATCCGCGTCCTTGGTCAGGCCGTGCAGCAGGATGACACAGGGGACTGGCTCGCCGGCCCGGACACCATGCTGACCGAGCAGCAATGCGACGACTGCGAGCAATATCGCCCAGCGGCACCCGACATGGGATTTACCCATCCGCCTCCTCTTCCGCGGGTTTCCGCTTGATCCAGCGACCGATCAGAATCCCCAGTTCAAACAGCAGCCACATGGGTATCGCCAGCAGCGACTGGGAAATCACATCCGGAGGTGTCAGCAACATCCCGATCAGGAAACAGCCCACAATCACGTAGGGGCGCTTCTTCGCCAGCGTCTGCGCATCCACGGCCCCGCTCCAGATCAGCAGCACTGTGGCGATTGGAATTTCAAAAGCAAACCCAAAGGCGAAAAAGAGCTTCAGCACCAGGTCCAGGTAACGACTGATATCAGGCAGCACCTTGATATCGGAATGGGCGGAACTGATGAAGAAATCAAACAGGATGGGGAACACCACGTAATAGGCGAACGCCATACCTGCGTAAAAGAGCACCACGCTGGAAACCAGAATCGGTACCGCCAGACGTTTCTCGTTCTGGTACAGACCGGGCGCTATAAAGGCCCAGGCCTGATAGAGGACGTAAGGGATGCCGATAAAAAACGCCAGGATGAAGGTGGTCTTGAAGGGCGTGAAGAAGGGCGAGGTCACCTCGGTGGCGATCATGCCCGCACCCTCCACCAGGCGGTCCTGCAGGGGATCGGCGACAAAGTCGTAAATCTGCGACGCAAACGGCACCATGCAGACGAAGATCACCACCACGACCAGCAGCGTCTTGAGCAGGCGGTCGCGCAATTCGATCAGGTGGTCAATAAAGGGCTGATTCTTCTGCTCGCTCATGCGGATTTGTCTTCGTCCTTGGGTGAGCGGGGCTCGTCTGTGAAGTGATCCGGATGGTGGGGATTGAATTCCGGATCACCGTGATCGTGCAAGTGCTCGGGGTACTCCGGGTCCTCCAGCTCCTCCTCATCCTCGGGAAGGTGATCCGAGCCTCCTATCCGCCTTTCGTCTTCAGGGAGGTAGTCCGATGCCTCGGCGCGAGAGGTTTCCGGCAGCTCGACGTCTTCTCGTTCGAGCGTGCCCTCGGCCAGCGGCTCCCGCACCGATGCCTCCAGCTCCCGGCGGCCCTCCTCCAGCTCACGAAGGATACGCTCGTTGTGCAGCTCGCGGCGGATGTCGTCGGCACCCACCTCGCGCTCAAGTTCCTCGCGAGCGTTGTGCAGCGTGCGTTTGAGCCCGGACCACCAGCGTGCCGTGGTGCGTATCGCATCCGGCAGCCGCTCCGGGCCCACCACCAGCAGGCCGACAACTGCTACCAGTAACAGCTCAAAAAAACCGATATCAAACACGCGTGCGCTCTCGGCTTATTTGTCGTGGGACTGTTTGTCTTTGTGCTGCTCGGACTCTGATTTCGGCTTCTCCGCCTCTTCATGTTCCAGGCGCTTGGTTTCCTTGGGCTTGTCCTCGCCCTCGGCGTCCTCGGACTTGCCCTCGTCCTTCATGGCTTTCTTGAAGCCCTTGATCGCACCGCCCAGGTCACCGCCGAGATTTTTCAGACGCTTGGTGCCGAAAAGCAGCAGCACGATGACCAGAATGATGAGCAGCTGCCAGATACTGATGCCGCCAAAACCCATAACTTACTCCTTCAAGATCCAGTTATTCCGGTGCCCCAGGGCGCCGTTCGCTATTGTTATTGCCCTTGCTCCTGCGTGGCAGAGCGCGAGGCCTTTTCCTCCAGGCCCGAGAGGCCGAAACGGTGCCCCAGTTCGCGCAATACGTCCTGTGAATCGGCCCCCAGGTGAGAAAGCATCACCAGGGAGTGAAACCAGAGGTCGGCGGTCTCGGCGATCATCGCCTGCCGGTCACCGCCGCGCTCGGCATCCTTTGCGGCGAGAATCACCTCCGTAGCTTCCTCACCAACTTTTTCCAAAATCTTGTTCAGCCCCTTGCGATGCAGGCTGGCCACGTAAGAGGCCTCGGCATCGCCAGCGCTTTTGCGGCTCTCGAGCACCGCATCCAGTTCACGCAGTACGTCACTCATAAATGTCGTCCGGGTTTTTGATGACCGGCTGGTTGACCAGCCACCGCTCACCGTCCAGTACGCGGTAAAAGCAGCTGGTGCGGCCGGTGTGGCAGGCGATACCGCCGCGCTGTTCCACTACCAGCAATACCGTATCACCGTCACAGTCGAGGCGGATCTCGCGGATCTGCTGCTCGTGTCCGGACGACTCGCCCTTGCGCCACAGTTTGCCCCGGGAACGGGACCAGTAGACAGCCCGGCCCTCGGCGGCGGTCAGCTGCAGGGACTCCCGGTTCATCCACGCCATCATCAGCACGCGGCCTGTCCTGGCGTCCTGCGCGATGGCCGGCACCAGTCCATCCTCATTCCAGCGCACGGCGTCGATCAAGCTGTCTTCCGTCGAAACCTCGGTCACTGCTTTGCCTGTCACTTATCTCTTGATTGTAGGTCGCTCATGCCAGCTGGCGCAGGGCCCGATGTTTCAGGGCCAGAGCACCAGTACCAATGCGGCCACCGCCATGGCGATTCCCGCTGGCGGCAGGGCGGCCAGCCACTGGGGCGCAGCCACCGCTGCGGCCCCCACGGCCAACAGCACCGCGGCCGCGCGGCGCAGATAGCGACTGCGACCGCGCCGGTTGGTGGACTCCAGCGCACTGCCGATAGCCTGCAACTGGGGTGCCATTTCCCGCGACTGGTCCAGCGCCGAGTACACCATCTGCGGCAGCTGGGGAAACTTCTCCAGCCACTCGGGCCCGTAACGCTTGATCTCGCCCAAAATCGTCCGCGGGTGGATGCGGTCGCGCATCCAGCGCTCCAAAAATGGATGGGCAGTCTTCCACAGATCCAGTTCCGGATAAAGCTGGCGTCCCAGCCCCTCGATATTGAGCAGGGTCTTCTGCAGCAGCACCAGCTGCGGCTGCACCGCCATATCGAACCGGCGCGCGGTCTGGAACAGGCTGATCAGCACCCGGGCGAAGGAGATCTCTCCCAGCGGCTTTTCGAAGATCGGTTCGCAAACGGCACGGATCGCCGCCTCGAAGGTATTGATGGGCGTGTCGGCACGCACCCAGCCACTCTGCACATGCAGTTCCGCCACCATACGGTAGTCACGGCGGAACATGGCCAGCAGATTGCGGGCCAGATAGTACTGGTCCTCGCGTGACAGGCTACCGACGATGGCGGTGTCGATGGCGATGTACTTCGGTCGCTCCGGGTGCTGGCGCGAGACGAAGATATTGCCCGGGTGCATGTCGGCATGGAAGAAATTGTGCTCGAACACCTGCTTGAAGAAGATCTCCACGCCGCGCTCAGCCAGGAGCTGCATATTGGTGTTCTGTGCCCGCAGCTGCTCCAGATCCGTGACCGGGATACCGTCGATGCGCTCCATCACCATTACGGTCTCGCGGGTGTAGTCCCAGTGCACTTCGGGCACATAGAGCAGCGGCGAGCCGGAGAAATTGCGTTTGAGCTCGGTGGCATTGGCCGCCTCACGCACCAGGTCCAGCTCGCCCTCAATGGTGTGACGGTAGTCCTCCACCACCTCCACCGGCCGCAAGCGGCGGCCATCGGGGACATAACGGCGAATCCAGCGGGCGATCACCGCCAGCAGGCGCAGATCCTGCTGGATGACCTTGTCGATACCCGGACGCAGGACTTTGACCACGACCGATTCGCCATCGGGCAGCACCGCGCCGTGCACCTGCGCCACCGAGGCGGAGGCCAGCGGCGTGCGGTCGAACTGGGCAAAAAGCGTGTCGATCGGGGCCTCTAGCGCTGCCTCGATGCGGGCAGTGCACTGGTCCGAAGGGAAGGGCGCCACGTTGTCCTGCAGATGGTTCAGCTCTTCCACCACATCCGGAGGCAACAGATCCGGGCGTGTCGAGAGCAGCTGGCCGAACTTGACGAAAATCGGGCCCAGCTCCTCCAGGGCCCGGCGCAGCCGCGCGCCGCGGCTCAGTTTCGGCTGTGGCAGCAGGCGCAGCGGCGACCACAGCAGTCGTATCCACAGCGGCCGCTCCGCGCTCGGCAACAGGGTGTCGAGGCGGTAGCGCAGGAAAACGCGGGCGATGGTGAGGCTGCGACCTGCCGGCATACTACGGCGCCTCCCGCGGGGAGAGCTTCTGCTTCAGGATATTCAGCCGCGCCTCCAGCCGATCCGTCGCCAATGCCAGCTCGGCCAGGTCATCGGCAAATGACTCGAACTGGGCGCGCGGTGGTGTCAATTGCCACTCCTCGCTGATCGCTTCGGCGGCAGCGCGAGGGGCGTCACCCAGGCTCTGTCGCAACCAGGCGTCGGCGGAGCGCAGGACATTGCCGATGGAATGGGCCGGCACGTCACCGACCAGGCGCGACAGTGGCGCCTCCCAATCGATATCCAGATCTTGCAGTATCTGCTGCAATTGCTGCAGCAGGGCACTGGAACCGGTAATGGCAACACCCAGTTTGGCCGGCGTGGCGCTGTCGTCTTTCAACAGCCGGAGCAGGGCAATTGGCGAGCCGGTCAGACGGGTGTCCACCTGCCCCTCCCAGTGCTGGCGCAGGCGCACCTCGTCCCCTTCCACACACAGAATCAACTGCATGCGCGGAGCGGTCAGGTCCAACGCCAGGGCGCGGCCATCGAGAGTTTTCAGACGAGCGCGGGTCGCGGGATCACAGCTCAGTGCAGCGTTGATGGCGCTCTCCAGCGCGGCGTCGAAGCCAGAGCGGAATGTGGGGTCCAAGGCAGATTTCCTTCTATCCAGACCGGTTGGACGGAACAGCGCACGGGCTTCGGCGCTGCCAGGCTAGGCTCAAGTCAGGGTTTGATGCCGCGGTGCAGGGCCACGATGCCACCGGTCATATTGTGGTATTCGCAGTCCACAAAGCCGGCATCCGCCATCATCTGCTTCAGGGTTTCCTGGTCCGGGTGCATGCGGATGCTCTCTGCCAGGTAGCGGTAGCTGTCGGCGTCGTCGGCCACCAGCTTGCCCATAAACGGCAGCAGGCGGAAGGAATACTGGTCGTAGACCTTTTCCAGCAGCTTCGACTGCGGCCTGGAGAACTCCAGCACCAGCAGGCGACCGCCGGGCTTCAGCACCCGCAGCATCGAGCGCAGGGCCAGGTCCTTGTCGGTGACATTGCGCAGACCGAAGGCGATGGTGATGCAGTCAAAGGTATTATCCGGGAACGGCAGGTACTGGGCGTCAGCCTGTACCGGCTCCACATTGCCCGCGATGCCCCGATCCATCAGACGGTCGCGGCCCACTCGCAGCATGGATTCGTTGATATCCGCCAGCACCACCTGCCCCTCCGGGCCGACGATGCGTGAGAAGCGCGCGGTCAGATCACCGGTGCCACCGGCGATATCCAGGATCGTCTGGCCTGGGCGCGCGCCGGAGAGCTCGATGGTGAAGCGCTTCCACAGGCGGTGGACGCCACCGGACATCAGGTCGTTCATCACGTCGTAGCGCGCCGCCACCGAGTGAAATACCTCGGCCACACGTCCGGCCTTCTCCTCCACCGGAACTTCCTGGTAGCCGAAATGGGTCGTCTTGCGGTCGGTCATAAATGCGCCTGCTGAGCCTGATTCAGGGGGCATTGTACATGGCAGACAGGGCAAGCACGAAGCGCTTCTCTGGCCCACCAGGGCACTCCCCTGCAAAGTGCCCTGGCTCATACCCAGCACACCAATCCATTTCGGTTCAACAATAAAGACGACGATTTTTTGAGAAAAGTCAAAAAAAATTTGAGGGCTTATTGTTGAAAGCCGTCAAACAGGTATGACCGGCTAGACCAGTCTGACTAATAACAAATGATTTGACCTGGAGGGGTTCAAGAAATGAAAGGAAATCTACTATCCATGGCGATCCGCGGCGCTATCCTCGCCGCTGTCGGCGTAACGCCGGCATTCGCCCAGGAAAGTTCTTCTGACGATAGCCAGAAAGTATCGGACGGGACAATCGAACAGATCACCGTAACCGGTTCACGGATCACGCGTCCGAACGCAGTGAGCCCGACCCCGGTAACCTCACTCACATCCGAAGACATCAATCTCGGTGGTGACGTAAACCTGGGTGACGTACTGAACGACCTGCCCGCCCTGCGCTCCACCTTCTCCGGCAACAACTCCGGCCGCTTTATCGGTACCGTCGGCCTCAACCTGCTGGACCTGCGTGGCATGGGCACGTCCCGCACCCTGGTGCTGCAGGATGGCCGTCGCCACATCGCCTCCTCCATCGGCACCTCCGCGGTGGACGTGAACACCATCCCGGAAGACCTGCTGGAGCGCGTTGACGTGATCACCGGCGGTGCTTCCGCCATTTATGGCGCGGACGCGGTTACCGGCGTGGTCAACTTCGTCATGAAGGATGACTTCGAGGGCGTCAAGATCAGTGCCTACGGCAGTGACACCGACAACGGTGGTGCAGAAACCACCGAAATGAGCATTACCTTCGGTCAAAACTTCTTCGACGGTCGCGCCAACATTGCCGGTAGCATCCAAACCTCCAGCCGTGACGATGTCTACGGTTACGACCGCGAGTGGATCACCAAGGGCTATGGCACCCTGCGCAACCCTGAAAACACTGGTCCGGAAGACGGCATTCCCGATCGTATCGTTGTCGAGAACTACACCCTGCCAGTATTGAGTGAAGCCGGCTTCGCCTACACTCCCCTGGGCCTGATTACCTTTGACGAGGACGGCACTGCCCGCCCGGTAGAATACGGCAGCATCTGTGACTCTTCCGGTCGCTGCAGCGGCGGTGACGGCTATCGCTGGATCGGCCAGTACCAGATGTATCCGCGCACCGAGAACACCAACGTGTTCGTCAAAGGTCGTTACGATCTGACCGATTCCATGCAGCTGTTCGCGGAAGCCAAGTATGTGAACAACGAAGCAGAGAGCTTCGGTCAGGCCAGCTTCAGTTACGATGGCTACTCCTCCACCAACCCGTTCCTGGACGACAGCCTCTCCCAGGCTCTGGTTGACGCCGGCATCGGTGGCTTCGGCATGTATCGCATGCACTCCGATCTCGGCTACCGCGGCAACCTGGCCGACCGGGAAACCCAGCGCTACGTTCTCGGCGTCAAGGGCGATATCGACGGCAACTGGAACTACGAGACCAGCCTCGTCTGGGGTGAGTATGACGGCAATGTCCGCTACCTGAACAACCGCCACAATGCCCGTTTCGCTGAGGCCATCAACGCCGTCGAGATCGATGGAGAAATCGTCTGTGCCGATGCGGAGGCCCGCGCCAATGGCTGTCAGCCCCTGGATCTGTTCGGTGAAGGCCGTGCCTCCCAGGAAGCGATCGACTACGTCATGCTGCAGAACACCGGTTCTTACGAGAACATGACACAGATGGTTGCCTCCGGCTTTGTCAGCGGTGATCTGATCAACCTGCCTGCAGGCCCCCTGTCTGTGGCCGGTGGTTTCGAATACCGCGAAGAGACCAGCAGCGTCGATTACGATCAGATCATCAAGGATGGGGCGACGTTCATGAACGCGCTGGCTCCGACTGATGGTGAGTACGATGTCAGCGAAGTCTATGTGGAAGCCTCCGCACCACTGCTGGGCGGCCTGCCGGGCGTCCAGAGCCTGACGTTCGACACTGCCTACCGCGCTTCTGACTACTCCACCATCGGCAGCACCGGTGCCTGGAAAGCCGGTCTCGACTGGACTGTCTACGACGACCTGCGCTTCCGCGCTACCGCCTCCGAGGCCGTTCGTGCACCGAATATCGACGAACTGTTCGCGCCCCTGGGCCAGAACTTCTTCAACGTCGATGACCCCTGTGACGCAGACGAGATCCCGTACGCTCCGGACCCCGCCCTGCGCGCGGCCAACTGTGCGGCCCTCGGTCTCGCGGCTGATTACCAGTCGCCGTGGAACGAAGGCCCGACCCTGCCGGGCTTCAGTGGCGGTAACGAGAACCTGCAGGAAGAGACAGCTACCACCTTCACCTACGGCCTGGTCTTCACCCCCGGCTTTGCCGAGGGCCTGACTCTGACCGTGGACTACTGGGATATCGAGATTGAAGATGCGATTTCCTACTACGGTGGCCAGACCATCCTCGACAAGTGTGTGGACGGTTCCTCCATCAACAACGCCTTCTGTGGCAACATCGAGCGTGACGCGAACGGCGACCTGGTCTCCCTGACCAGCTCCGCGCTGAATGCCTCAGCCCTGACGGCACGCGGTATCGACTATGAGGTACGCTATCAGTTTGCGCTGGCTGACGTATTCAACTCTGATGACCTGGGCAGCCTGACCCTGAGCCTGCTGGGTACGCACCTGCTGGAGCGCAACGACTACTCCTTCCAGGACGACCCCTCAGACGTCGATCAAATCGATGGCGAGCTGGGTGACCCAACTGATACCTTCATCAGCAACGTCACTTACCGCTACGGCAACCTGTCCGTCAACTGGCGCCACCAGTACATCGACAGCATGGCGCTGTTCAGCATTGGTGATGCCCGTCCGGAGAGCGCTGCACCGCCCTATACCGGCAAAGTGGGTTACAACAGCCTGCAGAGCCGCTACCTGTTCCAGGACAGCATCGAGGTCTTCGGCGGTGTCAACAACATCGAGGACAAAGCTCCCCCGGCCTACCTGACTGGTACCGGTGGTGGTTCCGGTATGTATGACACCCTGGGACGCACTTTCTACCTGGGTGCTAACTACACCTTCTAAGAAGCAGAGACTTCGCAAGGTAAGGGCGGAAACGCCCTCATTGAGCCGCATCTTCGGATGCGGCTTTTTTATTGCCTTTTCTTAGCCCGGCTTCACGAAGCTAAACTGTTGGCCGTCCAGACTGAAAGCTCCCGGGTATGCGCTACTCATTCAAACCAAACAAACCGCTTCCAGAGAATCTACGCAGGGTTGCCCAGAGCCAGGTCTCGCTGGCCATGGCTGAACTGGAAGAATTGCCTGACGAAGAAGCCGTGCACCAGGTACGCAAGCGCTGCAAGAAAATGCGCGCGCTGCTACGGTTGATCCGCTATGAGGCTGAGGGTCTCTATCGCTATGAAAATGCCCAGTTTCGCAACCTCGCCAACACTCTGTCCGGCAGCCGCGATGCTGTCTCCCTGAGAGATTCACTGCTGAAGCTCGCTCCTGGCGACTATCCACAGATTGAAGCATTCCTCAGCCACCGTGCAGAGCACCAGAGGGATGAACAGGCCATGGCAGATGCCGCGCAGCAACTGGATCAGGCAGCTCAGCGGCTTGAGGGTTGGCCACTGCAGCCGCTACGCTGGATACACACCCGCAAAGGCTACGAGAAAGGGTATCGCCGCGCCCGCAAGGCTATGAATAAGGCTCTAGCCGAGGAAAGCCCCGAAAGCTTTCACGAGTTCCGCAAACGAGTAAAAGACCACTGGTACCACAGCCGACTGATGGCAAAGCGATATGAGAAGCGTATCGGTCCTCGGCAGAAGCCACTCAACAAGCTGGCCAAGGCACTGGGAGACTGGCGCGACCTCCACCTGCTATGCACCTTCCTGGCACCAATGAGTGACCGATTCCCCGGTGAATTAATTCCCCTGCTCGATAGCGCCACCAAGCGTAGCGACGAATTGCATCGGCAAATTGAACAACAAGCCGACGCATTATTCCGCCCGAAGCAGTTTGCCTGGTAACTGTGCGGAGCCAGTGATAATGCACCCACCTGAATAAACCGCGGATAGCCGACCGTAACCCAGCGCTTTTTGGCATAATGCCTCCTTAGAAAACAAATAGGGAACCATTGCCATGCTGGACTGGCTCAACCTTCATATCGCCTATTGGCACTGGCTGGTACTGGGCCTGCTGCTGGTGACCGCCGAGATCTTTGTCTCCGGCTTCGTCCTGTTCTGGTTCGGCCTCGCCGCCCTGCTCATGGGCATCCTGACACTGGCCGTGGACCTGCCCTTTACCCTGCAACTGATCCTGTGGGCCTTCGCCTCCATCGCCTTTGTGGTGATCTGGGTCAAAAGTATCAAACCGCGCTGGAAAGACCGCACCACCGCCGGCATGGCCTACGAGGCACTGGTGGGGCAGGTGGGCCTGGTACTGGAATCGAACGCCGGGAAGAGTCGCGGCCGACTGAAATTCCCCGCGCCGATTTTGGGCGAAGACGAATGGATCTTTATCTGCACGGAAGAGGTCGCCATTGGCGATCGCGTGCGCGTCACCGATATTTCCGGCAATGCACTGATGGTAGCACCACACTGAAGCGGCACCGTCATTACCGATAACAACATCAACTTAATCACCCAGATCAACAGGATCGATTCAATACCCGGGGAGGGAAACAGGAAGTGGAAGGTTTATATGTAGTACTGGCGCTGGTGGCGCTTGTGGTGATCACCATCGCCAAGGGGGTACGCATCGTACCGCAGGGCTCCAAGCATATCGTGCAGCGGCTGGGGAAATACCATAAAACCCTGACCCCGGGTATGAACGTGGTGATTCCCTATGTGGATCAGGTGCCCTACAAGGTAACCACCAAGGATATCGTGCTGGATATCCCCTCCCAGGAAGTCATCACCCAGGACAACGCCACCATCATTGCCAACGCCGTGGCTTACATCAATATCGTCTCACCGGAGAAGGCGGTGTACGGCGTTGAGGATTACGAGATCGCTATCCAGAACCTGGTCCAGACCGCGCTGCGTTCGATCATCGGTGAGATGTCACTGGACTCGGCACTGTCCTCCCGCGACCTGATCAAGGCCAAGCTGAAGGAAGGCATCTCCGACGATATTGCCGACTGGGGCATCAACCTGAAAACTGTCGAGATTCAGGACATCAACCCCTCTCAGACCATGCAGGCCGCCATGGAAGAGCAGGCCGCCGCCGAACGCCAGCGCCGTGCCACCGTCACCCGGGCCGAGGGTGAGAAGCAGGCCGCCATCCTCGAGGCCGACGGCCGCCTGGAAGCCTCCAAGCGCGATGCCAAAGCCCAGGTGGTCCTTGCCGACGCCAGCCGCGAGGCCATCGAGCGCGTTTCCTCCGCCATCGGTGAGCAGGAAATGCCAGTGATGTACCTGCTTGGCGAGCGCTATATCTCTGCACTGTCAGAGCTGTCGCAGTCCGACAATGCCAAGAATGTGATTCTGCCCGCGGATCTGCCGCAAGCGGTGAAGGGATTGCTCAACCGATAGCTGAGGAGGACCGGGGAGATTTATTCCCGGTCCTATCCTTGACAGGGAAAACTCATAGCGCGTCGTTTTTAATTACAGCTCGCTCGCCTAACTATTAGCTTCACTCAACCACCGCCTTGAAACCCGCTACCGGATCCTATGGAAATACATCCATGAAGCATGCAGTTACATTTATTATTGGTATTTTATTCAGCGTGGTCGCGATTCAGGTTGTGGGTTTTGGGGCTGCCATCACTGTACCGAACTGGCTGAGCTCACTGACAGACGGCGACGCCTCAATGACACTGCTTTGTTTGCACCTTATCTACATTGCGCTGCCTTTATTTGTCGTTGCCGCAGTCTTTGGTGCCAGCGCCTCTCGGGCCTTGAAAACCCGCTCGACGGCAATGCTTACTGTTCTTTCGCTGCCGTATCTGTCTACAGTGCTCTACGGTGAGATCGCAGGACCGAGCACTATTTTTGGTCCACTGTGGTTTCTATCCGCCATTGTTTTCCTGTCAGCTATCGGGGGGCTGGTCCTAGGAGGATGGCATTTTGGCATAAGTAGTAGCTCCGGCAATAACTTCCCATCAGCCAGAGATAAGTCGAGCTAGACATCGGGCAAAAATCTACCGGCGAACACCTGCACTCAATGTGGATAGCTGCACGGCTCGATTGACAATTTTCCGCTGGAGACCAGGACTTCTAGTCGATTCGGTAGAAAACTGCACGGCGTACCACAGCACAGATAGATATCCATAGATGACTCGCCAATGCTCCAGGCGCTGCCAGTCTGTGAGCACCAAGGGGCGCTGCAGGTATTCTTCCAATAAGCGCTCCTGTTGCCGCTCTACCAGCCCGTATTCTTCAGTGATCACCGCCAGTTCATAGAAGGAGTCACCCATGGCGGCATACTCCCAATCAATAGCGTACAGCTGGCCTGTACTGGCCAAGATCAGATTGCCCGCTGACAGATCGTTGTGGCACAGAGATTCACCTTCACCCAATGCCCTCGCTTTTCGAAGATGCTGCTCTATCGCGTGATCCAATGAATGTAAAACGGAATAGAATTCCGCCCTGGAGTCGATTGACTGCCAATATTTTTCTATCTTTTCTTCAACAACCAATCGAGCGTTGATAGCCGGCAATCTATGTATCCCGCGCAACAACGCGGCCAGGCTTTTCAGGGAGCCGCAACCCTCATTTCGCCAGTTTGTTCCTTCGATATAACGCGTAACGAGATACTCGCACTGGGTGTCACAGTGAATCACAGGTGCACACAATCCGGCTTCATCCGCGAGCCGCAGCGTGTTCGCTTCGGCCCGGCGGTTCAGGTCCAGCGCATCACTGATCCCTGAGTTTCTCCGCAATACCAACTGGTCTACCGGAGTAGCAATCAAGTAGCTTTGATTGGTCAACCCGCCCGCGAGCTTCTTGATGACAGAGGGCTTCGTGTCGCTCCAGCAATGCCAGTCATCGGGAATAATGTCGTGCGGGGTACTACTCATGCCATTGCAATCCCGACTATCAAGCAGTTGCAGCTTGCTTGGATGGATTCTGTTGTTCGCGCTGATAGATCGCCAGCCATTGAAAGAATCCAATGACGACTAGCACCACATAGGCCAGGAACAGCAGCGCCGTGAGATAAAGTCCCCGATCCATGTATAGATAGATCGAGACACCATCGATCACAAACCAGTAGATCCAGTTCTCCAGCACCTTGCGGGTCACCATAAACGTGGTGATGACAGCACCCCAGGTGGTGAATGAGTCCAAATAGGGCAGGGCGGCGCTGGTGCTGGTTTCCAGCACATATCCAAAGAGCAGCGTTAAAGCAGCCACGACGCTGATAACCACAAGATGAGTGCGCAGTGGCCAACAGTGGATATGCAGGTCTCTGCGCTTATCCCGGTGATGTCGCCACTGCCACCAGCCATAGACGGCCATTATGAGATAAAAAATCTGCAGCGCAGACTCCATCAACAGACTGACATCCCAAAAAAGGAAGGTGTAAATCGCGGTGCTGGCAAACGCCGCATACCAGCAGCTGATCTTCTCCCGCATGGCCAACAGCAGGTAGGCCAGAGCGAGGATCACAGCGGTAATTTCCCACAAAGACATCGCCATAAAAGAGGCAGCGAGGATACTGCCAATATCCTGATCAACCATCACCGACTTCCGGGGCTAGATTGCCTTCAATAAATTTGCACACAAAAATCGCGCGACCATATTTTTCATAGGAAGTACGCATTTCCCGCTTTAGCACCTCCATCACCAGTTCGTAGTCACCGAATACCTGGGTGCTCATGGTATTGGTAATTACCTGCAAATCCTGGTGGCGGTTCAGGCGGTCGATAAAGGCCTGGATGCTGGGAATGTACTCGTCTTTTAGCGGATACATACTGATTTCAACAGAGAGCTTCATGGTCAATGATCCCCAACAGCTATCTCTCAACTCCGGGCGGATGAAGCCGCCCGGAGTCTCTGGAGAGTTCGGCAAATGTTCGATTAGAAGGTGTATGAACCAGAAATTCCTGCCACGCGCGGTTCGCCAAACTGATAGTAGGGCTCCGGCGCATAGAAATTAGCGGGGTTGTTACCAAACTGGTTACTGAAGTAGAAACCCCGCGTGTAGTAATCCTCGTCCGTCAGGTTCCTCCCCCAAAGGGAAGCTTCCCAGTTACTGACACGGTATGTCAGTCGGGCATTCAGCAGTTCGTAGGCCGTGGATTTTTCATCGTGGCTGTTGGAGAAATAAAAGGTGCCTTTGCCTTCCACCTCCATTCTCAGGATCAGACTGGGCGTGAATGAATATTCGGCGCCGGTAAAGAACTGATAGTTCGGCGCATGGGCCACGTCACGGCCATCCAGGTCCACCGGTGCCAGGGCGATACCATTGGCATCGTCCCTTGCATCCACATGAGAGGTGCTTTCAAAGCCCTCGAATTCCGCATTCAACCAACCCGCCGAGGCGAACAGGCGCAGGGTGTCACTGGCGAGATAATTCAGCTCGACTTCCAGGCCCGTGGTTTTACCTCCGGCAGCATTGGCGAGGAAGTCATCGAAGGAGAAGTCACTGGGATCGAATATGGACTGCTTGGCCTGCACATCGCTGCGGTCCTGATAAAACGCGGCCAGCTGGCCCTGCAGGCGGTTTTCCAGCCACGCGCCTTTGATACCCAGTTCGTAATTGAGCAGGTGCTCGGTATCGAACTCGAACACCTCACTGCTGATATCGGGGTTGGTGGCGGAAGCAGAGATGATGCGACCGTTGACGCCACCGGCCTTGTAACCACGGGACACCGTGCCGTAAATCAGCGTGTTTTCCCAATAGGCGTATTCGAGGGTTATATCGCCGCCCCAGAGGCTCTCATCATTTCCAGAAGCGACCGAGAGAGAATCCGCGTAATCGGCATTGCGCTGTTCCAGACGCAGTCCGGTAATCAGGGCCAGCGAATCGGTGAGGACGGTTCTCAGCTGTCCGTAGAGGGCGGCATTTTCGGTATCGTACTGGCTGGCAAAGTTTTCGTTGCGCTCAAGATCCTCACTCTCATTGCGGACATAAACTCCGGCCACCCAGCTGCTACGCCCGTTAAACAGCTTCGAGGCTTCCGTCGAGAGCAATCGCAGGTCGGCGCTCACATTGGCTTTGTCGCGCAGGTAATTGTCAGTGGAACTGTACTCCCAGGGGTGGAAACCCACATAAGTCCAGTCTTCATCGTAGCCATACTCGGTATCGGAGTCGGCCATGCTGAGGGTGGATTCGAGTGTAAACAGGGAGTGGCCGGACCACTTGGCGAGAACCGAACCCGCCAGCGTCTCCTGACGATCCCAGCCCGGTTGGTCGGAGAGCGTAGTGCGGGTATTTGTCAGCGAAAAGGCGTCGTAACCATTATCGACATCGATATGCAGTGCGGTGAAATCCAGCTGCAGATCGTCGCTGGCCTGGTAACGCAGCTTACCGCGCATCACCGACTCATCGATACCGTTGGTATCCTCGCGATTCAGGTGGATGTTGTCGATGTAACCATCGGACTGCTGACTGCGTGCGGCGAGGCGGTAGCTCAGTCGATCGGTCAGGGCACCACTGCCCACGGCCGACAGGGTGCGACCATCGTATTCCGCAACTTCCGCGGAAACTTTTGCCATCGGCTCGGTCGTGGGAGCCCGACTCGTCATGTTGATCAGGCCAGCCAGAGCATTGGCCCCATAGACGGTACCCTGCGGCCCGCGCAGGATTTCCACCTGCGCCATATCGAGGGTGCTGGCGGCCAGCCCGAGACCGGTAAAGTCGATACCGTCGATGATCAGGCCGACAGAGGGATTGACCGGATCGATAAACTGGCTGCGTTCACCAATACCGCGAATCTGCACAAAGCGGCCGCGGGAGGCGCCGGCAGAAAAGTTGACGTTGGGGGCCAGGTTCAGCAACTGCTCCAGATTGGTGGCACCGCGCGCAGCGATGGTAGCGCCATCCACGACACTGACACTGGTTGGCAGGTCCAATTGTCGCGTATCCCGGAGTTGACCGGTGACAATGACCTCTTCCAGGCCGTTTTCGGTGGATTCGGTTTCAGCCGATGCATGCACAGCTGACAGGCATCCCGCCGCTATCAGGATGGAGCTGGCAAGTGGCTTAAAGGGGTAAGGGATATTCATGGTTCTCTCTCAAATACACAAAAGTGAAAGAGACCCGGAATGCGACGTGGGGAGGGTTTTTACTACTGACCTATTCCTACGCCGGTATTAACCGGATCAGGTTCAAGGGTTCGCTCGCCGGACTTTCGGATCCGGGTTGCATCTCAGGCCGAAGCCACCCCTTAGGTTTTGCGGGCGAGATCATAACAGAGTTTGTCCGCAGGCGTCATCGATGCGGATCATTCGGATCCCGGAAACAAAAAGCCCCGGCAGCGTCACCACTGCCGGGGCTCGATCAAGGCTGGATTGCACCAGGGCCTCGTCTGGCGACCAGGTCAGTCCGCCAGCAGCCCTCCTGAACGGGCCATGACATGGAAGATATAACTCTGCTCGTTGGTGCCGCTCAGCAGGTGTGCGCCCGGACCGCGCGCCCAGATTCCCACATCCTCACCGGCGTGGGTCTCGGACTCCAGCGGTACCAGCGCTTCCTGGTGGAACCCGGGGGCGGTGGTGTCCACGGCCGTCAGGTCCTGCCGCCCTGCATCGACCGGCAGCCCGTAGCGGACGTCGGCATCCGTCTCACTGCCGAGATCGGCAAAGCCGCGACCGTTGGCGTAGCTCAGGGTGGTGAAGGGCAGGCCGTCTTCAGCGGTGGCTGGCGCTGACTCCGGTTCGCCGTGGCTGTCATTGCCCACCACCTTGCCAAGGATCGGATTGCCGCGGGTGGGATAGCCGGCGATGGTCAGCACGTGGCTGTGGTCCGCGGTGACAATGATCAGGGTGTCCTCGGCGCTGGTCGCGTCCATGGCCACCTGAATCGCCTCGGCAAACTCCACCGCATCGTTCAGGGCGTTATAGGCGCTACCGGCATGGTGACCGTGATCGATACGACCGGACTCCACCATCAGGAAATAGCCGTCCTCATCCTTTTCCAGTAACTCCACCGCCTTACCGGTCATCTGCGACAGTGAGGGCTCTCCGGCAATATCGTTGCCACGATCGGCCTCGTAGCGCATGTGTGAGGATTCAAACAGCCCCAGCAGTTTGTCAGTGGCGGCCACATCGATACCGTCGAAGCCGGCCTGATCTTCGACATAGACGGCGTTGGTCACGCCATCGCCATAGCGCTGCTGCCATTCTTGCACCAGGTTGCGGCCATCCTGGCGGCGACCCGTCTTGCCTTCCAGGTCAGTGACCGATTCAGGCAGGAAGTGGCGGCGGCCGCCACCCATTGCCACATCGATACCATCACCGGCTGCGAGCGCAACCATCTGTGCGGCAATATCGACACAGCCACCGGCCTTGGCGTCATTAGAGAGACCGTCATCGGATTCCCAGCCCCGTTCCGGCACCTTGGCATAGGTCGCCGCCGGCGTTGCATGGGTGAGTCGCGCGGTGCTGACCACACCGGTGCTCTTGCCCAGGGACTCGGCCAGCTCCAGCGCCGTGACCAGCGGACGCTGCTGGCTCGCTGCACAGTCGCCCCGGGGAACATCCTCGGCCACGTTCAGCACTCCGGCCTTGGTTTTTACTCCGGCCATCATGGCGGTAGCGGTGCCGGCGGAATCCGGTGTCTGCTGGTTGGTGTTGTATGTCTTGATCAGGCCGGCGAAAGGCATTTTTTCGAAGCTGAGCTGGTACTCCTCACCGCTCATTCCCTGCTGCTGACCGGCCAGGATGCGTGCGGCGGTCACGGTGGATATCCCCATGCCGTCACCCACGAACAGAATGATATTTTTTGCCGCACCGGGAGTGTTGTTGATGACCTGCTCGCGGGCGGCCTCGACCGTTGCCCGGCCGTCGCTGAACCAGGGGCTCTCCAGCTGCTGCGCAGGCAGCGACAGTGCCGTCGGCTGTGGCTCCGGCAGAGTCACCGGAGGCGGATTGCTTCTGTCTTCGCTACAGGCAGAGACCAGCAGGGCCGCGGCCAGGCTAGTGGGGATAAACTTATTAAATTGCATTTTTTTCTCCTCAAATCTCGGCACAGTTATTCCCCATCGACCGACAGGCCGGTGGCGCCGACCATCAGGTGGAAAATGGCATTCTGTTCCAGGGTGCCCTGTACCAGCGGGGCACCGGCACCTGTGGCGTGCAGGCTGATATCCTCTCCGGCGTGGCTTTCCGATCCCAACGGGATCAGCGCTTCCTGATGGAAGCCCGGGGCAGCGGTGTCCACACTGGTCAGGTCCTTGCGTCCGGTGTCTGCCGGCAGGGCGTAACGGGCATCCGCATCGGTCTCCCCACCCAGATCGGCAAAGCCCAGACCATTGCCGTAGCTCAGGGTGGTATAGGGGCGGTCGTCCTCTGCCAAGTCCTCGGTAGCCAGCGCTGTACCGCTGCCGTCATTGGTGACGACCTTGCCCAGAATGGGGTTACCGCGAGTGGGGTAGCCGGCGATGGTGAATACATGGCTGTGATCTGCCGTGACCAGCACCAGCGTCTCTTCCAGATCCACCGACTCGACCGCACGCTCCACCGCTGCGGCGAACGCAATCGCATCGTGCAGGGCGTTGTAGGCATTACCGGCATGGTGGCTGTGGTCGATGCGACCCGACTCCACCATCAGGAAGTAACCGTCTTCGTTTTTCTGCAGCAGCTCGATGGCTGCACCGGTCATGTCCGCAATGGAAGGCTCATCCGCACCGGTGGCGCGCCGATCCGCATCGTAGCTCATGTGCGAACTGGTAAACAGGCCGAGCAGCTTGTCTGTTGCATTGAGATCCACTGCGGCCAGTTCCGTACCACTCTCGATGTACGCAGCCTGCTGTTCTCCTTCATAGCGCTGCTGCCACTCGGCCGGCAGGTTGCGACCATCAGCGCGGCGACCACCGGATTCTGCCGGCAGGAAGTGTCGGCGTCCGCCGCCCAGTATCACGTCGACTCCATCACCGAGTTCCATCTCCACCAGTTGTGCGGCGATATCGCGACAGCCATTTTCAGCGGCACCCGCAGGCAGGGCATCGTCCGATTCCCAGTTGCGCTCCGGTACCCGGGCATAGGTAGCCGCCGGAGTGGCGTGCGTAATGCGGGCAGTACTGACAATACCCGTTGCCCGCCCTCGATCTTCCATCAGTTCGAGAAAGGTATTGAGCTCATTGCCAGCCACTGAGGCGCAGTCACCGCGCACCGCATCGCTGTCGATATTAATAATGCCAGCGTCGGTTTTTACTCCGGTCATCATCGCCGTCATGGTGCCGGCTGAGTCGGGTGTCTGCTGATTGGTGTTGTAGGTTTTAATCAGCGCAGAGTAAGGGAACCGCTCAAAAGAAAGATAATTTTCCTCTCCCGGCTCGCCACGCAATTGTCCCTCGAGAATGCGAGCGGCAGTCAGAGTGGAAATGCCCATGCCATCGCCAACAAAGAGAATCACATTCTTGGCCGACGACATGGCGCGCCCACTTTCAGCGCGTGCCTGGGTTTGCGCTACCCCATCCTCGAACCAGGCACTGGTACGCTGATATTCGGGTAGCTCGGCGGCGGCGATCGAGAGGCTGATCGGCGTGAGCGCCAGCGCGGAAAGCGCGGCGAAGGTGTTTTTGATCATTTCGGGTCTCCGTGAAATCTTCGACCCGCATTAGAGAGTGGCAGTGTTACGAGGGAGTTAAGTATGTGTGAAATTCTGTCGTTCGTTTAGCAAAATTATTTTTACTAGCTTTCGCCGCGAAGACATGGAATTGCAGCAAAAAATCAGCCAACAAATTTCACTGCGCTTTCATCCGGATCCCGCCCCCTGCCGGCCCGCTCAAGACGCTGCAGGTAGGACTGCCAGAGTTCCTCGCGCTGTTCACACAGCTCACGTAGATAACCCCAGGTGTAAATCCCGGTATCGTGGCCGTCGTCAAAGGCAATCTTCAACGCATAGCGGCCAGCGGCCTCGACCGTATCAATACCGACGTTAAGCTTGCCATGCACCAACTCGCCCTCCCCGGTGCCGTGACCTCGCACTTCGGCACTGGGGGAGTAGACGCGAAGGAGTTCCGCCGGCAGGGTGTACTCCCCGTCGAGGTACACCAGCTGCAGGCTTTTTTCTTCGCGGTTCAGACGAACCTTTTTCGGCTGCATTTACAGGATAAACCGGGAAAGGTCTTCATTCTGGCTCAGCTCACCCAGGTGGCTGTCCACGTAACCCGCGTCGATGGTCACCGTCTTGTGTTCGCCATCGCCGGCGGAGAAGGAGATTTCCTCCAGCAGCCGCTCCAGTACCGTATGCAGGCGGCGCGCGCCGATATTCTCGGTGCGCTCGTTGACCTCGAACGCCACCTCGGCGATACGGCGAATACCATCCTCAGCGAATTCCAGCTGCAGCCCCTCCGTCATCAACAGGGCTTTTTGCTGTTCGGTCAGGGAAGCGGACGGCTCGGTGAGGATACGCTGGAAATCCGCTGACGTGAGCGAATCCAGCTCCACCCGGATCGGCAGGCGTCCCTGCAATTCCGGAATCAAATCCGACGGCTTGGACAGGTGGAAGGCACCCGAGGCGATGAACAGGATATGGTCGGTCTTGATCATGCCGTGCTTGGTGGTCACGGTAGAGCCCTCGATCAGCGGCAGCAAGTCACGCTGCACACCCTCGCGGGAGACATCGGCGCCGCCGGTGTCCTGACGCTTGGCTACCTTGTCGATCTCGTCGATAAAGACAATACCGTTTTGCTCGGCGGCATGAATCGCACGGCTCTTGATCTCCTCGTCATTGACCAGCTTGCCAGCCTCCTCATCGGTGAGCTGCTTCATGGCCTGCTTGACGGTGAGCTTGCGCTTACGGGTCTTGCCCTGGGACATATTGGAGAACATGCCCTGGAGCTGGTTGGTCATCTCTTCCATGCCGGGAGGTGCCATGATCTCCACCCCCATCGGCGACACGGCCATATCGATTTCGATTTCCTTCTCGTTCAGCTCACCCTCGCGCAGCTTCTTGCGGAACAGCTGACGGGTTCCGGAGTCACGCTCGGTGGGGTCGGTGCTGCGCGCCGGTGGCAGCAGTGCATCGAGCACCCGCTCCTCGGCCGCGTCCATGGCCCGCTGCTGCACACCGGCCATTGCCCGCTCGCGCTCCAGCTTGATCGCTGTTTCCACCAGGTCACGGACGATGGATTCCACGTCCCGGCCCACGTAGCCCACCTCGGTGAATTTGGTCGCTTCCACCTTGACGAAAGGCGCACCGGCCAGCTTGGCCAGGCGACGAGCGATCTCGGTCTTACCGACACCGGTGGGGCCGATCATGAGGATATTTTTCGGGGTGATTTCCCCGCGCAGTTCCTCATTCACCTGCATCCGGCGCCAGCGATTGCGCAGGGCAATGGCCACCGCGCGCTTGGCCTCTTTCTGGCCGACAATATGGCGATCGAGCTCGTGGACGATTTCTCTGGGGGTCATCTGGGATTCGGACATGGAATTCTCTCTACTTGGTAGCCCTCGCAGGCCATGGAAGGCCCGCGCGCAAATCCTTGATTTGCTGGAGCCGGGACGGACATGCGCCGACCCGGCGCCTTCTGTTGCATGCAGGAAGCATTCAACAGAACTTAAAAGCTCAGCTCTTCGATGGTGTGGTTCTGGTTGGTATAGACGCAGATATCGCCGGCGATCTTCAGGCCCTGCTCGACAATGGTGCGCGCATCCAGGTCGGTATTTTCCAACAGCGCCCGGGCGGCGGACTGGGCAAAGGGGCCGCCGGAACCGATCGCGATCAGGTCATTTTCCGGCTGGATCACGTCGCCGTTACCGGTGACGATCAGGCTGGCGGTCTCATCCGCCACAGCCAGCAGCGCTTCCAGACGACGCAGGGCGCGGTCGGTGCGCCAGTCCTTGGCCAGCTCTACCGCTGCGCGGGTCAGCTGGCCGCCGTGGGCCTCCAGCTTGGCCTCGAAACGCTCGAACAGGGTAAAGGCGTCGGCAGTGCCTCCGGCGAAGCCGGCGATCACGCGGTCTTTGTAAAGGCGACGCACCTTGCGGGCATTGCCCTTCATGACGGTATTGCCCATCGAGACCTGGCCGTCGCCGCCGATGACGACCTTGCCATTGCGCCGGCAGGAAAGGATGGTGGTTCCGCGAAACTGTTCCACTGTGGGCCCCTTGTCGGTTACTCCTGCGGCTGCAGGGGATCGGTTCAGAACCATGTAAGTGTGGTCGACCGCATCGCTTTTCAACTCGAAGCGCGCAAACCCCTATAATGCGCGCCCTGAGAATTGACCGATTCACCGCCGGAGCCGTGCATGGCCAAGTTGTCCCCACGCTTTTACACCCTGGTCTTCGCCCTGATCATGTCCTGCCTGATGTCGCTGCTGATGTCCGGGGTGATCACCGCCATCAATACCGGATTCGATCCCGGCTTCCTGCTGCGCTGGCTGCGCGCCTGGGTCGTGGCGTGGGTCGTGGCGTTCCCGCTGGTTTCCTTTATTGCGCCGCTGGCCCACCGGCTCACACGACGCATAGTGGAACCGGCGGCATCGTCCTGACCGCGGATCTGCAGCCCTGACGAAAACGCCCCGCAATGCGGGGCGTCGGCATAGGGTCGGGTCAGGTGGCAGATATCAGCGGCTGGTGGGTCGCTTTAGTACCAGCGGCATCAGCTGGTGCTCCGCGAGGATCTCACGCGCCTTGGCCACTCGCGAGCGGCTCTGATAGGGACCCACCAGAACCCGATGCCAGGTACCGCGGCTGTCGGTGGCGGTCTCGACGCTGACATCCAGGTTGGCGAGGGTCAGCTGTGCACGCAGACGCTCTGCCTCGGCGGCATCGCGAAAAGAGGCCGCCTGGAGGATATAGACCAGCGCCGGCTCCACCGGCACCGGTGTCGGCGCAGTGGATTCTGTCGGCTCAGAATCCCCGGGCTCAGTACGGCGACGCACTGGCTGGGCGGTCTTGGGTGGAGGCACCGCCACCTCGTTCTCCTGCAGCAGGGTATAGAAATCGAAGCGCGGCTTGGATTCCTGCTCGGCCGGCTGACTCTGCACCGCGCGCGGTTTCTCTTGTGTCACCGCCGGAGCATCCCCCTGCAGGCCATTCAGGAACAGGATAAACACCGCGAAGCCACCGGTGAAATTCCCCAGCACAAACCATACCCAGGCGGGCTTGCTTCCATTATTGCTGTGGCGGCTGGCATTGCGGCGACTCATAGACGTGACTTCTCTGTCTGCGGGATCGTTATCGGTATGGTTGTTCTCTGGCGGCAAATTGTAACGCGATTCAGTCCGGGACGCGCCGTCGCTGCCCTTTAATCTCTGGCCAGGTCCAGCGGCTCAGGCAAGCTCCTGCGCATCCATATCCACAGCCCAGCGGAGGCGCCGGTTGCGGTTGCCCTCCGCCCAGGCGCAGAACCGTGCCAGCAGGGGTGGCAGAGCCGCGCGCTGCTCCGCTGTGATCTGCACGTAAAAGCGGAAACGCCCGGATTTGCGCTCGAGCAGGGCCGGGACCGGCCCCAGGTATTGCAACTGAGGTGACGATGGCGCCAGTGACTCGAGCATGGCCCGGGCCTGCTCGAGGAATTCCTGCGCCCAGCGCGGCTCCTCGCACTCGGCACGCAACAGCGCCATGGCGCGCACCGGCGGCAGGCCCGCGGCGGCCCGGTCCCGCAACAATTGCCGCGCATAGGGGCCGTAACCCTTTTCCAGCAGCAGTTGCAGTAAGGGATGTTCCGGGTAGCGGCTCTGCACCAGAACCCGGCCCGCCAGCTCGCCGCGCCCTGCGCGACCGGCCACCTGTTCCAGCAACTGCCCCATGCGCTCCGAGGCACGAAAATCGGCGCTGAACAGACCGCCATCCGCATCCTGGATGACCACCAGCGTCACCTTCGGCAAGTGGTGGCCCTTGGCCAGCATCTGGGTGCCCAGCAACAGGCAGGGCTCACCCGCCCGGGCCGGCGCCAGCAGCCGATCCAGCGCCTCCTTGCTCGAGGTCGTATCGCGGTCGACCCGGATCACGGGATAGTCGGCGAACCGGCTGGCCAGCAGCGCCTCGCTGCGTTCGGTGCCGCCACCGAGTGCACTGAGGGAACGGCTGTGGCAGGCCGGGCAGCTGTCCACCAGGGGACGGCGGTAATCACAGTGGTGGCAGCGCAGGCTGCGCTCACGTCGGTGCAGGGTCAGCTTGCTCGAACAGTGGGGGCAGTCCGCCAGCCAGCCGCAGTCGTCGCAGGCCAGCGCCGGCGAGAACCCGCGGCGGTTGATGAACACCAGCGCCTGCTCGCCCCGGTCCAGGGTTTCGCCGATATGGCGCAGTACCTGGGGCGCAAAGCCTTCCTCCAGCTGCTGGCCGAGGGTTGGCACTACGTGGATCTGTGGCGGCCGGGCAGCGCCGGCGCGCTGGCGCAGCCGCAGGTGCCGGTAGCGGTCGGTGAGGGCATTGTGCAGGCTCTCCAGGGACGGTGTTGCCGAGCCCAGTAAAACCGGCACATTTGCCATCCGCCCGAGCACCACCGCCAGGTCGCGGGCGGAGTAGCGCACACCGTCCTGCTGTTTGAACGAGCCGTCATGCTCCTCATCGACGATCACCACACCGAGGCGCGGCAGCGGCGTGAGAATCGCCGAGCGGGTGCCGATTACGATATCCGCCTGGCCGCCGGCAGCGGCGAGCCATGCCTGTGCCCGCTCGCCCTCGGCCAGCCCCGAGTGCAGGGCGGCAATGCTGCGGCCGGGAAAGCGGGCGGCGATGCGGCGCAGGGTCTGCGGCGTGAGGCCGATCTCCGGCACCAATAACAGAGCCTGGCGCCCGGCCTGCAGTACGCGATCCATCAGGCGCAGGTACACCTCGGTCTTGCCACTGCCGGTGGTACCCTCCAGCAGGGACGCCGAAAAGCCCTCGGCGGGAATTTCCGCCAGCACCTGCCGCTGCTCCTCGTTGAGCTCCGGCGATGGTGACGGCTCGGCAGCGGGGAGAGGCGGCGGTACGGTGGGGCCCACTTTCCAGGTCACGAGGCCCCGCTCCTCCAGGGCGCGGATGACTGGTGTTGTCACCCCCTCGGTGCGCAGCGCGGTCCTGCTCTGGGGACCCGCAGACAGGAGTCTCTGTAGCAGTGCCTGCTGTTTCGGCGCCCGGGCCAGGGCAGTCTCGGGCAGCCCCTTACCCTCGGTTGTGAGTGTCAGCCACTGCTCCGCCCAGTGATCGGCGGGCTTGCCCTTGCGCAGGGCCGCCGGCAACGCGGCGCTATACAGTTCTCCCGGCGGCGCCTGGTAGTAGGAGGCCGCCCAGCGCATGAATTCCCGGCTGCGAGCATCGAACAGGGGCTGGTGGTCGACCAGCTCCAGGGCCGGCTTCAGGTTTGCAAGTGAGGATTCACTCACCTTTTCAACTAGTACCGCCAACAGTTTACGCCCGCCGAAGGGCACCCACAGCCGCTGACCGGGGTGCAGGCTGGCGGCATCGACTCCCGCCGGGGGCAGGTAGTCGAATAGCCGGCGCAGGGGCACGGGCACTGCCAACCGCAGGATACCGCCCTGTTGATCCGCCTGTTGCAAACCTCGCCCCCCAACTGCCCGAAGACTCTCTCGACGACACAGTCACGCGCCGCCCACCCAGGGGGTTAGTGTACTGCCTGGCGCAAGAACTGCCGACCGCCGGCTGCACCCCCAGCACCTGTACTGGCCGCGGCGGCTTTCCGGTACTTGATCGCCGGCGCTATTCTGATAGTATGCGCCGACTTTTTAAGCAGCCCGGACCTCCGGCAACCCCGGCGGTTCCTATACCAACGACGATTCCGTGCTCGGCAACTGACCGGGTGGCGGACTCGGAAAGAGGCCATTATGAAAACCGATATCCATCCGAATTACGCCGAGGTCAATGCAACCTGCTCCTGCGGCAACGTAATCAAGACCCGCTCCACCCTGGCAAAAGACATCCAGCTGGACGTTTGCTCCCAGTGCCACCCGTTCTACACCGGCAAGCAGAAGCAGGCGACCACCGGTGGCCGTGTCGACCGCTTCAAGAAGCGCTTCGGCAGCCGTATCAGCAAGTAAGGCAAAGGCTCGTCAGAGCGCCTGGCGCCATGACGACCCCCTTGGCGACCGCTGCACTTTGCGCGCGGTCGTCACAGCCGAGAAAGGCACCCTGGACCATGGTCCTCGGTGCCTTTTTTTGTGCCCTGGGCTTGTGCCTGCCAGCGGCGGCCGACTGTGTACTGGGACCGGCAGACGAAATCGTGGCCCTGGAGCGGGTCCAGGACGGTGACACCCTGTTGCTGAAGGATGGCCGCAGTGTGCGCCTCATCGGCGTCAACGCCCCGGAGCTTGCCCGCAACGGCCATGCCGCAGAGCCACTGGCAGAAGAGGCACTGGAGTTCGCCCAACGCTTTCTGGGAGGGCACGGCCTGGAGCTGGTATATGACCGGGACCGCCGCGATCGCTACGGGCGGGTGCTGGCCCACGTCTACAACTATCGCGGCGAAAGCCTGGAGGCGGCACTGCTGGCCGCCGGCCTCGCTTTTCATGTCGCCATCGCCCCCAACCTGGCCCTGGCCGAGTGCCTGTCGGAACGCCAGACCGAAGCCCGCCGAGCCGGGCGCGGTATCTGGGCGCCAGGTGTCTGGCCCATACTCAACGCAGGTGAAGTGCGCCCGGGTGATGGCGGCTTTGTGCTGCTGCGGGGACGGGTGCGCGAAGTAGACCGCAATCGCTTTGTCTGGCTTGAACTGGACGGCCCCGTCGCCGTGCGGCTGCGCCGTGAAGGGGAAAATGGCCAGCTGGTCAGGCGCGATTGGCAAGACAAGCAAATAGAAGTGAAAGGCTGGCTGGTGGACCGAGGGGCGAAATATATATCCCGATTCCCGCAGAATAAACGCTGGTTTATTGCGGTGGACTCCGAATTTACCATTGAATTTAGTAGGGAATGATCGCCGACTCGCCCTTGTCGCCTTGTGACATCAATCCCCTCTCGGTTATTCTCTGCGCCCCCGCAGTAACCCCGCCGACCCCCCATGTGTCGGCAGAGAACGCAAAGAGATAATTTCCACGATGACGGATGCAAAGCGCCAGGCAGCGCTGGATTACCACGCGCTCCCCACCCCGGGAAAACTCTCGGTTGAACTCACCACCCCGGCCCAAACCCAGGAAGATCTCTCCCTGGCCTACAGCCCTGGTGTGGCGGAACCGGTGCGCGAGATCGCCAAAGACCCGGAAACCGCTTACCTCTACACCGGCAAGGGCAATCTGGTGGCGGTCATCTCCGACGGCAGCGCCATCCTCGGCCTTGGCAACCTGGGCCCGCTTGCATCCAAGCCGGTGATGGAAGGCAAATCGCTGCTGTTCAAGCGCTTTGCTGACATCAATTCCGTGGATATCGAGGTCGATGCGCCGAGCCCGGAGCAGTTTATCCAGACGGTCTCGAATATCGCCAATACCTTCGGTGGCATCAATCTCGAAGACATCAAGGCGCCGGAGTGCTTCCACATCGAAGAGGCCCTGATCGAGCGCTGCCAGGTGCCGGTATTTCACGATGACCAGCACGGTACCGCCATCGTTACCGTGGCGGGTATGCTGAACGCGCTGGAAATCCAGGGTAAGCAGATCGAAAACGCCCGCATCGTCTGCCTCGGCGCCGGTGCTGCCGCCACAGCCTGTTGCAAGCTGCTACTGGCCGCCGGTGCCCGCAAAGAACAGATCACCATGTTGGACAGCCGCGGGGTCATTCACTCCGGGCGTACCGATATCAATGCCTACAAGGGAGAGTGGGCGCGGGATACCGACATGCGCACTCTGGACGATGCCATCGACGGCGCAGACGTGTTCCTGGGCGTATCCGGTCCGGACCTGTTATCCGCCGAGCAACTGGCGAAGATGGCTGCGCGCCCGATTGTCTTCGCCTGCTCCAACCCCAACCCCGAGATTGCGCCGGAACTGGCCCACCGCACCCGTGATGATCTGATCATGGCCACCGGCCGTTCCGACTACCCGAACCAGGTGAACAATGTGCTCTGCTTCCCGTTCATCTTCCGCGGGGCACTGGATGTACGCGCCGTGCGCATCAATGAGGCCATGAAGCTGGCGGCGATCGAAGCCATCCGCAAGATTGCCCACCTGCCGGTGCCGGACTCGGTACGGGCGGGCTATGGCGGCATCGAGCTGTCGTTTGGCTCGGAATATATTCTGCCGAAACCCACCGATCCGCGCCTGCTGCCCGAGGTAGCCGCCGCCGTCGCCAGAGCCGCGGTAGACAGCGGCGCCGCCCGCTTGCCCTATCCGGAACACTACCCCCTGGCAGCCCTCTGATCCCCGGTATGCCCCGGCTTGAGCCGGGGCACACCCCTCGCTACACTGCTCTCCTGATACGTCATGAGAGTTTCCCCACCGCATGAGTCACGTCTACGTGCTGACCAACCAGCACAAGCAGTTCCTGAGCAAGAGCAACGAGTGGATCGACGGCCGCGAGGCGGGTCGCCTGTTCCGCAGCGAGTACAAGGATGTCGCCATCAACCAGATGTTTGAGGCCAACACCCGCAACGTCAATCTGCGTATCGAACTGCTCGAATGTCCCCTGAACACCAAGGGCCAGCCCCAGGTACCCGCTGAGGCGCTGGGAGATCCGGAAATCCAGCCGGGCGCGCCGGAAGAGATGCCGCCGACGACCAGCCCGGAGGTGAACCCGGAGCCGGCACCGGAGATCGAACCGGACGGAACTCCGGAGATCACTCCGGAGGAACCGCCGGAGATTACCCCCGAGCAGCCCGCAGAAGACATGGCGCAATCCGGATCTGCCGTCTGAGTGACTTGAGTTGCCCCGCGCCGCCCCCATATCGGTGCGACTGCCATCTCCAGCCGCACTGTGGGCGGAGTCTGGCTGCGGGAGCCGAACGGCAGTATCAGCCTCAGTAAGGAGTTTCGAGTGCCCAACCATCTGGCCGCCCTGGCCCAGCCCAACCACCTGCCATTACTGAAGGGCATTCGCCGCGGGATCGAAAAGGAGAGCCTGCGGGTGACGCCCCAGGGCGCCCTGGCCGACAGCTCACACCCCGAGGCCCTTGGCTCCGCACTTACCCACGGGTCTATCACTACCGATTTCTCCGAGGCGCTGCTGGAGTTCATCACTCCGCCGGTGACCACACCGGAAGCAGCTCTAGAGGATCTCGACCAGATCCACCGCTACACCTACCGACAGATTGGTGAGGAACGGTTGTGGGTCAACAGCATGCCCTGCCGCCTCGGTGCCGACAACGATATCCCCGTGGCCCGCTATGGCAGCTCCCATAGCGGCACCATGAAGACGGTCTACCGGCTGGGGCTCGGTCTGCGCTATGGGCGCACCATGCAAACCATCGCCGGCATTCACTACAACTTCTCGCTTCCGGATGAATTCTGGCGCTGGCTACATGCTCAGGAGCGCAGTGAAGAGTCGCTGGGCGATTTCAAGACTCGCCGCTATTTCGACCTGATCCGCAATTTCCGCCGCCACTACTGGTTACTGATTTATCTCTTCGGTGCCGCACCTGCGGTATGCGGCTCCTTTGTCGAGGGTCGCGAGCACAGCCTGCAAGCGTTCCAGGGCAATAACCAGAGTCTGTATGCACCCCACGCCACTTCACTGCGCATGGGGGATCTGGGTTACAACAGCGACGCGCAGAAATCGCTGATCGTCTGTTACAACGACCTGGCCAGTTACCTGTCTACTCTCTGTGCTGCCATCAGCCGGCCCTATCCGCCCTACCATCAGCTCGGGGTCAAGGACACCGAGGGGCACTACCAGCAGCTCTCAACTGGCCTGCTGCAGATCGAAAATGAGTTCTACTCGCCGATCCGACCGAAGAATCCCGCCCAAATGGGCGAGACGGCGCTGTCGGCACTGGACAACCGTGGGGTCGAATACATCGAGGTTCGCTGTCTCGACCTCAACCCCTTTGCACCGCTGGGGATCGACGCCCAGCAGATGCGCTTTATCGACAGCTTCCTGCTGCACTGCCTGCTGAAAGAGAGTCCGAAGACAGACGAGGACGACTATCGGGCGGTGCAGGAGAACCAGGACCGTATCGTCTACCGCGGACGCGATCCCGAGCTGAAGCTGATCCACAATGGCGGTGAAATCGCACTCACCGAGTGGGCCGAAAAACTGCTTGCGGAGATGCAGCCGGTTTCCGATCTGCTCGATCGGGCCTGGGAAGGCGAACAGTACCGTCGCGCCCTGGACACCCAGCGGGCCAAGGTGCGCGGTGAGGCCAAGACCCCGGCAGCCCAGATCCTCGAGGAAATGGCCGAGCGCGGACAGAGCTTTTCCCAGTGGGCGGCAGAAAAAGCCGAACAGCACCGCACCTATTTCCTGGAACGCCCCCTGGATGACGCTGCCGAAGAGCGTTTTCATCAAGAGGCCCGGGATTCCCTGCAGCGCCAGGCTGACGTCGAGGCGGCCGATACCGGCACCTTCGAGGACTACCTGGGCAAGTACTATGCCCAGTACATTTTCTGCCAGCGCTGAGACCCGAAGGGGCAGGGCGGGATCGTGAACTACCTGGCACACCTGCTTCTGTCCGGCCCCGACCCCGACTGGCGGCTGGGCGGACTGCTCGGGGATTTCGTCAAGGGCCCCCTGTCCGGCGAGCGTCCACCTGCCATCGAGGCCGGTATCCGCCTCCACCGGCGCATCGACGCCCTCTCCGATACCCACCCCGCTTATCGTGCCGCGCTGACACAGCTGGATCCGCACTGGCGCCGCTACGCCGGCATTGCACTGGATATCTGGTTCGATCACCTGCTCTGCCAACAGTGGTCCCACTGGCATTCACAGCCCCTCGAACGCTACTGCGCACAGTGCTGGCAAGACTTTCGCGCCCGCAGGCGGTATATTCCGCCGCGCGCGCAGGCGTTTATGGATCGCGCCGAGCAATTTGAGCTGTTACAGAGTTATGGCGACCTACAGGTGATCGAGCGCACACTGATGCGGGTCGGTCAGCGCCTCCGCCGGCCAGTGCCCCTCGAGCGCACTCTGCCGGAGCTCATTGCTGCGCGCGAAGCGATGGAACCGCAATTCAAAACATTGTTCCAAGACTTGAATCGCGAAGCCGAGCGCTTTCGCCAGAATTATTCAGGGCCCACTACAGCATGAGTCTCCCCAATCCCCGCACCACCTTCCTGCTGGTTTTTCTATCGGTCGTGTTCCTGCTCGGCGCCGCCTTTTATCTCGAGTATGTCCAGGGCCTGGAACCCTGCCCGCTGTGCATCACCCAGCGAGTGATGCTGCTGGGCGTCGGACTGGTCTCCCTGGTCGCATTCCTGCATAACCCCGCGACCATCGGCCGTCGTTTTTATGGTCTGCTGGTCTCCCTGTGGTCTCTGGGCGGCCTGTACTTCGCCGGTCGCCAGCTGTGGCTGCAGAGCCTGCCCGAGGATCAGGTCCCCGCCTGCGGACCCGGCATCAGCTACATGATCGATGCCTTCCCGCTGGGAGAGGTCATCAAGACGCTGCTCACCGGTGATGGCAACTGCGCCGAGGTGCAGTGGACCTGGCTGGGACTCAGCATTCCCGGCTGGTCTGCGGTCGGTTTCACCGGCCTGATCGCCTTCGGTGTCTGGCAGGCATTTCGCAAGCAGTAAACCAAACCGGCATCTTCGCCTCTTGTCCCTGCCAGCCCGATCAATCAAGCGCGCGAGCAGCTGGCTGGCCGGCGCCCTTGTGCTGCTGGCGTGTGAGCGCCTCGGTGACGTGCTGGCGCAGTGGCTCGCACTGCCGGTACCCGGTGCCGTATTGGGCATGGTGCTATTGCTGTTTGGCCTGATGGTTTACGGCAGTGTGCCGCGGGGACTGGCGGAGGTGAGCGGACTGCTGCTGCGCTCCCTCGCGCTGCTGTTCCTTCCCGCGGCCGTCGGGGTCTTCTTTCTGCACGGCTTCTCCGCCGCCGATTGGCTGGCACTGCTGGCCGCTACGACCATCGGCACGCTAACGAGCTTCCTCGTCACAGCGCTGCTGCTGCGGCGATTGCTCGGACAGGGCAATGCCGGAGAGGCGGATGACTGAGCTAATCGCCTCGCCGCCTTTCATTCTCGCACTCAACCTGGCGGCCTTCCTGTGCGGTCTTGCCCTCTATCGCCGCACAGGCACAACTTTGCTGCACCCGATCGTCGGGGCCAGCGCGCTTGCGGCCGCCTTCCTGTGGCTAATGGAAATCCCATACAGCGAGTACCAGACTGCCAGCAAACTGCTCTATGCCCTGCTGGGACCCGCCGTCGTCGCGCTGGCCGTACCACTGCGCCAGAACCTCCCTATCATCAAGCGCGCTGCCTGGCCACTGCTGGTAACACTTGTGGTCGGTGCCACACTGGCCCCGGCTGCAGGTGTCCTGATTGCCCTACTGCTGGGCGCGGCCGAACCCGTCCTGCTGGCCCTGTCCGGCAAGGCGGTCACGACGCCAATTGCCCTGGGGCTGGCGGAAAAAGTCGGGGCCGCGGCCAGCCTCACTGTCGGTATTGTGGTGTTTAGTGGCGTGGTTGGCGCCGTGCTGGGTCCGCCGCTGCTGGCCCGCCTCGGCATCCGCGACCAGCGCGTGCTCGGTTTCGCCCTGGGGATTAATGCCCATGCCATCGGCACGGCGCGTGCGCTGGAGATCAGCGCTCTGTGCGGAGCCTTTGCCGCGCTGGCAATGGGGCTTTGCGGCGCGCTCACCGCTTTTGCCCTGCCTTTTTTCCTCGGCCGCTAGTCGGCGGTGCAGTCGCGCATTCTGGCGGCCAAAGCCGCCGCTATCTTGCCCACGGCGGGTCAATCACCTATCTTCCAATGACGTCTTCCGCTCGCCGCCAGAGGGATGCTCGGCCGGCGCAGTGACAGCAGTAAATGGAATAACAGGAAGCCTGGAGATGCTGGAAAATTGTAAGTCTGCGCGCGAGCGCTGGGGTGGGGTAAGCGAGATCATCGACCGCTGGTTGCAGACGCGCCAGGCGCTGATCGTCAGCTTTTGCAACTTGTCGGGGAAGAAGGCCTTCGCCGATGGCGATCATGAATCCGAGGAACAACTGAAGGAACTCTGCCAGAACCTGGTCGATTACGTATCCGCCGGTCATTTTGAGGTATACGAGCAACTGGTTCTGGAAGGGCAGGCGTTCGGGGATCAGAGTGGTCTCGAAAAGTCCCGGGAGCTGTACCGGGAAATCGATTCCACTACCGACGTCGCTGTCGACTTCAACGACAAATACCTGGAAACCGACGATCTCTCCAGCCTGCAGGCGGATCTGTCCCAGCTGGGCGAAGCACTGGAGACGCGCTTTGAGTCGGAAGACCGCATGATTGCAGTGCTGCATACCGCGCACAAAAATCAGGTCGCCTGAGGGCGCACAGACACAAAAAAGGGCGAACCTTGGTTCGCCCTTTTCGTTTGTTGAACCGTCAGGTATTACTGCTCGGAATCAGCCTCCTCAGGCTGCGCTTCCTCGCTGCTTTCCTCCTGCTGGCTCTCACCACCCTCTGCACCGGCGTTGGCCTTGTGCAGCTCAACCTCAAAGATCAGGGTCTCGTTCGGGCCAATCAGGCCACCGGCACCGCCAGGTCCGTAAGCCAGTTCAGAGGGAATGTAGAGCTCCCACTTGGCGCCTTCCTTCATCAGCTGCAGCGCCTCGGTCCAACCCTTGATCACGCCGCCGACCGGGAACTGTACCGGTTCGCCGCGGGCGTAGGAACTGTCGAACTCGGTACCGTCGATCAGGGTACCGCGGTAATCCACTTCCACGGTGCTGTCCGCGGTGGGGGAATCGCCGCTACCCTCGCGCACGACCTTGTACTGCAGGCCGGAGTCGGTTACCACGACACCGTCCTTCTTGGCATTCTCCTCGAGGAACGCCTTGCCTTTCGCGGCGTTATCCTCGGAAGCCGCCTTGAACTCTTCTTCCTGCTTCTGCAGCATTTCCTGCTGCTTACTCTGCATTTGCTCCTGGAAAACAGCGATTACCTGCTGCTTGTCCTCATCGCTCAGGCGGGACTCGCGATCATTGGCCACATCGTTCAGCGCCATCAATACCACCTGCGGATCCAGGGTGACTTCCTGGGACTTCAGCCGGTTGGCCATGTCTTCGGCAATGATGTAGCTAACCTTCTGCTCCTGGGTTTCCAGAGCCACCTCGGTGGCCGCACCGGAGTCCTGCTTGCTACAGCCCGCCAGAGAGAGGCCCAGGGCAACCGCAGCAGCCAATGGATATTTATTCATGAAGATTGTCTCTTAGTCCGTGGTGTATTTATTTTCCTGCGTTAGCGGACCGCACAGGAGATCTCCTGTTCGATCAACCTCCGCCAGCATCCTTAGTAACCTGAGGGAGCGGCGGGTTCCCGGCAAGTCTAACCCAAGGCCGGTGACGCTGCACACCGGCCCGGTTGCCGGTCGGAGCTGGCATAACCGACTGCGTTGGGCAGTACTTCACCAGACTCCCGCACATCTCCGTGACGCTGTGAATTGATTCGCTATTTTTCGTGTTTTTTACTTTACTGACAGGGATGCACTTCACAAACAACAACGCTATTATCCGTGCTCGAGCTGCTGTTGTTCTGAATCGCAGAGGTGGTCGAACGAGTTCGGGACAACGGTTCAGTGCACGAACCAGGGCATCGCGGCCATCGCCGCACGTTCGTCGGAGAGCCTCTCCGGCCGCACCGAATCGACAATAAACCTCAGGATATTCACTCATGGCTGCCAAACGAAAAGCTGTCAAAAAAGCTGTCAATCCGGTCGCAGAACTGGAAAAACAAATTGCAAAACTCACCGACCAACTGGACAAAGCCCGCACTAAGCAGGCTGCCGACACCAGCAAAGAGGTCAAGAAAACGGCCAAGGCCCTGACCACCACCAAGGGCAAGCTGGCCAAGGCGAAGGAGCAACTCACCAGGGCGCGAGCCGCTGTGCGCAAGAGCAAGACTGCCGCAGCACAGAAACGTGTCGATAGCGCCACTGCCAAAGTCGAAGACCTGCAAGCTGCGGTCGACCAGGCCAAGGAAGCCGCTGACCAGGCCAAGCAGGCAGAGACTGCAGCCAAGCAGGAACTCAAAACTGCAGAGACCGTTGCCAAGGCTGCTGCCAAGGCCGAGAAGGCAGCGATGAAAGGCGCCCCGAAGAAGAAAGCGGCCCGCAAGACCACCGCCAAAAAAGCTGCAACCAAGACCACAACGGCAAAGCAGCCGGCTGCCAAGAAAGCGGGCACCAAAAAGGCCGCGGCCAAGGCCACAGCAACCAAGGCCACCGGCAACGCGACCAAGAAAGCCGCAACAAAAAAAGCTGCCGGTAAAACTGCCGAGACAAAAGTCGCTGCCAAGAAAAGCGCGAGCAAGGCTGCAGCCAAGCCGGCGGCGAAAAAGTCTTTGAAGAAGGCACCGACCAAGGCTGCCGCCAGCAAGAAGCCGGCCGCACAGAAGCCAGAACCGGCGAAAACCGAGACGAGCAAAGCAGCGGCACCTGAGCAGAAACCCGCCCAGCCCGCAGCCGAGACCCCGAAGCCGGAAGCCGCACCATCTGCGAGCAGCTCGCCGATTCTCGGCAAGACTCCGGAGACTCGTCCCTTTGGCACACCCAAGCCGGTAGAGCACAAGCCGACAGCGTCGCCGAGCATCACACCGTCGACTCCCGCCAACAGCCTGTTCTCCAGTGAGGATCCCAGCGAGAAGTAACTACTTCTTGATTGTGAGGTAGTCCGAAATCAGGCCCGCCCAGCGGGCCTGATCTTTTTGGGGAATGCCATACTGCTGACCCGCCAACAACAGTGGGGAGCGCTCACCTGCCCAAGGCTCCTGTTCAAGCTGCCAGAGTGCCGACAGTTGCCGCTGCTCCAGACGCAGTTCACCTTTCTTGCACCAGTTATACAGGCGCGTGGTATGCGGCCGCATCCGCCCAAGCCAGCGACGCAGCTGCCGGACGCTCCCTATCATATGCCGGCGTGGAGCCAGGCCACGCTCTGCCACACGCCACCCCTCTTCACTCAGCAACCGTCCATCCATTTCCCGATAGCTCGCCCAGAGCAGCAGGCACACGTCTGCACCGTAGCGATCCTGGCAGTGCAGCAGGAACGGAGCGACTTCGCCGTGACCGTAGAAGTCGAGGCTGAATTCCCAGAGCGGGTTGTCCAGTAATGTAGAGGCAGCTTCCGGTCGGTTCATTGGGAGCCATCGCAATTCATGGTCACAGGGCCTAAAATCCGCTCCGCTAAAACGATTGCGATAGATGCGGGCCCGCGTCGACAGTGTACGGCACTTCGGAGAGCCCGCACGCCAAAATAGCCTAGCACCGCCGGTGGTGGGCGCGAGAGGTTTTTACTTGATTAATTTGCAAGGCGTCTCCCTGCAACAGGGCGGGCGCGAGCTGTTGCGAGATGCAGACTGCCGCATTTTTCCGGGCCACAAGGTTGGCATTATCGGTGCCAATGGCTGCGGCAAGTCCACCCTGTTCCGGCTGCTTCTGGGCCAGCTGGAAAGTGATGCTGGACGGGTCGAAGTACCCGCGGGCTGGCGCATTTCACACATGGCCCAGGAGGTCGAGGCCACGGACCGATCGGCGCTCGACTATGTCCTCGACGGGGACGCCGAACTGCGCCGCCTGCAGAGCGAAATCGATGCTGCGGAGGGCTCCGGCAGCCCCGACGGACATGCGCTGGGCGAGCTTCATGAGCGCATGGCGGCCATTGATGGCTACAGCGGCCCGGCGCGCGCAGCACAACTGCTCGACGGTCTCGGGTTCTCCCACGAGGAACAACAGCGGCCGGTTAGCAGTTTCTCCGGGGGCTGGCGCATCCGCCTCAACCTCAGCCGCGCACTGATGTGTCCCGCAGACCTGCTGTTGCTCGACGAGCCCACCAACCACCTGGACCTGGACGCCACACTCTGGCTGGAGCAGTGGCTGCAGCGTTTCCCGGGTACTCTGCTGATCATCTCCCACGACCGCGACTTCCTCGATGCGGTGGTGGACGGCATCGTGAGCTTCGAGCAGGGCCGGCTGCTGCACTACAGCGGCAACTACAGCGCTTTCGAGCGCGCCCGTGCCGAACGGTTGGCCCAGCAGCAGGCCCAGTATGAGAAACAGCAGGCGGAGCGCGCGCATATGGAGGACTTCGTGCGCCGCTTTCGCGCCAAGGCCACCAAGGCCCGTCAGGCCCAGAGCCGCCTGAAGGCACTGGATCGCATGGCACAGATCGCTCCGGCCCATGTGGATTCCCCATTCCGCTTCACGTTGCCAGCTGCGGAAAAAAATTCCGATCCGCTTGTGGACCTGCGGGATGCCGCTATCGGCTATGGCGAGCAACCTGTTCTGCGCCATGTTCAGCTGGGTATCCAGCCGGGACGCCGCATCGGTCTGCTTGGTCCCAACGGCGCCGGTAAATCCTCCCTGATTAAGACCCTGGCCGGGGAGCTGGCACCTCTCGCCGGTGAGCGCCTCTGTGGTGAACACCTGGCCGTCGGTTATTTTGCCCAGCACCAGCTGGAAGCACTGGACGTGAAAGCATCACCGGTACTCCATCTGCAGAGGCTGACGCCAGAGGCGAGCGAACAGGCACTGCGGGATTTCCTCGGCGGCTATGGTTTTGCCGGCGATCGCGCATTTGAATCGGTCGAAGGCTTCTCCGGAGGCGAAAAGGCCCGGCTGGCGCTGGCCATTCTCGCCTGGCAGCGCCCCAACCTGCTGCTGCTGGACGAACCGACCAACCACCTGGATCTCGAGATGCGCCATGCCCTCACCCTGGCGCTGGCCGAGTTCCCCGGGGCGGTGGTGCTGGTGTCACACGATCGGCACCTGCTGGCCAATACCGTCGACGAATTCATCCTCGTGGCCGAGGGCCGTGCGCAGCCGTTCGACGGTGACCTGGAGGAATACAAGCAGTGGCTGCTGACATTCAACCGCGAACAGCGCCGCCGCGATGAACCGGCAACTGACGGAGACCGGCCCGCAGAGGACAAGAGAGAGCAACGCCGGGCCGCAGCCGCATTGCGGGAGAAACTGAAGCCGCTTACCAACCGCCTGAAGCAGCTGGAAAAAGAAATGGCGAAGGCGGAAAAGCTTCTTGCGGGGCTGGACGAACAACTGGCCAATGAAAATCTTTATACCGGAGGCCAGCAGGAGGAGATTGCGCGCCTGAACCGGGCACAGGCGGAGCAGCGGGAAGCCCTCGAGGCGCTGGAGCTGGAGTGGCTGGAAATCAGCGAGACACTTGAGGATGCCCGCAGCCAGTGACGCTGTCCGAATCCAGCGCCAAGTGGTTTATTGGGGGCAGCCCTCGTCGGTCACCGCCACTCCGGTCTGCGTGCGCGGACAGCGGTCCAGGTAATCAGGCACGCCATCATAGTCTCCATCCATCGGGCAGCCATCCTGCCCGACAGCGATACCCGGCGGCGTCTGCGGGCAACGGTCTACGCCGTCAACATAACCGTCAGCATCGGTGTCCCGTACCACGGTTGGGTATTCGTACCACTGGTAGCCGATGGCAACCGACAGGAAACCGTCGACTCCGCCCTCCTCAACCCCCTGGAATGCGCGGATATCGGCCCGAGTCTGCCAGCGGGGGCCAAGCTGATACTTGAGACCAAAGCCGGCATTGATCATGGTCTGCCGCCGGTGCCAGTCCCCCTCGAATTCCTCCAGGTCTTCCAGGCCGAAGGAGCCGTTGTACTCGGTCCGTACTTCCCCGACACCGAAGGCGAAATAGGGCTGCCATACACAGGGCGCGCCGCAGAAACTGCCGAGGAAGTGATAGAAGAGATCCAGGTGGTAGTTGTAGACATCGACTTTCTCGTCAATACCCTTGATGTCCGCGCTGAAATAATCAATCACCCCCTCCATGGCCCAGCGATCGGTAATGCTGTAGCCCAGACCACCACCACCGCCGGTGGAATCACTCAGCTCCAGGTCGAATCCCTGAAATGGGGTGCCGTCCAGGCGGTCACTGTCAAACCAGTAGCGGCCACCGTTCAGGTAGAGGTTAAGGGTGGTCTCCGGATCGGCAACCGCGACATCCGCCGCCAGGGCGAGCAGTGACGAGAATAGGAGAACAGACGGGCGACTTCTTGTCATTGTGGGCTCCGGAAGTTCCTTGACCGGCTCGGGGTCTGTTTGAAGATAGCAGACATTCCCCACCGCGCAACGCGCGCCAACGAAGCCCTATTTGAGCCGGTACAGCAGGTCCCAGACCCCGTGCCCCAGCCGCTGACCGCGGCGCTCAAATTTGGTTTCCGGCCGGAATTCCGGTCGCGGCGCGTACTGACCTGCACCCGCGGTGTTCTCCAGCGCCGACTCTGCCTCCAGCACCTCCAGCATGTGCTCGGCGTAATTTTCCCAGTCCGTGGCCAGATGCATCAGTCCGCCGCTTTTCAGCTTGGTGCAGAGCAGGCGGATAAATTCCGGCTGCACAATGCGGCGCTTGTGATGCTTCTTCTTGTGCCAGGGATCCGGGAAGTAGAGCTGGAAACGATCCAGTGAACCATCGGGGATGCAGTCGTTGAGCACATCCACGGCATCGGCCATGTAGACACGCAGGTTCTTTACCCCCGCCTTGCCGGCATTGTTGATCAGCCGGCCGACACCGGGGGGATGCACCTCGATGCCGATAAAGTCCTTGTCCGGTTCCGCCTCCGCCATGGCCAGCAGTGAGTCGCCCATGCCGAAACCGATTTCCAGCACCAGCGGCGCCTCGCGCCCGAAAGTGGCGACGGCATCCAGGGGGCCGTCGAACAGGGACAGGCCATAAGCCCCCCAGTAATTATCGAAAGCCCGTCGCTGGCCCTCGGTCATGCGACCGGCGCGGATCACATAACTGCGAATGGATTTCTTCTTGTACTCGGTGCGGTAGGGAAAGTCTTCCGCCGACTCGTCTTGCATGGTTCACAACCTCTGCTGTGCAAGCGGTTCAGGATTCAGTCTAGGCGCTGCTGCCGGTTATCAATCGCCCAGCTGGAGTGCGGCGACACACAGCGCAGCCCAGCCAGCGATCATGGCGAGCCCACCCAGTGGCGTCACCGGGCCGAGCCAGCGCGGTCCACCGAAGGTGAGCCCGTAGAGGCTGCCGGAAAACAGCAGTACGCCGATCACAAACAGCGCGCCGGTAACCACCAGTGCAGTGCGCTCGCCCCAGTGCTGCATCAAGAGCACGACGCCAAATAGCGCCAGGGCGTGCAACATCTGGTAGAGCACTCCGGTTTTGTAGGCCTCGAGCAGGTTTTCCGCCACCCGGCCACGCAGGCCATGGGCACCGAAGGCGCCGAGGATGACACCACTGCCGCCCAGAAAAGCGGCGAGAAACAGGTAGAGCTTGGTCATTTCCAACCGTGTCGTTTAGTCCGTGTCGTGGGCCCTGTGGGCGCGGGAGGATACCGGAAAAGCACAGGCCCCGACATAAAAAAACCGCGCAAATGCGCGGTTTTCTACCGGAAGACAGTGTTCGCGATCAGGCCTCCATGGCCGCGCGCACCTTCTTCATGGCGTTCTTTTCGAGCTGGCGGATACGCTCGGCGGACACGCCATATTTCTCCGCCAGTTCGTGCAGCGTGGACTTCTGCTCACTCAGCCAGCGGGCTTCGATGATGTCACGGCTGCGATCATCGAGGCCTTCCATTGCCAGGGAAAGGCTGTTGATACTGGTTTCCTGCCAGTTGTCGTGCTCCAGCTGGGCCGCCGGGTCAAAGCGACGATCCTCAAGATAATGGGCTGGTGCCTGCCAGGCGGTGTCGTCATCGTCATCCACACCCGCATCAAAAGCGGCATCGTGGGCAGACAGACGACCTTCCATCTCATACACCTGGGACAACTCCACGTTCAGGTCCTTGGCGACCGCCTTGGCCTCATCATGGGTGAGCCAGGCCAGCTTTTTCTTCTGGCCGCGCAGGTTAAAGAACAACTTGCGCTGTGCCTTGGTCGTCGCGATCTTCACGATACGCCAGTTGCGCAGGATGAATTCGTGAATCTCTGCCTTGATCCAGTGCACGGCAAAAGAAACCAGGCGCACACCCTTCTCCGGGTTGAAGCGCTTCACCGCCTTCATCAGACCGACGTTGCCTTCCTGAATCAGGTCACCCTGGTTCAGGCCATAACCGGAGTAGGACTTGGCGATATGAACCACGAAACGCAGGTGCGACATAACCAGCTGGCGCGCCGCATCGAGGTCTTCGCGATAGTAGAGGTCTTCCGCCAGCCGCTTCTCCTCTTCAGCAGAGAGCACATCGAAACTGCTGACCGTCTGGATATAGGCACCCAGGTTGGCGCCCGGAGACAGGGTATGAATTGGCTGTAAGCTGGTTCCCATTCAGGTCTTTCCTCCTACCTGTTTTTTTTGCCGCTTGGCGGCAGCTGCCAGAACCCCAGAACAGCGGGGCCGCAGCGAATTGCGTCCCAGTGTAGCACTAGCAGGGGCGACGAAGGAAGCCCGCCCCGCGGGGCCACAAACCGTTGAATTCCGGGGCCTTGGAGTGGTTATCCACAGGAAAAGTTCCCGTCCGGGACAGCATTTTTGATCGAAAGCTCAATTTAGCTTAATGGGGTTCGATCGCCCGCAGGTGGCGGGCCACGGCCACCCAGGCACCACAGAGCCCCAGCAGGGCAGCGCCAGCGCCGAGCCCCAGCAAATAGGTCAGGCCCGGGCCCTCCAGAGCATAGCCACTGCCATAGGAGGAAGCGAGGCCGGCCACCGGTCCCGACAACAGACCAACGCCCACGGCCACCAGCAGCCATGCCAGCAGGCCGCCAAAGAGACCGTACCAGAGGCCGCTGTAGAGGAAGGGACGGCGGACAAAGGCATCGGTGCCGCCGACCAGCTTCACCACCAGGATCTCATCGCGGCGATTCTCAATGTGCAGGCGAATGGTATTCACCACCACCAGGATCACCCCCAGTGCCAGCAGCAGGCCGAGCCCCAGGGACAGGCGCTGCCCCAGCTCGGTGAGGCGGGCCAGGCGCTGTACCCAGGCCATGTCCAGTACCACCGAGTCGGTGAGGGCGCTCTCCCGCAACCGCGCCGCCAGCTGCTCCAGCTCGGTCTCGGCCACCCTGGCCGGGCGCACCAACAGGACGCCCGGTAGCGGGTTGGCTCCCAACCCGGCGAGCGCATCACCGAGACCGGAACTCTGTTGAAACTCCGCCAGCGCCTGTTCTGGTGAGATATAGCTCACCTCGGCTACCGCGCTATCACTGCGTAACTCTTCGGTGAATCGTTCCACCGCTGTATCGCGGGCACCGCGGTTAAGGAAGACCGACAACTGTGGCTGGCCATCCCAGCCGGCGACCGCCCGTTGAAAGTTGCCCATGCCCAGCTGCAAAGACGCCGGCAGGGCCAGGGCGATGGCGATCACCAGTGCGGTCATGGCACTGGCCATCGGGGTAGCGAAGAAACGCCGCAGGGCCTCCGCAGCCATTTCCCGGTGGTGCCCGAGCCAGCTGTGCCAGCGATCAGACAGGCGCGTGCGCGCGGTCACCGCTCCAGCGGCGCGCTGGGCACGGGCGTCAGCAGCGGGAGCGCGAGCCACGGCGCCCCTGGAGGGATTACGGGTAGGCTGCTTCACGGGCCGGTATTCCGTCGTAAATCAGTTGGCCCGCCTGCAGCGTCAGCACACGTTGGCGCATGCGGGCAATGAGTTCGAGATCGTGACTCGCCACCAGCACGGTGACGCCCACGGCATTAAAGTCGGCAAACAGTCGCATGATCTCGGCCGAGAGTTGCGGGTCCAGGTTGCCCGTGGGTTCGTCTGCGACCAGCACCGCCGGCTTGTTGACCACGGCGCGGGCGATACCGACCCTCTGCTGTTCACCGCCGGACAGCACAATCGGGTTGTGCCGCTCCTTGTGCAGCAGCCCCACCTTGTCCAGTGCTGCCCGCACCCGACGGCCAACCTCTCGCCGGCTGCAGCCGGCAACGGCCAGGGGCAGGGCCACATTCTCGAACACACTGCGGTCGAACAGCAGCTGGTGGTTCTGGAACACGATGCCGAGGTTGCGGCGGTAGTAGGGGATCTGGCCGTTGCGCAGGCGGCCGATGTTCTGGCCCGCCACCAAAATGCTGCCCCGGGTCGGGCGCTCGATGGCAGTAAGGAGTTTCAGCAGGGTGCTCTTGCCGGCCCCGGAGTGGCCGGTCAGAAACACCAGTTCGCCACGGCCGATGTCGAGACTCACGCGCACCAGCGCATCCTGGCCGGATTCGTAGCGCTTGTTGACGTTGTCAAAAGTAATCATGGTCGGCCGCTGTTATTGTTTTCGTCGGCGGACAATCGCCACCGCGCTCAGGCCTGGCCGCCGCGCCCGTTGCGATCGAACAGGGCGGAGACGAACTCCCGCGCACGGAACGGCTGCAGATCTTCGGCCTGCTCGCCCACACCGATAAAGCGTACCGGAATACCAAAGCGCTGCGCCAGCGCGAAGATTATGCCGCCCTTGGCCGTGCCGTCGAGTTTGGTCAGCACCAGGCCGCTGACACCGGCGGCATCGCGGAACTGGGACGCCTGACTGATGGCATTCTGGCCGGTACCGGCATCCAGAACCAGCAGCACCTCGTGGGGGGCACTCTCGTCCAGCTTGGCCATCACGCGGCGCACTTTCGACAGCTCTTCCATCAGGTTCGACTTGGTGTGCAAACGGCCCGCAGTGTCGGCGATCACCACGTCGGTTCCCCGCGCCTGGGCGGACTGCACCGCATCGTAAATCACCGAGGCACTGTCTGCGCCCGTGTGCTGCGCCACCACCGGCACTTTGTGGCGCTCGCCCCACACCTGCAGCTGCTCCACCGCTGCGGCGCGGAATGTATCACCGGCAGCCAACATGACCGACTTGCCCTCGCCGAGGAAGCGGTGGGCCAGTTTACCGATCGTGGTGGTCTTACCCACGCCGTTCACCCCGACAACCAGGATGACATAAGGCTTCCTGGTGGTATCTACCTCCAATGGCGCCTCGACCCCTTTCAGCAGGTCTTCAAGCTCTTCCTGCAGTGCCCGGTAGAGCGCCTCGCCATCGTTCAGCTCGCGGCGGGATACCCGCGCGGTAAGGCGATCGACGATCTCGGTGGTGGCCTCCATACCGACGTCCGCCATCAACAACTGGGTCTCCAGCTCCTCCAGCAATTCGTCATCGATTTCCTTGGCGCCCAGGAACAGGTTGCCCATACCCTCGGCAAACTGGCTGCTGGTGCGGGTCAAACCTCGGCGGATACGGGTGAAAAAGCCCTCTTTCTTTTGCGGCTGGGGCTCCGGCGCAACCTCAGTCGACGCCTGTTCGGGTTCCTCGACCGGTGCCGGCTGCTCTACTTCGGCTTTCTCTTCGGCTTCAGCCCCTTCAGCTCCCTCTGGGGCTTCCTCTACCGACTCCTCGACCTCGGGAGCTGCCGGCTCACCGGTTTCGGCCGCAGCCTCTTCGGAACCGGCCTCTTCGGGCTGGGCTTCCTCGGGTTTGGCCTCGGTGTCTTCGGGCTTGGGCTTCTTTTTGCGCAGGAAGTCAAAGATCATGTCTGTGTCCGGATGTACCGCTGGCGGAAAGGCGCTAATCTTAGCACCGCTCACAAAGCCACACAGCCAGGAATCCGTTTTGTCCCGTAGCCGCGCGCGCAAACCATCCCGCAAATCAGCAACCGCCAGTCTCTCGCAGCTTCGTATCATTGGCGGTGAATGGCGTGGCCGGAAACTGCAGTTCGCGCCTGTGGAAGGGCTGCGCCCTACCGGTGACCGACTGCGGGAGACGCTGTTCAACTGGCTGCAGTTCCGGCTGCCGGGCGCGCGCTGCCTCGACCTTTTTGCCGGTTCGGGGGCGCTCGGACTCGAGGCCCTGTCCCGCGGCGCCGGCAGTGTGGATTTCGTCGAGCTGAACCGCCAGGCAGCCGAGACCCTCAGGGGCCAGTTACGGCTACTGCAATGCGACCGAGGGCAGGTACACAACTGCAGCGCCGCCCAATTCCTGCAGGGCGCCTCCGGCAACTACGATATTGTCTTTGTCGACCCACCCTTTGCCGGCGACTTGTGGACGGAAACCCTGGCGGCACTGGTTCCTCTGCTGGCGCCCGGCGCCCTGGTATACGTGGAGACGCCGCGGGACACGCTGCCGCTCCTGCCGCCGTCATGGCAGCTAGAGAAAGATAAGCGGGCAGGGCAGGTCTGCATGCGCCTGCTCCGCGCCAGCAGTGCCGATCAGGAGGACTGACACTGCCTGCGCTGCAGCGCTTTTTGAGCCCTCACCGCAAATTGTTTACCATGCGCGTCCCGTTTCGCCGGCAACATACAGTTTTGGCTTATGAAGAAAGTCGTTTACCCCGGAACCTTCGACCCCATCACTAACGGTCACATGGACCTGGTGGAGCGAGCCTGCCGGCTGTTCGATCATGTGATCGTGGCAGTCGCCGCCAGCAGCCGCAAGAACCCCCTGTTCACACTGGATGAACGGGTTGAGCTGTCCCAGCAGGTCCTGAGCCACTTGCCCAACGTGGAGGTCATCGGCTTCGACATCCTGCTGGCGGACCTGGTGCGCCAGGTCGACGCTTACGGGGTGCTGCGTGGCCTGCGCGCGGTTTCCGACTTTGAATACGAGTTCCAGCTGGCCAACATGAACCGCCAGCTGGCACCGAACATGGAAAGCCTGTTCCTTACACCGGCCGAACACCTCTCCTATATTTCCTCGTCGCTGGTGCGCGAGATCGCCTCCCTCGGCGGCGACGTCACCAAGTTCGTGCCGCCGGCAGTGCAAGAGGCACTACAGCAGAAATTCCGCTGATTCGCCGAGCCTGGGTCACCCGGCACGCCTGATTTCTCAGTACCTGTTACACTCCGGCAGCTCAGCGAGCTACCGGAGTCACACGTGCGCTATCTGATCCTCACCCTTGCCCTGCTGTCCGCGACCGTCGGCGCGCAGGAAGAAATCCAGCCCGAGGCAGCGACCGGCCGTACCGCCGTGAAAGCCGCGACTGCGGAAGAGTTCATGGCGGTGACCGCCAATCCCCACGCTACTCGCGCGGCGGTGCAAATGCTCGCGCAGGGCGGTACGGCGGTGGATGCAGCCATCGCCGCGCAGTTAATGCTGACGCTGGTGGAACCGCAGTCGTCCGGCATCGGCGGCGGCGCCTTTATGCTGAGCTTTCAGGCAAAAGATAACTCCCTCCACTATTTCGACGGTCGCGAGACCGCGCCGGCGGGAGTGACCGCTGAGCACTTTATCCGCGATGGACAACCACAGGGTTTTCTCGAGGCGGTGATCGGCGGCCACTCGGTGGGTGTGCCCGGCGTTATGCGCATGCTGGAACTCGCCCACCAAAAACAGGGCAAGCTCCCCTGGGCCACGCTGTTCCAGCCAACCATCGAGCTGGCGGATGCAGGCTTTGAAGTTTCACCGCGACTACACCACCTACTGGTGAAAATGCCCCGGGTTGCCGTGCGCCCAGCGATCCGCGACTACTTCTTCGACAAAAATGGCCAGCCGCTACCGGTGGGCCACCTGCTCAAGAACCCGGATTACGCCGACACGCTGCGCATCCTGGCCCAAAAGGGCAGCGATGCGTTCTACCGTGGCGAAATCGCTGAGGCGATTGTCGAGGCCGTGCGCAACGACCCGGAAAACCCCGGCGTGATGACAATGCAGGATCTCGCCGATTATCGGGCCAAAGAACGCGAACCGGTCTGCAGTGATTTCCTGCAGTACCGCGTGTGTGGTGCCGATGCCCCTTCCTCGGGCGGCACCACCGTGGGTGCGACTCTGGGTATGCTGGAACAGTTTCCGCTTCGCGACATGGAAGTGGGCAGCGCACCACTTACACACCTGTTTATCGAAGCCTCGGAACTGGCCTTTGCCGATCGCAACACCTATCTCGCCGACCCCGATTTCGTCCAGGTTCCCAGCCATGCGCTGGTCGCTCCGGAATATCTGGTACGCCGGGCCAAGCTGATTTCGTCCGAGCGCGCCAGCCGGGCAGTGCCCGGAGTGCCGACACCAGCGACGCCACAGCGTTTGCAATCCGCTTCCCCGGAGCTGCCCAATACCAGTCACCTGGTGATCATCGACCGCTACGGCAACGGCGTCAGTATGACCACCAGTATCGAAACCGGCTTCGGTTCGCGGCTGCTGGTCAAGGGCTTCCTACTCAACAACCAGCTCACTGATTTTTCTTTCGTGCCGACGAAAGCCGATGGCGAGCTGGTGGCCAACCGGATCCAGCCGGGCAAACGCCCGCGCTCCTCCATGTCGCCCACCATCGTGCTGAATCGCGATGGGGAAATGCGCCTGCTGGTCGGGTCTCCGGGTGGCTCACGGATCATCAACTACACTGCCCGCACCATTCTCTACCATCTCGCCCTGGATATGCCGATCTCAGACGCTGTGGCGGCCGGCAACATTGGCGCCATCGGCGGCAGAGTCGAATTGGAACCGGAGTTCTTCAGTGCAGACACTGTAAGAAACCTGGAGGAACTCGGACATAAAGTGGTGCAACGCAATCTCAATAGCGGCATTCATGCCATTGCGTTGATCGATGGCCAGCTGCAGGGCGGCGCCGACCCTCGCCGCGAGGGTAATGCTGCCGGCAAGTGAGCCTATCTTTTACGGACGGGAGAGAGTCATGCGCGCCTATACACTTTTGCTGCTGCGGGTCAGTCTGGGCCTATTGCTGGTGATCTGGGGTGTCGACAAGCTGGTCAATGTGAACCATGCCATTGCCGTATCCGAGCGTTTCTACCTTGGAATCATTAGCGCTCCTCTGGCCTGGAACATCTTCGGCGGCCTGCAGATACTGCTGGGAGCAGCCGTGATCTTCGGGCTCTGGCGCAAACTCACCTTCCCGGCACAGACACTCATCAATGGCGCCACCCTGCTGGGCGTCTGGCAGTCTGTGGTCGATCCCTGGGGATGGGTGTTGCAAGGGAGCAACGTGCTCTTTTATCCGTCGTTGATCATTTTTGCAGCCTGTTTAGTCCTGTGGGCATTTCAGGCCGATGACCGGCTATCGCTGGATCGTCGCAGATAAATCAGCTGGCTTTGTCGATGACCAACCCCTGGTTCCTGTTATTGATCGCCGGCCTGCTGGAAGTGGGTTGGGCGGTGGGGCTCAAATACACTGATGGCTTCAGTCGCCCATTGCCCAGCGCGCTGACCATCATCACCATGGTGGCCAGTTTCTACTTCCTCGCCCAGGCACTGAAAGTAATTCCCGTGGGAACGGGCTATGCCGTGTGGACCGGTATCGGCGCTGTGGGTACGGCCATTCTCGGTATCGTACTGTTTGCCGAGTCGACGGCTCTGCCGCGGCTGTTGTGTATCGGCTTGATTGTGGCGGGCATTGTCGGCCTCAAGCTGACCTCCCCCTGACCGCCTCTGCGTGACTGGATGCGAGCGTTAATCTGGCGCGCTGCCACTGGCAGCCGCGTCGTAGATCACCTGCCCCCCGTGGTAACTGCGCAATACATCGAGTTCGCGCAGTGCTTTTGACCCAACCCCATCCGGGCTGTCAGCGACAATGGTGAAGTCCCCGCTCTCGCCCACCTCCAGCGCGCCCTCAATCCGCTCTGATACTTTAGGCCCATGCTGATCGTGCGAAGACTCCACCCGGGGGATGATGACATCCACAACCGCCATCGCCGCCGGCTCACGAAACACCCCGATGACCAGGCCGTTGTCGTCGCGCTCAATCACACCGCTACTCGGCTGCAGCGTGTCGATATTGATCCCGGCGGCGGCTACGGCTTCGGAATTGGTCCAAAGGGTTTGGTGATCAGCTGAGAACATCAAGATAGGAATCAGATCGCTCACCTGGTCCAGCTGGCCTTTATGGGGCGACTGGTCACCAAAGTCGGATTCTCGCCAACCCGCACCCACGACGAGCTGCTGCTCGGGATATGCTTCGATAAATTCAGCAATAGTGCGCTGATAGTCGCCAACACCGGTTACTCCATAAAGATTGACCAATGCCTCGACAGCGTAACGATGCATGCGGGGATCTATCACACCAGGCAACACTAACTTGCCCTCAAGGTTTTCTACTCGGGTGCGGTCCCCGGTCAGCCGCAAATCGCTGTCAGCATCTCCCAGGTAGGTTATGCGCCCGTCACGAACGGCAATGGTTTGCCCCTTGAGTAACTCGCTCTGACCAGAATAAGTGGAGGCATTGGTGAGCACCAGGTCTGCAAACTCTGGCCTGGCATCTTCCGGCGAGTGGGATCCCGCCCGATCAAATCGTTCACCAGGCTCCCCCTGGCGGGCATCCTTTCCGCAGCCAGCTGCGAGTAACAGAATGCACAGAACCCAGGCCCATCGCATGACGCCCATCCCCTTTACCCGCATGGCTACCAGAACCCTCACTATAAATACGTCGAAGTTCGCCGGCACGCACCGGATCGGCTACTCGCGGGCGAACCGTCGACTGAGTATAGGAGGGGTCAGCGCTGGCAACTGCCGCAGAAAAAGGTGCTGCGCTGGCCCAACACCTGATCGCGTACCGGCCGCCCACACTTGCGACAGGGTTGACCGGTGCGGCCGTAGACATTCAAACGCTGGGCAAAGTAACCGGGCTGGCCGTCACCTCCGACAAAGTCTCGCAGGGTGGTGCCGCCCTGCTCGATAGCGCTGGCCAGTACCTGCTTGATGGCATCGGCCAGACGCAGGTAGCGGGCACGGGAGATACCGCCGGCGGGGCGATCGGGGCGGATACCGGCCAGGAACAGTGCCTCACTGGCGTAGATATTGCCCACGCCAACGACGATGCGGCCATCCATGACGAACGTCTTCACCGACTGTCGCCGGCCGCGGGAGGCGGTAAACAGATACTCGCCGTTGAATTCCTCGGACAGGGGTTCCGGCCCGAGATGCGACAGCAGGTCGTGGGCCTCCGGATCACCGGTGGTCCAGAGCAAGGCGCCAAAGCGGCGGGGATCGTGATAGCGCAGGTGCCACCCGCTGTCGAGGATCCAATCGATGTGGTCGTGCTTGCGAACCTCCGCATCGGGCCGCACCAGTCGCAGGCTGCCGGACATGCCCAGATGCCAGATGGCACAGCCGCGGTCGGTGTGTACCAGCAGGTACTTGGCGCGGCGCTCCAGGCGCAGGATCCTGGCCCCGGCAATATGCCGTTCAAAATCCGGATCGACCGGCCAGCGCAGGCTGCGCTGGCGTACCACCGCAGAGCGCACGATATGACCCTCGAGATGCGGGGCCAAGCCACGGCGGGTCGTTTCTACTTCTGGGAGTTCCGGCATCTCTGTTCTCGCTGTATCACTGCGGGCCTTTGCTCGGGACTAGTGGTTTTTCGCGGTTTTATACCCATCGCCCAATCCCAAGGCAAAAAAAAGCCCGGTAAAAACCGGGCTTTTCTGTGCAGGGAGGGCAATTACTTGATCTTGCCTTCCTTGTACATCACATGCTTGCGAACGACGGGATCGTATTTTTTGATCTCCATCTTCTCAGGCATGTTGCGCTTGTTCTTGGTGGTGGTGTAGAAGTGTCCAGTGCCGGCACTGGAATTCAGACGAATTTTATCACGCATTGTTCTGTCTCCGATCTCTCAGCAGCTAGCTGCCAGTTACACTTTTTCGCCGCGGGCGCGCAGCTCGCTCAGTACGGTGTCGATGCCTTTCTTGTCGATCACGCGCATGCCTTTGGCGGAGACGCGCAGCTTCACAAAACGCTTCTCGGACTCAACCCAGAAACGGTGGCTGTGCAGGTTCGGCACGAAGCGACGCTTGGTGCGGTTTTTGGCGTGGGAAACATTGTTACCGGTGACCGGGCGCTTACCGGTTACCTGACATACCTTGGACATCTGTTGGCCTCTTCAAAACTCTCGTGCCCGCATGACAGGGAGTGCGGGGACATCTATTCGGGATTCTAATCCGGTTCCTGGGCGGCGGCGGAAACTGTTCAGAATCTGGCCCGGCCGCAAAGAGCGGCGTTTTATACCAGAACAGACCCCGGGGAGCAAGTTTTGTACAACAAATCATCTTCATCGGGAGACAGACCCCCGTTACGGGGCACTGAACCCGTGTGACCCTCCTACAACAGGCCCTGCTCGGCGAACGACAGTGCCGCTCCTTCGCCGACGATCATATGGTCGAGTACCTTGATATCCACAAGTTCCAGCGCCTGGGACAGGCGCTCAGTTATCCACAGGTCGGCCTGGCTGGGCTCACTGATGCCAGAAGGATGGTTATGGGCGAGGATGACCGCCGCCGCGCCCTGTTGCAGCGCCGCCTGCACCACTTCCCGCGGATAGACGCTGGCGGCATTGAGGGTGCCCTCAAACAGTTCCTCGAAGGCGATCACCCGGTGCTGGCTGTCCAGATAGAGACAGCAGAAGACCTCTCGCCGCCGGTGGCGCAGCTGCGCGGCGAGGAAATCCCGCACCGCCTGGGGGCTACACAGCGCATCGCTGCGCTGCAGAGTCTCGGCCAGATGACGACGTGCCATTTCCAAAACCGCCTGCAACTGCACGAACTTGGCGTCACCGAGCCCCTTGGCACGGCAGAAATCGGACCGACTCGCCTCCAGCAGGGGCCGCAGACCACCGAAATCCGCCAGCAGCTGGCGGGCAAGGTCCACTGCCGACAGGCCTGGTAGCCCTGTGCGCAGAAAAATGGCCAGTAACTCCGCATCGGAGAGGGCGCTTGCGCCCCGCTGCAACAGCTTCTCCCTCGGCCGCTCCGCCGCCGGCCAGTCCGTAATTGCCATGGTCTCCTCCCTGAGCCCCGCTTGCCTGATAAGATATGGCGCATCAATGCTAATCTTACCCGTTCCTCTAACTCCGGAAACAGCGCCCATGTCGTCTCTGGCCAACAAACGCATCCTGCTGGGTATCAGCGGCGGTATTGCCGCCTACAAGAGCGCCGACCTGGTACGCCGCCTGAAAGAGCGCGGTGCCGACGTGCGCGTGGTCATGACTGCCGGCGCCCAGGAGTTCATAAAGCCGCTCACGTTCCAGGCCCTGTCCGGCAATCCGGTGCACAGCGATCTGCTGGATCCGGCCGCGGAGGCCGCAATGGGCCATATCGAACTGGCCAAGTGGGCAGAGCTGATCCTGATCGCACCCGCCAGCGCCCAGGTACTGGCAAAGCTGGCTGCAGGTATGGCCGACGACCTGCTCAGCACCCTGTGCCTGGCCAGTGAAGCAACGCTGGCTGTGGCTCCGGCTATGAATCAGGCCATGTGGCGGCACCCTGCCACGACCGCCAACGTGGAAACGCTGCGGTCCCGCAATGTATCGATCTGGGGGCCTGCTGCCGGCAGCCAGGCCTGCGGGGACGTGGGGCCAGGGCGGATGCTGGAGCCAGAGGCACTGGCGGCAGAGGCAGAGTCTCTATTGCAGCCCTGCAGCGATTTGCACGGCAAGCACTTTGCCATCACCGCCGGCCCTACGCGGGAGTCCCTGGATCCGGTGCGCTATCTCACCAACCACAGCTCGGGCAAAATGGGGTTTGCCCTGGCGGCCGCGGCGCAACGCGCGGGTGCGGAAGTGACATTGATCGCCGGCCCGGTCAGTCTGCCGACACCACCGGGAGTCAAGCGCATCGATGTGGTGGATGCCCGACAGATGCAGGAAGCCGCCGAACGGGCCGCTGACCTGTGCGACGTGTTCATCGCCGCCGCTGCAGTGGCCGACTTCCGCCCCGAGCGGATAGCGCAGGAGAAGATCAAGAAGACCGATGACAGCAATCGCGACACCCTGGCGCTGGTGAAGAATCCGGATATTGTCGCCGCTATCGCTGCACGCTGCGAGAGAAGGCCGTTTACCGTCGGCTTCGCCGCAGAAACGGAAAAGGTCCTCGAGCACGCAAAGGGCAAGCTGGCGCGCAAAAATCTAGACATGATTATTGCCAATGATGTCAGCGAGGCAGATAGCGGCTTCAACAGTGAGCGCAACCGGGTAACCGTGATCGACCAGACTGGCGGCACTGAGCTGCCCTCCTCACTGAAGACAGAGCTGGCAGAACAGCTGATCCAAATGATCGCCACACAGGCTTTCGCACAATAACTACAAGACGTTCTGGATTTAACGTGGCTTCAAAATTCAATAACGCCCTCTCTTTCCATCGGCGACTCGTCCTTCCGGCAGCGCTCTGCGCGACCGTTTGGCTCGGGGGTGCCGCCCTGCTCGACCGCTCGGTGGTCTCACCCTATAACGCGGCTTCCGTAACCGAAGCCGCTGAGTCACTGGCGAAGAGCGAGTCCACCCGCCTGAATAGTGCGCTCGAACAGCAGGCTCAACAGTTACACGCCTTCGTTGCCGGCGGCGCGCGAAAAGCCACGGCCAAAAACGCCTCGCATCAAGAAGCCGGCGGGCGATTGCAGTACTTTTCACAAAGTGATCTCCGTGTCGGTGCAGGCTCCGAACCGGCCCTCAACTTTGCCCTGCTGGATCTGATCAAGCGCACCCTGGAGGCGGGTCCGCAAGCCGTGGAAATTCTGCGTACCGGCAGCGAGGACAGCTGGCAGCTGCACCGGGTGGTTGCCAATGGTGATGGGGCGCTGCTGCAATCGCGGCCATTTACCGAACTTGGACAGACACTGCAGGCTCTCTCTGAGGGCGCCGGAGAATGGGTGCTGCTGCAGCAGTTCCCCGGCGGACCGGCGCAGACTCTGTGGCGCGCGGGGCAGGGCGATGGTTCCCGGGTCAACGCGGCTGTTGCCGGCTCCCACCTGACCCTGGCTTTCCGCCCGGGCACGGAGTTTTCGAAACAACACAGTATCAGCGCCGCCTGGATATACAGCATCGCCATGATCGGCCTGATGCTTTCCCTGGCCGCCCTGTGGCGCTTCCTGCCCCGATATACCCAGGCACCCTGGGAGCAACAGGGCAAGCGCCCGCGGCCAGGCGGAGCGGCTCTGCAATCCCGGCAAAAGAAGAGCGAGGGGACTCCTGTCGCCGAATCCGGGGCACACAGCTCCGGCGCGCCGCTTTCCCCAAGGGACCAGCTGCAGGAGAAGGTGGAGTTTCCGCAGCACGTGTTCCGCGCCTACGACATCCGCGGCATCGCGGGTTCCGAGATCAACGAGCCCTTCGCCTACCAGCTCGGCCGCGCTCTGGGTACCTTGGCCCAGCGCGCCGGCGAAGATCTGCTGATGGTCGGCCGTGATGGCCGCAACAGCAGCGAGTTACTTTCCCGCTGTCTGGTAGAGGGCATCCTGGAAACCGGTTGCAGCTGCGTGGATCTGGGCCTGGTGCCGTCACCGCTGCTCTATTTCGCCTGCGCCCGCGGCACCAATACCAGCAGCGGTGTCGTGGTGACCGCCAGCCACAATCCGGCTGAATACAACGGCTTCAAGATTGTGATGAAAGGCCGGTCGATGGCAGAGGAAAAACTGCAAAAGCTCCGGACACTGATGCAGCAGGGGCCTTTCGACAGTGGCCAGGGCAGTTACCGCGAACAAGACATCCGCGACCACTATATCGACGAGATCTTCAACGACGTGGCGTTGGCCGGGCAGCCCCGCCTGGTCATCGATGCCGGCAACGGCGCCACCTCTAACCTGGCTCCTCAGCTGTTCGAACAACTGGGCTGTCAGGTGACACCGCTATTCTGCGAAGTGGACGGCAACTTCCCCAACCATCCGCCGGACCCGTCGCGACCCGAAAACCTACAGGCCCTGATCGACAGAGTGCGTGAAACCGGCGCCGATCTGGGTGTGGCACTGGACGGCGATGGGGACCGGGTGACCCTCATTTCCAGCTCCGGCCGCATCGCCTGGGCCGATCAGCTGGTGATGCTGTTGGCCCGGGATGTGCTGGCTCGTAACCCGGGCGAGGATATTGTCTTCGATGTGAAGTGCAGCCGCGCCCTGCGAGAGCTGGTCAACCAGTACGGCGGCCGGCCGGTGATGTGGAAGACCGGCCACGCTCCGATGAAGAGCAAAATGCTGGAAACCGGTGCCATTCTTGGCGGTGAGCTTTCCGGCCACATCTTTATCAAGGACCGCTGGTTCGGTTTCGATGACGGCCTCTATGCCGCCGCGCGGGTCCTCGAAATCATGGCCCTGCGTGAGCAGAGCCTCGATGAGCTGCTGGATTCGCTGCCCAAGATGGCCAGCACACCGGAAATCCTGCTGCCGGTACCGGAGGAGGACAAGTTCCAATTGGTGCAGGCAATCCAGGAAAATGCCGATTTCGGCGATGCGGATATCAACACCATCGACGGGCTGCGCATCGAGTTCGCCGATGGCTGGGGGCTGGTGCGCGCTTCCAATACCGGTGCCGCCCTGACACTGCGCTTCGAGGCGGAGACCGAGGAGCAACTGCGCCGCATCTACACCGCGGTGGGCAAGCAGCTTCTGGCGGTTTCACCGCAGCTGTCACTGCCCAAACTTTGACCCGGGGGGCTGGAGTAGAGCTCCTCGCCCGATCACTGGATAGGAAAGTCCAAGCATGTCACTGGATCAGAAATCAGCCCTGCGCGTAGCCCAGGTACTGAACGAGGCGCTGCCCTATATTCAGCGCTTTACCGGTAAGACCGTCGTCGTCAAGTTCGGCGGCAACGCCATGGTGGACGAGGCACTGCAGAACAGTTTTGCCCGCGACATCATTTTGATGAAACTGGTGGGGATGAACCCCGTGGTGGTGCACGGCGGCGGCCCGCAGATCGGCGGACTGCTGGATAAACTCAACATCGAGTCCCGTTTTGTCGACGGCATGCGGGTAACCGACAGCGAGACCATGGATGTGGTTGAAATGGTGCTGGGCGGCACCGTCAACAAGCAGATCGTCAATCTGATCAACAAAAATGGCGGCCGCGCGGTGGGCATCACCGGCAAGGACGGCCTGCTGATCCGGGCGCGAAAGCTGCAGATACAGAGCGAAACCGCCGGACTGCACGCTTCGGAGATCATCGACATCGGTCATGTGGGCGAAGTGGAACATGTCGATACGGCGGTCATCGACATGCTCATCCACGGCGACTTCATCCCGGTGATCGCCCCGATCGGCGTCGGCGAGGACGGAGCGTCGTACAATATCAACGCCGATCTCGTGGCCGGCAAAGTGGCCGAGTACCTGCACGCCGAAAAGCTCATGCTGCTGACCAATGTGGCCGGCCTGCAGGACAAGAATGGCGAGGTACTCACCGGGCTGACCACCCTGCAGGTGGACGGGCTGATCGCCGATGGCACCATCTACGGCGGCATGCTGCCAAAGATCGCCTGTGCCCTCGATGCGGTAAAAGCGGGTGTGACCTCCGCCCATATCATTGACGGTCGCGTCCCCCACGCCGTACTGCTGGAAATTTTCACCGATACCGGTGTCGGCACGCTGATCACCGACAACAGCGAGTGATCCACAGCGGCAGTGTTCCAGTAATTGAAGCGGCGCCGGTGAATCGTTAGGATTCCCGCGCCCGCCCTGTAATTTGCCGGGGCGATAACAAGAAACGATGTTCCCGGTCTCCTCCGGGTAAAAGGCAGTCAATGAGCAGCGAAAAAATCAACCGGCGCCAACAGATCCTGCAGGCACTGGCCCATATGCTGGAGGCCAGCCCCGGTGCCCGCATCACTACCGCGGCACTGGCCAAAGAGGTCGGCTTCTCGGAAGCGGCGCTTTATCGTCACTTCCCCAGCAAATCGAAGATGTTCGAGGGGTTGATCGAGTTTATCGAGGAGACCATCTTCAGCCGGGTTTCCCTGATCCTGCAGGATGAGCCCTCTGCACTGGCACGCTGTCAGAAAATCCTGCACTTGCTGCTCGCGTTCTGCGAGCGCAACCCGGGCATCACCCGCCTGCTTACCGGCGACGCACTGACCGGTGAAACCGAACGCCTGCACGGACGTATCCTACAGTTCTTCGACCGCCTGGAGACGCAACTGAAGCAGATCCTCCGCGAAGCGGAACTGCGGGAGCAACTGCGGCCCGCCATTCCCCTCGGCAGTGCCGCCAACCTGCTGCTGGCGAGCGCCGAGGGTCGTATCGTGCAGTACGTGCGCAGTGGCTTTAAACGCAAACCGACCGATTACTGGGCCGAGCAGTGGCCGGTCCTGATGGCGGGGTTTTTCCGCGAGCCGGCCGTAGCGACGGCCCGCTAGAGGGAAGGCAGAAGGAAAATTCGACTGTTCGAATAGGGCGGGGGGATTAGCCGGCGAACTACTTGCCGGCGATCTGGGTAAAACGCTCCGCCGCGCGGTCAAACTCACGCTCAATACGGACCGCTTCATCCTTGCGGTGCTGCATACGCTCGTTCAGCACCCTTACTTCCTCGCGCAGGTTGCTGATCCGTTGCAGCCTTTCGGGCGCCACCTCATCGCCGTGGCGCTGGATACGGGCCGCGGCAGCCTCTTCCTGCTCGATCTGCTGCCGGAGACTGGAAAGGTTGGAGCGCAACAGGGCCATATCCTGCTTGACGATGGCTATCTTGCGACTCTTAGCGCTCTCAATATCGGCCAGGCTGCTGTAGCGGCGCATCAGTTCGGCATCGGCCTGGCGCTGGGCCTCCAGCTGCCGCTTGCGCTCCAGCTCTTCGCCAGTCAGCTGCGGCGGCACCACCTCCAGTACCCGGCCGGAGGGAGTGAGGATTTCGTAGCCACGGGGCGCATAGCGTGGCGGCACCACGTCGTCCAGGACCTGAATGCCCTGCTCATTGGTATAGCGGAACAGCACCTCCCCCTTGCCGGGCAAAGCGCGGTTTTGCTCAGCACTGATTGCTGCGCCGGTGGCCATAAGTGCCAGCCATCCGGCGAGTATACGGGGGGCAACCCTCATCGAAGTTCTCACTGATTTCAGGCAGATCTGGGTAATCGTCGCCGCGCTACCCTCGCGCAGAGACCCCATAACGCTGCCGATACTCCACAATTTTTTTCAGAGTATCACCTTCTTGCGGCGCTTCCTCAAGGTAGCTGATGATGTCATCCAGCTCCACGATGCTGACCACGGGGACACTGTATTCACTTTCCACCTGCTGGATAGCAGACAGTTCCGTCTCCTCGCCGGCACGCTCCTGGCGGTTGAGGCCGATGACGACACCGGCCGGCTCTGCACCCTGGACTCGGATAATGTCCATGACCTCTCGCACGGCCGTACCGGCAGTAATAACGTCATCAATGATCAAAATCTTGCCTTCCAGCGGCGCACCCACTAAGGTTCCGCCTTCGCCGTGATCCTTGGCCTCTTTGCGGTTGTAACAGAAGGGCTTATCGACGCCTTTCTGCGCGAGCGCCACGGCGGTCACCGCTCCCAGCGGAATACCCTTGTAGGCCGGCCCGAAAATGACATCGAACTCCACTCCCGAGGCGAGGATCGCTTCGGCGTAGGCGTGACCCAATGCCGCCAGGGCAGCGCCGGAGTGAAAGCGGCCGGCATTAAAAAAATAGGGGCTGCGGCGACCCGATTTCAGGGTGAACTCACCAAAACACAGCACCTGATGATCCAGGGCCAGTTGGATAAAATCGCGCTGATACTGCTGCATGGAAATTTGGAAACTATTGGCTAAGGTGAAGGAAGACCTCCCCACGGGAAGCTGCGGGAGGGGTATGCACATAATGTTACTAATGATACACAGTCCGCTGGTAAGGGGCTAATAATGCGAATAGTGAGTTTGTCGGTTGACGGCATTCACCAAGCGGCACAGCGTGGCCTCTATGACTGGCTAGCGGAACAGGATGCAGACATCATTTGCCTGCAGGACTTACGTTCGCTGGAACCGGAGCTGGATCACCCGGTTTTCCACCCAGACGGTTACTACAGCTACTTCTTCGACTCCGGAACGCCCCACGAGAACGGCGTGGCCATCTACACCCGCAACCAGCCCAAAGCCATCATCTTTGGGATGGGCTTTGCGAACGGTGAAGATATGTATGGCCGCTATCTGCAGGCGGACTTTGAGCGCCTGAGTGTCGGCTCGCTGCTGGCACCGGCGGCAACCGATGAGTCGTCTCTGGAAAAGAAAGTACAGTTTTTCGACGACATGCAGGCGCACCTGATCAAAATCAGCCGCAAGCGCCGGGACTTCATCTTCTGCGGCAACTGGGGCATGGCCCACCGGCGCGCCGACGTCGAGAACTGGCAGGATCACCAGGACACCCCCGGCTTTATGCGCCACGAGCAGCGCTGGCTGGACCAGCTGTTCAATGAAATCGGTTACGTGGATGCTTTCCGCAAGGTAGTAAAGGACGCCGACGAGTTTAGCTGGTGGCCCAGTGGGACCGTGGGCGAGGGGGACGGCTGGCGGACTGATATGCAGGTGACCTCGGCCACCCTGAAAAACCGTATCGAGTACGGCGCCATCAACAAGAACGTGAGCTTTTCCAGTCACCTGCCGGTGATCATGGATTACGACCTGGAAGTCTGATCCCTCGGTTGCTCGCCCGCTCACCGAGAGCGGGCGGTGTCCCGCCCGCACCCAGCCCTTGTTACGACTGCCCTTATTTGGCCAGAGCCTTGCGTTGCAGTTCGATCAGCTCGTCAATGCCGGATTTACCCAGCGCCAGCATTTGCGCAAACTGCTTTTCCGTAAAGGGCGCTCCCTCGGCGGTCCCCTGCACCTCGATCATGCCGCCATCCGCTGCCATGACCAGATTCATGTCGGTATCGGCACGGCTGTCTTCCGGATAGTCCAGGTCGAGTACCGGCTCGCCTTCGTAGATCCCCACAGAAACCGCGGCCACCAGATTCTGGAGAGGATCCGTCGCGATCATTTTCTCCCGCTGCATAAAACGCAGTGCATCTACCAGTGCGACGCATGCCCCGGTGATCGCCGCCGTACGGGTGCCACCGTCGGCCTGGATTACATCGCAATCGAGCGTGATCTGGTTTTCGCCGAGCAGCTCCAGATCCACTGCCGCGCGCAGTGAGCGGCCGATAAGACGCTGGATTTCCACCGTGCGCCCGCCCTGTTTTCCGCGAGCTGCCTCCCGCGCCATACGCGAACCGGTCGAGCGCGGCAGCATGCCGTATTCAGCCGTGATCCAGCCGCTGCCCTGGCCGCGCAAAAAGCGCGGCACCTCGTCTGCAACCGATGCAGTGCACAACACCTTGGTGTCGCCGAACTCCACCAGCACAGAACCCTCCGCGTGGCGGGTGTAGTTGCGCGTGAGGCGCACGGGGCGCAGTTGCTCTGGTTTCCGGCCGCTGGGTCGCTGCATGAATTCACCTCGAAAAATTGCGTTGAAAAGACGACAGTATAACCCCGCGGCGGGAGACACCCGAGCCCTCAAAGCCCTGTGCTATGATGCCCGGCCAGCTCCAACACGCCCGCAGGGAAGAATATTATGGCCAGTAAAACCGTGCGCAGCATGACCGCTTTCGGTCGCGCTGAATCCTCATACGATTCCGGTATCGCGACATGGGAACTGCGCTCGGTCAACCACCGCTACCTTGAGCCCCATTTCCGCCTGCCGGAGACGGCACGCCCGCTGGAAAGCCAGCTGCGCGAGCGCCTTCGCAAACAGCTTGCCCGCGGCAAACTGGAACTGAGCCTCTCTCTCAAGGCCAATCCTGGTGAGGAAACCACGCTGCAGGTAGACGAGGACCTGGCACGGGCCGTCGTCGACGCCGCCAAGCGTGTGTCTCCCGGACTCGACACACTGCCGCTGAACCCGCTGCAGCTTCTGCAGTGGCCCGGCGTCATCGCCGAACGAGAGACAGACGCCGAAGCCCAATCCCGCGCAATCCTTGAAGCCTTCGAGGCAGCCCTGTCGCAGTTGAATGAGAACCGGGCCCGTGAGGGCGCAGAGTTACGTCGCTTTATCGAACAGCGCCTCGATGCCATTGGCGAACAAGTGGCAGGCGTGAGGGAACTCCTGCCTCAGATTCTGCAAGCCCAGCGGGAAAAGCTGCGCAGCCGGCTTGAGGAACTATTGGCTGAACTGGATCCCGAGCGCATCGAGCAGGAAATCGTATTGCTGGCCCAGAAGGCAGATGTGGATGAAGAGCTGGATCGCCTCGACGCCCATGTGACCGAGGCCCGGCGTGTGCTCGCCGGTGGCGGCCCCATCGGCCGGCGTCTCGACTTCCTGATGCAGGAATTCAACCGTGAGGCCAACACGCTCTCATCCAAATCCGTCGTCACGGATACCACTCAGGCAGCGGTTGAGCTGAAAGTGCTCATCGAGCAAATGAGAGAACAGGTGCAGAATATCGAATAGTTTTCTATTAATGCGCCTCTGATGTGCCTTAATTTCAGTTAAAAGCCGCAAATAATTTTGCGGCTTTTTTATTTATGCATGGCTATCTGTCCGGCCAGGCTAGTCCTTCTGCGATCCGTATCCCTTCCCGCGCGCATATCTCGCTTCAGAAAAATCCGCTCTCCCCACGAAGACAATACTGCGCCACTCACCGAGATTCAGTTCCCGAATTTTTTTCACTGCATCCAAGCAATGCTCTGAAGAGTAAATTTTGGCGCGAAATGGAAAGAGTTGTACGGCCAAGCCTATGTGGTAGCAGTGCCATTTATCGTCAAACCATCACCTCGGAAATAAACCCCGCAACACAATTGCAGCGTTTTTCCGCGGTGCACCGCTCAGGACCTCCGTGGTGTTAAAAGCGACGACTGAATCCAAGGTCGTCGACAAAAATAATCAAGGAGAAATTCACACCAATGAAATTTTCTGACTTTTTGAAAGGCTATCGCCTGGCTCTGCCAGTCGTTACTGCCGTTTTATTTGGCTCCGTAATCACGGCCAGTATTCCGGTCCATGCCGTCGAACCGAGCTTGTCTTCCGCAACTGTTGAGCCCCCGGAAGTGGTAACCGATCGCATCATCGTCAAGTACAAAAGCAGTATGCCGAGCGCCAACATGGCGGTAATGCCGCAAAACGCCATCGATCGTGTCTCACAGGTTGCCGGTCACCGGCTTGCCCATGTCCGCCAACTCGCAACCGGTGCGCAAGTACTGAAACTGCAACAACGCACCAACAGAGTGGAGCTCGAGGCCATCATCAACCGCTTGCGGCAGGACCCGCAGGTGGAATATGCAGAGCCAGACCGGATCATGCAGGTGATGGCCACCCCCAACGACACCTACTACAACCAGCAGTGGCACTATTTTGAAAGCACCGGCGGCCTCAACTTGCCTCCAGCCTGGGATGTAACCCAGGGTGAAGGGGTTGTGGTGGGTGTAATCGATACCGGCTATCGCCCGCATGCAGACCTGGCGGCAAATATCCTGCCCGGCTACGACATGATCTCCGACACGACCGTTGCCCAAGACGGGAATGGGCGGGACAGCGACGCCAGCGACCCCGGCGACTGGTCACCTGCAGGCGCTTGTGGTTCTGGCCAGCCTGCGCGTGACAGCAGCTGGCATGGTACGCACGTTGCGGGAACTATCGCCGCAGTCACCAACAACGGTACCGGCGTGGCCGGAGTCGCCTACAAGGCAAAGGTGGTACCGATCCGCGCGCTGGGACGCTGTGGCGGTTATACATCCGATATTGCCGACGGCATTATCTGGGGCGCCGGGGGCAGTGTCAGTGGCGTGCCGTCAAACCCCAACCCGGCCCAGGTGCTCAACCTGAGCCTTGGCGGCGGAGGCAGTTGTGATACCACCACTCAGAATGCGATCAATACCGCGCGCAGTCTTGGTACTACCGTGGTGGTAGCCGCCGGTAACTCCAACGCCAATGCCGGCAATTTCAGTCCTGCCAGCTGCTCCGGTGTCGTCACCGTGGCCTCGACCAATCGCGCTGGCGGCAGGGCTTACTATTCCAATTACGGCAGCGTGGTCGATGTGGCCGCACCGGGCGGTGAGACTTCGGTTTCCTCCAACGGCGTGCTCTCGACCCTGAATAGCGGCAGTCAGGGACCCGGGAGTGACAACTACGAGTTCTACCAGGGAACCAGCATGGCGGCTCCCCATGTCGCCGGCGCCGCAGCACTACTCTATGCCGTTGACGGCAGCCTGACCCCCGCCGAAGTTGAGTCACTGCTTGTCGATAGCGCCCGAAGTTTCCCCGCGGGTTGTAGCGGCTGTGGTGCAGGGATTGTGGATGCAGCGGCGGCCGTGGCAGCCGTATCCGGTGATCCCGGACCCGGCCCGGGCAACGGCGAACTGCAAAATGGTGTGCCCGAAACGAATCTCTCTGGTAACAGCGGCAGTGAACTCTTCTTCACCCTGGAAGTGCCCGCCGGGGCCAGCAACCTGACCTTCCAGATCTCCGGCGGCAGCGGTGATGCGGACCTCTATGTGCAGTTTGGCTCTGCTCCGACGACCAGTAGCTATGCGTGTCGCCCGTACCTGAATGGCAACAACGAGACCTGCTCCATCAGTAACGTACAGGCAGGCACCTATCATGTGATGCTGCGTGGCTATACCAGCTTTTCAGGGGTCACCCTGGTCGGCAGCTTCGATGAGGACAGCGGTGGTAGCGGGGCTTCCGGCTGGACCGAAAGCAACCTGTCTGGTAACTCCGGCGCCTGGCAGCATTTCACTCTGGAGGTTAATCCCGGTATGGCCACACTGGATGTCTTGATGTCCGGTGGCAGCGGCGATGCGGACCTCTATGTGCGATTCGGCTCACAGCCAACCACCAGTAGTTACGACTGCCGACCCTATCGATGGGGCAATGATGAAAGCTGCTCTTTCAGCAATCCGCAGTCTGGCACCTGGTACATCAGCATACGGGGCTATGATGCCTACTCCGGTGTGACTCTGGAGGCACTGGCGTCGCCGTAACATTTCGGCATGGTATAGGTATCATTATTAAGGCCGGCTTCCTGCCGGCCTTTTCCCTTTCCTCCAATGCCCGGCAAGGTTTGAGCTAGATGGAACCCGGCTCCCCGGCCAACAAATAGAACTCAGGGCACCAGTGCCGCGGGCCGAGATTTTCCGCCTGTTACTCCTCCTCTACTTCTTTTCTGGTGGCTGGATATTCGACCTCGTCGCACATTTTTCGCCCAGGCACGCTATATGTGATGTGACTGGGAGAAACGTATGTTTTCTGTTGTTGCGAGTGTTGCGAGTTGTGCAAAAGAGAATCGTGGATTGCGATGGCCTGCCCTGATGACCTTACTGGCGATCCTGTTGGTTACCCAAACACCGACGGCCGGAGCCCGGCAAAACCTGCGCCTGGTAGATGCCATTGATCGCACCCTGACTGAAAACCCGGAACTCGCGGTATTCCGCCTGCGGGAAGACGTACTACGGGGTCGAGTGCAAACTGCCGACCAGCGACCGCCTCTCGCAGTCCGCGGCGAATTCGAGAACTTCGCCGGGAGCAGTGGCGCTGCAGAGCCTGAACTGACAATTGCTCTGTCATCGGTGATTGAGCTCGGCGACCAGCGCCGCGCCCGCGTTGACGCTGCAGAGGCTTCATTAGATCTGTTGAGCGCAGAACAGCAGATCAAGGCGCTGGATCTTCTGGGGGAGGTGATACGTCGCTATGTCGAGGTTGTGGCAGCCGTAGAGAGAGTGGCGCTCGCCAATGAATCATTGCATATCGCGCAGCAGGCACTGGAAGCTGTCAGTCATCGGGTCAGAGCGGCGGCGGCGCCGCAGGCAGAGCAGCGACGCGCCGAAGCGGCACTGGCGGAGGCACGACTCACCCTTCAGTCAGAGCAGCGCAAACAGGAATATTACAAACTCGCACTTGCCGCGCTTTGGGGCGGCAATTCGGCGGAATTTCAGGTAGATAGCAGCGCGCTCTTTCGAATCGAGCCCGGCGCCGGATTTCCGGAGCTTTATGCCCGCGCACAGGAGAATCCTGCACTGACAATTTTTGCATCCCGCGAGCGTCTGCGCGCCATGGAACTCCGCTTGCAGGAAACCGAATCCAATCTGGATATCGGCTGGGCCGTCGGGGCACGTCGATTCAATACGACAGATGAAACGACGTTAGTGGCGCTCGCTGAAATACCGCTGTTTTCGGTTAGGCGCAATGCCGGGGCCGTGGCGTCAGCAGCTGCGGAGCTCGAGCGTGTCATGGTGGAGCGGGAGGCCGCCAGAATCCGCATCCATAGCCAGCTTTTTCGCGCCTACAACAGTCGCGAACAGGCCCTCGCTGCCGTGAACAGCTTTAATCAAGATGTCATTCCAGCACTGCGCGAGGCGCTACGTGAGGTAGAACAAGCATATCAGCGCGGTCGCTACTCTTATCTGGAGCTGGTATCCGCGCGTCGGGAACTGATCGCCGCCCAACGGGCAAAAATCGATTCGGCCGCCGCTGCACTGCGCTACGGTGCAGAGATCGAGCAGCTGACAGCATCCTCTCTGCTGCCTGCCGGGCGGACATTCACCAAATAAAGTTAGGTCATTTGATGAGAGGGTCGACCGCCATCCGTTCCATCCCGATCGCCCTGCTTTGGGTTATCGTCCTGTCGAGTTACCTCGGATTGGCCACTGCCCGCAAAGCAGTTGCTGGCAGTGGTGCGGTTTCGGAAGTGAGCACCGAACTGAGAGGACCCAACGGTGGAAAGTTATTGCGCGACGGCAATGTCACGGTCGAACTCAAACTGGTAGAGCAGGGCAACAAGGCACAGTTTCGCGCCTGGATTCAGCAGGACGAACGTTCAATCGCAGAGAAAAGTGCCGTGACTTTGTCGGTGGAATTGCAGCGCCTGGGTGGAGAGACCGAGCGCTATCGACTGGTTCCCGCAGACGATTACTGGCACAACGAGACAGCGGTTCGAGAACCGCACTCGTTCGATATCAATGTGTTACTGATCCTTAACGGTGAGAGAAGCGAATGGAATTACGCTTCCCACGAGGGCCGCGTCAAGATTGCCGATGACATGGCCGAAGAAAACGGCATCGCCACCGCGATTGCCGGGGCGGGAAAAATTCGCAGGGCACTGACCCTCTATGGCAGAACCGCCCTGGCCCATGAGGATATGCGCCACGTTCGCGCGCGCTTTCCCGGCCCGGTCACGGAGGTGCTCGCGGAACTCGGCGACCAGGTCCGCCGCGGCCAGAAGCTGGCCGTAGTGGAATCGAATGACAGCCTGCAGACTTATGCGGTGGTATCACCCATCGACGGTCTTGTCGTCGAGCATGAAATCGGTGCCGGGGAGTTCAGCGGTGACCGGGTGCTGTTTACGGTGGCCAACTACGACACCCTGTGGGCAGAGCTGCAGGTATTCCCACAACAGCAGGGTGAAATTCGCCGTGGGCAGCGTGTCACGCTGTCCAGCGACGAGCGGCGGGTCGGTACCACTATTTTCGACATACTGCCCAGCACCAGTGGCCAGTCATTTCTGCTGGCACGCGCGTCTTTCGACAACCGTGAGGAAAACTGGCCGCCGGGCCTGCTGATCGAGGGCAGGGTGATTGTTGAGGACGTTCAGGTGCCCCTGGTCGTGGAGAATCGGGCACTGCAGCCGTATCTGGATGGATTCGCGGTTTTTGTCAAAGTGGGCGACATTTACGAGGCCCGCCCGCTCGAGCTGGGGCGCAGGGATGATCAAGTCACCGAAATAGTGGACGGTTTGAAAGCCGGTGAACGCTATGTGACGGCCAACAGTTTCCTGATCAAGGCAGACATCGAGAAATCCGGTACGGCGCACGATCACTAGGGAGGGCAGGGGTTGATTGAATCCATTCTGCGCTTCTCCATTGCGCGGCGATATTTGATGCTGTCCCTGACCCTGCTGCTGATTGCTCTCGGGCTGTGGAGCTATCAACGGCTTCCCATCGATGCCGTGCCTGATATCACCAATGTGCAGGTGCAGATCAACACCGAGGCAGCCGGATTCTCGCCCCTGGAAACGGAGCAACGCATTACCTTCCCGGTGGAAACCGCCCTCGCCGGACTGCCGCAACTCGAATACACCCGCTCCCTTTCCCGGTATGGGTTGTCCCAGGTCACTGTAGTTTTTGAGGATGGGACAGACCTCTATTTTGCCCGCAATCTCATTAATGCGCGCCTCAATACCATCAAGAGCCAGCTGCCCCAGGGGCTCGAGCCGGAGATGGGCCCGATCGCCACCGGGCTCGGTGAGATTTTCATGTACACCGTCGAGGCACTACCCGGTGCCGCTGGACCCGACGGTGATCCCTATGACGCAATGGACCTGCGGGAAATCCAGGACTGGATTATCCGCCCGCAACTGGCTCTGGTGTCCGGCGTCACTGAAATCAATACGGTTGGCGGTTTCGACAAGCAATACCACGTGACCCCGGACCCGCGACAACTGCTCGCATTCGGCATTTCGCTCGGGGATATCAGCGCGGCACTGCGACGTAACAACGACAACCGGGGTGCCGGTTATATCGAAGGCAACGGCCGGCAGTTGCTGGTGCGCTCCCCTGGACAATTGCAGAGTATTGCGGATATCGAAAATGTGGTGGTCGCGGTGCGCTCGGGGACACCGGTGCGGATTGCGGATATTGCCGACGTCGCCATCGGCAGGGAACTGCGCACCGGTGCCGCCACGCGCGACGGCCGGGAGACCGTACTCGGTACAGCGATGATGCTGGTGGGGGAGAACTCCCGCGCCGTGGCCCGGAACGTTGCCACGGCTCTGGAGGCAATCAAGCCAACCCTGCCCGAGGGAATCAAGCTGGAGGCGGTCTACGATCGCACCAGTCTGGTGGACAAGACCATCTCCACGGTGCGAAAAAACCTGCTCGAGGGCGCACTACTGGTCATCGCGGTGCTGTTTCTGCTACTCGGCAACTTCCGCGCCGCACTGATCACCGCCGCGGTGATTCCGCTGGCAATGCTCGCCACCATCACCGGCATGGTCGAGGCCGGCATCTCCGCCAACCTGATGAGCCTGGGTGCACTGGACTTCGGTCTGATTGTCGATGGTGCGGTGATCATCGTCGAAAATACCGTGCGCCGTCTGCGCGAAGCACAGGAAGAGAAGGGCGGGGCGCTCATTCTGGAGGAACGGCTCGAAGTGGTGTTTCAGGCCACCGACGAGGTGATTCGGCCCAGCCTGTTCGGGGTTTTGATCATCACTGTGGTCTATATCCCACTCTTCTCGCTCACCGGGGTGGAGGGCAAGATGTTCCACCCCATGGCGGCTACCGTGGTGATGGCACTGCTCTCCGCACTGGTATTTTCCCTGACCGTCGTTCCCGCAGCCGTGGCGGTCTTCCTGCGCGGGGAAATCCGCGGCCGGGAAAGCCGGCTCGTCACCGGCGTTAAAGCGCTGTACAGACCGCTGCTGCTGGCCGCGATGAAAGTGCGCTGGCTGGTCCTCAGCGGAGCACTTGTGCTGGTCGTGTTTTGCGGTTGGCTGGCAACCACCCTGGGCTCGGAATTTATTCCCGAACTGGTCGAGGGGGATATCGCCATGCATGCCCTGCGGATACCCGGCACCGGACTCGAACAGGCTGTGGAGATGCAGGAGATCCTGGAGCGGCGTCTGCGCGCCTTCCCCGAGGTGGACAAAGTCGTGGCCAAGATCGGCACGCCGGAAGTGGCCACAGATCCGATGCCGCCGAACGTAGCGGACAACTTCATCATCATGAAACCCCGCTCTGCCTGGCCCGACCCTCGCAAGCCGCAGGCACAGCTGGTCGAGGAACTGGAGACCGTCGTCCAGCAGGTGCCCGGCAATAACTACGAGTTCACACAACCGATCCAGATGCGCTTCAACGAGCTGATTAGCGGGGTGCGCTCCGACCTGGGGATCAAGGTGTTCGGTGACGACCTGGGGTTGCTGCTCAATTCAGCGCAGGACATCCTGGGCGTCTTGTCCGGCATCGATGGCGTGGCGGACGCCCGTATCGAACAGGTTGACGACCTGCCGATGCTCTCCGTGGTCCCGGATCGGATCATGCTCGCCCGTTACGGGCTGGATCTTCAGGGCCTGCAAGATCTGGTAGCGGCAGCGGTGGGTGGTGAAATGGTCGGCCTGATCTACGAGGGGGACCGCCGCTTCAAACTGGTGGTACGCCTGCCCGAGTCGATCCGGCGCGATCTGGATCGGCTCGGCAACCTGCCGGTGCCACTTCCCGGTGGCGGATTTGTTCCCATGGAAGAAGTGGCCACCCTGCAGGTCACCCCCGCCCCGAGCCAGATCAGCCGCGAGAACGGAAAACGCCGCGTAGTGGTGACTGCCAATGTACGCGACCGTGATCTCGGCTCCTTTGTTGCGGAAACCAAAGAACGCATCGCCGATGAGGTAGTACTACCCGCCGGTTACTGGCTCGATTATGGCGGCACTTTTGAACAGCTGGAATCCGCCAGTCGGCGACTGGCGGTGGTGGTGCCGCTCACTCTGGCACTGATCTTCGCGCTTCTCATCACCGCGTTTGGCTCGGTGCGCGACTCGCTGATTATTTTTACCGGCGTGCCACTGGCCCTTACCGGTGGTGTATTGTCTCTGTGGTTGAGGGGCATGCCGCTGTCGATTTCCGCCAGCGTCGGGTTTATTGCTTTATCGGGCGTCGCCACCCTGAACGGGCTGGTGATGCTCGCATTCATCCGCGAGCTGTGGCGCGAGCGGACCGACCTGGAGTCCGCCATCATCGACGGTGCACTGATCCGGGTCCGCCCGGTGCTGATGACCGCGCTGGTAGCCAGCCTCGGCTTCGTGCCCATGGCGCTGAACACCGGCACCGGAGCCGAAGTGCAGCGCCCCCTGGCCACCGTCGTGATCGGGGGCATTATCTCCTCAACGGTACTGACCCTGTTCGTGCTGCCGCTGCTCTACCGCATCGTGCATGGTCGCGGTCATCGGGCCGACTGACACAGCCGCACATTGCGACGGCTATTTCCCAGCCTCAAGCACAACCCGGTAGCGTACGTCGCCATTTTTCAGCCGTTCCAGCGCATCGTTCACCCGGCTCATGGGAAAGCGCTCCACTCGGGGAGCAATTTTGTGGCGCGCAGCGAATTCCAGCATCTCGGCAATGGTGGTCGGACTGCCCACCGGGGAACCCGATACCTCTCGCTGGGCGAGGATCAGCTGGAAAACGTTGATATCCAGCGGCTCGGTGGTGGCACCGACGAAATGCAGGCGCCCGCCGGCCTTGAGCGTCGACAAGTAGAGATTCCAATCCAGCTTCACGCTGACCGTGGACAGGATCATATCGAAACGACCGGCGGCTTCAGCCACCGCATCCTCGTCACGGGAGTTCAGCGTATGGTCGGCACCCAGCTCCAGGGCCTCGTTGCGCTTGGCGTCGGAAGTGAACGCCGTAACCTCGCATCCCCAAGCGTGCAGGAACTGCAGGGCCAGATGGCCGAGCCCGCCGATACCGACCACCGCCACGTGGCTGTTGGGCTTGATGTCGAACTGCACCAGCGGATTGAAAACAGTGATACCTGCGCAGAACAGAGGGCCCGCCACGGACGGATCGATACTGTCGGGAATCGGCACCACACTGGCCGCCTCCGCCCGCACCTTATCGGCAAAGCCGCCGTGGTGGCCGATGATCGTCGGCTGTGCCTCACCACAGAGGTTCTGCTTGCCGGAGTTGCAACTGTGACAGTGGCCGCAGTATCCGGCGTGCCAACCGAGGCCCACCAGCTGGCCCTTGTCGAGATGGGTTACCTGGTCGCCGAGCTGACCAATGCGGCCCACGACTTCGTGCCCCGGCACCACCGGGAACTCGGACATGCCCCACTCGTCCTCAATCACGCTGAGGTCACTGTGGCAGAGTCCGCAATAGAGCACGTCGATTTCCACTTCGTGAGGGCGGAGCTCGCCGGGATCGTATGTGAATGGCTTTAATTCACCGCCGGCTTCGTGGGCAGCATAGGCATTGATCATCGTCTGTTCCCTCTGCAAGTGATCGGAGTTGGGTCAGAGTGTTACGGCGCCGCAGGCCGGTCGGACCTGCGACGCGGGGATTCACCGGTCGCTCAGCGCACGAATGGCTTGAACTGCTCGTCGACCGGGGTCTGGGCGAAGTGATTGATATAGTTGCTCATTACTTTTTGCGCCACGCCCACAATGATCTCCAGCAGGTTTTGCTGAGTGTAGCCCGCATCGTAAAAGCGCTTGAGCACGGCATCACTGACCACGCCGCGGTCGCGGACAATGGCCAGGGTGGTGTCCCGCAGAACCTCCAGCTTTTCATCCCCGAGAGCCTCTCCATCGCGCAATGCATCATTCAGCTTTCCATCAACCTTCATCGCCCTGGCAATGGCACTGTGTGCCGGCACGCAGTAGTGGCAATCGTGCTCCACGTTGATGGACTGCCATACCACGGTCTTTTCCTCGGCGGAAAACGAGGTGTTGAGGAACTGCTCGTGCAACTCCTGATAAGCGGCAAGGGCGGTGGGCGCCTCGGCCATGACGCCATGCAGGTTGGGAATGGAACCAAAGACGTCGACGGACTTTTGCAGCAGTGGTTTGCTGGCTGCGGGCCCGGATTGCTGATCGTGGACCTCAAACTTCTTCACGGGTTACCTCCCAGTGCAATGATGAATGACATGATTCGGCACTAAAATTGAGCGATTGCTCAAGCGCGCAAACATTAACCCATTTTGAACGGCCGCTCAACAGCCCGGAATTTGCCTGCCATGGTGGCAGCGGATACTATTTGAGCAGCTGTTCAAGAGAGGAGGATCATGGCTAACACCGCAAAGTTCGATCGCCGCGAGGTGCTGGAGAAAGCGACCCGGCTCTTCTGGCAGAAGGGTTTTCACGCCACCTCTACCCGTGATCTTCAGCAGGCAGTCGATATGCGCCCCGGCAGTATCTATGCCGCTTTTGGCAGCAAATCGGGACTGTTTCGCGAGGTTTTACACTTTTACGCCGACGATATGGCCTTGAGGTTGCAGCAGTGCATGGACAGCGAGCGTTCGGTTCTGGCGGGATTGCGTGCATTCTTTCGCCAGACCCTGCTCGAGGGCGGCGACAATGCGCCGAGCCAGCTGTGCCTGCTGGCCAAGTCCCTGTCGGAGCTGGAGCAGGGGGAAGAGGAACTGCTGCGAGAGACCCGAGCGCTGCTGGCCGCTACCGAGGCCACTTTCCGCCACCACCTGGAAAGCGCCGTTGCTGCGGGAGAACTGTCCCCGTTGGTGAAGCCGGCGGTACTGGCGCGCCAGCTGCAGGTCCAGCTGATCGGGCTGCGCAGTTACCTCCGCGCCACTGGCAACAGCGAGGCAACGGGCGAGCTTGTGAACAACCTCTTCAGCGGCATGTCTCCCTCGGCCGACTGACCCCCAACCGCGCCGGCAGTCCACCCTGGGGGCCGAAACCTAACGGATTTCAAAATTCGCCCCCTTTGGACATTTGCCCCCGGGAGTGCCTGTGGCATCGTTGGAGCCATCGACGGGACAAAAATAAACAGAGGCTGCCGTGAATCTCGTTACCCTGGCCATCCCCTTCTTTCTACTCGCGGTGCTGGTGGAGCTGGCGCTGGACCGCCGCTATGGCTGGGGCCTCTACCGCCTCAATGACGCCATCGGCAGCCTGAGCGCGGGCATACTGAGCCGCATCACCGGCCTGATCCGCAAGGGCCTGCTGCTGGTGATCTACATTCCCCTGTTCGAGCTGTTGCAGCCGTATTACCAGGCCATGGGTTTCAACTGGTCTCTGGACAACGGCTGGCACCTGCTGCTCGCCGTGGCAGCCTACGACTTCTGCTATTACTGGAAGCACCGCTTTGCCCACGAGATCAATATCTTCTGGGCCGACCACCTGGTGCACCACCAGAGTGAGGACTACAACCTCACCACAGCACTACGGCAGCCCAGTGGCGGACTGCCGATCGGGTGGATCTTCTACATGCCGCTGCTGTTGATCGGCATGCCCGCAGAGCTGCTGATTACTGCCGGCGCCATCGACCTGATCTATCAGTTCTGGGTGCACACACAGAAATTCCCCAAAGTGCGCTGGATGGAGTGGATACTGGTCACCCCCTCCAATCACCGGGTTCACCACGCCCAGAACAAGGTCTACGTGGACAGGAATTACGGCGGCGTCTTCATCATCTGGGACCGCCTGTTCGGTACCTATCAGGAAGAGCTGGAGGGTGAGCCCTGCATCTACGGCGTGCGCAAGCCGCTGAACTCCTTCGACCCCCTGGCCGCCAACCTGCAGCACTACAAGCGCATGGCGCTTGACGCCTGGCATACCAGGAGCTGGTGGGACAAGCTGACGCTGTGGTTCCGCCGTACCGGCTATCGTCCGGCCGATGCGGAGACCGCCATGCCGGTGCCTTCCTCGGATCTCGCGGATTTCCAGCGCTACGATCCGCAAATCAGCTCCGGCCAGCGCTACTATGCCCTTGCGCAGCATGTCGTCTACTCGGGTGCCACGCTGGTATTGATCTGGGCTGCCGCCCAGCTCAATTACGGCCAGCTGGTGGCCGCCGTGACCCTGCTTGGCACGGGACTCATCATCAATGGACGCATCCTCGACGGGCACCGGCTGGCACGGGTGGCAGAGCTGGCGCGCCTGGGCGTCCTGCTGGCCGCCGCGCCGCTACTGCCAGCCGCACTGGGGCTGGGGATTGGCACCTACGCGGTGCTGAGCGCGCTGACCTGGTGGCGGTTGGCTTTTGCAGACAAAGGCGCTACAGTCGCCATCGTTAGCGATTAGCAACAGGAAGTGAATACCGGCCACAGGGGGTTTGTGGTGGCCGGCCGATCTTCCGCAGGGCGACCCCGGCCGGGTTCGACGGCGCATGCAGTACCGCGCAGCCGAAACTCCCAACACTTCCCCCCCAACCGGCCGGGGTTTAGCCTCCCTGCTTTTTCCCGCATCAGCTTCCGTTCCCCACTCAATCCCCGCCCATGTTCGTTATAATGCGCGGCGCGTTTGCCTCGGAAACAGGATCAGTTGTGCAGAAAGGTACCCTCTATACCGTCTCAGCGCCCTCTGGCGCCGGCAAGACCAGTCTGGTCAAGGCCCTTGTGGACAGTGACAGCCAGGTCACCGTGTCGGTTTCCCACACCACCCGGGCCCAGCGCCCCGGCGAAGAAAATGGCATCAACTACCATTTCGTCGACCGCGAGGCGTTTCTCGCCATGCTGGATCGCAATGCCTTTCTCGAGCACGCCCAGGTTTTCGACAATTTCTACGGCACTTCCCGCGACTGGGTCGCCGAAACCCTGGACAGCGGCCGGGATGTCATCCTGGAAATCGACTGGCAGGGCGCAGCACAGGTGCGCAGGCTGATGCCGGACACCGTCGGCATCTTTATCCTGCCGCCCTCCCAGGAAGCGCTGCGTGAGCGCCTCACCGGCCGCGGCCAGGACGAGGCCAGCGTGATCGAACGGCGCATGGAGCAGGCCATCGATGAAATGTCGCACTACGTGGAAGCAGACTATGTGGTGATCAACGATGACTTCCAGGTGGCTCTGTCGGAGCTGAAATCGATCGTGGTGGCACAGCGCCAGCGCCTGGATCGGCAACAGCAGCGTCACGGCAAACTGCTGCAAGCGCTGTTGCAACACGACTGACGCCCCCATGCCACTGTTTTCTGTGGCGCCCCCGGCAACTGGTCGATTTACGTACACCGCCGGCTGCGTTAAACTTGCCGGTCCCGCGCCGGAAGAGCCGCAGGCACCCGCGCGCCCCGAATTCGCCCTCCCGGGCACTGCAATGGAACCGAGATTTTATGGCACGTATTACCGTTGAAGATTGCCTCGATAACGTCGACAACCGCTTTGAGCTGGTGATTGTGGGCAGCAAGCGCGCCCGCCAGATAGCAACCGGTGGCAAAGATCCGCTGGTGCCCGAAGAGAATGACAAGCCCACCGTACTCGCCCTGCGCGAAATCGCCGACGGCCTGGTGGATGCCAGCATCCTCGACGAGGTGGATGAAGACGAAGCACCGATGGAGCGCCCCTCCACTCCGGTCTACCTGTCCGAGCAGGATCTTTAATCCTCCACCGATCGTTTGAGTTCCTATCGAGAGGCGCGCGCGGCTTTGCATACCATCGACAGTCTGGCCCACCGCCTCTCCTCATATCTCCCTCCCGACCAGATCCAGATTGTCCGCCGCGCCTACTTCTACGCCGAGCAGGCCCATGACGGACAGCAGCGCCGCTCCGGTGAGCCCTACATCACCCATCCGCTGGCGGTAGCCACCATCCTCGCCAGCATGCATATGGACCACCAGAGCCTGGCCGCCGCCATGCTCCACGATGTAATCGAGGACACCGGTATTCCCAAAGCCGCGCTGGCAGAGCAGTTCGGTGAGGAAGTGGCGGAGCTGGTGGACGGGGTTTCCAAGCTGACCCAGTTCGAGACTGACAGCCCGGCGGAAAAGCAGGCGGAGAACTTCCAGAAGATGGCGCTGGCCATGGCCCGGGATATCCGCGTGATCCTGGTCAAGCTCGCCGACCGCCTGCACAACATGCGCACGCTGGGCGCCCTGAAACCGCAGAAGCGCGTGCGCATTGCCCGCGAGACCCTCGAAATCTATGCCCCCATCGCCCACCGCCTGGGCATGAACGATGTGCGCATCGAATTCGAGGACCGCGCCTTCTTCGCCATCTACCCGCTGCGGGCCAGCCGCCTGCGCGCGGCATTGGTAGCAGCGCGCGGCAACCGCAAGGAGCTGCTGGAAAAGATCCAGAACGCCATCGAGGTACGACTGCAGCGGGAGGGCATCGATGCACTGGTGATCGGCCGCGAGAAGCACCTGTACAGCATTTACCAGAAGATGCGCACGAAGAAGAAGTCGTTCAAGGAGATCATGGACGTCTACGCCTTCCGCATCATCGTCGACAGCGTCGATACCAGCTACCGGGTGCTGGGTGTAACCCACAACCTGTACAAGCCGGTCATCTCCGAGTTCAAGGACTACATCGCCATTCCCAAGTCGAACGGCTACCAGTCCCTGCACACGGTGCTGCTGGGGATGCACGGTGTTCCCATCGAAGTGCAGATCCGCACCAAGGAAATGGACGAGATGGCCAATAGCGGGATCGCCGCCCATTGGCTCTACAAGGCCTCCGGTGATGAAGTCATCAACACCGGCGGTACCAGCCAGGTGCGCGCGCGGCGCTGGGTACAGGGGCTGCTGGAGATGCAGCAGCGCGCCGGCGACTCGCTGGAATTCATTGAGAACGTGAAGATCGACCTCTTCCCGGATGAGGTCTACGTGTTCACCCCCAAGGGCGAGATCATCGACCTGCCCGCGGGTGCGACCGCCGTCGATTTCGCCTATTCAGTGCATACGGATATCGGCAATACCTGCGTGGCGGTGCGCATCAACCAGCGCCTGGCGCCGCTGTCCCAGCCCCTGCAGAGCGGGCAGAAGGTGGAGATCCTCACCAACAAGAAGGCGCAGCCGAACCCCAACTGGCTCAATTTCGTCGTCACCGCCAAGGCCCGCAGTGCCATCCGACACTTCCTCAAGCACCAGCGCCACCACGACTCGGTTGCTCTCGGCCGCCGCCTGCTGGAAAAGGCACTGGGCAAGTTCGATACCGCCCTGGACGAACTGAGCGAGGAGCAAATCGAACGCGGTGTCCGCGAGGCCAAATGCTCCTCACTGGAAAACCTGCTGGAAGAGATCGGCCTCGGCAACAAGGTGGCTTTTTCCGCCGCCAAACTGCTCGCCCCGCCCGGCAAGGAAGAGGCAGGGGCCAGCAACATTTCGTCGCCGCTGACCATCGACGAGCAGGAGGGCATGCTGATCAGCTTTGCCCGCTGCTGCCGCCCGATCCCAGGCGACACCATCATCGGCCACATCAGCTCCGGCAAGGGTGTGGTCGTGCATCGCGAGTCGTGCCGCAACACGGTGGATTTCCGCGATCATCCGGAGAACATCATGGCGGTCAACTGGTCACCGGATGTGAAGGGTGAGTTTCTCGGCGATGTGCGCGTCGAGGTGGAGTCCGAGCGCGGCATCATCGCCCGGCTGGCCACCAGGATCACGGAAGAGGGCGCCAGCATCGAGCAGATTCACGTCGATGAGAAAGACGCGCGCAACAGCGTTATCTCCCTCACCCTGGAAGTCAGCAATCGCGTGCATCTGGCGCGGGTGATGAAACGCCTGCGCAACCTGCCCTCGGTGATTCGTATCGCGCGGCCCGGCTGATCTTGTGACAGCCGCCGGCGATCCGGCACCGTTGCGACAAAAGTCTCACTTTCTGATTGGCTCGGCCCCGGCGCAGCTCCCATTCCCGCTTGAGGCGCGCTATATTTGCCCGCTTTCTTTTTCGGAAAGTGGTGGAGTTAACCATGACCAATCGCGCCGTAATAAAAACTGACAAGGCGCCGGCCGCCATCGGCAGCTATTCTCAGGCCGTCAAAGTAGACAATACCGTGTATCTCTCCGGCCAGATTCCCCTGAACCCGCAGAGCATGGAAATCGTCAGCAGTGATTTCACTGAACAGGCACGGCAGGTCTTCAGCAACCTGCGCGCAGTCTGCGAGGCCGCCAACGGCAGCCTGAGCCATATCGTGAAACTGAACCTCTATCTCACCGATCTCAGCGACTTTGCAGCCGTCAATGAAGTGATGGCGGAGTTTTTCGAACAGCCCTATCCGGCCCGCGCCGCGGTCGGAGTCAAGGAACTGCCGAAGGGTGCACTGTTCGAGGCCGAAGGGGTAATGGTGATCTGAACCGGGGAGCCCGGCTGGCGCGCTAGTCCAGATCCAGTAGCGCGCTGTAGCCAGCCCGGTAGTCCGGATATTTCAATGCGTAACCGGTAGCCAGCATGCGCCGGTTGCGGAGCCTCTTCGACCGCCGCTGGCTGGTCGTCACGTATTCGCGCAGGTGCGCGCCGGTATAACCCATGGCCCGGGCCAGCCACTGCTGTAACTCGTGCATGGGCACCGGTTCGTTGTCGGCGCCGATATAGACCCGTTCCGGCGACCAGCCAGCCTTCTGCCGCTCCATCAAGTGAGCAATAAAGCCGATGCAGTCATCCACATGGATGCGGTTGCTGAACTGGGGGGGCTCGGGCGGCGCACAGCGACCAGCCCGGACCTGTGACAGCAGGCGATCGCGGCCGGGGCCGTAGATGCCGGCAAAACGCAGCACCACCGCCTGCGGCACCGCACTGCAGATGATTTCCTCTGCCGCCAGCAGGGCATTCCCCTGAAAGCCATTCGGCACTGCCGGCGTCTCCTCATCCAGCCACTGGTCACCACCCTGGCCGTAAACCCGGCTCGAAGAAACCCAGATGACGAGACGCGGCGGCTTCTCCAGTTGCGGCAATGCCGCGGCCAGTGCCCGGGCCGTTTCCACGTAGGCGCGGCGATAGCCGCCTTCGGTGTATTCGTCCGGGGTGAAGGTGGCCAGTACTACATCGGCGCCATCGGAGAGCAGACGGAGGATGTCTTCCTCGCGGGTGGCATCGCCACGACGCCAGTTGACCACATCGGCGCGGCGTTTGCGGGCCAGCGCCACCAGCGGGTTTCGGCGCACGCCGAATACGCTATAAGACTTTTTATCCAGTTGCAGGGCCAGCCGTGCCCCCAGGTCGCCGCAACCAAATATCCAGAGTTTTTCTTTTGACATAAACAGTCCGCGCCAAGTTGCGGGCCGAACCGCACCCCCCTTGTCGCAATCCCCTTAAAAAACACCATCGGCCGGCAGCTCCCGCGCTGCCGGCCAACTCCAGTGGTCTCCAATCCCGGTTTCTCGCGGTCAGACGCTCTCCGTGCGGCGCCGCGACCCGGGAAAAGCGCTCTCAGCTGCCCCGACGGCGGAGAGCGCGAAAGATGAACAGGAAAATCAGCGCACCAATGGTGGCCGTCACAATATCACCGAAGCCGAAGCCGGTGACTGGACCGCCGATACCCACCAGTGAACCCAGCCAGCCACCGATGAACGCGCCGACAATGCCGATCACGATGGTCACCACCCAGCCACCCGGATCGGGTCCGGGCATGATCCACTTGGCCAGCGCACCGGCGATGAGTCCGAGAATAATCCAGGAGAAAATGCCCATGGGATCGCTCCGCTCAATTTGTTCTTACACATATAGCAAAATTTTGCGCCGTGTACGCTGAACAGAGCCCACAAATAGCAATTTTTACTAAAGAACCGGACTCGTATCACTGGTCAGACTTGCCGTTGGCCGACGGCGATTATTTATGAATAATTGCTATGGCCCCTTAACAATTGATTGTTTCCTCTATGACGCTCAACGAATTGCGCTACATCGTCACCCTGGCACAGGAACAGCACTTCGGCCGCGCTGCCGAGCGCTGCTTTGTCAGCCAGCCGACCCTGTCCATCGCGGTGAAAAAGCTGGAAAAAGAGCTGGGCGTAGCCCTGTTCGAACGGTCCAAGACCCGCGTCCAGGCCACCCCGCTGGGGGAACGCATCGTCGCACAGGCGCAGCTGGTACTGGAGCAGGCCTCAGCCATCAAGGACATCGCCAGCGCCGGTAAGGACCAGCTCTCCAGCCCCCTGTCGGTGGGCGCAATCTTTACCATCGGGCCCTATCTGTTTCCCCATTTCATTCCGCAGCTGCAGCGCATGGCGCCGGACATGCACCTTTTCGTCGAGGAGGGCTACACCGCTACCCTGCGCCAGCGCCTGCGCAAGGGGGAGCTCGACGCCATCATTATCGCGCTTCCGTTTACCGAGCCCGATGTGGTCACCCAACCGCTCTACGATGAACCGTTCGTGGTGCTGATGCCCGCCGGCCACCCGCTGGCGAAGGAAGAGAGCATCTCCCCGCATCAGCTGTCCGAGGACAATGTGCTGCTGCTGGGGGAGGGGCACTGTTTCCGCGACCAGGTGCTCGAAGCCTGCCCGCAGCTGCAGCAATCCATCGAGAAAGAGTCTGGCAGCGGACGAATCAGGACCGCAGCCGACGGCAGCTCCCTGGAGACACTGCGCCATATGGTGGCATCCGGGCTGGGTATCACGGTGTTGCCGCTGTCGGCGGCGACCGCATCCCAGTACGCCAGCGGCCTGCTGGAGACTCGCCCCTTTACCGCCCCCGCGCCGCGGCGCACGGTAGCGTTGGCCTGGCGGGCCAGTTTCCCCCGTCATCGCGCCATCGATATGCTGCGCGACGCGATCAGTCAGTGCCACCTGGGTGACCAGTGACGGATCTGGCCACCCAGCCGATTACCACCCTCAAGGGGGTCGGCGACAAGTTCGCGCAGGTGCTGGCAAAACTGCATATCGCCACCGTGCAGGACCTGCTGTTCCATCTGCCCCTGCGGTATCAGGACCGCACCCGCGTCACGCCCATTGCTGCGCTGACGCCGGGTCTCGATGCGGTGATCGAGGGCGAAGTGCGCGCCGCCGACGTGGTCTTCGGCCGGCGGCGCAGCCTGCTCGTGCGGCTGCAGGACGGCAGCGGCACTCTGTCGCTGCGCTTCTTCCATTTTTCCGCCGCGCAGAAAAACCGCTTTGCCCGGGGCGTGCGCCTGCGCTGCTTCGGCGAGGCCCGGCGCGGGTCCGCTGGGCTGGAACTGGTACACCCGGAGACAGAGATACTGGGCGAAAACAGCCCACCGGCCGAGGATACCCTCACCCCGATCTACCCGTTGACCGAGGGCGTCAGTCAGGCCCGTCTGCGGGGCCTCGCACAACAGGCCCTGGCCATGCTCGACTCCGGCGCGGTCAGCGAGCTGTTGCCTACCGAGCTGCTGCCGCAAGCCATGCGCTACCCCCTGGCGGCGGCACTGCGCTACCTGCACAGTCCGCCTGCGGGCACCGACCTGGCGCAACTGGCGGAGGGCCAGCACCCGGCCCAGCAGCGACTGGCACTGGAAGAGTTGCTGGCCCACCACCTGAGCCTGCTGGCCCTGCGCCGCGACACTGCTCACCTGCGTGCACCGGCCCTGCCCGGTGATCCGGCGCTGGAGCGGGACTTTCTCGGCCGCTTGCCGTTCTCACTGACCGGCGCCCAGCAACGGGTCTGCACAGAGATTGCCGAGGATCTGGCCAGCAGCCACCCGATGATGCGCCTGCTGCAGGGCGACGTTGGTGCCGGCAAGACACTGGTTGCGGCCATGGCCGCACTGCGCGCGGTGGGTTCCGGCACCCAGGTGGCCGTCATGGCGCCCACAGAAATCCTCGCCGAGCAGCATCGGCGCAACTTCCTCGGCTGGCTCGACCCCCTTGGAATCCGGGTGGCCTGGCTCACCGGCAGCCTCAAGGCGGCGGAGCGGCGCAAGCAACTGGCCGCCATCGCCAGCGGCGAGGCACAGCTGGTAGTGGGCACTCACGCACTGTTTCAGGCCGATGTGCTCTTCCATCACCTCGGACTGGTGGTGATCGACGAGCAGCACCGCTTCGGCGTGCGACAGCGCCTGGAACTGCGGGAGAAAGGCGCCGGTGAAGCCGGCTCGGTGCGGGTGCAACCTCACCAGCTGATCATGACCGCCACCCCGATTCCGCGCACGCTGGCCATGTCTGCCTTTGCCGACCTGGATTGTTCAGTCATCGACGAACTGCCCCCCGGCCGCCAGCCGATCAACACCGTTGCCATCTCGAACGAGCGCCGCGACGAGGTGGTGGAACGGGTGTACAACGCCGTAACCCAGGGGCGGCAGGCCTACTGGGTCTGCACGCTCATCGAGGAATCCGAAACCCTGCAGGCCCAGGCCGCAGAGTCCACTGCCGACGAACTCGCGGCTGCACTGCCGAATACCCGCGTCGCGCTGGTACACGGGCGCCTGAAACCGGACGAGAAAGAGCGGGTAATGACGGCGTTCAAGGCCGGTGAGGTGGACCTGTTGGTGGCCACCACGGTCATCGAAGTGGGCGTCGATGTGCCCAATGCCAGCCTGATGATCATCGAAAACCCGGAACGCCTGGGCCTGGCACAATTGCACCAGCTGCGCGGGCGAGTCGGTCGGGGATCGGTGGCCAGCCACTGCGTGCTTCTCTATGGCACCCCTCTGTCCCAGGGGGGCAAGGCCCGATTGCAGGCGCTGCGCCAGCATAGTGACGGCTTTGCCATTGCCGAGGAGGACCTGCGCCTGCGCGGTCCGGGCGAGATACTCGGCACTCGCCAGACCGGAGAGGTCCAGCATCGTATCGCAGACCTGCAGCGGGACGCCCACCTGCTGCCACAGGTGCAGCGAATCGCCGCCGCTCCGGGGCTGTCCGAGGGGGCACGCCAGCAACTCATCGCCCGCTGGCTGCAAAACAAGCCCCGCTTCGCCGAGGCGTGACCAGGCAGACACTCTCCGATACCAATTCTCTCTTTACGGTCACCAATATTTTTGCGCTATGCCGTTACTGGTGGCAGCCTGACCGGTAAGCCACATAAAAATAAGCGGCCCCAGCCGCAGGCAATTTGAGAGAAAACGGAGACCACCATGGACGACTCACGGAGCGATCGCACGGGGGCAGGTCCTGTGCGGACCACCCTCTTGGCGCTGCTGACCAGCGCAGTGCTAATGTCCAGTCACAGCGCCAGCGCGCAACAGGGCTTCTTCGGCGACGACGGGCAGGCCCCGAGTGTCACCCTTAACGCCGGGAATATCCGCCTCGATGTCCCAACCCCCGTGAGCGGCAACGATCTGGCACTGCTGCTGGCGCAGGCAAACAATGGCGGGCTCAGTCAGCTGAAATCGCAGGCCGCGGCCCGGTTCTCAGGCCATCTCCAGCAGGCATTGGACGCGCTGCTCCGCGAGCACTTCGAAGATGAGGAGGTACCGCTGGTACAACAGGGCGGCTTCCTCACCTTGCGCAGCCAGGTCGAGGCAACGATCAGCAAACAACTGACAGACCTGAACAATTCCGACCGCTACGAGACCGAACGCGGCACCCTCAAGGTAAGCGGCGAATTCCGCTACCAGCTGGTATCGCTCAACGGCCAGATGTTGCGGGAAAAACGCATCGATCTCGGCGATCTCCGCCTCGAACAACGCTACCGGGTCAGGACTGCCCACCGCAGTGGCGAAACCGAGGACAGCACCGACGAGGCGATCGAGGAAATGCTCGAGGAGATGGCGGAGCAACTTCTGGACCGCATCGAAGATCAGCTGGAGGCTGACGAGCTGCAGAAGCTGGCACAGCTATAGAGCGAAACAGGAAAAGCTCCCACAGACCTGCCGGTCAGCGATTGCTTTTGCTTCTGAGCTCCCGCAATGGCAGCCTAGCAATGAATTCGACCAGAAATATACATCTGGTCAACATAACGATAGGCAGAACGCAGGGAGAGTGCAGTGATCAGGTTCGCACGTCGCAGGCTGGCCATGGCCGGCTTGCTCTTGGTCTCGACCATCCATACCGCCCAGGCTCAGGGCTTTCTCGGCCTCGGCGGTGAGGACACCAACCCCAGCCTTTCCCTGGCACCGCCCTCCATCGCGCTCAATATCCCAATGCCGGTCAACAGCACCAACCTGACGCTGCTTCTGGCCCAGGCCGGGGAGGGCGGCAGCCTGACCTCGCTCAAGGAGGCCAAGGTACGGCGTTACAGCGAGCATCTGCGGGTGTCATTCGGAAGCGAGCTGCGGCAATTCCTGCTCGATGAAGAGGTCCCGCTGGTGGACGACCGCGGACAACTGGACCTGCTCACGGACTTTGACCTCACGGTCGTCAAGCAGCTCGGCGATATGCGCAGCGAGGGCAACTTCGACCTGGAGCGCGGCAATATCGAAATTACCGGTCGATTTTCCTACCGCATTGCCGATCGGGGCGGACGCTCCCTGCAGGAGGAAACACTGGATATCCACCGTCTGAAACTCCGTGAGCCATATCAGGTTCGGGTCCAGCGCGGGGGAGGTCAGGTCGAAGACACCACAGACCAGGCGATCCTGAAACTGCTGTCCGCTCTGGCAAGTAAGGTCATCACGAGGATTGATGGGGATATCGAGGCCGATGAACTGCGGGATCTGGTGGAGGGCTGATCGATTTCAGGGCGCTTTTCCATCCAACCACCGCGCAAAAAAAAGAAGGGTCGCTTATGCGGCCCTTCTCCGTATACGGCTCCCGGAGGAGCGCGCCTTTACCCTCAATGGCTGACCGGCAGTCAGCCCGGTGAACTCTCAACGCGGCCACCGTTGGCGACGCTGTCGTAGTTGCGATCGTAGAACACCTCTTCGGAGAAGGCGCCCTCGCTCTTCGCCACCACCGTACTCACCACAGAATCCCCGGTGATATTTACCGCGGTGCGCACCATATCCAGCAGGCGGTCGACGCCCATGACGATAGCGATACCCTCCAGCGGCAGTCCCACCTGCTGCAGCACCATGGCCAGCATGATCAGACCGACACCGGGCACGCCGGCGGTACCGATCGAGGCCAGGGTCGCAGTCAGTACTACGGTCAGATAGCCGGCAAGACCGATCTCGATACCGTACATCTGCGCGATGAATGCCGTGGCCACACCTTGCATGATGGCGGTGCCATCCATGTTGATGGTGGCCCCCAGTGGCACCGTGAACGCGGCCACCTTATTGTCGACACCGAGGCGCTTTTCCACCGTGGACAGGGTCACTGGAATGGTGGCAGCCGAGGAAGCCGTACTGAACGCAAAGACCATGGCCGGGCGCATTTTCTTGAGCAGTTCCAGCGGATTGAGTCCGGACAACAGCTTCAACAACAGCGAGTAGACGCCGAGACCGTGCAGGAACAGGGCACCGAGCACCACCAGGAAGTACTTGCCCAGCTGGAAGATGGCATCCGCGCCGAGCTGGGCGATCTTGTTGGCCAGCAGCGCGAATACGCCATAGGGGGCAAACACCATCAGTACACCCACCATGCGCAGGATCACATCGTTGAGATCATTGAAGAAGGAGGCCATTCGCCGACCCGGCTCACCACAGCGGGAGATGGCGTAGCCCATCAGCAGGGCGAAGACGATGATCTGCAGCATGTTGCCTTTGGCCATCGCATCCACCGGGTTGGTGGGGAAGATATCCACCAGCACCTCGGACAGGGGTGGCGAGGGCTTGGGTTCAAACGCGGCATCGGCCTGCAGCCCCTCCATGCCTGCGCCGGGCTGGAATACGAAGGCAAGCATCAGCGCCAGGGTGATTGCCAGCGCCGTGGTTACCAGGTACAGGGCAAGTGTCTTGCCGGCCAGTACACCGACACGGCCGCCCTCAGACAGGGCACAGGCACCACAGATCAGGGATACCAGCACCAGCGGCACCACCATCAATTTCAGCGACGCGATAAAGATCCGGCCGACGATGTCGAACAGGCCTCCGGTCAGGTAGCTGTTGATAAAACCGGTGACGGCACTGCCCAGTACCTGGGTGGAATCAAGAAAGTTGAACAGTACTCCGACGACAATGCCGAGCAGCATCGCCAGTACGATCTTGGTGGTCAGGCCCATAGGATGTTTTTCTCCGGAAGCGTCCGCGATTCTCTTTTAGTTAACGCATCATCATAGAGGAGCTGCCGCCACCGAGTACAGCCGCCAGTGCCTGACCTCGCGTGCGCCAGCCGTTACAATGGCGTCTTTGACCTTTTGATCCTGCTGCGGGGTTCGCGTTGTACCACTCTCCATTTTTGCCGGCAGCGGACTGGCAGGCCCAGCCGCTGGAATCCCTGCACGAGTCGCCGCCCGCTGATCTGCTGCCCTGGCTGCTGCACCCCGGTTCCCTGACGGCGGCGCTGAAACAGCTGAGCGGCGGCGACTTCGCCGTGCGGGTGCTCGACCAGAGCTGGCGCCAACCCACGCTGGAGGAGCGCCGTACCCTGGGGCTGCGGGATCGCCAGCGGGCACTGATCCGCGAGGTTCTGCTGTTCGGTCGCGGGCGCCCCTGGGTTTACGCCCGCAGCGTACTGCCGATGCGCAGTCTGCAGGGCAAATCCCGCTACCTGCGCAGCCTCGACAGTCGCCCGCTGGGCGAGCTGCTATTCAGTGAAGCCGGTATTCGCCGCGGGCCCATCACCCTCAACCGGCTGGAGCGCAACCACCGCTGCCTGCTGGAAGAGCTGGGCAATGAGAGCAGCAGTGCCTGGGGCCGACGCTCGACTTTCTGGCTGCGGGACAAGCCTTTACTGGTGGCAGAGACCTTTCTGTCTGCCTTTACCGCTGCCCATGACACCCTGCCGCACCCTCAGGAATCAAACACAGGGGAGAAAACCACGTGATCAGCCAAACCCTCGCCCGCCGCTGGCCGACAGCATTGCCCTACTGGCAACTGGCACGCCTCGATCGCCCCATTGGCTCTCTGCTTCTGCTGTGGCCCACCTGGTGGGCACTGTGGTTGGCGGCAGATGGCTGGCCCGGGCTGCACCTGTTTACCGTTTTCACCTTGGGTGTGCTGCTGATGCGCGCGGCCGGCTGCGCCATCAACGACTTCGCCGATCGAAAGATAGACGGGCATGTCAAACGCACCGCCGCGCGACCCCTCGCCACCGGTCAGGCGACACCACGGGGCGCACTGATGCTGTTTGCTGGCCTGTGCGTACTGGCTTTCCTGCTGGTGCTCACCACCAACCGTCTGACCGTATTGCTGTCACTGCCCGCGGTGGCCCTGGCCTTCTGTTATCCATTCGCCAAACGCTATACCCATCTGCCCCAGGTGGTGCTCGGTGCAGCGTTCAGCATGGGGATTCCCATGGCGTTCGCCGCCGCCACGGAAGAGGTACCCCCCCTGGCTTGGCTGCTCTATACCGCCAACCTGCTGTGGACCGTGGCCTACGATACCTTCTACGCCATGGTGGATCGGGACGACGACCTGAAAATCGGTGTGAAATCCACAGCCGTACTGTTCGGGGAGATGGATCGGGCCATGACCGGCGCCCTGCAGGTGATGGTGCTGTTCGCCTTGGTGCTGGCCGGTCAGCGCTTCGAGCTGGGCACTTTTTACTTTCTTGGATTAGCAGTGGCCGCCGGCTTGTTTGCCTACCAGCAATGGCTGATCCGCGAGCGTGAGCGGGATGCTTGCTTCCGGGCTTTCCTGAACAACAACTGGGTCGGTGCCGCGGTTTTTGCCGGCATCGCACTGCACTACCTGACCAGCTAGCCACGCTTTTTTGGATAACCTGTCGCCGGTCATATATTTGTAATGGAAATGCCGTTAAATAGCCGCAACGAAAGTGGGGCATGGCAGACAGATGCAGAGCAAAACCATACTGATCGTCGACGATGAAGCCGCAGTGCGCGATATGCTGCGGGTGGCGCTGGAAATGGCGGAATACCGCTGCCTCGAGGCGGAAAACGCCCAGGAAGCCCACGCCCTGATCATCGACGAAAAGCCGGACCTGATCCTGCTGGACTGGATGCTGCCCGATGTCTCCGGTGTGGAGCTGGCACGGCGCCTCAAGCGTGACGAGCTCACCTCGGCCCTGCCGATCATCATGCTCACCGCCAAAGGCGAGGAAGATCACAAGATCAAGGGCCTGGAGACCGGTGCCGATGATTACATCACCAAGCCTTTCTCTCCCCGCGAGCTGGTCGCCCGCCTGAAGGCGGTACTGCGCCGCGCAGGCCCATCCACGCCGGAAGAGCCCCTGACCGCCGGCCAACTGGTGCTGGATCCGATCAGCCACCGGGTAACCATCAACGGCAAATCCGTGGAAATGGGGCCGACGGAGTTCCGCCTGCTGACCTTCTTTCTCTCCCATCAGGAACGTGCCTACAGCCGCTCCCAGCTGCTCGACCACGTCTGGGGCGGCAACGTCTATGTGGAAGAGCGCACCGTGGACGTGCATATCCGCCGGCTACGCAAGGCACTCGCCATCGACGGACACGATCGCTACGTCCAGACGGTACGCGGAACTGGTTACCGTTTTTCTGTGCAAACCGCAGAAAAAGTGTGACAAACTTGCCCCACAAAATTTCAGTATCCCTTTGATGCGCTGACACAGGCGCGTCTGGCTGTCCTGCACGTCGGGCACGTACGCCGCCCGATCGCACACGGAGACCGCACATCCCATGCTGGAACGCAGTATCGGCGAATTCTCCCGCTTTCTGGTTATCGCTCTTGGCTTCACCATTTTTGGTTTTTCCACCGGAGAATGGTTGCTCGGCCTGACTCTGGCGCTGGCCATCTACCTGTTCTGGATCCTGCTGCAACAGACCCGTTTCGACCGCTGGCTGAGCAATGGCCGCCAGGGGCCTGCACCCACCAGTTTCGGCATCTGGGGCGAGATCAGCGATGACTTCTATCGCATGCAGCGCCGCCACCGCCGGGAAAAGCAGAAACTTCACGCCATGCTCCGCCGTGTACAGGACAGCACCAGTGCACTGCGCGAGGGTATCGTGGCCCTGGAAGACGATGGCAGTCTGGCCTGGTGGAATCCGGCCGCGGGAGAAATGCTCAAGCTGCGGTCGGAGGATGAAGGCCAACCGCTGATCAACTTCCTGCGCGATCCCGCCTTCGTCCGCTATATGCACGACGAGACGATCCAGGGTCCGCTGACACTGCCCGCGCCTGGCAACGACGCCCGTACGCTGCAACTGGAGATCACCCGCTACGGCAAGGACGAGGCCCTGGTCATCGTGCGCGATATCACCAGGCTGCACAATTTGGAGCAGATGCGTCGGGATTTCGTCGCCAATGTTTCCCATGAACTGCGTACGCCCCTGACCGTCATCGCCGGCTATCTGGAAACCCTCGAGGGCAGCGGGCAGGCACCCAAGCCCTGGGAGCGGCCGCTCGCGCAGATGCAGGAGCAGACCCGCCGCATGACTTCACTGGTCAATGACCTGTTGCTGCTGGCTCGGCTGGAGACCTCGGAACGCGATACCGGCCGGGAGAAAATCCACGCATGTGAGCTGGCGGAACGGGTTGCCCACGAAGCCCGCAGCCTCAGCGGAGGTCGGCACAATATCGTGGTGGATTGCGCCCAGGATGCGGTCCTGACGGGCGATTCCGGCGAGCTACACAGCGCGTTTGCCAACCTGGCACTCAACGCCGTGAAGTACAGCCCGGATGGCGGAGATATCGAACTGCGCTGGTGGGTGGACGAGCGGGGCGGGCACTTCTCTGTACGGGACCAGGGTATCGGCATCGATCCGATCCATATTCCCCGACTGACCGAACGCTTCTACCGGGTAGACGCCGGTCGCTCGCGGGAGAGTGGCGGTACCGGCCTCGGACTCGCGATCGTCAAGCACGTACTACTGCGCCATAGCGGCGAACTGAACGTGCAGAGTGTTCCCGGGCGGGGCAGTACCTTCTCACTGCACTTCCCCCCCAAAAAACTGGTCTCAATGGCTGACACCTGAGTGAGGCGCTACTCCAGTTCCTTCACCGGCTGTTCTTCGCCGTTCTTGGTGTAAGTGGGCTTTTCTCCCTCACTGATGGCATTGCACTGGCGGCGCAGAACCAGGTGGTGAAGGCGCATGTCGCCATCGCGCAACAGCAGATGCTCCCGCCCATCGTCATCCACCGGAAGCACGTCGGCGCTTACCAACGCATCCCGTAGCGTGCGCAGGCGTTTCACATCCCGGTAGCGATTCAGGTCATTGGATAGCCGCACTTTCATGCGCTCGCATTCGTGCAAAGCCGCCGCCGTCTCACGATATTTGGCCAGAAAAAATACCGCAGCGATGGCAAAAACAATGGTCACGCCAATCTCAAACCACTCGGGCATCTGTATTCCCCTCCGTTACTGCTCAATCAGTTTGTTTGTATTTTTTTCTTGGGACCGCCGCCAAACGACCAGGTGATTGTTGGCCGGCATGGCGATGGTCTCGCTGCGTGTCATCCCGACTCTGGCTGCCAGCGTATCGAGCCAGCACAGGTCGCGAATGCCGCTGTCAGGATCGCGCTCGCGCAACCAGCGGTCGAATTCCCGGTTGCTTTCCGCCGCGAAATCTCCCCCCTCACTGAACGGTCCGTACACAATCAGCTGCCCATCCTGGTCAAGTACTTGCGGGAGTGCAGCAAAAAAGGCCTCCACAGCCGGCGCCGACACAATATGCAGCGTATTGGCTGTAAAAATAGTGTCGGCGGAGACCGGCGGCCACCGGCCCTCCACATCCAGCGGAATGGGTGCAAGCAGGTTTTCAGCCGGGCATGCCTCCAACCACGCGCGGATACCCGCCAGTTTCGCCGGCAGATCCGTTGTCTGCCAGGCAAGGTGTGGAAGATGTGGGGCGAAATAGACCGCGTGCTGACCGGTACCGCTGCCGATTTCCAGTAGCCTGCGGCTATCGGCCAGGAGCCGTTTCAACTGCTCGAGGATAGGCTCGCGGTTGCGGCCGCAGGCTGGTGCATCTGGCAGGGATGGGGTGTCGGTCATTGCGGTTCGTCGCGAGTGAAGACCCAATCATTGCCGTCGGACAGAGAGGCATTGAAGGCATAGCCGCCGGCGTCAAAGCCCTTCAACTCTTCCGCCTTTTTCACCCGCTTGTCGATGGCCCAGCGGCTCATCATGCCGCGGGCTTTCTTGGCGAAGAAGCTGATCATCTTGTATTCACCATTCTTCAGATCTTTGAAGTGCGGGGTGATGATGTCGGCTTCGAGCAGTTTGGGTTTGACGGCCTTGAAGTATTCGTTGGACGCCAGGTTGACCAGTTCGCGGCTCTTGAGGCTTTTCAGCTGCTGGTTGAGCGCCGCGGTGAGCGACTCTCCCCAGAATTCGTACAGGTTCTTGCCGCGGGCATTGGCGAACCTGGTGCCCATCTCCAGGCGATACGGCTGCATCAGATCCAGCGGCCGCAGCAGTCCGTAAAGGCCGGAAAGCATGCGCAGGTGTTTCTGCGCATAGGCAAAATCCCGCTTGCCCATGGTCTCGGCCTCGAGGCCTGTATACACATCGCCCTTGAACGCCAGCAATGCCGGGCGGGCATTCTTGTCGGTGAACGGACGCTTCCAGTCCTGAAAGCGGTCGTAGTTCAGCACCCCGAGCTTGTCGGAAATTTTCATCAGGCCGGAGATGTCCTGTGGGCTCAGCGCCCGTAATTCCTTGATCAGCTGGGCTGAGTCATCAAGAAAACCTGGCTGGGTGGTTTCCAGGTCCGGAATCTCGCTCTCGTAGTCGAGGGTCTTGGCCGGGGAGATCACTATCAACATGGGCTAATGACTTTCCTGTGCGAAAAAAAGAGGGATGGAATTGCGATGCCCGGATCACTCCGGCTTGAGGATATCCTGCCACCAGTTCAGCGGCGTCTGGCCATCCTTCGGGTCGTAGACATTGCCGTAGTACCAGACACTGTTGGCGCCATCGCAGGCGCTGTTGAGAATCTGCTCGATCTTGTCGAAACCGCAGCTGACATGGATGCTGTAGACGAGCAGCCGCGGGGTTTCCATGTCCAGCTCGCCGCCGAGCTTCTCCAGCTGCGGTGTCAGCTGGTCGGAGAGGGCTGTGCTGTTGCCACGGCAGAACACGCGGATCGCCAGGTTACCAGAGCGTTTCACCAGCTCGAACTGCTGGTCTTCCTTGTTGACCTTGATGGTATCGCCACTGGCGATGCCCTTGATAAACGCGGGTGAGCGGACCAGCTGGCAGCTGTCATCCTCGTTGACGCGCACCTGCAGCCGCTCCACCACCGGCTCGCCATCCGGATTGGTACCGGCGAACAATTCAATTACCTGCAGTGCGGTCATAACCTCTCTCCCGGGACTGTGTAAAATGGATCGCTATGGATCACTATTGAACTGAGCATTATACAGGGAGGCCACCATGATTCCGCGCCTGATCACTTGCTGTGCCCTCACAGCGTCTCTTCTCTCCGGCTGTGCCGTCAACCCGGTCACCGGGGAGCAGCAGCTCTCTCTGATCTCTCAGGGCCAGGAAGTGGCACTGGGCGAGCAGCAGTACCCCATCAACCAGCAACAGCAGGGCGGCGAATATGTCGTGGATCCATCCCTGCAGGACTACGTCAGCCGTGTCGGCCAGAAGCTGGCAAAAGTCTCCGACCAGCCACAGCTGCCCTATGAATTCGTGGTACTAAACAATTCCACGCCCAATGCCTGGGCGCTACCCGGCGGCAAGATCGCCGTGAACCGGGGCCTGCTCACTATTCTCGAGGACGAGGCCGAACTGGCCGCGGTACTGGGCCATGAGATCGTCCACGCCGCCGCGCGCCATTCCGCCAGTGCCATGTCCCAACAGCAGGTGCTCGGTGCCGGCCTCGCCGTACTGGGAGCCACCACACAGAACACAGCCTACGGTGACCTGGTAGCCCTCGGTGGGCAGCTGGGCGGGTCCGCCTACATCGCCCGTTACGGCCGCAGCAATGAACTGGAAGCGGACAAGTACGGCATGAAATACATGGCCGCCGCCGGTTACGACCCCCAGGGGGCCGTGCGGCTGCAGCAGAAATTCGTCAAGCTGAAGGAGGGGCGCCAGTCCAGTGCACTTGAGGCACTCTTCGCCAGCCATCCGCCATCCCAGGCTCGAGTGAATGCCAATATCGAGTACGCCAAACAACTGCCAACAGGCAACGCCAATCGCGCCGCCTATCAGCGCGCCATTGCGCAGCTCAACCGCGATGCGGACGCCTACGGCAATTACGACCAGGCCCTGAAGGCAGCCTCCAACAAGCAATACGACCAGGCCCTGAGTCTGGTGCGCCGCGCCCAGCAGCAGCAACCCCGCGAAGCCGCCTTCTACCAGTTCGAGGGCGATCTGCTGACACACCAAGAACAGTACCAGGCCGCCTACAAGGCCTACGACAGCGCTGTGCAGAAAAACCCGGGGCTCTTCTCCCACTGGCTGAAGCGCGGACTCGTCGCCGCCAAGTTGAATAACTACACCGATGCCGAGCGCGACCTGACCCGTTCACTGCGCTACCTGGAAACACCGCACGCCCACTACTACCTGGGTCAGGTGTACGAAAAGAAAGGGGAAGTGAAAAACGCCTACAGCCACTACCAGACGGCGTCCAAGGCCGGCGGCGAAATCGGGTCGGCGGCCCAGGCGCGGATGCAGGCGCTGGGCAGTCAGGGTTAGAAACTATAAGAGTAAAATTGCGAGGCTTTTACCAAAAAGCGTGAGCAGGAATCAGGCCGCCCCGAGCGGCCTTTTTTGTACGCCTCCAGCTCAGTCGGGCTTCACCACCCACTCCGGTTCCTCAAACTCGCCGATCGGGGTGACCCCGACAAAAGGAGCGGCACTGCGAATGATCTCATCGATTTTCTGCGAGTGCTGCGCCTCCATCGCATCCCGATCTGCCTTGCTGTCCCAGCTTGCGATCGCCAGCAACGTATTGGGTTCTCCGATCTTGCGGCGTAATTCGGTACCACGAGCTCCGGGATGTTGCTGAATCAGCTCCGAAGCCCGCACCCAGGCATGTGCGTATTCCTCGACCGTGTGACCTTCCTTGATCCTGACCTCGAACAGGTATTTCACCGCTAGCCCTCCTTAACGGAAAAAGGCCGCAATTGCGGCCTTTTTCAGTCTAGTCCCTGGAGTCCTCAGACTTTCTTTAGATTGCTCTCGTGCCCGTGACGAATATCCGCTCCCTCGACCAGGTAGACCACCTGCTCGCAGATATTCTTGGCATGATCACCAATGCGCTCCAGTGAGCGCAGGGTCCACAGCACGTTGATCACGCGGGAGATACTGCGCGGGTCTTCCATCATATACGTGACCATTTCGCGTACGGCGCTGCGGTAGTCCATGTCCACCTGCTCGTCCTCCGCCAGGGTACTCATGGCCGCCTTCACGTCGAAACGGGTGTAGGCGTCGAGAGCGTCGTTAAGCATCTTGCGCACGGCATTGGCGATGTGGCGAATTTCCGTGTAACCCTTGGGGGCGGTGCCCTCGTCGGTCAGTGCGATCGCCATCTTCGCCACCTTGCTGGCCTCGTCGCCGACGCGCTCCAGATCGCGGGCAATACGAATGATGGACATCACCATGCGCAGGTCGGAAGCTGCGGGCTGGCGCTTGGCGATGATCAGCGTGGCGTGCTCATCGATGGCCATTTCCCGCTTGTCGATTTCCTCTTCGATGCGCAAGACTTTTTCCGCCAGCTCACTGTCGGCATTGGCGAGAGACTCCACCGCGTCGGCAACCTGACGGGTCACCATGCCGCCCATTTCCAGCATCTCGGTCTTGATGCTTTCGAGATCCTCATTGAATTGGCGGGAGATGTGTTGATCGAAATGCATTTCCATAGTTCGTTCGCTTTTGTTAGCGCAATAGTAGTTCAACCGATCAGCCGAAACGGCCGGTAATGTAGGCCTCGGTCAGCTCATGCTGCGGATTGGTGAAGACGGTTTCCGTATCGTTGACCTCCACCAGGTGACCCAGGTGGAAATAGGCCGTGCGCTGGCTGACACGCGCCGCCTGCTGCATGGAATGGGTGACGATAGCGATGGTGTAGTTCTTGCGCAGCTCGTCGATCAGCTCCTCGATGCGGGCGGTGGCGATCGGGTCCAGGGCAGAGCAGGGCTCATCCATAAGGATCACTTCCGGGCTCACGGCGATGGCGCGGGCGATACAGAGGCGCTGTTGCTGGCCGCCGGACAGGCCGGTGCCGGGCTTGTCGAGACGGTCCTTAACCTCGTTCCACAGACCCGCGCGGCGCAGGCTGTTCTCCACGATTTCATCCAGTTCCGCGCGGCGACTGGCGATGCCGTGGATCTTGGGGCCATAGGCGACGTTTTCGTAGATGGACTTGGGGAAGGGGTTCGGTTTCTGGAACACCATGCCCACCCGTGCGCGCAGCGGCACCACATCCACTTTCGGGCCGTAGATCGGCTCATCGTCCAGGGTCAGGTCACCTTCGACACGGCAACCCTCAATCGTATCGTTCATACGATTCAGGCAGCGCAGGAAAGTGGATTTACCGCAGCCGGACGGGCCAATCATGGCAACCACTTCGTTGCGGCCGATATCCAGGCTGACATTGTGAATCGCCTGGGTTTCGCTGTAGAAGACGTTCACGTTACGCATCTTCAGCTTGGCGTTGTCGCAGAAGGGGGCGCCCACGGTTTCGCGGACTTTAATCTGGCTATCCACAGTTTCGCTTTCCAGGGTTTGGGGGTTGGCCGGCTCAGTCAAGCCGGTGCCGTCCAGAGTCATGGTGTTCATCGAATCGATCCCAGTCTATCAGCCGCTACCAGCGGCGCTCGAGTTTTTTGCGCAGCAGCACTGCACTGGCATTCATCACGATCAGGAAGCTCAACAGCACCATGATCGCGGCGGAGGTGCGCTCGACGAAGGCGCGCTCGGGGCTATCTGCCCACAGGAAGATCTGTACCGGCAATACCGTAGCCGGGTCGGTGATACCGCTCGGCACATCGACAATAAAGGCCACCATGCCGATCATCAGCAGCGGTGCCGTCTCACCCAAAGCCTGGGCCATACCAATGATGGCGCCGGTGAGCATGCCCGGCATGGCCAGCGGCAGCACGTGGTGCAGCACCACCTGCATACGCGAGGCGCCCATACCCATCGCCGCTTCGCGGATGGAAGGCGGTACCGACTTCAGCGCCGCACGGCTTGAGATGATGATGGTGGGCAGAGTCATCAGGGTCAGTACCAGACCACCCACCAGCGGTGCCGAACGGGGCAGCTCAAAGAAGTTGATGAAAATGGCCAGGCCCAGCAGGCCGAAGACAATCGACGGTACCGCGGCGAGGTTGTTGATGTTCACCTCGATCAGGTCAGTCCAGCGATTTTTGGGCGCGTACTCCTCCAGGTAAATGGCCGCAGCCACACCGATAGGAAAGGACAGTGCCAGGGTTACCAGCAGGGTCAGAAGCGAGCCCACCAGCGCCGCGCGGATACCCGCCTGCTCTGGCTCGCGGGAATCACCATTGGTGAAAAAAGTAGTATTGAAGCGCTTTTTCAACTCGCCGCTGTCTTTCAGTGACTGCACCCAGGCCGCCATCTGGTCGGAGGTGCGGCCACGGAAACCCTCGGCGGAGTCATCGAGACTTTTGACGAAAGTATCCACATCGTCATCCGCAGCAAACCAAATGGTCTCGGTCTTGCCGAGCAGCTCCGGGTTAGCGTGCAAACGGTCACGCAGGGTAAACGGCGCCCCGGTAGAAACCAGAGAGTAGAGCTCGCGCTTCTCGCTGCGACCACTGACATCCGGGAAACGCTCCCGCAGCGCTTCGCGTACCACGCCGGTAAAGTTGGCCCAGGTCAGGCTCTCCTCGTCCACCTCATCGATACCCAGTACCGCAGGATCGTAGGTCACTTCCAGCTTCACCGCGGTCTGCACGAAGGCGCCATTGCCCTTGCTGATAATGTCGGTGAAGAGCACCAGTACCGCGAGCACGCCAAAGGCAATACTGGCGATACCGAGGCCGCGAAACAGTTTTTCCTTACGGTGGCGGCTGGCGAGGCGCTGCTCGATCCGCTCGCGCACCTGAATTTGTGTCAGATCAGTCATACTGTTCCCGATATTTTTTCACAACGTGCAGGGCAATAAAGTTCAGAACCAGTGTGGACAGGAACAGCATCAGGCCCAAGGCGAAGGCCGCCAGGGTCTTCGGGCTGTCAAACTCCTGGTCACCGACGAGCAGGGTCACGATCTGTACCGTTACCGTGGTGACAGATTCCAGCGGATTTGCCGTCAGGTTCGCAGCCAGGCCCGCAGCCATCACCACAATCATGGTTTCGCCGATCGCGCGAGACACTGCCAGCAGTACACCACCGACAATGCCCGGCAATGCCGCGGGGATGACCACCTTGCGGATCGTCTCTGACTGTGTGGAGCCAAGACCCAGCGCGCCATCGCGCAGGGACTGGGGCACCGCATTGATCACATCGTCGGACAGGGACGATACGAAAGGAATAATCATCACACCCATCACCAGGCCGGCGGCCAGTGCGCTCTCGCTGGAAGCCTGCAGACCAACTGCGGCGGCTGCTTCGCGAACGAACGGCGCCACTGTCAGTGCAGCGAAGAAGCCGTATACGACGGTCGGCACACCGGCGAGTACTTCGAGCACGGGCTTGGCCACGGCGCGCACGCGCTTGCCGGCGTACTCGGCCAGGTAGATGGCCGACATCAGTCCCACTGGCACCGCCACGAACATGGCGATGGCGGAAACCATCAGGGTGCCGGTAAAGAGGGGCACGGCACCGAAGGCTCCACTGGAGCCCACCTGATCCGCGCGTAGAGCCATCTGTGGGCTCCACTGCAGGCCGAACAGGAATTCCGTCACCGGTACCGACTGGAAGAAACGCAGCGACTCGAACAGCACCGACAGCAGAATGCCGACGGTGGTGAGGATCGCGGCCGAAGCACAGCCGAGCAGGATGATGCGGAATACCTTCTCCACCTTCTCCCGGGCGCGCAGCTGTGGTGAGAAGCGCAACATGGCAAAAGCACCGAGGCCCACGGACAGGATCAATACCAGAGCCGTTTGCAATATCTGGGCACCGCTGCGCAGGTGCGTAAGCCGCTCCGCCGCCGCTGCGACCTGGGGTGTTGCTTCACCGAACAGGTTGCCGGCAGCCTGGTTCTGTATTTGTGCGTAGAGCAGGTCGCGGCCGGCAATGGTCTCCGGCATGTCGGCGACACCATTCATGATCAGCGCACGGATAATCGGCTCGTCGAACACGAGCCAAACCGCCAGCAATAACAGTGCCGGGAGACCGCACCACAGTGCCGTGTGGGTACCGTAGTAACTTGGCAGGGCTGCCAGCTTGCGCATGCCGCCGCGGCCCCGGGCTGCGGCCGCTGCGCGACTGAAACCGGTGCCATAGGCAATCAGTACCAGCAGCAGCAACAGGGCAAAAAGGGTAGGTGTCTGCATCGAAATTCCGTGCGTTCGGTTTTTATCCAGGCCGCGGATTATTGCGGCTTTTCAGGCTTTTTTCATCGCCGCAAAAGGCGGCACTTCAATTACGAGAAAAGCCAAGCCCTTGCGGGCTTGGCTGGTAAATCCATCTACCTGTTCTTGTCGAAATCTTATCGCAACTTATTTCTGGGCCAGGTTGCTCAGGGCATTCATTTCGCGAACATTCTTGGCCACCTGCTGACGCTTGGCTGTGGGCAGGGGAATCATGCCCTTGTCCGCCAGGTAACCGTCTTCGCCCCAGGCGCGCTCGCTGGTGAATTCAGCCAAGAACTGCTTCATACCGGGGATCACGCTCGCGTGTGCTTTCTTCACATAGATGAACAGCGGGCGGGAAACCGGATAGCTCTGGTCGGCAATGCTGTCGAAGGTGGGCTTGTGACCTTCGATGATGGAACCGTGCACCTTGTCGGCGTTCTGGTCCAGGAAGCTGAAACCGAAGATACCCAGTGCGTTCGGGTTGGCCACCAGCTTATTCACGATCAGGTTGTCGTTTTCACCGGCTTCGATGTAAGCGCCATCTTCGCGTACGGTGTGGCAGATCGCCTTGTACGCATTCTTGTCTTCGCTTTTCTTGGCGGCAATCCAGTCAAACTTCTTACAGCCACCTTCCATCGCCAGCTCGGCGAACGCGTCGCGGGTACCGGAAGTGGGGGGCGGGCCCAGTACTTCGATCTTCACATTCGGCAGCGCAGGGTTCACTTCTTTCCAGGTCTTGTAGGGATTCTCGACCAGAGTTTCGGAACCGTCCGGATTCGGCACTTCCTTGGCCAGGGCCAGGAAGATGTCCTTGCGGCTCAGCTCGAAAGTCTCTTTGCTTTTGGCGTTGGCCATTACGATGCCGTCATAGCCCACCTGGACCTCAACTACATCGACGCCGTTCTCCTGACACATGTCCAGCTCGGACTGCTTGATGCGGCGGGAAGCGCCGGTGATATCCGCAGTGCTCTCGCCCACGCCCTGGCAGAACAGCTTCATACCGCCACCGGTACCGGTGGACTCAACGACTGGAGTCTTGAACTGGGTCGCGCGGCTGAAACGCTCCGCCACGGTGGTGGTGAACGGATAAACGGTGGAGGAACCGACAATGCTGATATGATCGCGGGCCGCAGTGGCCGCCTGGGACGCGGCGATGGTCAGTGCCGCCAGGGAAGTGGCCAGAATCTGTTTGTTCATGGATAGCTCCAATGTGTGCTTGTGTTTCAGCGGCGATGCTAGGAACAACGGGTGACGATTCTATGAATGAAATGTGACAAAAAGGTTACATGTCGCCCATTGCGGCCACTGGCACCGGATTGGCGCCGGGGTTAGTCTTTGCACACAGAACAATAAGATGTAGAGAGAGAACTCCCCATGCCCCCCCTGGTGCCCCTCGCCCGGCAACTTGACCGGCTGGCCACTTCTGCCGGCAGCCTGCTCGGCTGGTTTACCCTCGCCATGGTGCTGCTGCAGAGCGCCGTCGTCCTCCTGCGCTACGGTTTTGACGGGGGCTCGGTGGCCCTGCAGGACGCAGTCCTGTACCTGCACGGCGCAGTCCTGATGCTGGGCCTCGCCTACGCCCTGCACACCGACGCCCACGTGCGGGTGGACGTCTTCTACCGGCGCATGTCCCACCGTGGCCGGGCCTGGGTGAACGCAGTAGGTACCCTGGTCTTCCTGCTGCCCCTGTGTGTATTCATCATTCTCGGCAGCTGGCACTTCACCGCCGCCAGCTGGGCCGTGCGCGAAGCCAGCTCCAGCGCCGGCGGCCTGCCGGGTATCTTCCTGCTCAAGAGCCTGATTCCCCTGTCCGCACTGACACTGGGCCTGCAGGGCATCGCCCAGCTTTGCCGCAGCCTGGCGGAACTGATGCTGGTGGAGTCCAGGCCGCCGGCAGCGTCCGTTGTTGCCGAAGAACCCGTGACCAAAGCGGTAGAGGAGGCGGGCGCATGATGGAGCTCATCCCCCTGCTGATGTTTGTCGCCGTCTGCGCGGCGCTGATGTTCGGCTACCCGGTGGCTTTCACCCTGGGCGGCACGGCGCTGCTGGCCGCGGGCCTCGGTATCGTTTTCGGTGCCTTTGACGCCGAACTGCTGCGCGCCTTTCCCGACCGCCTGTTCGGCATCATGCAGAACGGCACCCTGATGGCGGTGCCGCTGTTTGTCCTGATGGGTGTCATGCTCGAGCGGGCGCGGATCGCGGAGGAACTGCTGGTGAATCTGGCGCGGGTATTCTCCCGGGTGCCGGCGGGGATGGCAGTATCGGTGGTGGTGGTCGGTGCGCTGCTGGCGGCCAGCACCGGCATCGTCGGTGCCACCGTGGTAACCATGGGCCTGATGTCCCTGCCCACGATGCTGAACCGTGGCTACTCGCCGCGGCTGGCCACCGGCACCATCTGTGCCACCGGCACGCTCGGACAGATCATCCCGCCGTCCATCGCCCTGGTCCTGCTCGGCGACACCCTTTCCAATGCCTACCAGCAGGCGCAGCTCTCTGCCGGTATCTTCAACCCGCAGCCGGTGAGTGTCGGCGACCTGTTCGTGGGGGCCATCATTCCGGGCCTGCTGCTGGTGGCGGCTTACATCATCTACCTGCTGTTCGTCGCCCGGCGGGAGCCGGCGGTGGCCAAGCCGGCGGCGGAAAGCGTGAACCTGGCCGAGACCCTGAAGAGCCTGGTGCCGCCCATCGGCCTGATGGTGCTGGTGCTCGGTTCGATCATCACCGGTGCCGCTACTCCTACCGAGGCAGCGGCCGTTGGTGCCCTCGGCGCCGGTATCCTGGCGGTGAGCCGCGGCGCCCTGAACTGGGACCGCGCCGGGGAAGTAGGGCAGAGCACGCTCAAGGTCACCGCCATGGTTTTCGCCATCCTGATCGGTGCGTCGCTGTTTTCGCTGGTGTTCCGCGGTTACGACGGCGAAGAACTGGTGACCCACTTCTTCAACAGCCTGCCCGGCGGTGTGGTGGGCGCCACCCTGCTGGTGATGGTGGTGATCTTCCTGCTCGGCTTTATCCTCGACTTTATCGAGATCACCTTCGTGGTGGTGCCCATTGTCGGACCGGTGCTGCTGGCCATGGGTGTGGATCCGATCTGGCTTGGCATCATGATCGCCATCAACCTGCAGACCTCGTTCCTGACCCCACCGTTTGGCTTTGCACTCTTCTACCTGCGCGGCGTGGCCCCGGAAACCGTCGCCACCGGTGCCATCTACCGCGGCGTGGTGCCGTTCATCATGATTCAGCTGCTGGTGATGATGCTGCTGGCCCTGTGGCCGTCGCTGGCTACCTGGTTGCCGGGGTATCTGGCGAGTTGAGGGAGGAATGCCGGATAAAAAATTCCGACAGATCAATAGGTATCTGTCAAAGGCGATGGCGCGTGGCTGCCAAGTCCCGGTGATCGTTAGCAAGCAGTAAGGCGTCGTAACTCTCACAGCCGGGGCGGCCGGAGCGTAGCGTAGGTTGTCCCGAGCAGGCCTGCAGGGCCGGAGCATACTGCCTGTGATTGTTAGGAGCGTGCTCTGATGTCATAAGTTGCTGCTAAATCTAGGATCAGACTCACCGTGGAGGCTTGATGATCTGATGCGGAAACCAACACCATCAATGTGTCGGCTCCTGATTCATTAGAAATGGCAAAGTCTAGCTTTTCAGATCCGCAGAATGAATATTCGAAGTATGCCGGAATTTCACTATCGGTACCCTCCATGCCAAATTCAATAGCGTCTATGTCGAGATCAGAAATTTTATAGCTAACTAGTCTAGCTAACTCATTAAGAACAAAGTCCTTATTGGATCGCCACACCCAAGAACTAACATTATATTTTTTCGCTGCGCTCAAACTAGTGAGCTACTAACGCCCGCCGCACAGGCGAGCAAATTGTTGTGAGTCCAGCGCATGAAGTGCGCGACTGTCCCGGCGCTTGTTAGGCAGAGTTACCTTCACAGGACATAGCCAGGCAACTAGCAGAAGTCGATAATTCAAAATAATTGCCCCCAATGTGTCAGGGATAGTATGGGAAATCATCCCTAGTAGCTGCCTCTAGCCATTCGCGATCAATTCCACCGCTAAAGCCAACAACAGAATCAAGATCGCAATACGGACATATGGCAGTTTTACCATTCTCACACCAAAATTTAATATCTTCTGGCTTAAACTCCATCAGACAGTTGAAGCATGCTGCGTAATCGCTTGCAAGAAGCTCCTTACGATGGAAGCAGCTAGCTGTCCTTACTATCTCCGTATATTTCTTGCTCAAGCTATCTGCCTAACACCCAAAGCAGCCGCTCAGACTACTGTGTCGGCTGCCTTAGCTTGTTAAGGGTCGATGGTCGATCCGCCCCCATTACGAAGTTGTGAAGCGCTTTACCTTTTCTAAGTAGGTAGTACGCCAAGCCAGTGTAAAGCAGAACCCTAATTAAGGCAGGAATAAAAACCGTCTCAGCACCAAAGCTAGCCAGTTCCGTTCCGAGAGTCTCAATATCTTCGATAAAGTTCACTCTAATCAGGAAGTAGCCATTCGCGATGACCTGAACCAAGCTCTCTAGCGACTTGTATAGAAAAAAGAGCCCCATTAAACGGATGGCGACCCAATATGTATCTGACTTTTCCAATATGTGGTCCTTAACGCCGTGCGCAGCGGCGGCTTACTTTGTGGAATTTTTGCGCAAAAGTGGGAGCGTAGCAACTGCGCAAAAAGTGCACAGAGTAAGACGTCGGTCTGCCGCACCTTGTTATGTGCGGGCTACCAGTACGCTCTTTTGTCTATATATGCTATTAATTTCGTATTTATATATGCAAAAAAGAATGCAAGGGGCGTTGTTATCGCCATAGGCTTTAACAAAACCCAAGAAAGCGCGCCAAGTGCGAGCAGAATATACTCTATGGCTAACATATGTGAGCGCCTTTTTACACCGAGTAAAAATACCCTAATGAACCATGGTTCAGATTTCCATGCTTCGCATTTTTTATCAATCACGATGATTTCCTCTGTAAGTTTTGAAAGTTCTACTTCAAAAACAGAGGCGAGTGATTTGAGAGTCTCTAGACTAGCTTTATTGCCTGCTTCAACTCTTTGGATAGTTCTTAAGCTCAAACCAGCTAGTTGAGCTAGCTGCTCCTGAGACCAATTTCGCTTTTCTCTTAGCTTCTTAACAATCATTCCAGTTCCTCACCTCTGTTCGAGGAAACTATGGGGTATTTTGAGTACTGTCGGTGACGTCATGCGGCCGCCACCATTGCGACTCGCTTAATAATTATGCACATAACGCCGCAATCAGACGCGGCTTACTTTGTGCACGTTTTGCACGAAAATGGGAGCGCAGCGACGGTGCAAAACGTGCACAAAGTAAGACGTCGGCTGCATTGCATTGTTATGGCCGGGAGCCAGGGCGGCTCTCTCCACCTTTGGTCCCCATCCGAAGACCGAGCCCTATTTTAAGGGTAACTAAGTGCAACCCTATTAAAGTTATTACCAACGCCGGAGCTCCGAAAATAAAACCGGCCACTAGAGCCAGCACTCCGAAAACAACAAAATTTTGAACCCAGCCAAGCTTTACATCTTGACCATCTAGATCACACCACTCCCACCAAAGTATGTTCCACCAAAGGCTCGAAGCAGCTATGTATTCCAGAAGTATACGTTTTGCTCCTACAACACCCCTGGATCTGAGTTCACCTTCAATTCGACTGATGTACTCATCATTAAATTGAGTATCGAGATAGCGATCTCCAATTAATGAAAATATGCTTCTTCTTGAAATACTCATAAGCCATAACAGTTTATTCTTAGGCGTGGTCATATCTGGCCACGTGAGTACATGCACCCATTTGGAGATAGATAAAGCCATAGATGGCCAGATATAGCCATGCCTTATATTTCGAAAGAGGCGGGGTGTCGATTGTGGCGCCAGCCGGCAGGCAGAGTATCGGCCACGACGTTCCAGAACTGTCGGCGCCAGTGCAGCGCCGACAGCTCTTATGGAGCAGTATTAATCGTGGCTTGAAAAACCCGGCCGGTGGCTTTCACTCACACCGGAAGCTACGAAGCATTGGCTAAATGACGCCCCTTCCAGAGTCGGTAGATCGCCGGAATCACCAATAGCGTAAGCAGCATGGCACTAACCATGCCACCCACCATTGGTGCGGCGATGCGCTGCATCACCTCTGAACCGACACCGGAGCCGATCATCACCGGGATCAGGCCGATAAAGACCGTAGCGGTGGTCATCAGCACCGGCCGCATGCGCTGGCCGGCACCCTCGCGAATTGCCCGCTGCAGGTCTTCCCGCGACAGGTCGCCGCCTGCCTCGGCGCGCTCTTCCTGCACCCGCTGCCAGGCCTGGTTCAGGTAGACCAGCATGATCACGCCGATCTCCACCGCCACGCCCGCCAGTGCGATAAAGCCGACCCCAACCGCCACCGAAAAGTTGTAGTCGAGCCAGTAAAGCAGCCACAGACCGCCGATCAGTGCCAGCGGCAGGCTGCCCATGATCACCAGTACCTCGCCCACATGGCGGAAACTGAGGTAGAGAAGCAGCACGATGATGCCCAGGGTCAGGGGCAACAGGATGCTGAGTCGCTCCCAGGCCCGTTCCATGTATTCGTACTGGCCGGACCAGATCAGCGAATAGCCAGGCGGCAGCTCCAGCTGATCCGCCACCGCCTGCTTGGCACTGGCGACCCAACTACCCAGGTCCACATCGGTAATGTCCACATAGATCCAACCATTGGGACGCGCGTTTTCAGTCTTGATCATCGGCGGGCCGTCCCGTACCTCAATGCGGGCCACGTCGCCCAGCGCCAGATGGCTGCCGTTCGGGGCGACCAGAGGCAGTTGGCGCATCTGTTCGGGGGAGTCCCGCCAGCTCTGAGGGTAGCGCAGGTTGACCGGATAGCGCTCCAGCCCCTCCACCGTGTCGCTGACGTTGCGGCCGCCGATGGCGGTGTCTACCACCGACTGCACATCGGTGATATTCAGGCCAAAGCGGGCGGCGGCGACGCGATCGATATCCACATCGATATAGCGCCCGCCGGCGACCCGCTCTGCGTAGACAGAGGCGGTACCGGGCAGATCGCCGAGAATGCTCTCCAGCCGCGTGCCGATCCGCTCGATCTCCATCAGATCCTGTCCGGCCACCTTGATGCCCACCGGCGTCTTGATGCCGGTGGCCAGCATGTCGATGCGGGTCTTGATGGGCATCACCCAGGCGTTGGTGACCCCGGGGACCTGCACCACCCGGTCCAGCTCGGCACGCAGCTTTTCCGGGGTCATGCCCGGCCGCCACTGTTCCTCGGGCTTGAAGCGGATGATGGTCTCGATCATGGTCAGGGGTGCCGAGTCGGTGGCGGTGTCGGCGCGGCCGATCTTGCCCCAGACCTGGGCCACCTCCGGTACCGTCTTGATCAGCTTGTCGGTCTGCTGCAGCAGTTCCCGCGCCTTGCCAATGGAAATGCCCGGATGGGTACTGGGCATGTACATCAGGTCACCCTCGTCCAGCGGCGGCATGAACTCAGTGCCGGTCTTGGTGAGCGGATAGAGGGCACTGGCCAGCAGGAGAAGGGCGGTGACAAGCACCAGGCGCGGAAAGCGTACCGCCAGCTCCAGCGCCGGACGGTAGACGGCCGTCAGGGCGCGATTGATCGGGTTGGCCTGTTCCGGCTTGACGTGACCGCGCACGAAATAACCCATCAATACCGGCACCAGGGTAATGGCCAGTCCCGCCGCCACCGCCATGGCGTAGGTCTTGGTATAGGCGAGCGGGCTGAACAGTCGCCCCTCCTGGCCCTCGAGGGCGAAGACCGGCAGAAAGCTCAGGGTGATGATCAGCAGGCTGAAAAAAAGCGGCGGCCCCACTTCACTCGCTGCTTCAGCCACCACCTGCCAGCGATTGCGCTCGGTCAGCGGAGTGCGCTCCATGTGCTTGTGCAGGTTCTCAATCATCACGATGGCACCGTCCACCATGGCACCGATGGCAATGGCGATGCCGCCCAGGCTCATGATATTCGCGTTGATGCCCTGCAGGTGCATGACGATAAACGCACCGAGAATCCCCAGTGGCAGGCTGAGGGCGATCACCAGCGATGAGCGCAGGTGATACAGGAACAACGCACAGACCAGCGCTACCACCAGGAACTCCTGCAGCAGCTTGTGGGCCAGATTCTCCACCGCGCTGTCGATGAGTTCGCTGCGGTCGTAAGTGGGTACAATTTCCACCCCTGCCGGCAGGCTTTGCTGAAGCTCGCCCAATCGTTCGGTCACCCGCTGGATCACAGCGCGAGCATTGTCGCCGAAGCGCATCACCACCACGCCGCCGACCACTTCGCCCTCGCCATCGAGTTCGGAAATGCCGCGGCGCATCTGCGGCCCCACGCGGATTTCTGCCACGTCACCGAGTAGCAGCGGTGTGCCGCTGTCGTCGACCCGCAGGGGGATCTGGCGCAGATCGTCGACGCCCTGGATATAGCCACTGGCGCGGACCATGTACTCCGCTTCCGCCATTTCCACCACCGAGGCACCGGTCTCCCGGTTGCCGCGCTGGATGGCGGTGCGCACCTGGTCGAGCGTCAGGTCGTAGGCGCGCAGACGCAGCGGGTCCACCACCACCTGGTATTGCCGCACCATACCTCCGACGGTGGCCACCTCCGAGACGCCGGGGATGGTCTGTAGCTCGTATTTCAGAAACCAGTCCTGGATCGAGCGCAGCTGGGCCAGATCGTGCTCGCCGCTGCGATCCACCAGGGCATAGCTGTAGATCCAACCGACACCAGTGGCATCCGGTCCGAGTTCCGGCTGGGCGCCGGCAGGCAGCCTGGGCGCCACCTGACTCAGGTATTCCAGCACCCGCGAGCGCGCCCAGTAGAGGTCCACGTCGTCATCGAAGATCACATAGACATAGGAATCGCCAAAGAATGAATAGCCCCGCACCGTGACCGCACCGGGCACCGACAGCATGGCAGTGGTGAGCGGGTAGGTGACCTGATCCTCCACCACCTCCGGTGCCTGGCCGGGATAGGAGGTCTTCACGATCACCTGCACATCGGACAGGTCGGGCAGGGCGTCGACCGGGGTGTGGCGCAGGCTGTAGAGGCCGCCGAGTAGCAGGGCGAAGGCGCCGAGCAGCACCGCAATGCGGTTGTGCAGCGACCAATGGATAATGCGGGCGATCATTTGTGCTCGCCCCCTTGGTCATGGTGGTCGTGGTGATCGTGGGAGTCGGACTTCTCCTCCTGCTGCGGCTGGTGGTGCTGGTGACCCGCCGCCGGTCGCACCGCCAGCACCTCGTACTTGCCATCCGGCCGTTCGCGGATCTGCACCTCGACCCGGCTATCGCTCTCCATCGCCTCACGCAACGCCTCGCCGGCGCCTTCCGCGACATAAAAGCCCATCACCATGCCCGGCCAGTCCCAGGCCGGTACCGGGTCGTGCTCCAGGCGCGCGTAGTGGTTGTCATCCGGCATGCTCAGCACCCGGGCGCCCACCCAGGGCTGGTCTCCGGCATCCAGGCGCTCGAGGCCGGCACTGACGCTGGACTCGGAATCCAGCAGGAACTGGGCGGAGGTCACCACCCGCTGCCCCGCCTCGAGCCCCTCGAGGATTTCCACCCGCTCGCCGAATTCGCGCCCGGACCGCACCTTGATGGAGCGGAAACGGCCGTCCCCCTCAGCGAGCACCACACGCTCCATGCTGCCGGTGCGGATCAGCGCTTCCCTCGGAATCGTCAACGCCTGCAGGGCGGGGCCGTCCAGTTGCAGTTGCACGAACATGCCTGGACGCAGGGTGCGGTCCGGGTTGTCGACCCGCACGCGCACGGTCAGGGTGCGCATCTGCTCGTTCAGCTGCGGCAGCACCTTGGCGATCTTGCCCAGCCAGATGCGACCGGGAGCAACGTCGGCGCGCACGGTGGCGGTATCCCCCGGCTGCACCTTGTAGCCCTGGCGGGGAAACACTTCACCCTCGATCCACACGGTCTGCAACGGCCCCACGCTCACCAGGGTGGTCTGCGGGGTAATGTACATGCCGTCGCGCACACCCAGGTTTTCCACGTAGCCGCTGGCTTCGGCATAGAGCGTAATCGCTTCGCGTGCCTTGCCTTCGCGCTCAACACTGGCAATCTCGGCGGCGGGAATACCCTGGCTGTGCAGGCGCTCGCGCGACGCGGCAATCAGGGCGCGATTGCCACTCTTGAGAGCGGCCAGCAGTTCCCGCTGGGACTTGACCAGTTCCGGTGAATAGATCTCGACCAGGGACTGGCCTTTTTCCACCCGGTCCCCCTTGGCCTTGACCCAGCTTTTTTGCACCCAGCCTGTCAGCCTGGAATGCTGATGCTCGATCCGGTCCTCGTCCAGGCGCACGATACCGACCGTGTTCAGCTTGGCGGACACGGAATCGCGCTCTGCCACGCCGGTGCGCACACCCAGGTTGCTCTCCACTGCCGGCGAGATACGCACAGTGCCTGCCGCCTCTTTTTCCTCTTCGCCCTCATACACCGGAATCAGGTCCATACCCATGGGCGACTTGCCCGGCCCGTCGCGACGGTAATTGGGGTCCATCGGCGCGACCCAGTAGAGGATCTTCTTTTCTTCCTGTGCCTGTTCAGACGAATCCCCGTCGCCGGCACCAAGCCACCAGCCCAGCGCCACGCCGGCCAGTACTGCCGCGGTGATCACGATTGGAGCCTTTTGCATCGTTCGTATTCCTATACAGTCCGCCCGCGGGGCGGGCCAATTCTTGTTGCTGGCAAGCCGCTCACTTGCCGTCCACCGGTACCGCGCCGGCGAGGTAATAGCGAATCCGCGCCAGCGCGCGGAAGTAGTCGTAATCCAGCTGCAGGGCCGCGATCTGCGCCTCGATGGCCTCCATTCGAGCGGTGATCACTGCGTCGAGGTCGGCGGTATTGGCGGCGTAGCCCTGCAGCAATGCCTCAGCCGTCGCCTCCGCCGTCGGCAGCAGCTGGCTTCGGTAAAGATGGCGCCGCGACTGCAGGCTCTCGGCCGAGGCCGCGGCACTGTTCAGGCCGCCGTGCAGCCGCTGCAGCAGGTTCTGGCGCTGAAGAATGCCGGCGCTCTCCCGCGCACGGGCGGCGGCGAGGCGCTGATCCTGGCGATTCTGGCGGAACAGGGGCAGGTCGACGGAAATGAGCGCGCTGGCGAAGTCGGCGCCGTCGCTCATGGGCGTGGGCTGGCGCTGGCCGTAGCTCAGCTCCAGCTTCCACTGCGGTTTGTAGGCCTCGTGAGCCAGCGCCACGTTGCGCGACTGCGCCTCCACCATGGCCCCGGCCGCATCCAGTGCCGGATGGCCGGCGATAGTCTCTGGCGGCACCGGCAGCTGCCGGGCCTGCAGCCAGGCCTCCGTGTCCGGCCAGTCCGGCAAGCGGGTGTTCACCGGCTGCCAGGCGGCTTCGCCGATCCAGCGGGTGAGTTCGCCGCGGGCGCGGTCGATATCGCCGTCCATGGTCTGCAGCCGGTCATCGATACGGGCCAGCGCCAACTGGGTCTGCAGCAGTCGCTGGGACTGGACTTCACCGGTGGCGAGGCGATTGCGGTCATACTCCACCAGCTGCTCCAGCCACTTGCGGTTTTCCAGCAGCAGCTGACGGCGCTCGAGCTGGGCAGAGAGCTGCAGGAAGGACTCATTCACCGCCAGCGCCAGCTGCAACTCACGATCGGCAGCATTCGCGTAGGAGGCCTCTGCCTGCAACAGACCGCGCTCGCCAGTCAGACGGGCGCTATCACCGCGGGGCAGCTGCTGGCTTACTCCCAACAGTTTCTGCGTCATGGGCTGCTCGTCGAAGGCAAAGCTGTCCGTGGGCAGGTTGGCGACGCCAAACTTGAGCATCGGGTCAGCCCACTGGCTGTCCGCCACCGCGCCGGCTTCCAGCGCCTCGGCCTCCAGGCGCTGGGCAGCGCTTTCCGGATCGAGCTCCAGGGCAATCTGCACTGCCTGGCGATGGTCTATGGATGCGAACGCCGGCGTCGCGAGGGCAAGCGCCAGTGCAATTGGGCCGCAACGCCGCGCGGCCCTTTTGGGGAAAAACATCGGTTATTCCTGTCTGTGTGATAGCTCGTCGGTGCGCAGAGCACCCGTTAACGGGACATCAGGCGGCGATAGGGGGCCGGAACAGACTGGAAAGAGGGGAATCGGGGCGGTCGATTGCGGAGAACAGGACCGTCGGGTGATAGGCGGCTACATCGAATGGCTGGAATACCGCCAGAACGGCAACCGGCGAGGCACAGGCACCCAGCGCACAGCTGAGCTGGCACTGGCTCGCCTGCTCCGAGGCTGCTACCGAGTTATCCACATCGTCGCAGCAGGGCATGTCACCTGGCATCTCGTGGTGCATATCCATGTCAGCATGGGACATGGAGCCGGCGCCACCCATTTCGCCACAGTCGTGCTGCACCGCAGAAGCGAAGCTCTGGGCGCTCAACATCAACAGCAGAAACAGGGTCAGGATGCGGTGCATGGCGGGATTCTAGGTGCCCCGGCAGCATCGGGCAAGTTCGCGCCGGGCTGAGGAACCGGGGAAGCTGCACCAGAGCGCACGATTGGCCTTGTCACCTGTGGCTAATTTATATGCACCCTGTGCTACAATGCGCCACCCGCTTCGCGGCAACACCCACAATAAGTCTAAGAGTTCGTAAGCAGTCCATGGCAGCACTAGATGAAGCGCCGCAACCTTCCGGCACCCTCACCCTGCAAACCCTGGCGATGCCCCGGGATACCAACCCCCAGGGGGATGTGTTCGCCGGCTGGCTGATGTCCCAGATGGACCTCGCCGGTGCCATTTTCGCCCAGACCATTGCCCGCGGCCGGGTCACCACTGTCGCCACGGGCAATATGGTATTCCTGCGCCCGGTGCCCGTAGGCTCGACTGTCAGCTGCTACGCAGAACCCGTCGAGGTGGGCCGCTCCTCTATCCGCACCATGGTGGAAGTGTGGCTGACACGGGTAGGCTCAGGCGAGCAGGTGAAGGTGACTGAAGGGGAGTTCGTGTTTGTCGCCATCGATGACAAAGGACACACCCGGCCCCTACCGAACTGACCTCATATCCCACGGGGCTTCCTACCGTGCGGCCCGAGTCAGTGGCGCACGTCTGAGTCGGGTAAGGTGATACCCAGTGTGCGCAGCTCGGCCGCCAGGCGAGGATCGCCGCTGGTGCGCCAGCGTTGATACAGGTTGATCACATCCGCCGCATCGAAGGCACGCTGCTTGGCACAGGCACGCGCGACCAATTCCAGCATGCGACTGAATTTTGCCGCCAGCTCGGCAAACACATGCCGGTACTGACGGGCGTTGTCGCCGAGATAGTCATATGCACCGCCGCCCATGCCGACAAAGTAATCCCTCACGATACCCTTGCGGGCGTAGCTCTCGGGGAACACCGCTCCGATAAACAGGGCGGTATCCCCCAGCTTGCGCAGTAACTGGCATCGCTCCCACTCACTGGGCGTTTCCACCGCATCCCGGTACAGGAGGGCAAGTGGCCGGATACCGCGCTCCCCCTGTTCGTAGGTAAACAACTCATCGCTGTCCCCGAAGCGGGCCAGCATATTGCCCATATACCAGAGCGTGTCCTCGTGGGGCGGCGGCGCCAGCTCCCGACCGTATTCCTGCAGGCGACCACGGAAATATTCCGCCAGGGTCAATTCAAAATCTGTGCGCTGTACCAATGCCATGGAGAATCCTCCCGCTCTCCCTGAGCCTCACAAAAACGCAGGAAAATCTCCAGCAATATTCCATTCCTAACAGCCCGGTTTATATAGATTTTCTTTCTAATAAATGCTGGCTGATCAGTGGCGGTGCCGGCCCACGAGAACAAACGACGGGCCGGCCCTGGGGCAGGCGGCATAGTGATACAGACATGGCGGCGTCAATAGCGCCCGGGGCGAGGGATTGCCCGGAGGGAGATGCGGTCGGCAATCAGCAGAGGATTTTTCCTCTGCTGAATTCATTGTCCGGCCATCACTTCCGCTGACGGCCAGGATGGCGCCCAATTATTGATCCAGCTCCAGTAAGCGAGTCTGGTAGTAAGCCTCTTCACTGATGCGGTGATAGGGAATCACTTGCGCCTCAAACTCGCGGAAGGCCTCATAGATGCGCGCGAACTGAGGGTCCTCTGCTGCCGTCTCCTCCAGAATCTCCGTGTTGATGGTCTTCAGGTGGGCCAGTACCTCGTCCGGCAGGCGCTTCAGTTGCACGCCGTGCTTATCCACCAACTCTTTCAGTGCACGGTTGTTGCGCGCGGTGTACTCGTCGAGCATGTCCTGATTGGCATCCCTCGCTGCAGCGCGGACGATGGCCTGCAGGTCCCCGGGCAGTTTCTCGAAGGCACTCTTGTTGATGATGAATTCGAGGATAGAGCCCGGCTCGTGCCAGCCCGGGTAGTAGTAGTACTCGGCAATCTGGTGAAAACCGAAAGCCAGGTCGTTATACGGTCCCACCCACTCGGTGGCATCGATCACACCAGTCTGCAGCGCGGTATACAGCTCGCCACCGGGAATGGTCACTGCGGTGCCACCGGCGCGATTCAGCACCTCACCACCGAGGCCGGGGATGCGCATCTTGAGGCCCTTCAGGTCCTCGACCGAGTTGATTTCCTTGTTGAACCAGCCCGCCATCTGCACACCGGTGGAACCGCCGGCCATGGGGATCAGGTTGAAGGGCGCGTAAAGTTCTTCCCACAGCTCCAGGCCACCACCGTGGTGCAGCCAGCCATTCATCTCCTGGGCATTGAGCCCGAAGGGTACGGCGGTAAAGAACTGCGCCGCGGGCAGTTTGCCCTTCCAGTAATAGGCGGCACCGTGGCCCATCTGTGCAGCACCCTCGGACACGGCGCCGAATACGCCCATAGCCGGCACCAGCTCACCAGCACCGTAGACCTTGATCTTCAGCCGGCCAGCGGACATTTCCTCGACTTTTTTGGCAAAGCGCTCCGGCGCACTACCGAGGCCGGGGAAATTTTTCGGCCAAGTCGTGACGAGTTTCCATTGAAAGGTTTCCTGCCCCGTGCCTTCGGCAAACTGCTGGGCCGGACCGAGAGAAGCGCGCGAAACCACCAGCGCGCCAAAGGTGATCACCAGCAGGGCCAGCAGGCCGAGAATGATGGGGGGGTACCAGTTGATCTTTTTCATTAACTGCCGTTTTTGTCTTTTCTTATGGTTGAAGTAGCCCTAACAAAATTATTTTACCTTACCCTTCACATTACTTCTTTCCATTTTAATCTTCGATTGACACATGTCATTCGCCTCAATAGCTTCAAATGGCTAGGCGAAATATAAGGATATAACCATGATAAAATCATCGACACGTAGACGGATTCTGATTTTCTTAGGATTTTCTTTGTTAGTTTCTATACCTTTCGGTGCCTCGGCTTTTCATATAAGTGAAACTAGTTGTACTAACTCATGCGTAGTTATATATGACTCTTCGACAGGTAGCTACACTATAAGAGATTGCTGCGGTGGCAGAGTTTATACAACGTTTCTTCCACACCCTGGAGAAGAATACCCAGGCGAAAAATAATTAACACCAGCACATTTTAACCCACATTTTCGCCTAGCCCTAATATCTTAATATAAGTGGAAATGAAATGAATAAGTCATTGATACTGGCATTCGCCTTCGCCTGCTCGACTGTTTTTTTTGCATTCGAGTACTTTAGACTCACCAATCCCCCAGAAGAGGCGATAACTAATAAAGAGACTTCTCACCTTACAGCTCACCAAGATACTGTAATGGCAATAAATCCAGCTCAACCGATAGTACCTATTGATGATTATGAAAACGAACATGAGCATTCAAATGAAAAGTCCACTTATAATATTCATGATGTTAAAAAAGAGCTTTGTAAGAGTGACCCGAGCGAACATTATTGCTCCATCAATACAGAGTTAGATTTGGCAGATATGATTTTCGATGGAAATCTAAGTGCAGCAAAAGTTGAAGAGACTGGCATCGTTCTTCAAGGCAGTAATTACAACGAAGTAATGCAGAATATCGTAGGAAACGATTCTGAAAACATCATGAAGTCTGAGGAATTCAATCAAAGAGCCATAGCTATGGCTAACAGTATTGATCCCCGGATTGAAAGCTCTTTCGCCTGCAATCCAAATCTTTGCCTGGCAAGTGTCCGGGCATATTCTGAGCAAAACTGGCAAGATTTTCAGGAGGCCTTCTTTACCGGGGACGCTGCTGGCAACCTGTTCATCCTTCCTGACCCGCATGAAGATCAGGTTTACAGGGTGCTCGTGGCGCTTGGGAACGGATTGCCCGTCCTGAAGAGAGAGAACTAAAACAGCGATTAGGAAAGGTGGCCATGTAGAAGCAGCTTTAAGACCTTCTTCCCAGTAAAGTAGGCCACCTACCTAACCCTGTTAATTGGTCGGTTACAGTGGCTGTAACTTGGCCATCGCCACCACCAGCCACTTGCTGCCGGCATCGTCGAAGTTGACCTGCACCCGCGCGCGCGGGCCGCTGCCCTCGAACTGGACCACCGTGCCCTCACCAAACTTCGGGTGATCGACGCGACCGCCCAGCGCCAGTGGCGGCAGATCGTCGAAATCCGGCGCCGGGTCGGAGAGTCGCCCCGCCTTGCCGTAGTCCGCGTTGAACAGTGGCCGCGAAATCTCGGTCTTGAGACGCACCTCGTGTACCAGCTCCGGCGGAATCTCACCAATGAAACGCGACGGGCTGTTGTAAGTCTCGCTGCCGAACAGGCGGCGGTTCTCCGCGTAGGTGATATACAGCTTCATCATGGCGCGGGTGATGCCCACGTAACAGAGGCGGCGCTCTTCCTCCATGCGGCCAGGTTCCTGCGCCGACATCTTGTGCGGGAACAGGTTTTCCTCCACCCCGGCCAGGAACACCAGCGGGAATTCCAGCCCCTTGGCGGAGTGCAGGGTCATCAGCTGCACCGCGTCTTCGAATTCGTCCGCCTGCCCCTCACCGGCATCCAGGGCGGCGCTGTCGAGGAACTGGTTCAGCAGCGGTGGCTCTTCCTCGCCTTCCGGAATCTCGATTCCGTCGAAATCGCGACAGGCACTCACCAGTTCCTGCAGGTTTTCCACCCGGGTCTGGCCTTTCTCGCCCTTTTCCTTGCCGTGGAAGTCCATCAGGCCACTGGTTTCGATCACGTCCTCGGCAATGGCGCCCAGCAGCTTGTCCTCGGCATTGGCCGCCAGCTGGTTGACCAGGTCCAGGAAGCCCTGCAGGGCGTTGCCGGCCCGCGCAGCCAACACCCGCTGCTGCAGCATGCGCGTGGCCGCCTGCCACATGGAGCAGCCGTGCTCGCGAGCGAAATTGCGCACCGCATCCACGGTGCGCGCGCCGATGCCGCGGGTAGGCGTGTTCACCACCCGCTCGAAGGCGGTGTCGTCATCCCGGTTGGTGATCAGGCGCATGTAGGACAGCGCGTTCTTGATCTCCATGCGTTCGAAAAAGCGCTGGCCGCCGTAGATGCGATAGGGCACCTGCTCCCGCAGCAGCGCCTCTTCCAGCACCCGCGACTGGGCGTTGGAGCGGTAAAGGATCGCCACGCTGTCGCGGCGGTGGCCGTCGCGGACCCAGTCCTGGATCCGCTCGACGATAAAGCGCGCTTCGTCCTGTTCGTTGTAGGCGGCGTAGAGGGAGATAGGCTCGCCTTCTTCACCGCGGGTCCACAGCTCCTTGCCCAGGCGGCCGGCATTGTGCTCTATCACCGCATTGGCGGCCTTGAGGATGGTACTGGTGGAGCGGTAATTCTGCTCCAGGCGCACGGTCTGCACCTCGTGCATATCGCTCTCGAAGTGCTGGATATTCTCGATCTTGGCACCGCGCCAGCCGTAAATGGACTGGTCGTCGTCGCCGACCGCGGTGATACGGCACTGGTCACCGGCCAGTAGCCGCAGCCAGGCGTACTGGATGGTGTTGGTGTCCTGGAACTCGTCCACCAGGATGTAGGGGAAGCGGTTGCGATAGTGCGCCAGTACGGAATCGTTGTTCAGTAGCAGCTCATGGGCGCGCAACAGCAGCTCACCGAAATCCACCAAACCACCGCGCTGACAGGCCTCCTCGTAGGCAAAGTAAGTCCTCACCATGGTCTGCAACCAGGGATCGCCGCCAGCCTCGATATACTGGGGGCGCAGGCCCTCATCTTTCTGGGCGCCGATCCACCACTGGGTCTCCCGCGGCGGCCACTTCTTCTCGTCCAGCCCCAGGTCATTCTGCACCCGCTTGATCAGGCGCAGCTGATCGTCGCTATCGAGGATCTGGAAGTTCTGCGGCAGGTTGGCCTCTTTGTAGTGGGCCTTGAGCAGGCGGTGCGCAATACCGTGGAAGGTGCCCACCCACATGCCAAAGGTGTTTACCCCCAGCAGTTCCTCGATCCGCGCGCGCATCTCGCGGGCGGCCTTGTTGGTAAAGGTGACGGCAAGGATGGAGTAGGGCGAGGCGCCCTCCACCTGCATCAGCCAGGCGATGCGGTGCACCAGCACACGGGTCTTGCCGGAGCCGGCGCCGGCCAGTACCAGCTGGTTACCGGGAGGTGCAGCAACGGCCTCGCGCTGCGCGTCATTGAGGGGGTCTAGAATCTGAGATACGTCCATGGGCGGCGATTGTACCAGAGCTGGCGCAATGGACCTGTGTAAATAAACAGGTTTTGGCCCTCAAGGCTGGAAGCGAAGGCTGCGATACCGGTCTCCTTGCGGGACTGTCGGCCGGAGGGATGTATGCACGGCGTGTCCCGCAAGCAGTCCCGGTATCCGAGCCGACCTGAAGTGACCGCAATGCCTGCTCGCCACAACAGGGAGCAGCCGCTAAACTGCGCGGTCTGTAATAGAGAAGGAAGTCCCGTGAAACCGGCGGAAGTCACGCAGAAAATCAGTGATCAGCTGTCGTCCATGCGCAAATCCGAGCGCAAGGTGGCGGAGTATATCCTCGCCAACCCGGACGAAGTCATTCATATGCGGATCGTCGACCTGGCCACCGAGGCCCAGGTAAGCGAACCCACTGTGGTGCGTTTCTGCCGTGCGGTGGGTTGTTCCGGCTTCCAGGAATTCAAACTCAACCTGGCCCAGCAACTGGCCTCCAGCCCCAGCTTTGGCCAGATCGCGGTCACCGAAACCGACACCATTGCCGAGTACAAGCGCAAAGTGTTCGACTCCACCGTCGACACCCTGCTCAATGTGCGCGACACCATCGACAACCGCGCGCTGGAAGCGGCCGTGGCCGCCATCGCCTCCGCCAAACGGGTGGAGTTTTTCGGTTTCGGCGCCTCCGGTGCCGTCGCCAGCGACGCCCAGCACAAGTTCTTCCGCCTGCAGGTGGCCACTGCCGCCCACTCAGACCATCACATGCAGAACATGTCCGCCATGTCGATGGAGCCCGGGGATGTCGTCGTGGCCATCTCCCAGAGCGGGCGCACCAAGGCGCTGCTGCATTCCATGGAGATGGTCAAGCAGCAGGGTGGCACCGTGATCGGCCTCGCCCCGAGCCGTTCACCAGTGGCACAGCAGGCCACCATCCCGCTGGAAGTGGATGTAGAAGAGGATATCGAGATCTACACGCCGCTCTCTTCCCGCATCGCCCACCTGGTGGTGATCGACACCCTCGCGATCGGGGTCGCCCAGCGCAAGGGACCACAGCTGCAGGACCACTTGCTCAAACTGAAACAGGGCCTCTACACCCTGCGCCAGGAGAAGTAACCCCGCGACGCTGGTAACACCGGGTCGGGGCCAGTACCATGCCGCGCCCACTGCCGGGGGCAGACTGCAACCCCCCCCGCTTCACCGAGCCCGTTATGAGCACCGCATCACTCACCGATGACAAACTGCCGCCACGCTGGCTGGCCCTTTGGCTCGCCGCCCTGGTGGCTCTGACGCCATTTGCGATCGATACCTATCTGCCAGCGATTCCCGCGATCGCCGAGTCGCTGGGTAGCGAGGTGGCGCGGGTACAGCATTCTGTCTCCAGTTTCCTGCTCGGATTCGCGTTGGGGCAGTTGCTCGGCGGACCGCTATCGGATCGCTGGGGGCGCCGCACGGTGGGAACCATCGGCCTGATCATCTTTATTGCCAGCACCTTCCTGATCCTGTGGATAAAAACTGCCGACCAGCTGATCGCACTGCGCTTCACCCAGGCCGTGGGTGGGGGATTCGGTACCGTTATCTGCGCCGCCATCGTGCGGGATCTCTACAGCGGCCGCGACGCCGCGCGGATCATCTCTGTCATCAGCACCATGATGTTACTGGCACCGCTGGCGGCACCGGTGATCGGCTCCTTGCTGGTGGTCGCCGGCAGCTGGCAGTGGATCTTCCTGTTCCTGCTCGGTTACGCCCTGGCAATGCTGATCCTGGTGCGGACCCTGCTGCCGGAGACCGTGTCCTGGTTCACCCGCGCCCGCCGGCAGTCGGCTCCCAAGCGTCACCTGCTGCGCAACTACGGCCAGGTGCTGCGCAACCGCCGCGCACTGGGCTTTCTCGGCACCCAGGCCTGCGTGAGTGGTTCGATGTTCATCTACATCACCACAGCGCCGTTTGTGTTTATGGAGTATTTCGATGTGCCCGCCGGACGATTCCCGCTGTTTTTCGGCGCCTGCGTCCTGGGGCTGATCACCATGGTGCAGATCAATATCCGCCTGCTGAAATACTTCGAGCCGCGGCAGATACTGCTGGCGGGAGTAGGCTTGCAGTTACTGGGTTGCGGGCTGCTATTGACCGGGACCCTGGCCGGTGAGCCCACATTGCTGCGCTGGATGGTGCCACTGTTACTGGTGATGGCCTGTATCGGCCTCACGGCCCCAAATGCGGCAGCCTGTTACCTGGAGTTTTTCCCCAACATCAGCGGCAGCGCCAACGCCCTTTACGGGGCCTCACTGTTTATAACCGGCGGTATTCTGGGTGGGCTGGTCAACGGGCTGCATACCGGCACCCTGGTGCCCATCGCCGCCGCCATGTGTGCCTGTGCGCTAACCGCCCTGACGCTGGTGTTGCTGGTGGCACGGGCCCGTGAGCCGATCACAATCGGTGGGGCCGACAAGCAAGTACCCACCCGGCTTCCCACCCGCTGAGATTACAGGCCTACGACAGTCCCTCGCTGTGCAGGGCCTCCTGGACGCCGGGGCGCGCCTTCATGCGTTTCTGAAAGGCCTGCAGTCGCGCCAGGTCGCTATAGTCCATACCCAACCGATCCATCCAGTTGGTCACGGTAAACAGATACGCATCGGCAACGGTGAACCGGTCGCCGAGGAGATAATCGCCAGCGAGCTGGCTGTCGACGTATGCAAAGCGCTCGCTCAGCTTCTCCTTCGCCGCCGCCTTTTCTTCCTCGGATCCATTCCAGAACAGCGGGACAAAGGTTTTGTGCAGTTCCGTGGAGATGTAGTTGAGCCACTCCTGTACCCGGTAGCGGTCCAGGCTGCCAACCTCCGGTAACAAGCCCGCATCAGGTTTCTGCTCGGCGAGGAACTGCACGATGGCAGGCCCCTCCGTGAGCCGCTCGCCGCCCTCCAGTTGCAGCACCGGTACATAACCCTTGGGATTGATTTCCCCGAAATCGCCACCGCTATCCACCAGGCGGTGGTTCTTCAGATCCACCTGAACGAGTTCGACCGGTATGCCCACCTCGCAGGCGACGATATGGGGGGAGAGGGAACAAGCACCGGGGGAATAAAAGAGTTTCATATCAGGCCTTCTCAGAAATCGGTCACTATTGCGTGAAGGTAAATTGACGCGCCCAGTACAGTGATGGCGGCGACTTCAGGGATGAGCCGCCGCCAGACTGCACGTCAATTCCGATGGTGGGGTGCGGAGTAATCCAGCTCCGGGCCCTTCGGCACCACGCCAGTGGGATTGATGGTGTCGTGGCTGGCGTAGTAGTGCGTCTTGATATGGTGGAAATCCACCGTCTCCGCCACACCGGGCCACTGGTAGAGCTCGCGCACATAGCCCCAGAGGTTGGGGTAATCCGCCAGGCGCTGCTTGTTGCACTTGAAATGGCCGTGGTAGACGGGGTCGAACCGCACCAGGGTAGTGAACAGGCGCCAGTCGGCCTCGGTTATGCGGTCACCACAGAGGTAACGGTTATCCGACAGGCGTCGCTCCAGCTGCTCCAGGGTGGCAAATAGCCGCTCGTAGGCGTGCTCATAGGCATCCTGCTGCGTCGCGAAACCCGCTCGATAGACACCGTTATTCACATTTTCGTAGACGATATCGTTCGTTGCATCGATATCGCCACGCAGATCGTCAGGGTAATAATCCTCGCTGTTGCCCGTGAGGCCATCAAACGCACTGTTGAACATGCGGATGATTTCTGACGATTCATTGCTCACCACGCAGCCGCGCTGTTTGTCCCACAACAGTGGCACCGTCACCCGACCGGTGTAGTCGGCCTTGTTGCGGGTGTAGACCTGATACAGGTAGTCACTCTGGAACAGGGCATCGCCGCTACTGCCCTCATCCTTGTTGAAGGTCCAGCCGTGCTCGTGCATGTAAGGACTCACTACCGACACACTGATCAGCTCGTCAAGGCCTTTCAGTTTGCGGAATATCAGCGTGCGGTGGGCCCAGGGACAGGCGAGGGATACATAAAGGTGGTAGCGATCCGCCTCCGCAGCGAAGCCACCCTCGCCGGAGGGGCCGGGGCTGCCATCGGCGGTGATCCAGTTACGCAGCTGCGCATCCTCGCGGACGAACTCGCCGCCACTTTTTTCCGTGTCGTACCAGCGGTCCTGCCACTTGCCTTTCACCAACAGGCCCATAACCCCTCCTCAATGGTTCAATAATTGTTCAACGTGTCGTTGCCGTGGCGCTTTCGCCGTCTCGGCAGTTATTTATTGCGTCGCAGCCAGTGATCGACGCTCAAATTTCCACCACCGGCGCAGGCCAGAATGAAGAAACCGCCGGCAATGGTGATGTTTTTCATGAAGCTGATCATCTGAGCCTGGTCCCCCGGGACATAGTGGAACAGCCAGGCGCTGGCGAGACAGAAGATCGCAAGGCCGAGCGCAGCCCAGCGGGTAAGGAAACCGAAGAGAATTGCCAGGCCACCGCCCAGCTCCGCAATGATGACCAGAGGTAGAAGGGCGCCGGGCACACCAGCTGACTCCATATAGGCTTGGGTGCCGGCATAACCGGCGATCTTGCTCCAGCCTGCACTGATGAATATCAGGGACATCAGCACGCGGCCGAGTAGTTTTCCGAAATCGCAGAGAGCTCCGCTGTTCATGGGCTATTCCTCACTGTGGATGCCAATCGAAAGTTGTCCACAGTGTAGTTCCAAGAACTGCGGTGAAAACCGCAAATTTTCGTGCCTTACATTCGATTTATTGAAACATCATTCCGGCATATACAGCCCGGAGCGCAGCACATCGATCAGGAAATGGGCGGCGGGACCCGTCTTGTCACTGTCCGAGTAGACCAGGTAGACGGTGACATTGCGCTCCCATGCCTCCTCCGTCGGCAGCGGCAGCAAGCGGTCGGCAGACAGGGATTCACGGATGCGGGTCTCCGGCAGCCAGGCAAACCCCAGGCCACGCTCGATCAGCTCGATGGAAGTCTGCACATTGGTGACGGTAATGCGCTGGTCGGAACCGAGCCAGCCAGAGTCCTGCCGGTTGCGGCTGGCGGAATCCCGCAACACGATCTGGCGGCTGGCCTTCAGATCCTTGCGCGCCACCGGCCGTCCCAGCCGGTGCAGCGGGTGATCCGGATGAGCGACCGGCAGGAAACGCACCACAGAAACCGGTTCGCCGACAAAGCCCTGCGGCACCCGCGCGGAGAGAATGAAATCCGCGTCCTGCTGCAGCAGCAACTCCTCCGCTCCGGACAGCACCGTCTCGCGCACCTCGAGCCGCGTCAGTGGAAACTCCTCGGCAAAGCGCTCGATGGCATTGAACAGGCAGTCGTAGTCGAAAATCACATCCACCGCGATGGTCAGAGCCGCCTCGCGACCGACCGCCAGGCTCGAGGCCACCGCTTCCAGCGCCTCGGCCTCGTTGAGCAGCCCCCCGGCCCGCGACAGCAGAATGCGGCCCGCATCCGTGAGTTCCGCCTTGCGCCCGCGCACTTCCAACAGGGGCACACCGAGGCTCTCCTGCAGTTTGTGCACAGCGTGGTTAATGGATGACTGGCTCTTGTGTACCGCCTGCGCGGCCTGGGAAAAGCCGCCGTGTTCGACGACGGACTGGAACATGCGCCATTGCTCGAGGGTGACCTTGGGCATTTGAGCTCCCTGCTCTGTGGTTGCCCGGAGGCAGTGATCCCCCCGGGCCTATTTATTCTCCGATGCAGTCGAACATATAGGGCGATTTTTTGCCATTTTCAATCGAATCCATCGTTTTATACTCAGAAAAATTCCATCGGGGAGGTGCGACATGAACAAACTCACGCTGCAACCGGGCGCTCGCCCACTGGTGCGGACTGTAGCCAGCCAGGCATCCGCTGACGGCGCCGGGGTAAAGATCCAGCGCGTGGCTGGTTTCCAGAGTCCGGATTTCAGCCCGTTCCTTATGCTGGATGAAATCCGCTCGGATAATGCTGATGACTATATCGCCGGCTTTCCACCGCATCCGCACCGGGGGATCGAGACGTTGACCTATATGCTGAACGGCGAGTTTGAGCATCAGGACCATCTCGGTAATCGCGGCGCCGTTTCCACCGGCGGCGCCCAGTGGATGCGCGCTGGCCGCGGCATTATCCACTCGGAGATGCCGGCACAGGGAGAGGGCGGCATGCACGGCTTCCAGCTATGGATCAACATGGCCGCCGCCAACAAGATGGACGCACCCACATGGCGCGATATCCAGGGTGGCGATATTCCTGAAGTGCCGCTGGACAGCAGGGGTTCTGTGGCGCGGCTGATCGCTGGCCACTGGCAGATTCAAGGTGAGGCAAAAACTGCGCCGCTGACGGAAACCGCAGCCGAGGCCGCAGTGGCCGACCTGCGCCTGCAGCCGGATACGGAATTCACGCTGCCAATGCCGGCCGAGCACGCGGTGCTGGTGTTCATCTACCGCGGCGGACTCATGTCCGAGCGCGGGCCCATCGGGCGCGGCAATATGCTGTTGTACGGTCGCGGGGAGTCGCTACAATTGCGCGCCGACGGCGAGGGCGCCGGACTCTTGTGCCTCCACGGACGACCCCTCAACGAACCGGTCGTGCATTACGGGCCTTTCGTAATGAACAGCCGTGAGGAGATCGAGCAGACACTGCGCGACTACAATAACGGCACCCTCGCCACCTGACTGGCCGCAACTTTCCTGCGGCAAATCCCCCGGCGCTTGATAGCGCCGGCAACCTGCCGCGACCGCGCCCGGTGGCCGCAGTATTTATCCTGCAATGGAGTCGTGCGCGACATGGAAGCCTATTACACCTTTTGTTTTCTCGCGGCGATTTCGGTCTTCCTGGGCTTCCTCAACCAGTATGTGCTGCGCGCGCAAACCACGATCGCCATCACTGCCGGTGCACTGGCGCTGTCGCTGCTGGTCATCGGCCTGGGCAAGCTCGGTATCCTGGAGCTGCGCGACTGGGCTGATCAGCTATTGCCGCTGCTCAATCTCGAAGACCTGTTACTCAAAGGTATGCTCGGCTTTCTGCTATTTGCCGGCAGCCTCCATATCGACCTGCTGATGCTGCGCAACCAGCGGCTGGAAATCGGTCTGCTGGCGGTAGTTGGGACGCTGATTTCCACCTTCGTGGTGGGCGCTCTTTTGTACTGGCTCCTGAATTTCCTGGGCCTGCCGGTGGCCTTCGTTTACTGCCTGTTATTTGGCGCGCTGATTTCCCCCACCGACCCCATTGCCGTACTGGCGATTCTCAAAAGCCTCAAAGCACCCGAGCAGGTGGCTATTCAGGTCGAAGGCGAGTCGCTGTTCAATGACGGTTTCGGGCTGGTGGTTTTTACCGTTATCTATGCGCTGTGCTTTGAGGGTGCCGATCCCTCGGTGCCGGCGGTCACGGAGTTATTTGCCATTGAGGCCATCGGTGGCGTGGTGCTGGGCCTACTGATCGGCGCACTGTTTCACTTTCTCATCTGCGCCACCGACGATCACAGCCTGGAACTGCTGCTGACCCTGGTGATCCCCACCGCCGGTTTCGCTCTGGCCAATATTCTCGGCGTTTCCGGGGCGCTGGCAATGGTGGTGAGCGGCATCATTATCGGCAACTTTACCCGCGAACAGGGTTTCTCCCGGGTGAGCCAACACGAACTGGATCATTTCTGGAGCATCACCGAAGACTTTCTCAACGGGCTGCTTTTCATGCTGGTGGGGCTGTTCCTGATCACCATTGATTTTGGCTCAATCGATTACATCCTGATGGCCGCGGCCATCGTGATTGTGCTGCTGGGGCGGGTGACGGCGGTGAACATACCGTTCTTCTTCCTCAAGCGCCGGCGCCGCTACCACCCCTACAGCGAACGCATCCTGATCTGGGGCGGACTTCGTGGAGGCCTGGCACTGGCTCTGGCTATGTCCATTCCCGCCGGCCATATCGCGATCGGCGACCAGGACCTGCGTCACCTGTGGGTGGTGATGACTTACGGCGTGGTAGTCTTTTCCATTGTCGTGCAGGGGTCGACCATTGGCCCGCTGATCAGACGCAGCCGCGCCGTGGCGGAGCCAGAGACCACCTCTGCAGAACCGGTGGGCTAAGGCCCGAACAGATACCGATTACAACCCGAATATAGTCGTATGGAACACAGCAGCTTTATCTTCCAGGCCGTCATCTACCTGGCCGCCGCCGTTATTGCCGTACCCCTGGCCACCCGGCTGGGCCTCGGCTCCGTGCTGGGTTACCTGATCGCCGGGGTCGCCATCGGTCCGCACGCGCTCGGCCTTGTCGGCGATGCCTCCGAAGAAATGCACGTGGCGGAATTCGGAGTGGCGCTGATGCTGTTCCTGATCGGCCTTGAGCTGCAGCCGCGCAAGTTGTGGCGTATGCGCGGTGCCATTTTTGGCACCGGCAGTGCGCAACTGCTGCTAACGGCAGCCGCAATTGCCGCCGTGGCACTGCTGATCTATGAAAAGAGCTGGCGTCCGGCCGTGGCCATCGGACTGATCCTGGCGCTGTCTTCCACCGCCATCGTCCTGCAGTCGCTGACCGAAAAGGGCTTACTGCGCACCGAGGGCGGTCGTGGCGCATTTTCCGTGCTGCTGTTTCAGGATATCGCCGTCATCCCCATCCTGGCACTGTTGCCACTGCTGGCCGGCAATCTGCCGGAAGTGGACGCCGGCGGCCTGAGTGGCTGGCGCTATGCGCTGGCAGTGATCGGCACCATGATCGCGTTCGTGCTGGCGGGACGCTATCTGCTCGGCCCGCTGTTGCGCCTGGTGGCCGGCAGCCAGCTGCGCGAGATGTTCACGGTGACTTCACTCCTGATCGTGGTCGGTGCGGCGGCAGTGATGATCTGGCTGGATTTATCGCCAGCCCTCGGCACATTTATGGCAGGCGTGATCCTGGCCGAAAGTGAATTTCGCCACGAGCTCGAGGCGGATATCCAGCCCTTCAAGGGCCTGCTACTGGGGCTCTTTTTCATCGCCGTAGGCGCCAGCGTCAACTTCAACCTGATCGCCCAGTACCCGCTGCTGTTGTTGGCCCTGGTAGTACTGCTGGTGGTGGTGAAATTCGCGGTGCTGTTCACACTGGCCAGGATCACCGGTATGTCGAAGGGGGAAGACTGGCTGTTTGCCTTGTCTCTGGCCCAGGCGGGTGAGTTTGGCTTCGTGCTGGTGTCCTTCGCCGCCCAGCGGCAAGTGCTGGAAGCGACCACCGCCAACTTGCTGGTGGTGGTAATTGCGCTGTCCATGGCGCTGACACCGATCCTGCTGCTGATTTACGAGCAGTTTGTGCAACCCCGTTATCTGCGCGGCACCAGCGTTGACCGCGAGAAAGAGGAAGCGCACCCGGAGGATCACGGTTCGCCGGTAATCATTATCGGCTACGGCCGCTTCGGGCAGATCGCCGGGCGCCTGCTGAATGCCTGTGGTTTCGAGACGACGCTGCTGGAGCGCAATGCGGAACAACTGGACCTGGTCCGGCGCTATGGCATCAAGGCTTACTATGGCGATGCCTCACGAGAGGAGCTGCTGCAGGCGGCGGGAGCCAAAAACGCGAGACTGGTGATCCTTACCCTGAGTGACCAGGCCGCTTCGCTGGAGATCGTCGCGCAGATCCGCAAGCATTTCCCGCACCTGATCATTCTCGCTCGGGCCCGCAACCGCATGCATCAGTACGCGTTGATGGAGGCGGGGGTGAAATACATCTTCCGCGAGACGGTGGACTCCGCCCTCTCCATCGGCGAGAAGGCGTTGCAGTTACTGGGCCTGTCCCCGCTGCAGGCCCGCCGCGCCACAAGGAAGTTCAAGCAGCACGACCAGCGCATGCTGGAATCCCTGTTCCCTTACTGGCGGGATGAGTCCCAGCATATCGCCCAGACCAAGATTTACCGCGAACAGCTGCTGCAGGCCCTGAAGGAGGATCGCCGGGACAAGGACCTGCACCTGGACCACCACTGGGATCAGGAGGAGGCCAAGAGCAAGCCGGGTCTGTGAATGGAAGCGTTCCGACGCTCAGTCGAACATATCCGGCTGTTCGGCGCAGATGGTGTCGTATAGCGGCTGAAAACTGAACATACCCGCCAGCTCGGTACCCACCACCGCGCGGGTACGGATCGCCACCTCCGGCTCGATCAGTTTTGGCGTGCCGGCGGCCTCGGCCAGTAGCTGTGCCTGGCAGCTGCGCTCCATGGTGATATACCACCAGGCGGCCTCGTCCACGCTCTTGCCCACGGTCAGCAGGCCGTGGTTCTGCAGGATCAGTGCTTTCTTCTGCCCCAGCGCCTGCACCAGTGCCTCACCTTCGCCCATTTCCAGCACCACGCCAGAAAAGGTCTCCAGCAATGCATGATCGTCGTAGAAAGCACAGGCATCCTGAGTGATAGGGTCGAGCAACCTGCCAAGGGAGGACCAGGCCTTGCCGTAGAGTGAGTGGGCATGAGCAGCAGCCACCACGTCCGGACGCATTCTGTGGATATGGGAGTGGATGGTGAAGGCCGCACCGTTCAGGAAACCATCCCCCTCGACCACCTCACCGGCGTGATTCACCAGCAACAGCTGCGACTGACGTAACTGCTTGAAGGAGACGCCCATGGGGTTCACCCAAAAATGATCTTCCTCCACTGGGTCGCGCACAGTGATATGCCCGGCCACCCCCTCATCGAAGCCGAATTTGCCGAACAGGCGGAAGGCAGCGGTAAGTTTCCGTTTGCGCTCTTCGCGCACTTCCTCCGGGGGCAGGGAGGGCTCCCCCAAAAGCATGTTCACATCGCCGTTCATCACCGGCGCATTGGGTTCGGAAGAAACCGCTGGCTTTTGATCGGTTTTCACGTCTGCAGTGGTCATACCCCGGCCTCTTTTCATAATTTGCCGAGCGCTGGTTATAGCACGGCGATTTCAGCGACGGCGAGGGGGAGTTTCTTGGTTGGCGCAAAATGAATCGCGAGCGGCAGCGAGAGGGCTTGGATCCACAGGGAAGGGAGAGGGATTGCCCGGCAGTGTTTCACTGCCGGGCGGTGCCGGTTACTCGACGGTGACGGACTTGGCCAGGTTGCGCGGCTGGTCCACGTCGGTGCCCTTGAGCAGGGCCACGTGGTAAGACAGCAACTGCAGCGGCACGGTGTACAGAATCGGGTGCAGGCTCTCCGGGGCATCCGGCACTTCCACCACGGTGATGCCCGGTTCGCTGGTGAAGCCGGCCTTGGGGCTGGCGAAAACGAACAGCTCACCGCCGCGGGCACGTACTTCCTGCAGGTTGGACTTGAGCTTCTCCAGCAGTTCGTCATTCGGGGCCACCACGACCACCGGCATATCCGCATCCACCAGCGCCAGGGGGCCGTGCTTCAGCTCGCCGGCGGGATAGGCCTCGGCGTGGATATAGGAAATCTCTTTCAGCTTCAACGCACCTTCCAGGGCAATCGGGTATTCGACGCCCCGACCCAGAAACAGAGCGTGGTGCTTCTCGGCGAAGGCCTCACTAGTGTCCTGCACGGTCTTGTCCAGCCCGGTGAATGCCTCCATCAGTTCCGGTAACTGGTGCAGGGAACGCACCAGCTCAGCCTCGCGATCTTTGGGCAGGCCGTTGACCTTGGCCAGAGCGATGCAGAACAGCTGCAGCGCCACCAGCTGGGTGGTGAAGGCCTTGGTGGAGGCGACACCAATCTCCGGACCAGCCTCGGTCATCAGAGAAAGTTCGGACTCCCGCACCAGCGAGCTGTTCGGTACGTTACAGATGGTCATCGAGGCCAGGTAACCCAGTTCCTTGGCCTGCCGCAGTGCTGCCAGGGTGTCAGCGGTCTCGCCGGACTGGGAGATAGTGACAAACAGGGTGCCGGGGCGAACCGCCGTTTTGCGGTAGCGAATCTCACTGGCCACTTCCACCGAGCAGGGGATTCCAGCCCAATCCTCCAGCCAGTAGCGGGCAACCAGACCGGCATGGTAGCTGGTGCCACAGGCGACAATCTGCACCTGTTTCACTTCCGGCAGGATCTCGTTGGCCCGCGCACCCAGGGCTTCCGGCAGCACCGTCTCGTTGCCGATACGCCCGGCCATGGTGGCAGCCACCACGGCTGGCTGCTCGAAGATTTCCTTCTGCATGTAGTGACGATAACGTCCCTTGTCGGCGGCATCGTGGCCACCATCCAGCTTGTGCACCGGGCGGCTCACTTCCTCGCCATTCCTGTCGCGCACGGCAATGCCCGCCGCAGTGACTTCCGCCACATCACCTTCTTCCAGGAAAATAAAGCGGTCCGTCACCTGGCGCAGGGCCATGGGGTCAGAGGCAATGAAGTTTTCCTCGATGCCCACCCCGATCACCAGTGGACTGCCGGAGCGGGCACAGACCAGGTTGTTCGGCTCCCGCGCACTGATCACGCCCAGCGCATAGGCGCCGTCGAGGCGCTCTGTGGCCGCCGTGACCGCGGACAAAAGATCGTGCCCTTCATCCGCAAGCGAGTGAATCAGGTGCACCACAACTTCCGTATCGGTGTCCGAGATGAACTGATAACCGCGGGCTTTCAGCTCCTCGCGCAGGCTCTGGTGGTTTTCGATGATGCCGTTGTGCACCAGGGCAAAATCGCCGGAGACATGCGGGTGGGAATTTCTGTCAGAGGGCGCACCGTGGGTGGCCCAGCGCGTGTGGGCGATACCCAGGCGGCCGGATGCCGGGCTGGCGGCGAGGCGTGCTTCCAGATCAGCAACTTTGCCTTCACTCTTACGCAACTGCAGCTGCCCGTCGCTGTCCAGCAGGCAGACACCGGCGGAGTCGTAACCGCGGTACTCCAGGCGGCGCAACCCCTCCAGCAGGATTTCATTCACATTGCGCTGGGCCAGCGCTCCGACGATTCCACACATATTAACAAACCTCTTCTCAGTCGGGCGGTACGGCTGCCCACCCTTTGGAAATAGAATTGCGGCTCTTGTCAGCCGCCTGATTCGCTAGGCGTAAGCGCTTACTTCGGCGCAGATCAGATTCACGCCGAGGGCCTCGATGGCGGTCGCGGTGGCATCTTCCAGCCCCGCGTCGGTCACCAGCGTGGAGACACTCTCCCAGGGCAGCTCCAGATTCGGGATGCGTCGACCCACTTTGCTGGACTCCGCCAGCACCACCACTTCGCGCGCCACTTCCGCCATGACGCGGGACAGGCCTATCTGCTCATTGAAGGTGCAGGTGCCACGCTCGAGGTCGATACCATCGGCACCGATAAAGGCGCGGTCGAAGTCATAGCCGCGCAAAACCTGCTCAGCCACCAGCCCCTGGAAGGCCTCGAAATGGGGATCCCAGGTGCCGCCGGTCATCAACAGAGTCGGCTCGTTCTCCAGTTCCCGCAGGGCATTCGCCACGTGCAGGGAGTTGGTCATTACCACCAGTCCACGCTTGTGGTTCAGCTCCGGAATCATGGCGGCGGTCGTGCGGCCATAGTCGATCACGATGCGGTGGTGGTCCGGGATCAGCGCGGCAGCGGCGCGACCGATGGCGCGCTTGACCTCGGACGGGGCCTCCTCGACCACCAGCTCCCGCGGCACGGGTATGGCACCGCCATGGCGGCGCAACAGCAGGCCGTGATTTTCCATCGCCGTCAGGTCCTTGCGGATCGTAACCTCTGAGGTTTCGAATCGCCGGGCCAGCTCCTCGACAGTGGCTTCGCCATTTTCGGTGACCACAGCGAGAATCTGGTGGCGGCGCTGCTGGGTATTGCGTTTCGACATACTTTTGCAAAGTTTCGTTTCGAAACTTAAATATAGCAAAGCGAAACCATTGCGCCCACCCCGGAGCCCCCTTATTTCGACAGGGCGGTGCCCAGAGCGGCGAGAAATCGGGCCAGCTCACCCCCGGTTACCGCCCGATGGTCGGCGCTCACGGAAAGCGGTAACAGCGGTCGCACAGCGGGTTTCCCATCGATGGGTACCACCGATTCCACCGTGCGACCGGCACCGATGATCGCCACGGTAGGAGGCATGACGACCGGCGTGGCGAATCGCCCGGCAAGGGCGCCGAAGTTGGAGAGCAGTATGGTGGCTCCCTGCAGGTCCTCGCGGTTGATACCGCTCTCCCGCGCCTGACGTTTGTAAGTGTCGATTTGCTGCAGCAGCTCCTCGTCGGTGCGCGCGCCAATATCCCGCAGGACGGGGACAAACAGCCCCCGGGGAGAGTCCACCGCAAGACCGAGATTGACGCCCGATGCAGGCGTGAGGCGATCGTCCTCATAGAGTGCGTTGAGGTTGGGCTCCGCCCGACAGGCGGCTTCGATGGCGCGGATCAGGCGCAGTGTCGCAGATTCTTTGCCCCACCAGCTGTGCACATCGACCTCGTCCAGAAGGGTCATAGGGGCGACCTGGTCCCGGGCTCGACTCATGGCGAGAGCCATGGCACGGCGCGCCGGTGAGCGGGTATCGTCCTTTTGCTGTGCAGCAGGCCGCAGCGTGCTTCCGGATTCAGCCCGGGTGGGCGCGGCGGCCGCGCGCACTTCTTCTGCAGTAAAACGCTCCGCGGCCGGGGTCAGTTGATCGAGGTCAACACGAAGTAGGCGGGCTAGCGCCCGCACCGAGGGTGTCGCGCGCCTGGCTGTGAGCGGTTGCGGCGCGAGCTCGGCGCCGATGCTGCCACCGCCCGCCTGAATCCTGCCCACCACCGTGCCGGCATCCGCAGTCTCTTTACTCGGCTCGGCCCGCTCATGGTGCCTGTCGCGCTCCCGGCGATCCGCCTCCTCGGCAAATCCGACCAGCGGTTGGCCGACATCCAGTGTCTCATCCTCGGCGGCAAACAATTTTTCGATGCGCCCGCCCCAGGGGGCCGGTACCTCGACCAATGCCTTGGCGGTCTCTACCGTGACCAGAGGCGCATGGGCCGCGATGGTATCCCCCTCGGCCACATGCCACTCGCGGATTACCGCGTCCGGCAGGCCCTCACCGAGGTCCGGCAGCTTGAAGAGCTTCACCGATCACCTCCCGCCGGGTAGTCGAGAGTCTTTCGCACGGCAGCGAGAATCCGCTCGCCATCCGGCAGGTAGCAATCCTCCAGCCGGTAATAGGGCATCACCGTGTCGTAACCGGTGACCCGCTGTACTGGTGCTTTCAGCAGGTCGAAGGCGTACTCATTGATCTGTGCAGTGATTTCCGCTCCCAGACCCGCAAATCGCGCCGCCTCGTGGATAACCACACAGCGGCCGGTCTTTTCCAGAGAGTCGATAATGGTGTGGATATCAAGGGGCTTCAGTGTCGCGGGGTCGATCACCTCTGCCTCGATGCCTTCCGCGGATAGCGCCTCTGCGGCTTCGAGGGTTTCCTTGAGGGCCGCTCCCCAGGCGACCAGAGTGACATCGCTCCCGTCGCGCAGGCGGAAACAGCGATCCAGTGGCAGGGCCTCGCCACCGTCCGGCACCTCCTGACGCACTGCCCGGTAGATGCGCTTGGGCTCGAGGAACACTACCGGATCGGGGTCACGGATTGCCGCCAGCAGCAGGCCGTAAGCCCGCGCCGGGGAAGAGGGCACCACGACCCGCAGGCCGGGGATGTGGGCAAAGATGGCCTCGGTATTCTCCGAGTGATGCTCCGGCGCGTGGATGCCACCACCATAGGGCGCGCGGTAGACCACCGGGCAGGACAGGCGCCCCCGGGTCCGGTTTCGGTAACGGGCAGCGTGACTGAGAATATGGTCGAGACCGGGGTAGATAAACCCCATGAACTGGAACTCCGCCACAGGCCGCAGTCCCTGCACCGCCATACCCACCGCGATCCCCGCAATCATGTTTTCCGCCAGCGGCGTGTCCCGTACCCGCTCATCGCCGAAACGCTTCTGCAGGCCGTCCGTGGCCCGGAAAACGCCGCCATTGGCACCGATATCCTGGCCGAACAGGATTACCCGCGGATCCGCTGCCAGCTCATGGGCCAAGGCCTGATTCACCGCCTCGACCAGCGTGATTTCAGCCATCAGCCAGACTCCTGCCTGTCGCGGGCACGCAGATACTGCAACTCTTCGTACTGCTCCAGAAATGCCTCGGGAAGCGTCCCGTAAAGATGGTCAAACATGGCGGTGGGCGACTCGGCAGGTCTTGCGTGGTAAGCCTGTAGCGCTCGCTCCATGACTTCTGCCTGCTCCCGCTGCATCTCACTCTCGGCGCCATCGTCCCAGAACCCCTGTTCGCGCAAGTAGGTACCCAGGCGCAGCAGCGGTTCCCTGGTCCGCGCCTGTTCCAACTGCTCCGGGGGACAGTAACGGCTGGCATCGTCGGCGGTTGTGTGGTCACACAGGCGGTAGGTGACCGCCTCGATCAACGCCGGGCCCTCACCACCACGCGCCAGTTCGATGGCGTCCGCGACTGCCGTACGCACCGCGATGACGTCATTGCCATCCACCTGCAATCCCTGGATGCCGGCGGCAATGGCTTTCTGGGCGATGGTTCTGGAGGCACTCTGTGCTCCGCGGCTGACAGAGATGGCCCACTGGTTGTTGTTAATGACAAAAACGACCGGCAGCTTCCACACGCCGGCCAGGTTCAGGGCTTCGTAGAAGTCGCCCTTGGAGGTGGCGCCGTCTCCGGCACAGGTGACGGCCACCCGGGCCGACTCTCCCATCTGTCGCTGCTTGTACTGGAGCGCGAAGGCGACCCCCGCGGCGTGCAGTAGCTGGGTGGCGATGGGGACACAGAGCGGCAGGTCCTCGGGGGCGTGCTGGTAATCCTGGCCGCGTTCATCGCCGCCCCAGATTGCGAGGATTTCCTCGATTTCGACACCCCGCTCAAGCAGTGCGCCGGTCTCACGGTAATAGGGGCAATACACATCGTCGGCTTGCATGGCGGAGCCGACACCGACCCCGATCGCCTCCTGGCCGAGACTGGAGGGATAGGTGCCAAGACGACCAGTGCGCTGCAGCTGCACCGCACGCTGATCCACCAGCCGCGCCAGGTTCATCTGCCGGTACAGGGACTGCAGCAGGTCCGGTGTGGCCGAATCCGGCAGCGCCTGAGTGGCCTGACCCCGCTCGTCCAGATACTGGAGAAAATTGATGTCGAATGAGGCAACCGGGTGCAGTCGCGGCTTGTGCATCGGGTTTTTCCTTATGATCCCGAAGCGCAAGTGTAGATGGGTAGGCCGGGACGGCCCGGAAGGGGAAGTGGGGATTCCCGCCGGAATTGCAGCAGTATGCGACCAAAAAGAACCGCAAGGCTCGAGCTTGGGTACGGTCAGCTCGTCGGCAAATATTTAACGTTCAGTTTTTTTGTCGACGAGCTGACCGTGCCCGAGCCCCACACAAGCAATTCAAGAGGAGCTGCCAAGGCAGATATGAAAGCTCCCGTAGGCGGGTCCAGACACAGGGTGTGCTCCAGCAAAAAACCTGATCGGTAAATATTTGCCGGAGCACACCCTGTGTCTGGACCCATCTGACTTCAGTTGACGGGAGCCTGGCTCAGACCGATATCACTTCTTTTTAGTCGGGCGCTGCCAGCCACTGATATTGCGTTGCTTGCCCCGCGCCACCGCCAGCTCGTCGCCGCCCACTTCACGGGTGATGGTGGAACCAGCGCCCACGGTCGCACCCGCTCCAACAGAAACCGGTGCCACCAGCGCAGTATTGGAGCCGATAAAGGCGCCGTCGCCGATCTCGGTGGTGGACTTGTTCACGCCGTCGTAGTTGCAGGTGATAGTACCGGCGCCGATGTTGACCCCCTCGCCAACCAGGGCATCACCCACATAGGAGAGGTGGTTCACCTTGGAGCCGCGGCCAATCTTCGCCTTCTTGGTCTCGACGAAGTTGCCGATCTTGGCCCCGTCGGCCAGCTGGGTGCCAGGACGCAGGCGGGCAAACGGCCCGATGGTGCAGGATTCGCCCACCTCGGCATCCTCGATGATGGAATTGGCTTCCACCCGGGTGCCATCGGCGAGTCGGCAGTTCTTCAGCAGGCAGTTGGGCCCGATCTGCACTCCGTTGCCGAGGATCACCTCACCCTCGAACACACAGTTGATATCAATGGAGACGTCGCTGTCGCACTGCAGGCTGCCGCGGATATCGATGCGCTGCGGGTCCAGCAGGGTGACACCGGCATTCATCAAAGCCAGCGCACGGCTGTGCTGCAGGGCGCGCTCCATTTGTGCCTGTTGCACCCGGCTGTTGACTCCGGCCACTTCCAAAGGGTCGCTGGCGCGCACACCGGTCACCGGCACTTCCTCACTCACCGAGCGGGCAATGACGTCGGTCAGGTAGTACTCACCCTGGGCATTATTGTTGGACAGTTCCGGCAGCCAGCGGGACAGCAGGTCGGCCGGGGCGGCGAGGATGCCCGTATTCACCTCGCGGATGGCGAGGGTGTCGGCATCCGCATCCTTCTCCTCGACGATGGCCAGCACGCGTCCGGCGTCATCCCGCACGATCCGGCCATAGCCAGCCGGGTTCGCCATATCCACGGACAGCAGGGCCGGGCCCTTGTCCGAGGCGCTGAGCAGGGATTGCAGGGTACCGCTCTTCACCAGTGGCACGTCGCCATAGAGCACCAGCACCGTCGACCCGGCGCGGAAGTTCGGGATCGCCTGGGCCACCGCATGGCCGGTGCCCAGCTGCTCGGTCTGCTCAACGAACTTCACGCCGCTTTCGGCAAAGCGCTCCTGCACCAGCTCGGCGCCATGGCCCACCACCACCGTAATCTCCACCTCACCCAGTTGCTTGGCGGCCTCGATGACCCGGCCCAGCATCGGCTGGCCACCAATAGGGTGGAGTACTTTGGGCAGATCGGAACGCATGCGGGTGCCTTTACCGGCGGCGAGGATCACAACATCAATGGTCATTGCAGGCCTTTGTGGGCTGGATGATTGGAAAGGGCCGCTATTTTGGCGGCTGAGCCGGATTGGCTCAACCCCGCTCCCGGGTCACCCCGGTCTGACGGAGTTCGCCGAGATTCGTTTGCCGCCACGGTCCGTTGCCGGTAGTTTAACCGGGTTGAGGCAACCCGCCTTGTTTCCCTGATGACTATCAGCAGATCGCTCGCCCAAAAGGCGTGGCGAAAGGACTAATAAATGACAACGATCAAGCAGAAACCACTGCGCCAGCAGCTGCTCGGTTTTACGGCGGCAGCGCTGCTGCTGCCGCTTGGCACCGGGGCGAATACCGGTGCCACCGAAGCTGTTAAAGAGAAAGAGAGCGCCGGCCAGGCCGAAAGCTGGGACGTGAACCAGCCCCCCTATGAATTCAAGCCGATTGCGCTGGATACCCGCGAGACCACCTGGAGCAACCTGGACGTCAGCCCGGATGGCAGGACCATCCTGTTCGACATGCTCGGTGACATCTATCAGGTGCCCGTAAGCGGCGGCAAGGCGAAGGCCCTGACCAACGAGCTCGCCTGGAACATGCAGCCGCGCTTCAGCCCGGATGGCCAATCCATCGTCTTTATCAGCGATCGCGACGGCGCCGACAACATCTGGGTCATGGATCGCAACGGCGACAAACTGCGCCAGCTGACCACCGAGAAGGAAAACCTGGTGCACTCTCCCAGCTGGAGCCCTGATGGCCAGCACCTGGTTGCGCGCAAGGGCTTTATGTCCGGGCGCAGTATTCCCGCCGGTGAAATCTGGATGTACCACTACGGTGGCGGCGAGGGCCGCCAGCTGAAGGAGCGCCTGGGCGGTGAGATCGCGCAGAAGAATATCGCCGATCCGGTGTTCTCCCCGGACGGTCGCTACATTTATTACTCAATCGATACCACCCCGGGCACGGTGTGGGAATACAACAAGAATTCCACCCAGCAGATCTTTGCCATTAACCGCTACGATCTGCAGGACGGCAAGGAAGAGACTTTCGTCTCCGGTCCCGGCGGCGCCATCGCGCCGATGCCGTCACCGGATGGCAACCAGCTGGCGTTTATTCGCCGCCAGGACAACAAAACCTCCCTGTTCCTGAAGGATCTGGAAACCGGCCTGGAAACCCCGGTATACAGCGAATTGGAGCGGGATCTGCAGGAGACCTTCGGTTCCCACGGCAACTACGTGCAGTACGACTGGATGCCCGACGGGGAATCCCTGATCGTCTGGTCAAAGGGCAAGTTCCAGCGTATCGCCGCCGATGGCAGCGGTAGCGAGGAAATCGCCGCTCACATCCAGGTCGAGAAGCAGGTGGCGGACGCGGTGCGCTTCCCTGTCGACGTCGCCCCGGAGGAGTTCCAGGTCAAGATGATCCGCTGGGCACAGAAGTCCCCGGATGGTCGGCAGATCGCTTTCCAGGCCCTGGGCAGGATCTATATCCAGGATGTGGAGAGCGGTGAACGCCGTCGCCTGACCCGCCAGGACGACCACTTCGAGTTCTATCCCAGCTGGTCCCGCGATGGCCGACAGATCACTTACGTGACTTGGGATGACGAAAAGCTGGGCCACGTGCGCGTTGTGTCCGCCCGCAGCGGTCGCGGCGAGAACATCACCAGTCAGCCGGGCCTGTACGTGGAACCGAGCTTCTCCCCCAGCGGTGAAACCGTCGCTTACCGCCGCTTTACCGGCGGTTATCTGCTCAGCCCGGAGTACTCGCTGGAACCCGGTATCTACCTGGCCGATGCCGATGGCGACTGGCAGCGGCGAATTGCCAAGGCTGGCTACGAGCCCCATTTCGGCGCCGATGACGAGCGGATCTACTTCTCCGAGTTTGTCTACGACGGCGGCGGCAAGCGGGTGCTGAAGAGTGTCGATGCCAACGGCAAGGATGAGCGCGAGCACCTGCACGGTGCCGAGATTACCTCCTTCCGCCTGTCCCCGGATGGCCGCTGGGTGGCCTTCACTCAGGACTTCAAGGCCTATGTGGCGCCGTTCATGCACACTGGCAAGTCCGAATCCATTGGCCCCAATGCCAAGGCAGTGGCAGTCAAACAGGTTTCCGCCCGTGCCGGCGAGCACCTGCACTGGTCTGCCGACAGCCGCACCCTGGGCTGGTCTCATGGCCCGAAGCTGTACGAGCAGCAGCTGAGGAATGCCTTCGACTTTGTCGCCGGCGCGCCAGAAGCCTTGCCGGAGCCGGTGGCCGAGGGCGTGGACCTGAGCTTCGTCCAAAAGCACGAAAACCACGATCGCCTGGTTGCGCTCACTGGCGGCAAGGTGGTCACCATGCGTGACGCCGAGCAGTCCCGGGAAGTCATCGACAACGGCGTGGTGCTGTTCCGCGGCAACCGCATCGTCGCGGTGGGCCCGGCCAATGAAGTGGAGATCCCGCTGGGTGCCAAGCGTATCGATGTCAGCGGCAAGACGGTGTTGCCGGGCCTGATCGATGCCCACGCCCACGGTGCCCAGGGCCGCGAAGAGATTATCCCGCAGCAGAACTGGAATCTGTTCTCCAGCCTGGCATTCGGGGTTACCACCATTCACGACCCGTCCAACGACAGCAGCGAGATCTTCTCCGCCGCCGAGATGCAGAAAGCCGGCCTGATCACCGGCCCGCGCATCTTCTCCACCGGCACCATCCTTTATGGCGCCAAGGGTCCCGGTTACAAAGCCAAGATCAACTCTCTGGAAGATGCCCAGTTCCATGTGGGCCGACTGAAAGAGATGGGCGCAATCTCGGTGAAAAGCTACAACCAGCCCCGTCGCGAGCAGCGCCAGCAGGTACTGCAGGCAGCCCGCGAGCAGGGCATCATGGTCGTGCCCGAGGGCGGCGGTAAGTTCCAGCACAACATGAACATGATCGTCGACGGCCACACCGGTGTAGAGCACTCCCTGCCCATCGCCAACGTCTACACCGACGTGGAGCAACTGTGGGGCCAGACGCAGGTAGGTTACACGCCGACCTTCGTGGTCGCCTACGGAGGCCTCTCCGGTGAGTACTACTGGTATGACCGCACCGAGGTGTGGAAAAACGAGCGCCTGACTACCTTTACTCCGGACTTTATCGTCAATCCGCGCAGTATCCGCCGGCCGACAGCCCCGGACAGCCACTACAACCACTTCAATGTGGCGCGCCACGCCAAGCAGCTGCGCGACAAGGGCGTTACCGTGCACATCGGTGCCCACGGCCAGCGCGAGGGCCTAGGTGCGCATTGGGAGTTGTGGATGATGGGGCAGGGCGGTTTCACTCCCTGGGAGGCGTTCCGTGCCGGCACCATCGACGGCGCCCGCTATCTGGGCATGGACGGTGACCTTGGCAGTATCGAGCCGGGCAAACTGGCCGACCTGATCGTGGTGGACGGCAATCCGCTCGAGGATCTGCGTCAGTCTGAAAACATTGCCTATACGGTGATCAACGGCCGCATCTTTGACGCCAGTACCATGAACGAGCTGGACAGCGAGGACCGGCTGGCCTTCTTCCACGAGCGCCTGCCGATCAGCGCCATGCCGACGCCCACGGCTGAAGCCATCCAGGAAAAGATGGAGCGCCATCACTGGGTACACTGATCTCAAACGATCGGTAGCCTGAAATGAAAACCCGCGGCCCCGGCTGCGGGTTTTCTTTTTTCAGCTGGTAAAAAATTACCGCGCTCTGTTGGAGGCGACACGGGTATTATCCACAGAACCACGGCAGCTATGCTGTTGGGACAAATTTCAGTGCCAATGACATCGAGCGAACACAGGCATGGAAAAGCTAGAGAACCGCGGGTTGTGGCTTTCGATCACCGGCTGCCTGTTTATGGCCGCGCTGGCTTTTGTATTCGCCCACCTGTCTGGATCGGCAGCGATCTTCCTGGATGGTGTCTTTTCGCTGGTAAATTTCCTTATGTCCCTGGTGATGCTGCGGGTTTCGCGGCTGATTCAGCGAAAGGCTGACCCTCGCTTTCCGTTCGGGTATGCCAGTTTCGAACCGGCCTTCAATGTGCTGCAGAGTCTGGTCTCCCTCGGCGTGATGTTAATGGCACTCTCTTCCGCGGTGTTTTCCCTGTTTCGGGGCGGGCGGGAGCTGGACACCGGCATCGCCACTATTTATGCCGCGGTCGCGTCACTCGGTTGCCTGGTGATTTACCTCTACCTGCGCAGAATCGGCAAAGTCACCGAGTCGAGCCTGATCCAGGTAGATGCCTTTACCTGGATGATTGACACGGTACTGAGTGCCGTCGTGCTATGCGCATTTGCATCCGCCTGGCATTTCGGTGAAAAACTCGGCGGTTTCCTGCCCTACCTGGATGCCTGGCTGGTGATCGGCATGGTGGTGTTGATGCTGCCGGTTCCGTTCAGAATCCTCTACCAGAACCTGATGGAGGTGCTGCTGGCAGCACCTTCAGCGGAGCACCAGCTATTGATTCACCAGGCCTTCACGAAGGCCATGCGGGATATCCCGGCTCAGGACTGGTCACTCAGTATCAGCAAGGCGGGACGATCTACCTACCTGCATGCACGGATCCTGCTGAAGGAGGGGGAGGACCAGTGCCCGATTGCGCTGGCGGATGAGTGGCGCGAAAACCTGACGGAACGGATGCGGGACTATGTTCAAGAGCGGGAGTTCGATGTGGTTTTTACCACCGATGCCTCCTACCTGTGATCCGGTGTCCACGGTCAGTCGTTGCTGATGTAGCCGTACTTGAGCATTCCCACAAACACCGCGCCGCCGATGGTATTACCAGCGGTGGCGATCAACTGGAATCGCAGCACGTCCATCCCGGTCAGTCCATTATCCGTCCCCAGCCAGGCGCTGAACGCCGCCACCGCACCGGCAATACAGTGCGCCAGGCCTCCCAGGCCGATAACGAACGTGATCAGACTGATCACCACAATGCGGCCGATGGTATCGGTGGAGGAAGCCACCACCCATCCAAGCAGCCCCATCAACCAACCGGCAAATACTGCGCCCAGAAAGAGACCGCTGCCGCCATCCACCATCATCTTGTCGCTGTAGTAGTCGAAGGCGAGACTGTCGACATTATCACTGAGCAAGGCAAAACGGATAAAGATCAGGCTGAAAATCAGGGCGCCGAGCATATTCCCGCCGTAGATCAACCCCCATACCCGCATCAGACTCAGGGGGCTCTGCTTGCCATCGAGTACGGGCAGGATCGCCAGTGTCGTATGTTCGGTGAAGAGATCACTCCTGCCGATAATGACGAGGATAAAGCCGACCGGATAACTCAAAGCGAGTATCAGATGCAGAAGAGAAGTGGTGACCTCCTGATGGAACTGGGTAAACAGCACGGCCATCAGAAAAAAACTGAAGCCAATCTCCAACCCTGCAGCCGTTGAGGATAGGGCCAGCGAAAGGCTGTTACGCTGGTATTCATGCTGACTCGCCTCCATCTGCTCCTGCAGGATCTGGCGGTCACTCTTCGGCTTGCTGTGCTCGGGCGCCGTCTCTTCCATTTGACTCTCTGTATGAAGGGGGGTGCAGAGCCGGTTGGTACGACCAAGCCCTCAGAGAGCTTAGATCAAGTTTGGATGGATCAAATCGGGCACTACGGCAGGGATAAGTTTCCTCAACTGCGGCGCCCACCAGACAATAAAAAAGCCCGCCGGTTGGCGGGCTTTTTCGTCGCTCGGGACGGGGATCAGTCGTTCAGGTGCGCACAGCGACCAAACTCTGCACCGCCCTGGACTTCCGCGATCAGCTGTTTCGGGAAGCTGACTTCGCGATCCTGCCCATCCTTACAGACAAAGGCAGTGTCCATGTCGATATCGAAAGTGATGGTGGCGCCAGCCAGGTTGCCCATCATTTCCGAACCGTCACCACTCAGGGCCAGCGGGTTGTCCACCGGGAACTGCGAGGCCTCGACCACACCCTGCTTGTTGAAGAAGTCACGGGTATTGATCCAGCCGATACCTTCCAGGTAAACCGCGCCGATAAAGCCGGTGAAGAAGGAGCCGGCGCGACCGACGATCACGCTGCCATCTTCATTCATATCGATCGGCATCACCTGAATCGGGCCGAAGTAGTTCTGCACGAACTCAGCGCCGTAACGCGGGTTGGTGCACAGGTTGCCGAGGAAGAAATGGTTGTAGTCCATGTCTTCACACCAGGTCAGACCACCGATACTTTCAAGCTCATCAGTTTTGGTATTCCAGAGCTGCACCCCGGTGTCCGTATCCAGCGCAACCATGCTGCCATCGCGAGTCATGGCAGTGGCATTTTTAGCCCCGAACTCGCTGTACAGGTCACGGAATTCACCATCGACCCACGCCACCTGCTTGTAGGTGTTGGAGCCAGTGATGACCTCGCCGTTACCGGAAACGCGGTCCGCGCGAACCCACTGTACATAGCCGGGAATATCATAGGGAAGCTCTTCGATGTTACCGTGCTTATCCCACTTGACCGGCACCATTTCGCCACCGCCGTTTCTCTGGCAGTTGCCATCGCCATCGACATCCTTGTAGCCCAGGCCGACCATCACCTCACCGGTGTCGTCCATGTCCCAGACAGATGCGGCCTGAGTGCCAAGGGAACCAGAGCCGCCACAGCTGTTGCCATTCAGGTCCTGCATGGGCTTCAGCTGATTGCTGGCGAGATCCCACATGACGGGCTCGCGGATGCCATTGCCGTCGAGGTCGGCAGTGGTCACGGCCTTGGTGGCGTTCTTGTTCATCTTGCCGCCGTTGGTACGGAGGTCGACATTGGGGTGCAGGGAGTAAGATTTCTGCACGGCGTCGTAAATGAACGGAATACCGTTACCCACGGTACCGAAGGCTTTCTTGCCATTCTTGGCCAGGTCGGTGACGAACGCCTGCACCAGCGGCGTGTACTGGATGCCATCCTCGTAGCCGTTGAAGTACATGTCCGTGCGCTTGGTCTCGCCAGCCTGCACGGTAATCGGCGTGAAGCTACAGGCGCGATCCTCGGCGGGGTTTGTGCTCTCGCCAGCGTTCCAGTACTCGGACTCGGAAACGATGGAAGTCGGCGCTGTCGGGTAGCCACCGGCCTTGATGGTGTCGGTGTACAGAACATAGCGCGCACCCGGCTGCAGGCCGTTGATGGTGAAAGTGCCATCCGGGCCGACCAGGCCCTGAGTCTGGTTACCAGACTGCTGGGTGATCACGTCATACATCGGATTGTCGATGTTGCGGGCGACCATGTTGATGCCGGAATATTCGCTGACACCGTCTTTCAGGTACAGCTTGCCGGTAATGGAACCGTACTGAGTCTTGTAGGCCTCGGTCGGATACAGGTCGGAGATATTCACGATATCATCCCGCACACTGATGCTCGCCTGCTGGCGGCCCTGCTCGCCGCGTACATTGATGTATGGGAACATGGTCTCGATGGTGTCTGCTGCCGGCTTGGGGAAGCCCTTGTAGACATTGGCAGTATCACAGCCCGGTACACCGTCGTAGTAGGGACGGTACGCCGCAGCCATGTAACTGAAGTGGCCGTTGGCCTGCGAGTGGGACATGTTCATGGCGTGGCCGAATTCGTGGGTGAACACGCCGGCGACCATTTCGCCCTCAGTATCGTTGATGTCGACGAACCAGCCGTTCATCAGGGCCGTGGCTTCAAGGATTTCACCTGTTTCCTCGTCCGCCCACTCCGGGAAAGCGATACCCAGTACCTGGTTTTTCGGCACACCGAAATACTGCTCCAGGATCTGTCCATCGGTGTCGTAATTGACCCAGAAACCGTAGCCGTTTTCTTTCGCGTAAATTTCGCCAACGTTGGTTTCGTTGACGTCTGCGATACCAGTCTGCTCTTCAATAGTGCCCTGAATGGACATGCGCAGAGTGGAGGTTTCGACATTGGACCACTCAGCGACTGCTTTTGCAGTCACCGCATTGGCCTGCTCGATACTCAGGAATACGGTGCCATCGTAATTGACGGTAAACGCCGGTGCTTCACCGCCATCGGCAGTGGGAGTCATGGGGCCACCATCGGTGTAGACAGGGATTTCACCTTTGGAGGTATCCCACTTATACGGCTGCATGGTCGGCTCGTGGATGTACAGGGGGCCACCCGCCTGTGCGCCGGCAGAAGCCAGGGCAAGACCTATCGCGATGCTGAGCTTATTCATTTTCATTTTTTGCTCTCCTCAACCAGCTTGCCGACGTAACCCATGAAGGTCGCTGAGCTGACCGCGCCAGGGTTGGTAATCATGTTCTGCTCTTCAGCGGACATATTGGAGGTGTCCATGCCTTCGAACAGGCCGTAGTTATTGACAGCGTTCATGACCTTGTCGTTGCTCACTACAAACTTGCCCTGGGCCATGCCTGCAGTGGTCTGGAAGCCGGTCATGCTGGCTTTTTTGTACATGAAGGCCACAACCTGTTCGCCCTCGTGCCACTTGGCAAAACCTTCCGGAGTTACGCCCAGGTAAACCTTGCCGTTACCCATGGAGCGCGGCTTCAGCAGACCGAACTGACGGAAAGTGTATTCAGTGTCTTCCTTGACCTTGCCCTTGGCATCGTTGCCGACGCGGATGGTGACTTCGGTGTAGGGAGCGTTGTTCTGGAAGCCGTCAGTGACGCTGACAACCTGGCCCAGCAAAATGCTCTCTGAAGCAGTCACCAGCTGCTCAAGGTTTTGACTTTTGAGTTTCATGGCATGCGCTGAAACGGAGAGCAGAGCTGCTGCCGCCAGCGTCGCCAGTAGGGAGATGCGCGAGAAAAGTTTCCCGGTTGGCATGGAGACCTCCTGACAGGATTTATTGTTATGAGATGTCGCGACAAAAACCGCAATTCACGACTCTTGACCACCCCAATAGATCACAAATCTATGCCCTCAGAAGTAACAGTCTGTAACAGCGCAACAGGGTTTTTTTGGCTTTTAGTGACCAATTGAGTGTCGCTTTTCGCGATGGTGCCTTTAGGGATAGCTGCAGCAAAAACACTGAAAAAGCGGGGAAAAGCATCGTGCTGAGGCAATTTCCGTTTAGATTTTTTACCGTTTGATCATCAGTTTTCGGGTGAAGCCCACTCTGTAACGCCGGTCGACTTCGCCTCATGGCCCTGCTGTGCAGGGTAGGAATACTGCAAAATTGAGACGGCATCACAGTTTCAGCGAGACACTGTGCCTATCGCTAATGATGCAGAAAGTGAGTGAAAGGCGAGTTTGTCAGCTGAGAGAGCCGCCCCAGAGCGGTCGGGACAGCGCACGAATCGGGGGATGGTAAAAACAGGACGGACACAAAAAAAGCAGCCGGAGCTGCTTTTTCTGACGCTTCGAAAGAAGCATTTACTTGCCGGCGGCCTTGCGAATGGCCTGCAGAGTGCGCAGGCGGGCTTCGGCTTCGGCCAGCTGGGCGGACACTCTTGCGTAGTCCACCTCGGAAGGCGCCTTGTGCAGGGCATGAGTCGCCTCTTCACGGGCCTTCTGTGCGGCCTCTTCATCAATCTCCCGCTCGGCGACATCCGCCAGAATGGTGACGATGTTCGGCTGCACTTCGGCGTAACCGCCGCTGACAAACAGCACTTCCTCTTCACCACCTTGCTTGATGATGCGCACCGGACCGGGCTTGAGGGCGGTGAGTAGCTGGGCGTGGCCGTAGGAAATCCCCAGCTCACCCTCGATACCGCTCACGATCACCATCTCCACCAGGCCGGAGAAGAGGGATTGCTCAGCGCTTACAATGTCGCAATGTACAGTCATAGCCATAAGGCTACCTCATTCTCTGGTAATTGCCTGAAGGAAATCCGGACCCCGCCGATAAGCAGGGCCGCGAATCTCTGCGCTTACTTGGCCTTATTGGCTTTCTCGACAGCTTCGTCGATGGTGCCGACCATGTAGAACGCCTGCTCCGGCAGGTGGTCGTAGTCGCCATTCAGGATGCCCTGGAAGCCACGGATGGTTTCCTTCAGGGAAACGTATTTGCCCGGCGCACCGGTAAATACTTCTGCAACGTGGAACGGCTGGGACAGGAAGCGCTCGATCTTACGGGCGCGAGCCACGATCTGCTTGTCTTCCTCGGACAGTTCATCCATACCCAGAATGGCGATGATGTCCTTCAGCTCCTTATAGCGCTGCAGTACGGACTGCACGCCACGGGCGACTTCGTAGTGTTCCTGACCGATCACCAGCGGATCCAGCTGACGGGAGGTGGAGTCCAGCGGATCAACAGCCGGGTAGATACCCTTGGCGGCGATGTCACGGCTCAGTACGACGGTAGAGTCCAGGTGCGCGAAGGTAGTAGCCGGAGACGGGTCGGTAAGGTCGTCCGCCGGTACGTATACAGCCTGGATGGAGGTAATGGAACCGGTCTTGGTGGAGGTAATACGCTCCTGCAGAACGCCCATCTCTTCCGCCAGAGTCGGCTGGTAACCTACCGCAGACGGCATACGGCCGAGCAGGGCGGATACTTCGGTACCGGCCAGGGTGTAACGGTAGATGTTGTCGACGAACAGCAGTACGTCACGACCTTCGTCACGGAATTTCTCCGCCATGGTCAGGCCGGTCAGGGCAACACGCAGACGGTTACCGGGCGGCTCGTTCATCTGACCGTAAACCATTGCTACCTTGGACTCGGAGAAGTTCTCGACGTTTACAACGCCGGCTTCCTGCATTTCAAAGTAGAAGTCGTTACCTTCACGGGTACGCTCACCAACACCAGCGAATACAGACAGACCGCTGTGCTCGGTGGCGATGTTGTTGATCAGCTCCATCATGTTTACGGTCTTGCCCACACCGGCACCACCGAACAGGCCAACCTTACCGCCCTTGGCGAACGGACATACCAGGTCGATTACCTTGATGCCGGTCTCCAGCAGCTCGGTGGAGCTGGACTGCTCTTCATACGTGGGAGCAGCGCGGTGGATGGAAGCGCGTTCTTTTTCACCGATCGGACCACACTCGTCGATCGGGTTACCGAGAACGTCCATGATACGGCCCAGGGTCTCGGTACCAACCGGTACGGAAACCGGTGCACCGGTGTTCTTCACCGGCAGACCGCGGGAGATACCCTCGGATGAACCCATGGCGATAGCGCGTACAACGCCGTCGCCGAGCTGCTGCTGCACTTCCATGGTGAGGTCCTTGCCCTCTACCACGAGTGCGTCGTATACCTTCGGCACGGAGTCGCGCGGGAATTCCACGTCGATTACCGCTCCGATAACTTGCACAATTTGCCCGTTACTCATTTCCGGATCCTCAAATCAAAATTCGTTCAGCCGCTTAAACCGCTGCGGCGCCGCCCACAATCTCGGACAGCTCCTGGGTAATCGCTGCCTGGCGCGCCTTGTTGTAAACAAGCTGCAGCGCATCGATGAGCTCGCCGGCGTTATCCGTGGCGCTCTTCATCGCGATCATTCGCGCGGCCTGCTCACAGGCCTTGTTCTCGACCACGGCCTGGTACACCTGCGACTCGATATAGCGAGCCAGCAGACCATCCAGCAACTCCACCGGCTCGGGCTCGTAGAGGTAGTCCCAGTCGTGACTCAGCTCTTCGTCTTCATCCCTCGGCAGGGGCAGCAACTGCTCGACCCGCGGCTTCTGGGACATGGTGTTGACGAATTCGTTGGACACGAGGAACAGACGGTCGATCTCGCCCTCGGCGAAACGATCCATCATGACCTTGACCGAACCAATCAGCTTGTTGGCCTGGGGTGCGTCACCGACATCGCGCAGGGCCGCAACCACCTTGGCGCCGATACTGCTGAAGAAACCGGCAGCCTTGTTACCGACTGCGCAGACCTCAACATCGACACCCTTGTCGGACCAGGCCTGCATCTCGCGAATCGCTGCCTTGAACATATTGATGTTCAGGCCACCACAGAGACCACGGTCAGTCGATACCAGGATAAAGCCGACCCGCTTGGCTTCGCGCTCCTGCAGGTAGATATGCTGGTACTCGGCCGAGGCGTTGGCGACGTGGCCGATCACCTGGCGTATGCGCTGGGCGTAAGGACGCCCCAGTGCCATGCGATCCTGAGCTTTACGCATCTTACTCGCCGCGACCATTTCCATCGCGGAGGTAATTTTCTGCGTGCTCTTGATGCTGGCAATTTTTGTGCGTACTTCTTTTCCGCCTGCCATAGTGTTTTACCTTTTTGCTCGTTTCTTCCCTATCCCCCGCCCTCGCCTGAAAGGGGAGGGCGGAAGGTGGAATTACCAGCTACCGGTAGCCTTGAACTTCTCGATAGCGCCCTTGAAGGCTGCATCGATTTCGTCGTTGTAAGCGCCGGTGCTGTTAACCTTCTCCATCAGCTCTGCGTGTTCGCTGTTCATGTAAGCGAGCAGGGCGGATTCGAAGTCGAGCACCTTGTTTACTTCTACGTCGTTCAGGTAACCCTTGTCGGCGGCGTAAACGGAAACAGCCATTTCCGCGATGGACAGCGGAGAGTACTGCTTCTGCTTCATCAGCTCGGTAACGCGCTCACCGTGGTCCAGCTGGGCCTTGGTGGCTTCGTCCAGGTCAGAGGCAAACTGGGAGAATGCCGCCAGTTCACGGTACTGGGCCAGCGCGGTACGGATACCACCAGACAGCTTCTTGATCACCTTGGTCTGGGCGGAACCACCCACTCGGGATACAGAGATACCCGGGTTGATGGCCGGACGGACACCGGCGTTGAACAGGTCGGTTTCCAGGAAGATCTGACCGTCGGTAATAGAGATCACGTTGGTCGGTACGAACGCGGAAACGTCACCAGCCTGGGTTTCGATGATCGGCAGTGCGGTCAGGGAACCGGTTTTACCTTTCACTTCACCGTTGGTGAACTTCTCTACGTAATCGGCGTTTACACGCGCGGCGCGCTCCAGCAGGCGGGAGTGCAGGTAGAAAACGTCACCCGGGTAGGCTTCACGGCCCGGCGGGCGCTTCAGCAGCAGGGAGATCTGGCGGTAGGCCCAGGCCTGCTTGGTGAGGTCATCGTAAATAATCAGGGCGTCTTCACCGCGGTCGCGGAAGTACTCACCCATGGTGCAACCAACGTACGGAGCCAGGAACTGCATGGCAGCCGGGTCAGCGGCGCCGGCAGCAACCACGATGGTGTGATCCATCGCACCGTGCTCTTCCAGCTTGCGCACCACATTGGCAATGGAGGACTGCTTCTGGCCGATGGCAACGTAGACACACTTAATACCGGTGCCTTTCTGGTTGATGATCGCATCGATCGCAACCGCAGTCTTACCGATCTGGCGGTCGCCGATGATCAGCTCACGCTGGCCACGGCCAATCGGGATCATGGTATCAACCGCTTTCAGACCAGTCTGTACCGGCTGATCTACGGATTGACGGGCAATTACGCCGGGGGCTACTTTTTCTACCGCGTCGGTCAGCTTGGTGTTCAGCGGACCTTTGCCATCGATCGGGTTACCCAGCGCATCTACAACGCGGCCCAGCAGTTCAGGACCCACCGGGGTCTCCAGAATGCGGCCGGTGCAGCGACACTTCTGGCCTTCGGCCAGATCTTTATAGTCACCCAGTACGATCGCACCAACGGAGTCGCGTTCCAGGTTCAGCGCCATACCGTAGACGCCGCCTTCGAACTCGATCATCTCACCGTACATGGCATCAGCCAGACCGTGAATGCGGATGATACCGTCGGATACGGAAACAATAGTGCCCTCGTTCTGGGCCTGAGTGCTCACATCGAGATTCTCGATGCGGCTCTTGATAATTTCACTGATCTCAGAGGGATTCAGTTGCTGCATGCTCTGTTCCTCAAGTTCCTAAATGCTTAGGAAAGTAATTAGGAGTTCATCGCCTCGGCGAGTTTGGCCAGTCGGCCGCGCACCGTGCCATCGATCACTGTGTCACCGGCGCGCACGATGGCGCCACCCAGCAGGCTTTCGTCTACCGAGCTGTGCAGGTGTACTTCGCGTCCGAATTTCTTGCCGAGCGACTTGGTCAGCTCTGCCGCCTGGGCATCGCTGAGGGCTCGTGCGGACACGACTTCCACGTCGATCGTGGACTCCGCTTTTGCTTTCAGTTCTTCGAACAGCGCGGAAATTTCCGGCAACAGCGGCAGGCGGTGGTTTTCCGCCAGCAACCGGATAAAGTTCTTACCGGATTCACTGAGGTCATCTGAACAGATGGACAGGAATTTGTCTGCGCGCTCTTCGCTGGTGAGCTGCGGGTTTTCCAGCAACTCACTCACTTTCTCGCTCTGGCTGACCGCGGCTGCAGTAGCCAGCGCAGCGCTCCAACCGGAGAGGTCGGAGGCTTGCTGCGCATAGGCAAAGGCTGCTTTGGCGTAGGGCCGGGCCAGTGTGCTGAGTTCCGCCATTGGGGTTCCTCGCTTACAGCTCGGCTGCCAGTTTATCGATCAGATCGTCGTGGGCCTTGGCATCGATATTGATCGACAGGATTTTCTCAGCACCGGCCACGGACAGCTCAGCTACGCGGCTGCGCAGTTGCTCCTTGGCACGGTTCACTTCCTGTTCGATCTCAGCCTTGGCGGCGGCCTTCAGGCGGTCGCCTTCAGCGAGCGCAGCTTGCTTGGCCTCATCGACAATCTGGTTGGCGCGTTTGTTGGCACCGTCGATGATTTCCGCTGCTTGCTCTTTGGCTTCCTTAAGCTGATCAGCGGCTTTGCGCTGTGCCAGCTCCAGGTCCTTGCCTGCACGCTCCGCCTCTTCGAGACCAGTGGCGATCTTCTGCTCGCGCTCTTTCATCACGCCCAGCAGGGGCGGCCAAACGAACTTCCAGCAGAACCACACGAAGGCCAGAAAGGTAATCGACTGGCCGATTAGAGTCAGGTTGATATTCACACCGACACCTCTTGCTCTTTAAAAAGGGTTAAGGGCAATTGGAACGATGGAATTAACCAGCCAGACCAGGAGCAACTGCGAAGATCAGGTACATGGCGATACCAACACCGATCATCGGAACGGCGTCGAGCAGACCCGCCATCAGGAACATTTTGCCCTGCAGAGCCGGAGCCTGTTCCGGCTGACGCGCAGAACCTTCCAGCAGTTTGCCACCCAGAGTACCGAAACCGATCGCAGTACCCAGTGCGCCCAGACCGATCAGCAGTGCGCTCGCGATGTAAACCAGACCAAGTGCTTCCATTGTATTCTCCAATTAAAAGTTAAGAGTTGATTGAAAGGTTAGTGAAACGTAACTGTCGAAAAATTAGTGGTCGTTCTTGTGCTCATCTTCCCGGTCATGGGCCATGGCCATGTACACGGTAGTCAGCACCATGAACACGAACGCCTGCAGGGTAATCACCAGGATGTGGAAGATCGCCCAGCCCATCTGCAGGAAGCCGGCACCAATAAAGCCGAGAACACCGACGCCAAACACGATGGCGATCAGGATGAAAATCATTTCCCCGGCGTAGAGGTTACCGAACAGACGCAGACCGAGAGAAACCGGCTTCGCCAGCAGGGATACCGCCTCCAGCAGGAAGTTAAACGGAATCAGGAAAATATCGATGTACCACTTGCCGGAATGGAAGGGGTGCAGCGTCAGCTCCTTGAGGAAGCCGATCGGACCCTTTTCCTTGACGCTGAAGATCAGCATCAGGGCAAACACAGCCAGAGCCATGCCCAGTGTGGCGTTCAGGTCGGTGGTCGGTACCACCTTGAAGAACAGGTGCGGGTTACCGGAGATTCCGGCCGCAGCCATCGGCAGCCAGTCGACCGGGATCAGGTCCATCAGGTTCATCAGGAACACCCACACGAAGATGGTCAACGCCATGGGCGCCACCATGCTGTTGCGGTGCGGGAAGGTTTCCTTCACAAGCTTGTCAACAAACTCGGTCACCATTTCCACGAAGCTCTGCAGGCCATTCGGCACACCACTGGTGGCCTTTTTGGCGCCGCGGGCAAACAGGAAACAGAACAGCATACCGAGCACCACGGACCAACCGATGGTGTCGATATGGATCGCCCAGAAGCCCATATCGGCTGCTTCCTGGGATGAATGCGCCAGAGTCCAGGTGCTCTCCTGCAGAACGGTACCGTCGTAACGGGTGTAACCCGCCGGCAATTTGCCGTACGCCATGTTCTGCAGGTGGTGTTGGATATACTCCGTCGCGGTTTGAGCTTCGCCTGCCATAGTTCCTCAGCAATCGTCAAAGTAAGAATTCTGTCGTCGGGGTCAGCGCACTAAGCGCGCCACCAACAGCCACTGCACGATCACACAGAGGCTGTAACTGATAAACAGTGCGGCCGCATTGAGCGGCCTGATTGCGGCAAAGACAGCTGCGAACCCGACCAGGGTGAGCACGAATTTACCGGTCTCCGCCCGGTAGAAGGATTCCACTACCCGGGGGGCTGCGCGTGCTCCACTGTGGCGGAAAGCACGCAGCGCAAAATATGCGTTTGGCAACGCACACAGGGCGCCGCCAAGAAATATCGACAGCGCCGTCACCGGGTTGCCAACAAAGTGCCAGGTTGCACTGACCAGCGATACCAGCAGGAGCTGTACCGCGGCAATTTTCAACACCGGGGGTTTAGACATAGGCGGGGTCAAGCCGGCCAATATTAGCGCTGTCCGCCCAAATTTTGGGCGAGCGAATTATAGGAGCAACCGCATTGCCGGTTCAACCGGCAAATGCCGTCAAGTTGTTTAAATTTCGGCGGTTTTTGCCAGCCGAATCCGAGCTTTGTGAGCACTCACCAACACCTGTTGATGCACCAGTTTGGCGCGCGGTGACACTCAGTGCGATGGCGCTCAGTCTTCGCTGTAGCCCAGGTGCCCGAGAATGCCCTGCAGTTCGTCCAGGCTGCTGTATTTCAGCACCAGGCGGCCGGCGCCCTTGTCATTGCAGTCGATGCTCACAGGAACACCGACCTTCTCCGACAAACGCTCGCTCAGGCGGCGGATATTGGGATCCTCCTTGGGCTTCGCCGGGGCAGGGCTGTGGGCCTGCTGCTGCAGGCGGCGGACCAGCGCCTCGGTCTGGCGTACGGTCAGTCCCCGGTCCACCACCTGGCGGGCTGCGGCCCGCTGGGTTTCACCGCCGAGGCCGAGCAGGGCCTTGGCGTGACCAAGCTCCAGGTCACCCCGCTCAAGGAAGGTGCGGACCTCATCGGTGAGACTCAAGAGTCGCAGCAGATTGGTAACGGCGGTGCGGGACTTGCCCACGGCCTCGGCCACCTGCTGCTGGGTCAGCTCGAATTCGTCCTGCAGGCGCTTGAGAGCGGTGGCTTCCTCAACCGGATTGAGGTCCTCGCGCTGGATGTTTTCGATGAGCGCCATGGCCACGGCGGCCTCATCCGGAACGTCGCGTACCAGGGCTGGCACCCGGTCCAGCTCGGCCAGCTGGGCGGCTCGCCAGCGGCGCTCACCGGCAATAATCTCGAACTTCTCGCCCGCAGGCCGCACCACGATAGGCTGCATGATGCCCTGGGCGCGGATGGAATCCGCCAGCTCCTGCAGGGATTCCTGGGGAAAGTCACGGCGCGGCTGGTAGCGGCCGCGCTGCAGATATTCGATCGGCAGTTCGCGCAGTTCGCCGTCCACGCTTTCACTGCTGTCACCGGTAGCCATGGCAATCGCCTGGCTCGCCTCACCACTGATCAGATGGGATAGATTCCTGCCCAAACCTTTGCGTCGGCTGGCCATATTGTTTACCTCGATTAAACGGCTTGCGCGACGGGGGCCGCCTGACTGGCACCGCGTCCAGCACCATGGCGCCGGGTCATTTCACCGGCGAGGGCCAGATAGGCGATGGCACCCTTGGAATGGCGGTCGTACTCCAGTGCCGGCTTGCCGTAGCTGGGGGCCTCGGCAAGGCGCACGTTGCGGGGAATACAGGTGCGATAGAGCCGCTCACCGAAATATTCGGACAGCTGCTCCGATACATCGCTGGTCAGGCTGTTGCGCGGGTCATACATGGTGCGCAGGATACCCTCGATCTTGAGCTCCGGGTTTGCAGCGCGCTGAATCTGGGTAATCGTATCGATCAGGGCGGACAGCCCCTCCAGCGCGTAGTATTCACACTGCATCGGAATCAAGACGCCGCTGGCAGCGCAGAGCGCATTCACCGTGAGCATATTCAGAGAGGGCGGGCAGTCGACGACGATGTAGTCATAGTTGTCGTGCTCCTCACGCAGGGCACGGCGCAAGCGGGATTCGCGGCCTTCCATGTCGAGCAACTCCACCTCTGCGGCAGACAGGTCGCCATTGGCCGGCAGCAGATCGTAGCCGCTGTCAGTGGGGACAATCGCTTTGCGCGCCGGCAGGCTATCAGCCAGTACGTCGTACACAGACAGCTGCAGCTCACCTTTGTTGACGCCACTGCCCATGGTCGCGTTGCCCTGGGGGTCGAGGTCGACCAGCAGAACCCGGCGCTTGTTGGCTACCAGAGAAGCGGCCAGATTGACGCAGGTGGTGGTTTTGCCCACCCCGCCTTTCTGATTGGCCACTGCGAATATCTTGCTCAAGGTTTTTATCCTTTGTTGTCCCGAAGGCGCTCTCCCCGGCTGCCATCGAGCCACCGCTGCACGCGGCGTCATATCGGGCGCAGGTGTCCCGAGGGGAGTGCGCAGGTCTTGGAAACAGGAATCGTCGTTCGCGGGATTTACGCCAGGCCGTCGCTTTCTGCGGCGCGGCTCAAAACGATTAGGTGGCGATCCGCATCGCAACCCGGTACCGAAAGGGTATGCACCCGATCGACCTTAATCCCTTTTGGAAGTGCGCTCAACTCATCTTGTGGAAACTTGCCCTTCATAGCGTAAAACCTACCACCCGGGGCTAGCAAGTGCTCACTACCAGCCACCATGTCAGCGATAGTGGCAAACGCTCTCGATGTCACCGCTGCAAAGGGTTCCGCCGGCTGAAAAGACTCCAGGCGCTCGTTCATGACGGTCACGTTGGGCAACGGTAACTGGGCGGCCACCTGGAACAGGAAGCGGGTTTTTTTGCCGTTGCTATCCAGCAGGGTTATCGGGCGCTGTGGATGAACGATCGCCAGGGGAATCCCCGGCAGGCCACCGCCACTACCGACATCGATCAGCGGTGCGGAGTCGTTACCACAGAGATTGACCACGCTAAGACTGTCGATGATATGACGCTCCAGCATGTCCGCCGGATCGCGCACCGCGGATAAGTTGTAGGCGGCATTCCAGCGCGCAAACAGGGCCAGGTATTCCAGCAGCAGGGTCTGCTGCTCATCAGTCAGTTCAACCGACATCTGCGCAGCGGCATCCACCAGGCGCGGGCGGAAGGATTCCATCTGTGACAAAACGTGCCTCTCCTAAACCGCTTTCTTTCGCGTCAGAAGACCGCGCTTTTTCAGTTGGATCAGCAGCAGGGAAACCGCAGCCGGTGTCACACCGGGGACCCTGGAGGCCCGGGCCAGGGTATCCGGACGGGTATCTCCCAGCTTTTGTTTTACTTCACTGGAGAGCCCTGACACCTCGCTGTAGTCAAAATCGGCGGGAATCGGTGTGTCCTCATAGGCCCGCAGGCGCTCGATCTCATCGCGCTGACGGTCGATATAGCCGGCGTACTTGGCGGAGATCTCCACCTGCTCGGCAACACGCTCGTCGGACACAGGCTCGCCTTTCAGGGGGGCCACGTCGCTGTAGCGCAGCTCCGGTCGGCGCAGCAGATCCATCAGGTTGTACTCACGCGCAAGCGGCTGGGGCAACTTGGACTCGGCCGCGGCCGCCTGAGGGGTATTCGGGTGTATCCAGGTTTCCTGCAGGCGCTGGCGCTCGCGCTCGATCGCCTCGCGCTTTTCAGTGAAAGCGTGCCAGCGCTCATCGCTTACAAGCCCTAATTCGCGGCCTTGCTCGGTCAGGCGCAGATCAGCGTTATCCTCACGCAGCAGCAGCCGGTATTCGGCGCGGCTGGTGAACATGCGGTAGGGCTCTTTGGTGCCAGTGGTGATCAGGTCGTCCACCAGAACCCCCAGATAGGCCTGATCGCGGCGCGGAGACCAGGCGTCGCGCTCCTGGGCGCGCAGCGCGGCATTGGCGCCCGCCAGCAACCCCTGGGCCGCAGCTTCCTCGTAGCCGGTGGTGCCGTTGATCTGCCCGGCGAAGTAGAGTCCCTGAATGAACTTGGTCTCCAGTGAGGGCAGCAGATCCCGCGGATCGAAGAAATCGTATTCGATGGCGTAGCCCGGGCGGGTGATGTGGGCGTTTTCGAAGCCACGGATGGAGTGCACCAGGGCCACCTGCACGTCGAAGGGCAGGCTGGTGGAAATCCCGTTCGGGTAGAGCTCATTGGTGGTCAGCCCCTCGGGCTCGACGAAGATCTGATGGCTGTCCTTATCGGCGAACCGGTGGACCTTGTCCTCGATCGAGGGGCAGTAGCGCGGACCGACCCCCTCGATCACCCCGGAGTACATAGGGGAGCGGTCGAGGCCGCCCTGGATGATCTCGTGGGTGCGGTTGTTGGTATGGGTAATCCAGCAGCAGACCTGTCGGGGATGCTGCTCGCGGCTGCCCAGGTATGACATCACCGGTGTTGGCGTATCGCCCCATTGCTCTTCCAGCTCGGAAAAGTCGACCGAGCGGGCGTCGATACGCGGCGGTGTACCGGTCTTCAGGCGCTCTACACGAAAGGGTAATTCGCGCAGACGCTCCGCCAGCGCAATCGAAGGGGGGTCGCCGGCGCGACCGCCTGAATGGCTATCGAGCCCGATATGGATGCGGCCGCCGAGGAAGGTTCCGGCGGTAATCACCACAGTTTTCCCACGGAAGCGGATGCCGGCATTGGTCACTACGCCCACCACACGCTCCCCTTCAACGATCAAATCGTCGGCGGCCTGCTGGAAGATCTCCAGGTTCTGCTGTCGCTCGAGAATCGAGCGGATCGCACTTCGGTAGAGTGCCCGGTCTGCCTGGGCGCGTGTCGCCCGGACCGCCGGGCCTTTGCGGGCATTGAGAACGCGAAACTGGATCCCACCCAGATCCGTTGCCTCGGCCATGGCGCCGCCCAGGGCGTCCACTTCCTTCACCAGGTGGCTTTTACCGATTCCGCCGATTGCCGGGTTGCACGACATCTGCCCCAAGGTCTCGATGTTGTGAGTCAGCAGGAGCGTCGAAGCCCCCATGCGCGCAGCGGCAAGGGACGCCTCGGTTCCGGCATGGCCGCCGCCGATCACGATCACGTCATATTGCTTGGGGAAGTCCATCGCTACCGCCACAGGGTCAAAAAAGGGGCGCACATTTTATAGTCAGTGCCCACTGAGCAGCAAATACTGTTCGTCACTCGATGTGCGAGCCTCATGCCGCCAACTATAGGGTCCCGGGTGAGTGATTGTGATGGGAGTGGAAGAGGGAGTGGAGGAACACCCGACGGGGAGCTTTGGCCTTTCAAGTTAATCCTTCGTCTAAGACCTTACTAATTAACTTATACATATCTTATGTATGAAAGAGTGTTTGTATTAGTTGTTTTTATTAGGGGCGGCCAGATCGCTGGGTAAGTTAAAAAAAACTATTTAAAACAATGGCTTACAAGCCCTGTTAGGTTGCCTATAACCCCTGCTTGTGCGGGGGGGTAAGTGCGGTAGGGCGCTGTGGATGAATGGGATAACTTTGCCCATTTTTTGTTTCCGGCAAGTTATGCCCGGCCCAGTACCCAGGAATCGACGCCTTTTCCCCCGCTTTTGCCCACAACCGGCCAGGAAACAAGGTGAAATCCCCCACGGGGAGTGGGCAAGCTGCTGGTGAGTTGTGGACAACTGGGCTGGTTTGGATAAGCCTGTGGGTAGCTGTGGGCAACTTCTGTGTAGTGGGCGTGGAAATGGACGGCTGGACCGGGTTTCTGTGTTGAGCGTGAGGGAACCCGGTCAGGATAGCGTGGGCTTTGACGGAGATGGGTGACTACTTGCCGATACAGAAGCTGCCGAAGATTTTACCCAGCAACTCATCCGCGGTGACCTCGCCAGTAATCTCACCCAGTGCCTGCTGGGCTTGCCTCAGGTCTTCTGCAAGCAGCTCACCGGCACCACTTTCATGCAGTTGTGCGGCCCCCTGCTCGATAAACTGACGGGCGCGCTCCAGGGCTTCCAGGTGTCGGCGGCGGGCGCTGAAAGTCCCCTCGGCGGCTCCTGTGTACCCCATGCAGTGTTTGAGGTGTTCCCGCAGGGCATCCAGGCCAGCGCCGGTTTTGGCACTGACCGCTATGACGGGCACGCCGTCAGTGTGCGCCTGCAGACCCGCGCTGTACTCAGTCAGATCAATCTTGTTCAGAACCAGGGTGAGCTTCTCCGGGTCGGGAAGCTGGCTGGTGAACTCGGGCCAGGCGGACTCCGGATCCAGACTGTGGGCCTGCTCCGCATCCACCACCAGGAGCACGCGGTCGGCACCTTTAATTTCTTCCCAGGCCCGCTGGATGCCAATCTGCTCGACGCGATCGGGAGAATCCCGCAGGCCCGCGGTGTCGGCAAACAGCAGCGGCATCCCGTCGATATGGACCTGCTCGCGCAGGATGTCCCGGGTTGTGCCGGCGATATCTGTGACGATCGCCGCGTCCCGGCCAGCCAGAGCGTTCAGCAGGCTCGACTTGCCGGCGTTGGGGCGGCCAGCAATTGCTACCTCCATCCCCTCTCTCAGCAGGCTTCCCTGGCGGGCCTGGACCTCAACGGCGGCTAAGTGGCCGAGCAGGGCGTTAATATCCGCAGCGACTTTGCCATCAGCCAGAAAATCGATTTCTTCCTCTGGAAAATCGATCGATGCTTCGACATAGATGCGTAAATGGGTCAATTGAGTGACCAAGTTTTCGATTTTTTCGGAGAATGCACCTTGCAGGGAGCGCATCGCATTGCGGGCGGCCTGCGCGCTTCCGGCTTCGATCAGGTCGGCGATTGCTTCCGCCTGGGCCAAATCGATCTTGTCGTTGAGAAATGCGCGCTCGGAAAACTCACCTGGTCTCGCCTGTCTGGCGCCGAGCGCGACAGTGGCTTGCAGTAGCTGATCCAGAATGACGGGGCCACCGTGACCCTGCAGTTCCACAACATCCTCACCGGTGAAGGAGTTCGGGCCGGGGAAAAACAGGGCGATGCCCTGATCGATCAACAGGCCATCTCGTGTGAAATCGCAGTAGTGGGCGTGGCGCGGCTTGAATTCCCGGTCGCCGCAGATCGTTCGGGCAATCTCGAGGCTCTGGGGCCCGGAGAGGCGGATGACGCCGATACCGCCACGACCCGGTGCGGTGGCCACGGCGGCGATGGTGTCTCTGGGAGGCGTGGATTCAGTTTTCGATTCGGTCATGGGGAAAGTGTACTCAACGGAAACGAAACAGGGCCGCAAAAGCGGCCCTGGGAATGATGTCTGCGGCGGATGCCGATCAGCTCGAGGCCGACTCGACCTGCTTGTTGATATACCAGGTCTGGGCAATGGAGAGCACGTTGTTGGCAATCCAGTACAGCACCAGGCCGGCCGGGAACCACAGGAAGAAGAAGGTCATCATTACCGGCATCAGCTGCATGATCCGCGCCTGGGTCGGATCCGTGGGCTGGGGCTGCAGTTTCTGCATCAGCCACATGGTCAGGCCCATGATTACCGGCAGGATAAAGTAGGGATCCTTGGCCGACAGGTCGTGGATCCACAGGATCCAGGGCGCGTGGCGCAGCTCGACGGTTTCCATCAGCATCCAGTACAGACCGATGAATACCGGCATCTGTAGCAGGATCGGCAGGCAGCCGCCCATGGGATTGATCTTCTCACGGCGGTAGAGCTTCATTGTCTCTTCCGCGAGTTTCTGGCGGTTGTCCTTGTACTGTTCCTGCAGTTTCTTCATCTGCGGCGCGAACTTGCGCATGCGCGCCATCGATTTCAGGCCGGCGGCGGACAGCGGGTAGAGCAAGGCCTTGATAAAGACGGTCAGCAGTACGATGGCCCAGCCCCAGTTGGAGATGATGTTCTCGTAGATGAAGTTCAGCACCCGGAACATCGGCTTGGCCAGCCACCAGAGCCAACCATAATCCACGGTCAGGTCCAGGTAGGGGGAGATTTCTTCCAGGCGGAAGACATCTTTTGGCCCGGCGTAGAAGGCGGCACTCAGCTCACCCTGGCTGTTGGCCGGGATCTCTACCTGCGGAGCTGTGAAGCCCATACGGAACAGGCCACTGGACAGCCGCTTCAGTTCAAAGGTATTGCGCTCTTCCTGCGGCGGAACCCAGGCGCTGATGAAGTAGTGCTGCACCATGGCCACCCAGCCGCCGACAATGGATTCACGTGTGGGGGTCTCGGCTATCTCTTCGAAATCCTGCTTGAAGTAGTTCTCCTCACTGGTACGCAGGGCTGCGCCCAGGAAGGGTGACATGCCGATGCCCACATCCACCGGTGGCTCGGCACTGTCGCGTTTGATCTGACCGAACATGGCGGCTCGCCAGGGCTGATCGCTGGTGTTATCGACCAGATACTTGACGTCTACCAGGTAATCGCCGCGGTTGAAGGTAAAGCGTTTGGTGATGTTGGCGCCTTGCCGGTTCAGTTTGAGGTCGACCACGAGGCTGTCGCTGCCAGCCTTCAGGGCGTATTCCTGTTCGGCCGCAGTGAACAGCGGGCGTCCGGCGGAACTATCGGTACCGTTGTGACCGATCAGGCCACTCTGGGCAATATAGGTGTGGTCTCGGGTCTGATTGAGGAGAATAAACGGGCGGTCCGGGGTATTCAGCTCTTCATAAAAGTTGCGCAGGGCGACTTTGACGATGTCGCCGCCGCGGGGATCGATCAGCAGGCTGAAGACGTCAGTCTCGACGGAAATCAACTGCCGCTCGCCCCTGGCTTGATCCTGGGTTGCCGTCTCGCCCTGAAGAGTCGGTACATCTCCTGCGGCGTCTCCGGACTCTGGGGCGGTGACGGTTTCAGGAAGCTCGCTGCGTACGACGGTTTCCTGATCTACTGCGGGCGTGCGCTCTTCTTTAAATTCGTTCCACTGGAAGATGAGAGCGAGGATAACTGCGGCGATTCCGCCCAGCAGCGTATAGCGTTGCCAATCCATTTGTTTACCTAAGTTCGCCCCGGTTCGGGTCAGTGTCCGGGTTGGAATGTTTTTCGTCCCGCGGCGGGACTGGGTCCAGGCCGCCGGGATGCCAAGGGTGGCATTTTATAAGGCGCCGCAAGGTTAAATAACCCCCTTTTCCCAATCCATAGGTCTTTAATGCTTCCTCTGAATAATGAGAGCAGGTGGGGTAAAAGCGGCACTGGTTGCCGATCCAGGGGCTCAGCAGATAGCGGTAGACGTGGATCAGCTTGATGGCCAGTCGAGTCACTGGTCCCTCTTGCGGGCTTTGCCGCTGGGCTTGCGACCCCGATTGCTATCCCGAGGAGCTTCGGGTTCGGCAGCACGGCGGGTCAGTTTGCGCCAGAGTTTGTCGAGCAGCTTTGCCAGCTCCTCATTGCTCAACTCACCGGTTCCAGGGCGTGCCAGGACCACCGCATCAAGCGCAGGAAGTTCGTGCTGACGGAGGCGGAAACTTTCGCGCACGATGCGCTTAACCCGGTTGCGGTCAGAAGCCAGGCGGACATGCTTTTTGGCAACGACAAGGCCGAGACGTGGGGAGGGGAGATCGTTGCGTCTGGCAATGATCAAGAGGTTGGGGTGCGCGGCACGAATCTCGGTACCGCTGAACACGGCACGATACTGTGCCGCGTTAAGCAGGCGCAGCGCTTTGGAGAAGCCGAAGTCGCTGCGCGCCTGTTGCATGAATAGAGCGTTCCCGGAGAGGGAAGGCGCTTATGCAGACAGTACTTTGCGGCCTTTGGCGCGACGGCGGGCCAGGATCTTGCGGCCGTTCTTGGTTGCCATACGAGCGCGGAAACCGTGGTTGCGCTTGCGCTTCAAGTTGCTGGGTTGAAAAGTACGTTTCATTGTCTTGCTACCTGAGACTTGTGTTCTGAATTTCGCCGGTGGACCCGGTCGCTGCCTGCGCTCCCGTGCAACCGGTGTTCCGGGCGTTGGAGCTGCGCACTGCGAAGGCGGCGGATTGTATAGAAAGGCACCAGTTAAATCAACGCAAAGACAGGAATTTCCTGTGCGGCAGAGACTGCCCGGGAACAGATTAACGATAGCGCGCCCGGGGGGCTCCGGCGACGTTTCTGGGGCGTGGAAGGTGCAAGTTATTGACTCCATTTAGAAAACGCATTCGGCGCACGGCTTGGCCCCAGCCTATCCACAGATTGCTGTGGATAAGTATGATCGAGGTGCCGCGTGTGGCTGGTTAAATATTGTGCAACCCCTTGAAAAATAGTTAGTTTTTTATCGATCTAAACGGCCTTTTTCAGTCTCGATCTGTGGATAACCCCGCGGTGGAGCGGTATACTACCCGGCTCTTTAGCTGTGCTGGTGTGGGTTGTTTCCGACCCGCCGGTGCCACATTCTTTCTTCCTTCTATATAGATTTGGGGTCTCAGGGGGTTTCTTGTCTGAATCCGTTTGGCGTCAGTGTGCCGCCAGCCTTCAGGATGAATTGCCGTCGCAGCAGTTCAATACCTGGATTCGGCCGTTGCGGGTCAGTCCGTCTGCTGCCGTGGGTGAGCTGCGCCTGGTGGCGCCCAACCGTTTTGTGCTGGATTGGGTCGGCGATAAATTCCTGAAGCGGATTAACGAGCTGGTTAATCACTTTAGCGCGGAGGCGCCGCTGGAAATTGTGCTGGAAATCGCTGAGCGGCGCCCGGCCCGCTTCCAGCGCAGCCGGGGGGCTTCCCAGCAAGTCCCCACAGCCAGTGCTCAACCCAGTGCACAGGTCCAGTCGCCCAATCACGGGCAGGCAGAGGCGCCTGCCCCCTCCCTTGGTGGTTTTTCGCCCCCGGCTTCGGTGAATGGCGCAGCAGCGCCCGTGGTGACGAGGGAGGCTGCACCAGCCGTCCAGCCCCAGCCCCGTCCGCCGGCAGAGACGCGGAAGGTTGAAGTGGAGGGGGCAATCAAGCACGGCAGTGCGCTCAATCGCAATTTCACGTTCAAGTCTTTCGTAGAGGGCAAGTCGAACCAGCTCGGTCTGGCGGCGGCCCAGCAGATTGCGGATAACCCCGGCGGTGCTTATAACCCCTTGTTTATCTATGGTGGTGTGGGCCTGGGTAAAACGCACTTGATGCATGCGGTGGGCAATGCGCTGCTGGAGCGCAACCCGAACGCGAAGGTGGTCTATCTCCATTCAGAGCGATTCGTCGCCGACATGGTGAAGGCGTTGCAGTTGAATGCCATCAGTGACTTCAAACGCTATTACCGGTCGGTAGATGCTCTGCTCATTGATGACATTCAATTTTTTGCTGGCAAGGAGCGCTCACAGGAAGAGTTTTTCCATACGTTCAACGCGCTGCTCGAGGGCGGGCAACAGATTATTCTGACCTGTGACCGCTATCCGAAAGAGATTGACGGTCTTGAGGAGCGCCTCAAGTCCCGTTTTGGCTGGGGTCTGACTGTCGCCGTAGAACCACCGGAGCTCGAGACCCGGGTAGCGATCCTGATGAAAAAGGCGGAGCAGGTCGGTGTTGAGCTGCCACATGATTCTGCCTTCTTTATTGCCCAGCGTATCCGCTCCAATGTGCGGGAGCTGGAGGGCGCCCTGCGGCGGGTGATCGCCAACGCGCAGTTTACCGGTCGCGCCATCGATGACGTTCTGGTACGCGAGGCCCTGAAGGACCTGTTGGCGCTTCAGGATCGGCTGGTCAGTGTGGACAACATCCAGCGCGTTGTGGCGGAGTATTACAAGATCAAGGTGGCGGATCTGCTTTCTAAGCGCCGCAGCCGCTCGGTCGCGCGACCGCGTCAGGTAGCCATGTCCCTGGCCAAGGAGCTGACCAACCATAGCTTGCCGGAGATCGGCGATGCATTTGGCGGGCGCGACCATACCACCGTTCTGCATGCTTGCCGGAAAATCCGCGAGCTGCAGGAAACGGACGCGGATATCCGCGAAGATGTGAAATTATTGACGCGCTCGCTGACCACCTGACGGGATAATGCGAGTACCAGTTAGCGAATAAAACCAACGAAGGCGAAGATACCGATGAAATTCAATGTAAGCCGGGATGCGCTGCTCAAGCCCCTGCAGCTGGTGGCCGGTGTTGTGGAAAAACGTCAGACCCTGCCCGTATTGGCGAATGTGCTGATGCAGTTGCAGGGACAGGAACTGTCTCTGACGGGGACCGACCTCGAGGTGGAGATCGTTGGCCGCCTGGGGGTAGAGGGCGTCGAGATGGAGGGTGAGGTCACTGTGCCCGCCCGCAAACTGCTGGATATCTGCCGCTCGCTGCCCGATGGCGCGGAGCTGAAGTTTGAGCGCGATGGCGAACGTCTGATTCTCCGCAGTGGCCGCAGCCGGTTCCAGCTTTCCACACTGCCGGCCTCCGACTTCCCCAACCAGGAAGAGACCAGTGCCCAGACACGCTTCTCGATTTCTCAGAGAGAAATTCGTCGCCTGATCGAAGCGACGGGCTTTGCCATGGCTCAGCAGGATGTCCGCTACTACCTGAACGGTCTTTTGCTGGAGTGCCGTCCTCAGCAGCTACGCGCAGTGGCGACAGATGGTCACCGCCTCGCGTTGTGTGATCGGGATGCACCGGGCCTCAATGTAGAGTCGCCGATTCAGGCGATCGTGCCCCGTAAGGGCGTTCTGGAGCTGGGGCGTCTGCTCGAGGATACCGACGCTCCCGCCGAAGTAGTGCTGGGTAACAATCATATCCGGGTGATCAGCGGCCAGTTCACCTTTACTTCCAAGCTGGTGGACGGCAAGTTTCCCGATTACGAGAGGGTGTTGCCACGTTCCACGGGGAACGAGATCTACGCAGATCGCCAGGCACTGCGTCAGGCCTTCTCTCGAGCCGCAATTCTCTCCAACGAGAAATACCGGGGAGTCAGACTCCAGGTTTCCGAGGGGTTGCTGCAGATCGTGGCTAACAACCCTGAGCAGGAGGAGGCCGAGGAGCAGCTGGTCGTCGACTATGTCGGTGAGCCCCTCGAAATCGGCTTTAATGTGGGTTACCTGCTCGATGTGACTGGAGCTATCCATAGCGATCAGATTCGAATCGGCTTGGCAGATGCAAACAGCAGCGCGCTGCTGCAGCAGCCCGAAGAGGGGGATGCCCTTTACGTGATCATGCCGATGCGCCTTTGAGGCGATGGGCTGAAGTTGGAATCACAGAAGTGCCGTCATATCCCCGGGTATGGCGGCACTTTTGTATTCGGGGTGCGGTGACGGAAGTTGAGGAGTGGACTATTTGGCCGGCCTGAGTCGTTTGGTGTTGGCGAATTTCCGCAATATCAGTAGTGCGGACATCGCTCTCTGTTGCAGTGTAAATCTCTTCTACGGCGTTAACGGCAGCGGTAAAACTTCCGTGCTGGAAGCCGTACACATGCTTGCTACCGGGAGATCTTTTCGTTCCCGGCAGCACCAGCCCGTCATCCAAGCCGACGCAGAACAGCTGGCAGTCTTTGGGCGGCTCAAAGATGGGTTAACGATCGGTGTAGAGAAGAGACGTTCTGGGCCTGGCGGCAGGATCCGCATCAATCGTGAGGCTGCGGAGTCCAGCTCTCAGTTAGCGGCTCTGTTGCCGCTGCAGTTGATCAATAGCGATAGCTTCTCGGCACTGGAGGGTGGTCCTGGCGTCCGCAGGCGCCTGCTGGACTGGACGGTGTTCCACGTGGAACAAAGCTACCTGCATGCATTGAAGGACTATCAAATCGCACTACGGCAGCGAAATGCCCTGTTACGTCGTGGTAAAATCGGGTCAGATCAGCTGGATATCTGGGATGGGCGCATGGTTATAGCGGCCGTCACCCTGGATCGATTGCGCGAAGAGGTTTTCGAGCGTCTTGGCACTGTCACTCGTGAGCTTTTACTGGATCTTCCAGTCTCGCCGCTCCAGCAGGTGTCGATCCGATACCGTCGTGGATGGAAACAGGGCGTGGACTTGGGTGAGGCCTTACAGGCCTCCAGAGATGCGGATATGGCTGTTGGTCATACCCGAGTGGGCCCTCATCGGGCCGATATGGTTTTTACCGTGGACTCGCAGCCAGCGCAGTCGATTCTCTCGCGAGGCCAGCAAAAGATGTTGGTCTGTGCACTGAGAACGGCGATGGCGCGGGTGGTTTCAAACAGCAGGAAGCCACCGGTGTTTCTGATTGATGATCTACCGGCTGAACTGGATGACGCGCACCAGGTCATTTTTGCCCGCTGGGTCAGTGATTGTGCGGGACAGGTACTGGTGACCGGTATAGAAAGGGAGTCTACTTGCCGACCATGGTTGAGTCTGGCTGCCCCCTGGAATAAGCCGTCTGTGTTCCACGTGGAACATGGGCGAATTAGCGCCGAGCTAGATCCGGCGCCCAATAATGAATGGAGCGAGTAAATGTCAGAGCAGAACAGCTATGACTCCAGTAGCATCAAAGTCCTGAAGGGCCTGGACGCGGTGCGCAAACGCCCGGGCATGTATATCGGCGATACGGACGATGGCACCGGCCTGCACCACATGGTGTTTGAAGTCGTGGACAACTCCATTGATGAGGCGCTGGCTGGCCACTGTGACGAGATCCGGGTCACCATCCACCCGGATGAATCGGTCTCCATCTCGGATAATGGCCGCGGTATTCCGACAGAAATGCACCCGGAAGAGGGCGTCTCTGCCGCCGAGGTGATCATGACGGTGCTGCACGCTGGTGGTAAGTTCGACGACAACACCTATAAAGTCTCCGGTGGCCTGCACGGTGTGGGCGTTTCAGTAGTGAATGCTCTGTCAGAAGAGTTGAAGCTGACCATTCGTCGCAATGGCAAGATCCATGAGCAGATCTATCGCCACGGTGTGCCTGACGCGCCGTTGGCTGTCATTGGTGACACGGATAGCAGTGGCACTAGCGTGCACTTCAAGCCCTCCGCCGAGACGTTCACCAATATCGAGTTCCACTTCGATCAACTCGCCAAGCGCTTGCGTGAGCTCTCATTCCTCAACTCCGGCGTACGCATTGTGCTGAAAGACGAGCGCTCCGGTAAGGAAGAGGTTTACGAATACGAGGGTGGCCTGCGCGCCTTCGTGGAGTACCTGAATCACGCCAAAACCCCGATCAACAAGGTGCTGCATTTCCAGAGCCAGCGAGAGGACGGGATCGGCGTCGAAGTGGCGCTGCAATGGAATGATAGCTTCCAGGAAAACCTGTACTGCTACACCAACAATATCCCCCAGAGGGATGGTGGTACACATCTGGCGGGCTTCCGCGCTGCCCTGACCCGTGGTCTCAATAACTATATCGAGCGCGAGGGACTGGGGAAGAAGGAAAAGGTCAGCACCACTGGTGACGATGCCCGGGAGGGCCTGACTGCAATCATTTCAGTCAAAGTGCCGGACCCGAAATTCTCTTCGCAGACCAAAGACAAACTGGTTTCCTCCGAGGTGAAGCCTGCGGTAGAGCAGGAAATGGGACAGCACTTCAACGACTACCTGCTGGAACACCCGCAGGAAGCCAAGGCCGTCGTTACCAAGATGATCGACGCTGCCAAGGCCCGGGAAGCCGCCCGCAAGGCCCGGGAAATGACACGCCGCAAGGGCGCCCTGGATATCGCCGGCCTGCCCGGTAAGCTGGCAGATTGCCAGCAGAAGGATCCGGCGCTGTCTGAAATCTACCTGGTGGAGGGTGACTCCGCCGGTGGCTCGGCCAAGCAGGGTCGCGACCGTCGTACCCAGGCCATCCTTCCGCTGAAGGGCAAGATCCTGAACGTGGAAAAGGCCCGTTTCGACAAGATGTTGTCCAGTGCCGAGGTCGGCACCCTGATTACTGCACTGGGTTGCGGTATCGGCAAGAGCGAGTTCGACCCGGACAAGCTCCGCTACCACCAGATCATCATCATGACGGACGCCGACGTGGACGGTGCCCACATTCGTACTCTACTGCTGACTTTCTTTTTCCGGCAGATGCCGGAGCTGATCGAGCGGGGCCACATCTACATTGCCCAGCCGCCGCTGTACAAGATCAGCAAGGGCAAGCAGGAGCAGTACTTGAAAGATGAGGCTGCACTGACCCAGTTCCTGACTAACGCCGCACTGGAAAGTGCCAGCCTGTTCGTCAATGCAGACGCGCCGGGCCTCTCTGGCAGCGCTCTGGAAGCGTTGGTGGCCGAGTACCGGGCGGTAATGGCAACCATCGATCGCCTCTCCCGACTGTATCCGGAGGAGGTGCTGCGCAGCATGATCTATCTGCCGAGCCTGGTCGCTCAGGACCTGCAGGATCGGACCAAGATGGAATCCTGGTGCCAGCAGCTGCAGGAGCAGCTGGCCACTGAAAGCAGCGGTGGTGGGCGTCGCCACGAGGTGAGTGTGTATGAGAACACCGAGCGTGATTTGTACTTGCCGCAGATTCATATCGTTGCCCACGGTGTCAGCAGCGACTACCAGGTAAGCCACGAGTTTTTTGAGTCCGCAGAATATCGCGCCATCCAGACCCTGGGGGAGAAGATGGTTGGTCTCCTGGAGGAGGGCGCCTATATCCAGCGGGGCGAGAAACAGCAGCCGGTTTCGACCTTCCCGGAAGCACTGGACTGGCTCATGAACGAAAGCCGCCGCGGTTACAACATCCAGCGCTACAAAGGCCTCGGCGAGATGAACCCGGAGCAGCTGTGGGACACCACCATGAATCCGGAAACCCGTCGTATGCTGCAGGTGACGGTGGAGGATGCCATCGCTGCAGACCAGATCTTCACCACGCTGATGGGGGATCAGGTGGAGCCGCGCCGGGAATTCATCGAAAGCAACGCGCTGGCAGTGGAAAACCTGGACGTATAAAGGTCTAAAGACCCCCGGTCCCGACCTAATAAAAACGGCCGCATGCGCGGCCGTTTTTATTTCTGGGCAAAGGGCTTCAGCCTACTTTTGCAGTAATAGTCCACACTCACGGTGCTCCTCACCCTTGGTGGGATCGAAGTAGACATCATTGTCGGGCAGTTCTTTCTCCACCACGTACTCCTCGACGTCCAGTTCATTCAAATGGAACATCGGTGCCACGCGGATGGTGCCATGGCTGCCTTTGGTGAATATGTCCAGACCCTTGCGGTGTGCATTCTGATCGTGCCGGATACCGTTTAACCACACGTCGGGCTGCAGGTCTTCCATCGCGCGATTGAAGGGTTCCAGTTTGACCGTACGGGAAAAGAAATCGTGCTCCGGAGTGTCCAGCGCCGGGATACCCCCGTAAACCGCGTTGTAGTGCGCCGCGGACATCTTGGGCGCGTAGGCGTACAGGTTAAGCCCGAAGTCTTTGATCAGCCGCTCGATATGACGATAGGTTTCGGGAGTGTTGTACCCGTGATCGACCCAGATGACAGGGATATCAGGTTTGATTCGCGTAACCAGATGGAGAAAGGCCACCGCGAGCGGACGGAAGTTGGTAAAGACCACCGGATTACGTGCATGCTCGATGGTGAACCGCATGATCTCGCTGGGCTTGTCATTGCGGAAACGCGCATTCAGCGACGGCAAATCCATATCGTGACGGAAGAGCGGTTCTACATCTTTGCTGGCGGCGAGATTAGTGCTAGTGCGAGCCATGGCTTACCAGTTTAGAAAAGTGACAATGGTAAGAATCCTACTCTGCCTCGAAAGTACTGAGAAACATTAAAAAGAAGTGTATCCCTAACTTTTAGTTATAACTCTCAGGCGGCAGGTCTGCTTTTGTTTCTACTCTGGTACTGCATCAGGAGTCGGTGCTGTCCACCGGCCGCAGGTTGGCGCTCGCGCTCGACGAAACCCTGCTCCTGCAGGAAATAGCGGGCCCACAGGTTTTCCTGGAGCACCCAGGTATGTAACTGCTCACGGTCATGTTTCACGACTGCCATCAGCGACGAGCCGATTCCCCGCCCGGTGATCGCCGGACTCACGCAGAGCCAGGCCAGCACATTGCCGGGTTCCACGAGTGCGAACGCATCCGCCGCTTTGCTTTTCGCGGATGCGAACACCACGCACATTTCGGCGCCGAGGCAGCTTCTGCGGAAAACGCACAGACGGTCCTGCCAGTATTGCCGGGGCAGGGACGGATGAGCGGAGACGACGGTGTACAACCACAGTTGTTCCAGCCGTTCTAGATCTGTGCACGTTGCCGGTCTGATCATACTGCACCGTTAGTAAACACTCGCGCACCATGCTAGTCCCGCACACCGCCGACTCCTAATGCGGTCACAGCGTGCAAGGGGAAGGGATACGCTGACAGGGAAGAGCTGCGGTGGGACAAAATTTTCATAAAAGCACTACAAAAATAAAAAATGCTGATAAAATACAATCATTCTCATTTCCAACACGATTAATAAGTCTAACGACTCTCTCCCGGAGGATGTATGACCCGCTTTGTTCTGTCGCCGCTCGCCTTAGCTCTCGCGACTGTGGCCGCTGCTCCTGTGCTGGCCGAAGAACAACCCGCTCATCTGGAAACAGTGACCGTTATTGGTGATAACGCGGAAGCCGAACGCCTACCCGGCTCGGCGCATGTGGTAGATGCTGAGGATCTGGCAAAGTTTGAATTTGTCGATATCAACCGTATCGTGCGCTCCGTTCCGGGGGTCTATCTCCGCGAAGAGGATGGTTATGGCCTCCGTCCGAATATCGGCATCCGTGGCTCCGGCAGCGGCCGTTCCAGCAAGATCTCCCTCATGGAGGATGGAGTCCTGGCGGCACCCGCACCATACGCGGCTCCCTCCGCTTATTATTTCCCCACCACCGGCCGCCTGAATGGCATCGAGATCCTGAAGGGCCCCTCAACCCTGCAGTACGGCCCGTTTACCGTGGGTGGTGCGGTGAACCTGCTGAGCACACCCATCCCCGATAGCAGCGCCGGAGTGGTCAAGCTCGAGGCGGGACAGAACGGTGAAAACCGACTGCACACCTATTACGGCAGCAGCACCGAGAATGCGGGCTGGCTGCTGGAAACACACCAGCAGGTTGCCGATGGCTTCCGCGATATCGATCGCGCTGGCAGCGCGGATATCCAGAAAGAGGACTATCTGCTGAAAGGCCGACTGAAGTCGGATGCAACCGCAACTTACCAGCAGCAACTGGACGTCAAACTGCAGTATTCCGAAGAACTGTCCGGTATGAGCTATGTGGGCCTAACCGACGCAGATTTCGATGCCGATCCGAATCGTCGCTACGGTCTCACCGCTCTGGACGAAATGCAGAACCGTCACAGCACCGTGCAGTTGAATCACACCATTGCGCTCAGCGATAGCTTCGCACTGCACACGCAGGCCTACCAGAACGAGTTCAAGCGCGACTGGTTCAAGACTGATAATGTCGGTGGAATCCTGGATGCCGCCAATGAAGGGGACAGCTTTGCCCAGGCAGTACTGGACGGGGATGCCGATTACGCCGGCATCGAACTCAAGCACAACAACCGAAAATACGAGTCCCGCGGTGTCCAGTTCAGCGCTGAATGGCAACTGGCTACCGGAGATATCTCCCACAACCTGAATATCGGCGTGCGTCGCCACTGGGATGAAGTGGATCGCTTTCAGCCGGTAGAGACTTTCGACCAGGTCGATGGACAGCTGTTGTTTGTAGAAAAAGAGTTGCCGACGGGCAGTAACAACCGCGTCGAAGAGGCCGATGCCACCGCCCTGTTTATCTACGATGAGATGGGCCTGACCGAAAAGCTGACCCTGACCGCAGCCCTTCGTTATGAAGATGTGGAAACCTCCCAGCAGCGTTACGACGACGTGGCCCGCAATGTAGACGGAAGCTACCGCAGCAATGCCGTTGACGAGTGGCTGCCGGGCGTTGGTCTGGTCTACGACCTGAACGCCGAGTGGTCGTTGCTGGCGGGTGTCCACCGCGGCTTTGCGCCTCCCGGGGCGGGTTCCGAAGACGGCGTGGGCGCGGAACTGTCCACCAACTACGAGTGGGGCGCTCGCTTCGACAACGGTGCGCTGACCGGGGATGTCATCGCCTTCTTCAGTGACTACGAAAACACCGTGCAGAACTGCACCATCGCTGTGAACTGCCCCAACGGCGCCGACAGTGGCACCTACAGTCTGGGCGAGGCGGAAATCCAGGGTATCGAAGCTTCCCTCGGCAGTGAGTGGGCACTCGCTAACGGTTGGGTCATGCCGCTGCGGGCCACCTATACCTACACTGATGCCGAGACCACCGGTGACGCCGATGGCGGCGAGGTGCTGGCAGGCGACAACCTGGCCTACGTGCCGGAGAACGTCTTCGCCGTTTCCACCGGTATCGACAGCGGTGCTGACTGGCGCTTGAATCTGACCGCGGCCTACCAGGATGAGATGTGCATCAACACCAGCTGCAACCGTCCGGGCAGCGATGCGATGAACCGCACCGAGTCCCTGTGGGTGGTTGACGCCGCTGCGCACTACGACTTCAGCCAGGCACTGAGCGGTTACCTCAAGATCGACAACCTGCTGGACGAGCAGGCGATCATCAGTCGCGATCCGGACGGCGCCCGCGCGAACAAGCCGCGCACCGCAATTGTGGGAATGCGCTACGCCTTCTGATCCGTCGGGAGAAATCGGAAGCAAGAAAAAGCCGCGGTATGACCGCGGCTTTTTTATGTCTGATAGTAATCTTCGATGTCAGCGCAAGTGAACAAAATGTGCCTTCAGGTAACGGGTTTCAGGAATTGCCGGGTGCACCGGGTGATCGGCACCTTGATAGCCGCTGGCGAGAACGCCAGCTTCCCGTCCCAGTTTCCGTGAGGCGCCGCGAATACATTCCATGAGTTCGTCGGCTGCCAGGTGCATGGAGCAGGAAGCACTCACTAACAGGCCGTCACGCGGCAACAGTCGCATGGCCAGTTCATTGATATGTCGATAGGCGGCGAGCCCCGCCTTATGATCCTTGCGCCGTTTGATAAATGCCGGTGGATCCAGCACCACCACATCATAACGGTTACCGGCAGCCACCAGTTCCTTGAGGACATCCACGGCCTTCCCGCGTAGGGTCTCTAGCCTGTCCCCGGCATTGTTGTGGTCTCCGTTTGCCCGACACCAGTCCAGCGCCTGCTGGGAGGCATCGACGCAAGTGGCATGGGAAGCGCCACGGGCGAGTGCCTGAACGCCCCAGCCTCCGGCATAGGAGAAGAGATCGAGCACACGTTTGCCTGAGACCCAGCGATTCAGCAGTGCGCGATTTTCCCTGTGATCATAGAACCAGCCAGTTTTTTGGCCGGAATGTACGGGAGCCAGCAGGGATACTCCGTTTTCCTCGAAGGGAGCCAGTTCAGGAACATTTCCTTTTACCACTTCGTTAACGAGTGGCATGTCTTCCATCGAGCGTCCCTGATGGTCGTTGCGGAGCAGAATGCCACTGGGCTGAACGAGCGTATCGAGGATTTCGATGACATCGGAAAGCCAGTGTTCCATCCCCCAGTTGCTGACCTGCACTACCAGGACATCATTAAAGCGATCCACCACCAGACCAGGGAGCAGGTCCGAATCTCCATAGACGAGGCGATAACTGGGATGTGGGAAATAGCGCTCGCGTATGACCAGGGCCTGCCGCAGGCGTTCCTCCAGGAGCGCACGGTCGAGAGGAGCCCCACGGGAGACTAACCGGCCACAGATAAGCTGGCTGGGGTTTACGAACGCGGAACCCAGCGGTTTCCCCTGACTGTCGACGACGGCGCACTGGCTGCCGGCTTCGATGCCCTTGAGGGGCGAGCGCCTGGTATCCACCTCGTTGCTGTAGATCCACAAGTGTCCCCGTTTCAACCGACGCTCAGCACCGCGGTTCAGAATAAGTTCTGCCAAAATAGGCTCCAGTTCGCGAAAAATTGCCGCAATTCTCACCCTTGCCACACAGCAGTCAAGCTTCGTGGACTGGCATTAAACAATCTAGGCAAGGTTGGCAACGCTGGTTAGTATTGACCGCTATTTAGACACTTTGTCGAATGGTCCCTGCGGGGAGCCCAACGGGAGATACCATGCGCGAATCTGATCAGGCGACGCCCCACACGGAGGAACAGGCAACGGAGCAACCCGGCAAGGTTGGTTTCGTCTCACTGGGTTGCCCCAAGGCAACGGTCGACTCCGAGCGCATCCTCACCCAGTTACGCATGGAGGGGTATCAGGTGGTGCCCTCCTACGAGGAGGCCGACGTGGTGGTGGTCAACACCTGTGGCTTTATCGACAGTGCCAAGCAGGAATCCCTCGATGCCATCGGCGAGGCGCTGCACGAGAACGGCAAGGTGATTGTCAGCGGTTGCATGGGGGTAGAGGAGGACGCTATCCGCCAGGCACACCCGAGCGTCCTGTCAGTGACCGGGCCGCAGCAGTATGAGCAGGTGGTCAACGCCGTTCACGAGGTGGTGCCACTACAGGCCCAGCATGACCCATTTGTCGACCTGGTACCGCCGCAAGGGATCAGGCTCACTCCCAGGCACTATGCCTACCTGAAAATTTCCGAGGGGTGTAATCACTCCTGCAGCTTCTGCATTATTCCCAGTATGCGCGGCAAGCTGGTGAGTCGGCCTGTGGGCGATGTCCTGGGCGAAGCCGAGCGGTTGGTGAACGCCGGGGTACAAGAGCTGCTGGTGATTTCTCAGGATACCAGCGCCTACGGTGTGGACCTGAAATACAAGCTGGATTTCTGGGATGGGCGCCCGGTAAAAACCCGCATGCTCGAACTGTGCGAGGCGCTGTCTTCCCTGGGCGTATGGGTGCGCCTCCATTACGTCTACCCCTACCCGAATGTGGACGATGTGATTCCACTGATGGCGGCGGGCAAGCTGCTGCCGTACCTGGATATTCCGTTCCAGCATGCGGCACCAAAAATTCTCAAGGCCATGAAGCGTCCGGCGTTTGAAGACAAGACTCTGGCACGCATCAAGAAGTGGCGGGAAATCTGTCCCCACCTCACCATCCGCTCCACCTTCATCGTCGGGTTTCCGGGTGAGACGGAGGACGATTTCCAGTATCTGCTCAACTGGCTTACCGAAGCACAGCTGGATCGTGTCGGTTGCTTCAAATATTCACCCGTGGATGGTGCACCGGCGAACGATCTCGCTGACCCGGTCCCCGAAGAGGTCAAGCAGGACCGCTGGGAGCGTTTTATGGCGCACCAGCAAAAAATCAGCGCCGCGAGGTTGCAGCGCAAAATGGGCCTTGAAATCGAAGTTCTGATCGATGAGGTCGATGAAGAGGGGGCAATCGGACGCAGCTGGGCCGATGCTCCCGAGATCGACGGCATGGTGTTCCTGAACGGTGAGCAGTCCTTGCAGCCAGGTGACAGGGTGCGCGTGCGGGTGACCCATGCCGATGAGTACGATCTCTGGGCAGAGGTAGTGCCGGTCTAGCCCGTCAGGCGGGCTGCCTGGTGCAGCGGCAAGTTGCCGTTCACGTTGGCGGGAGACTAGAACTGGGCTTCTCGTTCCCAGCGTCCAGAGGTGGGCCCATGTCCAGAGTATTCGCCCTAATGCTGGCTCTCTGTCTCTCCGCCAATCTGCCACTGGCCGCGAATGCGGCCGAGCCGGAAGACCCGGGTCTGCGCAGCGCCGGTGAGCTCGCCCTGCGCCTCACTGCCAATTACGTCGGCGTCCCCGAAGAGCAGCTGCGCCTGCAGTCGCTCCAGGCCGTGCAGTGGCAGGACAGCAGTCTCGGTTGCCCCAAGCCGGGCCGCCGTTATCTCCCCAGCGTCATCAACGGTTACAAGGCGGTCGTGTCCCATGGGGCGCGCGATTATGCGGTACACATGGCCGATGGGAGGGGAACGGTGTGTGAAGGGGTATTGCGGGAAGGGCCCTGAGAGAACAGAACCTACCGCTCGATCCGAATGGGTTGAGTCCTGAAAGGGCAAATCCATCGGGCTATTCGAACCGTTACGCGCGTTGCTTCCCTAGTGGTGCTGTTGCAAAAGGAAGCTGGAGAAATGGGCCAGATCGTCGAACACCGCCGTGACGGCGAGCGCAGGGTCCGGCGCACTGAGCAGGGACTCCAGGGTCTCGCTGCCGTGACCGGTCCGCACCAACACTGGCTTGCAGCCTTTGGCGACTGCCGCCTGCAGATCCCGCAGCCGGTCGCCGACGAAATAAGAGTCGTGCAGGCTGGTATCGAATTCCGCTTCGATCGCATCGAGCAGTCCGGTTTCCGGTTTGCGACATCGACACCCATCATCAGGCCCGTGGGGGCAGTAGAAGATGGCTGCGATCTCCCCTCCGGCATCCTCCACCAGACCTCGCATCTTGGCGTGCATCGCCTCCAGGTCGTCCAGATCGAAGAGGCCATGGGCCAGGCCCGGTTGGTTGGTGGCGATCACCAGTTGATAACCGGCCTGGCTCAGTGCCGCCATAGCCTCGATACTGCCCGGCAGGGGCTGCCACGCATCGGCAGAGGTCACGCCCTCTGCCGGTTCGCAGTTGATTACCCCATCCCGGTCCAGCACGATCACGGACATTAGCGCTTACTTCGCAGGTGCCAGCAGGGAGATGTCGGCAACTTCCAGGAACAGCGCGCGCAACTGGGCCAGCAGCGCCAGACGGTTGTTCCGCAGAGCCTCGTCGTCGGTCATCACCATGACGTGGTCGAAGAAGCTGTCGACGGTTTCCCGCATACCGGCGAGGCCTGCCAGGCCTTCGGTATAGCGGCGCTCGGCATAAATCGGCGCTACCTGCGCCCGCGCATCCTCTACTGCGGCATAAAGAGCTTTCTCGGCATCTTCCTGCAGCAGGCTCTGGTCCACGTTGCTGGGTACCGGGCCCTCGAGCTTGGCGAGAATATTGGAAACCCGCTTGTTGGCGGCGGCCAATGCCTGAGCTTCCGCCAGCTGGCTGAACGCGTAAACTGCCTGCACGCGGTTGTCGATATCCAGCGGCTGCGACAGGTTGCGCGCCGCCACTGCCATAAATACCTCCGCCGGTACGCCCTGGTCCTCGTAGCGGGCGCGGAAGCGCTCCAGCACGTAGGTCAGGGTCTGGTCGACCACGGTGTTGTACTCGCCCAGTGCGGTGCGCGGGTATTGGTCGCGGGCCAGTTCCAGCAGTGCGCGCAGGTCCAGGTCCAGGTCTTTCTCCACCAGCAGGCGAATGATGCCAAGGCTGGCGCGGCGCAGGGCAAAGGGGTCGCGGGAGCCACTGGGGGGCTGACCGATACCGAAGATTCCGACCAGGGTATCCAGGCGGTCGGCGAGGGCGATCACCGTGCCGATATCACTCTTCGGCAGCTCATCACCGGCGAACTTCGGCATGTACTGCTCGTACATGGCCTTGGCCACATTCAGCGGCTCACCATCGTTTTCCGCGTAGTAGTAGCCGGCGATACCCTGCATATCGGCAAATTCGAACACCATTTCGGTGACCAGATCGGATTTGCACAGGGCCGCGGCGCGCTCCGCCTGGGACTCGTCCGCACCAATCATCTTGGCAATGGCCGGCGCGAGCCGCGCGAGGCGCTCGGTCTTGTCGTATACCGTGCCCAGCTTCTGCTGAAAAATCACCTGCTTGAGTTTTTCCCGGCGGGCTTCGAGACTGGTCTTCTTGTCGGTTTCGAAAAAGAAAGCGGCGTCGGAGAGACGCGGACGGATGACCCGCTCGTTGCCATGGATTACCTGAGCCGGATCCTGACTCTCGATGTTGGACACGGTAATAAAGAAGGGCAGTAGCTGGCCGTCTCCGTCCACGACGTGGAAGTACTTCTGGTGTTCTTTCATGGAAGAGATCAGTGCTTCCGCTGGTACCTCGAGGAAACGCTCCTCGAAGCGACCGGTCAGGGCCACCGGCCATTCCACCAGCGCGGTCACCTCGTCCAGCAGATCGTCGTCGATAACAGCCTCGCCATTGACGTTGTGGGCCTCGGCGGTGACCTGCTCGAGGATCATCTCGCGGCGTTCGGCAAAGTCGGCGACGACATAGCCCGGCTCGCGCAGCTGCTGCACGTAGTCCTGGGCAGAGTGAATCTCCAACTCGCGGTTGCAGTGGAAGCGGTGGCCGCGGGTGGTGTTGCCGGCCTTGAGGCCCAGGACCTCACCGTCGACGACGCGGTTGCCGAACAGCATCAGCAGCCAGTGTACCGGGCGCACGAATTCCTCTCGGCGCGCACCCCAACGCATGCGTTTGGGAATGGGCAGTTGTGCCAGCGCCTTGTCGACGATGCCCGGCAGCAGGGAGTCAGTGGCAGCACCTTTCTGTTCGCTGACAAAAGCCAGCCGCTCACCCTTGTCGGTTTCCTTGCGGGACAGTTGCTCCACGGTTACGCCATTACTGCGGGCAAAGCCCTGGGCGGCCTTGGAGGGGTTGCCGTCCTTGTCGAACGCGGCCTGCACAGCGGGACCGAGTTTCTCTACCTGCTTGTCCTGCTGCTTTTCTGCCAGACCGGATACGGCGACGGCCAGACGGCGCGGGGCGGCATAGGCCTTGAGGTCACCATATTCGAGCTCGGCGGCCTGCAGCCCCTGGGCGATGCCGTCGGCGAAGGCGTTCATCAAAGTGCGCAGTGCTGTCGGCGGCAGCTCCTCGGTGCCCAGTTCAACCAGAAAATCCTGCGCCATTACTGCTTCTCCTCTTGCTTGGCTTCTGCTTTCGCATGTTCGGCCAGGATATCGGCCTTGAGTTCCTCTGCTGCCAGCGGGAAACCGAGGGAGCGGCGCGCGTCGTAATAGGCCTGGGCCACGGCGCGGGCCAGGGTGCGCACACGCAAGATGTAGCGCTGGCGCTCGGTGACGGAAATCGCGTGACGGGCGTCCAGCAGGTTGAAGGCGTGGGAGGCTTTCATCACCTGCTCGTAGGCGGGCAGGGGGAGTCCCAGCTCGATCAGGCGCTGGCTCTCGCGCTCACAGTGATCGAAGGTGTTAAACAGGAACTCTACATCCGCGTGCTCGAAGTTGTAGTGGGACATTTCCACTTCGTTCTGGTGGAACACATCACCATAGGTGACTGGGCTGCCATCCGGATTGCGGGTCCAGATCAGGTCGTAGATGGACTCGACACCCTGCAGGTACATGGCGATACGCTCGAGTCCGTAAGTAATTTCCCCGGTGACCGGGAAGCACTCCAGGCCGCCCACCTGCTGGAAGTAGGTGAACTGGGTGACCTCCATCCCGTTCAGCCATACTTCCCAACCGAGGCCCCAGGCGCCGAGAGTGGGGGATTCCCAGTTATCCTCGACAAAGCGGATATCGTGCACGGCCGGGTCGACCCCCATGGCGCGCAGGCTGTCCAGATACAGCTCCTGGATGTTGTCCGGCGAGGGCTTCAGTACCACCTGGTATTGGTAGTAGTGCTGCAGGCGGTTGGGGTTTTCCCCGTAGCGGCCGTCGGTGGGGCGGCGGCAGGGCTGCACATAGGCCGCGTTCCAGGTCTCAGGGCCGATGGCGCGAAGGAAGGTGGCCGGGTGGAAGGTGCCGGCGCCCACTTCCATATCCAGAGGCTGTAGAATGACGCACCCCTGGCGCGCCCAGTAATCCTGCAGGGCAAAAATCAGGCCCTGGAAGGTGCTGAGGTCGTATTGCTTGGACACCGCTATCTCCGGCTGTGATGTGTTCGGTCCGCCGCGCCCCGCTGGGGCGGGCAAAGGGACGCAATTATAGCGGTAGCGGGTTACGCACTAAAGGCGCCTTCGGCGGGAATCGGCCGGGAATCCGTGCGCAGGTGTGCTGCCGCGCAAATTTGTATAGGAAGTTTTGGCATTGGACATCAAAGGGGCACTGGCTGCTGGTGCACTGAAACTGGTGGGGAAATTACCGCTGCGCTGGTCGCGCCGCCTGGGGAAGGTTGTCGGCTGGCTGGCGGTGCTGTTCCGCGGCGAGAGCCTGCGGGTGACCCGCATCAACCTGAGCCTCTGTTACCCGAGCATGGATCCCGGCGAGCGGGAGCGGTTGGCGCGCCAGAGTGTGGTGCACACCGCCGTGACCGGCTTCGAAGTGGCGACTCTGTGGCGCCAGCCCTGGAGCCGCAGCGAGGATCTGATCATGCGGGTCCGCAACCAGCAGCTACTGACCGACGGCGTTGACGAGGGCCAGGGCGTGCTGGTTTTGATGCCCCACACCGGCAACTGGGAAATCTTCGGTATGTACCTGGCCACCCTGGGCCCGTCCACGGCACTCTACGCGCCACCGAAGATTGCCGCACTGGATCCGATTATTCGCGCCGGGCGTGAGGCCACCGGCACCCAGATGGTGCCCACCAACGTGCACGGGGTTCGCGCCCTGCTCAAGTCGTTGAAGAATGGCGATATCGTCATGGTGCTGCCGGACCAGGAACCAGATACCTCCGGCGGCGACTTCGCGCCCTTCTTTGGCAAGCCGGCCCTGACCATGACCCTGGCCCACAATCTGCTCAAGCGCACCAAGGCCCGCTGTGTGTTCGGCTTTGGCAGGCGCGTTGAGGGCGGCTTCGAACTGGTGTTTCTGCCCGCCGAGCAGGCCATTTACAGCGACGAGCAGAAGGTTTCCCTGGCCGCCATGAATCGAGGCGTTGAGGCCTGTATCGCCGAGGCGCCGGAGCAGTACCAGTGGGAGTACAAGCGTTTCCGCCGGGGCCCCGAGGGCAAGACCCGACTCTACGCCAAGGGCTGAAGCGTAGCGGGGCGCCACCTCCGGCAGGGACCGGGAATCAAAATCCCTGCAACAGGCCCACTACCGTTCCCGTCATGCAGGTCGCCAGCAGGCCGGCAAACAGTGCGCGGGTGGCCAGGTAGGCCACCTCCGCCGTGCGCCCCGGCACGATGGTGGAAATGGTGCCCACCACCAGGCCGAGACTGGCGAAGTTGGCGAAGCCGCAGATCGCATAGACGAGGATCAGGTTACTGTGTGGCGACATGGCCTCGGGCCCCAACTCCGCCATCTTCTGGTAGGCCACAAACTCGTTAAAGATCAGCTTGATACTCATCAGTTCGGCCGCCAGCGGGATATCCGCGCTATCGACACCCATCAGCCAGACCACCGGGTGGAACAGGATCGATGCCAGATACTCCAGGCTGATGCCCTCCCCGAAAATTGCTCCCAACAGTGCGTTGACCAGGTAGATCAGCGCAAATAGCACCACGATCATGCCGATAATGTTGAGCAGCAGCTTCACCCCGTCTTCGGTGCCGCGCACCAGCGCATCGAGGGTGCTCTGCGCCTCGCTCTGCACCGTCGGCACGTGATGCTCCAGCCGATCCGCCGGCGGTATCCACAGCTGGGCGAAGAGCACCGCAGCAGGCATGCTGATCAGCGATGCCACCAGAATGTGGCCGGCCGGGTTGGCGACGATATTCTCAAGCTGGCTGGCGTACAGCACCATTACCGTCCCCGCTACCGTGGACATGGCGGCGGTAATCAGCAGAAATAGCGTCGAGCGGGACATGGACTGGAAATACGGGCGCACCAGCAATGGCGCCTCGACGATGCCGAAAAAAACACTGGAGGCGACGCTGAAGGTCTGCAGGCCGTCGAGGCGCAGGGCTTTCTGCAGTAGAAAACCCAGGCCGCCGATCACCTTCTGCAATACTCCCCAATAGAACAGGATGGCCGACAAGGCACTCATCACCAGTACAATGGGCAGTACCTGGAAGGCAATGATAAAGGGTGTGCCGGGACCGTCCGCGACGAAGGGCAGATCTCCCCCGCCGAGATAGCCGAACATATAGCTGCTCCCCGCCAGTGCCGCCTGTTCGAGGGTCTTCACTGCGCTGTTGAGGCTGAGCAGGGCAGTCTGCACCCAGGTAACTTTCAGCATGATCCAGGCGGTAGCAAATTGCAGTAACAGACAGGCGAGGATCATCCGCGGTGAAATGGCTCTGCGGTTTTCACTCACGAGAATCGGGATGGCGGTGAAAACCAGAATCCCCAGAAGGCCTTGCCACATGAAAAAAAATCCCCCGGCGCCAAACGGCGCGACTGAAACAAAATGACAGAAGAACAAGCTCCGACAATCTGGCGCCACCTGCCCAATGTGCTCTCAACCCTGCGCATCCTGCTGATCCCGGTGATCATCTGGCTGTCACTAGCCGAGCAGGCTGAAGCGGCCCTGGTGGCTTTTATCATTGGCGCACTGACCGACTTTTTCGACGGCCGGCTGGCGCGGCGCTTTCACTGGCACAGCCATGTTGGCGCGCTGCTGGACCCGGTAGCGGATAAACTGTTTGTGCTCTGCCTGATGCCATTGGTCTGGCACCTGAGTTCTGTACTTACATTGTTTGTGTGGCTGGTCGTAATCCGCTACGCGCTGCAACTCAGTGTATTCCCGGTGCTGATGGGCTGGCTCAAGCGCCCCTTCAAGGTCGCACCAAAGCTCATTCCCAAGGTCGCTACCGCCGTGGCTTTTCTGGTGCTGGGACTGGGTTTCGCCCAGCAGGTGGCGCTGGAGTGGACACCCCATTACGCGCCCAGTGGAAACTTCTTTGGCCAGTCCATCATGGCCATGAGCGCACTGGGGTGCCTGCTGGAAACCTGGGTGCTGGTCACCTTCGTGCCGCGTTATTTCCAGATTATCGTCGGCACCAGAGACACCTTCGAATAAACGTTTGGCCGTTCAGTGTCGCCAGAAGGCCGGAGTTAGCAGCACCAATAATGTGAAAATCTCCAGGCGACCCATCAGCATGGCCAGAATCAAAAACCACTTGGCGACCTCATTTACTTCGCCATAGTGGGCCGCCGCATCCCCCAGCGCCGGGCCGATATTGCTCAGGCAGGAAGCGACGGTGGAAAACGAAGTAACAAAATTTTCACCGGTCGCCATGACGATAATCGTGAGCACGAAAAACGACAGAATATAAACGGCGAAAAATCCCCACACCGCATCCGTTACCCGTTCGGGCACAATCTTTTTGTTTACCTTGATCGGTACCACCGCATTGGCATGTACCAGCCGGTTCAGCTCCCGCATGCCGGACTTCATGATCAGCATCCCGCGCACCGCCTTGATGCCGCCACAGGTGGAACCGGCACAGGCACCGAGAATGCCCAGCATCAGCAAAACGTACGGAAGAAAAGCGGGCCAGGCCGAGAAGTTTTCGGAGGCGAAACCGGCCGTGGTGCCGATGGATACGACCTGGAAAACACCGTGCAATAAACTGCTGCCTGCACCAAAAATTCCCTGGCTCCACAGGTAGAAGCTGATCAGCACCGCCGCAAAAAAAGTCAGCGTTACCCAGAAACGAAATTCGGAGTCTTTCCAGTAATGGGACAGGGTGCGATTGCGAAAGGCAAAAAAGTGCAGGCCAAAGTTGATGGCCGCAGTAAACATAAACACGATACAGATGGCCATGATTGCATGGTTGTTGGCATAGAAGCCCATACTTGCATCGTGGGTTGAGAAGCCCCCATTGGCAACCGTGGAAAATGCGTGCCCTACCGCATCGAAGACCGTCATACCGGCCCACCAGTAACCGAGTCCGCACAATACGGTGAGAATGATATAAATCACAAACAACGCCCGTGCCGTTTCCGCAATGCGCGGGGTGAGCTTGGTGTCTTTCACCGGCCCTGGTGTTTCTGCTTTATAGAGCTGCATACCACCAATGCCGAGCATCGGCAGGATTGCCAGTGCGATCACGATCACCCCGATGCCGCCAAACCACTGTAATTGTTGCCGGTAATAGAGGATGGCCGGCGGCAGGTTGTCGAGCCCGGTAATCACCGTCGCGCCGGTAGTGGTCAGCCCTGAGATACCCTCGAAAATAGAGTCGGTAATACTCAGGTCCGGCTGCGGACTGATAATGAGTGGCAGCGAACCGAAACTGCCGAGAACCAGCCAGAACAGTGATGTCACCACGAAACCGTCACGGGTACGCAGGTCCTGACGCAGGTCGTGCACCGGCAGCCACATGAAAAGACCGGTCACCAGGGTAATGATGAAAGCAGCGGAAAAAGCCGTGTGGGTACCGTCGTGATACCAGAGGGATACACCGATGGGCGGCAGCAGTGTCAGGCTGAACACTGTCAGGAGTATTCCGAAAATTCGCGCAATTACTGCTATTCGCATCGGCGCTGGTCAGCCTGTTGTCAGAAGAAACTGAAGCCCACTTGGAACAGCTGCTCCACGTGGCGGGTGTGACGGCGGTCTACCAGGAAGACGATCACGTGGTCATCGGTCTGCACCACCACGTCGTCATGGGCAATGAGCACCTCACTGCCTTGATCCGTCTCCCGCACAATAGCGCCGATGGCGGCGCCCTCGGGGAGATCGATATCCTCGATTTTTCGGCCCACCACTTTGGAAGTGCGCTGATCGCCGTGGGCGATCACTTCAATGGCCTCGGCTGCGCCGCGCCGCAGGGAATGCACGTTTACCATATCGCCCCGGCGCACGTGGGTGAGCAGGCTGCCGATGGTGTTCTGCTGCGGCGAGATGGCAATGTCGATTTCTCCCCCCTGCACCAGGTCCACGTAGGCGCGGTTGTTGATCAGTGTCATCACCTTACGGGCACCGAGGCGCTTGGCCAGCAGTGACGACATGATGTTGGCTTCGTCGTCGTTAGTCAGGGCGAGGAAGACATCGGTATCTTCAATATTTTCCTCGAGCAGCAGATCCTGATCCGAGGCGCTGCCGTGCAGGATGATCGAGTTGGATAATTCCTCGGACAGGAAAATGCAGCGCTCATGGCTCTGCTCGATAATCTTGACCGAATAGCGGTTTTCCAGCTTGTGGGCCAGGCGCAGGCCGATATTGCCGCCGCCGGCAATGGTGACGCGCTTGTACCCCTGCTCGAGGCGACGCAGTTCACTCATCACCGCACGAATATCGGCGCGGGCGGCAATGAAAAACACCTCATCACCGGCCTCGATGACCGTATCCCCCTGGGGAATGATGGGGCTGTTGCGACGGTAGATGGCGGCCACCCGGGTATCCACCTTGGGCATATGCTGGCGCAGGTAGCGCAGCTGGTGGCCGACCAGCGGGCCGCCCTGTACGGCACGGACGGCAACCAGCTGTACGCGGCCGTCGGCAAAATCCAGTACCTGCAGGGCGCCCGGGTTTTCCATCAGGCGGGCGATATATTCCGATACCAGTTGCTCAGGGCTGATCAGAACATCGATGGGAATGGCACCGGGATCGAACAGCTGCGGGTATTGAAGGTAAGAGGCGGCGCGCACCCGGGCGATCTTGGTGGGCACCCGGAACAGGGAGTGCGCGATCTGGCAGGCGGCCATATTGGTTTCGTCGTTATTGGTGACAGCGACGAGAATGTCCGCATCCTCGATACCCGCCTCCAGCAGGATATCCGGATGGGATGCATGGCCGACGACCACGCCGATATCGATGCGATCGCGCAATTCGCGCAGCGTTTTTTCGTCGCTGTCGATAAGGACAATGTCGTTGCGCTCGGAGGCGAGGCTCTCCGCCAGGGAACCGCCCACCTGGCCCGCGCCGAGAATGACAATTTTCATAGCTGAAAACAGCCGCCTTTATTTTTTGGCCGCGGGCTTGAGCCTACGACTTCTGTAGCAGGGCATAGTAAAAACCATCCCCGCCCTCTGGCCGGGGGAACAGTTGCCGGCCGGCAGACTGTGCTGCACCCCACTCCATGCCACACAGCAATTCCGGTGTATTGTCGCGCGCATCCGGGGTATCCGCAATGAAGCGCGCCACCACTTCGCTGTTTTCAGCCGGCAGTATCGAGCAGGTGGCATAAAGAAGCGTGCCACCGGGTTTTAACAACTGCCACTGGGCGCGCAGCAGCTGCCCCTGTAATTCTGCCAGCGCGGGGATGTCATCGGCGCGCCGTAACAGCTTGATATCCGGATTGCGGCGAATAACGCCGGTGGCGGAGCAGGGGGCATCCAGCAGGATGCGATCGAAGGGCTCGCCGTCCCACCAGGCATCGGTCTGGCCGGCATCGGCACAGATGAGCTCAGCTTCGAACCCGCCGCGGGCGAGATTATCCGCCACGCGATCCAGGCGCTCCTCGTCGATATCGAGGGCACTGACACGAAGGTCCGCAGCCAGCTCCAGCAGATGAGAGGTTTTGCCACCGGGCGCAGCACAGGCGTCCAACACCCGCTCGCCCTCTACTGGTGCCAGCAGCAGCGCCGCCAGCTGGGCGGACTCGTCCTGAACGCTGACCCGCCCCTCGGCAAAGCCGGGCAGGGAATCAACCGGGCAGGCGGCCTCCAGGGTGATGCCCACCGGGGAAATCGCGCAGGCGGTGGCGGCGATTTCTGCTCGCTGCAGCTCACCCAGATAGTCGTCGCGACTCTGGTGTTGCTGGTTGACCCGCAGTGTCATCGGCGGGTTGGTGTTGTTGGCGCGAAAAATCTCCGCCGCCTGTGTTCCCCAGGCGCTCTTGATTGCCTGCTGGAGCCAGGCGGGGTGCATGGAGCTGAACTGCGGATTGCCCGAGAGTTTGCGTTGCAGGGTCTCATGGTTGCGCAGCGCATTGCGCAAGACACCATTGATCACGCCGGTGGCCCGATCGAGTCCCAGGCTGCGAGCCGCATTGACGGTCGCGGAAATCGCTGCGTGATCGGGAATACGGGTGAACTCCAGCTGGTAAAGCCCGAGCAGAATCAGGGCGCGCACCTCGATATCCGCGGGTGGTTTGCGCAGCAGCTTATCGGCCAGCAGCTGCAGGCGCGGCGCCGTGCGGGCGCCGCCATAGCAGAGTTCCCGCAACAGGGAGCGGTCCCGTTCGGGAACGGTGTGTTCCGCTGCCGGCAGCAGTCTCGCCAGGGAACCGCGGGACTGCAGCAGTTCCGCCAGCACGCGAGCGGCGGCGGCACGGACGTCGATGCGGTTCTTTTCATTCATGGTGATTGAGTTGCTCTGCGCACATATTCAGTCATTGCCCCAGCTGGCAGCCAGGCGCCAGCAGCTGTCCGTGTCCGCGCAGGAGTTCATCTGCGGACAGGACTTTCTTTCCGGGCAGCTGCAATTGCTGCAGGCGCAGCGCTTCACGCCCGCAGGCGACCAGGATGCCCTCTTCATCAGCGGCGATGATCGTGCCGGGGACCTCGCTGTGACAGCCGCGCTCCAGTCGTGCGCGGTAAATACGCAGACGCTGTTCGCCCTTGCCGTCGTTCAGTGTGGTCCAGCAGACCGGGAAGGGGTTGAAGGCCCGGATACCGCGCTCGATTTCAACAGCCGGACGTTGCCAGTCGATCCGTGCCTCATCCTTGCTGATCTTGGCTGCGTAATTTGCCTGGCTGTCGTCCTGCACCTGAGGTAATGCTGTGCCTGCGGCGAGCTGTTCGAGTGCCTCGAGCAGGGCGGGGCCGCCCAGTTCAGCGAGCTTATCGTGCAGGCTGCCACCGGTTTCAGCGGGGCCGATCGGGCAGCGTCGCTCCACCAGTACCGGACCGGTATCCAGTCCGGCCTCCATCTGCATGATGGCAACCCCGCTCTCCGGGTCGCCGGCCTCGATGGCCCGCTGGATGGGTGCGGCGCCACGCCAGCGGGGCAAGAGTGAGGCGTGGACGTTGACGCAGCCGAGCCGCGGAATATCCAGTACGGCCTGCGGCAGTATCAGTCCGTAGGCGACCACCACCATGATGTCGGCGCCGAGCGCCCGGAGTTCTGCCTGAGCATCGGCATCGCGCAGGCTCTGGGGCTGGTAGACCGGAAGATCGTGCTCCAAGGCCAGCGCCTTCACCGGGCTGGGCAGCAGTTTCTTGCCGCGGCCGGCGGGCCTGTCCGGCTGGGTGTATGCGGCAACAACGGTGTGCTCGCTGTCCAGCAGTGCCTGCAGGTGGGCGGCAGCAAAGTCCGGCGTGCCGGCGAAAATAATTTTCAGTGGTTTGGCCATGGCTCTCTTATAAACGCAGACCGCCGGTGGTTGCCGGCGGTCGAGTAATGGGGCTGTGGTGGGCTTGCCGTTCGGTCAAGCGCGCTGGCGATGGGCTTTTTCCAGCTTGGAGCGGATGCGGTTGCGCTTCAGCGGGGAAATGTAGTCCACGAACAGTTTGCCATTGAGGTGGTCGAGTTCGTGCTGGATACACACGGCGAGCAGGCCTTCCGCCTCCATCGCAAACGGCTCACCTTCACGGTCGAGCGCCTTGACGCGCACGCGGCGCGGCCGCTCCACGGTTTCATAAAAACCGGGCACGGACAGGCAACCCTCATCGTACTGGTGGTGCTCCTCGTCGAGCACTTCGATTTCCGGATTGATGAAGACGAGCGGTTCACTCTGGTCTTCGGAAACGTCGATAACAACGATGCGCTTGTGTACATTGATCTGCGTGGCGGCGAGGCCCACCCCTGGCGCGTCGTACATGGTCTCAAACATGTCGTCCACCAGGGATCGCAGCTCGTCGTTCACCTTGTCGACGGGCTTGGCGACCTCGCGGAGGCGCGGATCGGGGAATTCGAGGATCTCAAGCTTGGCCATAACACCTGTGACAAACTTCTAGTAATCGTGGAACTTGCGCTGATAACATAATGATCGCGCTCGATATTTGCCGCAGGGAGCCCTATATCTGCCGGTCTCGCGCCGGTGCTCTTCGGGTCTCCCGCCACTCTGGCCGTGGCCCGGCGCTGTGAATTATAGCGATAAAGAGCATAGGAATGCTTCCATGAGAAAAATTATTCTGGTCGCCACACTCCTCCTGGCGGCCATTGGCCTTCACGCGCAGGACGACGTTCGCCTCAATCCCGACCACCCCGATGTCTATGTCGTCCAGAGGGGCGACACCCTCTGGGACATCTCCGGGCGCTTCCTTACTCAACCCTGGTTCTGGCCCGAGATCTGGCAGGTAAACCCCCAGGTGGAAAACCCGCACCTGATTTACCCGGGTGACCGCCTGCGCCTGATCTATGTAGCAGGGCAGCCGCAGCTGCAGCTGGAGCGCGGGCCGCAGGCTTACAAGCTCTCCCCGGTTGCGGACGCCAGCCGCCTGACCCCGCAGGTGCGTCGCGAGGCCATCGATGACGCTATCCCGGCGCTGCCGTTGGACGCGATCAACGCTTTCCTGTCCCGTACCCGCATCGTTGCGCCGAACGCCTTCGAGGGTACGCCCTACGTGATCTCCGGTGCCGATCAGCGCATTCTGATGGGGGCCGGAGAGAAGCTGTACGCCCGCGGCGACTTCCGCACTCCGCTGGCTTCCTACGGGATCTACCGTCCCGGCGAAGTCTATACCGACCCCTACACCGGTGAAGTGCTCGGCATGAAGGCTCTGGATGTGGGCTCCGTGGATCTATACCAACTGGATCCGGATAACCGCCAGGACTTCGCCATCGCCACTATGCACATCACCCGCACTTCTCGTGAGATCCGTCTGGAAGACCGACTGTTGCCTGCTGAAGAGCGTGCCATTGAGGCGTTCTTCCAGCCCAGCGCGCCGTCGGTTGCCGTTGATGGATTGATCATGGGTGTCGAAGAAGGCGTGACGCAGATCGGCAAGTTTGATGTGGTGGCCATCAATCGTGGCTTCCGCGAGGGCATCGCATCGGGCAATGTGCTCGCCATCTACAAGCGCGGTGCTACCGTGCGCGATCGTATCGAGCGCGACGAGGTCAAGCTGCCGGACGAGCGCGCGGGCATCATGATGGTATTCCGTACTTTTGAAAAAATGAGCCTGGCGCTGGTACTGGAAGCGGATCGCCCGCTGGAAGTCATGGACTTGGTACGTAATCCCTGACTTCTCATCCCTGATTCCTTTCCTGTGAGGGCCCCTGTCAGCCGGGCCCTCACTATTAATCTCTCTCTCGAGGTGTAGATGCATGGATGCGCTCACCGCTACGCTGGCCCTGATGCGACTGCAAGGCATGGGGCCGGCCCGTTACTGGCAATTGCTGGAACACTTTTCCTCCGCCGTCGAGGCACTGGAGCAGCTTCCCGAAAGCCTGCTGCAGAAACTTCCTGAGCGAACTCAGTTCCAGTGGCGACAGTGGCATCAGCACGGGCAGAGCAGTGAACTCATGCACTGGGTCGACAACGAGCGCGCTCGTTGTGATGAGCTGGGCGTGACTCTGATCTGCGCTGGCGATGATGACTATCCAGCCCTGCTGACGGAAATTTCCCGGCCGCCACCGATCCTCTATGTGCGCGGCAATATTCACGCACTCCACCTGCCACAGATTGCCGTGGTTGGTGCTCGCCGAGCTACCAGCGCCGGACTGGATAACGCCCGCGCTTTCAGCCGCGCGCTGGCCAGTGCAGGTTTTGCCATCACCTCCGGTTTGGCCCTCGGTGTGGACGCCGCCGCCCATCGCGGTGCTCTCGACGCGCAGGGAATGACGGTCGGTGTACTCGGCACCGGGATCGATCGTCTGTACCCGCGGCGCAACGTGAAACTGGCTGGAGAAATCCTCGAGCGAGGCGGCGTCCTGGTGAGTGAATTTGCTCTTGGCACCGGGCCTGAGGCTGCGAATTTTCCACGACGGAATAGGGTGATCAGTGGTCTCTCCACCGGCGTGCTTCTGATCGAGGCGGCGTTACGTTCCGGCTCACTGATCACCGCGCGGTTGGCGGCCGAACAAAGTCGCGAGGTCTTCGCTATTCCCGGTTCGATTCACAATCCCCTTGCGCGTGGCTGTCATCGGATGATCAGGGAGGGCGCCATACTGGTGGAGACGGCTGCCGATATCGTTACCGAGCTGGGCGGTCTTTTGAGCGATCGCGGTGCGACACCGGCGGAAGTTGCCATGCAGCCTGTCGCCTCTACATCATCACTGGGAAGCGTGGCACAACGTCTGGTGATGGCATTGGGCGGAGATCCCAGAACACTGGAACAGATTGCCCGTGACACCGGTGTGGAAGCGGGTGCGCTGATGGCGGAATTGTTACAGCTTGAGCTGGCAGGACTCGTAGAGACTCTGCCCGGTGGCTATCAGCTGACGGCGGAGGGAGCACGGTTTCTGGAAGTGGTCGAATAGAAAATAGTGGGCGGAAGCTGGCGTCAATCAGGCCGTGATAGCCGTGTGGACGTCAATACTTGGGGAGGGACACAGACTCCCGCAGACACCCAGTCCCCGGCGAGCCGTAAGTGCAGCACCTTGTACGGCGCCGGGCAATCCGCTAGATTGCCGCGTCGTTTCGCGCAGTCTTTTCGCACCATCGTGCAGAGAGAGCTGAAATGAGCAAGCCCTTCGTAGCTATCGTGATGGGGTCCGATTCCGACCTGCCAGTAATGGAAGCCGCCTTTGGCCTGCTGGACAAGTTCGATATCGCCTTCGAGGTCAGGCTGACTTCTGCGCACCGCACGCCGGACAGCGTGCGCAGCTATGTTACGGATGCCGACGAGCGCGGCTGCGCTGCATTTATCTGTGCCTCGGGCATGGCAGCCCACCTGGCCGGCGCCGTTTCCGCGGCGACCCTGCGACCTGTTATCGGTGTGCCGCTCGATGCCAGCCTGAACGGTCTCGATGCGTTGCTCTCCACGGTGCAGATGCCCGGTGGCAACCCGGTGGCGACGGTCGCGATCGGCAAAACCGGTGCAGAAAATGCCGCCTATCTGGCAGCACAGATTATCGGTGTCGCCGACCCGGAGATGCATAAAAAGCTCGTGGATGAGCGTCGGGCCAACGCTGAGGCCATTACTGCCAGAGATGCGCACCTGCAAAAGACCCTGCAGGAGCGCAGGGCAAACTAGGGCTTTAGCGGTTCTGAAGAGAAGAAAGAGTCCCAGTCATATGGTGTTTTCTACCCTCGATGTGCGCTTTGCCGCACGGGCCCTGGCCGCCGGCGGTGTTATCGCCCATCCCACCGAGTCCGTCTGGGGGCTCGCCTGCGATCCCTTCAACCGCGATGCGGTGGAGCGGCTGCTGCAATTAAAAAACCGGCCGCTGGCCAAAGGGCTGATCCTGGTATCCGGCGATGAGGTTGATTTCAGCGACCTGCTCGACAATCTCACATTGGAACAACGTCAGAAACTGGCGGATTCCTGGCCGGGACCAGTGACCTGGCTGGTGCCACATTTCGGTCGCGTGCCCCCCTGGGTCAGTGGCGATCATCACTCGGTGGCACTGCGCTGCACTGATCATCCTTTTACCGCAGCGCTGGCCCGCGCCTTCGGCGGTGCCATTGTCTCCACCTCGGCCAATCCCGCTGGCTGCCAGCCGGCACGCGCCAAGTACCAGGTACTGCGCTATTTCGGTGACGCCCTTGATTTCGTTGGCGGTGGTACCACGGGAGGGCGCCGCTCCCCCAGCGAAATCCGCGATCTGGTCACCGGCAAGATCATGCGACCGGGCTGACTTGGGCCATTAATCCTCAAACACAATCGGGTGCAGAAAGAATGAGTGAAGTGGATATCCACGCGGTAAAAAATTACCTGCTGGATTTACAAGACCGTATCTGTCAGTCCCTCAGCGCTGCCGATGGCAGCGCCTTTCAAGAGGACAGCTGGGAGCGTCCTGGCGGCGGCGGCGGCCGCACCCGGGTGTTGGAGGAGGGAGCACTGATCGAGAAGGGCGGTGTGAATTTTTCACACGTACACGGCGACGGACTGCCGCCCTCTGCCACCGCCAACCGACCAGAGCTGGCCGGTCGATCGTTCGAAGCCATGGGTGTTTCCCTGGTCATCCACCCGCGCAATCCCTACATTCCCACCAGCCATGCCAATGTGCGATTGTTTGTGGCGGAGAAACCCGGCGCGGAGCCGGTGTGGTGGTTTGGTGGTGGTTATGACCTCACCCCCTTCTACGGCTTCGAAGAGGATGCCGTCCACTGGCACCGCACGGCCCGCGATGCCTGTGCCCCGTTCGGTACGAATGTCTATCCGCGCTTCAAGCAGTGGTGCGATGATTACTTTCACCTGAAACATCGGGACGAGGCGCGCGGTGTCGGCGGACTCTTTTTCGATGATTACCACGAGGGTGGTTTCGACAACAGCTTTGCCCTGATGCGCGCCATCGGTGACAGCTACCTGGATGCCTACCTGCCGATCGTGCAGCGCCGTCGCGGAATGGAATACGGCGAGCGGGAACGACAGTTCCAGCTCTATCGCCGCGGCCGCTACGTCGAGTTCAACCTGGTCTACGACCGCGGCACCCTGTTCGGGCTGCAGAGCGGTGGGCGCACTGAGTCGATCCTGATGTCACTGCCGCCTCTGGTGCGCTGGCAATACGACTGGCAGCCGGAGCCCGGCTCTGCGGAGGCAAAACTCTACAGGGACTTCCTGCCACCACGCGACTGGGTATGAGCATGAGTCGCGAGCGCGAGGCCCAAATCGGAAAGCTGTTTCTCGACTACCGGCGGACTTTTGAGAGCGGGGATGCCCAGCAGGTCGCAGATTTCTATCGCTTCCCGCTGCACTATTACGCCGAAGATGGCACCAAGGCGGTGGTGAGTCGCGAAAACTTTGTCCGCCGTGTGGAGAAACTTCTGTCTTTTTACCGGCAGCTCGGTGTGCAGCAGATTGTCGGTACAGTGAGTGGCCAGACGGCGCTGAATGCGAACAGCAATCTTGTCTCGCTGAACTGGATTCTGCTACAGAAAGCGGCGGACAAGCCTGTCGAGCTCTATACCGCCACGACCCGTTACCTGGTGGCTGATGTTTCAGATGGGCTCAAGATCGATGCGCTGTTCGCGGTCGACGAGGCCATCAAGTTGCGCCAGGTCCTGCGCGCCCAGCGCTGAAGCCGCTGGCCGTGATTGCCACAAAAAATTTCACAAGGAAACTCCGTGACCGACAGTTATGCCGTGATCGGCAACCCGGTGGAGCACTCGCTCTCACCGTGGATTCACAATGCCTTTGCCCAGCAGACCGGTGAAGATATTGCCTACGAGAAACTGACTGCGCCCAGGGACAGTTTCGAATCAGTGGCGCGGCGCTTTTTAGCCGCCGGCGGTCGTGGCCTGAATGTCACTGTGCCCTTCAAGCTGGACGCCTATGACTTTGCAGATCGCCTGACCGAGCGGGCGCGAGCCGCGGGTGCCGTCAACACACTGGCGCTGCAGCGAGATGGCGGAATGCTCGGCGACAATACCGACGGCGCCGGGTTGGTGGCCGATATCCGCGAGAACCTGGCCTGGCCCATCGCCGGGCAGAGGATTCTGATCGTGGGTGCCGGTGGTGCAGCACGAGGCGCCCTCCTGCCTCTGCTGGAGCAGCAACCGTTGCGGGTCCATATTGCCAACCGCACCGCGGCCCGCGCTGAAAGGCTGGCGCGGGAATTTGCCCGGCAGGGAACGCTCACCGGAGGCGGGTTTGAGGGACTGAGCGAGCCGTTCGATTTGATCATTAATGCCAGCTCCGCCAGCCTCAGTGGCGATCTGCCACCGCTATCGGAGCGGCTGGTGACGCCCAGTAGTCATGTCTATGACATGGTTTACGGCGCCGAGCCGACGCCATTTATGGCCTGGGCGGCGGCTTTCGGTGCCGCCACCTCCGATGGTCTTGGCATGTTGGTGGGACAGGCGGCTGAATCGTTTATGCTCTGGCGCGGAGTTCGACCGGAAACCGGGCCGGTGTTGCGGGAACTGCGCGTCCAGCTACAGGCGCGATAACAAATAACGAGTTGTTGAATGGCGGGGGGAGTTTTGCGGGAATTTTTGCGTAATCTGTCGATGTGTTTTGCTGTTGGTGCTGCCGGCGGACTGATTTATGCCCTGGCTCTGTGGGCCATGGGACGTTACGGGCTCTCCTACCGTCTGGGTGTGGATATCGCCCCATACCTCTCTAATGCCTATCTCTACCAGCGCATCGTCTGGGGTGGGATCTGCGGCCTGGTGCTGCTGTTGCCATTCCAGCGCGCCTGGTTTTCGCGTGGTCTGATACTCTCCCTGATTCCTGCCGGCGTGCTGCTGCTGGTGGTGTTGCCCATGCGCGGTTACGGCCCGGGCGCGCTCGGTCTGGGGACACTGACACCGCTGGTGGTGTGGCTTGCCTGTGCGGCCGGTGGCGTCATGGCTTCCGGCCTGCTGCGGGCCCAGGGCAAGTAGCGGCAGATTGAGACTGGGGAAAATAAAAAAAGGCGGCCTCTGGCCGCCTTTTTTTATGGGAAAAACCGCGTCCTTATCCCGGCTTGCGCGCCAGGGGCTGGCACATGCAGTGCACGCCGCCACCACCAGCAGTGATCATGGAAATATCCGGATCGATCACTTCGAGGCCGCGGGCCCGGCACTTTTCCTTGAGTTCGGTATTGTCAGCGGGGAGCATCACACGGTCGTTACCCAGCGCTACCACATTGACACCCAGCTCCATCACCTGCGGGTAGGAAATGTCGATAATTTCGAAGTTGCGCGACTTGAACCACTGCACCAGCTCCGGTTCCACCGCGTCTACGCAGACAGCGACGAGCTTTTCCGCCAGCGCGGCCACGAGCACGTCGATGTGCAGGAAGTAGGGGTCGAACTCATAACCTTTTACCTCCCAGCCCTCCTTTTCGATCCAGCTTTTCATCTGGTTGAAGCCTTGCGGGGAAGTGCGCTCGCCACTGTAACCACACAGGATGACACCGGGCTCCAGTACCATAAAATCGCCGCCTTCCAGGCTGCCGGCGGTAATGATGTCGTAAATCGGGATATCCAGCTGTTGGTAGGTCTTGACCACGTCGACCCACTCGCCGCGCCGCCAGGGACTGTACATTTGCGTCACGATCGGGCCCCAGGGGGTCATGACAGAGGAATCGCGGGCGTAAAGCTGGTAAGGCAGATTGGCATCCGCTGGCAGCAGGTGGGTGGCAACGCCTGCATGCTTGTAGGCATCCAGCATTTCCTGATGCTGGCGCTTGGCCACTGCGGCGTCGAACTTGCGGCCCAGGCGCAGTGAGCGGCGTGAAGCCGCATTGCCGGTCTGCCAGGTGTAATGGTCGATGGGGCCGACGAGCAGGTCGGTGAGCACACCGTATTCGGAGTCGATACCCCAGCGCTGCAGGGGTGCGGTATTGCCGTTGTCGTCGCGGTGCTTGTACGTAAAGTCAGTCATTTTCGCCTCAAAATCACTCTCTCTAACGGGGCGTTGATCACACCCCGGGCGAGCCGGCTGCCGGCTCTGCATATCAGGTTTCTGTTGGGTGTCAGCCGTTGGCCATCTTCAGCATGGCGTGCAGCAGTACATTGGCGCCCGCTCCCAGGTCAGCCGGGTCGGCGTTTTCGGCCTCGTTGTGGGACAGTCCCTTCTCGCAGGGCACGAAAATCATGCCGGTGGGAGCGACCCGGGAGATGTAAACCGAGTCGTGGCCGGCGCCGGATACCATTTCCTTGTTGCTGTAGCCGAGTTCGGCGACCGAGGCGCGCACGGCCTCTACACAGCGGCTGTCGAAGGCCACTGCAGGTGAGCGCCACTCGTCGCGAATTGCGGCTTCTACGCGGGTTTCGGCGGCGATCTCGGCGGCAATTTCGCGGAAGCGACGATCCATGGTGTCCAAGACCTCCTGGTCCGGATGGCGCAGGTCGACGGCCAGCACCAGCCGCTCGGGCACGGTGTTGCGGCTGCCCGGCTCGGCGCGGATATCGCCGAAGGTGGCGCGGGCCCAGGGACCGAACTCGGCTGCCAGTTTGTACAGGCGGTCGAGGATGCGATGCAGCGCCATAAACGGGTCGCGACGGCCTTCCATGGGGCTGGGGCCGGCATGGCAGGGCTGGCCGGTGAGGGTCAGGTCGTACCAGTACATGCCCTGCACGCCGGAGAGAACGCCCACCTGCTTTTCCTCGGCTTCCAGAATGGGGCCCTGCTCGATATGCACCTCGAAAGCCGCGGCCAGCGGGCGCGCCTGCGCCGGGGTTTGTCCGCGGTAGCCGATACGCTCCAGTTCCTCGCCAAAAGTCTTGCCGGCCTTGTCGGTGCGGGCATAGGCGTAGTCCTGGTCAAAGTTACCGCTCCACACACCGGAGCCGATCATCGCCGGCGAGAAGCGCGCGCCTTCCTCGTTGGTCCACACAGCGACTTCCAGTGGGGCCTCGGTCTCGATGCCGGCGTCGTTGAGGGTGCGCACGACCTCCAGCCCCGCCAGCACGCCGTAAACGCCATCGAACTTGCCACCAGTGGGTTGGGTATCGAGGTGCGAGCCGGTGAGGACGGGTGGGAGGTCCGGGTTGCGTCCGGGACGACGGGCAAAAATATTGCCCATGCTGTCGACGTCGATGCTGCAGCCGGCGTCTTTACACCACTGCACGAAGAGGTCGCGACCCTGCTTGTCGAGATCGGTCAGGGCCTGGCGGTTGCATCCGCCTTTATCTGTGGCGCCGATGGTGGCCATCTCCATCAGGGCATCCCACAGGCGCTGGCCGTTAACACGGGCCTGGCTGGTGTCGGTCATGAAAGGCTCCAACTCTCTTATTGTTCGGAAGGGTGAATCGGGTCTAGTGCAAGTCTATGGTTTGATTTTGTTATAGCAATTAACTTTTAATTGCCAGCCTGGTGCCTTTTAGGCACCGAAAATCAAGTATGCGACAGCTGGAACACGATGGCCGCGGAACTCAGAAACCTGTCCCTTACCTCGCTGCGCAGTTTCCATGCGGTGGGCCGGCACTGCCACCTGCGCCGTGCGGCCGAGGAATTACACGTGTCCCACCCGGCCCTGAGCCGCCAGATCCGTGATCTCGAGGAGCGTGTGGGTACACCGCTGTTCCTGCGCACCGGCAATCGCCTGGAGCTGACCGCCGCCGGCCGGCGGCTGCACGGGGTGGTGAGCGAGGCATTCGCGCGACTGGAAAAGGGCCTCTTGTACCTCGATCCGGACAGCCTCAGCGGCGAGGTGGTGATCGCCTCCACCGCCACCATCGCCATGCGCTGGTTGCTGCGCATCCTGCGCGAAGTACAGGCACGCTATCCGGAAATCCGCCTGCGTCACGTCACCATCGAGCCGCGGGCGCAGCGCCTCAGCGGCGAAGTGGACCTCGCCATCTGCCTCGGCGAGCCGGAGGCGCCCGGGCGCGAGGTGCGGGCGTTGTATCAGGAGCACTACCTGCCGGTGGCCAGCCCGCAGCTGCTGCAGGCCCGTGGTGGTGGCAGGAGCCTGGCAAAGCCCCGGGATCTACTGCAATTGCCGCTGATTCACGACCGCCAGCAGCAGTGGCCGGGCTGGTTTACTGCCCAGGCCGTGGAATATGCCCCATCGGCCGAGGGCCTGACGGTGGATTATGCCTACCAGGCGATGGAAGCGGCGCGGTTGGGGATGGGTGTGGCGCTGGCGGATCGACTGGAGGTGAGTGAAGACCTGAAGAGCGGACGCCTGGCCACCGTGACCGAGCGCCCCTTCACCATCGGCCAGTCGCTGTATCTGGTCAGCGACCGACTGGAGACACTCAATGGCCGCAGCCGGCTGGTGCTGGGGCAGGTATTCCGGTGGCTGACGTCCCGGGGCGCGCCGCTGGCGCCGGAAGCCCGGGCTTGGCAGCAGGCGCTGGCAGGTAGCAGCGGTGCCGAGGCGGGGGAACGCTAACCGGGTCCAGCTTGCCGGCCCATCCTCCCTCACCCGTTCAGGTGATAGTGACCCATTGCTTGATCAGACATACTGAATAATCCTTCGGGTACGGTTATCTATTGTGCAGATTGTCCGTTTGGTGGACGATGCACGGTAGTGGCACGTTGAATTCAGTGCCAACCCGGAGCCCGAATATCAGACCCGAGGGCAGTCGATATGCAATCACTGCCTGCCGCCACGAAAGAAGTGAGCAAGTCGGCAAGATGAATAACCATAACAAGCTTTATATTGATGGCCAGTGGGTGGAGTCCACCTCCAGTCACTGGCTCGATGTCATCAATCCCGCCACCGAAGAAGTCATCACCCGTGTGCCCGCGGCTTCTCGCGAGGATGTTGATCGCGCGGTTCAGGCCGCCGCCCAAGCCTTCGACCGCTGGGCGAATACCCCTGCCAGTGAGCGCCGAGCGCTGTTACTGCGTGTCGCCGAGTTAATGGAGGTGCGTCGGGATGAACTGGTGGATGCCGTTACCGACAGCCTGGGCTGCCCGCGCCATATCACTGGCTGGCTGCATGTGGAGGGTCCCATCGAGGCGTTCCGCCTGTTTGCCGAGCACGCCAGCATCACCGAAGAGACCGCCGAACACGGCCACTCGCTGGTGTGGCGCGAGGCGGTGGGTGTGTGCGGTTTTATCAATCCCTGGAATTACCCCCTGCACCAGTTTGTCGGCAAGGTAGGTGCGGCGCTGGCAGCCGGTTGTACCATGGTGGTGAAGCCGTCCGAGCAGACGCCGTTGCAGGATTACCTGATGGCGGAAATCCTGCATGAAGTGGGCCTGCCGGCAGGTGTATTCAACCTCGTGCCCGGCCATGGCCCGGAAGTGGGCCAGGGCCTGTGTGAGCATCCGCAGGTGGATATGGTGTCCTTTACCGGCTCGACCCGCGCCGGTATCGAGATCGCCCGCGCCTGTGCCCCCACCGTCAAGCGTGTGACCCAGGAACTGGGTGGCAAGTCTCCCTACATCATTACCGAAGACTGTGATTTCACCGCAGCGGTACGCTACGGCGTGGACGACGTGATGATCAATAGCGGCCAGACCTGCACCGCACTGACTCGCATGCTGGTGCCTGCCGGCCGCTACGACGAGGCGCTGGAGATAATCCGCACGCGCGTTGGCGAAATCGAAGTGGGCATGGGCGAGGGCGCCTTTATGGGGCCGCTTTCATCCATGCGCCAGTGGCAGCAGGTCCAGGACTATATCCAGCTGGGCCTCGACGAAGGCGCCACGCTAGTGTGCGGCGGCCCGGGGAAACCAGAGGGACAGGGGCAGGGCTTCTATGCACGCCCGACGGTCTTCGCCGGTGTTACCAATGCCATGTGCATCGCCCGCGAGGAGATCTTTGGCCCGGTGCTGTGCGTGATTGCCTATGACGACCTGGACCAGGCCGTAGCTATCGCCAATGACACACCCTACGGATTGTCATCCGGGGTTTATGCGCGGGACCACACTGCTGCGCTGGCTATTGCCCGCCGTATCCGCGCCGGCCTGTGTTTCGTCAACGGTGGCGAGTTTAATTACCAGGCGCCGTTTGGCGGTTACAAGCAGAGCGGCAATGGTCGCGAGTTTTCCATCCACGGGGTGGAAGAATTTACCGAGATCAAATCGGCCCAGCTGGGTGTGCCCGCGCAATAGCGCTGGGAGCTCGGCTGAAAATAATAACGAAAGACAATCCACGGGAGTTTGCCGTGACAGATGTTGCAGTAAAGAAAAACCTGGGCAAGCGGGACATGATCCTGTTCACCGTCTCCGCCATTTTGCTGGTGGATACCCTCGCGGCCACCGCCGCGATCGGTACCTCCAGTATTTTCTGGTGGCTGTTCCTGGGGCTGGTGTTCTTTGTGCCCTTTGCCCTGGTATCGGCCGAACTCGGTTGTGCCTACCCGGAAAAGGGCGGCATCTACGCCTGGGTCCGGGATGCCTTCGGCGGGCGCTGGGGCTCCCGCATCAGCTGGAGTTACTGGGTCAATGTGGCCATCTGGATGCCAGCCATTTTCATCCTGTTTGCCGGCGTCGCGCGTCAGTTATTCTGGCCTGAGATGGGTGTCGCCGGGCAGATTGGCCTCGGCGTTGCGCTCACCTGGATCGCGGTGCTCGCCAATGTGGTCACCCTGAATGTGGGCAAGTGGGTGCCGAATATCGGTGCCATCTTCAAGATCATCATCTTCGGGGCGATTATTGCCGGTGCGTTTTTCTACGCGGCCGACAATGGACTTGCCAACCCGATTACCCTCGACAGCATCAAGCCGACTTTCGCCGGCAGCCTGCAATACATTCCGGCAATCATTTACGGCATGCTCGGCTTCGAGCTGATCAGTGCCAGCAGTGAGGAAATGCGCAACCCGCAGCGGGATGTCCCGCGTTCCATCCTGGTGTCCGGCATCATCATCCTGACTCTCTACATCCTCGGTACCACCGCTATCCTCGCCGCTATCCCGGCACAGGAAATTGATCTGGTGGAGGGGTTGGTGGATACGCTGCGCTTATTCTTCGCTCAGCTGCCGCTTGGCGACACGCTGGTGATGCTGCTGGGACTGGCTGCGCTGTACACCTTCTTCTCCAACGGTGTGACCTGGGCCATCGGCGGTAACCGCGCTGCGGCAGAAGCGGCAGAAGAGGGCGAGCTCCCGTCTGCCTTCGCCATCAAGAGCCGCAGCCGCAACACACCGGTGGGTGCCGCCGTGCTGATGGGCCTGATGAGCACCCTGATCCTGGTGCTGTACGGCTTGCTGGTGGAGTCCAACGAGGATCTGTTCTGGTCACTGTTCGCCTTCAGTGGTGTTATTTTCCTGCTGCCCTACGTGGGTATGTTCCTGGCCTTCATCAAGATGCGCCAAATAGACGGTGGGCGCCCGCGGCCATTTCGCGTGCCGGGTGGTGATGGCGTCGCTTTGGCCCTCACGGGGCTGTGTGTGGCAGTACTCCTGGGCAGCATCTTCCTGTTCGTCTACACCCCGGGCGAGGGCGTGCAGTGGCCGGTTCTGATCGGCTCGGTCGTGACCCTGATATTGGGTGAAATGGCGATCCTCTGGGCCGAAAAAGAATCCGCTGCGGAAGCAACCGGAGGCGCTGAAGCGCCCACCGCCGCCGCTACCTGAGGCCGGCGTCCTCTTCTTCTCCAGTCCTTACTTTCTCCAACAACCCGCTCCGGCGGGTTTTTCCCGTTGTGGCATAACTTGAAGCAAAATTCGGTTTTCTCACCCCATCGGGTGATACCCGAATTACCCTTCGGTTTTTATCCTCTCTCTCACGATAAAACAGATAATTGCTTTTGCAGAGGGACAGGTATGCGCCGATCGAGCACGACCCACCAGCATCATTCCAAGAACACCCTGGCACTCGCCATTACCGGCGTCCTGGTTTCGGGCACGGCCCTGCCGGCAGCGGCCGCGCAAATTGAGGAAGTCAGCGTTACTGCGCAAAAGCGCGAGCAGTCGGTCAACGATATTGGTGTCTCCGCCAGTGCCATGACCGGCGACATGATGGAAAGCATGGGTGTCGACAGCGCCGTGGACCTGGGCGCGCATACGCCCGGCCTCGTCACCGTCAATGCCACATCGGGTGGCACACCGGTATTCGCCATTCGCGGTATCGGTCTCGACGACTTCAGTCCCAACAACAGCAGTGGTGTGGGTATCTACACCGACGAGGTTTTTGCCAGCAATCCTGCGTTCCTGGGAGGTCAGCTGTTTGATATCGAGCGCGTAGAAGTGTTGAAGGGCCCCCAGGGCACCCTTTACGGCAAGAACACCACCGGTGGTGCCATCAACTTTATCAGCCGCAAGCCCTCCAGCAAGTTTGAGGCCTATGTGGAAACCGGCCTCGGCAATTTCAACGCGCAGGAATTGACCGGTGTGGTCGGCGGTGAGATCAGTGGTGAGGTTTTGGGTCGCCTGAGCCTGAATATGTCCCGCGCCGATGGCTGGCAGGAGGATGTCGAGACCGGCCGCGAATTCGGTGGTGTGGATCGCATGTCGGGTCGCGGCCAGGTGCTGTTCCCGTTTGCCGGCAATGGCGAGGCGCTGGCCAAGGTGTACTTCACTTCCGATCAGTCCAGGCCCGTATCGCCACAGGTCAGTGGCCTTGGTGAGGCCTTTGGCGACCCGTCATTCGATGCATTGAACAGCAGCGACGACCCGACCAAAGTCAATGTGGGCGATCTGGATGTCAGCCGTGACGAGAGTGGCTACGGCGCTTCACTGAACCTGAACTACGGTTTCGAGAATTTCGACCTGATTTCCATCAGTGCCGTTGATAGCTACGACCGCCAGGTGGTGGATAACTACGGCGGTTCCGCGGCGGCGATCCTCGATCTGTACCAGGACAACGAGATCAGCCAGTGGTCACAGGAATTCCGTGTGGTCAGCAACGGCGATGGCGCCATGACCTGGGTCGCCGGGGTCAATATTTCAGAAGACACCGTGACCGTCACCGACGTGTTTGATGATTCGTTCTTTGTGACCGACTCCGTCGCCAGCACTTTTGTGCTGGATCCCGCCGATGTGCCGGTACAGGGCTGGGATCTGCTGACTGCCAACTACGAACAGGTGACCAGCTCCTGGGGCGCCTACCTGCACACCGAGACTGCGGTCAGCGACAGCCTGAACCTGATCGCCGGCATCCGCTACAGCGCCGATGAGCGCAGCTTCGACGGCGTATCGACCAACCATGACGCACTTTATTCGTTCAACGATGTGATCGCTGTGATGGATGAGACCCGCAACGAGAGCGCGCTGACGGGCAAGCTGGGTATCGACTGGCAGGCCAGCGACGACCTGCTCGTATACGCCAATGTGGCCAACAGCTACAAAGGGGGTGCGTTTTACGGTGCGGCCATTCTCGATGACGCCAGCTGGGCCTATGTGGATCCCGAGCAGGTGGTTTCCTACGAGGCCGGTTTCAAGGCCACCCTGTTCGATGCGTCCCTGCAACTGAACGGTGCAGTTTTCAGCCTCGACTACACCGATCGTCAGTCGCTGGTGACCATTATCGTCGACGACTTCAGTAATTATCTGGAATTCCCGGTGGCCGACACCACCCTGGTGAATGTGCCGGAATCCACTACCAATGGCTTCGAGCTGGATATGCACTGGTTACCGACCGATCACCTGACGGTGATGGCCGGTGTGGCTTATCTCGACAGCGAAGTGACCCGCGCCCCGAGCACCGCCGATATGCGTGGCATCGAGTCGGACGCCAGCGTCAACGACGCCGCGGACGGCATCGAGCAGCCTTTTGTTGATGCGCTCGCAGCGCCGCTGCCCGCCGGTGCAGCGTTGTCCCAGTCACCAGAATGGAGCTACAACGGACTGGTCGCCTACGACCTGCCGCTGACCGATTACAACCTGCGCCTGCAGACCAGCTATAGCTACAGCGACGAGATGACTGCTCAGCTTGCGGACGACAATGCGCTTTCCGGTCCGGTGCATTCCTGGGATGCGGAAGCGGCTCTGAGCGACACGAATGAAAGCTGGCGGGTGAGCGCCTGGATCAAGAACATCGAGGACAGCAGCGCGGAAACCTATGCGTTCTCCAGCTTTGCCGGCCGCTCTTACTACCGTCAGGCGCCGACCACTTTCGGACTTTCGCTGCGCTACAACTTCTACTAATCGGCGCGGCGGCGTCAGGTTGATGATGAGAAAAAACATGTGTGATGAACAGACCCGGACGGACGCCCTAGAAGCGCTTGCGGGCACTACCTTCTTCCCATACTGGCTGGACGCGCCGCAGCGTCCACGGGACGAACCGGCGCTGCAGACGCCCGAGTCCTGTGACCTGCTGATCGTAGGGGGCGGCTTTACCGGCCTGTGGGCCGCCGTCCAGGCGAAGGAGGCTGATCCCGATCGGAATGTTGTATTGATCGAAGCCAACAGCATTGCCATCGGTGCCTCCGGGCGACCGGCGGCAATCCTGTCTACTTCGGTGATGCACGGTCTGGCCAACGCACAGCGCCTCTACCCGGATGACATGGAAGAACTGGAGCGGCTTGGTAAAGAAAACCTCGACGGCTTTCGCGAGACCATCGAGCGCTATGGCATCGACTGCGACCTGGAGTGGGGCGGCGAGTTGACCGTGGCCATCGGTGAAGAGGGCCTCGAAGATATCAAGAAAGAGCACAAACTCTACTGCCACTACGGTCACGATGCGCACCTGCTGGACGAGGACGCGATCCGGCACGAGATCAACTCGCCGCTGTTCAGCGGTGGCCTCTGGTCGAAGAAGCGCTCCGGCACCGTGCACCCGGCAAAACTGGCCTGGGGACTGAAGCGAGTCGCCTTGGAGCTGGGTGTACGGATCTACGAAAACACCCCGATGGTGGAGAACCGCAAAAGCGGGACCGGTGTCGAGATCACCACCCCAAAGGCCAGCATTCAGGCCAACCGGGTACTGCTTGCCACCAATGCCTTCGCGGCGGGTAATCGCAAGATCCGCACCCGTGTGGCCGCGATCCGCGACCGTATCGTGGTAACCGAGCCTCTGACCGAAGCACAGCTGTCGGAAATCGGCTGGCAGAACCGTCAGGGTATCTACGATACCCGCACGCAACTGAATTACATGCGGCTCACCGCTGACAACCGCATTCTTTTTGGTGGACGCCTGGATTATTTCTTTGGAAACAATACCGATCCGGATGAAGACAAGGCGCCGGAGCCTTATGTGCGGCTGATCGATAATTTCTATCGCACTTTCCCCACATTGCGGGGTATTCGATTTACCCATGCCTGGAGTGGCCCTATCGCATTGACGACGCGAATGGCGGTGCACTACCAGTACTACCACGGTGGCAAAATGCTTTATGCCGGCGGGTACTCCGGCTTTGGGGTGACTGCGACCCGCTTCGGCGCGCGTGTGGCTTTGGCGATTCTCGATGACAAAAAGACACCGGAACGGAAATTGAAATTTGCCAGCTCAAAGCCGGCCTATATTCCGCCGGAACCGTTCCGCTGGATTGGGGCCAAGATCACGATGTATGCGCTGGATACACTGGATGAAAAAGGTGGCTGGCGCGTGCCCTGGGTACGGATGGTAGAGCGGATGGGCTTCCCGGTAACGCAGAAATAACCCCGGGATCACTTCTGTTGTAATTACGCTGTTAATGTCCTGTAGACGCTTGCCCGCGCGGTCCCGTTGGAGCCTGGCTCCCGACGGAAGGCCCCGCGGGATTTTTGCTTAAAACCTCCTGCCGCTATTTTTCCAGGCTGGCAAGAGGGTCGGGATCATTATTGTTATGATGGCGCAACGCGCTGATGAACAGATAAAACAGTTCTGACTGCGAGGTGACATCCAGCTTGGCATAAATATGTTTGCGATGTGTTTTAATCGTATCCACACTCGCGTCGAGCTTGTCGGCCATGGACTTGATTGAGTGTCCCCGCATGGTCATATGCAGTACCTGACACTCACGCTTGGTGAGTACCGAGCTGCCAAAGCTTTCCAGGGCGTGGTCGAGACGATGCCCAAAACTTCCCTCCGAAGACTCGATGTTGTCACGTTGCGATATCCAGCGGGACAGCAGGCTGCGCACCAGTGGCCACAGTGAGTGCAGCAATGCTGCCTGTTGTCGTGAGAAGCGGCCGCCACCAAATTCAGAAGCGCGGCCAATGGACAGACTGGCGATTACTCCGCCTTCGCCCCGAACCAGATAGCACGCCTCATCGATAAGTTTGGCCTCGCGATAGTACATGCGGAAATATTCGGTTTGGCTGAAAGCATCCGGCGCTACATCGCGCAGAAAGAACAGCCCCTGGCGTTTTTCATCCACTGCCGCGCGATAAAATGGATCCAGAAGATAGGCGCCTTCGATATAGCGATCTACCTGTGTGCTGGGCTGCTCGTTTGCCAGCAGGCGGTGGTGGGTAATTTCGGGTTCACTGTGCGCCGGGTAGAGAATCGCCATACTGCTGTTTCCATCCACCAGCGCCTCGGCGCCTCGCAGTAACTCTCTGATGCGCAGGGAATCGGTTTCGCACTCAAACAGTGTAGCGAGGCATTGGTGCCAAGCGGTGAGATCTGGAGTAGTCATCATGCAACAACCCGGCGGCTACTGAGGTACTCGAAATCAGCTCCCAAGCATTGGATGGGTAGCGTCGAGGGTCAAATTGATGTCCGTCGGCAAGGCTGAAAATACCAAGATCCGAAAAAAGAAATCAACAGCGAAGAATTTTACCAAAGAAGCGATCGGGGTGGTTGCCTATAAGGGGGGGCTACCCAGTTATTTATGACCTGCGTAGAAGTCAGGTTCACGCGCACCCGAGCTGAATATCCAGCTCGGATAGCACGGAACACCGTGGTCCTCAGGGTTGTTCCTGACCGGTCAGGTACTCGTTCTTCAACTTGACGTAATTGTCGGCAGAGTAACGGAAGAACTGCCGCTCTTTCTCGCTCAGGGGGCGCGCCTGTTTACAGGGCGCTCCCACATACAGGTAGCCGCTTTCAAGTTTCCTCCCCGGAGGCACCAGCGCGCCGGCAGCAAGCACCACTTCGTCTTCGATAACAGCACCGTCCAGGACAATAGCGCCAATGCCGATCAATACCCGGTTGCCGACGGTGCACCCGTGCAGGCAGGCCTTGTGGCCGATAGTGACATCATCGCCGATATTGAGTGGCCAGCCATCAGGATTAAACGGTCCGGCATGGGTGATATGCAGTACTGCACCATCTTGCACACTGGTGCGGGCACCAATACGAATCCGGTGCATGTCACCCCGCAGCACCGCCATCGGCCATACGGAACTGTCCTCGCCGATGGCGACGTCGCCGATTACGGCGGCCTGGGGATCGACGTAGACGTTGTCACCCAGCTGGGGGCATTGTTGATTGGGGCCTTCGCCGTGGGGACGCAATGGGAACATGGGCAACCTCCTGTACAATCAGTCTCTGGTTTACTACCCCTATGATAACTGTTGGCGGGGCTGCTGCGATGCCGCAGTACTGCCGGGGTCAATCACAAACAAGGTGTCCGATGTCCAACCCGCTGCAAGAACTCCCGTCACTGCCCAGTTTTGACCGACTTGAGCCGGAGCAGGTCGAGCCGGCCATCGACGCCCATCTGGCGGCGTGCGACGCCAAACTGCAGAGCGGGCTTTACCAGCGGGGCTGGGACAACGCCGTAGCACCACTCGAGGAGGCCCAGGATCGCCTGAGCCGGGCCTTTTCACCGGTCAGTCACCTCAACAGCGTGCTCAGCGGCCCGTGGCGGGCCCCTTATGAGGCTGCGCTGGCAAAGATCACCAACTATTGGACGGAGCTGGGCCAGAATCGCGAACTGTATGACCTCTATCGCGAACTGGCAGCGAGCGCCGATTTTGCGTCGTGGCCACAGGCGCGGCGCAAGACCATAGAACTGGCGCTGCGAGACTTTCACCTCGGCGGGGTGGCCCTCGAGGGCGATGAGCGAACACAGTTCGCGGCAAACAGCCGGCGGCTGGCAGAGCTCTCAAGCACTTTTGCCAACAATGTCCTGGATGCCACCAATGCCTGGACCTACCGCACCGAAGACGAAAGTGAGCTGACCGGCCTGCCGGACACCGCGGTGGAAACTGCCCGTGCCGCTGCAGAGAATCGGGGCGAGCGTGGTTGGGTGATCACACTCGATGGCCCGAGTTATCTGGCCGTCATGACCCATGCTGAGAACCGGGATCTGCGTAAAATGGTGCATCTGGCATTTGTCACCCGCGCATCGGAGCAGGGACAGCATGCCGGTCGTTTTGATAACAGCGCGGTGATGACCGAAATTCTCGCACTGCGGGCGCAGCAGGCGAACTTGCTGGGTATGAACAATTACGCGGAACGCTCGCTGGCAAGCAAGATGGCAGAGAGTAACGACGTGGTGTTGGATTTCCTCCATAACCTGGCGCGACGAGCGCGGCCAGCGGCGGAGCGCGAGTTTGCCGAACTGCAGGCATTTGCCACTGAGCAACTGGGCCTGGACCAGCTTGAACCCTGGGATATTGCCTGGGCTGCGGAGAAGCTGAAGCGCGAGCGCTATGCGGTAAGCCAGGAGGAACTGAGACCTTATTTCCCGTTTCCGAAGGTGCTTAAGGGGATGTTCGCCGTGGTCGAACGGCTGTTCGGCGTCACCGTGGAAGCCGATTCTTCCGTGACCGTCTGGCACCCTGATGTAGAGTTTTTCTGGTTGAAGCGGGGTGGCGAAAAGCTGGCGGGTTTCTACCTGGATCCTTTCGCCCGTGAGAAAAAGCGGGGTGGAGCATGGATGGATACGGTCAGCACGCGCCGGCAGGGCGCGGAAGGCCTTCAGTTGCCAGTGGCCTATCTGGTCTGCAATTTCAGTCCACCCACCGGCGCCAAACCGTCACTCCTGACGCACTACGAAGTGACGACGCTATTCCACGAATTCGGCCACGGGCTGCACCATATGCTGACCCGGGTGGATGTAGGCCCGGTCTCCGGGATCAACGGAGTCGCCTGGGACGCCGTGGAGTTGCCGAGCCAGTTCCTGGAAAACTGGTGTTGGGAGCCCGAAGCGATCGCCATGATCTCTGGTCATTATGAAAGCGGTGAACCCCTGCCGGAGGCCCTGCTGGACAAGATGCTGGCGGCCAAGAACTTCCAGTCCGCCATGTTTACCGTGCGGCAACTGGAGTTTGCCCTATTCGACTTTCAGCTCCATTGCCGCGAGCAGGGTGCATCGGCAGAGGACGTGCAGGCGTTACTGGATCAGGTTCGTAGCGAAGTCGCTGTGGTGCCGGTGGCGCCAGAGAACCGTTTCCAGCACAGCTTTAGCCATATCTTTGCTGGCGGCTATGCGGCAGGCTATTACAGCTACAAATGGGCGGAAGTTCTGTCAGCGGATGCGTTTTCCCTGTTCGAGGAAAGGGGGATTTTTGATCAGGAAACCGGCGAGCGCTTCCTGCGGAGTATTCTCGAGCAGGGGGGCAGCCGGGATGCCCTCGAACTGTTCACCGAGTTTCGCGGTCGTGGACCGGAAATTGATGCCCTCCTGAGACACTCTGGCATCGAAGCCTGATTGCAGTAAGAAAGAGGTAACCCGATGCAGGATGAAAAAAACAAACCGGTAAAAAGGCGCTTTATTGCTGGAGCAGTATGCCCCCGCTGTGGAGAAATGGATACCATTGTCAATTACCGGCTCGGTGACAAAAATTATCGAGAGTGTGTGAATTGCGGATTCAAGGATGAAATACGTATTCAGTCGAGGCCCGCGGAGATCCCCACACGCGTGAATGAAAGTGGTTTGGATAAAGAAGTCGAAACACCGGTTAAAATTCTCGAGCCAGGGCCCGCGAAAAAAAATAGAAAATAAAGCGAGAGACGAATCCGCGTGAATAAAAGTATTGGCCTTGTTGTGCTGATGGGCGGGGCCCTGATAGCTGCAGCGCTGGTTTACGGGGAGTGGCAACGACGCCAGGAGGATGATCGCCAGCAGGCCGCTCACCTACTGGCTAGCTGCGTCAATCAGGGGCTGCTTTCTCTCTTTCGTTTGCAGGCGAATGACTGGAAGAAAAAACCAGATTTTCATCGCCAGGAAGAAATCTCCCTGCAAGTGGCTGTTGCTGAGTTGCCGGAAAAAATTCTTGCAATAAAGCCATCCGACTACTCCGGGCGCATTGCCAATGCGGTAGCGCTTTGTGAATCACTGACCGAGAACAGTATTCGCCAACATGGGACAATTTTTGGACCTGTGGGCAATTTTGCCGAGGCGGGGCCTGTTGATCCGGCAGCTCTGGTTGTGGAGAAAAACCGGTCCCGGCAGGCGCGAACCCTGCGGCAATTGCATATTTCGGCCCGCGCCGCAGAGCGTTATCTGGAGGATCTGGAGACAGATCTGGAATCAAAGCTGATCGCTGCGAAACTGGACGCAAGGACCGAGGAATTGGTGCGCAAAGAGATCCGTTCAGAAGTGCTGGATTATTATCAGCAGGGTGACTTCTCCCGCAGTAGTGTGGAGCGTTATATCGCCCGCAGGGAAAAGTTGGCACAACTGTTGGCAGACAACCCGCGTGGATATAGCCGGCGTGGTGGCACGCTGTACTTTTATGACCCGGCTCTCCGTCGCAGTGTTGACAGTCTCAGCCGCGCCCTGTCGCAGGGGCATACAGATGTCATTGGCAACTGGCAGCGGATCGTTCGCCATCAGCAGCGGCGAGTCGAACAAGAACGCGAAGCAGAATGATGCTGGATCGGGGCATCCAGGCAGCTAAAGTCGTAAGCACGATAGAAATACCGGGAAAAGGAACAGCGGGCACCACAGGGATTTCAGCCCGCCCAAGTTTTCCATCCTGAGTGCCTTTATTGTAATGCTGTAGTGCCTAGTCGGGCCTACTGATTCCCGGTCATCAGGCTCTCTCTCCTCGATGCCGATGCAGGGGAATCAGTGGAGGGTCTCTTCTTCCAGTTCCTCCTCGAGAATATGTAGCCGGATTTGCATCTCGGCGGCAAAATCAGGCCAGCGGCCTGGTGTGGAGGAGTGGCATTGTCGCCCGACAATGAGTGCCACGACCCGCTCACTGGCCAGCTGAATATCATCGAAATCCCGGGCCGCGCGCAGGCTGATACGATCCAATGCCGCCGCCTTTTCCTCTCCAATCAATTCCCGCACCACCAGGTTTGCCACCATGGGATCCATTGGCAGTAACGGCATGCCCAGGCTGAACTGCAGGCGATCATTGGCCTCTTCAAGGAGTCGGTGGCAGAGGTAGACGTACGGTAGCAATGCCTGCGCGGGTAGTGGGCGACCCTTCGTGGCGGCCATGCGTTCGGCACGGGCGAAAGTGCGCCGGAAAAGTCTTCGCATGATCCGTGTCGAAATGCCAGCGGCATGACACAGTCCGACCATCTGCTCAAACCAGTAGGGCAGTGTCTCCATGTAACGGATAGCGAAACTCGTCAGTATCAGCACCCCATCGCCCTGGGGCAGGCTCACAGTATGGTGAAGATCGGGCAGATTACTACGGAGAGCACTTTTGAGGCTGCCATCGCGATGCTCATCTTCGACCGAGCGCTGGATGATGGCCTGCAGGGACTGGAATTCGTTTTGCGTCATCTAGCTTTACTATCAATGCCGGAACCCTCGAGCCGCTTTCGCTTCGCCTTCCAAAATCCTGGGAGTGAAGCTCACTCGATTTGGGATAGCTTTGCTTATGTCGCTGGTAGAAGAAACCGGAATCGCTCTTTTTAAATCCAGATTTTTTTTAAAGTGTAGTAGTAAAAATAGAGGATCAAACCGATAGACCGTGCGATAAACCACAAAAAAAGGCTGAACCAAACGCCATGATTGCCCCAGGAGGTTGTCAGCCACCAAACGGGAAGAAAAATCATAGCCGTGGCGATAAACATGGTATCGCGCATCTGACGACTTTTTCCCGCGCCGATGAATACGCCATCGAGTTGATAACACCAGACCGCAATCAATGGCAGTGCACACAGCCAGCCGTAAACGCTGTTCGCTTCGGCGAGCACTGAATCCAGATCGGTAAACAGAGGAAGAATCAGGGGCTTGCCAAATAGAAAAAACAGTGTGATAGCGCAAGCAGTACCAAGCGCCCATTTTCCAGCACTGCGGACAGTGGAGCGGAATTGTCTCTGTGATTGCCTTGAGATCGCATCGCCAACCAGGGCCTCGGTGGCATGGGCGAAACCATCGAGTGCATAGGAGGTCATCATCAATAACTGGATCAGGATGGCATTGGCTGCCAGTACCGCATCACCCTGCGCCGCTCCCTGCGCGGTAAAGAAAGCAAAGGTAAACAACAACAGCAGGGTGCGCAGAAACAGGTCGGTATTGATCCGCAACAGCTCGATCCAGGGTGCGACATCCTGCCAGGGAAAAAACCCTGCCCGCCGTAGCCGATCGACCAGTGACTCCAGTATCTGTCGGTCAATTCTGCGCAGGAGCACCATGCCGAGGGAAAAGGCAAAAACATCCGCGCACACAGTTGCGAGGGCTGCTCCGCGTGCGCCCATATCAAGGCCGATAATAAACAGCACGTCCAGAGCGATATTGAGCAGATTCGCAGCCAGCAGCAGATAGAGCGGTGCGCGGCTGTCCTGCCTGCCAATGAAGAATCCCAGTAGGGCGAAATTGGCCAGCGCGAGTGGTGCGCTCAACAGGCGGATTTTCAGGTAGGCCTCTGCATGGGGTGCAGCTTCAGTGCTCGCGTTCATCCACTCCACAGCCTGGCCAATGATGGGCCAGGAAAGGGGGAGCAGGATAAGGCCGAGACCAAATGCAAGAATCAGTGCCCGCAACAGCCATTCCTCGCCACCGCCAGTGCTGCGCGCGACCAGGCCAGTAGTACCCATCCGCAGAAAGCCAAACGCCCACAGCAACATGCTGACCACCGCCGCACCGATCGCCACGCCGGACAGGTACTCCGCCGTGGGCAGGTGGCCGAGGATGGCTGTATCCACGGCGCCAAGCATCGGTACGGAAATATTGCTCAGGATCATCGGCCAGGCGAGATCCAAGACGCGACGGTTCGGGTTGGAGGTAGTTTGTGACTGGGACATCCGTGGGAGACTTAAGTTGGCGGATTAATTGACTTTTTGCTGGCGATGTGTTCCTGTTGATGATGCAAGTAGATGCAACAAAACAGGTTGTTGGTTGTACCTTCCGGACGACGACATCTGAAGTAAAATCTTTTACGAAGAATAACAAGTTGCACTGTCGGCAGTATCGCGGGATCCCCTTCCCGCCCAGTGTATGTAGTCTTGTCTTACTACAGCATGTCCACAAAGAATGTGTGGAATAGCCTAGGGATCGGTGTGTCCGGTCGGGCGACTCCAGTTATCCGTGCGCAGCCAGCGGCTGAAGATAATAATCACGACTCTCCATTTGGGGGTATGGGCCTAGCAGTGCGCCTTCTGTAGTACTGACCGAGGTCAATCTCCGGCTTGGGGATCGCTATACACGGAGATCTGTAGGCGATGTTGAGAGGCTTCAATCGGCTGTTCGCCTTGATGGCCACGGCGCTGCCGGCCGGCACCGCTCTGGCGGAAGATAAGGCACCGGAACGCTGGGGGGTCAACATGCCCCGGGGGGTCACGGAGGTCGCACAGACCACCTATGACCTGCATATGCTGATCTTCTGGATCTGTGTTGCCATTGGTGTGCTGGTGTTCTCGGTGATGTTCTACAGCATGTGGCGTCACCGCAAGAGCAAAGGGTACAAGGCGGCCCAGTTTCACGAGAGCACTGCGGTGGAACTGGTCTGGACCATTATCCCCACTATCATCCTGATCCTGATGGCGATCCCTGCCACCAAGACGCTCTACGATATCTACGATACCGAGGAAGCCGATCTCGACATCATGATCACTGGCTACCAGTGGAAGTGGAAATACGACTATCTCGGTTCCGATGTCTCCTTCTTCTCCAATCTCTCCACCCCCCGCGCCCAGATCGACAACCAGCTGCCCAAAACCAGCAACTATCTGCTCGAAGTGGATGAGCCGGTGGTGGTGCCTGTGGGCAAGAAGGTGCGATTCCTGATTACCGCCAACGACGTTATCCACGCCTGGTGGGTACCGGATCTGGCCGTGAAGAAGGATGCTATCCCGGGCTTTGTCAACGAAGCCTGGACCCGGATCGAAGAACCGGGCATCTACCGCGGCCAGTGCGCGGAACTGTGCGGCAAGGACCACGGCTTTATGCCGATCGTTGTGAAGGCGGTGCCCCAGACCGAATACGATCAGTGGCTTGAAAAGCGTGCGACCGAAGCCGCCAAGATGCGCGAGCTCACCGAAAAGACGTTTACCTTTGACGAGCTGTTTGCCCGCGGAAAGGAAGTCTACAACCGCAATTGCGCAGCCTGTCACCAGGTCAATGGCCAGGGCGTGCCACCGACGTTCCCGGCCATTGCCGGTTCCTCTGTTGCCACTGGCCCGATGAAAGCGCATCTGGGTATCGTGGTGCACGGCTCGGAGAAAAACCCAGCCATGCAGGCATTCGGGCCACAGCTGTCCGAAGCGGATATCGCCGCGGTGATCACCTATCAGCGCAATGCCTTTGGCAACGATATGGGCGATACCGTGCAGCCCATCGATATCCTCAATTTCAAGAATAACCAGCAGTAAGAGCCGAGAGGAACAGAGTTATGGCACACGGCCCCAAACCCGGATTGTCCCGGTGGCTCTATACCACCAACCACAAAGACATCGGAACCATGTATCTGTGGTTCAGCTTCGCCATGTTCCTGCTCGGCGGATGCATGGCGCTGGTGATCCGCGCAGAACTGTTCGAGCCGGGACTGCAGATCGTGCAGCCCGAATTTTTCAACCAGATGACCACCATGCACGGCCTGATCATGGTCTTTGGTGCCGTGATGCCGGCATTCGTTGGCCTGGCCAACTGGATGATCCCGATGATGATCGGTGCTCCAGACATGGCCCTGCCACGCATGAATAACTGGAGCTTCTGGATTCTGCCATTCGCCTTCACCATGCTTGCCTCCACCCTGTTCATGGATGGCGGTGCGCCGAATTTTGGCTGGACTTTCTATGCCCCGCTGTCGACTGAGTACGCGCCGCCGAGCGTGACCTTCTTCATCTTCTCCATTCATATCATGGGTGCTTCGTCGATCATGGGGGCGATCAATATCATCGCTACCATCCTCAATATGCGTGCCCCGGGCATGACCCTGATGAAGATGCCGCTGTTCGTGTGGACCTGGCTCATTACCGCGTATCTGCTGATTGCCGTGATGCCGGTGTTGGCTGGTGTGGTCACCATGATGCTGATGGATATCCACTTTGGTACCAGCTTCTTCAGCGCTGCCGGTGGTGGTGATCCGGTCCTGTTCCAGCATGTGTTCTGGTTCTTCGGCCACCCCGAGGTCTACATCATGATCCTGCCGGCTTTCGGTGTCGTGTCGGCGATCATCCCGACATTCGCGCGCAAGCCGCTGTTCGGTTACAGCTCCATGGTCTACGCGACTGCGTCGATCGCCTTCCTCAGCTTCATCGTCTGGGCCCACCATATGTTCACCGTGGGGATGCCGATCGCCGGTGAGCTGTTCTTCATGTATGCGACGATGCTCATCGCGGTACCGACCGGCGTGAAGGTGTTCAACTGGGTCACAACCATGTTCCGGGGGTCCATGACCTTTGAAACGCCGATGCTGTTTGCGGTGGCCTTCGTGATCCTGTTCACCATTGGTGGTTTCTCTGGCCTGATGCTGGCTATCGCACCGGCTGACTTCCAGTATCACGATACTTACTTTGTGGTGGCGCACTTCCACTACGTACTGGTACCGGGTGCCATCTTCTCCATTACCGCAGCGGTGTATTACTGGCTGCCGAAATGGACCGGCAACATGTACAACGAAACCATGGGCAAGGTGCACTTCTGGCTGTCCTTTATAGGCCTGAATGTGACTTTCTTCCCCATGCATTTCGTTGGCCTGGCCGGCATGCCGCGCCGAATCCCGGATTACGCCCTGCAGTTTGCCGACTTCAACCAGATTGCCAGTATGGGTGCCTTCCTGTTCGGTGCATCGCAACTGCTATTCCTGTTCAACGTGATCCGCACTATTCAGGGTGGCAAAAAAGCCAGCGATGAAGTCTGGGAGAATCCGGAAGGCCTTGAGTGGACTGTGCCTTCTCCAGCGCCCTACCACACCTTCAGCACGCCACCGGCGGTGCGTTGAGGAGAAACCGGACATGGCCTGGAGTGAGAATGCAAAGGTCACGGCAAAACTGCTGACGCTCGCCGTCAGCATGCTGGCCTTTGCACTCTTTATCATGCCGCCGCTGTACGATGCCTTCTGTGAGATCACCGGTCTGAATGGCAAGACAGGAGCGAAGTATGAAGCGGTACCTGCAGCGGTGGATACCGAGCGTCTGGTCAAGGTTCAGTTTGTTGCCAGCAACAACGAGAACATGCCCTGGCAATTTCGTCCCAGTGTTATTTCCGTGAAAGTGCATCCGGGGGAACCGATGGATACGGTCTTCCTGGCAGAAAACCCTACCGGCAAGTTGATGGTCGGCCAGGCCATTCCGAGCGTGGTCCCGTCCAAGGCGGCACAGTATTTTCACAAGACGGAATGTTTCTGTTTTAACCAGCAGACACTCGCCGCGGGTGAAAGCGCCGAGTTACCACTGCGTTTTATTGTCGACCCGGACCTGCCACCGGGCGTCAACACCATTACCCTTTCCTATACGCTGTTCGATGTCACGGAAAGAGTTTCAGTTAATCGCGAGATCGATAACAAAAACACCGACTCCGCGCGAGAGGGATAAAAACTATGGCCACCGAAAGCAGCTATTACGTACCCGAGCAGTCACGGCTGCCCATATTCGCCACCATCGGCATGTTCCTGATTGCATTTGGCGCAGCGAACTGGATCAATGGTGGCAGCGCCTACATATTCTTCGCCGGTGCACTGGCCATGGCTACAGTGCTGTGGTTCTGGTTCGCGGCAGTGATACGGGAGAATATGGCCGGCCTCAACAGCGATCAGCTAAAGCGTTCCTATGTCTGGGGCATGGGCTGGTTTATTTTTTCCGAAGTGATGTTTTTTGCCGCCTTCTTCGGGGCGCTCTATTACATTCGTACTTTCGCCTTACCCTGGCTCGGTGGCGAAGGTGACCGGGGCAGTTCGAATATGCTCTGGCAGGGCTTCGAGAACAACTGGCCCCTGATGGTGACCCCCGATGCGGCAGCGCACGGTGATGCAGCCAAAATCGTGGGTCCCAAGGACATTATTGATCCTTGGCACCTGCCATTGTTGAACACGGTGCTGCTGCTGGCCTCGAGCTTTACCGTGCATGTGGCCCATGTTTATCTGAAGAAGAACAAGCGCAATGCCTTCAACCTGTGGCTCACCGCCACTGTGGCGCTGGGCTTCGCATTCCTCTACTTCCAGGCAGTGGAGTACTATGAGGCCTACCAGCATCTGGGCCTGACTCTCGAATCGGGTATTTACGGTACGACGTTCTTTATGCTGACCGGCTTCCACGGTGCCCATGTGACCCTGGGAACGATCATGCTATTGATTATGTTGTTGCGTTCGGTGATCGCCCACCACTTCAAGCCGAACGATCATTTCGGGTTTGAGGCGGCCAGCTGGTACTGGCACTTCGTGGACGTAGTCTGGGTGGCCCTGTTTATCTTCGTCTACGTGCTGGGCGGATGATGCGATCAGGCGCGGATGGATGTCCGCGCCTGCTCAGGAAACGAACTTAATATTTGTTGGCCCAGGGTGCCGTATTGGAGAGGATACCGCTGTCGAAGCCATACCAAATGGCAATCAGCAACAAGGCAGCCAGGGAGATGCGGATGCCCAGGGCATAGAGGGTACGCTTCGATTCGGGCGCACCCATATCACGCAACAGAAAAAATAGAGCGCTGGACAGGCTGACCAGCACGGCAAGAAACAGCAAGACAATCAATACTTTCAGCCACATATTTGTTCGCCACTTGATGTAGGAGCCTGCAGTAAAGGCTAATCGGCATGACAGTAAACCACACCCCGGCGCGGTCGCAGACTGCCAGTGTAGCATTGATCCGTAACTGGCCAGTCACCTTCCTCAGTGCCTGTTTCCTGCCCCTTCTACTTGCGCTGGGATTCTGGCAGCTCGACCGTGCGGGGGAAAAAGCGGCAATTCTGTCGGTGATCGATGCGCGGCTCGGCGCGCAGCCCCGCAAACCCGCTGACCTCGAGACCCTACAGACATTCACACCCGTACGCCTGATGGGCTTCTATACCGGCGAGCTACTGTATCTGGATAACCGCACGCGAGATGGCCGCGCCGGCTATGAAGTGCTGCAGGTGTTTGTCTCGGGCGGTGAACGCTGGCTGGTGAACCGTGGTTGGGTGCCGGTGGGTGAGGATCGCAGCATTCTGCCAGCGGTGTCCTGGCCTCTTGCGGCCAAATGGATCACGGGGTTTCTGCATCCAGTCGATGAAAATGGCCCAGCTGCTGCAGCGGTCATGGAGTTTGAGGCCGGTACCGGGGTGGAGCCGGAGAGCTTACGGCGGATACAGGCTCTGGGAGCCGATGTGCTGGCAGCAATGAACGTGGATGAGACCGGCTGGACGATCCGCCTGAGTGCCGATTCCGATACCGCACTGCGCACTGGCTGGCAATTCGTCAACAGCCAGCCGGAGCGACATACCGGTTACGCAGTACAGTGGTTTGCGATGGCGGCCGCCCTGTGTATTCTGTGGTTGATAGCCGCCACCAATATTCCCGCGGTGCTGAAAAAAAATAATTACAAGAGAGGAAACGGATCGTGAGTCAACAGTCTCCAACGGCTGCCGGTGGCGAGGGCCGGGAACGGCGTGCAGCGACCGGACGCCTGCAAGGCCTTTCGCTGATTGCCGCCGTCGCCCTGCCGATCGTCGCCGCTTATGTGGTTTACCACACGGGTCTCGGCATGCCCGATGGCACCATCAATCAGGGCGAGCTGCTGCAGCCTCCCGTGGATATCGAAGGGTTGGCTCTGCGGTCGGCGTCCGAAGAGTCCGCAAGTCAGGCAGTGTCTTTTGAGTCTGCTCCCCACAAGTGGCGCTACCTGATTCTGCCTGATGGCGCCTGCGAGTCTGCCTGCGACAATCTTCTTTATACCAGCCGCCAGGTGCATATCCGGCTGGCAGAAAAGGCTGACCGCGTGGAGCGGCTACTGGTGACGCCCGAACCGCTGCCTGCGGAGCGCCGCGCCGCCATTGCCGCCGAACACCCGCGTCTGCGTTTTGTGACCGCCGATGCGTCTGCGTTGCAGACACTGCGCCGCGAAAGTGGTCTGGTCATGGCGGAGGGACCACAGGCGGTGCTGGTGGACCAGAAGGGCTTTGCCATGATGCGCTACGGCAATGAACACACCGGCAACCAGCTATTAAAAGATATCAAGCGCCTGCTGAAGTACTCCTACGAGCAGTAAACGGGGTAAAGGAGAGAGAGATGGCAAGACATCCCATGGCGGCGCAAGAGAGCGCGGCCCATACAGACTGGCGCCTGCGCCTGGCGCTGGCAGGGACACTGCTCGCCGTGGTGGTGGTCGTGCTGGGAGCCTTTACCCGCTTGGCCGATGCCGGTCTGGGCTGCCCGGACTGGCCCGGCTGCTACGGGCACCTCACCTGGCCCGATGAGGAGCACGAGATCGTCCGTGCCAATGAGGCCTTCCCCCACGCGCCGGTCGAGACCGACAAGACCTGGCCGGAAATGGTGCACCGCTACTTTGCCGGCAGCCTTTTATTGCTGGTTGGTGGCCTCACCGTTCTGGCGTGGCGTCGCCGTGGCCAGCGCGCCTTCAAACAGACGCATTTTCTGCTGGCGCTGATTATCCTGCAGGCTGCCTTCGGCATGTGGACCGTGACTCTTAAGTTATGGCCGCAGGTGGTCACAGCGCATCTCCTCGGTGGCATGGCGACCCTGTCGATGTTGTGGCTGATCGCCGAGCGATTACGCAACAGGGGACGCAGTATCCCGGTGCATGAATACCGGGCCCTGCAGAAAATCCGGCCGCTGGCCATAATCGCTGTGGTCGCAGTGGTGCTGCAGATAGCCCTCGGTGGCTGGACCAGTTCCAATTATGCGGCGCTGGCCTGTGCTGACTTCCCGACCTGCCACGGCGAATGGTGGCCGCAGTCGGATTTCCAGCAGGGTTTCAACATTGCCCAGCACATTGGCCCCAACTACCTTGGTGGCGCCCTGGAAAGCGATGCGCGCACCGCCATCCATGTCACCCACCGCATTGGCGCACTCGTGGTGAGCCTGCTGGTGCTGGCACTGGCGATGTTGGCCTGGCGTGCCGGCTCCCGCCGCTGGGCGATCGGCCTCGCTGGCGCCCTGGCGTTACAGGTGGGGCTCGGCATCGCTAATGTCGTGTTCTTCCTGCCACTGCCTGTGGCAGTTGCCCACAATGCCGGCGCAGCTCTGTTACTGCTGGGGCTGCTGACATTCTGTTATCGGATCCAGACTGTGCAGCCGGCAGTCCGACACCCCTAGGCTGTCGAAGTCGGGGTGCCGGGCAATCATCAATAACAATAACGAGGTGAGACCATGAGCGTACAAACTGCAGTCCTGAGCCGGGCCAGCTGGCGCGATTATTACGAGCTGACCAAGCCGCGGGTGGTGATGCTGATGATCCTGACCTCGGTGATCGGCATGCTGCTGGCGGTACCGGGCATGGTGCCGCTGGATATCCTGTTGCTCGGCAATCTGGGGATTGCGCTCTGTGCCGGCGGCGCGGCGGCGGTGAATCACCTGGTGGACCGCCACATCGATATCAAAATGGCCCGCACCAGCAACAGGCCAGTGGCACGGGGCCGTGTGGAACCACAAAAAGCCGTACTGTTTGCGCTGCTACTTGGCTGCGCCGGTATGGCCATTCTGCTGGTATTCGTCAACGCACTCACCGCCTGGCTTACCCTCTTTTCCCTGTTGGGCTACGCCGTCGTTTACACCATGTTCCTGAAACGTGCGACGCCGCAGAATATCGTCATCGGTGGCATCGCCGGCGCGGCACCGCCGCTGCTGGGTTGGACGGCGGTTACCGGTGAGATACACGGCCACGGCTTGCTGTTGATGTTGATCATCTTCGCCTGGACACCGCCACATTTCTGGGCGCTGGCGGTGCACCGTCGCGACGACTATGCCCAGGCCGATATTCCAATGTTGCCGGTGACCCACGGTGTCGCCTATACCAAGCTGCACATCCTGCTGTACACGTTCATCCTATTTGCCGTCAGCCTGTTGCCATTCGCCACCGCCATGCTGGGCTGGCTGTACCTGCTGGGCGCAGTGGTGCTGGGGCTTGGCTTTATCTACTGGGCCATCGAGATGTTGCGGGATCGCAACCCGAATGCGGGCATGGAGACCTTTCGCTATTCCATCATCTACCTGATGGCGTTGTTCTGCATCATGCTGCTCGACCACTACCTGATCGCGGTGTAAAAGATGGATATTGAAACTCAGCAAAAATCGCCGGAACAACAGCGCGGGATACTGATCACCGTGGTGGTGCTGGTATTGATGATGCTGGCGGTTCTGGCAGGCTTCCTCAACAAGATGGGGCAGCCCCGCATCATTACCGATTCCGAGCTTCGCGCAAACGGGGCGATCGAGTTGGAGCGCCCGCGAATCTTGGATGAATTCAGCCTGCTGGCTGATAGCGGTAGGGAGTTCAGTACCAATGACCTTGCCGGCCGCTGGACGCTGGTGTTTTTTGGCTTTACCCACTGCCCGGATATCTGTCCCACGACCATGTCGACACTGAATAGCTTCTATCAGACGCTGGACGAGGAGACACGGGCGGACACAGATATCGTACTGGTATCGGTGGATCCGAAGCGTGATACACCGGAAAAACTGCACGACTATGTGCGTTACTTCAATAAGGATTTTCGCGGACTCACCGGTGAATTCCTCGACTTGAAGCGCTTCGCCAACCAGCTGAATGTACCTTTCAACAAGGTGCCTTTGGAAGATGGCAACTATACCGTCGATCATGGCTCTCAGGTGGTGTTGATCAATCCCCGTGGCCACTACCACGCCTTCTTCCGTGCACCGCTGGACCCGGCAAAAATGAAACTGACCTATCGATCAATGCGGGCGACGTTCAACGGCTGAATAATATTCCGGAATTGTAATGAGAAGACTTTTTGTGACGGCAGTGATTGCCAGCCTGTTGGGTACGGCAATGTCTGCGAAACTCCTTGCCGCTGAATACAGTGACGAGGAGCGTTTTGCCGCGGCCTATGCGTTAGTGGCAGCCTCGGACGGAGAGGACCTGTCGGAGAAAATGACCAACACCATGGTGGAAAACCAACTGCAGCAGAACCCGGCGCTGATCCCCTACCGCCGGGTATACACCGAGTTCCTGCAGGAGGTGGTTGGCCATGAGACTCTGCGTGAGGAGATCGCCGAACTGTATCTCGACTATTACACCGTCGAGGAAATGCGGACGCTGACAGCGTTCTACAAATCGCCGACCGGCAAGAAAATGCTTCAGGTAACTCCGGAGCTCACCGGCCAGCTGATGCAGGTGGTCCAATTCCGGATTCAGGAAAACCTGCCGCGGTTGCAGGAGTTGATCCGTGTCGAAGCAGAACGGTTGGCGATGAAACAGGAATAGCATTCCCGTGGGGAGCTTATCCGAAAGCCTGCAACGGGGCCGGGGCGATGACATCGGCTCCCATAAGCCCACCGAGAAAAGTCGGTTCGTGGGCGCGATGCTGTTATTGTCGCTCTGTGTTGTGCCATTTGGCTGGGTAGGACTTGCGGCACCACTGGTCTGGCTCGCACTCCACGCCATAGAAGTGACCTCGGGTTGGCGGATGGTGCTGGCCTTTCTGGGCGCTGCCTCGGTAATGTTGATTTCGGCGCTCGGTCTGGTTCCCGGCGGTGAGCGCATTGAGTGGCTGGCCGCCTATACCGATGCCAGTGGCAACCTTATCTCTGCGGGCTTTAATCCCGGCAAGGCTGCGATTGCCGCAGGCGTGCTCGGCTTTATGCTGCGCAGTCGCAACTGGCTTGAGTTCAGCGACTTGCGTTATGTACTGGTCGCTATTGCTGTGCCCTCCCTTTTCGGGCTCGCGCTCTTCGGTACCTCGCCAAAATTTGCGGCGACGATTATCGCGGCGCTGTTGACCAACTTCCTGGTGGTGGCGATCAGTGAAGAAGCCTTTTTCCGTCTGGTCGTACAGCGAGGTGGCGAGCTGTTCATGCATCGCGCTCGCTGGCTGGTCGCCTTGCTGGTGACAGTGCTGTTCACCTTCCTGCACACGGGCTGGGCAGCTTCCCCGGTTGCCCTTGTCGTTGTCGCAGCTGCTGGCCTTAGTTATGCGTTGCTTTGGATGCGCACGCAAAATTTCTGGGCCTGTGTATTGGCCCACGGGGGCATCAATGCGTTTCACATGCTGCTCCTGCCATACCCGCTACCCGGCTGAGACTGCCCCGTCAATTTGGCATTTGCCCGCTGGGCTGAACTACCTCGCACTACACTGCGTATAGCACTGAGTTGAAAGGCCGTATGGTGTCGCGCAGGTAGCCGATGTTCACACTCATATACGATGGTCGTTGCCCGCTTTGTATGAGGGAGATTGCCCATCTGCGCCGTTGGAATACCGCCGGCCGGGTGCGTTTCGTGGATATCCACAGCGAAACATTCCGCAGAGAATTTCCCCAGTTGCAATCCGAAGACGCCATGGAAACGTTGCACGGACAGCTTCCCGATGGTCGCATCATCACCGGTTTTGAAGTCACGGTAGAAGCCTGGGAGAGGGTGGGGAAAGGCCATTGGGTACGTTGGCTCCGGTGGCCTGGAGTACGCCGGTTGAGTCCCTTTTTCTATCGGCTATTTGCCCGCAACCGGCACCGTCTCGCCAAGTTGCTCACCGGTCGCCGACGCTGCGAGTCAGACGACTGCGATCAGGGTTAGGGGGTGAAATTGGAAAATTTTCGTCAGTGGAATGCCGCAGACCTGGACAACCTGGAACAGCGCTACCGGGCAAACCTGGTCAACAGTCTGTCTGGCTTCAAGAGCGCGAACCTGATTGGCACCATTGATTCCTCCGGAACGAGTAATCTCGCCATCGTCAGCTCGGTCGTCCATCTGGGGGCCAACCCGCCACTGATCGCGTTCATCAACCGCCCTGACACGGTAGAACGACATACGCTCGACAACCTGACGGCTACTGGCTGGTTCACCGTTAACCAGGTGAATGTGGACTATTGGCAGCAGGCCCACCAGACATCGGCGCGCTATCCGCAGGATGTTTCCGAGTTCGATCCCGCGGGCCTTACCGCCCAGTTCAGCGGGTCGTGTCCGGCCCCCTATGTCGCCGAAAGCCGATTGCGCTTTGCCTGCCAGGTGGTGGAGCAACAGCGCCTCGCCGTCAATGGCACCGTGATGGTGATCGGCCGTATCGTCGAACTTCAGGTTGCGAACGGCGTGGTGGTGGAGGACGGCTATGTCGATATCGAGGCACTGGGCACCGTCGCTGTCAGCGGATTAGACAGTTACCACCGCACCGAGCGCCTCGGGCGACTCTCCTATGCCAAACCGGACCGCCCCCCGCGCCGGATCGATTGATCTTCCCTAATCCTAATGGAAGTGCGAAGCGCCAACTCCATGGGATAACTGATCACCCCTCGCCTGCTGTCCGTAGGCATCAACTACTGTGTTAGCAAGCCGGTACGCCCCCGTGCCAAGAGGGTCTCTGCAACCGTGAAAAACCTCTTTGACAGATTTGCCCGCTCGCGCCGGGCCCGACGGCTCGTGGGTTGGACGGGGGTGGTGCTGGTGGTTCCCTTTGCCATCTGGCTTCCCCTGTCGGCTCTGCAACTGGTGCCATCGATCGTAGAGGTTTTCGGGGTGCCGGGATTGAGAATTCCCGCCACAGTGGTGATCAGTGGACTACTGATCGCCGCTATCGGGTTCTGGGATTACGACGACAACTGATTGTTTCACTGCCGGGAGTGCGCATGTTCAAACTATCGGATCTATTCATCCTGCTGGCCGTTGCGGTGTCCTTCATCCTGTCGGGCTACCTCTGGTTTAACGGCTACAAGGAGCAGGGCATTTTCACCGCCCTGTGGGTGCCCAGCATCCTGTGCTTCGGAATCTACTTCAAGGTGTCAGCACTGCTGGCCAGGAGGAAGTAGCCATGTCAGAGGGACTGATACTCGCCATCGCGATAGGCGTCTTTATTATGCTGTTGATCGGCATTGCCCTGACGATCTACGAATTCCACAAAGCCGGTGAAGAGCCGGCGGAGGACATTCGCAGGAAATCTGACAAGCCCGGGCGCTGACCGCTCAATGCTTTTGTGGCCGGGCCTGGGTGAAGAGGAACAGCAGCGCCGCGGCCAGAACGATGGACGGACCGGCGGGTGTATCCCAGAGCACCGACGCGAGCAGGCCCAGCAGGACGGACAGACCGCCGATCAGCGCTGCCAGCAGAGCCATGCGCTCCGGGGTGGCGGCCAGGCGGCGCGCTGCCGCTGCGGGAATGATCAGCATTGCGGTAATCAGCAGTATCCCCACCACTTTCATGGCGATCGCGATCAGCAGTGCCAGCATCAGCATGAGTGCCAGCCGCACGCGCTCTATCGGAACGCCTTCCACTGCTGCCAGCTCTTCGTTGAGTGTGAAGGCGAGCAGTGGCTCCCACAGGTAGAACAGCAGCCCGGCGATCAAAGCACCGGCAGCCGTCATCAGCACTACGTCCGCCGGGCTGACCGCCAGCAAGTCGCCGAGCAGGAGCGACAGCAGGTCCACATTGATATCGAACAGGCTCACGGTGACGATACCGAGGGCCAGCATGGAGTGGGAGAGAATACCCAGCAGGGTATCGACTGACAGTTTCTGCCGCCGCTGCAGGTAAACCAGCAGCACGGCCAGCCCGCAACAGGTGGCGCCGACCGCCAGCGTCGGCTGCAGGTGTAGAAGGAAACCGAGGGTGACGCCCAGCAGTGCGGAGTGGGCCAGGGTATCGCCGAAATAGGCCATGCGCCGCCACACGGCAAAACATCCCAGCGGGCCGCTCACCGCGGCGACGATCAAACCTGCTGCCAGCGCCAGCCACAGAAACTGGCTGTAGAGCAGTGCGGTAACCTCACTCATCACTCGTCCCCCTGCCGGTCGTGGTCGTGATTACAGCGACCATTGTTCTGCAGTATGTCGCCGCTCAGGTCATGGGCGTGATTGTGCTGGTGGGTGTAAGGGGCCAGTTTGTCGCCAAACAGTTCCAGGTAGGCGGGATCCCGGCTCACCTGCTCAGGATGACCGTGGCAACAGATATGCTGGTTGATGCACAGCACGTGATCGGTCGCCGCCATCACCATATGTAGGTCGTGGGAGACCAGCAGGACGCCACAACCGAGTTCGTCGCGCAGTGCGGCAATGAGCTGGTAGACCTCGGCCTGCCCGCTGACGTCCACGCCCTGGGTGGGCTCGTCCAGTACCATCAGCTGTGGCTTGCGGGAGGCGGCCCGGGCCAGCAGCACCCGCTGCATTTCGCCACCGGACAGATCCGCCAGGCTGGCGCGCCGCAATTTTTCCGCCCGCACCCGCGCCAGGGCTGCGTCGGCCTCGGCCCGGCTGATCCCTGGCTGGCCGAGCTCCAGGAAGCGCTCGACGGACATGGGCATGGAGGAGTCCACCTGCATGCGTTGCGGCATATAGCCGAGTCGCAGTCCGGGGCGTCGCCGGATACTACCGGCAGTGGGGCGACTCAGGCCCAGCAGCAGCCGCAACAGGGTGGTTTTACCGGCACCATTGGGGCCGATCACGGTCACGATCTCCCGTGGACGCAGCTGGAGCGAAATGTCCTGCAACAGGGTGCGGCCAGCGACCTCGAGGCTGAGGTTTTCGGCGGTAATGAGGGGTTCGGAATGACTCAGGGGATGGCTCCGCGATCTGCGTGGCGATGGAAAACGGCGATGGACGCCGGCGGTCTGCCCGCACCGGTCTGGCGGGCAAAGGCCGGCTGTGATTATATCGCACTTTTTTCGCCGGCCCCTTAGTTCGCCTTTTTGCCGGCCATTGCTTTACCGGATTCTGATGATCGCCACTAAGCGTTTGAACGCCCTGCTCACTGCTGTTGCTCTCCTCGCTATCGCCGCCTGCTCTGACGACGCACCACCCGCAGACGGGGCTCTCGTCGTCAGTGTGCGCCCACTCGCATTGATCGCCCGCGAGATCGCTGGCGATGAGCTGGAAGTTCGGGAACTGATTCGAAATGGCGATCCTCACCACTATGCGCCCTCGGTCTCCGATCGCGCGATGCTGGAACGCGCCGCCCTCGTGGTGTGGCTCGGCCCGGGAATGGAATCTGTGCTGGCGAAACAGCTGTCACAGGTGCCGGCCGAGCGCCAGCTATTGCTGCTGGAGCAGGGCGAGTACGAGATGAAGGGCGCCGCATCGGGTGATCCCCACGTGTGGTTGCGGCCGCGCAATGCGGCAATCATCGGCGCGGTGATGGCGGAGCGGCTGGCGCTTCAGTACCCCGGCGCGGCGGAGAATTTCCGTCGCCGGGCACGGGATTTCTCCCGCCAGATGGCCAACCTGCAGAAGGTACTCGACCGTGCCCTGTGGGCTTACCGCGATGTGCCCATTGTGGTCACCCACGATGCTTACGGGCACTTCTTTGGCAACGCCGGCGTTGTCACCAGTGCGCTTGGTGGCAGCGGCGGCGAGAACCGCCGCGGCGCCCGCACGATGCTGGCGCTCGGTGAGGTGGAGGACGGTTGCCTGTTCGGCGAGGCGCCTGCGAACGATCGCGACCGCCAGGTGGCGGAAAATCTCGGACTGCGCTATGTCGCTCTGGACCCGCTGGGCCAGCAGCTCGCCGGGGACGCACGCTATACGGATCTGATCCAGGCGTTGCTGGGCGATGCCCGCCGCTGCCTGGGCGAAGTACCGGACCAGACAGCGGATTCAGCGAAGGATCCGGACTCGCAGTGATACCGGACCGCGGTCAGGAGGCCTCCTCGCGCTCCTCTTCCTGACCATCCTCACGGGCGGCCTCGCGCTCAAGGCGCAGGCGCTCAGCCTCGGCGGCGGCCCGGGCGCGCTCCTCTCGCCGCAGAGCCTGTTCCAGCAGGTTCATCTGGCGCGTCACCAGTGACTGCAGTTGTTCCTGTTTGCCGGCACTCAACAGTCCGGCGGCGATGGACTCGACCAGGAGCGTTCGCTCCCGCTGGGCGGCGCCCGGATCGGCGGAGTCCGTTACCTCCAGGTATTCCATCGGACCGGGCGCATTTATCGGCTCATCGACCGCATCTGCCTGCACCGGGAAAGCATTACCGGCCGCCAGTAACATGGCGCAGGAAATCAACGCACACTTCATGATCACATCCCTCTCCAGAAGCCGCTCTTGCAGTGGCCGGGTGGCCCCGCGAGCGATCACTGCCAACTCACTACAAGCCTAGAAGTGCTGGGGGATATTGCCGGCGCGGCTGCGGTGACTGACCTGCTTCTGTCGCTGGAACGAGCGAAAAAATCCGATCGCGGTTATCCTGTCGCGCAAACACAGAACCCACGAAGTTATTCCAGTATTCGGATCGTTATGAGTAAAACAGCGCCCAGCGCCGCGCCACTGATTCTGGTGGACGGATCCTCTTATCTCTATCGTGCCTTCCACGCCCTGCCTCCCCTCGCCACCAGCGATGGCAGGCCTACCGGTGCGGTCCGTGGAGTGATCAGCATGCTGCGCCGCCACCTCAAGGAGCACCCGGACAGCACCGTCGCCGTTGTTTTCGACGCCAAGGGCAAGACATTCCGCGACGAGCTGTTTGAGGATTACAAGTCTCACCGGCCTCCTATGCCGGACGACCTGCGCGAGCAGATCCAGCCCATCCACGACATCATCGACGCCATGGGTTTGCCGCGACTGGTGATTGACGGCGTCGAGGCGGACGACGTGATCGGCACCCTGGCATTGCAGGCTGCAGAGCAGGGCCAGCAGGTCATCATCTCGACCGGCGACAAGGACATGGCCCAGCTGGTGCGCCCCGGTATCACTCTCGTGAACACCATGTCGAATACTGAGATGGACGCAGACGGCGTACGCGAGAAGTTCGGTGTTGGCCCGGAGCTCATTATCGATTTCCTCGCCCTGATGGGGGACAAGTCCGACAACATTCCCGGTGTGCCCGGTGTCGGTGAAAAGACCGCGCTGGCGCTGCTACAGAACCTGGGCAGCCTCAAGGACATCTACGCCGATCTCGATGCCATCGCACCGCTTGGTTTCCGCGGCAGCAAGACCCTGGCCAAGAAGATGGAGGAGCACCGCGAAGCGGCAGAGCTTTCCTACCTGCTGGCCACCATCAAGACCGATGTGGAAATGCCCTACCAGCCACAGAACCTGCACAACGCCGAGCCCGACCGGGACAAGCTGCTCCAGCTTTTCGGTGCGATGGAATTCCGCGGCTGGCTCGACGAACTGAGTGGTGGTGAGGATGCCGCCGAGGCGATGCAGGAGGCGGTGGAGCGGGAGTACGAGATCGTTACCCAGCAGAAGACGTTCGATGCCTGGCTGGAAAAACTGAAGACCGCTGAGATCTTCGCCTTCGATACCGAAACCACCAGCCTCAATTACATGCAGGCCAAGCTGGTGGGGGTGTCCTTCGCCGTTGAGCCCGGCAAGGCGGCCTATGTGCCCCTGGCCCACGACTACATGGGTGCCCCGGAGCAGCTGCCGTTCGAGGAGACACTGGCGGCCCTGAAGCCGCTGCTCGAGGACCCGACGCAGCAGAAAGTGGGCCAGAACCTCAAGTACGACAGCCATATCCTGGCCAACTACGATATCCGGCTGGAGGGCATCGCCCGTGACACCATGCTGGAATCCTACGTGCTCGACAGCACCGCCAGCCGTCACGATATGGACAGCCTGGCCCTCAAGTACCTGGGTGAAAAGACCGTGCACTATGAGGACATTGCCGGCAAGGGCGCCAAGCAGCTGACCTTCAACCAGATCGAACTCGACAAAGCCGGCCCCTACGCCGCCGAGGATGCGGATATCACCCTGCGTCTCCATCGGGAACTCAGTGGCCGGCTGGCGAAGATCCCGTCACTGGAAAGAGTGCTCGACGAGATCGAAATGCCACTGCTGCCGGTGCTGGTGCGAATTGAGCGCAACGGTGCCTACCTGGATGCTCAAATGCTGGGCAAGCAGAGTGCTGAGCTGGAGCAGAAGATGCACGAGCTGCAGCAAAAGGCGTTTGAGGAGGCGGGAGAAGAATTCAATCTGGGTTCCACCAAGCAGCTCGGCCATATCTTGTTCGAGAAGCTGGGGATCCCGGTGATCAAGAAGACTCCAAAGGGCGCCCCCTCTACCGCGGAGGCGGTGCTTCAGGAACTGGCGCACGATCACGCCCTGCCGGCTCTGATCATGGAATACCGCGGGCTCGCCAAGCTAAAGAATACCTATACCGACAAGCTGCCAAAGATGATCGACCCCGGTACCGGCCGCGTGCACACCTCCTACCATCAGGCGGTGGCCGCTACCGGGCGCCTGTCTTCCAGCGATCCGAACCTGCAGAACATTCCCATTCGCAGTCCCGAGGGGCGCCGTATCCGCCAGGCGTTCGTGGCGCCACAGGGGAGTGTCATCATCGCCGCGGATTACTCGCAGATCGAGCTGCGTATAATGGCCCACCTGTCCGGCGACAAAGGGTTGGTGGACGCCTTCGCCCACGGTGCTGACATTCACCGCGCGACTGCGGCGGAGGTGTTCGAAGTGCCCGCGGACGAGGTAACCGATGAGCAGCGCCGGCGCGCCAAGGCGATCAATTTCGGCCTGATCTACGGTATGTCAGCGTTTGGTCTGGCCCGCCAGCTGGGCATTCCCCGCGGCGATGCACAGACTTACATCGACCGTTACTTCGAGCGCTACCCCGGCGTACTGCGCTATATGGAGAACACCCGCAAGCAGGCCGCTGATGAGGGCTATGTGGAAACCCTGTTTGGTCGCCGGCTCTACCTGCCGGAGATCAAATCCCGCAACGGTGCCATGCGCCAGGCCGCCGAACGCACCGCCATCAATGCGCCCATGCAGGGCACCGCCGCCGACATCATCAAGCGCGCCATGATCGAAGTGGACGCCTGGCTCACGGAAGAAAAACTGCAGAGCAAGCTCATCATGCAGGTACACGATGAGCTGGTGCTGGAAGTGCCTGAGGATGAGGTGGAGAAAGTCCGAGAGGGACTGATCGGGCGCATGCAGGGCGCTGCCGAGCTGGATGTGCCCCTGATCGTGGATGTGGGGCAGGGCGCCAGCTGGGACGAGGCGCACTGAGCCGCGCTTCGGGGATTTTGCTAGAAATCTGCATCTGGCGGTGAATCTACCGCCAGTTTTGACACTTTTTTACAAATCCCGGGGGAACTGTGGCGGAAAGGGGGTCTCTAAGAATGCAAGATCGTTGGAATGCGTCATCATCCCCCAAGGAAGTCAGATGTTAGCCCCGGAGCTCCCCCAAGTCCGGGGTTTTTTTTGTCTGCCATTTGCTGACAGTGTCAGTTGGCCGTCTCAGAGCCTGCCGGCAACTTCCCGTGCGGCAGCCAGATAGCGCTCGGTTTTCTGGCGCCACTTGTCCGGCTCGGCAATATCGCCGTCCAGCAGGTGGGCGCCGGCCAGCTGTCCGCGCAGCAGCGCCCGGTAGGCGCGGTAGAAAAATGTCAGCTGCTCCGGCGGTTGGTCCGCGCATTCTTCGGTGTAGGTGGCCCGCACGAATTCCGCCAGATCCGGCCGCCCCAGCATTTCGCACTCCAGCGCCAGATAACCCACTTCATCCACCGGATCCACGCAGCGCAAATCGCGGTCGAACTCCAGGCAGTCGATGATCTGCGGTGGTGTGGTCAGGAAGCAGTGCTCCGGACGCAGGTCGCCGTGCCCCTCGAGAATACGGCCCTCCTCGGCGCGCCGGGTAAACATAGTCGCCTGGCTATCGATGAACTGCAGCAGGCCGGATGCCAGTGGATTGATCAGGCGCGGATCCAGCGCCAGGGCCGGCAGCAGTAACTGGCGCCACAGCGCGCCAATCTGGCGGCGGAAATGGGCGAGGTACTGTTCACCGGTTATCCGCACCGGTTCGCTGCGGCGGTAGAAATCGCACAGGCGGCGGAGCAGGGGTAGCAGTTCATCGGCCTGCACCGAGTCCACGCGCCGCACGAGACAGTCGTCATCGGGCAGGCGCCGCATCTTTACCAGCCACTCCACAGCCAGCCCTTCGTCTCCCCCCAGCACCAGCGCACCGCCCGCGACCATACGCAGTGGGACGACTGCCAGGTAAACATCGTCGGTGAGACGCCGATTCAGCCGTAGTTCCTCGCTGCAGACGCCGTAGCGCTTGTCGAGGCTGCTGAAATCCAGGTAGCTGCTGCGTACCGGCTTCTTCATCTTGTAGGCGTGGTCCTCAGTGAGGAATACCCGGGCCATATGGGTTTCTACCAGCGTCACCTGCCTGGTGGTTCCGCCATAACTTGCAGGGTCGAGCAGGAACCGGGTCTTTTCTTCCAGGTCCGGGCGATTCGGCGGTGTCGGGCTCAGGGTGACAGTCATGGTGCGGTTTCCGGGCATTTCCGTTTGCTAGTCTAGTTTTATCCTTAACAAAGCAACGCCGCGGGGTTTTCCGCTGTGATGGAGCCCTTCACTGACCGCACCGAGGCTGGCCGACGCCTGGCGCAGACGCTCACGGACCTGGCCGGTCGCGATGACGTTCTTCTGCTGGCCCTGCCGCGCGGCGGCGTACCGGTGGGCCTGGAGTTGGCCCGCGCGCTGCGCGTACCCCTGGATCTATTGCTGGTGCGCAAACTGGGTGTGCCGGGTCACGAGGAGCTGGCCATGGGCGCCGTTACCGCCAATGCCCGGGTCCTCAATGACAGCGTCCTGGCGAGCCTTGGCATCAGCGAGGCCGCGTTGGATGAGGTGACCCGTACTGAGCGGCAGGAGCTCGAGCGCCGTTCGCGGCGCTACCGAGGCGACAGGTCTGTGCCGAAGCTCACGGGCAAGACGGTGGTGCTGGTGGACGACGGTATCGCCACCGGCGCCACCATGGAGGCAGCGGCGCGGGCAGTCAGGGAAGAAAACCCCGCAGAATTGATACTCGCGGTACCGGTTGCGCCACCGGATGCCCTGCATCGTTTCGCTCCCCTGGTGGATCGCATCGAATGCCTGATGAGCCCCCAGTCCTTCTGGGCCATCGGTGCCTGGTATCGGGATTTTTCCCAGCTGACGGATGAGCAGGTACTCGAGCAGATGCGCGAGGCCGAGCGGATTGCGGGGACCGGTGATGAATAGCGAAACCCCCAATGACGAGCGCGAAGTCATCATCGATGCGGAGGGGGAGCCCCTCGGTGGCTTCCTGACCCTGCCTCCCGGCAGCCATACGCTGGTGCTCTTCGCTCATGGCAGCGGCAGCAGCCGCTTCAGTCCCCGCAACCGGGCGGTGGCCGCGGAGCTGAACCGCGCGGGCTTTGGCACGCTTCTCTTCGATCTGCTGACGGCCGATGAAAACCGCATCGATGAGCAGACGCGGGAATACCGCTTCGATATCCCTCTGCTGGCCAAACGTCTCACCGGCGCACTGGACTGGGCGCACCTGCAACCGGACCTGGCCCAGCGTCACTATGGCCTGTTCGGCTCCAGTACCGGTGCCGCCGCCGCACTGATCGCCGCGGCCCTGCGACCAACGCTGGTGCGCGCCGTGGTCTCCCGGGGTGGGCGCCCGGATCTGGCCGGCCAGGCACTGCCGCGGGTGCAGGCGCCGACGCTGCTGGTGGTCGGCAGTGAGGATCACCAGGTCATCGAGCTGAATCGGGAAGCGGCCGCTGCCATGGGGCAGCCGCCACAACTGGAACTGGTGCCGGGGGCAACGCACCTGTTCGAGGAACCGGGAACCCTGGACCAGGTGGTGCGCCTGGCCATCGACTGGTTTGATACCCACCTCAGCTGATATGTCCACCGAGAAGCTGCGAGTGTTCAGCCTCGAAGCCGGCGCAGCGCTGGCGGATGCCGTGGCGGCCGAACTGGGTATCGCGCGCGCCCGGCACGAAGAGCGTGACTTTACCGATGGGGAACACAAATTGCGTCCCCTGGACGACGTCGAGGGCGCCGATGTTTACCTGCTTCAGTCCCTCTATGGTGACAACCACAGCAGTGTCGATGACAAGCTGATCCGGCTGCTGTTCTTTATCGCCACCCTGAAGGACGTCGGGGCCCGCCGGGTGACGGCGGTCGTGCCGTACCTTTGCTACGGGCGCAAGGACCGCCGCACGAAACTTCGCGACCCGCTGTCGAATCGTTACCTGGCCAGCCTGTTCGAAGCCATGGGCACCGATGCCGCGGTAACACTGGATGCTCACAACCAGGCCGCTTTCGAGAATGCCTTCCGCTGTCGCAGTCTGCACCTGCAGGCCATGCCGCTGTTCGTCGACTACGCCGCGCAGGCGCTGAAAGGGGAGGAGCGCCCCCTGGTCGTGGCCTCCCCCGACGTGGGCGGGGTCAAGCGGGCCGAGGCACTGCGATCCGCCCTCGGCGAAAAACTCGGACGGCAAATCGGCCGCGCGTTTGTCGAGAAATATCGCAGCGAGGGCCAACTCAGCGGTGGGACCTTGGTGGGGGATGTGCGGGATGCCGCGGTGCTGATCGTCGATGACCTTATCTCCGGTGGCGGTACCATCGAGCGGGCGACAGCGGCGCTGCACAATGCCGGTGCCGCCAGGATTCTGGTGGCAGCCAGCCACGGCCAGTTCAGCGACGGGGCCCGCGAAAAGCTCGGCGGCTTGCCGCTGGACGCAGTGGTCGTCACAGACTCGCTGCCACAACCCACCACCTCGGGGCCGATCTCCATACTCACTTGCGCCCCGCTGCTGGCCGAGGCCATTCGTCGCCTGCACGGTGGCGGTCCCGCCTGCGAGCTGAGCCTCTGAGATGGACCCGATCCAGGCAGAAATCTCCCGCTACGTCTGGGAGACCAAGTACCGCTGGTGCAATGGACCCGGCCCGCCGGAACAGTCGCTCGAAGACAGCTGGCGCCGGGTGGCCAACGCGCTGGCCGGGGTCGAGAAAACGGACCGGACTCTCTGGGCCGAGCGTTTTTACCGCAACCTCACCGGCTTCTGCTTTCTGCCCGGCGGCAGGATTCTTGCCGGTGCGGGCACAGAGCGCCGGGTCACGCTGTTTAACTGCTTTGTGATGGGCACTATCGCCGATGATATGGCGGCGATCTTCGACCGGCTGAAGGAAAGCGCGCTCACCATGCAGGCAGGTGGTGGTATCGGCTGCGACTTCTCGACCCTGCGCCCGGCGGGCTGTATCGCGAGGGACTCGGCCACCATTGCCTCGGGGCCGGTGTCATTTATGCGTATCTGGGACAGCATGTGCGCCACCTTGCTGTCCACGGGAAGTCGTCGCGGCGCCATGATGGCCACTCTCCGCTGCGATCACCCGGATATCGAAGCCTTTGTGGCTGCCAAGCGCGATTCGACGGCGCTGCGTCACTTCAACCTCTCCGTATTGGTGAGCGATGCTTTTATGGCGGCAGTCAGCGCGGACGCCGACTGGCCGCTGGTGTTTCCCGACCGCGCGCTGGCTCCGGAATCCGGTCGCGAGTTGCTGGAGTGTCACTGGAGCGGTGCCGTTAGCGGGGAGTCTTGCCGGGTGTTCCGGCGGGTAAGCGCCCGGGAGCTGTGGACGCAGATCATGCGCGCCACTTATGACTGCGCGGAGCCCGGGGTGCTGTTCGTGGACAACATTAACCGCTTTAACAACCTCGCCTACCGGGAGCGCATTTCCGCTACCAACCCCTGCGGGGAGATACCATTGCCGCCCTTCGGCGCTTGCAACCTGGGCTCGGTCAACCTGCTGCACTTCGTCCGCGCCCCGCTGACCGCGCAGGCGGCGCTGGATTGGCAGGGCATTGCCGATTGTGCGGCCCTGGGGGTGCGGATGCTGGACAATGTAATCGATCTGTCCCGCTATCCGCTGCCGGAACTGGAGCGCCAGGCGAAAGGCAGTCGCCGGCTCGGCCTGGGCATCACCGGCCTCGCAGACGCGCTGATTGCGCTCGGGCTCCACTACGACAGCGACGGGGCGCGCCGGCTGGCGACCAGGGTGATGACGCTGCTGCGGGATACCGCCTACCGTACCTCCATTGACCTGGCCAGTGAGAAGGGCAGCTTCCCCCAGCTGGAAACGGGGCCTTTTCTGGCGGGAGACTATGCGCAAACACTGCCCGACGAGATCCGCCGGGCAATCGCTGCCCGCGGGTTGCGCAACAGCCACCTGCTGGCCATTGCGCCCACAGGCACCATCAGTCTGCTTGCCAACGGGGTTTCGAGCGGGGTGGAGCCGGTGTTTGATTTCCATCACCGGCGACGGGTGGTGACCACAGACGGGGGGTGGCGAACTTTCCAGATCGAGGATCCGGTGCACCGGCTCTGGCGAGAGCGGCACAAGGGGAGTGAGACGGCGGTCCCGATGCCAGACTCGTTCGTCTCCGCGACCCAGATTCCGCCCCGCGGGCACCTCCTGATGGAGGCTGCGTTGCAGCCGCTGGTGGATAACGCCATTTCCAAGACGGTGAATGTGCCGGAGGATCTGCCATTCGCGGCTTTCGAAGGTCTCTACCGGGAGGCCCACACGCTCGGGCTGAAGGGCTGTACCACGTTCCGGCCCAACCCGGTGACGGCTGCGGTGCTGACACCGACCTCCGGTTGTTGTGATCTGGACCGGGAAGGGGAGTGAGTTGGGGGAGTGTTTACGCTTCTTTACTCAGCCCCGGGAACCCGGGCGGCATTTGCCTCTCTAATCGTACAGATCGTTATGGATACAGTGTGAAACTCCCAAGATTTGACGCTCTAGACCCCACCCCTGAGAAAGTCAGTTCCCCTCGCCCCGATACTCCCCAACATCGGGGCTTTTTTTGTGCGTCGTTGCCTGGCAGAGCATTGTTCGATTGATAGACAGGGACAATGTCGTCAATTGGGAAATATGTACCATTACTGGCCCTTGAAATGGGATATGATGCCTCTAGATCTCGGTACTGAGATCCGACGTGTGTGCGAAAAGATTTTGTGGGGAGAATCCCCCTTCGAGCTTAATCTTGCCCACAGCTGGAGAGAAAAGTGATCCGATCGTCGACAACGAGCGAATCACTGCAGCGAGAACCCACAGGCGTGCCCGTCCCCCTGGGCGCGTCTGGCTAGGTACCCATCCCCAAGGGTACCGACCCCTGGCCGGCAGCCCCCATCTGCCGGCTTTTTTTTGCCTGCCCGTCGGGCCTCAGTCGGCCTTCAGCTCCAGCCACTGGTTCAGCCTCCGCTCAAGCTTGTCCAGCCCGGCGCGCTTGGTGGAGGAAAATGTCTGGACTGTCACCCCGGTATCCAGCCCCTGCTCCCGCAGGGCCTTCTCCACTGCGAAGCGGGCGTTCTGGGCGGGCCCGTTCTTCAGTTTGTCCGCCTTGGTCAGCAGGATGTGGACCGGCAGGCCCGCCTGCACTGCCCAGGTCAGCATGTGCAGGTCGAACTCCTTCAGTGGCTGACGGATGTCCATCAGCAGTACCAGGCCCCTGAGGCACTGGCGCTGCTCCAGGTAAAAGGCCAGGTGACGCTGCCACTCGTCTTTCATGGAGCGGGCAACCTTGGCGTAGCCATACCCGGGCAGATCCACCAGCCGCTGGTCGTCACTGATGCTGAAGAAGTTGATCAGCTGGGTGCGCCCCGGTGTTTTTGAGGTGCGTGCCAGCTTGTTGTTTCCAGTGAGGGCGTTGATGGCGCTGGACTTGCCGGCGTTGGAGCGGCCGGCAAATGCGACCTCTGCGCCACTGTCCTCGGGACACTCCGCCAGTGTCGGTGCGCTGGTTAAAAATTGAACGGTGCGAAAATTGATGGGCTCTGGGCGCTGTTCTGACATGGTTTGTCCGTCTGATTCGGTACACTCGGTTGGCGCGCAAGTATATAATGCCGCGGTTTACGCGTCGCAGGGGGTTCTCTTGAGCGGCGCAGTGATCCGGCTGCCGGATCAAAATGCATTAATTCAGCGCGCTATGGGACGACGTATGAACAGCATTGTAAAGAATACCGCTCTGGCCATCGGCCTGGCTTTCGCCGCCACTTCCACCCTGGCGGCCGAAGGGGACCCGAACGCGGGCAAGGCCAAGGCCGCCCAGTGTGCCGCCTGTCACGGTGTCGACGGTAACAGTATCGCTCCGGCTTTCCCGAAAATTGCCGGGCAGGGTGAAAATTACCTCTTCAAGCAGCTGATGGATGTGAAGACCGGCGAGCGCGAGATTCCGCAGATGATCGGCCAGCTGGATAACTTCAACGAGCAGGACCTGCGCGACATCGCCGCTTACTTTGCCTCTCAGCAGATGCAGGTGGCGGGTGCCCAGCCGGTATCCGTGATGCTGAACAGTGGCGAGAACGTCGATGGCCTGATCCTGGGCCGCGACCTGTTCCGCGCTGGCAACCCTGCAACTGGCGTACCCGCTTGTATGGGCTGTCACTCCCCGACTGGCCTTGGCAATGCGCCGGCAGGCTATCCGCGTCTGGGTGGCCAGTATGCCGATTACATCGAGACCCAGCTGAAGGCGTTCCGTGCCGGTACCCGCGCTAACGACGGTGAAACCCGTGTCATGCGTTCGGTTGCCAAGCAGCTGTCCGATGCCGAGATCACGGCCCTGTCCCAGTACATTGCCGGCCTGACTGACTGATCTGGCGCAACAAAACCCCCGAAAGGCCGGTCTCGCACCGGCCTTTTTGCTTTTTGGCGGCCACTTCTTGCGCTGCTGCCGGGGAACTTCAATAATCGGCGCTGTCTATTTGAATAGCTTTTGCGCAGAAGAAAAACGTTGGAGAAGACTATGAGAGCGGTTGTCGCCCCCATCACCATGCTGCTGACCCTGTTGTTCAGCATTACTGCCTGTGCCCAGGAGAGCGGCCAGTTCAAGGCCGGCCAGCACTATCAGGTGCTGCCTCAAGCTGTGCCCCAGAGGGATGACAGCAAGATCGAGGTGACCGAACTGTTCTGGTATGGCTGCGGCCACTGCTACCACTTTGAGCCACTGCTCAACAGCTGGAAGAGCGACATTCCCGAAGATGTCACCCTGCGCAAATTGCCGGCCATCTGGCAGCCGGTGATGGAAGTCCACGCCCGTATGTTCTATGTGGCTGACGCCATGGGCGTACTGGATACCATGCACGCGCCGATCTTCAATGCCATCGCCCAGCAGCGCAAGATGTTCGCCGAGCGCGACGGCCGCGACTGGAACCCGGACAACGCCGCCATCGCAGCGCTGTTCAACAAGCACGGTGCCAACGGCGAGAAGGCGGTGAAACTGATGAATTCCTTCGCGGTCAACAGCAAGGTGAAGCAGGGCATGGCCAACCAGCGTGCCTACCAGCTGTCCGGCACGCCGGAAGTCGTGGTGGCGGGCAAGTACCGTATCAGCACCTCCCTGCCGGGCCTGAAGGGCAAGAGCAACGGCCAGGAGCTGATGCTGCAAGTGGCGGACTACCTGATTGAGAAGGAGCGCGCCGAGCGCGGCTGATCCGCTGCGAGATCGCAATTCCTGAACCCCGCTTAAAGCGGGGTTTTTTGTGCCCGCCTGCTACGCTGTTTCCGAGCCATTCAACCGTGATCCCCTATGGGCCTTCTGCACAAAACCGGCCTTTGCTGCTCTCTCATCGTGACCCTGTCAGTGGTTTTCACCTGGCCCGCCGTCGTGCGCGGGGAATCCGAGACAGTGGCTGCACAGGCACTCAACCTGTTGTCGTCCTTTGCCGCTGACTATGCCGATGCGGTGCAGGAGGAGCAGGTGATCGATGAGCGCCTTTACCACCAGCAGAGCCGCCAGCTCGAGCGAGTACAGAAGTTAGTGCGGGAGCTGCCGGACCGCCCGGGGCGGGCTTCCCTGGAGCGCACCCTGGATGCATTACAGCGTGACTTCACCGCTCGCGGAAATGCCGAGCAGGTGCAGCGCCGCGCCAACACGGCGGCGGACCGGCTGGCGGCGCTCTACCAACTGCAGCGCTCGCCCATCCACCCGCTGCCGGCAGCGGAAGAGGGTGCCCCGTTGTATCGCCAGCACTGTGCCCGCTGCCATGGCCTGCGGGGAGGAGGCACGGAAGGTGGCCCAGCTCTGACCAGCCCCGAACGGGCCGCCCAGTTCAGCCTGTTCGATTTCTACAATCTGCTGGATCCCAGTGCCGATACGCTGCACGGATCGCAACTGGGGGCCGATCTCAACAGCTGGCAGCGATGGGCTCTGGCGGTGGCCGTTGCGGGTTTTCCGGTTGCGGACCAGCTGCCACCACCGGCGGACCTGGCACAGCGCTACCCGGCGCTGGTGGCCCTGCCCGGCATGGCGGTCACCCGTCCCGGCGCTTTACCCGAAGAGGCCGCCGCAGCCTTTCTATGGTGGCGCGGCCATCCGGACGCCGTGCGCGCGCTGGAACATCCCCTGGTCCGGGCTGGCGGTCTGCTGCAGCTGGCCGAGACCGCACATCGGGCAGGGGACACGACCGGAGCCTATTACAAGGCGGTGCTGGCCTACCGGCAGGGGTACCTGCCACTGCGGAGCCAGCTGGAAAAACGCGATCCTGCACTGGCGGCCCAGATCCAGGGGCAGTGGCGGGAGCTGCGTGAAGCCCTGAGTGGCGACAGCAGCAACGCCGGCGTCCTGGCGGCCTCGCAGCGTTTACGGGCGAGTCTGGCGCAGGCACGAAACCGGCTGGAGCCGTCTACTGAACGGCCCGCCTATGTGTTGTGGGCGGCGGTTCTGTTCGCGCTGGCCGCTGTCACCGGTCTCCTCTGGTGGCGGCTGCTGCGTCGTCGACAGGGTCGTCAATCGCGCTAATTGGCACCATTTCGTTGCAGCTGCCTCTATTTCTCTGCTGATCAAGTTCTTTTCTATCACGTTAAGCATGCTGTCTGTTGGCGTCGGAATGCGGTTTTTTGAGGCATCCTCTGCCAGGGACGGTTTTAACGTCTAGCCTTTAAATCAATAGGGAACCGAAAACGCGCGCACGCGATTTTCTTTCCGGTGCTGGCCCCAGGGCTGGCTCCGGCCGGGACAACCGGTGGTCCAGCCGGGCCGCCAATCGCAACCAGCCAAAGGTAGAGTCGCGCATGAAGTACCTGCGATATCCTTCCTTCTCCCGCCTTCTCCTTTCATTGCTCCAGGCCTACGCACTCGTGCTACTGGTGTTTTTTCTGGTGCCTTTTGCCGTCGCCGCCGAGCCCGACCAGAAAGCCTGGGCCGGCAACTGGCTGGTGGTAGGGGAATCCGACCAGCAACTTGTATGGCAACTCAATGCGGATGGCTCCGGTTTTGCCTATGGCTTTCAGCCCGATGGGCGCCTATCCCACGGATTTGCGATCAATTGGCAGCTGGACGGCGACCGGGTGCACGTACGCACCGGCGCATCGGTGCGCTGCAACGGTGGTGTTGTCGCCGTGGCTTTTTCCGGATGGAGTGCCGCGACCCTAGACTTCGCGATAGTGGATGGGCGTCACTGGTTGCAGCGCAACGGCGGCCTTCTGGCCTTCCAGCGCCGGCTGAGCGGCTGGGAGACCCCGCGCGCCGGCACTGAATGCCCAAATCTGGCCAGTTAACGCAACTGGCAACTGCGAGAGCCGCCCCGACCGGGGGCGGCATCAGGGAACTCAGGGACGAGGAGAGCGAACTGGAGAGACGCTGTGGCTCAGCGACGCTTGTTTCTGACACTCCTCATTGTTTTTACGGCCCTGCAGGTGACGGCACTGGGTGCCAGTGAACGGTCTTCCAATGTCGAAGGGCAGGAGGACGGCCTGTCCGCAGAGGAGACTCCCGGCTGGGGGTGGGAGGCGGAATCGCGCCTCGAAGCCCAGCAGTGGGTTGGGGATTGGTTGATTTCCCGGGACGGCGAGGCACGCCATGTCTGGAGCCTCAGTGCAGATGGCACGGGGCGATCCTATGCCTTTCTCGAAAACAGTGATGGCGAAATGCGATTCGCTTATGGCTACGACATCCACTGGTACTACGACCCATTTACCCAGATGGCCAATATCAAGACCGAGCGGAGGATCGTCTGCCGCAGCGGCCGGCTTTACCCCTACTTCCTTACCCTGAAGTCTTACGAAAGCGATTACGCGGTGCGAGGCAAGTTTGCCTGGCAGACCACCTGGACCGAGGCCAGTATTGGCGAAAACTACCTGCATAAATCGCTGGTGGTCTTCGTCGCCCCCCTGTCTGGATGGCACAATCCCTCCAAAGATGCGCCCTGTCCGGAATTTCCGAGTCTGGCACTGGAGCGCGATATCGACGCCGCCCTCGATCGTTGGGACCAAGAGGCGCGGGCGGAAGCCGGTGGTGTCGACGGCCTCGACGTCGATACCACACCAGCTCCCGGAGAGCCGGAATTCGATGGCGAGTCCTTTGAATAGCGCAGACGCTGTCATGTGCTGGTAAACCTTGATCGCTAGGGCAGATAGATATGAACGCGGAAGTCCGACTCGACACCCTGCTGCAAACCCTCGATCCACAGCTGGAGGAGGGCAGCTTCGTATTCTGTGGACTCGACGATGGTCGGGCCGCGCAGCTATGGTCGCACTGCTTGTGTCTGTTCCGGGAAACAGAGGGCTGGAGCGCTGTGATTGATCATGGCCTTGCCCAGCGTGAAGGCCTCGATTGCAGCGTCGGTTTCCGCCAGATCACGCTGCAGGTCTATTCCAGCCTCGAAGCTGTGGGGCTCACCGCGGCCGTTTCCAGAGAACTCGCTGCCGCCGGCATCAGTGCCAATGTGGTGGCGGCACTGCACCACGATCACGTATTCGTGCCAGAAGCACGGGCCGAGGAGGCCCTTCAGCTCCTGCGCGGATTGCGGAACCGGGCCCAGTACAGCTGAGTGCCCGGTTGATGCTGCGCTCCCATGCAGATCGACTATCCCCTCCCTCAGCCCCACGGTGAAATTCGCCGGCTGTTGCCGGACCTTTTCTATGTGCCGGGTACCCAGCGGTTGGGGCCTGCACTGACCGTCAACCGCAACATGGCTGTACTCCGCTTCGACGACGAGCTGGTGCTGGTCAATCCGGTGCGGCTGCGGCCGGCTCAGGAAGAGAAGCTGGAAGATCTGGGTCAGATCCGCCACGCGGTGCGCCTGGGTTACTACCATGGCTGCGATGACCTTTACTACCGGGACCGCTACAACCTCACTTTCTGGCGGCAGCTGGACTCCGATCTGTATCCGGCGCCGGCTGCAGACGCACCGATACGTGAGGCCGGCGAGTGCCCCGCTCCCGGTGGAAAATTTTTTGAGTTCACCCACAGCTCCCATCCCGAAGCGGCGCTCTGGGTGCCGATCAGTGGTGGCCTGCTGCTCACCTGTGATGCCCTGCAGTACTGGCAGTCCTGGCGGGGCTGCACCTGGCTGGGTCGCAACTTGATGCGCCTGGCTGGATTCCGGCGGGGTATGCAGGTGGCCCCCACCTGGCGAATGCGCATGACGCCCCGCGGCTGCGATCCGGGTCAGTGGCTTGGAGAAGATTTCGAACGCCTGCTGGAGCTGCCCTTTGTCCACCTCCTCGGTGGCCACGGTAATTTCTGCCCGGATACCGCCCACGAAAAAGTGGAACTGGCGGTGCAGAAAAGTTTTCCGGGCCTGCACTGAACTGCGTCCTCGACAGTAATTTTCATCGCTGAGAACCGTCACTGAATTTGCTATCGTTGCGCCGATAAAAATAACCGGAGCGCGCTGTGCAGAACCTCTCACTGCCGATCAGGCTTGCTGTCATTCTCCTGTGGGTCGTTTTTGCGTTTTTTCTCGCGGCACTCCTCGCAGCGGGCGCTGAGCAAAAGCTCGGCCTGTTTATTCTGATTGCCGCGGCCGGGCTATGGATGAGCGAAATTGTGCCGTTGCCAGTCACGGCCCTGCTGGTGCCGGCCGCCGCCTACTTTTCCGGTTTGATGCCAGCGGCCGAGGCACTCGCGCCTTTCTCGAGCACCATTATTTTCCTGTTCATGGGTGGATTTACCCTGGCGGCGGTATTGCAGGCTCACGGTATCGACCGGCGGCTCGCTGGAGCGGTATTGCGGCTGGGCGGCGGCCGTCTGTGGCCAACCCTGATCGGTTTCCTGGCAACCGTCTCCTTCCTGTCCATGTGGATCAGCAACACGGCGACGACGGCAATGATGCTCCCAATCGCCTTGTCGATGGTCGACCGCGACAATCCCCGCACCCGTGCTTTTGCGGTACTGGGCACCGCCTATGCGGCAAATATTGGCGGTCTCGCCACCATCGTCGGCAGCCCTCCCAATGCCATCGCTGCGCGGGCCCTGGGAGCAGATTTCGTCAGCTGGCTACAGGTTGGCCTGCCGGTGACACTGACCATGTTCCCGCTGGTGCTCGCCGTCCTGTGGCTGGTGATGCGACCGGATCGGGAGCGCGCTGAAATCACGCCGCCGGAAGTGGGCAAGCGCGAATGGGATGTCGGCGCCCTTGGCGCACTTGCGCTGTTTGTCCTCGCCGTTTGCGCATGGACATTTTCGACCCTGCTCACCCGCTGGCTGGGGCTCGGCGGCAGCTTTGATGCGGTGGTCGGGCTGACCATCACGGCGCTGGCACCACTGGTGGGGCTGGTCTCATGGCCGCAGCTGCAGAGCCAGATCAACTGGGGCATCCTGCTGCTGTTCGGGGGTGGCCTGTGCCTATCGGCGATCCTGCAGCAAACCGGGACCTCGGTCTGGCTGGCCCAGTCGCTCCTTGGGGGCCTCGGTGATGCACCGGGGTGGCTACTGATCATGGCCTGCATCGCGTTGATGATTTTTCTCACCGAACTGGCTTCGAACACAGGCAGCGCCGCAATCCTGGTGCCCGTCATTTACGCCCTGGCGCAACAACTGAATCCGGCGATTACCTACGCGCTGGTCTTCGGTGTGGGTATCGCGGCCACCTGCGCGTTTATGCTGCCGGTGGCCACGCCACCCAACGCCCTCGCCTATGGCACCGGTGTGGTCCTGCAGGGGCAGATGCTGCGCGCGGGTCTGTTGCTGAACGTGATCGCCATACCCTTGATTTGGATCATGGTAAGCTTGCTCGCCTGATGTCAGCCGGGTCTGGCTGGCGCGGGGTAAGCAAGACAGAAAGATTTCCGATGAAGATAACCACCCTGACAGGCGCTCTGTTTTTGGGCGTCCTCGTGGCCTGTGCCACCCTGCAACCGGCGCCGTTGCCGGTTCCGGATGCAGAGAACATGCGCCGACATGTCGAATACCTGGCCTCGGACGAGCTGGCCGGGCGGGAGACGGGTACCGAGGGTTACAACCTCGCCGCCGAGTATGTCGCCCAGCAATTTGAGGCCATGGGGCTGCAACCTGCCGGCAGCCAGGGCTTTATGCAACCGGTGCCGTTCCGGCGGGCCAGCTGGGGGGGACGCGAGCCCACCATGGTCCTGCGCGGCAATGATGGCGATATCACTTTCAAATTTGGGGAGGATTTCGTCGCTTCGCCGTCGACGGTGAGCGAGCACTCGAAGACAACCGCACCCCTGGTCTTTGTAGGCTTTGGAATCGAGGCGCCAGAGTACGGTATTGATGACTATGCCGGCCTGGATGTGCACGGCAAAATTGTGGTCATCCTGAGCGGGCGCCCCAAGACCATGCCCAGCGAGGTAGGCGCCCACTATGCGGCCACCCGCACCAAGCGTCAGGCGGCCGCGCGTCAAGGTGCTGTGGGTTACATTCTCCTGAACACACCGCAGCGGGAGCAGCGTTCCCCCTTTGCCCGCTCCGCCAAGCACGCCGGGGATGACAACTTCGACTGGATCGATGCGGACAATGTGCCCGGCAATGCGATCACCGGTCTGCACCCCGGCATTTACCTGGACATGCCGCCGGCGCGCCAGCTGTTTATGGGTGCTGCGCGGAGTCTGGATACTATCTTTACTGAAATTGAAAACGGCCTCACCCCGGCCGGGTTCCCACTGCCTTACAGCGCCTCTCTCACCAGCGGCGCCAGCCACGAGACCCTGCTGAGCCCGAACGTGGTGGCGATGCTGCCGGGCAGCGATCCTAAGTTGAAGGACGAGTACGTGGTTTTCACGGGCCACCTGGACCACACCGGCACGGATGACGGCGAGGGTGATCAGATCAATAACGGCGCCCAGGACAATGCTGCCGGTATTGCCGTGATGCTCGAGACAGCCCGCCTGTTCGTGGAATCCGGTCGCGCGCCGCGCCGCTCCCTGCTGTTCGTTGCTGTGACCGCGGAGGAGAAGGGTCTGTTGGGTTCCGATTATTTCGCCCAGCACCCGCCGGTGCCGCCGAGTTCCATGGTGGCCAATATCAACCTCGATATGCCCATGTTGCTGTACCCGTTCCGCGACATCATCGCCTTCGGCGCCGAACACTCCACCCTGGGTGAAACCACTGCCCGGGCCGCAGAGCGGGCGGGCCTGAAAATGAGTCCGGACCCGATGCCGGAGCAGGTGATCTTCGTGCGCAGTGACCACTACAGCTTCGTGCGCCAGGGTGTACCGGCCATTTATCTGATTACCGGCCGCGAGGCGCTGGATCGGGCCGTGCACGGCACGGCGATGCAGAACGCGTTCTTCAAGGAGCGTTACCACCAGCCCGCCGACGAGGCAGACGAGCAGGTCGACTACGTGGCAGCGGAACAGTTTGCCCAGGTCAATTACGCCATTGCCCGCGAAGTGGCCGATGCACGCCGCAAGCCCGCCTGGTACGAGGGCGATTTCTTCGGCGAGCTCTTCTCCGCTCCCCGCTAATTGCGCTTACTGCGGCTTCTCCGCGCACCGCTTTCTTACCACGACGGCGGTGCGCAGCCTCTCCTTCCCGAATAACGACATCCTGGCGAAATCGTCGCGGGCAATGGGCAGGTACTGGTTCTCCAGAGGATCGAGACCGTCGTCGCTGTCCGGATCGTGCACATAGAGACAGCGTTCATCGATGCCACTCAACGTTACCCAGTGGGGCACGCGTTTGCCGTCGAGGCGATAGGTGCTGATCAGCAGTAGTGCCAGGGCTCCCTCCTGCAGTAGCTGCTGTAGTTGTTCCTGGGTGAAGTCCTCGCACAAAACCGGTATCCCGGCCCCATCTGCTGCGGTGCGGAAATCCGCATCCACCCGCCGCATTACCGCCTTTTTCTCCTCGGAACGCACCCCGTCGATAAACAGCGGTGTCGCCTGATTGAGGTAAACGGCACAGCTGTAGCCCCGCCGCTGCATGGCAAGCGCCAACCCCAACGGATGGCAGCCGCCGTGACCGGAGGTCATGAAAATCGTGGTGGCCTCCCGCCAGAGGGCCAGTTCCTCACTGACCGACGGGCGGTAGTCCACACTCAGCGCCGCCATGGCCATCATCGCGGCGGCCGGGCCGCAGGTGAATTCGGTGGTCTGGCCATACCAGGGCACTGGCAGGCTGTGCAGGTCATCGGAGCGGTGGCGGATACGTTTCTGCATCCGCAGTGCGTCGCCGGCATCCTCGTAGTAACCGGGGTAGTGGCCGAAGGTCCGGTAGCCCAGCTGGTGGTAGAGCCCGATCGCGGCCGTATTACTCGCCGCCACTTCGAGACGCATGAACAGGCGGCCATTCTCGACGCTGGCCTGTTCGGCCGCTAATAGCAGAGCGCGGCCCAGGCCCCGGCCGCGACCAGCAGCGGCCACGGCGAGGGAATAGAGGCGGGCGAGACGGGTGCCGCGGCGCAGTAATACCAGCGCATAGCCGATCAGCTGGTCGCCCTGTTCCGCCACCAGAAAAACCCGGTTGTCGGCGGCCACCCAGTGGCGCAGCCGCCGGCGGCTGAGTCTGTCCGTATCGAAACAGCTCTGCTCGAGCGCATGAAGCGGTGCTATATCGCCTGTGCGGACGGGCCGGATAGAGAAGGAAAACTTGTCGGGAGAGGGCATGGATATGACCGCCTCGGGCGGCGCAGAACACCGCGAAACTGCGGCCCGGCAACATTAGCAAAAGCGCGAAAAAAAGATAGGAGCCGGATGAGAATTCCTCTATCTTTCGCCGGTCCAGCCTGTCTCTTTTTCTGCCGAGGCAACCCGCCGAATGTCCCAGGTTCTTATCGTCGTCGACCAGCCCAGTGACTGGGCGCCCTACTATCCCAGCGAGCGCGTCATCACCTTTTCTGACTATCTGCAGTTGTCTGCCCGCCCACAGCGGGTCCGGGTCATCAACCTGTGCGCAGATTACGACTACCGCGCCGAGGGTTACTACTGCTCGCTGCTCGCGGAGGCCAGGAACCACCGGGTGCTGCCGAGTGTCCGCACGCTCAATGACCTGTCCGTGCCGCAGCTGTACAAACTGCAGTTGAACCGGGTTGCGCCGGCACTGAACAAGTTGCGGCTGCCGGAAGGAGAGGAGACAGAACTGCGGGTGAAGTCCTATTTCGGTTTCTGCCCCGAGGGGGCCCTGCAGCCGCTGGCGCGGTTGTTGTTCGACCGCTTCCCCTGCCCGGTGCTGGAAATGCATCTCTCCTGTCGATCCGGCCATTGGGAAATCGTCGATCTGCATATCTGCTCTCACCGTGGACTGAGCGATCCGGAGGAAACTGCCTTCGCAGGGGCCCTCGACCGGTTCAGCAATCAGGTCTGGCGGACGCCGAAGCGCAGTGAGAACAGCCGCTACGACCTGGCAATCCTGGTCGATCCGGAAGAGCGCCTGCCGCCTTCCGACGCCACCGCATTGAAAAAATTTGCCAGCGTGGCGCGGGAACTGGGTTTTGCCGTCGAGATGATCACCGCCGCCGATTACATGCGTCTGCCGGAATTCGATGCGCTGTTTATCCGCGAGACCACGGCGATTGATCACCACACCTACCGTTTCGCCAAGAAGGCCGAGGCGGAAGGGCTGGTAGTACTGGATGATCCTTCCAGCATCCTGCGCTGCACCAACAAGATCTACCTCGCCGATCTTTTCGCTACCCACAAGGTGCCCGCGCCGCGGACACGGATCCTGCACCGCGGCGACGAGGAGGGCATCCGCACAGCGGTGGAGGAACTGGGTTTGCCGATGGTGATCAAGATTCCCGATGGTTCCTTTTCCCGGGGCATGGTCAAGGTGCAGGACGAGGGCGAGCTGCGGGAAAGTCTGAATGCACTGTTCGAGGAGTCGAGCCTGCTGCTGGCCCAGGAGTTCCTGTACACGGAGTTCGACTGGCGCATCGGTGTGCTCAACAACAAACCGTTGTATGCCTGCCGCTATTACATGGTCAAGAACCACTGGCAGATCTATAACCACGGCGACGGTAAAACCAGCAGCGGCGGCTTTACCACCCTGCCGACTTTCGAGGTACCCAAAGCCGTATTGCAGGCAGCCCTCAAGGCGACCAAACCTATTGGCGATGGTTTCTACGGCGTCGACGTCAAGGAAGCCGGTGGCAAAGGCTATGTGATCGAGGTGAATGACAACCCTTCCATCGACAGCGGTGTCGAGGACAAGTATCTGGGACGGGAGCTTTACCGGCTTATCCTGCAGGAGTTCCTGCGGCGTCTGGATGCGCGTCGGGAGGGGCGGTCCGTGCGGGCCTGATACCGGGTGACGGCCTGTAATGCCGTGTAATGAAAAAAGTGCCAGATGTGAACCAGTTCATGCTAGTCTGCCGCCCGGCTGGCGCTTTATGCGACCAGCCGTTCGAAAAAAACAATTCTAGGAAAGAACATGTTCAAGAAAATTGCCTTGGGGGCCTCCATCGCCGCACTGACCCTGGCCAGTGGCTGTGCCAGCATCGTCAGCGACAGCAAGTATCCGGTAACCATCGCCAGCACCCCTTCCGGTGCCAACTTCTCTGTGGTTAACGAAGCCGGGCTGGACGTTCACTCCGGCGTCACTCCGGACACCATCACGCTGGATGCCTCCGATGGTTTCTTCTCTTCCTCCACTTACACCATCAAATACCAGATGGCCGGTTACAACGAGCAGAGCTTCCAGCTCAAGGCCGGCATTGATGGATGGTACTGGGGCAATATCCTGTTTGGCGGCATTGCTGGTATGTTGATCGTGGATCCTGCCACCGGTGCCATGTGGAAACTGCCGGAAACTGCGCATGTAAAAATGCACGCTCTTACTGCGGGAAATAGTGTCGACAGCCTGACCATTGCCTCCATCGACCAGGTACCGGAAGAGCTGAAAGCCCAGCTGATCCCGGTCAAGTAAGTCCCCGGAACCGGTGACTGCAGAAAAGCCAGCCCCCTCGGGGCTGGCTTTTTTATTGGCCGACGATCAACTGACCTGCCGACATAGCTCCAGCCAGCGCTCGATACCGGCACTGCGATATTTTTGTTTGTGCAGAACGAAATGGAACACTCTGCGGAAGTCCCGTTGCGGCACACGCAGTTCCACCAGTGAACCGCGGCGCAATGCATCCGACAGGGACACGCGGGACAGGCAGCTGATGCCCAGCCCGGCTTCCACCGCGCGCTTGATCGCCTCGGTGTGCTGCAGCTCCAGCAGGATATGCAGCTTGGGCAGCAACCCGGAGACGGCGCGCTCGAAGGTCTGGCGGGTGCCCGAACCGGGCTCGCGCAGGATCCAGGTGGCGCTGCAGAGATCGCGATCTGTCAGGCGCTCTTTTTCCGCGAGGGGATGCTCAGGCGCACAGAACACCACCAGTTCGTCGTCCCGCCAGGGGATCATCTCCAGGTCCGGGTGGTTGAGTTCACCCTCGAGCAACCCCAGATCCAGTTCGAAGCCCAGCACCTTATCGGCAATCGCGGCGGTATTGGCGACTTCCAGCTCTACACGGGTGCCCGGCTGCTCTGCCATGTAACGGGCCATCACTGCGGCGGCCAGGTAGTTGCCGATGGTCAGGGTGGCGCCGATCTTGAGCCGGCCCAGGTCGCCGTGGGCCGCGAGGGTCTGCTCCAGTTCGCGGGCCCGCTCCAGCAGCTCCTCCGCCCGAGGCCACAACTGCCGACCCAGCTCGTTGAGGCGCAGGCGTTTGCCGGTGCGCTCGAACAGGCGCAGCTCGAACTGCTGTTCGAACTCCTTCAGCGCCGTGGAGGCGGCAGACTGGGACATGCTGAGGCTGGCCGCTGCACGGCTCACGTTCTCGTGGTGGGCGCAGGCGAGGAATACCTCGAGCTGGCGGAGGGTATAGCGCATCAGTAGGGGTTTTCGTTATCGAAAAAGAATATAAGCAATATCGAAATATCCCATTTTGCCGATACTTGTTCCAGCGCTAGAATTCAATTATTAAGAGATTTCAGGAATAAGTGGTTCTAAATCAATGTCTAATTTGAATATAGAAAGGGTGCTTGAAGTTCATCATTGGAACGACACCCTGTTCAGTTTCAAGACCACCCGGGATCCGGGCTTCCGCTTCGAAAACGGCCACTTTGTGATGATCGGCCTGCCGCAGGATAACGGCCGCCCACTGTTGCGGGCCTATTCCATCGCCAGCGCCAACTATGAGGATGAGCTGGAGTTTTTCAGCATCAAGGTGCCGGATGGCCCGCTGACTTCGCGCCTGCAGAAGATTCAGCCGGGGGATGAGATCTTCGTCAGCCGCAAGCCCACCGGTACCCTGGTGGCAGACCACCTGCTGCCGGGCAAGCGCCTTTGGCTGCTGTCTACCGGTACCGGCCTGGCGCCGTTCCTGAGCATCATCAAGGACCCGGATGTCTACGAACGCTTCGACCAGGTGATCCTCACCCACGGTGTGCGTTACGTGTCGGAGCTGGCCTACCAGGACCACATCGAAGAAGAACTGCCAAACCACGAGTATTTTGGTGAGATGGTGCGCGACCAGCTGCGCTACTACCCGACGGTGACCCGCGAGCCCTACAAGAACACCGGCCGCCTCACCGACCTGATGCGTTCCGGCAAGCTGTTCGAGGACTTGGGGGTGCCCAAGCCAACTCTGGAGGATGACCGCTTCATGTTGTGCGGCAGTCCGGCGATGCTGAAGGAGCTGACCAGTATTCTGGACGACTGGGGCTTCCGCGAGACCCGCGCCGGCATCCCCCACGAATACGTGATCGAGCGCGCCTTTGTGGAAAAGTAATGCTCAATCAGCCTGAGGTGCCACGTTCGCTGGCGCTCAACTACACTGAGTGACGTGGAGGCCACCCTTGAGGGTGGCCTCTGCATTTGTGCCAGTTGTAAGAAGTAGGAGCCTTTCCATGAAGAAGTGGCTGTTGCCCTTTTGCCTGTGGCTCGCGGCCTGCACCGGTTTGCCAGAGAATGTCGAGCCCGTGCAGGGGTTTGAGCTGAATCGCTATCTGGGGAAGTGGTACGAGATCGCGCGACTCGATCACTCCTTCGAGCGCGGGATGAGCCATGTCACCGCCCAGTACAGTCTCAATGATGACGGCTCGGTAAAGGTGGTGAATCGGGGTTACTTGGTGGAAGACGGCAAGTGGAAGGAAGCCGTAGGCCGGGCGAAATTTGCCGGTGACCCGGGCACCGGCCACCTGGAGGTGTCTTTCTTCGGGCCCTTTTACGCTTCCTACGTGGTGGTGGCGCTGGATGAGAATTATCGCCACGCGATGGTGACTGGCTACAATCGCGACTACCTGTGGCTGCTGTCCCGCGAGCCAACAATTCCCGGGGCAGAACTCAAGCCGTTACTGCAAAAGGCGCGCGAGCTGGGTTACGACACTGACCGGCTGATCTTCGTTGATCACCGAGGCGAGCCGTCCGGAGATTAGGGTTCAGGCTATCCCCCGGCGGATTCAATGCGGCCGCTGTTGGCGTCAGCGTTTAAGTTTCCGCTCCCCCCACCAGCTGATTGCCAGCAGGCAGGTCAGTAGCAGCCCCAGCCAGTGGCGGGGCAGGGGCCGGGCCGGTGCGGGTGAGTCGGGGGAGGGCCCCAGCCTCGCGGTGGCCATCTGTTTTGTCGCTTCCGCTTTCAGCGAACGTTGCCAGGCTGGCCAGGCATCGGCCGCGAAGACATACAGGCTGAAAGGTGCCACGCCTTTCTCGTTTATCCCCTCAAGTCGGTACCAGCCATGCTCGCGTGGCCAGTAGGCGTAACAGCCTTGAGCGGCCGGCGTCCCCTCGAGACGGTGTTCGCCGTCGACCGCAGACAGTGTCGGAGCATTACTGGTGAACCCTCCACTACACAGGGTTACCCGGTAGCCCGCGCGGGGCATTGCCTCGCGTACTGCCACCGGCACCCCGCGCCCCAGATAGGCCAGTTGCGGCTCCAGTACCTCCTGCCAAAGGCGTGCAAACGCATCGTTGTAGCCGGCGGTAATCCAGCGATAGCTGTTGCGGAAAAATACAAACCCCAGCGCCCCATCGGTCTTCGCGCGGCCCCAGTAGAGCGCAAGCTGATCGGTACTGGCAGGGCCGATGTGGGTACCCCGCAGTAAGTGGTCAGCGGGCTGCAGTGCAGCGGGCCCGAAACCGGTGGTGCCCAGGGCCGGGGTCTCACGGTCAGCGGAGGGCACCCGCAATTCGGTGACGGCGCCACGCTCGAGCAGCATGCCGTTTGCGCGGGCATAGTCGATGAAGCTGTCTGGTGTCTCGTCGCCCACCAGCCATAAGATCGATTCCCTTTGCTGCAATTGTTCTCGCTGGCGCGGTTTCAGTTGCGGCCACAGCTGGCTGTCGAGGATCAGCAGATCAAAATCATTGGCGGGGTCCAATGGGGCGCGACTGCCGCCGTCGAACCCGTTCAGATTCCGGGTGCGTTCGATCCCGGGAGCCAGTCGGGTCACGACCCTGGCCGGGACACCGGATTCCCGCAGCCAGCGGGACAGGGCGGCGGACTCGAAACCCGGCCGGGCCAGCCACAGCAATATCCTGGGTTGCTCGTGCCGATCCACCTGCACCGGCACAGGTTCACGCCATGCCGTCTGGCCCTCTCCCAGCTGCACCTGGTATTCCCAGCGCCCGGCCAGTCGTGGTGTATCTGCCAGTTTGATGCTTTTGACGCTACTGGCAGTGCCGGCGGTAGTCCCGACAGTGGTTTCCGCTACCACGGTGTCGAAGGGATTGAGCAGCTTCACCGGGGTACCTGCGGGCAGTTCGGCGGGCAAGGACAGCTGCAGGGAAAGCTCCTGGCCCAGGGTTAACCGCTGTGACCAGCGCGGCAGCCAGCCATCGTCCGCGGCGACTGCGGGATCAGTGTTTTCCCTCGCCAGTCGCACCGGTGGAAGCGTTATGAGTTGTTCCCGGTACAAGCCAGTGCCACTCACCGCCAGTGCCGGCAGTGCGGCAAGTTCACCATCTACGAGCGCCGGTATGATCGCCTGGCGCGCGCCCCCCGTTGCCGGGGGCAAGTCATTGCTGGCAGCCAGGCGTTCACTATCCAGTACCGCGGCGCTGGGCGCGGGTAGGAGTTGCGGTGGCTCAACCAGCAGCCACGCGCTCAGCCAGATAGCGAGCTGCAGCAGTGCGGCAGCGGCGCGCCGGTGGGGCGAAGTACGACGTCGGGCGACCAGAATGAGTGATAACAGGGCGCCGGTGATACAGGTTGCGGTGATCCACCAGCTCATCGCATCTCCCCGCTTTGTCCCGCTTGTCCTTTGCGCGTGTTGGCGGCACGCATCCAGTCGGTATAGCTGCCGTTGCTATCGCCAGTGACTGGCACAGACGGCGCCGCTGTCGGGGGCGGCAACAGTTGGTAGAGCTGGGCCTGCAGTTGCCGTCGGCACTGGATACACGCCGGGTCCTGACGGAACCGACGCAGGGCCTTACTGATTTCCAGATGTTCCCCTGGGAGTTGCGGAGCGGACTGCTGTGCAGCTTGTAGCAATGCCGGCAGGTCGGCGAGGTCTTCCTCGGTTGGGGTATCGCCGGCCAGCAGGCTGCGCAGGATGGATTCGAGCCTGGTGCGGTCAGGGGCGTCGAAACTGGCTGCAACCTGTGGTGGTGTTACCTCGTCGCGCTCGCCGGTCAGGCGGCGCTCTTCATCAATGGGCGGGGGCTCAAAACCGACGCGTTGCAGATAAATGCGCGACGCCTGCTGTACTTCCTTGATATACCGCAGCGCGAGATGCTGGTGGGGTAATGACGCCTGTGGTTCCACGATCGACAGCTCGCGCCAGGAACTCCACATGGCATTGAGAGCGCTGCGCAGCAGTTCCTTCGTCTGCGGATCGAACAGGGTGGCATGCTCGGAATTGTCATGCTGGTGACCCGCCGAAGCGACAATACCGGCAGCGTCGCCAAAGCGTGCGCTTTCCTGCTGCGGACCGCTACTTTCACCGGCATGTCCGTCGCTCTTGCCGCCCCCGTGCTCGTCATGGCCTGGCCCGGCATCAGCATGTCCTTCGTCATGTCCCGGTCCGTCGCGGTGCGCCATCCCGGAGTCATCCTGTTGCTCCATGGCCGAGTCCTCCTCGCCGAGGAACTTGCCATAGCGCATACGCAGCAGGTTCTGTTCATAGGCCAGGGATTCGGCGCGCTTGCGGAATTCGTCCGGGGAGATTTCCGGCTTGTCCGCCAGCAGCGCTTCTGTGTCGATGATCAGCTGGCGCTGGCTGCGGAAATATTCCGGCATCACCTTGATCGCCATGCCCTCGGCATCACTCAGGCCGAAGATTTCTTCCTGCTGCCAACGCAGGATAAAGCGCTGGCTTGAGGCGACGTTGGCAGTGGGAGCGCGGTTGTCGGAGGTTTCGAGGAACCAGTAGAGCTCATCGCCGGGCTCGATCGCGAACCGCTCCACCGGTACCTGGAATTCAAAGCGCTGTCGCGATCCATCGGCGGAGACTGGTTGCAGGAGAATGCGCTCGTTGCGAAAGCGCACGTTCTCACCGTTGCCGCTGGCCAGGGTCACCACCAGCGCGGTGTCCCCGACATGGAAGTCGTCTTCCACTGTGGCGACCACCCGCAGCGACGCATCACCGGAAGCCAACTCGCTGTTCACTAGCGTCAGGCTATCGCGAGGCAGGCTAAAGTCGAATTGCGGCGCCCGGTCCGGGGTCACCTCGATATTGTGGATTTCCGGCAACAGCATCTCACGACCGTTGCGGGTTACCGCCAGCTGGTAGAAGTCACTCTCTGTGAGCTGGCGCTCCAGCACCCATTGGTTAGTAGGGACTTCTCCCTGTGGATGAAAATCGAACTCCGCATCCGCGGCCTGCATCTGCAGTTCTTCCGCCGGGTCCGAAAGGATCACCAACCACTGCGCGCGGGCATTTTCTGGCGCGCTCACCTGCAGTGCCTGTTGCCGCTGCGGCAGGCCGGTGTACACGGGTGGCGTTACTAGAACCTGTGCGCTGCGAATGCGGATGGTATCTGGCATGTCCGCTTCATCCGTTTGTGCCGATGCGACTGTTTCGCCCTGTCCGTCACCCGGCTTATCCATCCACTGCGCAAATATCGAAACCATCACCGGGGCCAGCAGCACTGCGAGAGACAGGATCAGAGTGAGGCGAATGGCAGGTCGCCAGCCCTGCGGTTGGAAGTGTTGCAGTGCTCCACCGGCCATCAATTGCTCCAGCGCGGTGCAGGCGCGCTGCTGCTGCAGGCGGGCGAGCGGTGGCAGCGATTCCGGAGGTTCAAGCAGCAGGGCAGTGCTGTCCTGTAATTGAGGGTAGCGGGCGTCCAGCAGCGCACATAGGGCCCGGTCGCTGGGCTGCCAGCGGCGATCAAGCCAGGCGCCCAGGCCGGTAATCAGCGCGGCCCCGACGCCGCCCCACAGGGGCCAGCCCAGCAGGCTGTAGCTTCCCAGGCCCAGCAATACCATCAGCAACGCCAGCACGATATACGGAGTCAGGCCACGCGCGCGCCACCGGCGCCGCGCACAGTGCAGCGGGGCGGGCAGGGGTGCGGGTAAAGGTGCGGAAGGGCCGTGAGCCATCGGGTTACCCATGGGTCTGCCTCCGCGACAATGTGAGCGCTCGCTCCGCCAGCAGTACCAGCAACAGCGCCAGCAGCAGCGGCTGCTGCAGCGGCTCACGGGAAACAGGCGTCACCTCGCTGTCGGCTACGGGTAGGCCCCGTGGTTTGCCTGCCGGCCAGCGCGGTTGCTGCGCTGCCTGAAACGGCCAGTCCTGCTGCGACCACTGTAGCCATAGCTGCTCCGGTAGCCGGGTGCGGCGGAAGAAGGCCGCGTCCTGCCAGTTGCCCCGGTAGCGCAGCCAGCTGCCGCGCCCCAGCGCTACCGCCTCGCGAGAGGGTCCGCCATCATCGGCAAGAGGCACAAAGTTGAGTGTCTCTGGGTTTGTCACCGAGCTGTCGCTCAGCAGCAGTCCACCTGCGCGTACGAATGAGAGTGCTGCCTCCGGCAGTAGGCCCGGTCGGTTGTAGAGTAGCCAGTCGAATTTCTGCGGATCCAGTAATCCCGGGTCCGACAGTAACTGCGGTTCCAGCCGGGCGGTACCGCTCTCCCCTAGCTGCTGCAGGGCCGGCGCCAGCCAGGCAGGTGCATCGCCGATGATTGCGATGGAAGGCGTGGGGGTATGATCTTCAATCGAGTCACTGCCGGTAGAGGCGGTGGTATGCCATTGCCAGTGGGGGCTGTAGCGCAGGGCGCGGTAACCGGTGGCCGTACCCGGGTCGAGCAGAATGTGTGCGCGGCGATAGCGGGGCTCTGCCGCCAGTGTGGAGAGGCTGTGCCAGCTGTCGTGTACACGGCGATCGCTATCGGCGACCGGTGTTGGCTGCGCCTGCAGCCATAGTATTTGCGCGAATGGTCCTTTCGATTCGGTAAATGCGCCCAGTTCGCTGAGCGTCACCGCCGGGTCTACCAGTAGCAGCGGGCCGGCCTCTTCCCGCTGCTCCAGCAATGGTGTCGCCAGCAGTACGACCAGCAGCGCCAGCAGCAGTAGCCGCAGGCACAACAGCCAGGTATCACGCAGCTGCAGGCGTTTCCAGCTCTGCGGCGGGCGGCGCTGTAGCCACTGGACGGCGGCGAAGGTGATTTCCCGCGGCGCACTGCGCTGCAGCAAGTGGATCAGCAGCGGGATCAGTAATACCAGCAGCAGCCACAGCCACTGCGGGGATTGCCAGCTCCAGGGTAACCACGACATCTCAGCTGTTCCCCATATCAGGCAATCCGCGAGTGCAGGTGGACGAAGCGTTGCAGGCCATCCGTCAGCGGGCGCTCGATCTGTACGCTGGTGAGCGGGCTCTGACGCCCGGCGAAGCCCGCTGCCAGGGACTGCTGTGCCCGGGTGAATGCCTCCAGGTACTGCGCTCGCTGGCTGTGCGCATCCACTTCCCGCAGCCGCGAACCGGCAGCGCCGGACTCAGGATCACGCACCCGCAATTCGCCGCTGAACGGGAAGGTTTCTTCCGCTTCCACCAGTAGCTGCAGGGGTAGGCAGGGGCGGCCGGCAGCATGCAGCCGCACGGCGAAATCACTGATTTCCTGTCCGCGCTCGAAAAAGTCGCTGACCAGCACCACCTGGCAGTTGGTGTCGAACTGGGACCAGAGTGGTTGCAGTTCAGCCGCACCCGGCCAGTGGCCCGCAGCCTGGCTGCGCTGCAGTTCCAGCGCGATACGGTGGTGGTGGGCCTCCCCCTGGCCGGCAGGAACGCGACGCAGGTCCACGTCGTTCAGTACCAGCAGGGAACAGCGATCGCCCTGGGCCTGCAACAACCAGCACAGGGTGGCGATCCAGCATTTCCCGAATTGCAGTTTGGTGAGTTCCGGCACGGCAAAACTGGGCTGGGCCATGGAGGCGCTGGCGTCGAGGACAAAGCAGACATGCATCTGGCTTTCCTGCTCGGCCTCGCGCACATAGTAGCGGTCGGAGCGCGCGAAAAGCTTCCAGTCGATATGGTTGATGGCATCGCCGGGCTGGTAGCTGCGGTACTGCTGGAATTCCAGCCCGGCGCCGCGGCGCTGGCTGTGCTGCGCACCCAGCATGACGCCCGCGGCAAGATGCCGCGATAACCATGCCAGGTCGCGGGTGCGGGCGAGCGTCAGCGGGTCCAACAGCTCCACGGGTTCAGTCCTGCCCCGGCTCCGGGCAGGCCCGCAGCAGTTCGTCGATCACACGCTCAATACCGACACCTTCAGCCTGGGCGTGGAAGCTCAGCAGGATGCGGTGGCGCAGCACTGGCAGCAGCAATGCGCGAATATCCGCGCGGGTCACCGCCAGCCGCTGATTCAGGAGCGCGCGGGCCTTGGCCGCCAAGACCAGTGCCTGGCCGGCGCGGGGCCCGGCACCCCACTGGATCCACTGGCCCAGGGATGAGTCTTTACCCCCCTTAGAACCCGTGACGGGGCGGGAGGTACGCACCAGCCGGGCAATATAACCGTAAAGGTCGTCGCTGATATGTACCTCGCGCACCAGTCGCTGCATCTCGATGATGGCGTGGCCGTCGAGGCAGGGTGACGGCGTTTCCGCCTCACCGCCGGTGGTGCCGCGGAGGATGGCGATTTCGTCTTCCTCGCCCGGGTAATCGATATGGATATTGAGCAGGAAACGGTCCAGCTGCGCTTCCGGCAGGGGGTAGGTACCCGCCTGCTCGATCGGGTTTTGTGTCGCCAGCACGAAATAGGGACGCGGTAGCGCCATGGTCTCCCCGGCCATGGTCACCGCGTATTCCTGCATCGATTCCAACAGGGCCGCCTGGGTTTTCGGCGGAGTGCGGTTAATCTCGTCCGCCAGCAGGATATTGGTAAAGATGGGGCCGCGCTGGAACTTGAAGAAGCGTTTGCCGGTGCCGTGATCCTCTTCCAGGATTTCGGTACCGAGGATATCCCCTGGCATCAGGTCAGGGGTGAACTGCACCCGCTTGAAATCCAGCTCGGTGGCTTGTGCCAGGGTTTTTACCAGCAGCGTCTTGCCCAGACCGGGTACGCCCTCCAGCAGCGCGTGGCCGCGGGCCAGTAGGCAGATCAGCAGTTGGTCCACCACCTCCCTCTGGCCGACGATGACACGACTGATTTCGTCCCGTAGCTGGTCTAATGCCGACAGGGTTTGCTCGACGCCGCTCTCGGTTGTGGTGCGGGTTTCAGTTTCCATGTTTGTTCACGTGGTTAATGCGTAGATAACGATATTGACCGCGAATTTCGTATTGTCGATCGCAAGCCAGCGTTTGTTGCGGTAGTCATAGTCCCACTCACAGCCGAAATCCTTGTTGCTGTAAAGCACCGCGATACGACCATCGATGACAATGGCTTTTAGATAGTCATGTACCAGGTCATCCCCCCAGCCATTCAGCTCGAAGCTGGTGACCGGCAGCTCGTCGAACTCGAAAAAGCAGCGATAGAGTTCGTGATCCTCAGGTAGTTTCTGCAGGCAGCCATCGCCGAACAGTTCCACCATTTGTGCTTCAAAGGACTTGGCAAACAGGCCATCGATATCGTGGTTGCAGTCGTCCACGAAGACGAAGCCGCCCCGGTTGACATAATCGCGGAAGTTGCGCGCCTCTGCCGCAGTAAATTCCACCAGCTTGTGCCCGGCCAGATAACAGAACGGTGCCAGCAACATGGCAGAGTCTGCCAGCGGCACGATGCGTTCCCTGGGGTCGACTTTGAGGTTGGTATATTCGATCAGCGAGTTCAGCACATTGGACGGCATGCGCTGGTCCACGTCCCAGTCGCCGGATTCGTACATCAGGCGTGTGAAATAGAAATCGTAATATTCCCCAGGCTCCGCGCGTGCACCTGCTGGCAGCGCCAGGGCGCTGCAGCTGAGCAATAGTTGGTTTAAGAAGTGCCGACGGGAAAGGGACACGCTTACTACTCTGGAACAGCTTGTAGAGAAAAAGTACCGGGCAGTAGAGGCCTGCATGCAGGCCCTACTGCCCGTCACTGGTGTTAACCGAGCTTGCGCTTGGTGTTGATCACATTAACGCCGTCAAAGCGCGTAGTGGAGCTACCGTGGGAGACAGTGCTTACCTGGCCCGGCTGGCCCTTGCCATCAAAGAAGGAGCCACCCAGGCGGTAGTCGCGCTTGTCACAGATCTGTGAACAGGAGTTCCAGAACTCCTGTGTATTGGACTGGTAGGCAACATCCTCCAACATGCCGGTGATCTTGCCATCCTCAATTTCGTAGAACAGCTGGCCGCCGAACTGGAAGTTATAGCGTTGCTGGTCGATGGAGAAAGAACCGGCACCGATGATGTAGATGCCCTTTTCCACATCCTTGATCATCTCGTCCAAGCTCAGCTCGTCTTTACCCGGCAGCAGCGAAACGTTCGGCATACGTTGGAATTGCACGCTGGACCAGTCATCGGCGTACGAACAGCCGTGGGACTTTTCCTGTCCGAGCATGTGTACCTGGTCGCGGGTGGCCTGATAGTTCACCAGGATGCCATCCTTCACCAGATCCCACTGGCCGGTCTGAACGCCTTCGTCGTCATAGCCGACGGCACCCAAGGAGCCGGGTTGCACTTTGTCGGCAAAGAGATTGACCTTGTCACTGCCATACTGGAATTTGCCGCTGCGCCACTTGTCCAGAGTGGCGAACGAAGTGCCCGCGTAGTTGGCCTCGTAGCCGAGCACGCGATCCAGCTCCAGCGGGTGACCGACAGACTCATGGATGGTGAGCCACAGGTGGCTCGGATCGAGTACCAGGTCATACTTGCCGGGTTTCACCGACTTGGCGGTGAGCTTTTCCTGTGCCTGTTGTGCGGCCAGTTTCGCATCCTCGATCATGTCGTAAGAATCGCGATAAAGCACTGTCTGTGACTGCACTTTGTCTTCGGCGCGGCCATCCAGGTACTCGAAGCCGCGGCCGACCGGTTGGCTCAGGCCGTTGCGGGTGCGGAAGCCGCCGCTTTTCTTGTCCACCGCAGTGACGGTCATCGGCGCCCACAGACGGTGTACATCCTGGTCGATATAGGAGCCGTCGGTGGAAGCGAAGTACTTCTGCTCGTTGACCAGGTAGAGACTGGAATTGATAAAACTGGCGCCCGCATCCAGGGCCGACTTGTTGACTTCCATCAGCAAGTCGATCTTTTCCGCCAGGGGTACTTGCATGGCGTTTTTCTGGATCGGGGTTTTCCAGCTTACTTCGCCAAAGCCTTTTTGCTCTGCCAGTTGCACCGGTTCACTCTGGTGCTTCGAGTTGGCCTTGGCGGTGGCCACGGCCTTGCGGGTAGCCTTCGCGATACCGTCGACGGTCATGTCATTGGTGGCACTGAAACCCCAGGTGCCATTGGCAATCACCCGCACGCCCATGCCGATAGACTCGGTATTGACCACATTCTGCAACTGCAGCTCGCGGGTCAGCACGTACTGGTTCAGGTAACGGCCGATACGTACATCGGCATAGGTAGCCCCGAGTTTGGTGGCGGTGTTCAGAGCGGCATCGGCCAGCTCTTTCTTGACGGAAAGGTCAATGCCGTTGGTGGTCAGCTGGCTCTCGGCAATCAGGTTGCCGGAGAACGGCAGCATGGATATACCGGCGCCGGCGCCACTCAACTGGAGAAATTTTCTTCTGTCCATGTCAGGTCCTCATGTTGGCTGGCGCTGTTAAACCGCGTCTGAAAGGCTGCTGAAGGTGAAATCGCGCACTTTCAGTGCCGGCACCATGGCGGAGAAGCCCCACATGCCCACACGCTTGGCCTGGCCCATCTCCTCAATGTTGTTGAGCATGATTACCGGGCTCTCGTTGAAGCGGAAATTTTTCACCGGATACTTGATCTTGCCGTTCTCGATATAGAAAGTGCCATCGCGGGTCAGGCCGGTCAGCAGCAGGGATTGTGGATCCACCATGCGGATATACCAGGTGCGAGTCACCAGAATGCCGCGGCGGGTATTTTTGATCATTTCCTCGGTGCTCTTGTCTCCGCCGACCATGATCAGGTTGCCGGGAGTCGGGATCGCCTCTTCCTCATTCTTTTCGGCCCAATACCGGCTGCGTGGCATATTGGTAGCTACACCATCCTTGACCCAGTCGATGCGCTGCAGGGCCATATGGTCTTCCTCGGACCATGGCGTAGCGGGCACATTGGCGTCGGCGGGATCCGAGTAGATATGCACGCGCTTGTCGAACATTTTCTCACCGAGCCGGTTACCGCCGCCCTTCTTGCTCATAAAGCTGCGGCCCTCGTCGGCATTGCGGGCGTCATAGCTATACATCATGTAGCCCAGCAGTCCGGAGACGGCATTGGGTTCCAGGATCACGGTGTACTTACCGGGTTCGAGCGCACGGGCTTCCTGTGACTGCACGGCCTTGTCGATGGCAATACCGGAAGTCATGGCGGTGCTCATATCATCAAAGTCGGTCACGTCGCTCTCGGCCCAACCGGAACCCAGCCCATTCTCTGTGCGCATGGTTACGGTGAAATTGGCAGAGGTGGCGACGTGATAGCCGAACAGCCCCTCGGTGTTGGCAACTGCGGCAAAGGAGCGGTCGTCTTCCAGATAGCCGGCTGCGACCACCTTGTCTTTCTTGGCGGCCATGATGGAATCGGCCGCGGCCTTGGCGCGCTGCTCCGGGGTGATGTTGGCAGTGCCTTTGGCAAAGGCTCTGACGTCCATGTATTTCTGTGGACCTAACAGTGGCATGGCTTCCGGGTTGTCTGGAGAAAGCTTCGCCAGCTCTTCAGCGCGTCGCATGACTTTTTCCAGGGCAGCATCGCTGAACTCATTGATGGTCGCGACACCGGACTTTTTGCCAAAGCGGGCCTCAACGGCCAGCTCGATATTATCCACAATGCCACTGGTGGAAACGCTGTTGCGGGCGTAGCGGATGTTGCCAGTTTCGGCGCCGGTCAGCTGTGCACTGGCACCATCGGCGCGGCTGTACTTCAGCACCTTGTCGAGAATGCCTTTCGCTTCACTTCTGGTCAGGATTGCCATTATTTTTTCTCCGGTTACTTATTCTTTTGACGGGGCAGTTGCCCGAACAGTGTCCTACGAAATATTACGCTTGGTATTGATCACATTGATTTTGTCAAAGCGAGTGGTGGCGCAGCCGTGCGAGACTGCGCTCACCTGGCTGGGCTGGCCCTTGCCATCAAAGAAGGTGCCACCGAGGCGGTAATCACTCTCATCGCAGATAGCGGAACAGGAATTCCAGAATTCCTGGGTATTCGACTGGTAGGCGACATCTTCAACCTGGCCGACAATCTCCCCGTTCTTGATCTCGTAAAACAGCTGGCCGCCGAACTGGAAGTTGTAGCGCTGCTGGTCAATGGAGTAGGAGCCGCGCCCGAGAATGTAAATGCCTTTTTCGACATCGCGGATCATGTCGTCGACGGAGTACTTCTCCTTGCCCGGCGCCAGGGATACGTTGGGCATGCGTTGGAATTGCACACTGTCCCAGCTGTCGGCATAGGAACAACCGTGGGATTCGTCCTGGTCGATCATGTGGACCTGATCGCGTGTAGCCTGGTAGTTCACCAGGATGCCGTCCTTGACCAGGTCCCAGCGTTTGGCTTTTACCCCTTCATCGTCATAACCGACGGCACCCAGGGATCCGGGCTGGGTCCGATCGGCAAACAGGTTGACCTTGTCACTGCCGTACTGGAATTTACCACTGCGCCACTTGTCCAGTGTGGCGAAGGAGGTGCCTGCATAGTTGGCCTCATAGCCCAGTACCCGGTCCAGCTCCAGCGGATGGCCCACTGATTCGTGGATGGTAAGCCGCAGGTGCAGGGGTTCCAGCACCAGGTCGTATTTGCCAGGATCAATGGATTTCGCCGAGAGCTTGGCTTTGGCTTGATCGGCGGCGAGGATGGCATCCTCGGCCATATCATAGGAATTTTTATACAGGGTGGTCTGGCCGAGGATCTTGTCTTCCTCGCGGCCATCCAGGTACTCGTATCCCATTCCCACCGGAGTGCTCAGGCCGTCTCGGGTCTTGAACACGCCAGTGTCTTTGTCCACTGCGGTGACAGTCATCGGCGCCCAAAGGCGGTGTACGTCCTGGTCGATGTAGGAGCCGTCGCTAGAGGCGAAATACTTCTGCTCGTTGACCAGATAGAGGGAGGAGTTGATAAAGCTGGCACCCGCCTTGAGCGCACTGTTGTTGACCTCCATCAGGTAGTCTACCTTCTCGCCGACCGGCACCTCGAAGGCATTTTTTTCGATCGGGGTCTGCCAGGCTACCTCGCCCACACCCTTCACCGGTGCCAGCTGTACCGGCTCCACCTGGTACTTGGAATTGGCCTTGGCGATGGCTACCGCACGGCGCGCCGCCTGGGCGATGCCATCATCAGTCAGGTCGTTGGTGGCGGCAAAGCCCCAGGTCCCGTTGGCGATCACGCGGACACCGGCACCGAAGGACTCGGTGTTGACGATATTCTCGACACGGGTTTCACGGGTGATGACAAACTGGTTCAGGTAGCGGCCGATACGCACATCGGTATAGGTGGCGCCGGCCTTGCGCGCGGTATTCAGCACGATATCCGCCAGCGTCTTCTTGCGCCGCACATCCATGCCATTTTGGGTCAGCTCCGCTGCGGTCACGCGGGCTCCGTACACGGGTAGCAGGATACCGCCGGCACCGACACCGGCCAGCCTCAGGAATTCTCGTCTCTGCATGGTCCTCCCCAGCCCGGTACACCGCAGGGCGGTAGTGCCGGGAGTATTGGTTATTGTTCTCTGGTCGCCGGGTCAGTGTCCCAGCCGTGTATCCAACCTACCACAATGGTGGTGGCCGGTCAGCGCATCACGCGGCCACTGCCGGAGATACAAAATTTTGAGCAACACTCAGGTTCCTTCCGGGGAGAGTTGCCTGTAAAGCCGTCGTCGTTGAGCTGAAGCGAGGATCAGTTGAGTTGAGGTGGTTGCAGCCGATTTAGGGGGGGGAGCGGGAAAGTGGAATGAAAATGAAGAAGTGGTCAATATTGCGCCAACTATTGTCAGATTTGCGCGCGTTGCCGAACTTCGTCGAAGCCGGTTTCCCGTAACAGGCGCCCGTCCCGGTATACCGGCTGTAACAGGTTGGTGCGCTGGTTCAGTGCTTCAAGCCGGATTGTCTCCAGCTTCCCGGTCTCCCCCCGGATCAGGGCCAGGCGGCCACGCTTGGATTTTTTCTCGGGCCCGGTCACGGGATCTTTCCATACGTCATGCCAGTTACCATCGATACAGATGGCGCTGGCCTTCATGGCAAAGCTCAGAGTGTCCCGATCAAGTTTCTGTAGCAGCTCACCACCCATGCCAAATGTGATGTTTTCGGCACTGATTCGCTGTTCCTTCATGGCCTCCAGTATCTTGGGGATGGAAAAGCGCGAGACGCCGTCGCCCTGAATCAGGCGAATGAAATCTGGCAGAACCCGGTAGCCCTTGCCGTTTTGCCGCGCACCGAAAATGCGCATCAGCCTCTCGAGGCTCTCGGTCACAATCGACACCGGGTCACCGGAATCCGGGCGCACCACCAGGGTACCGCCACTATTGATCACCTGATCTTTGAGGGTGCCACCCCAGATATTCTCGATCGCATGCCAGAGGTCATAACTATCACTGACCACAGCCACAACCTGATCCGGGCCGATAAACTGTCGCAACATATTTGCGTAGGCCTGGTCTTCGCGATCCTTCCCCCACGCGGTCATGGTGCTGTGCTCTGCGGCGGGGATGGAGAAGGCCGGCATGTCAGCCCCATAAAATCGTCGCGCTGCGACCAGTGCGGAAACCGTATCGGTACCCTGGAAGTTCACCAGGTGTGACATGCCTCCAAGCATGGCGGACTCGAGGCTGCTGGCACCGCGGGCGCCGAAGTCATGGAGCTTGAACTCGAGACCGGCACGACTACCGGCAGTGTCATCGAGGTAATGGGCGAGGATCTTCTTGATCTCCCGGCTTTGAGTGGCGACGGTCACCGGATACCAGATAGCGCGTACCAGCGCCGTTTCGATGTAGCTGGTGAGCCAGAAACACGCGGGATCGGTATTGACCACCTGCAGCATGACGTTGTGCAGCGGTACCGGCGTCCCTTCCTGGACGGCACTGATTTCGAGTGGTAGCCGGCCATTGTGTCTGTGCAGGATGTGCTCCCAACCCTGTCGATGAAACGGAAGCCCATGGGCTGTGAGTACCGTTTCCGCCTTATCAATGTCGCCGGCGTGAATCGGCGTCAGAAGATATTCCTTGATGAATGCCTGCAGGCCAAAGAAGACCGGAGCAGCAAAGTCGCCACCGCGGCACTCGATATAGCTACTGATGTATTCCGCGCCCGGCGGATACTGCAAGAAGTGGCTCGCCTTGTAGCTGTCGACATTGAGTATCAGGTTATGCGCACTCATGCGGATCTGATGGGTCGTCCGGTATGTTCATTACTTCCAGCAAAGCACAGAAGTGCCTGCGTCCTGCTTCATGCAATGACTCTCGGCACATAATCCTTCCGCATCTCAATGGCGGTGCGCGAAAAAAGAAAGCTGGAGCTTTTTCCCGCCAAAACGAACCTTGTAATCAGTTGTAATTGACCGCGCTACGGCTTGTGTGTACTTTTGTATACATCGGTCAGGGAACCTTAGCCTGACGAACTCCCAAATGCTGCCGGCGGTACCAGGCAACTGTTAACTGGTGACTGCCATGCTCAATAAATCCCAGTCTATCTCCGCCCGGCTCTCCCCCGAAGATTACGCCTACCTGATGTCCATTGACCGCAACGGCGCGGTTACCCAAAGCGAGAAGGTTCGCGAGCTGATTGCCATGGCGCGGGAATCCGTCGGCATGCAGAGTTTTTCCCGTGCTTACATTTCCTCATCTGAGGCCGTGCTGCCTATCAAGGCGCGCTACGCAGAGGGGAATCATCGCAGCCTGCTAGTAGAGGCTCTAATGGATCTGCTCGCCGAAGGCGCTGCGGCCGTGCAGAGCTGCGCTGAAGAAGAATTCATAACGCCGTTACTGGAGGAAAGGTCGCTGCCTGCAATCGAGGCGTTCCTCGAAAAAATTCTATTAGTGATGGTGCAGAAAAACCCGCGTACTGCCCATCCTGATTCGTCAGAAAGAATCAAGAAACAACTCGATAGTCTGTTGAATAAATAGTTAAATTCCGGAAAAGGAAGGAGAAAACAATGAAAGAAGGATTGGTAAAACGTATATCCCGCCTGATATCTGCGTCCGCAAATGCTCTGGTGGATTCTGTCGAAAATGCGACCCCGCAGCTGGTGATGGAGCAGGCCATTCGGGAAATCGACGACGCCATCGCCGAAGTCCGGGATCAGCTTGGCAAGGCAGAAGCGGCAAAATATTTAAGTAGTAAAACCCTCAACGACGAAAACAATCGTCACGCAGCACTGGCAGAACAAATCGATATCGCCGTCAGGGAAAGCCGTGATGATCTGGCCGAGATCGCGATCGCAAAACAGATGGACATTGAAGCCCAGTTGCCGGTGCTGGAGAAAGCCATCGCGGATGCTGATGCCGAAATTCGGGAGCTGAATGCCTACATCAGTGCGCTTCAGGGCAAAAAGCGCGAAATGCGTGAGCAATTGCGAGAATTCGCCAAAGCCAGTGAGCACATCGCCAATGGTGTGAATGGTGAGCAGCGCGGCAGTAGCCGTAGCACCGCCGATAAGGTTGACCAGGCAGAGGGCGCATTCAATCGCGTGCTGGAATCGGCTGGTGTGCCAACGGTGCAGTCCAGTGCAGATGCCAGCAAGCTGGCGGAACTGGAAGAGCTGGCGCGCAACAACCGCATCAAGGAACGTCTGGCGAAAATCAAATCGGAGGCCTGATGGCGTTCCTACTTCAAGACGGCAACCAGCTTTTTACCGGTGCACTGGTACTGATGCTGATGATTGCAATGCTCGAAGGGGTCATGATCCTCATCGGCGTCGGTCTCTCTGAGGTGCTCGATAATCTATTGCCTGACATGGATATCGATCTTGATGCCCCAGACGCCGAGCCCGGTGGCGTCCTGACCAAGCTACTTGGTTGGCTGCGGTTCGGCGAAGTGCCGGCACTCATCTTGCTAGTGGCATTTCTGGTTGCTTTTGGCATCACCGGTTTACTGATCCAGATGGTCGTGGCTTCGTTCATTGGCTCCCTGTTGCCGTCGTGGTTGCTGGTGCTACCGGTACTGCTGCTGGCACTGCCGCAAGTGCGGTTCGTCGGTAACGTATTGCGGCGTTTCGCGGTTGGTGATGAAACTGAAGCCGTGGGAAGGAAGACCTTTATTGGTCGGGTGGCAACGATCACGATTGGGCAGGCGACGACCGGATCGCCAGCGGAAGCACGCTTTAGTGACGAATTTGGCACTACCCACTATGTGATGGTGGAGCCAGATGCACATGAGACTTTTGGCCAGGGAGAGCAGGTGCTGCTGGTTGAAGAGCGCGGAGCAAGCTTCCGTGTCATCCGCCCGACCAGCAAACACCTGATGGAACAAAATTAAAACAAGGAATTACGAAAAGTGAACCAGATAGAAAATTTCTCCACGATCTTATTTATGGCCGGTGCAGTACTGGTTGGCCTGATTGTCATTGGCACCATCTTCGCCCGCCTGTATACACGGGCCTCCAAGGAGCGCTCTTTTGTGCGTACGGGTATGGGAGGACAGAAGGTCATCATGAACGGTGGTGCGCTGGTCCTGCCGGTGCTGCATGAAATCATCCCGGTGAACATGAATACCCTGCGTCTGGCGGTATCACGCAAGGAACACCAGGCGCTGATTACCAAGGATCGCATGCGGGTGGATGTACTGGCTGAATTTTACCTGCGGGTAAAGCCGGATACTGATGCGATTGCCAATGCTGCGCAGACCCTCGGTGTTCGCACGCTGGATCCCGAAGCGTTAAAAGAGATGATCGAGGGTAAGTTCGTTGATGCCCTGCGTTCCGTTGCTGCAGAAATGGAAATGGCCGAGCTGCATGAGCAGCGCAGCCAGTTTGTACAGAAAGTGCAGCAGGTGGTCTCAGAAGACCTGTTGAAGAATGGCCTGGAGCTTGAGTCTGTCTCCCTGACCGGCCTCGATCAGACGCATAAAGAGTTCTTTAACCAGGATAACGTATTTGATGCGGAAGGCCTGGCCAGCATGACCCGCTCTATTGAGGCGCGGCGCAAAGAAGTCAACGATGTCGAGCAGGAAACCATGGTGCAGATCGAGACTAAAAATCTCGAAGCAGAGCGCCAGAAGCTGGAGATCGAGAAAGAAAAGCGCTACGCCTATCTGGAGCAGCAGCGTGAACTGGAAAATCGCGAGGCAGCGCAGAAAGCGGATATCGCTCGCGAGCAGGCGGCGCAGGAGCGTGCAGCTCGGCAGGCGGAGATTGAGGCTCAGCGGGAGGTGGATCAGTCCCGTATCGGTGCAGAGCAGGCCACTCGCCTGCTTGAGATCGAAAAAGAGAAGCGGCTGCAGGAACAGGAAATCGAGCGCGAGCGCATCCTCGATGAACAGCGTATCTCCAAGCAGAAATCCGTCGAGATCGCCGAGCAGGAACGTGCGATTGCTGTTGCCGAAAAATCCAAGGAGCAGTCGGTTGCCGATCAGCATGCCAATGTTGCGCTGGCCGAAGCGGTGAAGGCTGAGGAACAGGTGCGTACGGCCAAGGATGTGGAAGTGGCGGAGCGGGACAAGCGAATTGAAATCATCGAGGCGCAGAAGGAAGCGGAGCGCCAGGCTACTGCCATCAAGGTGGCTGCAGAGGCTGAGAAATCCGCTGCCGAAGATAAGGCCGAAGCCCTGCGATTGCAGGCAGCTGCGGAGGCGGAAGCCGTAAGGATAAAAGTCGATGCTGACCGGGAAAAATACGCAGTGGATGCTGAAGGCCAGCGACTGATGAATGAAGCTCTGAACAGCCTGAGTGATGCACAGATCGCGCTGAAGCAGGTCCTCAGCCTGCACGACAAATTGCCGCATATCATCCGCGAAAGTGTCAAACCGCTGGAGAGTATCGAGGGTATGAAGATCATCTCTGTCGAAGGCCTCAATGGTGTCGATGGACGAGTAGGTGGTGGCATCCTGGATACGGACGGCGAATCCAGAAGCCAGAGCCTCCCAGAAGCCCTGGTAGGCAGCGCACTAAAACATCGGGCCATGGCGCCTCTGGTGGACTCACTCTTAAAGGAAGCTGGTGTGGGCGAGTTGGGGAAAGTGGCTGAAACGGAAAGCTGATCCGCATTGCGGACTCAGCAGAGGTCGCGTCAGTCGGTCTGGCGCTGCCGTCACATTTCTTAAAAGGGCGTCAATAATGAAGGGAATCATCAGGAAACTGATATTGAGCAGTGTTCTGTGGTTGCCAGGCTTGTCTCTGGCTGAGACGAGTCCGGCACTGCAATCGGTCATGGCATGGTTTGAAGCCGTGGACAGTGGAGCCTACGCCCAAAGCTGGGAGGAGTCGGCGCCGCTGTTTCGCCAGCAGGTATCCAAGGAAGACTGGCAGAAAGCATTGAAGGGTGTTCGCGAACCGCTGGGCGAGGTTCTCTCCCGTGAGGTGGCGTCCCTGAGCGAGCACAATTCCCTGCCGGGTGCGCCTGATGGTCAGTACGTTGTGGTAAGGCTGGCCAGCAGTTTCGAGCACAAGGCGCGGGCGACTGAGACCGTGACTTTTGCCAGGGTTCAGGGCGATTGGCGTGCTGTGGGCTACTTTATCAAGTAGCTGGCCTCGGTAAATGTCGGCTGTTGCGAGGCAAGAAAATGCCTGGTTAGAGTAAGGTTCCGGGCATTACCGGTGCGGACCAATAGACACGGGGTGGGCATGCCATGGAATACAAGGACTACTACCAGATCCTCGGCCTGGAGCGGGATGCCAAGCAGGATGAGATCAAGCGCGCTTATCGCAAACTGGCGCGCAAGTATCACCCGGATGTTAGCAAGGAAGAGGCGGCTGAGGATCGTTTCAAGGAGGTGAGTGAAGCCTACGAGGTGCTCAAGGATCCGGAAAAGCGTGCCGCTTATGATCAGCTGGGTGCCGGTTATCACTCCGGAGAGGATTTCCGGCCGCCACCCAACTGGGATTCCGGCTTTGAATTTCACGGTGGCGGCTACACCGAGGCCGACCCCGGGGCATTCAGTGATTTCTTTGAAAGTCTATTCGGCCGTGCAGGCGGTTTCGGACACGGGTTTGGCGCTGGTACCCAGCGCCGCCAGTTTCACGCCCAGGGTGAGAACACTTACGCCAAGATCACCATTGACTTGGAGGACAGCTATCGCGGTGGGACACGCCAGATAGCGCTGAAACATTCCGTGCTCGGAGCGGATGGCCGGCCGGAGCTCAAAGAGCGCAAGCTCAATGTCAAAATTCCCAAGGGCATTACCGAAGGGCAGCAGATTCGGCTCGCCGGTCAGGGTGAGCCGGGAATCGGTGAGGGCAAGCCCGGCGACCTTTACCTCGAAATCACCTTTTCGCCCCACCGCCTGTACCAGGCCGAGGGCACCACGGTTTACCTGAATCTGCCGCTGGCCCCATGGGAGGCCGCGCTGGGAGCCAAAGTGCAGGCACCAACGCCCGATGGGCCTGTGAACCTGACGATACCCCCCAACAGCAAAGATGGCAGCAAGCTGCGACTCAAGGGTCGCGGTATCCCTGCCAGGGAACCCGGTGACCTCTTCGTGGTGTTGAACGTGGTCGCACCGCCAGCCAATACCGAGGCGGAGCAGGAAGCCTACCGCCAGTTCAGCCAGGCGTTCACATTTGATCCGCGCAGCGGCATGGGAGGTTAAGAATGGCGAACAACAATCAGCGCGAGATCACGGGTCCCATCCTCGATGAAGAGAGTGAACTCACCCTGGCAGAGCTGTGCCGGGCCTGTGGCATGCCGGCGGAGCAGGTCATTGCTTTGGTCGAGGAAGGTATCATCGAGCCTCGCGGCAGCCGCACGCGCTGGCGTTTCAGTGGTATTTGCGTGCGGCGTGTGCGCAAGGTGTACACGCTGGAACGGGATCTGGGTGTCAACCTGGCCGGTGCCGCCCTGGCCCTGGATTTATTGGAAGAAATCGAGCAGCTGCGCGCTCGCCTGCAGCGGCTCGAGCGGAAGCGCTGAACTCCCGCCCGCGCCGGCGATCTTCGTGCCTTCAGTTCGCTGCCGCGGCGCCGGTGATCTCGTGAATCAGGTAGGCGTTGTAGGCGACATAGGCCAGCAGTAATGCGGCGCCCTCGAAGCGGTTGATGCGTCCCTGGCGCCCGCGGAAACCGTAGGCAAATACAAACAGCGCGATCGTGAGTCCAACCACCATCGGCCAGTCGCGGGTGATGACTTCTGTCGGCACATCGGACATGGGGGCGATGGCACCGGCGATTCCCACCACCGCCAGCAGGTTGAACATATTGGAGCCGACCACGTTGCCGATGGCGATATCGTGCTCTCCCTTCCTCGCGGCAATCACCGTCGCTGCGAGCTCTGGCAGGGAAGTCCCCAGGGCGACGATGGTCAGGCCGATGATCAGGTCGCTGACGCCCAGCGCTTCCGCCACATTCACCGCACCCCAGACCAGTAGTCGTGAACTCACCAGCAGCAGGGCCAGGCCGGCGACCAGCCAGAAGAGGGCGCGCCCGAGCGGCATGGCGTGTGCCTCGAGCTCGCTCTCAATCTCAGACTCGGCCACGTCGCCCTTGCCCCGCAGGGCGGAAATGATGGTCCAGACAATCAGCGCGAAAAAGCCGCCCAGCAGGACCAGCGACTCCCAGCGCGCCAGCTCGAAATTCCACAGAAAGGCCCCGGTCAGGCAGCTGATGGCCAGCAACAGGGGCAGCTCCTTGCGGACGATCTTCGAGTGGACGGCCATGGGCACGAAGACCGCGGTCAGGCCGAGAATCAGGCCAGTATTGGCGATATTGGAGCCATAGGCGTTGCCGATCGCGAGCCCCGGGCTGCCATCCAGTGCCGCAATGGCGGACACCACCATCTCCGGCGCCGAAGTGCCAAACCCGACGATCACCATGCCGATCAGCAGCGGCGGCATGCCCGCATGGTTGGCCGTGGCCGCCGCACCCTCCACAAAGCGATCGGCACTCCAGACCAGCAGGGCAAAGCCGACGATGATGGCGGCAAGGGATAACAGCATGAGAAGTCCTTGTTTGTTCTGGCGGTGGCTTGTGCCTGATGCAGGTGGGCTATGTACGGGCATTCTAGCGGCTGCGGACAAAGGCCGGTACAGCCGGGGCTGGGATTGTACGGATTGTTAGCCCCCGCGGAAGCACCGGAGGCATGGAAGCGGGTAAATCCGGAATGGTTGGTCGCTGTTCTACAGTTTCAAGAGTCACGCCACTCGCCAGGGAGTAACCATGAACAAGAAGCTGCTGCTCGGCGCCCTGATCGGCGCCGGAATTTCCATGTTAAACAAGAAAAAGCGCCAGCAGGCGAATCCGAGACTGGATACGCCACCACCGGATTTTTCCCGTGTTCCACCACCGAATCAGCGCGGTACGCAGGCTGACAGTGCCAGCCTCGACGACATTTTCGGCAAACTGCAGCCGGGTGGTGCGGCTGCTGCGCCTTCCGGAGGCGGTATGGGCGGTGCTGTACCCGGGGGAGCGATTGCCGCCGGCGGTATGGGTGTTTTTGCGGAAATCGCCCGACGGATCTTTGAGCAGATGCAGCAGTCCGGTGGACAAGCACCGGGGGGCGCCCAGCCGGGTGGGCAGTCCGGCGGTGTCCTGGCCGATATCCTCGGCCAGATCTTCGCCCGTAACAACGGTAAATTCGCCCAGCCGGGCGGCGGTGCCAAGGCGCCGGAACCCTCTGGCCAGTGGGGTGCGGGTCTGTTCCAGTTTGCCGAGGCTGGTGATCAGGGTGATGAGCAGGCCGACCTGATGGTGCTGGCCATGGTTGCTGCCGCCCAGGCGGATGGCCTTATCGATGAGCGGGAACAGCAGAATATCGTCGCCGCTTTGCAGGACGAGCTCGACCCTTCAGACCTCGATGAGCTGCGCCAGCTGCTGGTCCGGCCCGTGGATATGGAGTCAATCGTCAGCCGGGTCAACGACCCCGCCACTGCCTTCAATCTCTACCTGGTCTCTGCCATGACCATCAATGAGGACAACCCCGCCGAGAAGCAGTACATGGACACCCTGGCAGCCAAGCTGGGGATTTCCGAGCAGGCTGCCGAAATCATCGAGCGGCAGCTCCCTCACTAAATAATTGTCCGGCATTTCATTCAGCCAACCGGAAGAAATGCCGTCAGCGCCTATAATTTTTTGCGCTGTGGTAGGCGTGAGAACTGCGGCACCAGTCTGGCCCCGATTCCCGGAGTGCAACGCTCCGGGGCGGGAAGGTTGGCGTTGTAGGCGATTTCCAGAGAGGGAGATCGGGCAGAACTTGCCGTCCATGCCCACCCGGTCCAAATAAGACGGATATTTCTCTTTTAATAACCTCGCGGAAGTTTCATGGAAGAGCCATCGCGCATCAAGACGTTCCTGCGTCACGTAAAGCACTGGTGGGTACTCAAGACCTCACCACGTCAAAACCGGGTTTACACCCAGTTCTACCGGTTCCCCAATCAGTACCGGGCACTGATCGACAAGATTGTGCCGCGCATCAGGTCTCAACGCGATGGGCCATTGCAGGTACTTGTTTTTGGCTGTTGCAGTGGTGCCGAGCCTATTTCCCTCGCGTCGATATTGAAAAAACACTTTCCGGATCTGGATTTCCAGATTCGAGCGTTCGATATCGTTCCCGAGGTGATCGAGCGGGCCCGCAGCCCCCTCTATTCCGCCGAGGAGGTTTACCAGGGCCCCTTTGTCACAGATGAATTCGTCGCCGATACCTTCGACAAAACGGAGGAGGGTTATCGGGTCAAACCATCCCTGATGTCGCATATGACATTCGCCGTCGGCGACATGCTCGACAGGGTTTTTATCGAGAGCCTCGGCAAGGTTGACCTGGTCTTTGCACAGAATGTGCTGTTTCACCTGCCTCCCGCCAGCGCGCGGCGCGCGTTTGCCAACCTGAACCTGGCTCTGCGCCCCGGCTCCGCCCTGTTTATCAACGGCATGGATGTGGATATGCGGGTCAAGCTCACCAAGAAATTCTATCTCGACCCGCTGGAATACCTGATCGAGGAAATCCACAACGATGCCAGGGTTGACCGGGGTAACAGCTGGGCCGCGGCCTACTGGGGACGCAAACCCTTTAGTACCCGCTCCAGGGAGTGGATCAGAGAACACTGCACGATTTATAGCAAGGCACGAGTATGAATATCGTCGAGCATCTCTCCGCCAATTTTTCCCGTTTCACGTTGGGGGAAACGGAGCAGTCGATCGCGGAACGCTTTGAAAAGATTGCCCTGCTATATGGCGGGCGTTTGGCAATTACTGATGCCAATTCATCCATTACTTATGGTGCGCTGAACCAGCTCGCCAATCGAATGGCGAGAAATATCCTTTCCGTAGCGCCGGCCGAAGAGCCGGTACGCATCGCGGTTTTCATGGAAAAGGGCATCCAGAATATTGCCGCCATTCTCGCCGTGCTGAAGTGCGGCCATGCTTACGTCCCCATCGACCCCGAGTTTCCGGAAGAGCGGAACCGTCATATCTACCGGGAGTCCGGGGCTGCCCTGCTGGTAACCAATACCAATAGCCGCGCAGCGGCAGCCAAACTGGCCGGGGACACTGCCCGCATCCTGGATCTGGATGGGATCCCGGAGAGCACCAACAGCGATAACCTCGATGTCGATATCTCGCCGGATGCCCTTGCGTACATCATCTATACCTCCGGCTCCACTGGCAGACCCAAGGGGGTGGTGCAGAACCAGCGCAATGTGCTCCATGGCTGCATGCGTCGCACTAATCTGCAGAAGGTGATTCCCCAGGACCGGATGACGCTTTTCTATTCCTGCAGTGTCATCGCCTCGGTGTACTGCATTTTTGGTGCGCTGCTGAACGGTGCATCTCTATTTCCCTATGATTTCCGCACCGATGGGGTGGAGAAGCTCGCGAATTGGCTCCGCTCGCGCCGGATTACCATCTACCACTCGGTGGCCTCGGTCTTTCGTGAGTTTGCACGCTCATACCAGGGCGCGGATGATGTGTTTGATGTCCGCCTGGTGATCTTTGGTGGCGAGCGCGTGCTGACCAGCGATGTGGAATTAGCGCGCAAGGTCTTCTCCCGAAAAATCGCCTTTTACACGGGTCTCGGCTCTACCGAGACCGGCACCATGCGCTATTTCCCGATTGACGAAGATACGGAGATCGATGAGGAAGTGGTGCCGATCGGATACCCGGTCGAAGGTATCGACGTGCTGCTCCTGGATGAAGAGGGCAATGAAGTAGCGGCGGGCGAGGTGGGCGAGATTGCTGTCCGCAGTCGCTATGTCGCCCTCGGCTACTGGAAAAATTCCGAGGCGAGCGAGAAGGCGTTCTACTCCGATCCCAAAGATCCCGACGTCCGTATCTACCGCACCGGCGACCTGGGCCAGATGGAACAAGACGGCTTGCTGCGCCACCGCGGCCGCAAGGACTTCCAAGTAAAGATTCGCGGCTTCCGGGTTGAGGTGAGTGAGGTAGAGGCCAACCTGATCGATCATCCGGCGATCTCCGAGGCCGTGGTGGTGGCGCGTGACCTCCGTGGCGAGACCCAGCTGGTGGCGTACATTGTGCCCGCGGAAGGAGAGCTGGTAACGGTACAGGGGCTTCGCAATTATCTTGCCGATCGGCTCACCTACTACATGATCCCCACAGTGGTGGTGTGTCTCGATCAGTTGCCCAAAACGCCGAATAACAAGGTCGACCGCAACGCGCTACCCGAGCCGGACGAGAAAAATATCCTTGCAACCGAGACACGGGTGCCCCCCCAGGGGGCGACGGAATCGCAACTGGTGGAATTTGCTCGTGAAGTGCTGGACCGGGAAGATATCGGCACCAACCAGAACTTCTTTGACCTCGGCGGCCACTCTCTGCGTGCCATGCAGTTACTTGCCCGTATCCGCGAGCATTTTGCTGCGGACCTGTCGGTGCGGGCAATTTTTGAAGCGCGGGACTTCAAGGACCTGGCAACAGCGATTGATGCGGCACCACCACTGAGTGAGGATTCTCAGCCGGAATTCATTCATGCGCCGGAAACGGCTCGCCTGCCATTGTCATCGGCGCAAACCAGAATGTGGCTGGCAGACCAGCTTTACGGCGGTGGAGCGGCTTACAACATCTCCAATACCGTTTACCTGGAGGGCGAGCTGAACCTGCCGGCACTGGAAGAGGCCATTGGCCAAATCGTGTCGCGGCACAGTATTCTGCGCACCCGGTTCCCAAGCGATGAGGCGGGACCCCGCCAGGAAATTTTGCCCGCAGACGCATTCGAGCTGAACGTGATCGATCTGCGCGCGATGGCAAAAGCGGAGCGCGCAAAACGTGCGATGCAGATCTGTCGCCGTCTCCTGGAGGCGCGTCAGGATCTGGCTGATGGGCCACTATTCTGCAGTACTCTGGTACGAGTGGGCGAGCGGGCGGCCGTATTGGCGCTCGTTTTCAACCATATCATTTACGACAATATCTGGTCTTCGGCGATCTTCTTCAGAGAGTTGGCCCACCTCTACGGTGCGCTGAGCCAGGGCCATGCGGCCTCGCTGCCGCCGCTGGAATTCCAGTTTGTCGATTATGCCTATTGGGAGCAGAGCCAGGCGCAAAGCCCGAGTCAGGCAAAGCAGTTGGCATTCTGGCGCGATCAGCTGTCGGGCGCTCCGGAGACCCTGGACCTGCCGGCGGACCATCCCCCGCAGGGCAAACCCGACTTCAGCGGCGGTATCGTACGCTTCAAGTTGCCGACTGCTCCTTGGGCTGCGGCCAGGACAGTGGCAAAGCAGGAGTCAGTCACCGGCTTCATGGTATTGCTTGCCGTCTGGCAGTTGCTACTGCATCGCTACTCCGGCCAGGACGACATCCTTGTCGGCACACCTACTGGTCGCCGTCCGCTGACCCAGACCGAGGACATGATCGGCCTGTTCATCAACACCCTGGTACTGCGCACCGACTTTTCCTCAGCGCCAGGCTTCCGTGAATTACTGGCGCAGGTGCGTGCGACCACCATCGACGCCTTCTCCAATGACCAGGTTCCCTTCGAACGCGTAGTGGCAGATTTGAACCCGGATCGTCGCGGGGGAACAGCGCCGTTGTTCCAGCACCTGTTCATACACCGCCAGATGGAGGGGGATCAGTGGCAGCTGCCGGGACTGCAGGTCAAGCCACTGGAAATTCACAGTGGCGGATCCAAGTTCGATCTGACACTTTCTGTGCTTGAAAAAGCAGATGAAGTCGCTTGCACAATCGAATATCGCCGCGCGCGGTTCGAACGGCAGACTATTGAGCGGATGAGCCAGCATTTCACCCAGCTCCTCGAGGGTGCCGTCACTGCACCGGACTGCCCCGTCGGTGAGCTGCCAATGATCGGCGCGGCGGAGCGCTGCAAGCTGCGGGAACAGGTGCAACGCACGGCGCGCACACTGCCGGTGCAAGAGACAACCGCGCAACTGTTCGAGCGTGTAGCCACATTGCGCTCCGAAGAGATTGCCGTGATTGCCGGCACCGAGCAGTTAACCTATAGCGCGCTGAACCGAGCAGCCAATGCACTGGCTCGCGATCTTATCGATCGTGGTCTCAAGCCTGGACAGCTGGTGGCCGTATGCATTGACCGGGAAATCTCCATGGTCAGCGCATTGCTGGCGGTCTGGAAGGCCGGGGGCGCATATGTGCCGCTGGATCCCCACTTCCCGGCAGAGCGGCTGTCCTACATGCTCGAAGATTCCGGCGCGGGCTTCCTGATTACAGCAGCGGCACTGCGGGACCGTTTTTCAGACTTTTCCGGAGAGGTGCTACAGCCGCCCGAGCCAGACGAAGTGCTGGCACGGGATCGCTGTCGGAATCTGCAGCCCCTGGCCGGCGGCAATGACCTCGCCTATGTCATTTATACCTCCGGCTCTACCGGCCGACCGAAAGGGGTGGAGATTACCCACCGCAGCCTGGTGAACTTCCTCTGCGCCATGCAGAAAGAGCCTAGTTTCAGCGCGGATGACCGGCTGCTGGCAGTAACCACACTCTGCTTCGATATCGCCATGCTGGAGATTTTCCTGCCGTTGATCAGTGGTGGCAGCGTCGTGATCCAGGATCGCCGTGGATGCATGGATCCGCAGAAAATCCGCGAGGCGATCGAAAAACACAACATCAGCGTCATGCAGGCGACTCCAGCGACCTGGCGTATGTTGCTTGATTTTGGCTGGCAGGGTGAACCGAGTGTCCGCGTATTCTGTGGTGGCGAAGCCATGGGCGAGGATCTTGCGGCGAGCCTGTTGGAACGCGGGCTGGAAGTCTGGAATCTCTACGGCCCCACCGAGACCACGATCTGGTCGGCTGCGGGCAGAATTCGCGCGCCTGCTGAGGCCCGTTTCGTCGGGGCCCCGATTGCGAACACGCGACTGTATGTCCTCAACAGCGCCGGCGCGTCACAGCCCGCCGGTGTGCCGGGCGAGTTGTGTATTGGTGGTGCGGGACTGGCGCGGGGCTATCGCAACCGGGAAGAACTGACCCGGGAAAAATTCTTCTCTTCAGAACTCGACCCGCACGGACGCCTTTACCGCACTGGGGACCTGGTCGTACAGCGGCTGGATGGCAGGCTCGAGTTCCTCGGCCGTATCGATCATCAGGTCAAAATCCGTGGTTTCCGGGTCGAGCTGGGCGAGATCGAGAGCGCCCTGCTTGGCGATGATATCCGGCGAGCGGTGGTGATCGCTCACAATGATGATTTCGGCAGTCAGTATCTGGCGGCTTACCTGATCCCGGTGGATGGAGCGAAGATCGATATTACCGCATTGCGAACCCGGCTGCGACAGACGCTGCCGGAATATATGGTACCGGCACACTTTGTCACCCTGGATGCCTTCCCGATGACAGCCAATGGCAAAGTGGATCGCAAGGCTTTCCCGCCGCCGTCCGACAACGCCGCCGCCGGCCAGGATCCGCAACCGCAAACTCAGACACCGCCGGACTCAGAGCCAGCCGGGCCTGCACCAATCAAAGTGAAAGTGCAGCAGCCACGGAAAGCTCCTGCTCCGGAACACAGCAAGTCAACTGTGACACCGTCCAAGGAGCAGCCCAAAAAAACAGTTCTGCGCGAACCTGAGGCTGAAGTTGAGCCCCCACAGCAGACCGCGGTCAAGCAGACCCGGGAAATTGTCGGTGTCGACGCTGTACCGAATAATCCACCTGGCAAAGCAACACCGTCTCCGGTGGAAGATGTGGTGCGCGCAGTGTTCCGCGACGTACTGAAAGTGCCGATTGAATCGGATGAGGCCAGCTTCTTTGACCTTGGCGGTCACTCACTGGCTGCCATCCATGCCATCGCACGGCTCAATCAGCATTTCGGTTTGAGCCTGCCGCCGACGTTGCTGTTTGATTTTGCCAGCATACGCCAGTTGAGCAGTGCGATTACCGCCTTCCGTGAGGGACAGTCTGAACAAGAGGTCATGGAACAGGCCTCACTGGATGAGGCTACCAGTCGCCAGGTGGATGCCATTCTGGAAGCAGTGAAGGAGAAGAAAGACGCACTGGACATGCCGGACTTCCCCCACGGGATGAAGATGCGGGAATCACCATTTGCCAGAAAATGGCTGGCCCCACTATTTGCGATCAGAAGCGGTTTCCTGCGTATCCTGTTGCAGAAGTTGATCCTGAAGCTGGAAGGCGGTTCTACGTTCAGTGTCACGATGCGCAAGCTCTATCGCCAGCACTACGACATCCATGTGGCTGATTTTTCCAGCGTGCCGTTTGAGCCGACTCGTCTGAAAAGAACAACCAGGATCGGCAAATACTGCACGATCTACCGCACAGTGAATTTCCAGAATGCCGATCACCCGCGGAATACACTGTCGACCCATGGTCTGTTCTACTCCAGGGGGCTGGGCTTCAGTACGGGCTATGAATTGGATCGAGTCACTATTGAGGTGGGCAATGATGTCTGGATCGGTGACGGAGCCAAGATACTCTATCCCACTAGAAAGATTGGTGACGGTGCCGTGATCGCCGCTGGCGCAGTGGTGGTGGAGGATGTACCGCCATATGCGATTGTGGCCGGTTATCCAGCCCAGGTGGTGCGCTATCGCTTTTCAAGGGAGACCATTGCCAAACTGGAATCCCTGAAGTGGTGGGAAATGTCCGACCGCAATCTCTTCCATGCCCGGGGTGAGTTTCTACGACCATTGGAAGGTGATCGGGTGCACTGACCAAGCCCCGGTGCCACTCACAGGGAGCTGGCGCCGGGTTTCCACAGCTGTACATTCGACTCAGAGGGCGAGGGTAAGAACAGATAGTCGATTCAGCCGGCCTAAAAAATTTGAAGGGGCAGTTGACGCCCAGATTATCCAAGTCCTGATTGGACTACGCTGAATGTCGCGAGGTTTCGTCACGGAGCCAGTGAGAGCGACCTCGCTTACCCATCAGTCGGTGTGCATTGATCAAGGCGAACAGGTTTACCCCACCGTAGACCAGTCTTTCCATCAGTGGCGGCCGCTGCAGAAAACGCTGGCTGAACTCTGGGCCGTCACCGATCTTTGTTTCACTGTTCTTGATTTCCAGGCTGCCGAGCTTGCTGCGGGTCTTGATACGGATCAGCCCGGCGAAATCCCGTGGCGACTTGACCAGGCTCTTGGCCGACTCGACCACGTGAATATTGTCGTAATTCAGTATCTGCCGTACAAAGCCGTCATCAGAGATCAGGTTGGGGAAGCGATCAAATTTTTCTCTGGCTGCTCGATTCAGTGCATAGACTCCCGAACCAAAGCCGTGCAATTGGAAGAAGATGGTCTTCTGCCACGCTTGGTAGTAGGTCCGTACTAGCCACTCACAGCCTTCTGTTTTGGGTACAGCGCGGGGGGCTACCACGGCCGGTCGGTCAGTATTCCGGCAGGCTTCAATCAGGGCTTCGACCGCGCTACTACTGATCACGACATCGGCATCGATATAGACCCGCGGATAACCAAGATCCGCATTTTCGGCCGCATTGAGCGCTGCCACCTTTGAGGCCTGCTCGAGCTCGATACAGCAAACTTCCGGAAAGTGGTAGCGGACAATTTCCGCAGTGCGATCAGAGCAGCCGTTGCATGCCACTGTGATTGTATAACCCTTTTTCTGAACACCAGGCATCAGAGCCCGGAGTAGCGTCGCGATCGATAACTCCTCGTTGTGCGCGGGAATGATCACTGCGGGAAGAATGTCCGACATATCAGAATTTCCAGCTGAGCTGTTGCTTGAAGAAGTTCCACCAGGCTTTACGCCGGTGATTGAAATCTCGGCGTAGTGGCGCCAGTAGAGAGAGCGCTGAGAGCCGCAGAAGCGTGCCAGCATTCAGCATCATGCGTGCGATTCGAAATGGCAGCGGTCGCCAGTGCTTGCGAAAATAAAGCAGCTTGGAATAGTAGAGGTGGCGAAGTTTTTTCTCGCTGGTCAGCGTAACACTACCTGCATGCGTGACGCGCGCAGCAGGAACAATCCGCGGCCTCGCACCGAGCAATCGCCCCCGGCGACATAAATCAATTTCTTCCGAGTAAAGAAAAAAGCGTTCATCAAAACCGCTGAGTCGGTGAAAGAGCGCACTGTCGATGAGAAAGAAGCAGCCGGAGACGGCATCGACCTGTGAACCATGCAGTAGTTTGCGCCGAGAATAGGACTCAAAGCCGGCAAAGCCGAATGGTCGCAGCGCGGCATCAAAAAAGAAGCTCCAGGCCGCGAGTCCCAGCAGAGAGGGCTCGCGCCATGCACTTTTGTCATCGGGGCTGCCATCCGGTCCATAGGTGATACCACCCCAGATTCCGCTCAGTGGGTATTTGCGGGTACCGGAGACCAATTCGGTCAGGCTGTCCGGATACAGGCGGACATCCGGATTGAGAAAAAGGATGAGATCGTCACCCTCGAGATGCCGAACACCGAGGTTACAGCCGGCTCCGAAGCCCAGATTACGACCCGATTCAATCAGCACATGCCGGACACCCTGGATACCGCGCAGCAACTCGACTGAATCATCAGCCGACGCATTATCGACAATGGTGAGGCTGAGTTTCTGCAGCGGATAATTACCAGCACGAATATCCCCAACCAGCTTCAGGATGTCGCGCCCGCAGTTGTAGCAGACGATAACGATATTGATCGGTGGCAGCATGGCTGCCTCCCTGCTTTCCATCAACCCGGGCTCCCGATGGGACCAGCCTGGTGTGGCATGGCAGGTGCTTGCCGTATGGCTGTGCGGCGCTTGGTTTCGGAAACAGCGACAGCACTACCCAGGAAAATAAAGAACAGGCACACCAGCTGGCCGAAATAAGAAACGGCCAGGAAGCTCATACAGTGTACAAACAGGGTGACGCCGACGCCCCATAGCAGCCAGTAGGCGGCCCGACTTCTGGTCTGCCGTAATTTGCGTCCGAGGCGCAGGAAGATACAGGTCAGCAAAGCAATGAATAGCAGCATTTGTAATAGGCCGCCGCTGACCCCTTCGAGTATGTACTGGTTAGTGATGTCCTGCAGGCCCCAACCCCAGTGCCCGGTGGACTCGGTCCCGAACGCCCACCACTCATTGAAGTGGTTGATCGATTGCTGGATGAGGTTGTAACGATGCCAACCGGTGGAACCATTGGAGAGATCGATTCTGGCGATCAAATGCCAGATTGGCATTTCCATAACCATGTGCAGACCGAGCATGGCGGCAAAGACGCCGGTGACCAATACTCGCAGATAATGGCGGAGCGGAAATAGGGCCATGCCGAAGATGCCGAACAACACCGCCATGATAGGGGTACTGGATGCCGTATTGACGACGATCAGGCCCATACAGAGGATGGAAAGCACCAGCGCGGGACGGCTGCCGGCGCGAGCAATCCAGAGTGCGCCGATACAGGGCAATAGGCTTGCCCAGAAGACACCGGCCATGATCGGGTGGGAGAAAGGTCCCTGTGCACGCATTCGACCATTTCGGATGATGGTTTCTTCTGGCACGCCGCCGAAAAAGCCAAACACATTGCGACCGGTGAATTGCTCCACCAGGAAGAAAGCCAGCATTGGGATTGCAATGAACGACAACCAAAGAAGGTAACGACGCAGGTCGGCCAATGAGCGGATATAAGTGCGGCCGATAAGATAAGCGCCAAAGGTGCCGATGGCATGGCCTGCTGCACCAATAATTCCACTTGAATCTCCGCTCAAGATTCCGCCTGCAATAATACCCCAGCATACCCACAGTCCGATCAGGAAATCTGGCATCCCAAAGCGCAGACCCCGTGTGTGCCCTCTAAAGGCCGCCAGAGCCAGAGTGGCAAGTATCACAATACGGATGAAAGTGAAGTCCAGGGTCAGTACGGCGATGCGCTGGGCACCCGGGAGTGCTACGGCAATGAAGATCAGCGGTAGCATTGCGTAGCGCCGCGGCAACAGAAAAAGCGCTACGAGGGCTGCAATCAAAGCCGCAATACCCAGTGGGTGCGCCATGGTCTGATCGGCCCAGAGGGCGCCGCCGAAGTGATCCGGCATCTGGCGTTCAAACATGGACATCGACCTCCTGTTTCGATTGGTCGCTCTGGCGGAGCTGAACCGGTGTCGAAACCCGTTGTGGTGTTATTTGGGGATGCGCTGTTGTTGGAGCAGGGTGTAACAGGCGTTTGCGGAAAATCCGCTTCACGGTCCCAAGTAGGGAATGCAACTTTTCGGCAATGCTCAGTTCGCTAAGCCAGAATCGCAGCAGGGCGAATCCTGAGTAGTTGGGTGTGCACGCCCCGAATAGTCGCAGCACGCTCAGGCGGGCCCAGAGGTTCCCACGGGCGCCGATCAGGTTTGGCTGGGAGCGGGGTAAGAGGCTCGGATCATCCCTGACTTCTTCCAGATAACCGGCATCGACTGCGGCCTGCAGCAGTTCGAGTCCACGCCGCGTGCGTGCCACGATCAGGGAGCTACCCATCTCGCCGGCCTCGATCTCACGATGCCATGGATCACCCACGGCGATATCGGCAAACTCACCGGTATGATCCGCACAGACATAGCAGCGCCACTGACGGTGCTTTTGCAGGAAATGCCAGGACTCGGCATAGGTCGTGCGGCTTGACTGTCTGTTGTTATGCTCATCGTCATAGCCGAGAGTCCATTGCCCCGGCCAGCCGTTGCCACGGTAACGAAGAGACTTGATGTGGGCGGCGCTGGGTGCGCCCTGGCGTTTTGCCAGTGCGAGCGTGGCCGCAGTGCTGGGCACGCCGGCACAAAAGAAGGCGATGGAGAGACCAATGTTGTCGCGCAGAGGGGGGGAGTTTTTCTGCGCACGTCGCAGCGCCGCCACATCACAGGGCTTGCCGATAAAGACACAGGGGCCGTCGGCAGCGAGGACCTGGTCCAGGCTGTCGCAGGGGCTCGATGGGGCATAGCGGGAACCGGTGGCAGCCAATAGCCCGGAGCGGTCACGGCTGAAGACCGTACGGTTTAGATAGGGATGCTCAGGGTCTGCCGCCGTGTGCAGAACGCCATGCATGGCACGTTGCTCCAGGCAGAAGAGGGCGAGTGCAGTGGCCGCACCGCCACTGGAGCCTGCGAAGCGAACAGCTGGATCCCCGGCGTGGCCCTCGATTACCCGGTATACCGGCCCCCAGGCCGGGCCCAAATCGGACAGGAGCTCCGTGTCCGTGACATCGTAGTCATGTTGCAGGCCCACCCCGGGGCAAGCTGCCATGGCAAGCCCCGTCTCTGGCGGTGCATTGGTCTGCACCACGGGGCGCCGGCCTTCCTCGATGAAATCAACCATTTTGAATCGCTGGGGCTCAAGCGAGGCACAGACACCACAGCCAGTACAGAGATGGCTGCGCCGCACTTCCTCAATGGTCTTTATCTTGCGCATTGGCGGCGGTCTACTCCGGCTGGGACATATTCGATCGATCTAAAAACGTGCAAAAAATTTTAGAGCGCTTGTAAAAAAACGTGACTGAATAGGTGAAGGGTGCAGGCGATCAGACGCCAAAATTTTCTGCTGCTGCAGGATGAAAGCCCACATTCGCTATTCCGACACACAGCACTGGGCGATTTCATCCATTTGCCTCGATGCCTTGTCGAGCACCTTCGGCAAGTGGTCATTAAGCGATTGGCGAACACTATCGCGGCGCTGAAAGGCGTCAAAAACCCGCTCAGATAGTTCGACGCTGTCGAGCTGTCGCGGATCGAAAACCTCTGCCCGCTGGCCACAGCTTTCGAAGACACCGATGGCTTTGTCACTATAGGAAATCGTGGTGGTGGGCACACCGCTGGACAGGGAAGCGATGGTGGCATGCATACGGGTGCCACAGAACCAGTCCATCTGTGAAATCACCCATTTGATGCCGGATTCATCGAGGTGATCCTCGAGCAAATAAACCCGCTCACGTTCAGCTGGTCTCAGGGTTGTTACCAGGTGCCGGCATGCATCCAGATCCGACTCGGGATGGCCGAACGGAGCGTGTACGTGTGGTACGAGCAGAATCCCAGCATCGGTCTCCCGCAGGAAGCGTTTTAACAATACCTGCACTGCGGCACGGTAGTCGGCCTTCAGGCCATAGCGCTGACTGGCTTCCCGGGGACTGTTATAGATCAGTCCACTGATATTGAGGCCAACCAGCTCGAAAGGGGACTCGGTCAGCCAGGAGCAGAACCCCGCGTTCAATCCTGCCGGTCGCCTGCTGGGTAGTAGGAAAGCGACGTCAACGCCGCATTTGTGTCGCGCCGGATCGAGGTCGCTGCCGAGCAATTCGGCCATGCGCTGGAAGCTATCCCGATCCCTTGCCCACGCACAGTGGCTCCGACGCAGAATGTCCTCTGCAATCTTACGCCGTGACCGAGAGCGAAATGGTCCATAAGTTTGGGGAAGCAGAATCAGTCGTCCCTTTTTCTCCAGCACCAGCTGCTTCGGGCGTGTGATCAGCGAAAACCGCTTTGCACCATAGAGGTCAGTAAAACTGTCACCACCGCTGATATCCAAAACGGCCTTCGAAGTGCTGAGTAACTCCATGCCGGGATTGGAAAGCCCGGGTAACAGCGTCGACAGCCGCATATGGGCCAAGCTCTCGGGTCGGTAAAAACGCCGGCTGTTGCTCAGGCCGCACAAATTGTAAGGCACTGTGTCGTGGCCAGCCTGATAAGATGCCTGTCTGAGTCCGCGTCCATTGTCAAAGATGCAGATTTCCGCTTCAGGAATCCGCTTGGCGATGCCCAGCATAGTTGAACGTGACAGGGCGTTTACGCCCAGATTGCCGGTATCTGGGGCGGCTCCGAGCAGGGAGATTCTCGTCATGTGGTGCAAACTCGTACCTATTCATCTGGCGGATATCGAAATCTCGGAAAACCTGTCGCGATGCACTAGCTCTCGAGCGGCTCCGGCTCATGGTGCTGTTCAATAAAGTCCGTTACGAATTGCGCCAGCTCAAGCTGGCGGGTGTTTTTTTGTGGCTTTTCGGGCGCTATCAGGCTGTGATGGGTATCAAGTCGCCGAATGAGTTCGGCGGCGTTGTGGGCGATATAAATTCCTGGTAGGCAGGCCATGCGCCGTGCGGTGCCGAATTGGTGATCACTGATGCACTCCCCCAACTGTTGATCACGTGGCATCATCAGCAGCGGCTTGCCGTACTCGAGTGCAGAGAGAACACTGCCCATACCCGCGTGAGACAGAATCAATGTGCAATCCCTGGCCAGAGCCCGATACTCGCTGCTGTCGAGGAATGGCTTTGCCTCGATGTGTCGCGGCCGATAGCGCCCTCTGCCGATCTGACCGACGATTCGTGCATTGGCGTTTTTCCCCGCCCAGTCATCCACAATCCTGACAAACCGATCAAACGGCGCCCGGGTGCCGGTGGTGAGCAAAATCAGGCTCATAGGATGGCGCCCCGGTATTCCACCCCGGATGCACGACCAATTTCTGGCCACTGTGACAGAGTTTTTGTCGCAACATGCCGCGCGAGTCGCCCACTCAGGGACAGGCGGTCGGTATTGGCGATACTATCGATCCACAGGGAACGCGCGCCCAGAAACCGTCCCCAAATTATGCAGGCGAGGCCGGGCAGGGAGCCTGTGGAGATGATCACTTCCGGACGCAGGCGAACAACTAGCCATGCAGAGGCGAGAAAGAGCCAGATAATATGAAGCGGGGCGCGGCGGTTTGCTGCGGGCAGGAAGTGATAATGATAGGGCTCGCCGATGCCGGGGTTTTCCCTGGTTGTGGAGGCAAAACTGGCCTGACAGCTCTGGAACGCGGGCGCCAACGTCGTTAATTGTTTCCAGTGTCCCCCTTGGGATGCCACAGCCAAGACTCTTCTGTCCATTTCATTCCCACCCTGAGAGTTATAGGAAGTTTTTCATTCTCTCTTGCGCCATCAAACCAATCGATCCGCGAAGCCACGAAACTATAGCTAAACTCTCTGTGCCGGGCGGAAACTCTGTCAGGTAATGCGTCGTTATTTTTCATTTCAAAACCAGTGGTAACAAGCCATCCCTTCACGATAACAATAGCGGGGCAATGTTCGCCCTGATTGCACGCCCCAATGGCGAACCCCACTGTCAGTACCATGGAGTAACCGTTGTCTCTACGGCTCAGTCTATTAAAGGGTGCGTCCGTGCTGACGTTGAGTCAGGCACTGGTGGCAGCCTGTACACTTTTGCGCAATATCATCATCGCCAGGCATATTGGTCTCGAAAATTTTGGTATCGCTACTACCTTCGCGCTCACCATTTCTCTCGTAGAAATGACCAGTAACCTGGCCCTGGACCGGGTCCTGGTGCAGGACCACGATGGCGCCAGCGATGATATGCTCGGCTCCGCACACTTTTTGCAATTTTTGAAGGGTTTGCTGATCTCCATCATATTGTTGGCGCTTGCCTACCCGATCGCACATCTATTTGGCGCGCAAGACAAGGTGTGGGCGTTCCAGTTATTGGCGATCGTGCCGGTGCTGCACGGGATGATGAATTTTGACTATGTCGTGCGACAGCGGAATCTTGAGTTTGTGCCAACGGCACTTTTCGACACCATACCGCAGCTGCTGACTCTCATCGTCGCCTTTGGTGCCTCGCTGATGTTCGAAGATTATCGAGTGATGCTGGCCGTGATTCTGCTGCAGGCAGTCATGCAAGTTATGCTGTCTCACCTGCTGGCACGTCGGCCTTATCGCTGGGTCCTGCGCTGGCCGCTGGCGAAGAGAAAGTTGACCTTCGGCTGGCCGCTACTGGCTAACGGTTTTCTGATGTTTGGAATTTTTCAGGGTGATCGCGCCATCATCGGCAGCCTGTACAACATGGAGACCCTGGCCTGGTACAGTGTTGCATTCTCGCTGTGCATGCTGCCCACCCTGATATTTGCAAAATTAAGTGCCTACCTATTGATGCCGGTGCTTTCCCGAAGTCGCGATGATGCCGCGCTCTTTTACCGCTGCTCGGAATTCGCGTTGATCGGCTGTTTCGGATTTGCTGTGCTGGTGGTGGTCTTCTTCGGTGTGGGCGGGCACGGACTGATCCGCCTCAGTTTTGGAGAGCAGTACCTACAGGCTGTGAGTGTTATCACCTGGCTGGCTGTCATGCAGGCATTGCGTGTTATACGCATTGCCCCCTCGATCATTGCCAATAGCCAGGCGCATACAAAAAACGCGATGATTGCAAATATCTTCCGCTGTATCAGTCTCGGTTTCGCTGTGATGTTTGGTCTCAACGGCGCCCCGGTAACATGGATTGCAGCGACCGGAATCGGCGGGGAAATGATCGCCCTTGCTGTATCGGTTTATCTCGTGCAAATCGGTAGCGGCAAGGCACGGTTTGTACGTGCTCTGGCCCAGTTAATGATGTTGAGTGGCGTGCTGTGTTATGCCTTTGTCGCCCTAATCCCCAATCTGCTCCCTCATCCTGACAGCACTGTCGTATTTGGACTATTACAGATCGCAGTGGCCGGCTTCGCCGCACTGCTTGCCGCTATGCTATTGGCAGTTGCCCAGTCATCCGTGCGCAAGGAAATAGTGACACTCATACGCAGTCGCAGGAAGGGCGGTAGCTTCACCAATGGCCTCGGGAGTAGACAAGGAACCTAGTTCCCAATACTCATGGAAACCAAAAAAAGGTGATTTCCATGGACTATCCAAAACAATTTGCGCTGGCATCACGTCCGTTGAATCAGTTGCCGGGCTGGAAGCATTGCCAGCTCCGAGACTGGTGGCTTTCCGTTGCTCGCGATGTTCCCATATTGAAAGTCTTTAACGAGCGCGGCGCGCTGATCAGCATGATTATTGGCTGGGCGATTTTCCGTGGCCGATTGTTGCACGACGGCGATTCGATCACATCGCAGCTGACCAGACACGGAGCCCCGGACATCTTTGATGAACTGTGTGGACGGTTTGTCTGTTTCAGTATTCTCGGAGAAGAAGTTCTGGTCCGGCCCGATCCAGCGGCCATGATGGGCGTGGTTTATAACGCTGGTCAGCAGTTACTCGCTTCTTCACCAACCATTTTGTCACTCTTCGATGAGCAGGAGCCAGACCCAGAAGTCCGGCGGGCACTGTCCGGAGGTAAAGGTGAAGTCTGGTTTCCAATGGGCCTGACTCCCTATCTGGGGGTCAAGAGACTCTTGCCCAACCATACGCTGCCATTGAACAGCTGGGCGGCAAAGCGAGTATTTCCTCTGCCTGGTGGTGAAGGCCGTCACGGCAACAAGAAAGTAAACCCTGAAGAGGCAGTTGCCCGTCTGGGGGACATCATCCGCCGTAACATCAAGGCACTGCTGGACGATGGGCACTGCATTGCCCAGCTCACCGGCGGTCGCGATTCCAGAATCGTCCTAGCCGCGTGTCGGGATTGGCACCAGCAGATGCAGTTTCAAACCGTGGTGCTTGATCAATATTCCTGTCGCCTCGATTGTCATATCGCTGCAGATATTGCTGATCATTTTGACCTGAACTATCGGCAGTTGCCATTCATCAAGCCATCAAAAGAGGAGCTGGGAGCCTGGCTCCACCGGGTTGGGTATTGTGTTGAGGATACCGTGGCTGCCATGTGCGCCACTGCCCGTATCCACGACAGTCACAGTCATGAGCTGACAGGCACTTGCGGTGAAGCTCTGCGCGCACCCTACTGGTACTCAAGGGATGCAAAACTTGATGTCTTATCTGCCGAGGGTTTACTGGAGCGGATGGGAATCGTTGCTAACCCCTATACGGTCTCCCTGGCGGAGAAGTGGCTCGCGAGCTTTCCTGCGGGTATGAGCGTTGGCAATATCCTAGAGTTCGCTTACGCAGAGATCCGCGCGGCAGGCTGGGCCGGACCGACGCTATACGGGCATGAACTCTCCCTGCCGTCTATCAGCCCGTTCAATAGTGGAGAGTACTATCGTGAGATCCTCGCAATTTGCGAAGGCTACCGCGGTGCCAAGAAAGTGATTCCAGCCTTGATGGATTACCTGTGGCCTGAGCTCCGGGAAATTCCTTTTAACCGCGCCCGGGGGCTTGGGAAATTTCGTTTTCTGCGGCAAGAAATTCGTCTAAGCATGCCAATCCATGTTCGCGACAGGATCAAACGGCTGATTCAGCCAATTGGCTTGTACAAAAACCCGCTGCGTCGATACCTTACCTAATGCCATAAAGACAGAGTGTTTCTGGCGATGATAGTATCCTAACTGCATTGGTTTTCTTATCGTTTTATAAACGGCATTTCTCGACTTCTCTGCCTGGGGAACACGAAAAGTATCACTATCTATTTCCGTATAATCGGTCGTCTGAGGAAACCATATTTACTCACCGTACCGGTGAAAACTGGTGCTAGAAGCGGAAGATTGTTCAGTCTCTGTTAGCTGCCGGGGAGGGAGCCTCGCTCATGGGGCATTAACAGAGCGTCTGCTACACCAATTCATTATCATCTGTCAATTTCTCTATTTCTATGCCGCGGCGCAGTCACGAGATAGCAACTCAATGCAGTCTCCGAAAAAGGCTTGCAGTCAATGTGCTGGAGAGTGGTGCCCTCGATCAATGGGCGGGTGAAACCGCAGGGACGATCGCCTGCCAGTAGCAGTTCAACTTCGGTGGGTGGCAGGGATAAGCCCAGACCAGTCAGCTTCATCATTGCTTCTTTAGCGGTCCAGAAGTCGTAAAACCTCCTGCGTCGTTCCATGCCACTGCTTTCATCTAGGTGGCAGCGCTCGGTCTCTGTAAAGACCATGGATAACAGTGAGCCAAAACAGAAGGCCTCCTGATGCACCTCCAGATCGATACCTACCGAGCGCGAGTGCGAGAGCGCACAGACCGCCAGGCCTTCGGAATGGGAAATGTTGAACGAGAGGCTGCTACCAGCCAGATAGGGTCTACCGTGGGAGCCAAAGGAGAACTCGAGCTGCCCGGGTTCGCGATTTAGTTGCAGGGCCAGAATCCGGCGAAGACAGCCGCGTCCGCGTATATAACGCTCGCGATCCCGCTCACAAACAAAGGCGCGCGCCCGCTCGCGCTCCTCTTTACAGAGGTAGCTTCTCGCCTCAGCAAGGGTGATGTCGGAGTCATCATCCAGGTGAAAACAGAACAGCCTGACTGGCCGATTTATGTCTTCTTCAACCGCTGGAGCCTGCTTTATTGGCAGGCTGGATGCTGCACGGGGGCGCAACAGTGCAGGGCTTTCCATGAGAACCTCCGCAAGATGGCGCCGGATTGCCGGGCCCATTTACGCGATGATGAAAAGGAGCACCGGTTACAGACTGAAAACACCGGCTTCAGGGACTGGGAGCAAGGATAGTCGGCTATGCTGGAACTACACTGAGTAAACGGGGGATTTTCCGCCGAGTGCTGTAGTGTTTTCTATCGGGGGTGTTCTATTCAACTTCCAAGCTTGTGGCTCTGGCGCCTGCTACTACTTGCCGCCTTTGCTCTTAGTTTTGGCTTTGGTTTGCGTGGTCGGCCTCTTCCTCTGCTGTTTCCGCATTTTGATTTACTACTGCATTTTGCAGCTTTCTACACGCTTGGCGTGCTGGCGATACTTGCCCTTCGGGTTCGCAGTTGGCTTAAGATCGTGCGCATTCTTTTATTACTGTTTTTTTTTGCGGCACTCATAGAGTGGCTACAGGCTTTGTGGCTGCCGCAGCGCACCCCATCTTTAATCGACCTTGTTGCCGGTGTATTGGGCGCCCTCGCTGCCTGCTTAACGGTCGTTCTGTGGTGCCGGCTGTCACGATAAACAGAACTGGAGCAGAATTGTGACAGAGTTAACAAGGTAGTCTTGAGATCCCTCATTCCTGTGCCATTCTCTGTGCGCAAAAGATGTGCAGCCTGATTGTTCTTTGAGCGCGGGCGACTCTGATGCATCAGCAGTGGAGGTAGGGAGTAGCCCAGGGAGGTCGGGGCGTTGCAACAGGGATGGATACGTTCGCACCAGAGTGATCTGGCAGCGGTTTACCGTTTGATTGACGGTGTCTTGATTCTCGCGGTACTGGGCATCTGCCTTGCAGTGGCAGGTGAGCCAATCAGTGGAAACTGGGCAGCAGCGGGGTTGTTGGCAGTGATGGCATTTGTTGTCATGGCTGAGCCAGCAGAGCTTTACAGGTCATGGCGGATCGACAGTTTTCGCGCGATGCTGACCACGACGGCTCTCGCCTGGGTTTCTGTCTGCGTGCTGCTATTACTGGTTGGTTATTTTTCACGGCTCGGGCATGAATACTCGCGGCTGGTTGTCGGCTCCTGGTTCCTGGCGACGTTGGTACTTTTGGGAAGCTGGCGTTTTGCGATGCGACGGGTACTGCAGTACCTCCGTGTCCACGATCGCAATACCCGCTCCGCGGCCATTCTTGGTATCACGCCTACCGGGCTCCAACTGGCCCGTGATCTGGAGCAGCATCCGGAACTGGGTCTTCGCCTGCAGGGCTTCTACCGCATCCCCGGTATCGCCTCAGTAGAAACGTCGCTTGCCGGGGCGGCCTCGCTGATGACAGGGCCTGCGGGAGACCTGGAGGACGCGCTGGCGGCCGCGCGGTCTGGTGAGCTGGATCTGGTCTACATTGCCCTGCCCATCAGCGAGGCCAAGCGGATCGATGAGTTGCTGGCAGCCTTCGGCGATACGACCGCGACCGTACACTTACTGCCGGATATTTTCGGCGCAAACCTCCTGCAATCCCGTTGGCACAGGATCGGTAGTAGTGCCGTGCTCAGTATCTACGACACGCCGATCCAGGGTATTAACGGGTGGCTCAAACGGCTGGAGGACGTAATCATCGCCTCGCTGGCGCTGGTCATGCTCTCACCGCTGATGCTCCTGATTGCCATCGGCGTCAAGCTTTCTTCGAAAGGTCCGATCATTTTCCGCCAGCGGCGGTATGGCTTCTGTGGCAATACCATCGAGGTATGGAAATTCCGCTCCATGACGACGCAGGAAAACGGCGCGGAAGTCGTTCAGGCTACCCGTAACGATCCCAGAGTCACTCGATTCGGCGCTTTCCTGCGCCGCACATCGCTGGATGAATTGCCACAATTCATCAACGTTCTTCGGGGAGAAATGTCCATCGTTGGTCCGCGGCCCCACGCTGTTGCACACAACGAGCAGTACCGGAGTCTGGTCAGTGGTTACATGTTGCGACACAAAGTCAAGCCTGGGATTACTGGCTGGGCACAAGTGAACGGATGGCGTGGTGAGACGGATACACTGGAAAAAATGAGCAAGCGGGTGGAATACGATCTCGACTATATCCGTCGCTGGTCGCTGTTCTTTGATTGCTACATCGTTTTGATGACAGTGTTTAAAGGTTTTACTTCGAAGAACGCCTACTGAGTTTGCCGCCAAAAAATTAAAACTTTTCACTAAATCCAACAGCAGAAATTCAGCAGCCACCTAGACTTAGGGCTCCCAGAAAAATGGTACGGGCGTAAAAGCTTGTCGAGAAATTCGGTACTCGGTCATGGGTAGTCAGATAATTTTCTTTCCGGTTAAACAACCGGTAAATTCCTTGCCGCTGCTTTTTACTCTGACGGCGGCATTGGCGATAGCACCGTTCGCCAATGCCCAGCCGATCAACTTGCCAGCCGGTATTGCCTTTACTCCCTCGATCGGAGTCGACCTGCGTTACGACGACAATATCGATAGCTCTCCGGTCAATGAGGTAGAGAGTTGGCTGATGGTGGCCACTCCCCGTTTTCTGCTCGAGGCGGAAACGGGTATATCCACGTACAGCGTCCAGTACAGCCTGTCTCGCGGGGATTATCTGGACGCAGACCGGGATAGCTATACCGACCAGGAATTGCTGGCCGACGCAAGCTGGGACCTGCATCCACGTCACGGTGTGGAGGTAAACCTGGTCTTCCGGGATATCCAGGAAGAATTCAATGACCGCGTGGCGCCGGATCTGGAAAGTCTGATCTTCGAGCGCGACCGCTATATCGAAAAGGACTTCAGCGCTACCTACACTTTTGGTGCTGAGGGCGCGCGGGCCGGACTTGAGCTGACAGCCGGCCACAACGACCGCAACTATATAGACGAAATCCGCGCCCAGGATCGCAGGGGTACCTACGGTTCGGGTCTGTTCAGTTTCAATATCGCTGGTGCGACCAACCTGCTGGCGAGGCTAGATGCTCGCGATATCGACTTTCGCCGCTTGCCAGAGCTGCCGGACCTGGACAGTCGAGAGGTGAACTATCTCGTCGGTGCGGAGCGTGAGACAGCTGTACTTACCCTGAGCCTGCTGGCCGGGCTCGGTACTCGCACTTTCAGTGACCCGACTGTGGAGGACTTCTCCCGTCCACGCTGGGAATTTTTCGGCGCATGGCGGCCACTGGAAATCACCGAGCTGACGTTCACTGCCGACCGCGTGGCATTGGAGTCGCGTGGTCTGGCTACTTTGATTGATGCGCGCAGCGCATCGATCGGCTGGACTCATGACTGGACCGAAACCATTTCCACACAGCTATCGTTCCGCTACACCGATGCGGATTTCGAGGGCACGGACCTCACCGAAAACATTCGCCGCGGCTTCGGCACAGTCAATTATCAGTTTCTCGAATGGCTGACGTTGCGTGCCGGTGTCAATGCACTGGATCAGAGTGCCACTGACCCGGTCTTCGCCTTTGACCGCAATCAGGCATTTATTGGATTTGAGGCTTCCCTGTAGTAGGCCGCGTACTACCTATTGGAGTGTTACCCACCATGAAGCGATCTGAGTTACAGCTACCTAACCCCCGTTACCTGCTCCTCGCAGCAGCACTGTGCCTGGCGCCATTGCCCTTAATGGCGGAAACGGACAGTAAAGCCCCGCTGAAAATCGCCAATTACCAGCTGGACTCCGGGGACCGTATCGCCATCCGTGTTTTTGGCGAGGAAGATCTATCCATGGAGATGTATCTCGGTGACAGCGGCGTAATCAATTACCCCTTTATTGGCGAGATAGACGTCACCGGGCTCAATACCTCGGAGCTGGAAAGAAAGATCGTAGCCGGGTTGCGGGGCGACTACCTGATCAATCCCAGTGTGGAAGTCACCATCGTCGAATATCGACCCTTCTTTATCAACGGGGAAGTGACTAGCCCGGGGAGCTATACCTTCCATCCCGGGTTGACAATCAACAAGGCCGTGGCGATGGCGAGCGGGTTCACCCCTCGCGCCTCGGAACAGAAGATCACGGTCGAACGGGGCCAGGGTGAGAAAAAACGTACGTTCAAGGCAGAGCTGGATACGCGACTGCTTCCTGGCGATATCGTGACTGTTGAACAAGGAATTTTCTGAGGGCGCAAGGATGAACAAGAAAAACCCATTCGAAGGTGAAGATCTGATGGACGAGGGTGGGCTGGATCTGCGCCGCTACTGGCAGGCGATATTGTCCCGCAAGTGGATGATCCTGGGCCTCACTGCGACGATTACTGTCGTTGCGATGCTGGTCGTTGCCGGCATGCCCTCCCGCTACCAGGCCACTGCCACGCTGATGTTTGAGCTGGACCAGGGAAACCTGGTCTCGGTGGAGGAGCTCTACGATACGGGCACTCAACGTCGGGAGTACATTCTTACCCAGACGGAAATGCTTCAGTCGAGAGATCTTGCGGAGCGGGTGATCCGCAAGCTCGATCTGTTGAACAACGAAGAATTTGATCCGAGCCTGCGGGAAGTGAGTTCCGGCATTTGGGGCTGGTTACCCTTCGTTGGTAAAAACCAAAGCGTCGATAGTGTCGAGCGCTCCCGCATAGAGCAGGTCACCAGTGCCTTCCTCAAGCGCCTGAGTGTGGCACCCAAGCGGAGCACACATCTGGTGGATATCAGTTTCACTGCCCGCTCCCCAGAGCTGGCTGCGGATATTGCCAACGCTGTCGGCGCCGAGTATATCGCCAGCCAGTCAGAGGCCCGTGCTCAGTTCACCAACCGCGCCAGTTCCTGGCTGAATGAGCGCTTAGACACGCTGCGGGTGAAGCTGGAGCAATCCGAGGCCGAGTTGCTGGCCTTCCGTGAACAGGAAGACCTGGTGGATATCAGTGGTGTACTCAGTCTCGCTGAACAAGATCTCAATGAGGCCACCACTCAGTTGCAGGAAATGCGCCGTGAATTGCGCCAGGTGGGAAGCATTCACGAGCAGGTGGAAGCCCTAGAGGGCAATGAGCTGGCACTGGCCAACCTGCCTGACGTACTGAACAACCCAATGATCCAGGAGATCAAGCGCAACGAGGCACAGGCCAGTCGTAATGTGGCCGAGGTATCGCGCCGTTACGGACCCAAGCACCCGATCATGATCGCGGCGAATAATGAGCTGACCATGGTTCGTGACCAGCTGCGCAGCGAAGTGCGCAACCTCGCCGATGCGATCGACAGCCGCTATCAGACGGCCCAGGCCCGTGTGCGTGCCCAGGAGCAGGAGGTCGCTCGGGCGAAAGAAAACTATCAGCAGGTATCCCGTAAAGCGGTACGTCATGGAGAGCTTCAGCAGCAGGCCGAAATTAATCGCCAGCTCTTCAATACCTTCCTGACCCGGGTGAACGAAACTCGCGAGGCCTCTGGCTTCGATATGGCGCCGGCCCGGCTAGCGGATCCCGCCGTGGCACCGAACGAGCCATCCGAGCCCAACAAGCGGGTGATCGTGTCTGCAGTGCTGGCACTGGCGCTGATGCTGTCCGTTGGTCTCGCTTTTGTACTGGATTTCCTGCGCGTTGGTGTGCGCAACCCGGAAGATGTCGAGGTCTATTTGCACCAGCGGCTGATGGGTCTGCTGCCTGATGTACAGAAAGTCAGTGGCCAGCGTCTTGATCTGCGTGCCTTCTTCGATCCGGATCAGTACACCTTCGCCGAATCCGTGCGCACCCTGCGCACCGGTATTGTACTGTCGCAATTCGGGGGCAAAGAAGGCAAGGACTCCAAAGGACAGGTACTCGCAGTGACCTCGTCGGTACCAGGCGAGGGCAAGACAACGGTTGCGGAGAATTTGGCCTTCGCGCTCGGTCAGGTGGAAAAAGTCCTTCTGGTCGATGCCGACCTGCGCAAACCAGTGGTGGGAATCGACTTCGGTGTCGATCGGGAGCAACCCGGCCTCACGGATATGATCGAGGGCACCGCTGCCATCGACGACTGCATTCATCGGGACGAGAACGGCGGTATCGATATCATCCCCGCCGGCCGCCTGTGTGATGACCCACAGAAGCTACTGGTCTCACCGCGGTTCGACGAGATGATCAAGGTCCTCGCCCGCAGCTACGATCGCGTCATTATCGATACGCCGCCGGTGCAGGCGGTGAGCGACGCGCTCATCATCGCCCGCTCCGCCAGTTCGGTACTGTTCGTGGTCAAGCACGATGACGTCAACAAGCGGGTTGTGATCAAGGGCCTGTCGCGTCTGGAGCAGACCGGTGCGCCGGTGGCCGGTGTGGTATTGAACCACGTGGATACCAGCAAGAATGCCGCCTACGCGGAGGAGTACTACGGCTACGACTATGGCCGCCAGCCCGGTGGCAAGAGCGAAGCCCGCCGGGCGCCCAGCGTAGAACTGGAACAGGTCGTGGAGTCCAGCGAGGAGAAAACCTAGGCGTGTTCGACCTGCACTGCCATCTACTGCCCGATGTCGATGATGGTGCCGATACCGAGGCGACGGCGCTGGCGCTCGCGCGTGCCGCCGTCGCCGACGGTATTACCCACGCAGTGCTTACACCCCATATACACCCGGGCCGCTACGAAAATTCCCTGGCCAGCCTTGCCCCCGCATTTGATCAATTCAGAGCTTCGCTGGAGCGTGAGTTCAGCGATCAAGAACAATCTCTTAAGATCGCTCTCGGCGCCGAGGTTCGCCTCACCGACGAGTTGCCGGCACTGCTGGAGCAAGGGGCGATCCCCTTTATCGGTGAGTGGCAGGGAGACCGGGTCATCTTGCTGGAGCTACCTCACAGCCATGTGCCGCCGGGTACGGATCAGCTGGTCCAGTGGCTTGGTAAACAGGGCATTCGCCCCCTCATCGCCCATCCCGAACGTAATCGTGATGTGCTGCGCAACCTCGCGCGGCTGGGGCCGTTGGTGCAGGCGGGCTGCCTGTTCCAGGTGACCGCGGGTGCGGTGGCAGGGGATTTTGGCCCGGGGGCCGAAACCCGCGCGCGTCAAATGCTTGAGAAGGATCTGGTCACTGTACTGGCCACCGACGCCCATCATATGGAGCGCCGGCCGCCGGTGATGTCCCGCGGTCGCGATGCCGCTGCGGCGATCGTTGGCGAGGGACGGGCCTGGGAGCTGGTAGTGGATAACCCGCGGAGTCTGAGCGCTCCCAATTTTATCGAGCGCGCTGTCGACAACCCGGCCTGAAGCCGATCAGCGGCCGCTCAACTTTTCGTTTCCCGCCGCCGGCAGCAACTCGGCGAAATTCTCTCCCACTGGATAACTCCCCGATGACCAACCCAGCCGCACGATGACGGTGTTGGTGGAAGGGGAAATCATCACGACCTGCTTGCGGTTGCCCTGCATAAAGTAAGTGTCCGCCGGCAGTTCCGGATAGCGCAGCGCGTCGCTGCCACTGTTCAGCCAGAACTGGTAACCGTAACGGGGCTCGTTATCGCTCGCGTTGGGCGTGGCGGCGCGCTGTACCCACTCTTCGGTCAGCAGCCGCTGGCCATTCAGCTCACCACGGTTCAGCATCAGCTGGCCCAGGCGCGCCCAGTCACGCGCGGAGGCATAGATGTAGGAGCTGCCCACAAATACACCGCTCGGGTCCACCTCGAAGACGGTATGTGCCATGCCCAGTGGCTGCAGCAATTCCCGCTGGAAGAAATCGACACTGGCCTGCACGTCACCGCCAAGCTGTTCATGCAGCCAGCGGGCAATCAGGTTGGTGGTGCCGGAGGAGTAAGAGAAGTGGCTGCCCGGGGTGTGCGCCGCCGGGCTGACCAGCGCGACGTCAGAGGCGCTGTGCGCGCTGAACAGCATATGCGTGGCATCGCTGCCGGGTGCATAGGTCTCGTCGAAGGCGAGGCCCGAAGACATCTGCAACAGTTGCTCCAGGGTGATGTCCCGGCGGGCGTCCTCCCGCCACTCGGGGAACAGCGTCGTCGACGTACGGTCACCCTGGCCGAGGGCCTCCAGTCGCCCCTGCATCATCGCGGTCAGGCTCTTGCCCATGGACCAGCCCAGCAGCGGCGTCTGCGGGTGAATACCCTCGGCATAGGCTTCGGCCTCCAGTGCCCCGTCCTGCACGACCAGCAGGGCGCGGGTCTCGAGTCCGGCGGCATTGTCCCTGGCCAGCATGGCACCCAGCTGTTGTTGCAGGTCAGGGTCAATGGCGGGAGTACCGGTGCCTTTCGGCCAGGGCGCGTCAGAGGTTTTGATTGTCTCCATGGTCACCCCGTCCAGGGGCGCGGTGTCGCCGATTTCCAGCGCGCAGCCGAGACCCTCGCGATAGCGGGCACTCACTTCACCGAGCCCCACCAGGTCCGCCGTCACCCGGCGCGCGTCGTCGTCATACTGCAGGTCCAGCAGGCGGTTCGCCGGAGAGTAGGAGGCCAGGTCCTCGACGATCAGGTTCGGTGCAAATCCGGACACATAGCGCCCGGAACACGCCAGTTTGGCCCCCATGCCGGTCGCCACCCGCACGGCACTGCCGAGCTGGGTGACGGAGAAGCCCAGCAGGGAGGGCGCCATCAGTGTTACCGCCAGCGCCAGGGCAGCAACCGTGCCGAGTAGGATCTTGATTGTGGTTTTCATGGTTGAACACTCGTTCTCTGGCCCGCGCTGTTAGGTGGCGGATATTTATTATCCAGTGGATTCTATCGGCTGGCGGGGAACGGCGCTGGTCTCTTTGGGCCATGCGACGGGCAGGGGCAGCAACGGGGGAGCGGGCGATTAGCTGGCCGGGATTGCGAAAACAGTAATAAAGGCGAGTACGGCCGCCACGAGACTGAAGAAGAGCTGCTGTCCCCTCGAGTGGCTGACACTAATGGCGACCAGGCATTGCAGCAGGTAATAGAAAGCAAAGGCTCGGGACGCGAGTGCGACGATCTCCAGGGTATTGGCCATCCAGGCCAGTGCGATCGCGCCTCCACCCACCAGCACGGTACCAAAGCGGAGCTTTAACTGGTGATGGGTCACTTCCTCGAGATTGCCGGTAGCGGCGAGGGTATCGGCGACTGCGGCGGAGAACTGGCTCAGCGCGGCGGCGATGACCAGCGGTGCTACCAGGAGCCCTGAAGCCGCTGCGGCCAGATGAATCAGGCTGTTGTCATTGAAGTGGCCGTTGAGGGTGTGGATCAATGGCAGCGCGGCTGTCACGAAGACCAGGTATACAGCGGTAGAGAGCCATTGAGACAGACGCGACGCCTGTACACGCGCTTTGGCAGTGAACTCGTCGCCGAGATAACGGGTTGTTTCGAAGCCCTGCACCACGATCAGGGTCCCGGCGACAATCGTCGCTACCTCCCATGGTGTATGTTCGGCGGCCTTGAACAGGGTAATGCCCCGGGAAGATTGCCACGCCTGCAGGTCGTACAAGCCGAAGCCCACGATCAGCATTACGATAATGACCAGCGTGACGCCGAGCGCCCAGCCCTCCAGCATCGATAGTGCACCGAGCCCCCTGGTGAGGCCTATGGCCATAATCACCACAATGACCGCTGTCGTCAGCAGGCTTTCGTTAAAGTCGGTGTCCAGATGGACGCTGCCAAGCACGAAGGCGGAGAGGATGTGCAGGTAGAGGCAGACAGAGATCACGTAAGCCATGACCAGCGCCAGGTCGGAACAGCGTTCAAACGCCAGGGTCGATTCCTTTGGCTTCCCGGCTAGCGCTGGTTCCGCCGTGCGGATATTAAAGCGGATGACCGCTCCAACACAGAAAGCCACGGCGCAGACAATCGCCATCGCAATCGGGGCATATGGGCCTACCGCACCGGCCAGAATCGGCACTATAACCAGGAAACCGCTGCCGAAGATGGAGGCCAGCGGCGTCACCGTCGCCCGGAACAGTGCCTCCGGGTCACCGCTGCTGTGAACCGTAGGTCTTCGCTTCACTGGTCGATATCCCGAATTGAGGGACTGATTACTTAAGCATTGTCCAATGCCTGAAAGCCCGCAAACTGGGCACTGGCCGTCATCAAATGTGACTGGATGGTGCAAGATCGTCCGCTGCACCGGTTGACATTAGTTGCACGTGTAACTAAGTTCGTTGCACCTGAAACTAACTGGCTGCCCCAAGCAGGCGGTCTATAGAAAGAAATACAACGGAGGATCACATGGCCGATTTGTTTGAGAACCCGATGGGCCTCAACGGCTTTGAATTCGTAGAGTTCACCGCACCGGAGAAGGGCATCCTGGAACATGTCTTCGACGCCATGGGCTTCACCAAGGTGGCCCGTCACCGCTCCAAGGATGTTGAGCTGTGGCGTCAGGGTGATATCAACTTCATCACCAACTACGAGCCCAAGAGCCACGCCGACTACTACGCGCAGGAGCATGGCCCCTCTGCCTGTGGCCTGGCCTTCCGCGTAAAAGATGCCAAGTTCGCCTACGAAGAGGCGCTGAAGAAGGGCGCGCAGCCGGTAGATGTGCACACCGGCCCGATGGAACTGCGCCTGCCGGCCATCAAGGGTATCGGCGGTGCCACCCTGTACCTGATCGACCGTTACGAAGACGGTAGCTCCATCTACGACATCGACTTCGAGTGGATCGAGGGCGTTGACCGCCACCCCGAAGGCTGCGGCTTCCACACCCTGGACCACCTGACCCACAACGTTTATCGCGGCCGCATGGACTACTGGGCCAAGTACTACGAAGACCTGTTCAACTTCCGCGAGATTCGCTATTTCGACATCAAGGGCGAGTACACCGGCCTGCTGTCCAAGGCCATGACTGCGCCGGATGGCAAGATCCGCATCCCGCTGAACGAAGAGGCAGCCGGTGGCGGCGGCCAGATCGAAGAATTCCTGATGAAGTACAACGGCGAGGGTATCCAGCATATCGCCTTTGCCTGTGACGACCTGCTCAAGTGCTGGGATCGTCTGAAAGAGCGCGGTATGGAGTTCATGACCGCTCCGCCGGAAACCTACTACGAAATGCTGGAAGAGCGTCTGCCGGGCCACGGTGAGCCCACCGGTGAGCTGAAGTCCCGCGGCATCCTCCTGGACGGCAACACCGAGGGCGGCCAGCCGCGCCTGCTGCTGCAGATTTTCTCCGCCAACATGCTCGGCCCGGTGTTCTTCGAGTTCATCCAGCGCAAAGAAGATGAAGGCTTCGGCGAGGGCAACTTCAAGGCGCTGTTCGAGTCCATCGAGCGCGACCAGCTGAAGCGTGGCGTGATCGGTGACAAAGGCAAAGAAGAGAAGCCGGAGGCCTGATATGGGCATCAAGCGCATTCATCACGTGGCCTACCGCTGCCGCGATGCCAAGGAGACCGTGGAGTTTTACCGCGATCTCCTCGGCATGGATTTCCAGCTGGCTATTGCCGAAGACAAGGTGCCCTCCACCGGGGCGCCGGATCCGTACATGCACGTGTTTCTCGATGCGGGGCAGGGCAATGTGCTGGCCTTTTTCGAGCTGCCCAACTCCCCGGACATGGGCCGCGATGAGAACACGCCGCAGTGGGTGCAGCATATTGCCCTCGAAGTCGAGAGCATGGATGAGCTGATGGCCATGAAGCAGAAGCTCGAGGACGCGGGTATTGATGTGCTCGGTCCCACCAACCACACGATCTTCAAGTCCATCTACTTCTTCGACCCCAACGGGCATCGTATCGAGCTGGCGGCCAATACCGCCGAGCCCGGTATGCACAAGGAGTTGAAGCGGGTGGCGGAAGACATGCTGGAAGAGTGGTCCCGCACCAAGAAGGCACCGCGTCATGCTGCCTGGATGCACGGTGAAGAAGAGTTCAAAGCTCTAGACCCCTAAACCCAAAGATTGAAAGCGAGAGGAAGGCACAGTGAAGTTAGCCAGCCTTAAATCCGGCCGCGACGGCCAACTGGTGGTGGTCAGCGACGACCTCACCCGAATGGCGTCCGCAGCCGACATTGCCCCGACCCTGCAGAATGCACTGGATAACTGGGCCGAAGTTTCCAGCAAGCTGGAAGCCCTGCATGCAAAGTTGCAGAGAGGCGAAATCGAAGGCGAAGCCTTCGACCAGGCCAATTGTCACAGCCCGCTGCCCCGTGCCTACCACTGGGCAGATGGCAGTGCTTATGTGAATCACGTGGAGCTGGTGCGCAAAGCACGCAACGCCGAAATGCCGGAAACTTTCTGGACCGACCCGCTGATGTACCAGGGTGGCTCCGATACTTTCCTGGCGCCGCGTGAGCCGGTAAAAATGCCGCAGAGCGAAGGTTTCGGTATCGACTTCGAGGCCGAAATTGCCGTCATCACCGACGACGTGCCCATGGGGGTGTCCCCGGAGGAAGCCCTCAAGCACATCAAGCTGATCATGCTGGTGAACGATGTGTCCCTGCGTGGCCTGATCCCCGGTGAGCTGGCCAAAGGCTTCGGCTTCTATCAGTCCAAGCCGTCCAGCGCGTTCTCGCCGGTCTGTGTCACACCGGAACAGCTGGGTGATAGCTGGAAGGAAGGCAAGCTGCACCTGCCACTGACCTCCGAGTTGAACGGCAAGACCTTTGGCAAGCCGAACGCCGGCGTGGACATGACTTTCCACTTCGGCCAGCTGGTGGCCCACGCGGCCAAGACCCGTCCCCTGGGAGCGGGCACTATCATCGGCTCCGGCACGGTGTCCAACAAATTGGATGGTGGCCCAGGCAAGCCAGTGGATGACGGCGGTGTCGGCTACAGCTGTATCGCCGAGATCCGCATGATCGAAACCATCCAGAACGGCAAGCCGAGCACCTCCTTTATGGACTTCGGTGATCGTATCGCCATCGAGATGTACGATGACGAGGGCAAGTCGATCTTCGGTCGCATCGAGCAGGTTGTCGAAAAATCATAAAAATCACTCGATAAGAAGAAGGCCACCCAAGCGGGTGGCCTTTTTTGTTTCACTACTCCTCTTCTACACCCGCGACCTTCGCCGGTTGTTATCTCTTTACCTGCTGCCGGCGCCTTTCCTGACTAATCACCCACTTTCCACTTCCTTCGGCAGGAGCTGAATATCACGCCGGAGGTCCGGAGGCTCAGTGCTCCAGTGCTTCTGTGGGCTAGAGTTAGCGGAGAAGTGCGCTTCGATTAGCCTGCCCTGGTAGCGAGCGGGCGTACGTTTCTCCGTAATCTGGTAATGCAAAGGAATAGCTGTCGTGAAAAGTACCTGCTTCGCCTTGATGGCCGCTCTGCTTCTGTTCGCCTGCTCAGAGAAACAGGATACGGATTCGACGGCCACGGGCGATTCGGCACAGAAAACAGTGAGCTCTGCAGTCACTGAGCACCGGGAAGCCGAAACCGAGCAGATCATTGCCTCAAGCAAGAGAGAGTCGGCGGAGCAGAATAGCAATTCCGCCCAAGACAAAAAGCCGGCCAATCGCCAATCAGGCGGCAAGCCCAACATACTGGTGATCTGGGGTGACGATGTCGGCATGTGGAACATTAGCGCCTATCACCGAGGCATGATGGGAGGGAGTACCCCAAATATCGATCGTATTGCCAAAGACGGCATGATGTTTATGGATCACTATGCCCAGGCATCATGCACCGCGGGGCGGGCCGCATTTATCACCGGCCAGTATCCCATCCGCACCGGCTTGAGCACCGTTGGCCTGCCGGGCGCGAAAGAGGGAATCATGAAGAAAGATCCTACCCTCGCGGAGATGCTCAAAGCCAAGGGTTATGTCACCGGCCAGTTTGGCAAAAATCATCTTGGTGACCGGGATGAACATTTACCAACCAATCACGGTTTTGACGAGTTCTTCGGGATTCTCTATCACCTGAATGCGGGCGAATATCCGGAGCAGTATGACTTCCCCAAAGATGAAGCCATACAGGAAAAGCTAAAACTGAAAATGCGCGGTGTCATTCACTCCCGGGCAATGCCAGATGGGTCGCAGAAGATTGAAGATCTCGGACCTTGGGGGCGGGAGCGGCAGCGTAACCTTGATCAGGAAGTGCTCGAACAGTCCAAGCGTTTTATCAGTGACGCGGTTAAATCTGGCAAACCCTTCTTCGTCTGGCACAACACCACACGCATGCACTATCGCACTAACCTGAATGAGGAATATGCCGGTAAAAGTGGTTATGGGATCTATGCAGACGGAATGATGGAGCTGGATGATGACGTTGGCGAGCTACTGGACCTCCTCGACGAGCTTGGTGTTGCCGACAATACCATCGTCATGTTTTCAACCGATAATGGTGCAGCCTCCAATTCTTGGCCAGATGGCGGCAACCATCCGTTCCATGGTGAAAAGGGTGTTGGCGGCTGGGAGGGCGGATTCCGGGTCCCCATGCTGGTGAAGTGGCCTGGGCATATTCCCGAGGGGGCCTATACCGGGGAATTCATGACCATGGAGGATTGGGTGCCGACATTCATGTCCTGGCTGGGTGACAAAGACATTAAGAAGGAACTGCTGACCGGTAAAAAAATCGGCGGGCAGAGCTACAAGGTGCACTTGGATGGTTACGATCAGAGTGATCTGTTACTCAACCTGGGCAAGTCAAAACGTAAGGAATTTTACTATTTTACCGAAGCGACTTTCCACGGTATGCGCTATGGCGACTGGAAATTACTATTTATCCGGCAGGACCACTGGTTCCGTGCCCCGCAAAATGCCCTCACTACCCCATACATCATCAATCTGAAACTCGACCCCTTTGAGCGTTTTACCGAATCCCGAGGTTACGATGAATGGGCTGAAAACCGTAGCTGGATACTCGGGCAGGCAGGTCCGAAGATCGCTGAGTTTGTCCAGTCTTTCAAAGAATTTCCCCCCAGCCAGAAGAGTATGGAGTTGCAAGTGGATGCGGTGAGCGAAACCATCAATTCGCAGGCGATGAGTCGTTAACCTGGCTTTCTGCCGGATTTCTGTTGCTACTTTAAGTGATAGCTCTCTGCCTACAGTCGGCGCATCGACAGCAATGGCATCTGCCTTCTCACCTTTTCCAGTTTTACCACTTGCAGGTTTGCTGTGATTACCGCTTCGCCTTCCCCGGCTTCGGCGAGCACCTCTCCCCAGGGATCGATGATCACTGAGTGCCCCCAGGTGCGCCTTTTGGGTGAATGCACACCGCCCTGGTTGGCGCCGATCACGAAGCAACCATTCTCGATTGCACGTGCACGTAACAGCGTCAACCAGTGCGCCTGCCCGGTGGTATGGGTAAACGCTGACGGCACCACGAGAACTTCTGCACCGGCTACAGCCAGATTGCGGTAGAGCTCGGGAAAGCGCAGGTCGAAACAGACACTCAGCCCCAACTGCCCCCAGGGTGTTGGAGTGACCAGGGTTTCCTCCCCGGGCTCGATACTCGCAGACTCACGGTAACTGCCCGCCGCGTCTTCTACCTCCACATCGAACAGGTGAATCTTGTCGTACCGGGCGCGGAGTTTGCCCTGAGCGTCATAAACCAGGCAGGCCGAGCGACTGCGCCGGCCCTCAGTCGCCGAGCCATCCGGCCGCTGCGATAGTGGCACTGAACCCGCTACGATCCAGATGCCCAGCTCCGCGGTCCAGTGCTGCAGCGCGCTTTGAATAGGCTGACGTTCAGGACAGGCTTCGCCCTCGCCGGCAAAGGTCTCGGCGACCGAAAAACTACCTCGATCTGACATGTGGGCAAAGTTTTCCGGCAACAGGGCAATTTTTACTCCGCGACTGACAGCGTCACACAGCAGTGAGTGAGCACTTGTCAGGTTATCGCTGACCGATTCGCTGCTCACCATCTGTATGGCAGCAATGCAGACGTCTTTCATGGTTGGCTTCCTTCAGCCTGATCACGACTGTGGCATTTTTATTTTGACCGTACCTGTCATCGGTATGTCCGGCAAGAGTCGCAAAAAGAGGTGTTGTCTGAAATCATGGCAGGTCAATTGAATGCCTCGACCCGGCGCCTCCTGATTGTTTTGTTTGGTTTGCCACTGGTGAGGAGTGCCGATGGATCAAAGTTTATAGAAAAAAGGGTAGGTGAGTGATGGCAAGTCTGATTTTGAAAAATGACCGCCTCACTGTCGCAGTGCGCGAAAAAGGGGCAGAGTTGTTCAGCTTGGTGGATCATGTTCGCCAGCGGGAACTGATGTGGCGGGGTGATCCGGATGTCTGGGCCGGCACGGCGCCGATTTTGTTTCCTGTGGTGGGTCGCCTGAAGGGCGGCGGCTACCATCACGATGGCCACTGGTATGCCATGCGCAAACACGGCTTTGCCAAAACGCGGGATTTTTCACTTGTCAGTGCCGATGAGCATTCTTTGACGCTGGTGTTGCAGGCCGATGAACTGACCCGGGCCCAATACCCATTTGAGTTTTTGCTGCAGGTCACTTTCAGGCTGGAGGAGAGCGGCCTGTCGGTGCGCTATGGGGTAGAGAATCGCGGTGAAGGGGGGATGCCATTTTCCCTCGGCTCCCATCCCGCCTTCGCCCTGCCGGGCGAAACCATGGAGGCCTCGGACAGTTACCTGGAATTCGAGTGCGAGGAGCAGGGCGGGTGCTACTGCCTGGAGGGTGATCTGTTGAGTGAGAATGCTGGGCCTTCGCCCATAGTGGGGCGGCGCCTGAGCCTTGGGCGGGAGACCTTCGCCAGGGATGCGCTGATCTTAAAAGATATCCGTTCGCGCAAAGTCGGTCTGTTCGCAAGAGGTGAACGGCTGCTGGAATTCGATACTGGCGGCGCGGCCCATCTTGGTGTGTGGGCAAAACCGAACGCACCCTACGTCTGTATCGAGCCGTGGTTGAGCACAGACGATTCACCTTCCGCACCTGCCGATCTAGCGGACAAGCCCGGATTTATCACATTGCAGCCCGACGAGGTTTTCGAAACCGGTTACCGGATCCACTGCGCCTGATCAGGTCGAGGGTAACGCTGCGCGACAACTGCTAGGAGTGTTCACTCGCTACCGCTTGTGCTTTCTGCAGGAGGGGAGCTGAAGTGGCTTCGGCAAACCACTGAGTTACCACCTCGGTACGAGTGATCGCCGTGCCGACGGTGACAGCCCAGGCGCCCAGTTGTCGCGCTTTAGCGCAGTCTTGCGGGGTGTTGAAACGACCCTCGGCCATGACCCGCGGATAGCTCTGTGCCAGCAGCTGGAGGAGTTCGAAATCCGGCTCGGCTGGCACAGGGCCGCCGGTATAGCCGGACAGCGTCGAACCGACAATGTCGGCACCGAGGCGGTAAGCGTTCGCCGCATCGGCCATGCAACTGCAGTCCGCCATCGCGACCCTGCCGTGACCATGAATCGCATCGACTAGTGCGTTGAGAGGTGCAGGCCTTGGGCGGGCGGTAGCATCCACGGCGATGATGTCTGCCCCGGCCAGAGCCAGCGCTTCGACATCAGAGAGAAAAGGGGTGATGCGCACCGGGCTGTCCGGCAAATCCCGCTTCACGATGCCGATAATCAGCGCCTGTGGCAGTGCCTCCCGCACCCGGGCCACGCGGGGGGCGCCTTCGATACGCAGACCATCGGCTCCTCCAGCGATGGCCGCGCTAGCCAGCCGCATCACGGTTTCGTCGTTATCCATGGGACCGTTGTCCACCGGCTGGCAGGAGACGATCAGGCCGTTTTGCACCCTTCTATCCAGTGCGTCCAGAGCTTCCGTGCGTGCTGTCATGATTCGTAAACCGTGGCCAGGCGGGTGCCGTTGCGCTGCACCAGCACGTTGAAGCGGTAGCGGTCTGCGCGGTACAGACTTTTGGCCAGCTCGATAATACGACCTTCCTCATCGTACACGGTGCGCTCCGCCAGTAACGCCGGGCTGAAAGCGGGAATCTGCAGTAAGTCCGCCTCCTCTTCATCGACAACCGTGGCACTAATCTCCTGGCTGGCCTGATCCACCACCATCTCGTACTGGTCGTGAAGCAGGCTGTAGAGGGAACCACTGCTGAGTTGCTGGATGGCCAGCTCCGGGAACGTGGCTTTTGGCAGGTAGACCCGCTCGATGGCCACCGGCTCCCCGTCAGCCAGGCGCAGCCGGCGTACCAGGAACAGCTCCGCGCCGGGAGCGACGTTCATCTTGCTGGCGAGCTTCACGTCCGCCTGAACCACATCATTGAACAGCAGCCGGTTGGAGGGGGTGAGGCCCAGCTGCTGCATCTCCTCACTGAAGGACATCAGCTTGAGTTGGCTGGCGAGCGGCTGTGCCTTGACGAAGATCCCCGCGCCCTGGCGGATTTCCACCCTGTGCAGTGTTTCCAGGTGCTTCAATGCCCTGCGCAGGGTGTCGCGGGATACGCCCAGTTGCTCACTGAGCTCGCGCTCACCCGGCAGGCGGGTGCCCGGGGCCTGCTGGTCGATGATGTCCAGCAGCTGGCGATGCAGCTGCTGTTGTTTGCGGGTCATCCCCATCTGAAAGTCCTGAATGCCGGGATATTGGCATGCTAATTGGCCGATAGTGACGAAAATACTATACCAATTGGTTTGATTTTCAAATTCGGATTGGTTTACAGTCGGGGTGATAAGAAGGGATAAGACCAATAATGCAATTGATCCTCGGCCCAGTCACCAGGCTGATCGCGGTCGGCATCGCAGCACTGTTCAGTGCCTGTGTCAGTGCCGCCACCCAGATCCAGTTCTGGACCATGCAGCTCTCCCCCTTTCACGATGAATACGTGAACGGGCTGATCGCCGAATTCGAGCGACAGAACCCGGACGTGCGCGTGAAGTGGGTGGACGTGCCGTGGAAGGAAATGGAAAAGAAGGTGCTCGCCTCCGTGGCCGCGCGCACCGCCCCCGACCTGGTCAACCTCAACCCGCAGTTTGCCGCCAAGCTGGCCCAGTACGGAGCACTGGCAGATCCGGAGCGCTTCCTGAGCCCGGAAGAGATCAGCGCCTATCTGCCGAATATCTGGCAGGCGAATAAATACCGCGGACAGAGCTTTGCCATCCCCTGGTACCTCTCCACCACCGTGACCATTTTCAATCGCGAGCTGCTGGAACAGGCCGGCGCCAGGGTGCCGTCAGACCACATCGAACTGCTGGATACCGCCAAACGCATTCGCAACACGCTGGACAAGTACGCTTACTTCCCGGCGATGGACGGCAGTCATCCGATGGAAAGCCTGGTGGCCATGGGGGCACAGCTGGTGGATGAAGGTCGGGGTGCGGTTGGGTTTGATAATGAGGCCGGCCAGGCGTTTTTCCGTTACTACCGCGATCTCTATCAGCAGGGCCTGATCCCGCGCAATGTGCTGACCGAAGGGCATCGTAAGGCCGTCGACCTGTTCCAGTCGGGCGAGGTGGCCATGATCACCACCGGCATGCAGTTCCTGAACAATATCCGCATCAACTCCCCCGACCTTTTTAAAAAAATCGGCATTGCGCCGCAGCTTAAGGTTAAGGATGCACCCTTCAACGTGGCGGTGATGAATCTGGCTGTGCCAGCACTATCCAAAAACAAGGAAGCCGCATTCCGTTTTGCCACCTTCGTCACTAATCACGAAAACCAGATGGCACTGGCTCACCGCGTGCCGCTGATGCCATCCACCGCCGAGAGCTATCGCGATCCGTTCTTCAGCGAACTTGGCCCAGAGCCCGGCATCGTCGATCGCGCCCGCCTGCTGTCGGCGCAGCAGATTCTTGAGGGTGGCGTGCTGGTGCCGCCGCTGCCCAACTACAGCAAGCTGAAAACCAGTTTTGTCTACAACCTGCAGTCCGCCATGCTGGGGAGATTGAGCGTGGATGAAGCGCTTGATGAAACCGCGCAGACCTGGGCACTTTTTCTGGGAGGTTCCGATGAATGAGTGCGTGCTCGCCGCTGACCTGGGCGGCACCAAGATTCGCACCGCGGCCTTTATGGCTGGTGAGGCGCATTTTGTTAGTGACCGACCAACGGATCTCAGCGCGGGTCGCGACGGCGTGATGGCGGCGCTGCGCGCTGCCATTGCGGATTGCCGGGAGCAGGCATCCACCAATGGTTGGGCGCCGGTCGCAGTAGGCGTGTCCTGTGCCGGCGTGATTGATCCACAGCAGGGTTTGGTCGTCGATGCGACTGCAGCCATCCCCGGCTGGAAGGGCACCCGGGTCGCCGAATTGCTGGAGCAGGAGCTTGGACTGCCCGTCGCGGTGGAGAATGACGTAAAGGCTGCGCTGCTTGGGGAACTGTGCCGATCACCCGTGTATCGCGAGGGCACCACGGTCATGTTGGCGCTGGGCACTGGCCTCGGCGGTGCCATCGCCATCGATGGGGAAATACTGTCGGGTGCTTCTCAGGTGGCGGGCCATTTCGGCCGCACGCGCCTGCCCAGCCCCTGGCAGAGCGGCAAGACGCTCGCACTGGAAGACCTGGTTTCCGGCACTGGCCTGGCAAATATCGCCAACCACCTCGCCGGTGCGAACAGCTTCGACAACGGTCGCGATGTGCTGTCTGCACTGCGCCGCGGTGAGGCGCCCGGCCGTGCGGCCTGCGAGCGTTTCTGTGATTTCCTCCTTCTCGCATTGGAAAATATCTACTGGTCACTGAACCCGGATCGGGTACTGATCGGCGGTGGTCTGGTCGCCGCGCGGGAAGACTGGTGGCATCTGCTGGAGCAAAAGCAGGCTGCCGCAGGCTTGCCGCTGTTGCTGGAGCCAGCGGGGCTTGGCAACGATGCCGGCATTTACGGTGCCGCCGCGCTCGCCCACACCCACGCAAATACCGGAGTGGTGTGATGCAAAAGAGTCCGGGGCTGACCCCGTATCTGTTTCTTATCCCGGCTTGCGCCATTATTGGTGGCTTCGTGCTGTATCCGATGCTGCACGCCATTGCCGCCAGCCTCACCGATTACAACATGATCACCGAATCCCGGTTTGTGGGTGCGGACAACTATCGCAAACTGATCAAAGATCCCTTTTTCTGGAACAGTCTCGGCAACACGCTGCTCTACCTGATTGTTGTGGTGCCATTCCTGGTGATTGCACCGATTTTCCTCGCGCTGCTGGTCAATAAGTCACTGGCCGGAATCAAAGTCTTTCGGGCGATCTTCTACCTGCCGGTGATCACCTCGCTGGTGGTGACCGGCCTGATCTGGAAGTGGGTCTATGAAGAGCAGGGCATCCTGAACTATTTCCTGCTCTCGACCGGTATTACCGATAATCCGGTGGCGTTCCTGACCGATCCTGCCAACGCGCTCTTCTCCGTGATGGCAGTGACCATCTGGACCGGGCTCGGCTATTACATGGTGATCTATCTGGCCGGCCTGCAGTCCATTCCCAAGCACCTGTATGAGGCGGCGGAAGTGGAGGGGATTTCCAAGTGGCAGCAGACGATACACATCACCATACCGTTGCTGAAGCCGTCGATTGCCATTGTCGCAGTCATGTCCTCAATCGCCGCGATGAAAGTGTTCGAGGAAGTCTATGTCATGACCCAGGGTGGACCGCTCGATGCCACCAAGACCCTGGTGTATTTCATTTACCAGAGCGCCTTCGAGGAGTTTGAAATGGGCTATGCGTCGGCGGCCGGCGTGGTGCTGTTCCTCCTGACGCTGGGTCTGTCGATGATCAACCTGTTCGTACTGAGGAAGCGCTGATGAAAAGTTCCTGGCTTTCCATCGCCCTGCGCTACCTGGCGCTCGCGGCAGTCGCCATGCTGACCATGGGGCCGTTCCTGTGGCTGTTGTCCACGGCGTTGAAATCCGGCAGCGAGAATATTTTCCAGTACCCGCCATCGCTGCTGCCAGCGCAGCCGACGTTGGAGAACTTCTGGCGTGTCATCGAAACGCAGCCGTTTCTCCTCTACCTGAAAAACAGCGTGCTGGTGGCGGGTTTGGCAGTGGGCGCCAACCTGATCTTTGCCTCCCTGGCAGCCTACCCATTGGCGCGCATGGATTTTCGCGGCAAGAACCTGATCTTCATGCTGTTACTCAGCTCTATGATGATCCCGTTCCAGTTACTGATGATCCCGGTCTACAACATTGCCATTAACCTGGGGCTACAGAACTCTTACCTGGGATTGGTGTTGCCCCATGCCTGCACGGCGTTTGGGGTGTTCCTGATGCGGCAGGCTTTCCTCGGCATTCCCCGTGCGCTGGAAGAGTCCGCCATGATCGAGGGCCTTTCCCGCCTGCAGATCTGGTGGCATGTATTGTTGCCATTGGTGAAGCCGTCACTGGCGACCCTGGCCGTCTTCAGCTTTATCGGCGTCTGGGGTGATTTCCTGTGGCCGCTCATCATTCTCGACGATCCGGGCTACTACACGTTGCCGCTGGGTGTTAACCGCCTGGCCAATACCTTTTCCATGGACTGGCGGCTGGTGGCGGCCGGGGCAGTCTTTTCCATCTTGCCGATCCTGGCCGTATTTATCTTCAGCCAGAAATACTTTATTGAGGGCGCCATGCGTGGTGCGGTGAAGGGATGACGAGAGACGTTGCTGTCGTAGTCCAGACCCACTGGGATCGGGAGTGGTATTACCCGCACCAGACATTCCTTGGGCGTCTGCTGCAGGTCATGGAGCAGGTGGTCGAGCAGCTGGACAGTGGTCAGTTGGTCTCGTTCCTGTTTGATGGCCAGGTGTCGGCAATCGAGGATTTCTATCGCGAGGCTGAGCCGGCACTGGCCGAGCGTGTGCGCCATTATGTCAGCGAGCGGCGCATCATCATCGGGCCCTGGTACATCATGGCCGATGAGTTTCTCTGCAGTGGCGAATCGCTGATTCGCAACCTGGAGCTGGGCATTCGTCGGGCCAATGGGCATGGCCACTGCCAGTCCGTGGGCTACCTCCCGGATACGTTCGGCCATGTTTCGCAGATGCCCCAATTGCTAGGTGGTTTTGGCATCGACAATGCCGTTGCATGGCGCGGTATCGATGCGGGACATTCCGAATTGCTGTGGCAATCTCCGGATGGCAGTGAAGTTTTTACTGTCTTCCTGACAGAGGGCTACTACCAGCATCCGTTCAATACGGAAGACTGGCAGGGCAACCTCACCGCGTATCTGGAAAAAATTGAGGGGCGCAGTAAGGGACGGCAGCTATTGCTGACCCAGGGCGGAGACCATCTGCTCAGCGATTCGCGACTGCAGGCACGCATCGACCAGTTCAATACCGAGCAGGACGCCTACAGACTGCAGCAGACAACGCTGGCGGATTACATTGCGCAGCTACAGGAGCAAACCGGCGCTTGCGATCGTATCGAGGGTGAACTGCGCGGAAACAGCGGCGCATTCGTACTGCCGGATGTGCTCTCCACCCGCCAGTACCTCAAGCAGCAAAATCAGCAACTGGAAGATAGGCTCACGGGACTCATAGAGCCGCTGCTCGCGGTAATGCCAGCCGATCGTTATCCCGCGCGCTATCTGGAGCAGACCTGGCAGTTATTGATCGAGCAGCATGCCCACGATTCGATTTGTGGCTGTAGTGTCGATTCAGTGCATCGGGAAATGGAATCCCGTTTTGAGCAGCTGCACCAGCGCCTGGATCATCTGCGCCAGCTCGCGCAAACCCGTATGGGAATGATCAATCAGCAACTGGCCGATGCCCGTGAGCGGAGCTTGCCCAGCCCATTCGCCGACGACAGTGAATTCACGCTCTTTAATCCCTCGCCGAAGCCGAGCTCCAGCTGGTCGATTCACTCACTGTTTCTCGCCGGTGATCGTGCGGATGCACTAAAGGTCACGGATAAGCAGGGTAAGCCACAGGAAGCGTGCATCCTGGACAGCCAGCCCGCGCAGGAATTCCACTCACCCCTGGATGACTTCCCGGATATGGTGCATGGCTATCGCTACACTGTTGCGATCAAGGGCAGCCTACCGGGCCTTGGAATGTTGCCGTGCATTGCAGAGAAACAGGATACAAAGAGCGCTGCCGGCACCTCGGTCGTTCAGTCCCCTGAAGACCAATCCCCGCTGCTTCAGAACGAGTTTTACCGTATCTCTTTGGAGGGTGATCGCGAACTGGTCATCGAGGACAAGGGCAGCGGCCGACGCCATGTCGACATGCTGGCGCTGGTCAGTGAAATTGATACCGGTGATACCTATAACTTCTCACCGCTGGATTCCCGGCGCTACCGTGCCATGGTCGAAACAGTTGCCAGTGCACAGCTCCCCGGAGGGATTGGCGAACTCCGTCTGCAGCTGCGGTTGCCGCAGCCAGCCGGTCTGTCGCCGGACCGGCAGGATACTTCCGAGAAGGAAGTCACCAGCACCGGCACATTGACACTCCGCCTGTTGCCAGACGATGAATTTATCCACTGTGCATTGGTGTGGGAAAACCATGCCGGCGACCAGCGCCTGAGGCTGCACATTCCCTTGCAGGAGGCAGTCGCCAGCACTGCTGCGGATTCGGCCTTTGACTGGATTGAGCGACCAAAACAATACGCAGTCACCATGCAGGCCCAGGGCCAGCAGGAAGCGCCGGTGTCCGTCATACCGACTCAGAGCGCCATCAGTGCGGGGGCGGTCGGTTTCGTGCACCGGGGGCTGCAGGAGTTCGAAGTGATCGAGGGCGAGGGGCAAGACCTGCTCGGTATCACCCTGATCCGCAGCGTCGGCTGGCTGTCACGGCGTGACCTGAAAACCCGTGGCCTGGGTGCAGGTCCTGACTTGGAAACGCCCGAAGCGCAGTGCCTTCGTGAACACCAGTTTGAATTCGCCTTTACCTTGCGTGCGCCGACACCAGTGGAATTGTTGAACCGCGCCGCCGGTTTCCGTAAACCCGTGACGGCGCTGCGCGGCCATCCCAGTGTACAGCTGGTTCAGGTACAGCTGGCAAACAAGGATCTACAGGTTTCCAGCGTGCGCCACACCGAGCACGGCCTGGAGATCCGCCTGTGGAACCCGACTGCAAAATCGATTGATGCCAGCTTCGACCGGCCGGTAGTCCGCACGGACCTGGCGGGTGCCGTACTGAAACATTCGTTAACTGTCAGGCCGAAACAGATCGCTACGTTTGTCGTTAGCGACGCAGCGAAGGAGGACCGTCATGCCTGACCAGCCAGCAAAAAGAATCCTGGCGCTGCCGGTCGATGGTCGGCCGGTAACGCGGGAACAGGTGCAGCTTCTCGCTGAGGTTGCCGGCTGTGAGCTTTCCTGCCCGGCGGTGGAGGAACTCGGCTATTTCCGCGAACCGGCCAGCCGCGACCATCTGGCCGCATGGGTTTCTGAACGGGCGGAAGCGGCCGATGGTTTTATCTTTTCCATCGACATGCTCGTATACGGCGGGCTGGTGCCATCGCGCTTTATCGACGACAGCGAGTCTTCCCTGCTCGAACGACTGGAACTTCTCAAACAGCTGAAACGCGGCTACCCGGACCGGCCGCTTTACGCTTTTTGCGCGACCATGCGCCTGTCCAACAATAATGAGAACGAAGAAGAGAAGCTCTACTGGGCGGATTATGGCGAGCTGATCTGGCGCTGGTCTTACCACAGTGATCGCTTCGATTGCCTTGGCAATTCCGAAGACCGGAACTGGGCGGAGATGGCGCGGGCAATGATCCCGGAGCAGATCCGCCAGGATTACCTCACCACCCGCGCGCGTAACTTTGCCGTGACCTGCCGCGTGCTGGAACTGGTCGAGGCGGGGGTGATCGATCGGCTTATCCTGCCCCAGGATGATACTGCCGAGTACGGTTTCAATATTGCCGAGCGCAGAAAACTGCAGGCCATGGTGGATAAGCGCGGCCTCGGTGAACGCGTGCTGATTTATCCTGGCGCGGACGAGGTGATCTATACCCTGCTGGTCCACCAGCTGCAGCATCTGGGCGTGATTCCCCCGCTCAAGGTAGCGCTGCATCCGCACCAGCCTGATGTAATCCAGACGATGGTGGCCCGATACGAGGATCGTACGCTGCTGGAATCGATTCACTGCCAGATCGCCGCGGCCGGCGCGGCGCTGGTGCCGAACACTGTGGCTGCCGATGCTGTGATTGCGGTGCATACCAGTGGCTCTCAGCAGGGTGATTGGGCCATGGAGCAACCACTACCGGACCCGGTTGCAGCCGACAGCGACTGGCTCTCCTCCCTGAAGAAAAACGACAAGCCGCTGGCGCTGCTGGATCTTGCTTATGCCAACGGCGGTGATCCACAGCTGATACAGGCTTTACCCCGACCGCTGCGTTCGTTGACTGCCTATGCGGGCTGGAATACTGCCAGCAACAGTATCGGCAGTCTGGTGGCGCAGCTGTGTGTCGCAGTGAATGGTGGCTCGACAGAAAACAATCGCCATCTGCTGGCGATCCGGTTGCTGGATGACTTTCTCTACCAGGCGGATTTCCGCCAGCGGTTGCGCCGCCAGGTCCCGGAAGCGGCGGCGGATCCCGATCGTTTATTGGCAACCCTGGAGACGCTCTATCTGGAAGAGGCGCGCGAGTGGCTGCAAGAACAGGGCTTCGACGATATACAGGTCGACAGTCTGTATCTGCCCTGGCGACGCAGTTTCGAGATCGGCCTGCGCACGCGAATCGGTTCTTCGTGTGAGGCTGAGGTGAACGCATGAACAGCGTGAACGTCGAAGCAGCAGTGATCGGTGCCAGCCTCGGCGGTGTGTTGGCAGCCTATCAGCTGTGTAAGCGCGGCGTGCGCACACTGCTGGCCAGCGAGTTTGACTGGATTGGCGGCCAGCTCACCAGCCAGGGAGTGCCGCCAGATGAGCACTCGTATATCGAATCCTTCGGGGCCAGCGACAGCTACTACCGTTTTCGTCAGGCGATTCGAGAGTATTACCTGGCGAATGAGCAGTTCCACGATAACGGCACCATGACCGAAGGCTGCAACCCGGGTGATGGCTGGGTCAGCCGACTGTGTTTTGAGCCCGCCGTCGCCGAGCGCTACCTGCGCGACTTGCTGCAGCCGCATATTGCCAGCGGCTTGCTGCGCCTGCAGGAACATTGCCGACCGATCGACACAGGTCGCTCTGGTCGCAATATCGCGTGGGTGGAACTGGAACATCAAAGCGGTGAGCGGCTGCGCGTACACGCCCATTACTTTCTCGATGCCACCGACACCGGCGAGCTGCTGGCACAGGCGGATTTGCCCTACCGACTCGGCAAGGAGTCCCGCGCGGCGTTCAACGAACGCCAGGCACCCGAGCAGGCCAGCATGGCGGACCAGCAGCCGGTGACCTTCGTCTTCGCCCTGCAGAAAACCGACCCGGCGCAGTCGACAGCGATTCCCAAACCGGAAGCCTATGACTTCTGGAAAAACTACATCGTGCCCCACTACGGCTATCCGCTGTTCAGCGACCACCTGCCGGGCCATGAGGGTTATTCCTCGGTGCAGCTGCCTCTGTTCGGAGACGGAGAGACCCTGGACTTGTGGCGCTACCGGCGCGTTGTCGCCGCCCACAACTGGGATGATGGGCGGGCGGATATCAGCCTGATCAACTGGGCACAGAACGACTATGCCCTGGCACCACTATTAGATGGGCCAACGACACAGGCACAGGTAGTGGCAGAGGCCCGCGAGCTGTCATTCTGCCTCGCCCACTGGCTGCAGACCGAGGCACCGCGATCCTGGATCGGTGAGGAAGGGCAGGGCTTCCCGGAGCTGTCACTGGCAACCACGGCTTTGGGTACCGAAGACGGACTGGCACAGCAGGTCTATGTGCGCGAATCCCGCCGCATCGTCGGCCTGCAAACCCTGACCCAGTCCGAACTCGAACTGGATCCGGCAAAAAAGTGGGACCCGGCGTGCTGCGATCACAGTGTCGGCATCGGTCTGTACAACATGGATATCCATCCCACCTGTGAATCGGGCATGGGCTCCAATGCCCGCGTGCGTCCGTTCGAATTGCCGCTGGAAATTTTCATCCCCGCCGATGCCGACAACCTGCTGCCCGCCTGCAAGAACCTGAGCGTTACCCATCTGGTCAATGCGGCGACCCGCGTGCACCCGATTGAATGGCTGGTGGGTGAGGTGGCCGGTTTGCTGGCGGCGTTCTGCATCCGGCAAGAACTGAAACCCGGCACCCTGGCAGCCCGGGAGCACGCTGTGGTGGATTTCCAGCGCAGCCTCACAGAGAGCGGCATTCCCCTTCACTGGCCCGACAACCCGGCAATCACCGCTGTGGACTGAGTAGAGAGAGTTATCGATGGCAGAGTTACAACTTCAGGCGGTCAAGAAGCGCTTCGGCAGCATCCAGACCATTCATGGCGTGGACCTGCAGATACAGCCGGGGGAGTTCGTGGTGTTCGTCGGTCCCTCCGGCTGCGGTAAATCCACCCTGCTACGGATGATCGCCGGGCTGGAAACCGTGACCGAAGGCAGCATCCATATCGCCCGCCGCGATGTGACCAGTCTGGCGCCGAGCAAGCGTCGGGTGTCCATGGTATTCCAGTCGTATGCGCTGTATCCGCACATGACCGCCGAGCAGAACCTCAGCTTCGGCATGCGCATGCGCAAGGTACCGAAGGAGACCATTCAGGAAAAAGTCGGCCGCGCCAGCGAGATCCTGCAACTGGAGCCCTACCTGAAGCGGAAGCCCGGCGAATTGTCCGGCGGCCAGTGCCAGCGCGTGGCCATCGGTCGCGCTCTGGTACAGGACCCGGATGTCTTCCTGTTCGATGAACCGCTGTCCAACCTGGACGCGGAACTGCGGGTAAAGATGCGCACCGAGATCGCCGACCTGCACCAGCGTCTCGGTGCCACTATGATCTACGTCACCCACGACCAGACCGAGGCCATGACCCTGGCCAACCGCATCGTAGTGTTGCGGGATGGCCGGGTGGAGCAGGTGGGTGAACCCATGGCCCTGTATACCAACCCGGCCAATCAGTTCGTGGCCGGGTTTATCGGCTCACCAAAAATGAATTTCCTCCCGGTGCAGGCTACCGGTATGGAGGATCAAAAAACGAAAGTTGCCGTTAGCGGCGAGAGTGGCGAGAGCGGCAAGGTGGAACTGGCGGTTCCGTGCGGCACAGAACCAGCGGCCGGCGATGAACTGACCCTGGGCATTCGCCCGGAGCACATCACCGTCGACGACAGCAGCGAACTGCGGGCACAGGTGCGTTCGGTGGAGCAACTGGGTTCCATCAGTTACCTGTACTGTACCCTCGGTGGTCAGTCACTCTGCGTGCAGAGTCATGGACAATTACTGCCACGCCCCGGTTACGAAGTGGGCCTCGCCTTTGTCCCGGAAAAGCTCTACCTGTTCGATGCTGATGAGCAAACCATCTCGACCCTGAAGCCGATGGCGGAGCACTGATATGCGTAAGCTGGTCCTGTTATGCCTGTGGATGCTGCTCGCGCAAATCGCTTGCGCGGCGAATTCGGAGAGTGCACATGAGGAACCCCTACCCGAGGCGGTGCGCGGGGTCTGGCTCACCAATGTGGCCAGCGATGCGCTTTACAGCCGCGAAGGTATCGAAGAAGCGGTGGCGCTCTGTGATGAACTGGGTATCAACACCATCTTTGTGGTGACCTGGAACAAGGGGCAGACACTCTACCCATCGGCAGTCATGGAAAATTTCACTGGGGTCGCGATGGACCCAGCGCTGGATCCCGCTTCCATTGGTCGTGATCCGCTGCAGGAAGTGATCGATGCGGCTCGCCCTCGCGGTATCAAGGTGATCGCCTGGTTCGAATTCGGCTTTTCTTCCTCCCACAGTACCAACGGCGGCGAGATCGGCCGGCTGAAACCGCACTGGAAATCCCTCAACGCCGGGGGCGAGCTGGTGACCAAAAATGGCTTCGACTGGCTCAACGCGCTGGATACCGAAGTACAGGAATTCATGACTTCGCTGGTGCTGGAGGTGGCGCAGCGTTATGACGTCGATGGCATCCAGGGCGATGACCGCCTGCCGGCGATGCCTTCCGAGGGCGGTTATAACCCGGCCGTGATCGCTCACTACCAGCGCGAACACAATGGCGCAAAGCCGCCGACTGATAGTCAGGAGCCGGCCTGGGTCGACTGGCGGGCGGATATCCTCAGCGACTACGCGCAAGATCTTTATCGACAGGTCAAAGCCGTGCGGCCAGACCTGATCGTGTCTTTTTCACCTTCCATCTTTCCCTGGTCCAAGCGGGAATACCTGCAGGACTGGCCCGCCTGGTTGCAGGCCGGCAATGTGGACCTGCTGGTGCCGCAGGTCTATCGCCACAACCTTGCCGATTACGAAGCCGCACTGCAGCAGACGCTGGCGCAGGTACCGGAAGAGCAGCGAGAAATATTTGTCCCCGGTGTGCTGATTAAGGTCGGTGACCAGTTACCCAGCCGCGAGTTGTTCGAGGGCATGCTGGCTGCCAACCGCCGCGCGGGCCTGCTCGGCGAAGTGTTCTTCTTCTACGAGGGGCTGCCGCAATTCCGGGAATCCATTCAGGCTTCCTACCAGGCACAACCGGTGCGCTTTCCCGAATACCTGCAGGGAGAAGAGTAGCGATGTTGAAAGTCGTCTGCTTTGGCGAGGCGCTGGTCGATCTCCTGTCGGATCGGGTGGCCGGTAATGCCAGTACGGGTAGTGCCGAGAGCGGGGTGGAACAGTTCCGCAAGTTTCCCGGTGGTGCGCCAGCCAATGCCGCAGTGGCGGTGGCGAAGCTCGGCGGCGAGGCCTATTTCGCCGGCATGCTGGGGGAGGACCTGTTCGGGCGCTTTTTGTTTGACGCGCTACGATCCGAGGGGGTCAAGACCGACTATGTGCGCTTTACCAATGAAGCAAAAACTGCGCTGGCTTTTGTCTCCCTCGATGAGAGCGGCGAGCGCAGTTTTGAATTTTACCGTCCGCCTGCGGCGGACCTGTGCTTTCGCCCCGAGCATTTCCATCAAGACACCTTCTCCGGTCAGGGCATTCTGCATTTGTGCTCCAACAGCCTGACGGATGGCGAGATCGCCGCTACCACCCTGCAAGCGGCAAAGACCGCCCAGGCTCAGGGCTGGCTGGTGAGCGTCGATGTAAACCTGCGCCACAACTTGTGGCCGGCGGGTTCGGCCAGTCGCGGACGGGTGCTGGAATTGGTGGCACTGGCGGATATCGTCAAGATGAGCCGCGAAGAGCGGGACTTCCTCACCAATGGGAAAGATTTCCACAGCCAGTTGCTGCAACAGCGTCCACAACTGCTATTGGTCACCGATGGCCCGCAGCCTCTGCAGTGGATCAGTGCCGTCGGTCAGGGCACAGTGGTACCGCCCCGGACCGATACGGTGGACACCACCGCCGCCGGCGATGCCTTTATCGGTGGCTTGATCTATCAGCTGGCACAACAACGTGTGACGCCGACCGAACTCTCCGGCTGGCTGCATACAGAAATATTCCAGCAGGCTCTGCACTTTGCCTGCGCCTGCGGCGCCCATGCAGCATCGAAAGCGGGTGCATTTCCCTCATTGCCCAATCAGCAATCGCTCAACGCCTTCCTCTCTGCAAGGAGCCACCATGCCTGATACTCCAAACTTCCGCAGCGCCGAGTTTCTGAAGCAGCACGTCGACAGCATTCTGGCCTTCTACCAGCCCCATGTGACTGATGGGCGGCTGGGTGGCTTTCATCAGAACTACCTCGATGATGGCACCGTGTTTGATCCGGGCTTCAAACACCTGGTCAGCTCCACCCGTATGATCTTCAACTACTGCGGCGCCTATCGACATTCCGGCAACGAGGAAGATTTGCAGCGCGCACGGCATGGCCTCGAATACCTGCGCAACCAGCACTGGGACGCGCAGCGCCAGGGCTACAACTGGTTGCTGAACAACAATGCCCCTGTGGACCAGACCAACCACTGCTATGGCCTCGCCTTTGTGATGCTGGCACTGGCCAGCTGCGTGGAGCTGAATCTGGACGGCACCAGGGAGGATCTCTACAAAACCTGGGATCTGCTCAATCAGCATTTCTGGCAGGCCGATGCCGGACTCTATGCCGACGAAGCCACACCGGACTGGCAGACGGTCAGCCCCTATCGGGGGCAGAACGCTAACATGCACTGCTGCGAGGCCTTGCTGGCTGCTTACAAGGCGACGGGTGACAAGCAGTTCCTCGATCGCGCTTACACCCTGGCCCGGACCGTTGCTGTCACTCTGGCGGACAAGGCCGAGGGGCTGATCTGGGAGCACTTCACCGAAACCCTGGAGATCGACTGGGACTACAACAAAGACGACCCGAAAAATCTCTACCGGCCCTGGGGCTTCCAGCCCGGCCACCAGACCGAGTGGAGTAAGTTACTGCTCACTCTGCACCGTTATCGGCCGGAGCCGTGGATGCTGGAGCGGGCCCGCAACCTGTTCGACCGTGCGCTGGAAGTTTGCTGGGATGGTGAACACGGCGGTATCGCCTACGGCCATGCGCCGGACGGCAGCATCTGTGATGCCGATAAATATTTCTGGGTGCAGGCAGAGAGCTTTGCCGCCGCGGCATTGCTGGCAGAGGCCACCGGCGAGGAAATGTACTGGCAGTGGTACGACCGTATCTGGGATTACTGCTGGGCACACTTTATCGATCACGAGCACGGTGCCTGGTACCGCGTCCTCGATCGGCAGAATCGCAAATACTCCAATGAAAAGAGCATCGCCGGCGGTAAGTGTGACTACCACACACTGGGTGCCTGCTGGGAGCTACTGGAGCTGTTAAAGCGCCGCTGATTGGCAAACAAGAACAGGCGAAAAAGAAAAACCGCACCGGGTTCTCACCCCGTGCGGTTTTTTTATCGGTGGGTGCCAGTGCTATCTCACCCAATCACGAACGATGTCCAATCGTCGCTTTTTCACACGGTTGTCACAGTCCCAGTAACCATGCGGCCCACGAGCGTTACTCCGAACTTATTCACAACTCTATCCAAGGATTGTGTGAGTAACCGAATATCCACAATTCTCATTCGCAGTTGGTATTCACTTACCGGCAGAAAAGGTTGAATCAGAGATCGTCGCGGGAGATGCGCTGGTCTCGCGGCGGCGGGCGATAATTTTCCATCAGTTTCAGTAGCTTGGCGGGGTCGTCTGCCTCCAGCAGCATGGCCCGGTACTGGGGTTGCAGCAGCTGCTCCGTCACACAGTGATCGAGGAAGGTGGCCAGGTGCTGGTAGTACCCGGCTACATCGAGTAATCCACAGGGTTTCTGGTGAAAACCGAGTTGTCCCCAGGTGAGGATCTCGAATAGCTCCTCGAGGGTGCCAAGACCGCCGGGCAGGGCGATAAAGCCGTCGGAGAGCGCCTCCATCATCGCCTTGCGCTCGTGCATCGAGGTCACCACCCGCATCTCGGTGACGTTGGGGTGCGGCACTTCCCGTACCGCCAGCGCCTCCGGGATTACCCCGATTACACGGCCGCCCTGGGCCAGCACTGCATCGGCCAGCGCACCCATGATGCCGATACTGGCACCTCCATAAACCAGGCCGATATCCCGCGCCACCAGTTCCGCCGCCAGCGCCTCGGCCGCCTGCAGGAATTCGGTCCGGCGCCCGGGACTGGAGCCGCAGTAGACACAGATATTCTTCATCCCAACTCCTGATTGATGGCGATATGGAGCAGATACTCCGGAGTAACCGCTCTAATTCTAGTGCCGATTGCAGTCGGGGTGTGTGAGGATGACTGTGTAGGAGAGGGGCGCCCCGAACACGGCATTGGGAGCCTGGCCGGATCGGGGAGCTGTTGAGAATGCGATTCGAGTCGTCAGTCTGCGAAATCGCTCTTCCGCGCCTCGCGGCAGTAGGCGATGACGGCGTCTACCTGTTCCTCTGCCAGGCCGAGATAGCTGGTGCTATCGAACAGTTCGTCGAGTTCCGTGGGGGTGAAGTGCTGGGCAATATCAGAGGCGCCCTCGATCGCTTCGCGCAGGCTAATGTCCTCAGCCATGGCTTCTACCGCCAGCTCGTGCAGCCTGCTGTTGGCGGTGGTCTTGCCGATTTTGTCTGCCAGTGCAAAGGTGACCCGCTGGGAGAGGATCATGCCGCGGGTTTTCTCCAGGTTCTCGGCCATGGCAGCCTGGTTGATCTTGAGGTTGCCGAGCAGGCCCATGGCGGCGTTGAGCATGTCTTCCGTTTCGATGGAAATCTCCGCGAGCAACCGGTTGGTGCGCGAGGTGTTGTCCCGTTCGAATACGTTGATCATGTCATCGGCAATGATCTCCGCCGTCCGTGGAATACTGCGTGAATAGAAGACCAGGGCTTCCGATTTGCTCGGGTTTTTCTTGTGCGGCATGGTGCTGCTGCCAACAGCCGTTTTCTTGCGGACTTCTTCTGTTTCGCCGATATCGGTCATCTGCAGCAGGAACAACTCGTTGCCGATGCGACCGTAAGACTTGCTGATCAGAGCCAGAGTAAAGGCGTACTCGGCAAGTATGTCCCGGGCACCATGCCAGTCGTCGGGGTAGGGCCGCTGCAGGCCGAGGTGTTTGGCAAACGCACGCTCGACTTCAATCCCCTGCTCACCGAGGCCTACGTAGCTACCCACGGCACCTTTGAGGATACCCGAGCGCAGCAGCCGGCCGTGCATATCCTTGAGGCGTTCGATATTACGGCGGTTTT